>NZ_CP193665.1:0-1200000 GCF_051106265.1 Streptococcus sp. KHUD_015
TGAATTCCCAAAGCTGGACGCGTCACTTTTCCGTTCTTTTCTAATTGTTCAATAATATTGATAGCATCATTTGCAGGAATTGCGAAACCAAGGCCTTCTACAGATGTTCCTCCATTTGTGGCAATTTTACTTGAGGTAATTCCGATAACCTGCCCTTGAATATTGACTAATGGGCCACCAGAGTTACCTGGGTTAATAGCAGTATCAGTTTGAATGGCTTTTGTAGAAATAGCTTGTCCATCTTCAGATTTTAAAGATACATTTCGATTGAGACTTGATACGATACCTTGAGTGACAGTATTTGCATATTCAGAACCCAATGGGCTACCGATGGCAATGGCAGTTTCTCCTACGGTTAACTTGCTAGAATCACCAAACTCAGCTACTGTTGTCACTTTTTCTGAAGAGATTTTGACGACAGCAATATCAGAGAAAGTATCAGCTCCGACAATTTCTCCAGGTACTTTAGTCCCATCTGACAATCGAATATCTACTTTGCTAGCGCCATTTATAACGTGATTGTTGGTGACGATGTAAGCTTCTTTATCATTCTTCTTATAAATAACTCCAGATCCTTCACTAGAGATTTGCTGAGAATCTGTATCAGTCTCATCATTGCCAAATACGCTATTTTGTCTATTTGCTGAATAAGTAATAACGGATACAACGGCATCTTTTACTTTATTAACAGCCTGCGTTGTTGAATTTTCGTTTTTATAGGCAGTCTGTGTGATAGTGCTATTGTTGTTCGAGCTACTTACACTACTTTTTTGAGTTAGTTGAGCTATTGAAAAACTACCCAAGGCTCCACTAAAAAAGCTAATGACGATAATGACTAATAATTGAAACCCTTTTTTGTAAAATGTTTTTAAATGTTTCATATTTGCCTCCATATGTTTGAAATTACTGAAAGTATAAACTGACTAGCTTAATTATAACTTAAAAACAAAAGTTTTTCACAGATTGTGGATAACTTTCTAAAATCTGTGGTTTTCTTGGCTAAAATTAATCTTTTATTTTGTGAATAAGATGTGAAAAAATAGAGAATATGTTAGAATAGAGTCATGAAAATTAAAGTTGTAACAGTTGGGAAACTGAAAGAAAAGTATTTAAAAGATGGTATCGCAGAGTATTCAAAACGAATTTCTCGATTTGCTAAGCTTGAAATGATTGAACTAGCAGATGAAAAAACACCAGACAGGGCCAGTGAATCAGAAAATCAAAAGATTTTAGAAATAGAAGGTCAGAGAATTTTATCAAAAGTTGGTGACCGTGATTTTGTTATTGCGTTAGCTATTGAAGGGAAAACTTTATCCTCGGAAGAATTTAGTAAGCAGTTAGAAGAAGCTTCTATAAAAGGATTTTCTACTCTTACCTTTATTATTGGAGGGAGTTTAGGATTGTCATCAGCTGTAAAAAAGAGAGCCAACCTTCCTGTTAGTTTTGGCCGCTTAACCTTGCCCCATCAGTTAATGAGACTAGTCCTTGCTGAACAAATCTATCGCGCTTTTACGATTCAGCAAGGTTCGCCCTATCATAAATAGAAAATTGACTTTTAATTGACTTTTTGGTAGAATGATTGTATTAGGTCTCATAGCTCAGCTGGATAGAGCATTCGCCTTCTAAGCGAACGGTCGCAGGTTCGAATCCTGCTGGGATCAATATAGTAGCAAAGCTGGGAATTTTCCCGGCTTTTTTCTTAAAAAAGTACACTTGGGGAGAAAAAAATGACAGTTGAGAGAATTTTATCTAAAATGAAATTCCATTTTGTATAATGGTTTTTGTAAGTTAGCTTACAAGAAAAAAAAACATTTTAGGAGATTTTATTATGAAAAACACAGTTAAATTGGAACAGTTTGTAGCCTTGAAGGAAAAAGACTTGCAAAAGATTAAAGGTGGGGAGATGAGGCTGTCAAAATTCCTCCGTGATTTTATTTTACAAAGAAAAAAGTAATGAAATAAGGGGAAAGAGTAATGAATTTGCTTGGATTTGGGACAGTTATTGTTTATTTTTTAATTATTAGTTACAGTTACCATTTAATTTGTAAAGGTCAAGTAAATAGAAGAGAACTATACGTTTTTGGTGCTTATACATTACTAATAGCAATAGCACTTGATTTTCCCTTATATCTTCTAAATTTAGATGGGTTAGGGATTGCAACATTTTTATTTCCTTTGGGCTTATATTCCTATTTTCGATGGATTAAACAGTATGAGAGGGATAGAGGATTATTCCTAAGTTTACTACTAGCTCTTTTATATGAGAGTACTCATAACTTTCTGTCCGTAACTTTCTCCTCTCTAACAGGAGACAATTTTGTTTTACAATATCATGGCCCATTCTTTTTCGTTGTAACGGTATTGACTTATGTTGTTATTTTAAAAATCATTCATTATTTCCATCTAGAACTAAACTATTTTGATAAGGACTACCTTTATCCCTTCTTGAAAAAAGTATTTTTTGCTTTACTACTGCTCCATACTGCATCTTTCGTTTCAGATATGGTAAGTACGATTAAACATTTGAATAGTTTTGGAAGTATTTTGTCATCTATTGTCTTTATTTCTCTACTTTTGACCTTCTTTGCAATGAATTCGCATAAAGAACAAATAGAAAAAGAGATTGCTTTGAAGCAGAAGAAATTTGAACAGAAACATTTACAAAACTACACAGATGAAATTGTCGGTCTGTATAATGAAATTCGTGGTTTTCGACATGACTATGCTGGGATGCTTGTCAGCATGCAGATGGCAATTGACAGTGGTGATTTACAGGAAATTGACAGAGTTTACAATGAAGTTTTGGTCAAAGCTAATCATAAACTGCGTTCAGATAAGTACACTTACTTTGATTTGAACAACATAGAAGATTCAGCTTTACGAAGTTTGGTTGCTCAGTCAATTGTCTATGCTCGAAATAATGGTGTAGAGTTTACACTGGAAGTAAAAGATACGATTAACACGCTCCAAATTGAACTATTGGATTTAGTTCGTATCATGAGCGTCTTATTGAACAATGCTGTTGAAGGATCAGCTGATAGCTATAAAAAACAAATGGAAGTAGCAGTTATTAAGATGGAAACTGAAACAGTTATTGTGATTCAAAATTCATGTAAAATGACGATGACTCCTTCAGGAGATCTATTTGCTTTAGGATTCTCCACTAAGGGAAGAAATCGCGGAGTAGGATTAAATAATGTGAAAGAACTACTAGATAAGTACAACAATATTATTTTAGAAACAGAGATGGAAGGCAGTACATTTAGACAAATTATTAGATTTAAGAGGGAATTTGAATGAAAGTTTTAATTTTAGAGGATGTTATTGAACATCAAGTGAGACTAGAGAGAATATTGGATGAAATTTCGAAAGAATCGAATATTCCAATATCATACAAGACAACAGGAAAAGTTCGTGAATTTGAAGAATACATTGAAAATGATGAAGTAAATCAGCTTTATTTTCTAGATATCGATATTCATGGAATTGAGAAAAAGGGATTTGAGGTTGCTCAGCTCATTCGTCATTACAATCCTTACGCTATTATCGTCTTTATCACCAGTCGATCAGAGTTTGCGACTCTGACCTATAAATATCAGGTATCAGCCCTAGATTTTGTTGATAAGGATATCAATGATGATATGTTTAAGAAGCGAATTGAGCAAAATATTTTCTACACTAAAAGTATGTTACTTGAAAATGAAGATGTTGTAGATTATTTTGACTACAATTACAAGGGAAATGATTTAAAAATTCCTTACCATGATATTTTGTATATTGAAACAACAGGTGTCTCTCATAAATTGCGCATTATTGGTAAGAATTTTGCAAAAGAGTTCTATGGAACAATGACAGATATTCAGGAAAAGGACAAACATACCCAGCGATTTTATTCTCCTCATAAGTCATTTTTGGTAAATATAGGAAATATCAGAGAAATTGATCGAAAAAACTTAGAAATTGTTTTCTATGAAGACCATCGCTGTCCTATTTCAAGATTAAAAATTAGAAAATTGAAAGATATTTTAGAGAAAAAATCTCAAAAGTAATTGACAATTAGTAAGAAATTGATATAATGGTTATATCTGCTACAGATAGAAGGTCCGTTGGTCAAGGGGTTAAGACACCGCCTTTTCACGGCGGTAACACGGGTTCGAATCCCGTACGGACTATTTTATCCGCCATAGCTCAGTTGGTAGTAGCGCATGACTGTTAATCATGATGTCGTAGGTTCGAGTCCTACTGGCGGAGTATAGATAAAAGGGAACACAACTGTGTTCCTCTTTTTGTATCAATTTGTATCACCAAGCATCTTCATAAGGAAATCTGTTATTTCTTGAGGACTTTCTTTTTTTCCATGTGCAATCCAAGTTTGGCAGACACCAAAAAGTGCATGAGTTAGATAGATGCTACTATATTCTAATTCAGTGGTATTGAGATTCAGTTGCATAAATCGCTTTTGTAAATCTGTAGTGAGCATGATATGAAGTTTATTTCGTAAGAAATTTTGAATTTCTTTAGTCCCGTTTTCAGAAAGCAGAGCAGTCAGAAGTGGTTCTGATTCTAGATATTCAAAGACTTCTAAAATAGCGTCTCTTTTGTGATGAGCATGTTTTTGAAAAATATATTCAAATGTATGAAATAGCTTGATTTGATAGTGCTCGATCATATCATACTTATCCTTATAGTGAGTATAGAAGCTGGAACGACTAATTCCGGCTTTTTCTGCTAACTTGACAGTAGAAATTTGATCAAATGGTTGTTCCATTAGTAATTGTACCATAGCATTTTCAATAGTTCGCTTTGTTTTTAAGCGTTTGTTACTTTCTTGCATACTTCCTCCTTGTAAACAAATTAGACTATATGTCTAAAAATGGATTTTTTATCTTGTAATTTAGATTTTTTATTGTATAATCTATTATATCAAAATTTTAGACAATATGTTTAAAAAAGGAGAAACTATGTTTAAAGAATGGAAAGCAATTTTTAAAAAACCAACCTTTATTATTGTCATGATAGGGATTTCCCTTATTCCAGCTCTGTACAATATCATATTTTTGTCATCAATGTGGGATCCATATGGTCAATTGTCTGACTTACCTGTGGCAGTTGTCAATCATGATAAAGAGGCTTACTATAATGGTAATAGCATGTCTATAGGAAAAGACATGATGTCCAATTTAAAAGAAAATAAAACCTTGGATTTTCATTTTGTAGATGAAGAAGAAGGTAAGAAGGGTTTAGAAAATGGCGATTACTATATGGTAGTGACTTTACCAAGTGACTTGTCTGAAAAAGCAGCTTCTATTTTAACGAATCACCCAGAGCAAATGCAAATCGATTATCAGACTTCAAGTGGTCATAGTTTTATTGCCAGCAAGATGAGTGATTCTGCAATGACACAATTAAAGCAGAATGTTTCTACCAATGTAACCGAGACTTATACTAAAGCTTTATTCAACAAAATGGTCGATTTAAAGGATGGGATGAGTCAAGCAGCGTCTGGTAGTGAAAAACTAACTGATGGAGCGAATCAGTTAGTGGCAGGAAGTCAAACATTAACTACTAACCTACACTCTTTAGCAGATTCAAGTTTAACATTTTCAAATGGAACGGAGCAGTTTACTAAAGGATTATCCTCTTATGTCTCTGGTGTTGAACAACTTCATCTTGGCTTAGGGAATTTTAATAGTGGTTTAGTTATATATACTGGTGCAGTGAGTCAATTAGATAGCGGGTTAGGTCAATTATCTTCTAAAAGTCCTGAATTAGTGAGGGGAATTAATCAATTATATACTGGTGTAGGATCTTATACTGGCGGTGTTTCTCAGCTCAATGCTGGTCTTAATCAATTTTCATCTGGTGTTAGTGCCTATACAAACGGAGTGGGAAATCTTGCAATAGGTGCTAATCAGTTATCCAATCAATCAGCTACACTTCGAATGGGTATGGAGAAATTAAGTGAAGGGATTCAACAACTTTCTAGTAAGTTAGCTACTTCGTCTGAGCAAAAAGATCAAATTGCTCAATTATCTTCTGGTCTGAATCAGTTAAATCAAGCTATTCAAAATATTGATGTTAGAGATACAAAACAATTAGACTCTGTTTTATCAAGTATAGTATCTCTTTCTAATCAAATGTTAGCAAGTGCTCAGTCTGAAAAAGCAACTACATTAGCTAATATTCAATCGACAGCAGCTTATCAATCATTGACAAGTGAGCAACAAGCTGAGATAAGCGCTTCTGTACCTCAAAATTCGACTGATAGTATTCAATCGGCTAAGTCAATTGTAGCTTTAGTACAAGGTTTACAGGGAAGTTTGGAAAACTTACAAAATCAATCTTCAAGTCTTTCGACATTAAAAAATCAAGCTAATCAAGTATTACCGCTTGCTTCTACTTCTTTGACAGGATTGTCAAGTGGATTAACAGAGATACAAGGAGCTGTTACTAGCAAATTAGTTCCTGCCAGTCAGTCGATTGCATCAGGTGTAAACGCATATACTAAAGGTGTTGATAAAGTTTCTCAGGGCGCAAGTAAACTAAGTGAAAAAAATGCCACCTTGACAGGTAGTTTGGATCAACTAGTTTCAGGCTCAAACACCTTGACACAAAAATCTTCTAGCTTGACAGGAGGAATTGGTCAATTAGTTGAAAAAACTCCAGAATTAGTGTCTGGTATTGAAAAATTATCAAATGGCTCTAATGAATTGAATCAAAAGAGTCAAGAATTACTGGCAGGAGTTGATAAATTACAATCAGGATCTGGTCAATTAGCAGACAAATCCAGTCAGTTACTTTCAGGTGCTTCTCAATTAGAGAATGGAGTTAATAAATTGGCAGATGGATCTGGGAAACTTGCAGAAGGTGGAACAAAGTTAACTTCTGGATTGGAAGGTTTACAGACAGGAGTTGCTTCTTTGGGACAAGGATTAAGTAATGCTAGTGATCAACTTAAATCAGTATCAACGGAATCTAAAAATGCAGAGGTTTTGTCAAATCCACTCAATCTTTCCAAAACAGACAATGACCAAGTTCCTGTAAATGGAATTGCAATGGCTCCTTATATGATATCAGTTGCTCTATTTGTTGCAGCAATATCAACGAATATGATCTTTGCGAAGTTGCCTTCAGGACGTCATCCGGAGAGCCGTTGGGCTTGGTTGAAATCTCGAGCTGAAATAAATGGTATTATAGCTGTTTTAGCAGGGATTTTGGTCTATGGAGGAGTTCATCTTATTGGTCTAACTGCTAATCATGAAATGAGAACATTTATTCTCATTATCCTAACAAGTTTAGTATTCATGTCCATGGTGACCTCTTTAACAACATGGAATAGCCGTATAGGAGCTTTCTTTTCTCTTATTTTGCTTTTATTACAGTTAGCATCAAGTGCAGGTACTTACCCACTTGCTTTGACAAATGATTTCTTTAGAGCCATTAATCCTTGGTTACCAATGAGTTATTCAGTTTCGGGATTACGACAAACAATCTCTATGACAGGAAATATTCATCATCAAGTCATTTTCCTTGTTGTGATATTAGTACTATTTATTTGTTTAGGTATGCTAGCCTATCAACCTAAGAAAATGGAAGAAGATTAAAAAAATCGACCGCTTAATTGGTCGATTTTTTAAGCCTTAGATAACTTTCGTCTGTGATTATAGATTCCAAATAGTAAGAGAGAAGTAAAGGAACAGATTGCTCCAGTAATAAACCCATTGGGAATGAAGGAAAGTGTAATAGTTCCTTTCCCCTTGGGAACATCAACTTTCATAAATCCAGTTTGAGTTTGTTTCATTTCTATTTTCTTACCATCTTGGTAGGCAGACCAACCTTTGTCATAAGGAATAGTGAAAAAAATAGATGTATCTTGTTGGACATCATATGTAGCAAAAACCTTGTTTTTAGAAGTTGATACTGTTACAGGTTGCTCTTTGATTTTTTGAATAGCCTCAGTCAAAGTTTGGGTATCTAAACGATAGAAGGTAGGAGATTCAAATGATACTTGTGAATTTCCAGGGAAACTAACATGAATATTGAAAGTTTTTTTCTCTTTTGTATAGCCTAGATTAAAGAAGGAGAAAACATTATCAGTTGTAAAAGTCTTCTTCTCCTCGTTGACAAGAATGTTAACCTTCTTTTGTTTATCATTAGCAAAGTGAAGGTTTGTGAAAGAAAGATAAACTTGGCTGTTTTCTGGAACTTCAATTTGATACTGGATTGCTGCATCCTCATTTGAAGAACTTGTAACACTAATCAAATCATCAGTATTTTCTGTTTTGTCATAAGGGATCGGAGAAAAATAATCAAAATTGACGTTAGCAAGTTGATTTAAAAACGAGGTCTGATTATCCAAGGTATGTTCATTGAAATTGACATCATTGTAAACAGATTGACTAGCAAATGCAATCGGAAGAGAGTATTGATTTTCATATAGGGTAAGATTATCTTTTTGATAGATATCTTTAAAACCATACTTATCAATAGGACTGTCTGAGATATTGTATTGGATACCAAATAAACTATCAGCCAAAATACTATTATTGGCATAACGGAGATTGAGATTGGTCCCAGAGGATTTAAACCCAAGTTTATCCAAAGTAGAGCTTGCTGAACGATTTCGAACAGATGAAAATTGAGAGATTCCATTGTAGTTGAATTTCATACTGTCATTTCCTGTCTGAGTTTCTAGTTTTTCAGTACGAGTAAATTGATTTCTAATATATGTTGAGAAAGATTCCATAGCTGGGATATCTCGATTATAAGCAATTCGAGAAGCAAATCCCCATTCCTTAGCAATTCCGTCTATTTGAGATGAAGCATTTAAACTCATTTCAACCATTATAAATAAAGAGATTAGAATGGCAAATAGATTTACAGAGATAAACTTTTTGATAACTGCAAGGAGTAAAAGCGAATAGACAACCAAAAATTCAAGAGTAAGCAGAATATTCAAATCTGTTAAAAAAGAATAATGTGATTTTAGATAGATGGTAGCTAAAAATCCTGTTACTATAAGAAAAAGCGAAACTAAAAAATTCCAGATTTTAATTTCTCTCAGACGATTTAAGACTTCTGCTGCTGTGTAAATTAACAAGGTAGAGAAAATCCAAGCATAGCGATGTAAAAACATGTTTGGAGTATGCATGCCTTGCCAAAATAAATCAAGAGCTTCAATATAAAAGCTTGCAATTAGAAATGTAAAGAAGATTGCATAGATAAGTTTCACGTGAAACTTAATAGATTTCATCGTAAAAAACAAAATGGTCAAAATAAAGGGAAGTAGTCCGACAAAAATCATTGGGATAGCCCCATACTTTGTTGTATCAAAGGAACCAATGAATTGCTTAGCAAAGAGATCAAGGTACCAGCTACTTTCAGTTTGAAACTTTGTAACTTCAGTTAATTTTTCTCCATGTGTCTGTAAATCAAACAGAGTAGGAAGAGTCAGGATCAAACTAGCTATACCAGATAAAAAGGAGGTAATAACAAAATCAAGAACCGATGATTTTCGGGTTTTAAAGTCCCACGAAATTTGACAGAGATACCAGAAAATAAGAAACAATACTGTCATATAGCCAAAATAATAGTTTTGGATAAATAAGATTGACAGACTTGTAAAGTATAATGAGAATTTCTTTTCAGTTATCAGTAGATGTAAACCAGTTATAATTAAAGGAATCAAGATAAAAACATCTAGCCAGGTTTTTATCTCTAACTGACTGACAGTGAAACTCATCAGAGCATAGGAAGTAGATAAAGCTAGTTTTAAAGGCTTAGGAATCGATTGAAATAATTTATTTAAACTAAAGTAAGTTGACAGTCCAATCAATCCAAATTTTAAGAGAGTTGTCAGATAGACAGCATCTGGCATATTAGTTAGATCAAAAAAGTAAACTAGAGGTGAAAGGAAACTTCCCAAGTAATAACTAGATAGGGCATAGAAATTCAATCCGAGGCCACTTGTAAAGGTGTAAAACAGACTACCATTTCCGTGTAGGATATTTCGTAAGGCTACATCAAAAATAACGTATTGATGAAACCCATCTCCTAATAGTGGAGATGTATCGCTATTCCAGTAGATACCTTGAGATAGATATACTCCTATCATAATGATTATGGGAATGATGAAAGAAACAAAATAGGTCCAATATGTTTTAAAAAATAATTTCATGTTACCTCATAAAATGTTAGAAAACTCAGCTGGTTAACCCAACTGAGTTTTGAATTTTTTTAGTCTTTCCAAAGTTCTTTAACTTTTGCTTGTACTTCTGCATTTTCTAGGAATTCATCATAGGTTTCATCGATACGGTCAATGACGCCATTTTTAGACAAGACAATGATATGGTTAGCTAGAGTTTGAATAAACTCGTGGTCATGGCTGGCAAAGATGATTGATTCTTTAAAGTTTTTCAATCCATCGTTCAAGCTTGAGATAGATTCCAAGTCCAAGTGATTGGTTGGATCATCGAGGACAAGGACATTTGATTTTAAGAGCATGAGTTTTGAAAGCATGACACGAACTTTTTCTCCCCCTGACAAGACGTTTACAGGTTTGTTAACCTCATCTCCAGAGAAGAGCATACGGCCTAGGAAGCCACGTAGGAAAGTATTGTCATCTTCTTCTTTACTTGCGAATTGACGCAACCAATCAAGGATTGACTCTCCCCCTGCAAAATCGGCCGAGTTATCTTTTGGCAAGTAAGAACGGCTAGTAGTAACTCCCCACTTGACAGTTCCTTCATAGTCAATGTCTCCCATGATTGCACGAATTAATGCAGTCGTTTGGATGTCATTTTGTCCAATAAGCGCTGTCTTATCACCTGGACGCAAGATGAAACTAATATTATCCAAGATAGTTTCACCATCAATCTTGACAGATAGATTTTCTACTGTCAAGAGATCATTACCAATCTCACGTTCAGCTTTAAAGTTGATAAATGGGTATTTACGGCTAGATGGAATGATTTCTTCTAAGACAATCTTATCAAGCATCTTTTTACGGGAAGTTGCTTGTTTAGACTTAGATGCGTTAGCAGAGAAGCGAGCAACGAATTCTTGGAGTTGCTTAATTTTTTCTTCTGCTTTAGCATTACGGTCTGCTAGCAATTTAGCAGCGAGTTCAGAAGATTCCTTCCAGAAGTCATAGTTTCCGACATAGAGCTTGATTTTTCCAAAGTCAAGGTCGGCCATGTGAGTACATACTTTGTTTAAGAAGTGACGGTCGTGGGATACTACGATAACGGTGTTATCAAAATCAATCAAGAAGTCTTCTAACCAAGTAATCGATTGTATATCCAAACCGTTGGTAGGCTCGTCTAAGAGAAGAACATCAGGTTTACCAAAAAGTGCTTTGGCGAGGAGAACCTTTACTTTCTCACCGTTGGCCAATTCGCTCATATTTTGGTAGTGCAATTCTTCTGGAATGTTTAGGTTTTGAAGTAGTTGAGAGGCTTCACTCTCTGCTTCCCAACCTCCAAGTTCGGCAAACTCTCCTTCAAGTTCGGCAGCACGGACGCCATCCTCATCTGAGAAATCTTCCTTCATGTAGATAGCATCTTTCTCTTTCATGATGCTATAAAGTTTTTCATTTCCCATGATAACGACGTCAATTGCACGTTCGTCTTCATAGTCAAAGTGATTTTGACGAAGAACAGAGAGACGTTCATCTGGGCCAAGAGAGATGTGACCAGTAGTAGGTTCGATATCTCCGGCTAAAATTTTTAAAAAGGTAGATTTTCCGGCACCATTTGCACCAATTAATCCGTAAGTATTTCCTTCTGTAAATTTGATATTGACATCATCAAAAAGTTTGCGATCACTAAAACGTAGTGAAACATCAGATACTGTAAGCAATGTTTTTCTCCTATATGTGTAATATATTTATTCTACTAGAAAATACGGAAATATTCAAATTTTTATCTGTCAATTTTTTGTAAATTACATTTACAGTACACTTTACACAAATCCGTAAATAGAAAGGTTGATTTATTTTAATAAATTGCAGTTATTTCATTTAAAAAATGCTATAATTGAAGGGATCATATCGAAGGAGAATAAAATGCCTAAACCCATTATTTTAACAGGAGACCGTCCAACAGGAAAATTGCATATTGGACATTATGTTGGAAGTCTCAAAAATCGAGTATTATTACAGGAAGAGGATAAGTATGATATGTTTGTGTTCTTGGCTGACCAACAAGCCTTGACAGATCATGCCAAAGATCCTCAAACCATTGTAGAGTCTATCGGAAATGTGGCTTTGGATTATCTTGCAGTTGGATTGGATCCAAGTAAATCAACTATCTTTATTCAAAGCCAAATTCCAGAATTAGCTGAGTTGTCTATGTATTATATGAATTTGGTGTCATTAGCACGTTTGGAGCGTAATCCAACTGTCAAGACAGAAATTGCTCAGAAAGGATTTGGAGAAAGCATTCCGACAGGATTCTTAGTCTATCCAATAGCTCAAGCAGCTGACATTACAGCTTTCAAGGCTAACTATGTTCCTGTTGGGACAGACCAAAAACCAATGATTGAGCAAACTCGCGAGATTGTTCGTTCTTTTAATAATGCATATAACTGTGATGTTTTGGTGGAACCAGAAGGTATTTATCCAAAAAATGAGAGAGCAGGGCGTTTGCCTGGTTTAGATGGAAATGCTAAAATGTCTAAATCACTTAACAATGGTATTTATTTAGCTGATGATGCGGATACTTTGCGTAAAAAAGTAATGAGTATGTATACAGATCCCGATCATATCCGCGTTGAGGATCCAGGTAAGATTGAGGGCAATATGGTTTTCCATTATCTAGATGTTTTTGGTCGTCCAGAAGATGCTCAAGAAATTGCTGAAATGAAAGAATATTATCAACGAGGTGGTCTTGGTGATGTGAAGACCAAGCGTTATCTACTTGAAATATTAGAACGTGAACTTGGTCCTATTCGTGAGCGCCGTATCGAATTTGCTAAGGATATGGGAGAAGTTTATAATATGCTTCAAAAAGGTAGTGAAAGAGCGCGTGAAGTTGCAGGTCAAACCCTATCTGAGGTTAAAGGAGCAATGGGACTTCATTACTTTAACTAAGTTTATTTTACAAGAAACTATCATTTCTATCTCGAAGAAAAGATAGTTTTTTATTTACCCCTGTAACATTTGACAAATTTTTATAGAATGGTATGATAGATACAATATAAAAAGAGTCAAGCTCAAAAATAAAGAAAAGAGGAAACTTCGAATGTCTAATTGGGACACTAAATTTTTGAAAAAAGGTTTTACCTTTGATGATGTATTGCTTATTCCAGCTGAAAGTCATGTGTTGCCTAACGATGCAGATTTAACAACTAAATTGGCAGATAATTTGACTTTAAATATCCCAATTATTACCGCTGCCATGGACACAGTTACAGAGAGTCAAATGGCTATTGCTATTGCTCGTGCAGGCGGTCTCGGAGTTATCCATAAAAACATGTCAATTGCTCAACAAGCAGACGAGGTTCGTAAGGTAAAACGTTCTGAAAATGGAGTTATTATTGATCCGTTCTTCTTGACGCCTGAACATACAATTGCTGAAGCAGATGAGCTTATGGGTCGTTACCGCATCAGTGGTGTTCCAGTTGTTGAAACACTTGAAAATCGTAAATTGGTTGGTATTTTGACAAACCGAGATCTTCGTTTTATTTCAGATTATAACCAACCAATATCAAACCATATGACTAGTGAAAATCTTGTTACTGCTCCTGTTGGGACAGATCTTGCAACAGCTGAGAGTATTCTTCAAGAACACCGTATTGAAAAACTTCCTTTGGTAGATGAAGAAGGCCGTCTTTCTGGTTTGATTACTATCAAAGATATTGAAAAAGTTATTGAGTTTCCAAATGCTGCTAAAGATGAGTTTGGTCGTCTTCTAGTTGCAGGTGCAGTAGGTGTTACTTCAGATACATTTGAACGTGCAGAGGCGCTTTTTGAGGCAGGAGCGGATGCGATTGTTATTGATACTGCACATGGTCATTCTGCGGGTGTCCTGCGTAAAATTGCTGAGATTCGTGCTCATTTCCCAGACCGTACATTGATTGCTGGAAATATTGCTACTGCTGAAGGAGCCCGTGCCCTTTATGATGCAGGAGTTGACGTTGTTAAAGTTGGTATTGGGCCAGGTTCTATCTGTACTACTCGTGTGATTGCTGGTGTTGGTGTTCCACAAGTAACAGCTATCTATGATGCTGCAGCTGTTGCGCGTGAATATGGTAAAACGATCATTGCTGACGGTGGAATAAAGTATTCTGGAGATATTGTAAAAGCCCTTGCTGCAGGTGGAAATGCAGTTATGCTTGGATCTATGTTTGCTGGAACTGATGAAGCTCCAGGTGAAACTGAAATCTTCCAAGGACGTAAGTTCAAGACTTACCGTGGTATGGGATCAATCGCTGCTATGAAAAAAGGTTCAAGCGATCGTTACTTCCAAGGTTCTGTCAATGAAGCAAACAAACTTGTTCCAGAAGGAATTGAAGGTCGTGTTGCTTATAAAGGTGCGGCAGCTGATATTGTCTTCCAAATGATTGGAGGTATTCGCTCTGGTATGGGTTACTGTGGTGCAGCTAACCTTAAAGAACTACACGATAATGCTCAATTTATTGAAATGTCTGGTGCCGGTTTGAAAGAAAGTCATCCTCATGATGTACAAATTACTAATGAAGCACCAAATTATTCTATGTAAAAAAACAATGAAAAGAACTCCAGTAAAAACAGGAGTTCTTTTACAATGTTGTCAAGTTTCGTTTACAGCAACTTTACCATCCTGAATAGTAAAGATACTTAGATTTTCTGGCAGATTTTGAAGATGATCTAAGCTTGTTGTTGTGATAAAGGTTTGAATTGAATGTGAAATCGTTTCTAATAATTTTAGTTGTCTAGTGTTGTCAAGTTCGCTCATAACATCGTCAAGCAGTAATATTGGAGATTCTGTAGTAATACTTTCCATTAACTCGATTTCTGCTAATTTTATAGAAAGGACGAGACTACGATGTTGGCCTTGACTTCCAAAACTAGCATCCATCCCATTTATATAAAAAGAAATATCATCTCGATGAGGCCCGACACCAGTATTCTTTTTAAATAAATCTCTGGATCTACTTTTTTCTAAAGCAATTTTGAAAGATTCGGATAAGTTTTGTTTGTCAGTTATATTGACAGAAGATTGATAGGATGTTGACAACTCTTCAATCTGATTAGAAAGCTCAAAATGTTTCTTACGGCCAAAATATTCTAGTTTTTTTATGAAATCTAAGCGGTGATTCATTACACGACATCCATAATCAATTAGCTGATCATCCAACACAGAAAGGAAGGTTTCATCTATTTTTTGAGCTGATTTTAGATAAGTATTTCTTTGTTTTAGGATGTGATTATAATTGGTTAAGTCAGATAGATAGATTGGCTTAATTTGTCCAAGCTCCATATCAATGAATTTTCGTCGAACCGAAGGTGCTCCTTTAATTAGTTGTAAATCTTCAGGAGCAAATAAGACAACATTCATGTGTCCTACATAATCTGAAAGGCGTGCCTGTTTTAAATGATTAACTTTTGTCACACGTCCTTTTTGTGTGAGTTCGATTTCTAGGGGAATGGATCCAGTTTTTTTCTGAACGAGACCTGAAAGATGAAGTTGTTCCTCATCAAAATGAATGAGATTTTTATCTGTTCGAGTTCGATGACTACGCGTTAAGGCTAAAAAATAGATAGCCTCTAGCATATTTGTTTTTCCTTGTGCATTACGTCCCAAAAAGACATTCAATTTAGGATTAAAGTCTATTTTCGTCTCTTTGTAATTACGAAAAGTTTTGAGAGATAGATGTTGTAGCCACATGATTATCTACCAGGGAATCGTGGAGCTTGTTTGCTTTTGGAGAATGAAGTAGGTTTAGAGTTGTCTTTTTTTACTCTTTTATTCATCTCCTTGACAAGTTTAGCGATTCGTTCTTTTTCAACTTTATCAGCTTGGTATTCATTTTGTTCTTCAGAAGTAGGTTGTGTCAACAAGATGTCAATGTTCATGTCAGGGATGTCAACCTTATCGCCAATACGAAGTTTTTTACCACGACGACTCTCTAATTCCCCATTAAAGTAAACAGGATGTTCAGAGAGAAAGGATTTAATAGCTCCTCCGCTATGTGTAATTCCAAGTTCTTTGAGTAGTGCTTGGAGGGTAATAAATTCTTCAAATAATTTGTATTCCATAATTCACCTCAATCTTTGGTATTATACCATATTTTCCTAAAAATAGTGAGAGAAACTGGGAAAAATGTAAGCGATTTTTATTTCAAAAGTGTTACAGAGAACAAGAAAATTTCAGGTTTTCGTGATATAATAGAAGTCTGTATATAAGGAGGTAAATCATGGAGTTAGTGCATGGAATTTCAACACATTTTATCCAATCAAAGAAGTTTAAAACGAACAAAATCACCGTGCGTTTTACAGCTCCATTATCTCTTGATACGATTGCAGGTCGCATGTTGAGTGCGAGTATGCTAGAGACTGCTAATCTGATGTACCCTACTTCTCAAGATTTGAGAAGACACTTGGCCAGTCTATACGGTACAGATATGTCAACCAATTGTTTCAGAAGAGGGCAAAGTCACATTGTAGAATTGACATTTACCTATGTTCGTGATGAGTTTTTAAGTAGGAAAAATATGCTAACTTCTCAGATTTTCGAACTAGTAAAAGAGACTCTTTTCTCACCCGTGGTAGTTGATAATGGATTTGATCCGTCCTTATTTGAAATTGAGAAAAAGCAATTGCTAGCAAGTTTAGCAGCTGATATGGATGATTCTTTTTATTTTGCACATAAAGAATTAGACAAATTATTTTTTCATGATGAACGTCTCCAATTGGAATATAGTGATTTACGAAATCGTATTTTAGCTGAAACTCCACAGAGTTCTTATTCTTGTTTCCAAGAATTTTTGGCCAATGATCGAATCGATTTCTTTTTCCTAGGTGATTTTAATGAGGTTGAAATTCAAAATGTATTAGAATCATTTGGCTTTAAAGGTCGAAAAGGAGATGTGAAGGTTCAGTATTGTCAACCTTATTCCAATATACTACAAGAAGGTATGGTTCGGAAAAATGTGGGACAATCTATTTTAGAGTTGGGATATCATTGCCCTTCTGAATATGGTGATGAGCAACATTTATCCATGATTGTAATGAATGGTTTACTTGGTGGATTTGCTCACTCTAAACTATTTACAAATGTCCGTGAAAATGCTGGATTGGCCTATACTATTTCAAGTCAGCTTGATTTATTTAGTGGGTTATTGAGGATGTATGCTGGTATCGATCGAGAAAATCGGAACCAGGCTCGTAAAATGATGAATAATCAACTGATTGATTTAAAAAAAGGTTATTTTACAGAGTTTGAGTTAGAGCAGACCAAGGAAATGATTCGTCGGTCTTTGTTACTTTCTCAAGATAATCAAGATTCATTGATTGAACGTGCTTATCAAAATTCTTTACTTGGGAAATCTTCAGCAGACTTTAAAAGTTGGATTGAAAAGCTTGAGCAAGTTGACAAAGATGCTATTTGTAGAGCAGCTAATAATGTGAAACTACAGGCGATTTACTTTATGGAAGGAATAGAATGACAAAGGTTGTTTTTGAAGAAAAATACTATCCAGCTGTAAAAGAAATGGTTTATCGAACTCGTTTGTCAAATGGATTGATAGTTGCTCTTTTGCCTAAAAAGGAATTTAAAGAGGTTTACGGGAGTGTAACTGTACAGTTTGGTTCGGTAGATATGCTTGTCACAGAAGTTGACGGAGATGTAAAAGAATATCCTGCAGGAATTGCTCATTTTCTTGAACATAAATTATTTGAGAGAGAAGATTCTAGCGACTTGATGTCGGCTTTTACGAGTCTAGGTGCAGATAGTAATGCCTTTACAAGCTTTACAAAAACAAGTTATCTTTTTTCAGCAACGGCTCATTTTTTAGAAAATTTAGACTTACTTGATGAATTGGTAACATCAGTACATTTCACCGAAGATTCCATTTTAATAGAGCAGGATATTATCCAACAAGAACGAGAAATGTATCAAGATGATCCAGATTCGTGTTTATTCTTTTCAACCTTAGCGAATTTGTATCCTGGTACACCTTTAGCAACGGATATAGTTGGAAGCGAGGAGTCTATTTCCCAAATCAATCTAACTAAATTGCAAGAAAATTTTACAAAGTTTTACAAACCTGTAAATATGTCTCTGTTTTTGGTTGGCAATTTTGATGTGGATCAAGTACAGGACTATTTTGAAAGAAAAGAACTGGAAGATTTAGATGTTCAGGAAGTAGTAAGAGAAAAATTTGTTTTACAGGCTGTAAAGCAAACAGACAGTATGAGAATGGAAGTATCTTCTCCCAAACTAGCGATTGGGATTAGAGGTAAGCGAAAAGTTGCTGAAGCGGATTGCTATCGACATCATATTTTATTAAAATTATTGTTTGCAATGATGTTTGGTTGGACTTCGGATCGTTTTCAAAAGTTATATGAATCAGGTAAAATAGATGCTTCCTTATCTCTTGAAATTGAAGTAACAAGTCGTTTTCATTTTGTTATGTTGACAATGGATACGAAAGAGCCAGTTGCTTTATCTCATCAATTTAGGAAGGCCATTCGTAATTTTACAAAGGATTTAGATATTACAGAGGATCATTTAGATATTATCAAAAGAGAGATGTTTGGAGAATTTTTCAGTAGCATGAACTCTCTTGAATTTATTGCAACGCAATATGATGCTTTTGAACATGGTGAGACAATTTTTGATTTACCAAAGATTTTACAGGAAATTACTTTAGAGGATGTCCTTGAAGCAGGGCATCACTTAATAGATGAAGGGGATATAGTTGATTTTACAATATTCCCATCGTAGTAACCTATCATAATAGACACTAGAAAGAAGGGATGACAAGTATGAGGAAAAAAACAATTGGTGAGGTTTTACGATTAGCTAGAATCAATCAGGGATTGAGTTTAGATGAATTGCAGAAAAAGACAGAAATCCAGTTAGATATGTTGGAAGCAATGGAAGCAGACGATTTCGATCAACTTCCAAGTCCTTTTTACACGCGTTCTTTCTTGAAAAAATATGCCTGGGCTGTTGAATTAGATGACCAAATTGTTTTGGATGCTTATGATTCTGGGAGTATGATTACTTATGAGGAAGTAGACGTTGATGAAGATGAGTTGACAGGTCGTAGACGTTCAAATAAGAAAAAGAAGAAAAAAACATCATTTTTACCTTTATTTTATTTTATCCTTTTTGCTTTATCGATTTTAATTTTTGTGACCTATTATGTTTGGAACTATATTCAAACTCAACCAGAGGGGCCTTCTCTTTCTAATTACAGTGTGGTTCAATCAACAAGTTCAACTAGCTCTGTTCCCCAATCCTCAAGTAGTAGTTCATCTAGCAGTTCTTCTAGTGTAGAATCAGCTATAAGTGTATCAGGTGAAGGAAATCATGTAGAAATAGCTTATAAAACAAGTAAGGAAACTGCAAAATTGCAATTATCCGTTTCAGATGCTAGAAGTTGGGTTAGTATTTCCGAAAGTGAACTTGAGGGTGGAGTGACCTTATCATCGGATAATAAAAGTGTGGAAACAACCGTTTCAACTAAAAATTCTGTAACCATTACTTTAGGTGTTGTAAAAGGTGTTGCTTTGATAGTAGATAATCAGACTGTTGATTTATCGAAATTAACAGCTTATACTGGGACAATTACGATAACCTTTACTAAGAATTAAGGAAAAACAAATGAAAAAAGAACAAATTCCAAATCTCTTAACAATAGGTCGAATTTTCTTTATTCCCATCTTTATCTTTATTTTAACGATAGGAAATTCGATAGAGAGTCATATAGTGGCAGCTATTATCTTTGCTGTTGCCAGTATTACAGACTATTTAGATGGATATTTAGCTCGTAAATGGAATGTGGTCAGTAATTTTGGTAAATTTGCAGATCCTATGGCGGATAAGCTACTAGTTATGTCGGCTTTTATTATGTTGATTGAGTTAGGGATGGCTCCGGCTTGGATTGTTGCAGTGATTATCTGTCGAGAGTTGGCTGTGACAGGTTTAAGGCTTTTATTGGTTGAAACTGGTGGGACAGTCTTAGCAGCAGCAATGCCTGGGAAAATTAAAACTTTCAGTCAGATGTTTGCGATTATTTTCTTGCTATTACATTGGACTTTGATTGGTCAAGTTCTACTTTATGTAGCCTTATTTTTCACTATCTACTCTGGCTATGACTATTTCAAGGGTAGTGCCTATGTATTTAAAGGGACATTTGGTTCGAAATGAAATCAATAATTGATGTAAAAAATCTTTCTTTTCGCTATAAAGAAAGTCAGGAATACTATGATGTGAAGGATATTACGTTTCACGTGAAACGTGGAGAATGGCTTTCGATTGTAGGGCATAATGGTAGTGGTAAATCAACGACAGTACGGTTAATTGATGGATTATTTGAAGCAGAATCTGGAGAGATTGTAATCAATGGCCAACAGTTGACTGAGGAGACTGTTTGGAGCATACGTCGTCAAATCGGTATGGTTTTTCAAAATCCAGACAATCAATTTGTTGGAGCGACTGTTGAAGATGATGTTGCCTTTGGTTTGGAAAATCAGGGACTTTCTCGTCAAGAAATGAAAAAGAGAGTGGAAGAAGCCCTGGATTTGGTTGGCATGTTGGACTTCAAAAAGAGAGAGCCAGCGCGTCTATCAGGTGGTCAAAAGCAACGTGTGGCTATTGCAGGCGTTGTAGCCCTAAGACCAGCGATTCTAATCCTAGATGAGGCAACGAGTATGTTGGATCCTGAGGGGCGTAGAGAACTGATTGAGACAGTACAAGGAATTCGAAAAGACTATGATATGACGATCATTTCCATTACACATGATTTGGAAGAAGTTGCTATGAGTGATCGCGTATTGGTCATGAAAAAAGGAGCAATTGAATCAACTAGTAGTCCAAGGGAGCTTTTCTCTCGAAATGATTTAGATCAAATTGGATTAGACGATCCTTTTGCCAATCAATTAAAACATTCTTTGCACCAGCATGGCTATGATTTGCCTGAAAATTATTTGACAGAAAGTGAGCTAGAGGATAAGCTATGGGAATTGCTCTAGAAAATGTGAGTTTTACATATCAAGAAGGTACTCCTTTAGCTTCAACAGCTTTGTCGGATGTTTCTTTGACGATTGAGGATGGTTCTTATACGGCTTTAATTGGGCATACAGGTAGTGGCAAATCAACTATTTTACAACTCTTAAATGGGTTATTGGTGCCAAGTCAAGGAAGTGTACGAGTTTTTGATACCTTAATCACCTCGACTTCTAAAAATAAAGATATTCGTCAAATTAGAAAACAGGTTGGCTTGGTATTTCAGTTTGCTGAAAATCAGATCTTTGAAGAAACAGTTTTGAAGGATGTTGCTTTTGGACCGCAAAATTTTGGAGTTTCTGAAGAAGATGCGGAGAAGATTGCGCGTGAGAAACTGGCTCTGGTTGGAATTGACGAATCACTTTTTAATCGCAGTCCGTTTGAGTTGTCAGGTGGACAAATGAGACGTGTAGCCATTGCAGGCATACTTGCCATGGAGCCAGCTATATTAGTCTTAGATGAACCTACAGCAGGCCTAGATCCCCTGGGGAGAAAAGAGTTGATGAATTTGTTTAAAAAACTCCACCAGTCAGGGATGACTATCGTCTTGGTAACGCATTTGATGGATGATGTTGCTGAATATGCGAATCAAGTCTATGTAATGGAAAAGGGACGTTTAGTGAAGGGTGGCAAACCAAGTGATGTCTTTCAAGATGTTGTTTTTATGGAAGAAGTTCAGTTGGGAGTACCTAAGATTACAGCATTTTGTAAACGATTGGCTGATAGAGGTGTGTCATTTAAACGATTACCGATTAAGATAGAGGAGTTCAAGGAGTCTCTAAATGGATAGTATGATTTTGGGGCGTTATATCCCAGGGGATTCGATTGTTCACCGGTTGGACCCACGCAGCAAATTGCTGGCCATGATGCTACTAATTTTGATCGTTTTTTGGGCTAATAATCCCTTGACGAATCTTATTCTTTTTATAGCGATAGGGATATTTATTGCCTTGTCAGGAGTATCTCTTTCATTTTTTATTCAGGGCTTGAAGTCTATGTTTTTCTTGATTGCCTTCACAACTATTTTTCAACTGTTTTTCATTTCTAATGGGAATGTTTTAATTGAGTTTTCATTTGTGAGAATCACGGATTATGCTTTGCAACAAGCTGGAATTATTTTTTGTCGCTTTGTATTGATCATTTTCTTTTCAACTTTGTTAACCTTAACGACCATGCCCTTAAGTTTGGCCTCAGCTGTCGAAGCTTTGTTAGCGCCTTTAAAACGTGTGAGAGTTCCAGTTCATGAAATTGGATTGATGCTGTCCATGAGTCTACGTTTTGTCCCAACCTTGATGGATGATACGACGCGGATTATGAATGCGCAGAAAGCGCGTGGAGTGGATTTTGGAGAAGGAAGTATTGTTCAAAAAGTAAAGGCTATGATTCCTATTTTGATTCCTCTTTTTGCGACAAGTTTAAAACGTGCAGATTCCTTGGCTATCGCCATGGAAGCGCGTGGTTATCAGGGTGGAAAAGGCAGAAGTCAATACAGACAATTGAAATGGACTCGAAAGGATACGCTAGTAATTCTTGTTATTCTCGTACTTGGTTGTTGTTTATTTTTCTTAAAATCTTAGTAGATTTCAGGAATTGATTAAAAGTTACTGTAACAGTTTTTGATATAAAGGTAGGGATATGAACCGTTTTAAAAAATCAAAATATGTCATTATTGTTTTTGTCATTGTTCTGCTTGTGTCAGCTCTCTTGGCGACGACTTATTCAAGTACAATTGTGACAAAATTAGGAGATGGAATCTCATTGGTTGATAGGGTTGTACAAAAACCTTTTCAGTGGTTTGATTCTGTCAAATCAGATTTGGTTCACTTAACACGAACATATAATGAAAATGAAAGTTTGAAGAAACAGATTTACCAGTTAGAAGTTAAATCAAATGAGGCGGAAAGTTTAAAGACGGAAAATGAACAACTGCGCCAATTGCTTGATATGAAGTCCAAGTTGCAAGCCACAAAGACTTTAGCAGCAGATGTTATTATGCGTTCTCCGGTATCTTGGAAGCAGGAATTGACCTTAGATGTAGGCAAATCAAAAGGGGCTTCTGAGAACATGTTAGCTATTGCAAATGGTGGCTTGATTGGGAGTGTTTCAAAAGTAGAGGAGAACTCTACTATAGTCAACCTTCTGACAAATACGGAAAATGCTGATAAGATTTCTGTTAAAATTCAACATGGTTCTACTACAATTTATGGGATTATTGTTGGTTTTGACAAGGAAAATGAAGTTCTTAAAATTAGCCAATTAAATAGCAATAGCGATATTAGTGCAGGAGATAAGGTGATAACGGGTGGATTAGGAAACTTTAACGTTGCGGATATTCCTGTTGGTGAAGTGGTTGCCACAACGCATAGTACAGACTATTTGACACGGGAAGTAACTGTTAAATTGAGTGCAGATACTCATAATGTGGATGTGATAGAATTAGTGGGGAATTCATAATGAGACAGCTGAAGCGGGTTGGAGTGTTTTTATTGCTTCCTTTCTTTGTTCTAATTGACGCCCATATTAGTCAGCTTATGGGCTCATTTTCCCCACATGTACATTTGGCTAGTCATTTTCTGTTTTTATTTCTATTATTTGAGACGATAGAAGTATCAGAGTATTTCTACCTCGTCTATTGTTTTGTGATAGGCTTGGTTTATGATGTTTACTTTTTCCATCTAATAGGGATTGCAACTCTCTTATTTATCTTATTGGGAGCCTTTCTTTATAAGTTGAATAGTGTTATTTTATTGAATCGTTGGACAAGAATCTTGGCTATGATTGTTATGAGTTTTCTATTTGATATGGGAGCTTATCTCTTTGCATTAGCGGTAGGTTTAACTGTAGATAGTCTGCCGATTTTTATCGTTTATAGTCTAGTACCATCCATGATTTTAAATCTTGTGTGGATGCTTATTTTTCAGTTTATTTTTGAAAAATATTATCTATGAGAAAGAAACAAAAATGTAACAAAGGCGTAATATTCATTAGGCCTTTTTTTGGTATACTAGTATTGTCTTTAAAAGAAGGAGTATCTACGTAATATGAAGAAAAAAATCTTAGCGTCACTTTTATTAAGTACAGTAATGGTTTCTCAAGTAGCTGTTTTAACAACTGCGCATGCAGAAACGACTGATGACAAAATTGCTGCTCAAGATAATAAAATTAGTAACTTAACAGCACAACAACAAGAAGCCCAAAAACAAGTTGACCAAATTCAGGAGCAAGTATCAGCTATTCAAGCTGAGCAATCTAACTTGCAAGCTGAAAATGATAGATTGCAAGCAGAATCCAAAAAACTTGAGAGTGAGATCACAGAACTTTCTAAAAACATTGTATCTCGCAATGATTCTTTGGAAAAACAAGCTCGTAGTGCTCAAACAAATGGAGCTGCAACTAGCTACATCAATACGATTGTAAACTCAAAATCAATTACAGAAGCTATTTCACGTGTAGCAGCAATGAATGAAATTGTATCTGCTAACAACAAAATGTTGGAACAACAAAAAGCAGATAAAAAAGCAATTTCTGAGAAGCAAGTGGCAAACAATGACGCAATTAATACAGTAATTGCAAATCAACAGAAATTGTCTGATGATGCACAAGCTCTAACAACGAAACAAGCTGAGTTGAAGGCTGCAGAATTAAATCTTGCTGCTGAAAAAGCGACAGCAGAAGATGAAAAAGCAAGTTTGCTAGAGAAAAAAGCAGAAGCAGAAGCGGCAGCAAAAGCAGCAGCAGAGGCAGAAGCAGCTTACAAGGCAAAACAAGTAAGTCAACAACAAACAGTTGTTGCTTCTGGAAATACGACTTTTGCAGCACAGGTTCAAGCTGTAGCTTCTTCGGAATCAACAACATACACTCCTGTGGCAGTCAAACAACGCCCAACATACAGTACAAATGCTTCAAGTTATCCAATTGGAGAATGTACATGGGGAGTTAAAACATTAGCACCTTGGGCTGGAGACTATTGGGGTAATGGAGCACAGTGGGCTACAAGTGCAGCTGCTGCAGGATTCCGTACAGGTTCAACACCTCAAGTTGGTGCGATTGCATGTTGGAATGATGGTGGATATGGACACGTAGCGGTAGTCACTGCTGTAGAATCAACAACACGTATCCAAGTGTCAGAATCAAATTATGCTGGTAATCGCACGCTTGGAAATCATCGTGGATGGTTCAATCCGACAACTACGTCGTCAGGTTTTGTAACATATATTTATGCAGATTAATTAGAAAAGGAGACTTAATAGAGTCTCTTTTTTAGTGGCGATAGTCTCTCTAAAAAAATTCTTAAAAAACTTGAAAATATTGAAAAAGTATGGTAAAATGAAACTTGTCGTGTGAACGATAATACTCATTCTTGATGAATTGTGAGACAGTTGCCCTTGGGTCGTTTTGCGAGTTGAAGTCAAGAAGAGGAAAAAAACAAAAAGGAGAAATACTCATGGCAGTAATTTCAATGAAACAACTTCTTGAGGCTGGTGTACACTTTGGTCACCAAACTCGTCGCTGGAACCCTAAGATGGCTAAATACATCTTTACAGAGCGTAACGGAATCCACGTTATCGACTTGCAACAAACTGTAAAATACGCTGACCAAGCATACGACTTCATGCGTGATGCAGCAGCTAACGATGCAGTTGTATTGTTCGTTGGTACTAAGAAACAAGCGGCTGATGCAGTTGCTGAAGAAGCAGTACGTTCAGGTCAATACTTTATCAACCACCGTTGGTTGGGTGGAACTCTTACAAACTGGGGAACAATCCAAAAACGTATCGCTCGTTTGAAAGAAATCAAACGTATGGAAGAAGATGGAACTTTCGAAGTTCTTCCTAAAAAAGAAGTTGCACTTCTTAACAAACAACGTGCACGTCTTGAAAAATTCTTGGGTGGTATCGAAGATATGCCTCGTATTCCAGATGTGATGTATGTAGTTGACCCACATAAAGAGCAAATCGCTGTTAAAGAAGCTAAAAAATTGGGAATCCCAGTTGTAGCGATGGTTGACACAAACACTGATCCAGATGATATCGATGTAATCATCCCAGCTAACGATGACGCTATCCGCGCTGTTAAATTGATTACAGCTAAATTGGCTGACGCTATCATCGAAGGACGTCAAGGTGAAGATGCAGCAGCAGTTGAAGCAGAATTTGCAGCTTCAGAAGCTCAAGCAGATTCAATCGAAGAAATCGTTGAAGTCGTAGAAGGCGACAACGCTTAATTCATATAAATAGTAATTACCTAGGAGGGCGGGGCTTAGCCCGGCTCTCCTATTTTTAAAAAATATAGGAGAATCAAAATGGCAGAAATTACAGCTAAACTTGTAAAAGAGTTGCGTGAAAAATCTGGTGCCGGTGTTATGGACGCTAAAAAAGCGCTTGTAGAAACAGACGGTGACATCGAAAAAGCGATTGAATTGCTTCGTGAAAAAGGTATGGCTAAGGCAGCTAAGAAGGCTGACCGTGTTGCTGCAGAAGGTTTGACTGGTGTTTACGTTAACGGTAATGTTGCAGCAGTTATTGAAGTAAACGCTGAAACTGACTTCGTTGCGAAAAATGCTCAATTCGTTGAATTGGTAAATACTACAGCTAAAGTTATTGCTGAAGGAAAACCTGCTAATAATGAAGAAGCACTTGCTTTGACAATGCCTTCAGGTGAAACTCTTGAAGCTGCATACGTATCTGCAACAGCAACTATCGGAGAAAAAATCTCATTCCGTCGCTTTGCATTGATTGAAAAAACAGATGCACAACACTTTGGAGCATACCAACATAATGGTGGACGTATCGGTGTTATTTCAGTTGTTGAAGGTGGAGACGAAGCTCTTGCTAAACAATTGTCAATGCACATCGCAGCGATGAAACCAACAGTTCTTTCTTACAAAGAATTGGATGAGCAATTCGTTAAAGATGAGTTGGCACAATTGAACCACGTTATCGACCAAGACAACGAAAGCCGTGCAATGGTTAACAAACCAGCTCTTCCACACTTGAAGTATGGATCAAAAGCTCAATTGACTGATGAAGTAATTGCGCAAGCTGAAGCTGACATCAAAGCTGAATTGGCTGCAGAAGGTAAACCAGAAAAAATCTGGGACAAAATCATCCCAGGTAAAATGGATCGCTTCATGCTTGATAACACTAAAGTTGACCAAGCTTACACACTTCTTGCACAAGTTTACATCATGGATGACAGCAAGACAGTTGAAGCATACCTTGAATCAGTTAACGCTTCAGTAGTTGAGTTCGCTCGCTTTGAAGTTGGTGAAGGTATTGAGAAAGCTGCAAATGACTTTGAAGCTGAAGTTGCAGCTACAATGGCAGCAGCCTTGAATAACTAATAATAAAAAGGAAGCCAAATTGCTTCCTTTTTCTATGCAATCGATCTTTATAGGGAGATGTTCCTACTTTTAAGGTATAAATAAAAAGCCCTATAATAAGGGCTAAATGTATTTAGGAGACTACACTTCAAATTCATAGAGTGCTGTAGACAAATAACGTTCACCGTTATCTGGTGCTAGAGCAAGGACTTTTTTACCTGTACCTAATTTTTTGGCAACCTCGATGGCTCCGTAGATGGCTGCAGCTGAAGAAATCCCTACAAGGAAGCCTTCTTTTCCGCCAATTTCACGACCGAGTGCGAGAGCGTTGTCTGATGTTACACGAACGATACCATCATAAGCCTTTGTATCCAGTGTATCAGGAATAAATCCAGCTGAGATACCTTGAATTTTGTGAGGACCAGGTTTTTCACCAGATAGAATAGCAGATTCGTCTGCTTCCACTGCATAAACTTGAATACTTGAATTTGCTGTTTTGAGTGCATGAGAAACACCAGAAATTGTTCCACCGGTACCAACTCCAGCAACAAAGGCATCTAGTCCATCTTTACCGAAAGCAGCTAGTATTTCAGCTCCTGTTGTTCTTTCGTGTACTTCTGGATTAGCTGGATTGTCAAATTGAAGAGGAAGGAAACCATCACGTTCAGCAGCGATTTCTTGAGCTTTGGCAATAGCGCCTTTCATTCCCTCACTACCAGGAGTTAGGACGAGTTCAGCACCATAAGCTTGGATAATCTTACGTCGTTCTACACTCATAGTTTCAGGCATAACGATGACGACTTTATACCCTTTAGCAGCACCTACCCATGAAAGTCCAATACCAGTGTTTCCACTTGTTGCTTCAACAATAGTAGAGCCAGGTTTCAGAATACCGTCTTGTTCAGCTTTTTCAATCATGCTAAGGGCAATACGGTCTTTTACCGATGAACCAGGGTTAAATGCTTCAATCTTTACATAGACGTCCGCAGCACCTTCTGGCACAATGTTGTTGAGTTTAACAATCGGTGTTTGTCCGATTAGTTCAGTAATGTTGTTATAAATAGACATATGAATACCTCTTTATATAAGATATTTCTAGTATAACGCTATCTATACCATTTGTAAAATATAGAAATCCTATCGAAGTGATAGGATTTTTTTATATCATAGGTCTAAGCCATTAATTTTCAAGCGATTGTGATAAGCTAATTCTAATAAATAGGTGTAAAGTGGAACGATATCCGTTTTCTTAGGGAATTCAAATTTATGAGCACTAAAATGCTCATTATGTGCTTTTAGAAAGACATTTTCTAAATAAGTAATAGTAATTTCACTATCATCTATACCTGCTCCAGCAGTTTCCATTTCAACGTTAACAATGTTCATCAAAAAGATTGATTTAATAGACATCTTACGACCGGTAGCGCCTTGTTTATCTGTAAAGATAATACGTATATTTGTAAATATAATTGAGTCACGAATCAGTTTATATCCACTTTGAATTTCCTCATTTTCTAGTAGATATTGTCCATATTCTTTGATAAGAGTTTCTTTGTTTTGCTCGCTAAAGTTACCAGCTAGTCCTTGAATGAATTTACCAAATGCCATATTTTTCTCCTTTATTTACACTAAGTTTACAGGAACTTCAACTTCTCGTAAATCTTGATCAGTTAAAGTGACCTTTCCATTAAAAAACTCTACAAGTGCAGCTTTAATATTTTCTTTTTCTTCTTTATCAACATAAATCATTGTATTGACTTGATCTGTAAAGTTTGTATCCAGCTCCATGAGAGTATGTTCTTTAAGGAAGTTATTATATTCTTGGTACTGAGCGTAGGACATTTGAATAGAAATTCCAGCTTGTTCCTTTATTTCAATAATGCCAATTTCTTTGACAGCTAAGGCAACACTGCCAGCGTAAGCACGAATCAATCCTCCAGCGCCTAGTTTAATACCACCAAAGTAGCGCGTCACTACCACACAGACATTGGTCAGATTGTGATTTTCTAGCACCCCAAGCATGGGAACGCCAGCAGTACCACTAGGTTCACCATCATCACTTGTACGTTTGATTTCACTACGTTCCCCAATAATGAAGGCAGAGCAGTTATGCGTAGCTTTGTAGTGCTCTTTCTTGATGGCAGTAATGAAGTCATGAGCCTCTTCTTCGCTATAAACACGCTTGGCATGACAGATAAAGCGAGATTTTTTGATTTCTTCTTGGACTTGACCGTCCTCTTTAATTGTTCTAAATTCCATGATTTAATTGTACTAAAAAATCATCTAAAGCGCTAGGTTTTTACGAATAAAGAAGTATGAAAGTAAATCCAAATTATCTCGGTCGTTTGTTTACGGAGAATGAATTAACAGAAGAGGAACGTCAGTTGGCGGAGAAACTTCCAGCAATGAGAAAGGAGAAGGGGAAACTTTTCTGTCAACGTTGTGATAGTACTATTCTGGAGGAATGGTATTTGCCCATTGGTGCTTACTATTGTCGAGAGTGCTTGCTGATGAAGCGAGTCAGGAGTGACCAAGCTTTATACTATTTTCCGCAGGAGGATTTTCCTAAACAGGATGTTCTTAAATGGCGTGGTCAATTAACTCCTTTTCAAGAGAAGGTGTCAGAGGGACTGATTCAAGCAGTAGACAAGCAAGAGCCAACTTTAGTTCACGCGGTGACAGGGGCTGGAAAGACAGAAATGATTTATCAAGTTGTGGCTAAGGTGATCAATGCGGGTGGTGCAGTTTGTTTAGCCAGTCCTCGCATAGATGTTTGTTTGGAGCTGTACAAGCGCCTGCAAAATGATTTTTCTTGTGAGGTAGCCCTCCTACATGGAGAATCGGAACCTTATTTTCGAACACCATTAGTTGTTGCGACGACTCATCAGTTATTGAAATTTTATCAAGCTTTTGATTTACTGATAGTGGATGAAGTAGATGCCTTTCCTTATGTTGATAATCTAACGCTTTACCATGCTGTCAAGAATAGTGTAAAGGAGAATGGGCTGAGAATCTTTTTAACAGCGACTTCGACAGATGAATTAGATAGGAAAGTCCGTTTAGGAGAATTAAAAAGACTGAGCTTGCCTAGACGATTCCATGGGAATCCGTTGATTATTCCTAAACCAGTTTGGTTATCGGATTTTAATCGTTATTTGGATAAAAATCGTTTGTCACCAAAGTTAAAGTCTTATATTGAGAAACAGAGAAAGACAGCTTATCCGTTACTCATTTTTGCATCAGAAATTAAGAAAGGAGAGCAACTAAAAGAAATTTTACAGGAGCAATTTCCAAATGAGAAAATTGGTTTTGTGTCTTCTGTCACAGAAGATCGATTGGAGCAAGTACAAGCTTTTCGAGACGGAGAACTGACAATACTTATCAGTACGACGATATTGGAACGTGGAGTTACCTTCCCTTGTGTGGATGTTTTTGTAGTAGAGGCCAATCATCGTTTGTTTACCAAGTCTAGTTTGATTCAGATTGGTGGACGAGTTGGACGAAGCATGGATAGACCGACAGGAGATTTGCTTTTCTTTCATGACGGATTAAATGATTCAATCAAGAAGGCGATTAAGGAAATTCAGCAGATGAACAAGGAGGCAGGGTTATGAAGTGTTTGTTATGTGGGCAGACTATGAAGACTGTTTTAACTTTTAGTAGTCTCTTGTTTTTGAAGAATGATGACTCTTATCTTTGCTCAGGCTGTGATTCTACTCTTGAGAGGATTGGAGAAGAGCACTGTTCAAACTGTATGAAAACAGGTTTGTCAACAAAGTGTCAAGATTGTCAATTTTGGTGTAAAGAAGGAGTTGAAGTCAGTCATAGAGCGATTTTTACTTACAATCAAGCTATGAAGGATTTTTTCAGTCGGTATAAGTTTGACGGAGACTTCCTTTTAAGAAAAGTTTTCGCTTCAGTTTTAAGTGCGGAGTTGAGAAAGTACAAAGAGTATCAATTTGTTGTAATTCCCCTAAGTCGTGATAGATATGCTGACAGAGGATTTAATCAGGTTGAAGGTTTAGTTGAAGCAGCAGGTTTCAAGTATCTGGATTTATTAGAGAAAAGAGAAGAGAGAGCTAGTTCTTCTAAAAGTCGCTCAGAACGCTTGACGACAGAACTTCCTTTCTTTATTAAAAGTGGAGTCAGCATTCCTAAGAAAATCCTACTTATAGATGATATTTATACTACAGGAACAACTATAAATCGTGTGAAGAAATTGCTGGAAGAAGCTGGTGCTGAGGATGTAAAAACTTTTTCTCTTGTAAGATGAGGAAAAAATTTGCAAAAAAAAAATGAAAGCGTTATAATGAAATCAGAAAAACAAAAATGTTTAGAAAGAAGGTACTCATATGATTAAATATAGTATCCGTGGTGAAAACCTAGAAGTAACAGAAGCAATTCGTGATTATGTAGTTTCTAAACTCGAAAAGATCGAAAAGTATTTTCAAGCTGAACAAGAGTTGGATGCTCGAGTTAACTTGAAGGTGTATCGTGAAAAAACGGCTAAAGTGGAGGTGACGATTCCGCTTGGATCAATTACTCTTCGTGCAGAAGATGTGTCTCAAGATATGTATGGTTCAATTGACCTTGTAACCGATAAAATTGAACGTCAGATTCGTAAAAATAAAACAAAAATTGAGCGTAAAAATAAAAACAAGGTAGCAACTAGTCAATTATTTACAGATGCCTTGGTGGAAGATCCAAATGTTGTCCAGTCTAGAGTTGTTCGTTCAAAACAAATTGATTTAAAACCAATGGATTTGGAAGAAGCTATTCTACAGATGGATTTGTTGGGACATGATTTCTTTATCTATGTGGATGTTGAAGATCAAACAACTAATGTGATTTATCGTCGTGAGGATGGCGAAATTGGTTTGTTAGAAGTTAAAGAATCTTAATTTCAATATGTGTAAAGGAAGGTTTACTGAATTGTAAACCTCCTTTTTATTATAGTTTGTAGAATTGCTAATTACACTTTTAAAAAGTCGCTTTTTGGTGGTTATTATGGTATAATGGGTGCCAAGAGGTTTGGAATGAAAAAATTTTATGTAAGTCCTATTTTCCCCTTAATATTAGGAATAGTGGCGTTCGGAGTGCTATCTGTGCAACTTGTTTTTGTAACGAATACACTGGTAACGCTATTTCTTTTGCTACTTATTTTGGGTTCATATATTTTACTATTCATCCATCAAAGAGACTACTACTCAAGGAGTGAAGTAGAACAAATCCAGTATGTAAACCACCAAGCTGAAGATAGTTTGACAACCTTGTTAGAACAGATGCCTGTCGGAGTCATTAAATTAGACTTGTCGTCAGGTGACGTTGAATGGTTTAATCCTTATGCTGAATTGATTTTGACTAATGAAGTGGGCGAGATTGATGTGGCATTAATTCAAACAATTATCAAGGCTTCTGTGGGGAACCCAGGTTCTTATGCTACCTTGGGTGAGACCCGTTATTCGGTTCATATGGACAAGGTGTCTGGGGTTCTTTACTTCTTTGATGTGTCTGGTGAATATGAAGCGACTGTTGAGTTAGTAACGAGTCGGCCTGTGATTGGAATCGTTTCTGTTGATAATTACGATGATTTAGAAGATGAAACATCAGAGTCTGATATTAGTCATATCAATAGTTTTGTGGCCAATTTTGTTTCAGAATTTGCTGGAAAACATGCCATGTTCTCTCGTCGAGTGAGTATGGACCGTTTCTATCTCTTTACGGACTACACGGTACTTGAGGGATTGATGAATGATAAATTTTCTGTTATTGATGCTTTCAGAGAAGAGTCCAAACAGAGACAGTTACCTTTGACCTTAAGTATGGGCTTTTCTTATGGTGATGGAAATCATGATGAAATAGGGAAAGTTGCTTTACTCAACTTGAACTTGGCTGAAGTGCGTGGTGGAGACCAGGTGGTTGTCAAGGAGAATGATGAAACGAAAAATCCCGTTTATTTTGGTGGTGGGTCTGCTGCGTCAATCAAACGTACACGGACTCGTACGCGCGCTATGATGACAGCTATTTCAGATAAGATTCGGAGTGTGGATCAAGTTTTTGTAGTTGGTCACAAAAATCTAGATATGGATGCTTTGGGTTCTGCTGTAGGTATGCAGTTGTTTGCTAGCAATGTGACTGAAAATAGTTATGCTCTTTATGATGAAGATCAAATGTCACCAGATATTGAACGAGCTGTTTCATTCTTAGAAAAAGAAGGAGTTACGAAGTTGTTGTCTGTTAAGGAGGCGATGGGCTTGGTGACCAATCGTTCTTTGTTGATTCTTGTAGACCATTCGAAGACTGCCTTAACTTTATCGAAAGAATTTTATAATTTATTTACCCAAACCATCGTCATTGACCACCACAGAAGGGATCAGGATTTTCCCGATAATGCCGTTATCACTTATATCGAAAGTGGTGCAAGCAGTGCCAGTGAGTTGGTAACGGAATTGATTCAGTTCCAGAATTCTAAGAAAAATCGTCTGAGTCGTATGCAAGCCAGTGTCTTGATGGCTGGTATGATGCTGGATACTAAAAATTTCACTTCACGAGTGACTAGTCGGACATTTGATGTTGCGAGTTATCTCAGAACGAGAGGAAGTGACAGTATTGTCATCCAAGAAATTGCTGCGACAGATTTTGAAGAATATCGTGAGGTCAACGAACTGATTTTACAGGGGTGTAAATTAGGTTCAGATGTATTGATAGCAGAGGCTCAGGACTCGAAATGCTATGATACAGTTGTTATTAGTAAGGCAGCAGATGCCATGTTAGCTATGTCAGGTATTGAAGCGAGTTTTGTTCTTGCGAAGAATACACAAGGATTTATCTCTATCTCAGCTCGTAGTCGTAGTAAATTGAATGTACAACGGATTATGGAAGAGCTAGGTGGTGGGGGCCACTTTAATTTGGCAGCAGCTCAAATTAAAGATTTAACCTTGTCAGAAGCAGGTGAAAAACTGACAGAAATTGTATTAAATGAAATAAAGGAAAAGGAGAAAGAAGAATGAAAGTAATCTTTTTAGCAGATGTTAAAGGAAAAGGAAAAAAAGGCGAAATTAAGGAAGTACCAACAGGGTATGCGCAAAACTTTCTTATCAAAAAGAATCTAGCCAAAGAAGCAACTGCTCAAGCGGTAGGTGAGCTTCGTGGTAAACAAAAATCTGAAGAAAAAGCTCACGCTGAGATGATTGCAGAAGCAAAAGCAATTAAAGCCCAACTTGAAGCAGAGGAAACTGTTGTAGAATTTGTTGAAAAAGTTGGTCCAGATGGCCGTACTTTTGGTTCTATTACCAATAAGAAAATTGCGGAAGAATTGCAAAAGCAATTTGGGATCAAGATTGATAAACGTCATATCCAAGTACAAGCTCCGATTCGAGCAGTTGGTTTGATTGATGTGCCAGTGAAAATCTATCAAGATATCACAAGTATCATCAATCTTCGTGTGAAAGAAGGGTAAATTTACACCTTCTTGACAAGATTGTAAAAGGAAGGGAAGCCAGATGGCAGAAGTAGAAGAGTTACGGGTACAACCTCAAGATATCTTAGCTGAGCAATCCGTTTTGGGTGCTATCTTTATTGATGAGAGTAAGCTTGTTTTTGTACGAGAATATATTGAGTCTCGGGACTTTTTTAAGTATGCCCATCGTTTGATTTTCCAAGCCATGGTTGATTTATCGGATCGTGGCGATGCTATAGATGCAACAACGGTTCGTACCATTCTTGATAATCAAGGTGATTTACAGAATATTGGTGGCTTGTCTTACTTGGTTGAGATTGTCAATTCTGTGCCAACTTCTGCTAATGCAGAGTACTATGCTAAGATTGTTGCAGAAAAAGCCATGCTACGGCGTTTAATCGCTAAGTTGACAGAGTCTGTCAATCAAGCTTACGAGGCTTCACAACCAGCTGATGAAATTATTGCTCAGGCAGAAAAAGGGTTGATTGATGTCAGTGAAAATGCTAATCGAAGTGGATTTAAGAATATTCGAGATGTGTTGAATGTCAACTTTGGAAATCTGGAAGCTCGCTCGCAACAAACGACTGATATTACAGGGATTGCGACAGGCTATCGTGACTTGGATCATATGACGACTGGTTTGCATGAGGAGGAGTTGATTATCCTAGCAGCTCGTCCAGCTGTCGGTAAGACAGCCTTTGCCTTGAATATTGCTCAGAATATTGGGACCAAGTTGGACAAGACGGTAGCTATCTTTTCGCTCGAAATGGGTGCGGAAAGTCTAGTGGATCGTATGTTGGCTGCAGAAGGGTTGGTTGAGTCGCATTCTATTCGTACGGGTCAACTGACTGATGAGGAATGGCAAAAATATACCATTGCTCAAGGGAATCTAGCCAATGCAAGTATCTATATTGATGATACTCCAGGAATTAGGATTACAGAGATTCGATCACGTTCACGTAAATTGGCTCAAGAAACTGGAAATCTTGGTTTGATTTTGATAGATTACTTGCAGCTTATCACGGGAACTGGCCGAGAAAACCGCCAACAAGAAGTTTCAGAAATTTCACGTCAGTTGAAAATTTTAGCTAAGGAACTGAAAGTTCCAGTAATCGCTCTAAGTCAGCTTTCTCGTGGTGTAGAACAACGTCAGGATAAGAGACCGGTCTTGTCTGATATTCGTGAATCGGGATCTATCGAGCAGGATGCTGATATCGTAGCCTTTCTTTATCGTGACGATTACTATGAGCGTGGTGGTGAAGAAGAGGAAGGTATCCCAAATAATAAGGTAGAAGTTATCATTGAGAAAAACCGTAGTGGAGCTCGTGGAACTGTGGAATTAATTTTCCAAAAAGAATACAATAAATTTTCAAGTATATCAAAAAGGGAGGAAATAAGATGACAGATGCATTTACAGATGTAGCTAAGATGAAAAAAATTAAAGAGGAAATCAAGGCGCATGAGGGTCATGTAATCGAAATGACTTTGGAAAATGGGCGTAAGCGCCAAAAAAATAGATTGGGTAAGCTAATTGAAGTTTATCCATCCCTATTTATCGTGGAATTTGGGAACGTTGAAGGAGATAAACAAGCTAATGTTTATGTTGAGTCCTTTACTTACTCAGATATTCTTACAGAAAAGAATTTGATTCATTATCTTGACTAAAGTGAGAAATTTTCTCACTTTTTCTTTTTTCTCCGAATAGTTTAAGTGAAGGTAATCTTCAATTTATATTATTTTTCAAGGAGGAAGAATGAAAGTTTTACCATTCAAAGTAACAGAGACAGGATTTTCTTTGAGAAAATCAGTTAAAAAGGTTGTTCCTTTTTTAGTAGCAGGATTGATGCTAGCAGCAAGTGATAGTGTATATGCCTATTCTGGAGGAAATGGATCGATTGCGCGTGGGGATGATTATCCTGCTTACTATAAAAATGGGAGTCAGGAAATTGATAAGTGGCGCATGTACTCTCGTCAGTGTACTTCATTTGCAGCCTTTCGATTGAGTAGTGTCAATGGTTTTGAGATTACAGGAGCTTATGGAAATGCGAATGAATGGGGCTATCGTGCTCGTCGTGAAGGCTATCGTGTAGATAGTGTACCAACGATTGGATCGATTGCTTGGTCTACTGCAGGAGGATATGGTCATGTTGCCTGGGTTTCAAATGTAATGGGGGATAATATAGAAATTGAGGAATACAACTATGGTTATACAGGATCCTATAATAAACGAATTATAAAAGCCAATACGATGACAGGATTTATTCATTTTAAAGATTTGGATGGGGGTAATGTAGTAAGTAGTGGCAAAGTATTCGATAGTCAACCGTTGTCTTCGACAGGAGGAACACATTATTTTAAGAATAAGGCAGCTATAAAAAATCAACCTTTAGTTAGTGCAACTTCAATTGCATATTATTCTCCAGGTGAGAGTGTTCATTATGATCAGGTACTTGAAAAAGATGGGTACAAGTGGTTGAGTTATATATCTTATAGTGGAAGTCGTCGTTATATTCAGTTAGAGGAGGTTGCGTCATCGCAGAATCAAACAGAAGGTAGTTCCAATGATGTTCTGACTGTTGGTTGGAAGAAAATAAATGGTAGTTGGTATCATTTCAAATCAAATAGTTCTAAATCAACAGGATGGCTGAAAGACGGTTCTAGTTGGTATTATTTGAAATCATCTGGTGAAATGCAGACAGGATGGTTAAAGGAAAATGGTCTGTGGTACTATTTGGACAGTTCAGGTGCAATGAAAACAGGATGGTACCAAGTATCTGGTAAGTGGTATTATTCTTACTCTTCAGGCGCTTTAGCTGTTAATACGACAGTGGATGGCTACAGAGTAAACAGTGATGGAGAACGAGTATAGAAAATGAGAGTAGGAAAAATTTCCTGCTCTTTTCTGTAAGCAGTTTCCTTGACTTTTTTTTTGTTTTGCGCTATCATATGTCCATATAATGTATGGGAGTCTGTGTACAGTCTGAGAGGAAGTGTTAAACTTCGACCGCACCTGATCTGGGTAATGCCAGCGTAGGGAACGATACTTAGTCTATTCTTGACCTTTTCCATATATGGTAAAGGTTTTTCTTTTTATAAAGAGGAAAACGAGAAGAGGAGGTTGTTATGAAAGCAAGCATTGCCTTGCAAGTTTTACCCCTATCACAGGGGATTGATCGGATTACTGTTATCGATCAGGTTATTGCTTATCTGCAAGCTCAAGAAGTGACCATGGTAGTGACACCATTTGAAACGGTCTTGGAAGGGGAGTTTGATGAGCTCATGCGCATTCTCAAAGAAGCGCTAGAAGTGGCAGGGCAGGAGGCAGATAACGTCTTTGCCAATGTCAAAATAAATGTAGGAGAGATTTTAAGTATTGATGAGAAACTTGAAAAGTATACTGAGACGACACATTAGTCTATTGGGCTTTCTCGGAGTCTTGTCAATTTGGCAGTTAGCAGGTTTTCTTAAACTTCTCCCCAAGTTTATCCTGCCGACACCTCTTGAAATTCTCCAGGCCTTTGCTCGTGATAGAGAATTTCTCTGGCACCATAGCTGGGCCACCTTGAGAGTGGCTTTACTGGGGTTGGTTCTAGGAGTCTTGATTGCCTGTCTCATGGCTGTGCTTATGGACAGTTTGACTTGGCTTAATGACCTGATTTACCCTATGATGGTGGTCGTCCAGACCATTCCGACCATTGCCATAGCTCCTATCTTGGTCTTGTGGCTAGGTTATGGGATTTTGCCCAAGATTGTCTTGATTATCTTGACGACAACCTTTCCTATCATAGTCAGCATTTTGGATGGTTTTAGGCATTGTGATAAGGATATGCTGACCCTATTTAGTCTGATGCGGGCCAAGCCTTGGCAAATCCTGTGGCATTTTAAAATTCCAGTCAGCCTGCCCTACTTTTATGCAGGTCTGAGGGTCAGTGTCTCCTACGCCTTTATCACAACAGTGGTATCTGAGTGGTTGGGAGGCTTTGAAGGACTAGGTGTCTACATGATTCAGTCCAAGAAACTGTTTCAGTATGATACCATGTTTGCTATTATTATTCTGGTATCGATTATCAGCCTTCTTGGTATGAAATTGGTCGATATTAGTGAAAAATATGTTATTAAATGGAAACGTTCGTAGAATTAGAATGTTTCTGAAAAAGAAAAGAGGAAATCAAAATGAAGAAAACATGGAAAGTGTTTTTAACGCTTGTGACAGCTCTTGTAGCTGTTGTGCTTGTGGCCTGTGGTCAAGGAACTGCTTCTAAGGATAACAAAGAAGCAGAACTCAAGAAAATTGACTTTATCCTAGACTGGACACCAAATACCAACCACACAGGGCTTTATGTTGCCAAGGAAAAAGGCTATTTCAAAGAAGCTGGAGTGGATGTTGACTTGAAATTGCCACCAGAAGAAAGTTCTTCTGACTTGGTTATCAATGGTAAGGCACCATTTGCAGTGTATTTCCAAGACTACATGGCTAAAAAATTGGAAAAAGGTGCAGGAATCACTGCCGTTGCAGCTATCGTTGAGCACAATACATCAGGAATTATTTCTCGTAAATCTGACAATGTAAGCAGTCCGAAGGACTTGGTTGGTAAGAAATACGGGACTTGGAATGACCCAACTGAACTTGCTATGTTGAAAACATTGGTAGAATCTCAAGGTGGAGATTTTGAAAAAGTTGAAAAAGTACCAAATAACGATTCAAACTCGATCACACCGATTGCCAATGGAGTCTTTGACACTGCTTGGATCTACTATGGATGGGATGGAATTCTTGCTAAATCTCAAGGCGTAGAGGCTAACTTCATGTATTTGAAAGACTACGTCAAGGAATTTGATTACTACTCACCAGTTATCATCGCAAACAACGACTATTTGAAAGACAACAAAGAAGAAGCTCGCAAAGTCATCCAAGCTATCAAAAAAGGTTACCAATATGCTATGGAGCATCCAGAGGAAGCGGCAGATATCCTCATCAAGAATGCACCTGAACTTCAGGAAAAACGTGACTTTGTCATCGAATCTCAAAAATACTTGTCAAAAGAATACGCAAGCGACAAGGAAAAATGGGGTCAATTTGACGCAGCTCGCTGGAATGCCTTCTACAAATGGGATAAAGAAAATGGTATCCTTAAAGAAGACTTGACAGACAAAGGCTTCACTAATGAATTTGTGAAATAATGACAGAAATTAGACTAGAACACGTCAGTTATGCCTATGGTCAGGAGAGGATTTTAGAAGACATCAACCTGCAGGTGACTTCAGGTGAAGTGGTTTCTATCCTAGGCCCAAGTGGTGTAGGAAAGACCACCCTCTTTAATCTAATCGCTGGGATTTTAGAAGTCCAGTCAGGGAGAATCGTCCTTGATGGGGAAGAAAATCCCAAGGGGCGCGTGAGTTATATGTTGCAAAAGGATTTGCTCTTGGAGCACAAGACGGTGCTTGGCAATATCATCCTGCCCCTCTTGATTCAAAAAGTGGATAAGGCGGAAGCCATTGCCCGCGCGGATGAAATTCTTGCTACCTTCCAGTTAACGGCGGTACGGGACAAGTATCCTCATGAACTTAGTGGGGGGATGCGCCAGCGTGTAGCCTTACTCCGGACCTACCTTTTTGGGCACAAGCTCTTTCTCTTAGATGAGGCATTTAGCGCCTTGGATGAGATGACCAAGATGGAACTCCACGCTTGGTACCTTGAAATTCACAAGCAGTTGCAGCTAACAACCTTGATTATTACTCACAGTATCGAGGAGGCTCTCAATCTTAGTGACCGCATCTATATCTTGAAAAATCGTCCTGGGCAGATTGTTTCAGAAATTAAACTAGATTGGTCTGAAGATGAGGACAAGGAAGTCCAAAAGATTGCCTACAAACGTCAAATCTTAGCAGAATTAGGCTTAGATAAGTAGAAAAAGAGGGAGTTGGTGAAGATTATCCTTTACCAGCGCCCTTTTTCTTTTAAAAATGAGAAAAATTCGGTATAATAGTCAAAGATAGTCAAGGTTTAAAGAGAGAGGTGGGTTTGTAATGAGATTTAAAAATACATCGGATCATATTGAGGCCTACATCAAGGCGATTTTAGATCAATCTGGTATCGTGGAGTTGCAACGGAGTCAGTTGGCAGATACCTTTCAGGTTGTTCCTAGTCAGATTAACTACGTGATCAAGACACGCTTTACGGAAAGTAGAGGCTACTTGGTTGAAAGTAAGCGTGGTGGCGGAGGCTACATTCGTATAGGACGGATTGAGTTTTCTAGTCATCATGAAATGCTCCGGGAGTTGCTTTACTCAATTGGTGAGCGGGTCAGTCAAGAAATTTATGAGGATATTCTCCAGCTTTTGGTTGAGCAGGAATTGATGACCAAGCAAGAGATGAATTTGCTGGTAGCAGTAGCTTTGGATCGCGTTCTAGGAGAAGAAGCTCCAGTCCTTCGTGCAAACATGCTACGACAGGTCATACAAGAGGTAGATAGAAAAGGGAAGTAAGATGAACTATTCAAAAGCATTGAATGAATGTATCGAAAGTGCCTACATGGTTGCTGGCCATTTTGGAGCTCGTTACCTAGAGTCTTGGCACTTGTTGATTGCCATGTCCAATCACAGTTATAGTGTGGCAGGGGCAACTTTAAATGATTATCCATATGAGATGGACCGTTTAGAAGAGGTGGCCTTGGAACTGACTGAAACGGACTATAGCCAGGATGAAACCTTTACGGAATTGCCGTTTTCCCATCGTTTGCAGGTCCTTTTTGATGAAGCAGAATATGTGGCGTCAGTGGTCTATGCTAAGGTGCTAGGGACTGAGCACATCCTCTATGCGATTTTGCATGATGGCAATGCCTTGGCGACTCGTATCTTGGAGAGGGCTGGTTTTTCTTATGAAGACAAGAAAGATCAGGTCAAGATTGCAACCCTTCGTCGAAATTTAGAAGAACGAGCAGGCTGGACTCGTGAAGATCTCAAGGCTTTACGCCAACGCCATCGTACAGTAGCTGACAAGCAAAATTCTATGGCCAATATGATGGGCATGCCGCAGACTCCGAGCGGTGGTCTCGAGGACTATACGCATGATTTGACAGAGCAAGCGCGTTCTGGCAAGTTAGAACCAGTTATCGGTCGGGACAAGGAAATCTCGCGTATGATTCAAATCTTGAGTCGAAAGACCAAGAATAATCCTGTCTTGGTTGGGGATGCTGGTGTCGGGAAAACAGCCTTGGCGCTTGGTCTCGCTCAGCGTATTGCTAGTGGTGATGTACCTGCAGAAATGGCTAAGATGCGCGTGTTAGAGCTTGATTTGATGAACGTTGTTGCAGGGACACGCTTCCGTGGTGACTTTGAAGAACGTATGAACAATATTATCAAGGATATTGAAGAAGATGGTCAAGTCATCCTCTTTATCGATGAACTTCACACTATCATGGGTTCTGGTAGTGGGATTGACTCAACTCTGGATGCGGCTAATATCTTGAAGCCAGCCTTGGCGCGTGGAACTTTGAGAACGGTTGGTGCCACCACTCAGGAAGAGTACCAAAAACACATTGAAAAAGACGCAGCCCTTTCTCGTCGTTTCGCCAAAGTAATGATTGAAGAGCCAAGTGTGGCAGACAGCATGACCATTTTGCAAGGCTTGAAAGCGACCTATGAGAAGCATCACCGGGTGCAAATCACAGATGAAGCGGTTGAAACAGCCGTTAAGATGGCCCATCGTTACTTGACTAGTCGTCACTTGCCAGACTCTGCTATTGATCTCTTGGATGAAGCAGCGGCAACAGTGCAAAATAAGGCAAAGCATGTAAAAGCAGACGATTCAGGTTTGAGTCCAGCTGACAAGGCCTTGATGGATGGCAAGTGGAAACAGGCAGCTCAGCTAATCGCAAAAGAAGAGGAAGTGCCTGTCTATAAAGACTTGGTGACAGAGTCTGATATTTTGACTACCTTGAGTCGTTTATCAGGTATTCCAGTCCAAAAACTGACTCAGACTGACGCTAAGAAATACCTGAATTTGGAAGCTGAATTGCACAAACGTGTCATCGGCCAAGATCAAGCTGTTTCAAGCATTAGCCGTGCCATTCGCCGCAACCAGTCAGGGATTCGCAGTCACAAGCGTCCGATTGGTTCCTTTATGTTCCTAGGACCCACAGGTGTCGGTAAGACCGAATTGGCCAAGGCTTTGGCAGAAGTTCTCTTTGATGACGAATCAGCTCTTATTCGCTTTGATATGAGTGAGTATATGGAGAAATTTGCAGCCAGCCGTCTCAATGGAGCTCCTCCGGGCTATGTGGGGTATGAAGAAGGTGGGGAGTTGACGGAGAAGGTTCGCAATAAACCATACTCTGTTCTCCTCTTTGATGAGGTAGAAAAAGCCCACCCAGACATCTTTAATGTTCTCTTGCAGGTCTTGGATGACGGTGTCTTGACAGACAGTAAGGGACGCAAGGTCGACTTTTCAAATACCATTATTATTATGACATCAAACCTTGGTGCGACAGCCCTTCGGGATGACAAGACAGTTGGCTTTGGAGCTAAGGATATCCGTTTTGATCAGGAGAATATGGAAAAACGCATGTTTGAAGAGTTGAAAAAGGCTTATAGACCGGAGTTTATCAACCGTATTGATGAAAAGGTGATCTTCCATAGCCTGTCTAGCGATCATATGCAGGAAGTAGTGAAGATTATGGTCAAACCTTTAGTGGCAAGTTTGGCTGAAAAAGGTATTGACTTGAAATTACAAGCTTCAGCACTGAAATTGTTGGCAAACCAAGGATATGACCCAGAGATGGGAGCTCGTCCACTTCGCAGAACTCTGCAAACAGAAGTGGAGGACAAGTTGGCAGAACTTCTTCTTAAGGGAGATTTGGTGGCAGGCAACACACTTAAGATTGGTGTTAAAGCAGGCCAGTTAAAATTTGATATTGTATAAAAAGCGAGGTCGGGACAAAGTTCCCGACCTCTTTATGTACCATCATGAGATGGTTTTGCTGTTGCGACTGTTTTTAGGGGTGGCTATCTTTCTTAGGATTACTCAATATGTGAGTAAAGAAGTCTTTGTATTTATATTTTAAATAGGTTTCGTGTAAATACAATAAAGCTACGTAGACAATCATAAAAACGATAGTTAAGAAGAACAAATCAAATGTTGTTTGAGCGTAATGAGTAGCTGCCCCGTAAGAAGCGAAAGCATCTAAAATTAGCCAAGGAAGATACTTGAAATACTTATTTAGCATGAGAGTGCACCTCCTATATTCTATTTCAATGTTATTATATTCCTTCACACTCAATAATGCAAGCGATTACACAAAGGGGATTTAAACAATTTTAATCAAAATAGGAATTTTTTTCTATTTTATTACGAATAGAAGAGTAGGAGGAGTAAATGTATCTAAAGTATTTAAGATTTTTAAAATAGTTTAGATAAATTGTTGACATGTTTAAAATGCAATGTTACAATTATATTACAAAAAGATTTCTTTATATTTCTAAAACATTACAAAGGAGTAGAAAAATGAAAAAGAAAACCTATATCAAATTGATGGCAGCAACTGTATTGGCTTCTACCTTGCTATTGGGAGCTTGTGGAAATAAAAAGGAAACAACTCAAGTAAGCAGTTCTGTTAAGACAAGCCAATCATCAGGTTCTAAAGCAGTTTCTGCTAGCAAAGAAAGCAAGACTCAGAAGTCCTCAAGTTCAGCTTCATCTGAAAAGGCTAAGGCGTCTACTGATCAATCTTCAGCAAGTGCGACACCATCACAAGTGGCACCTGCACCAGAGCAAAGACAAGGTCAAGAAGTGGCTAATCAACAAACTCCTGCTCAGGCTCCTTCAACTCAACAGTCTCCTCAAGCCCAGTCTAACCAGTCAGGCTATGATCCTACAACTGACCGCAAACTTCAAGACAAACAAGCAGAGCAAAATAAACGCTACAAGGGTGTTCTAACAATGGTGAACGGTGATTTCTCAGCTGCAGCGGGCAATTGGAAGGGAGCAAATGGCGAAACCATCACAGTTTCATCAGGTGGTCAATTTACAGTAGAATCTGCTGATGGAAAGAAAGAAAACTACTCTATCAGAGGCTACTCTTATACTCTTGATGATGGTAAGTATAATGCCAAAATTGGTGGAGGAAAAGTCATCCAAATTACAACAGGAGCGGATGGTAAGGTTTCTAGTGTTGCTTTGAGTCAATAACAACCCTCAGTATTTGAATTTTTACAATCAAAGAAAATCCGTCAGCTCAATAAGAGTTGACGGATTATTTTGGCTCTATATTATTTTATACTTGTACTTGGGTTAAAAATTCTTCTGTAGTAAGAATTTGAGCAAACTCATCTTGTAGAGAAAGGAGATTAATCTCATGGATAGTCTCAGGAGAGATGGCCTGACCGTTTTTGTTAGATAGGGTAAAACTGGCAGTAGCATCTGCTAGTAAAGTGACTTCAAAACCAAGATTTGCTGCCATTCGTGTCGTAGTAGATACACAATGAGGCAGGGTCAAACCAACAACGACTAAATGACAAATCTGATTTTTTCGTAAATAGGTTTCAAGATTTGTTCCAATAAAGGCGCTATTAACCGTTTTTTGAAAGATAGGTTCGGAAGCAACTGGTTCAAATCCACTTTTAAACTCCTGATTTTGTTTGTTATGAAATTGCGACTGGGGATTGTCAGATATGTGTTGAACATGTAAGACTGGGAGATCGTGTTTACGAAAGTATGCCAGTACCTTCAGTGCTTGATATTCAGCTTGAGGGTTATTTCGTTCTCCCCAGATAGGGCTATTAAATGCTTTTTGCATATCGATAACCAGTAGAGCAGTATGAACCATTTTAAGCTTTATCCAATTGTAAGAGAGCTTCAATCTCTGCTAGAGTGCTAGCTTGTGAAATAGCTCCACGAAGTTTGGCAGCGCCAGATGTTCCACGGAGGTAGTGAGGAGCGAGTCCTCGGAATTCACGAACTGCGACGTTTTCCCCTTTGAGGTTAATCAAGCGTTTCAAGTGTTCGTAGGCGATTTTCATCTTGTCTTCAAAAGTCAAATCAGGGAGGATTTCTCCTGTTTCAAAGTAATGGTTGATTTGGTTGAAGAGGTAAGGATTTCCCATGGCAGCGCGGCCAATCATAACTGCGTCAGCACCAACTTCTTCGATGCGTTGTTTGGCTTCTTGGACAGTACGGATATCACCGTTGGCGATAAATGGAATCTTGGTCAAAGCTTGAGCGACCTTGTGAAGGGTCTCAAGGTCTGCATGACCTGTATACATTTGTTCGCGTGTACGACCATGCATAGCAAGGGCAGAAACACCTGCAGCTTCAGCAGCGAGGGCATTTTCTACTGCAAGAGATGGGTCAGCCCAGCCGGTACGCATTTTGACAGTAAGGGGAATATCAAGGACAGATTGAACCTTGTTGATGATAGAGTAGATCTTATCTGGATCCTTGAGCCACATAGCGCCAGCTTCGTTCTTCACGATTTTGTTAACTGGACAGCCCATGTTGATATCAACGATATCGGTCTTGGTATTTTCTTGGATAAATTCTGCTGCGCGTGCTAGGCTATCTTCATCGCTACCAAAAAGTTGGATAGAGACAGGGTTTTCGCCTTCATCGATATGAAGCATATGCAGGGTTTTTTCGTTGTTGTATTGGATTCCTTTGTCAGAGACCATTTCCATGACAACGAGTCCAGCTCCGAGCTCCTTTGCAATGGTACGAAAGGCTGAGTTGGTCACGCCAGCCATGGGTGCTAAAACGGTACGATTGGGAATCTCAACATTGCCAATCATAAAAGGTGTATTAAGATTTGTCACGAATGAGTTCCTCCAGGTCGTTTTCATCAAAGTTGTAAGTTGTTTGGCAGAATTGACAAGTGATTTCTGCTCCGTGGTCTTCCTCTTTCATTTCCTGTAAGTCTGAGCTTGGAAGGCTGGCAAGAGCATTCATAAAGCGTTCATGGCTACAGTCACATTGGAAACGGATTTCTTCTTCAGAAAGACGCTTGTAGGCTTCGTCACCGTAGATTGCCTTGAGGAGGGCTTCGATATGGTCTTCACTCTCTAGAAGAGTTGATATAGCTGGCATTTCTTGGATGCGTTTTTCAAATCGAGCAATCTCTTCTTCCTTGGCTCCTGGCAAGACTTGGACTAGGAAACCACCTGCAATCTTGACCTTATCTTCTTCGTCTAAAAGGACATTGAGACCGACTGCTGAAGGGGTCTGTTGGCTTTCAGTCAGGTAAAAGGCAAGGTCTTCACCGATTTCTCCAGAGATGAGGGGAGTCATAGAGGTGTAAGGATTTCCAATGCCGTAGTCTGTGATAACGAGGAATTGACCGTTTCCAACAAAAGGTCCGACTAGGACTTCACCAGTTGCAGTCTTTTTGATGTCGACACCAGGATTTTGAACGTATCCTTTGACATTCCCCTTGGTATCAGCGACGGTGATGATGGCACCTAGGGAGCTAGATCCCAGCACCTTAACTGTTAGTTTAGTATTTCCTTTTTCATTGGCTGCGAGAATCTGGCTAGCAATAAGAGTTCGACCAAGCGCGACTGTTGAGCTAGCTTGGGTTTGGTGTTTTTCTTGAGCAGTGCGGACGGTTTCTGTACTATCAAGGACAAAAGCACGAAAGGCTCCGCTTTCTGATATAGTTTTAATAATTTTATCCATAGCTACTATTTTAGCATAAAAATGCCCAAAGGGGGAGCCGTGTGTTTGCTGATTTTCAGGATAATGGATAAGGAAATCAGCAGGTAAATAAAAAGAGAAACAGATTATTTCAGCATTTGTAAGATTTATGCTATGCTTAAGGTAGAAAATGAAAGGGGTAACAAATGTATTTAGGAGATTTGATGGAAAAGGCCGAATCTGGCCAATTTTCAATCCTTTCCTTTCTATTACAAGAGTCTCAGACGACTGTCAAGGCTGTAATGAAGGAAACAGGATTTTCAAAAGCAACTCTAACCAAATATGTCACCCTGCTTAATGAAAAGGCTTTGGATAGTGGCTTAGAGCTGAACATCTCCTTAGAAGATGAAAATCTGCGCCTGTCGATCGGTGCAGCTACCAAGGGGAGAGATATTCGGAGCCTGTTTTTGGAGAATGCTGTTAAATACCAGATTTTGGTCTATCTTCTCTACCACCAACAGTTTTTAGCCCATCAGCTGGCTCAAGAATTGATGATTAGCGAGGCTACGCTTGGTCGTCACTTGGCTAGTTTAAATCAGATTTTGTCAGAATTTGACTTATCCATCCAAAATGGACGTTGGCGAGGTCCAGAGCATCAGATTCGTTACTTTTATTTTTGTCTTTTCCGCAAGGTCTGGTCCAGTCAGGAGTGGGGAAGCCACATGCAGAAACCAGAGAGAAAGCAGGAAATTGCTACACTAGAAGAAATCTGCGGTGCGAGTTTGTCTTCGGGGCAGAAATTAGATTTGATTCTCTGGGCTCACATTAGTCAACAACGCCTTCGGGTCAATGCTTGTCAGTTTCAAGTGATAGAAGAGAAAATGCAAGGGTATTTTGATAATATTTTCTACCTTCGTTTGCTCAGAAAGGCTCCGTCCTTTTTTGCTGGGCAACATCTTCCTCTAGGAACTGAGGATGGAGAGATGATGATTTTCTTTTCTTTCCTCTTGTCTCATCGTATTCTTCCCCTTCATACCATGGAGTATATCCTTGGTTTTGGAGGGCAGTTGGCAGATTTGCTGACGCAATTGATTCAAGAAATGAAGAAGGAGGATTTGCTGGGCGGTTATACAGAGGACCATGTCACCTATGAACTCAGTCAGCTTTGTGCTCAAGTCTATCTCTATAAGGGCTATATTTTACAGGATCGCTACAAGTACCAGTTAGAGAATCGTCATCCATATTTCCTGATGGAACATGATTTTAGGGAAACAGCAGAGGAGATTTTTCATGCCTTGCCCGCTTTTCAGCAGGGGACGGATTTGGATAAGAAAATTCTCTGGGAATGGCTCCAGTTGATCGAATATATGGCTGAAAATGGTGGCCAGCATATGCGGATTGGTCTGGATTTGACATCTGGTTTTCTTGTCTTTTCAAGGATGGCAGCCATTTTGAAACGGTATTTGGAATACAATCGTTTTATTACCATTGAAGCCTATGACCCTAGTCGGCATTATGATTTGCTGGTTACCAATAACCCTATTCATAAGAAGGAACAGACACCAGTCTATTATTTAAAAAACGACTTGGATATGGAAGATTTGGCAGGGATTCGTCAGTTATTATTCACTTAAAAGGCTTGGTTGTTTCAGGTCTTTTTTGTGAAATTTACACAATCTCCTCACATTTTTTTAAAAATTAAAAAAAGTTGATAAACAAGAAAGCGCTTTATTTTGTATACTAGTTAGTGTAAAGAGGAGACATCCTCAAGATCTTTATGAGGAGGACATCACATGTCACAAGAAAAATTCATTATGGCCATTGACCAGGGAACAACAAGTTCTCGTGCCATTATCTTTAATAAAAAAGGAGAAAAAGTTAGCTCTAGTCAAAAAGAGTTCACTCAAATTTTCCCTCACGCAGGTTGGGTAGAACACAATGCCAATGAAATTTGGAATTCTGTACAGTCAGTTATTGCGGGTGCTTTCATCGAAAGTGGTGTGAAACCAAGTCAGATTGAGGCAATCGGGATTACCAACCAACGTGAAACAACGGTCGTTTGGGATAAGAAAACAGGGCTTCCTATCTACAATGCTATTGTTTGGCAGTCACGCCAGACAGCACCTTTGGCTGAACAACTGAAAAGCCAAGGTTATGTGGAAAAATTCCATGAAAAGACTGGTTTGATCATCGATGCTTACTTCTCTGCGACCAAGGTTCGTTGGATTTTAGACCATGTAGAGGGCGCTCAAGAGAGAGCTGAAAAGGGTGAATTGCTCTTTGGTACCATTGATACTTGGTTGGTTTGGAAATTGACTGACGGTGCGGCTCACGTGACCGACTACTCAAATGCAGCCCGTACCATGCTTTATAACATTAAAGAACTTAAATGGGATGATGAGATTTTGGAAATTCTCAACATTCCAAAGGCTATGCTTCCAGAAGTTCGTTCTAACTCTGAAATCTACGGTAAGACAGCGCCATTCCATTTCTACGGTGGAGAAGTGCCGATATCAGGTATGGCTGGTGACCAACAGGCAGCCCTCTTTGGACAGTTGGCCTTTGAACCTGGTATGGTTAAAAATACTTATGGAACAGGTTCTTTCATCATCATGAATACTGGGGAAGAGATGCAGTTGTCTGAAAACAATCTTTTGACAACCATTGGTTACGGAATTAACGGCAAGGTTTACTATGCCTTGGAAGGTTCTATCTTCATCGCAGGAAGTGCCATTCAGTGGCTTCGTGACGGTCTTCGCATGGTTGAAAATTCACCAGAATCTGAAAAATACGCTCGTGATTCTCACAACAATGATGAAGTTTATGTCGTTCCAGCATTTACAGGTTTAGGTGCTCCATACTGGAACCAAAACGCTCGCGGTTCTGTCTTTGGATTGACTCGTGGAACAAGTAAGGAAGACTTTATCAAGGCAACTCTTCAATCAATTGCTTATCAAGTGCGTGATATTATCGATACGATGCAAGTGGATGCTCAGACAGCTATACAGGTCTTGAAAGTAGACGGTGGTGCAGCTATGAATAATTTCCTCATGCAGTTCCAAGCTGACATCTTGGGAATCGATATTGCACGCGCCAAAAACTTGGAAACAACAGCTCTAGGAGCAGCCTTCCTAGCTGGTTTGTCAGTAGGGTACTGGAAAGACTTGGATGAGTTGAAACTCTTGAACGAGACAGGAGAACTCTTTGAGCCATCTATGAACGAATCTCGCAAGGAACAACTCTACAAGGGTTGGAAGAAGGCTGTGAAAGCAACCCAAGTCTTTGCGGAAATTGACGACTAATACTGGAAGAATAAAGCGACTTAGTTAGAAAGTGTGTAAATATGGAATTTTCAAAGAAAACACGTGAATTATCAATTCAAAAAATGCAGGAACGTACCTTGGACCTCTTGATTATCGGTGGAGGAATCACCGGTGCTGGTGTAGCTTTGCAGGCGGCAGCTAGCGGTCTTGAGACTGGTTTGATTGAAATGCAGGACTTCGCAGAAGGAACATCCAGCCGTTCAACTAAATTGGTTCACGGAGGTCTTCGTTACCTCAAACAATTCGACGTAGAAGTGGTATCAGATACGGTTTCTGAACGTGCTGTGGTTCAACAAATCGCACCACACATTCCAAAACCGGATCCAATGCTCTTGCCAGTTTACGATGAAGATGGAGCGACCTTTAGCCTCTTCCGTCTTAAAGTAGCTATGGACTTGTATGACCTTTTGGCAGGAGTTAACAACACACCAGCTGCTAACAAGGTTTTGAGTAAGGAAGAAGTCTTGGAACGCCAGCCAAACTTGAAGAAAGAAGGCTTGGTAGGAGGTGGGGTTTACCTTGACTTCCGTAACAACGATGCGCGTCTCGTGATTGAAAACATTAAACGTGCCAACCAAGACGGTGCCCTCATTGCTAACCACGTGAAGGCAGAAGGCTTCCTCTTTGACGAAAGTGGCAAGATTACAGGTGTCGTAGCTCGTGATCTCTTGACAGACCAAGTCTTTGAAATCAAGGCTCGTCTGGTTATCAATACAACAGGTCCTTGGAGCGACAAGGTACGCAATTTGTCTAATAAGGGAACACAATTCTCACAAATGCGTCCAACTAAGGGAGTTCACTTAGTAGTGGATTCAAGCAAGATCAAGGTTTCACAACCAGTTTACTTTGACACAGGTTTGGGTGATGGCCGTATGGTCTTTGTTCTTCCACGTGAAAACAAGACATACTTTGGTACAACTGATACAGACTACACAGGTGACTTGGAACATCCAAAAGTAACTCAAGAAGATGTAGATTACCTACTTGGCATTGTCAATAACCGCTTCCCAGAAGCCAACATCACCATTGATGATATCGAAAGCAGCTGGGCAGGTCTTCGTCCATTGATCGCAGGCAATAGCGCTTCTGACTACAACGGAGGAAATAATGGAACCATCAGTGATGAAAGCTTTAACAACTTGATTGCGACTGTTGAATCCTATCTTTCTAAAGAAAAAACGCGTGAAGATGTTGAGTCTGCTGTCAGCAAGCTTGAAAGCAGTACCTCTGAGAAACATTTGGATCCATCTGCAGTTTCTCGTGGTTCGAGCTTGGATCGTGATGACAATGGCCTTTTGACCCTTGCTGGTGGTAAAATCACAGACTACCGTAAGATGGCTGAAGGAGCTATGGAGCGCGTGGTTGACATCCTTAAAGCAGAATTTGACCGCAGCTTTAAACTCATCAACTCTAAGACTTACCCTGTTTCAGGTGGAGAATTGAACCCAGCAAATGTGGACTCAGAAATCGAAGCCTTTGCGCAACTTGGAGTGTCACGTGGTTTGGATAGCAAGGAAGCTCATTACCTAGCAAATCTTTACGGTTCAAATGCACCGAAAGTCTTTGCTCTTGCTCACAGCTTGGAACAAGCACCAGGACTCAGCTTGGCAGATACTTTGTCACTTCACTATGCAATGCGCAATGAGTTGGCTCTGAGCCCAGTTGACTTCCTTCTTCGTCGTACCAACCATATGCTCTTTATGCGTGATAGTTTGGATAGCATCGTTGAGCCAGTTTTGAATGAAATGGGACGATTCTATGATTGGTCAGAAGAAGAAAAAGCAGGCTATCGAGCAGATGTCGAAGCAGCTCTCGCTAACAACGATTTAGCAGAATTAAAAAATTAAGAAAAAATAAAAGAGGTGGAGGGCAGCATTCCTTGCCGCCCGCTCTTCTTTTTAATGGAGATAGAAAGATGATGAATGAATTATTTGGAGAATTTTTGGGAACTTTAATCCTGATTCTTTTGGGAAATGGGGTTGTAGCAGGAGTGGTTCTTCCGAAAACGAAGAGCCATAACTCAGGTTGGATCGTCATTACTCTTGGTTGGGGGATTGCAGTTGCAGTGGCAGCCTTTATCTCTGGCAAGTTAAGTCCGGCACATTTGAATCCAGCGGTGACGATTGGGGTTGCTCTTAATGGTGGACTAGCTTGGGCATCTGTGATTCCTTATATCATCGCTCAATTCGCTGGAGCCATGGTGGGGCAAGTCCTTGTCTGGTTACAGTTCAAACCGCATTACCTAGCAGAAGAAAATCCTGGAAATATCCTTGCAACCTTCAGTACAGGTCCAGCTATCAAAGACACTACTTCCAATCTAATCAGTGAAATCCTTGGAACCTTTGTTTTGCTATTGACCATCTTTGCACTTGGTCTTTATGACCTTCAAGCAGGACTTGGTACTTTTGCCGTTGGTACCTTGATTGCAGGGATTGGTTTGTCTCTCGGTGGAACTACAGGCTCCGCTCTCAACCCAGCTCGTGACCTAGGACCTCGTATCATGCACAGCCTCCTTCCTATTCCTAACAAAGGAGATGGTGACTGGTCTTACGCTTGGATTCCTGTTGTGGGACCTGTTATTGGTGCAGCTTTGGCCGTTCTTGTATTCTCACTTTTCTAAGATATTAAAACTCAATTATTCATACCGCAATAAACATAACTTACAAAAAACGACTAAAAATAAGGAGTATTTTCTCACTTCATTTTGGTCGTTTTGATTTTTTAAAGTTTATATACTGGCGTTGATGACTATGTTATATAGTAGATTGAAGCTAGAATAGTACATTTTGATTTCTAAAACATTTTTAGAAATCAATTTAACTACTCCAATTGATTTGTCTAGTTTTTATTTCATCTTATTATACTAAATAAAAATCAAAGAGCAAACTAGGAAGCTGGTCGCTCAAAACACTGTTTTGAGGTTGCAGATAGAGCTGACGTGGTTTGAAGAGATTTTTGAAGAGTATTAGTTTAAAAAAGCAGAATTCTTCACTAGTTCCTTCATCCATTTTTTGTTCTTGAATTTTATTTATTGTGTGAACAATTTTGCCTCATTATTGGGATTCAGTACTAAGAGTCAGTTAGATTTTTTATTTTAAGAAATTAGATAATAGAAGTATTTATAGTTTTTAAATTATGATATAATGAATAAAGTTTAACTATCCTTGGTAATATGATAGGAACTAATCCTAAAAAGATAAATCAAGAGATGAGAAAAAGAAAAAAGGAGTTCGGCTGGTATGAATTATTTCGAGGGGAATGAGTTTTTCCTTCTTTTATTTGTAGTTTTACTGATTGGTTTTGTGGTAAACTTTTTTGAAAAACGTAAGGACTACTATATTTTGGCGCTCTCCCTCTTATTTGCAGGAGCTATTTATGGCAAGAGTAGAGCAATGATTGTCTATTTAATCTCCTTTGTAATTTATCAATATTTTCTGGTTTTCATAGCACAGAGGATAGAAACAAAGCGGCTGAAACCTCTGGTTTTCCTTTCTATTTTTCCTTTAGTGATTAATAAAGTCTTTGCCCTAACTTCTCTGCATCTGTTGGCCTTTATTGGAATTTCTTACATGTCCTTTAAGACTATTCAGATCATGCTAGAAATATCGGATGGCTTGATTAAAGAAAAAATCAGTGTAAAAGATTACCTACAGTTTTTGCTCTTTTTTCCAACGGTTAGTGCTGGTCCGATTGATCGGAGTAGGAGATTTTTAAAAGAGATAAACGAGGTCATGCCTCGGAAAGAGTATCTAGAGTTAGCTGGGGACGGTGTGTATCGTATCGTTCTAGGCCTTCTCTACAAGGTTGTTTTATCAACCTATGTTTACCAGATGTTACTCACTCTAAATAATACTGGCACAGTCGTTTACTCAATCAAGTATATGTACCTCTATACCTTGTATCTGTTCTTCGACTTTGCAGGCTATAGTCTAATGGCTGTTGGAAGTAGTAATATTCTAGGTATTCAGACACCGATGAATTTTAACAAACCTTTCTTGAGTGTCGATATCAAGGATTTCTGGAATAGATGGCATATCACCTTGTCGACTTGGTTGAGAGATTTTGTGTTTTCAAGAGTATTGATGCAGGTTATCAGGAAAAAATGGTTTAAAAATAGACTACACAATGCAATCTACGCCTATATGGTCAATATGTTGGTCATGGGTTTTTGGCATGGTCTTAGTGTTAGCTACATTGTTTATGGTTTTTATCACGGTGTCTTGATGGCTGGATTTGAAGTGTATCAAAAGAAAAGCACTTTTTATAAGAAAAATAAAAACAAAAATTGGTATAAACTACTAAGTTGGTTTGTGACCATGAATCTGGTTATGATTGGTTTCTTTATCTTTTCAGGTGAACCCTATAAAATCTTACTGACGATTTTAAAGAGATAAGAGATAGAAAAGAAATCGGACGGATCGAAGAGATAGGATGAAACGAGATGATTAAATTAAAAGCATTTTTGCTATCGCTTGTGCTCGTAATTGCGACGCTTGCCCTTTTAAATGTGACATATATCAAGAAGATTGATGATTATTATAAAGTTGAGGATAACAGTATTCGCTATAGCACTTCGTATGAAAAATATAAAAGTAGAGATATTCTGACAAGTAATATTACTCCCAATACACTGGTTTTATTGGGATCATCTGAGTTGGTTGCGACAAAGGATGAAGATTATCATCCTAATAGAATTTTTAACTATAACGATTTCAATATCATGCAGATTGGGACTAGTTATTCCCAAAATATCATTCAGGCTACAACCTTAGGCTCTATTGAGGGAACTATGAGTAAGAGAAGAGTAGCTATAGTAGAGTCTGTTCAGTGGTTTGAAAAAGATGGAACCCATCAAGATGCATTTTTGAACAAGGCTTCTCAAGAACATATTTTCCACATGCTAGATAATGACAAGATTAGTAAGGAAACAAAAGAAAAACTAATCAATCGCATTATTGAGATTACCAAGGGGAACAAGCAACAAAATGACATCTACAAAAAATACAAAAGTTATTTCATAGATGGGAAAGGAACCATTGTTGATAAAAAACTATTAGAGTTAGATAACGTGATATATTCTTTTAAGCTCAAACGAAAATTTTATGAAAATCATGAGAAATCAGATTATCCCTTATCAGGAGATAAAACTCCAGACTATGATTGGGAGAAACTGACGGATCAGTTTGTAGAAGAGGTCAAAAAGAAAACAGACAATAATGATTATGCTGTTGATAATAACTACTACAATACCTACTTAAAGATCGCTATGTATCTCTGAAAGATTCTAATAAAGATTTGAGCTACCTCGAGTCACCAGAGTATTCAGATATGGAACTCTTCTTGACAGTTGCCAAGGAATTGGGCATTGAAGTTGAGGTCATTATTTTCCCAGTAAACGGGAAGTGGAACGACTACACAGGTGTTTCAAGAGAGATGCGGGAAAAAACTTACAAAAAAATAGAAGATGTTGCAAAAAGTCATGGTGCAACAGTACTAAACTATGGAAACAGAGAGTATGATGATTACTTTTTATTTGATGTGATGCACGTTGGAGTGAAAGGATGGATGGAAGTTGAAAAAGAACTTTACAAATTTGCAAACCAAGATAACTAACACACACCGTTTAATCTTGTGGACGTTATTTTTCTATACGGTTATCTTAAGCATCGTGATTTATTGTTTTGTGACCGATTTTTCGAACATTCAAGAATTTATCTATAGTGAATTTTAGGATTACATACTATAAAAATCTCTAGATAAAGGGAACTGCACCGATAAAGTGAGACATAAGATAGGGCTCTATAATATTTATAGTGGAGAAATCCTCTATAGGTAGTATGGAGCCTACTTTGTTGTAGCCCCCATATAATTTATACTGAAAAGCATTCAAGCTATCATTAGAAAGAATCATATGGAACAAATTAATGTTACTGAAACGTAGTTAAAATAGACGGGTAAACAATTGAAAAACTAGTCTATAAAGTGGTATAATAGCAGAAAAATAAATTAGTAAGAAATTGATTTTATTTTAGCGAAAAATTACAGAAATGAATGGTTTTTCTTGATGAAACAGAGAAAAGAATTGTACCTCTTTTTTGGTCGGACAGCCTTGTATTTTATTATCTTTCTAGGGCTACTTTACTTTTTTAGCTATCTTGGTCAGGGTCAAGGAAGCTTTATCTATAATGAATTTTAACTTGAAGGAGAATCCTTATTATGTCAAATAAACCAATAGTAGATATGATTGAAACCATTGAGCATTTTGCTCAGACCCAGCCTAGCTATCCTGTTTATAATGTTTTGGGGCAGGAACACACTTATGGCGATTTGAAGGCTGATTCGGATAGTTTGGCTACAGCCATTGACCAACTAGGCTTGCCTGAGAAGTCTCCTGTGGTCGTTTTTGGTGGTCAAGAGTATGAAATGTTGGCAACTTTTGTAGCCTTGACTAAGTCAGGTCATGCCTACATTCCAATTGATAGCCATTCGGCTTTGGAGCGAGTTTCGGCTATTTTAGAAGTAGCAGAGCCAAGCTTGATTATTGCTATCTCAGACTTTCCATTGGAACAGGTTTCTACGCCAATGATGACTCTAGCTCAGGTTCAAGAAGCCTTTGCTCAAGGGACTAGTTATGAGATTACGCATCCAGTCAAGGGTGATGATAACTACTACATTATCTTTACGTCTGGTACGACTGGTAAGCCTAAGGGAGTACAGATTTCCCATGATAACCTCCTCAGTTTTACCAACTGGATGATTACGGATAAGGAATTTGCGACGCCAAGTCGTCCGCAAATGCTGGCTCAGCCACCTTATTCATTTGACCTGTCCGTCATGTACTGGGCATCGACCTTGGCACTGGGTGGTACGCTTTTCGCTCTTCCTTCAGCCATCACTCAGGACTTTAAGCAACTCTTTGCAACCATCTTTTCATTGCCAATCGCTATCTGGACATCAACCCCTTCTTTTGCAGATATGGCCATGTTGTCTGAAGACTTTAATAGCGAGAAAATGCCTGGAATCACGCATTTCTACTTTGATGGCGAAGAATTGACGGTTAAAACGGCTCAAAAACTACGCGAACGTTTCCCAAATACCCGTATTATCAATGCCTACGGCCCAACAGAAGCTACAGTAGCCCTATCAGCGGTTGCCGTGACAGATGAGATGTTGACGACTCTCAAACGCCTCCCAATCGGCTATACCAAGGGCGATTCTCCAACCTTTATCATTGATGAGGAAGGAAATAAACTGCCAAATGGCGAACAGGGAGAAATCATTGTTTCTGGACCAGCCGTTTCAAAAGGTTATATGAACAATCCTGAAAAAACGGCAGAAGCCTTCTTTGAGTTTGAAGGTCTACTAGCCTACCATACAGGAGATGTGGGAACTATGACAGATGAAGGCTTACTTCTCTACGGCGGACGCATGGACTTCCAGATTAAGTTCAACGGTTACCGCATTGAGTTAGAAGATGTCTCTCAAAACCTCAATAAGTCTCGCTTTATCGAGTCTGCTGTAGCTGTGCCACGTTATAATAAAGACCACAAGGTGCAAAATCTATTGGCTTATGTCATCTTGAAAGACGGTGTTCGTGAGCAGTTTGAGCGAGATATTGATATTACCAAGGCTATCAAGGAAGATTTAACAGATATCATGATGTCCTACATGATGCCGTCTAAATTCCTTTATCGAGACAGTTTGCCACTGACTCCAAATGGAAAAATTGACATCAAAGGATTAATTAACGAGGTGAATAAGAGATGATGGAGTTCTTTCAACAGCTTCCTCATTTAGAGCCATACGGAAATCCTCAGTATTTTGTCTATGTGATTGCTGCAACCTTGCCCATCTTTATCGGTCTCTTTTTCAAGAAACGCTTTGCCTGGTATGAAGTACTGGTTAGTCTTTTCTTTATCGTCACCATGTTGGTAGGTGGGAAGACCAATCAGTTGGCTGCCTTGGGTATTTACCTTTGCTGGGAAATAGTGCTCCTGCTTTTCTACAAGCATTATCGAAAAAGCAAGGATGGCAAGTGGGTCTTCTACCTAGTTAGCTTTCTATCCCTCCTTCCGATTATCTTTGTCAAGGTGCAGCCAGCTATCAATGGAACGCAGTCTTTGCTTGGGTTTTTGGGAATTTCTTACCTGACCTTTCGTTCGGTTGGGATTATCATCGAGCTGAGAGATGGAGTGATTAAGGATTTTACCCTCTGGGAATTCCTCCGTTTCCTTCTCTTCATGCCGACCTTTTCAAGTGGCCCAATCGATCGCTTTAAGCGATTTAATGAAAATTATCAGACCATTCCTGAGCGGGATGAGTTGATGGATATGCTGGATGAATCTGTTCGCTATATCATGTGGGGCTTTCTCTACAAGTTTATCTTGGCCCATATTCTCGGAGAGACTTTGTTGCCTCCTCTGAAGAATCTAGCCCTGCAGTCAGGTGGTTTCTTTAATCTCTATGTTTTAGCGGTCATGTATACCTTTGGTCTGGAGCTCTTCTTTGACTTTGCAGGTTACTCTATGTTTGCCTTAGCCATCTCAAACTTGATGGGAATCCGTAGCCCCATCAACTTTAACAAACCCTTTTTATCAAGGGATTTAAAAGAGTTTTGGAATCGTTGGCACATGAGTCTTTCTTTCTGGTTCCGTGACTTTGTCTTTATGCGAATGGTGATGGTGTTGACCAGAAAGAAGGTCTTTAAGAATCGTAATGTAACCTCAAGTGTGGCCTACATTGTAAATATGCTGATTATGGGATTTTGGCATGGAGTGACCTGGTACTATATCGCCTATGGACTCTTTCATGGGATTGGGCTGGTCGTCAATGACGCTTGGATTCGCAAGAAAAAAACACTCAATAAGGAACGGAAAAAAGCAGGGAAGTCTGCTTTACCTGAGAATCGCTGGATTCAGTTGCTTGGCATGGTTATCACCTTCCATGTCGTCATGCTGTCATTCTTAATCTTTTCTGGATTCTTGAATGATCTATGGTTTAAAAAATAAAAGGAAATAAAATATGGATATCAAATCAGAAGTTATCGAAATTATTGATGAGTTGTTTATGGAAGATGTTTCTGACATGATGGATGAAGATCTTTTTGATGCAGGTGTCTTGGATAGTATGGGAACGGTTGAATTGATTGTGGAGATTGAAAATCGCTTTGACATTCGTGTTCCTGTTACAGAGTTTGGTCGTGATGACTGGAACACAGCTAATAAAATCATAGCTGGTATTGTGGAGCTACAAAATGCTTAAACGCTTATGGATGATCTTCGGACCGGTCTTGATAGCTGGTTTGTTGGTTTGTCTGCTCATCTTTTTCTATCCTGCTGAGATGCGCCATGATTTGGGAGCTGAGAAGCGTTCGGCGGTGGCTACTACTATCGATAGTTTTAAGGAGAGGAGTCAAAAGGTCAGAGCTCTATCTGATCCAAATATGCGTTTTGTTACCTTCTTTGGCTCCAGTGAATGGCTTCGTTTTGACGGTGCCCATCCTGCAGTCTTGGCTGAGAAATACAACCGCTCTTATCGTCCCTATCTTTTAGGACAGAGGGGAGCTGCCTCGCTTAACCAGTATTTTGGAATGCAACAGATGTTGCCACAACTGGAGAATAAACAAGTTGTGTATGTTATCTCACCTCAGTGGTTCAGTAAAAATGGCTATGAGCCAGCAGCTTTTCAGCAGTATTTTAATGGAGACCAGTTGACCAGTTTTCTGGAACATCAATCTGGAGATCAGGCTAGTCAATATGCAGCGACTCGCTTACTAGAGCAGTTCCCAAACGTAGCTATGAAGGACCAGGTTCAGAAGTTGGCAAGTAAAGAAGAATTGTCGACGGCAGATAATGAAATGATTGAATTATTGGCTCGTTTTAACCAACACCAAGCTTCCTTTTTTGGTCAGTTTTCAGTTAGAGGCTATGTCAATTATGATAAGCATGTAGTTAAGTATTTAAAGACCTTGCCAGACCAGTTTTCTTATCAAGCGATAGAAGATATTGTTAGAGCAGATGCTGAAAAGAATACTTCCAATAATGATCTGGGAATGGAAAATTATTTCTATAATACGCAGATCAAGAAGGATTTGAAGAAATTAAAGGACTCTCAGAAAAGCTTTACCTATCTTAAGTCGCCAGAGTATAATGACTTGCAGTTGGTTTTAACTCAATTTTCCAAATCTAAAGTAAACCCGATTTTTATCATTCCACCTGTTAATAAAAAATGGATGGACTATGCTGGTCTACGAGAGGATATGTACCAACAAACGGTGCAGAAGATTCGCTACCAGCTAGAAAGTCAAGGTTTTACAAATATAGCCGATTTTTCTAAGGATGGTGGGGAACCTTTCTTTATGAAGGATACTATTCACCTTGGTTGGTTGGGTTGGTTGGCTTTTGACAAGGCAGTTGATCCTTTCCTATCCAATCCCACACCAGCTCCGACTTACCATCTGAATGAGCGCTTTTTCAGCAAAGATTGGGCGACTTATGATGGAGATGTCAAAGAATTTCAATAGATAATAATGTAGAAGAGTTCAAGAATGAAGCCTATTTTCACGTTTTTTCTTGACTCTTTTTTTGCTTGTGATATAATTAACTGGTAAATAAAATTCCAAAGAATAGTATTTTTCTCTTAAAAAGAGAAGTCCCAAAGGAAAGGAGTCAGATATGAGACAGCTAGCGAAGGATATCGATGGCTTTTTGAATGAGGTGATTTTACAGGCGGAAAACCAACATGAAATCCTAATAGGGCATTGTACTAGCGAGGTAGCTCTGACCAATACCCAGGAGCATATCCTCATGCTTTTGTCAGAGGATTCTTTAACAAATTCAGAGTTGGCTCGTCGTCTCAATGTCAGTCAGGCGGCAGTTACCAAGGCCATTAAGTCTTTGGTCAAGGAAGGGATGTTGGAAACATCTAAAGATCCTAAGGATGCGCGTGTGATTTTTTATCAGTTGACTGATTTGGCTCGTCCAATCGCTGAGGAGCACCACCATCACCATGAGCATACGCTTTTAACATATGAACAAGTGGCAACTCAGTTTACTCCAAATGAACAAAAAGTGATCCAGCGGTTTTTGACTGCTTTAGTAGGAGAAATCAAATAATGAGATATATTACGGTAGAGGATTTGTCCTTCTATTATGATAAGGAGCCCGTTCTTGAACATATCAATTATAGTGTTGATAGTGGGGAATTTGTTACCTTGACAGGGGAGAATGGAGCGGCTAAGACGACACTGATCAAGGCCAGTCTTGGGATTCTTCAACCACGCATTGGTAAGGTGACCATTTCAAAGACAAATACCCAGGGCAAGAAATTGAGAATAGCCTATCTTCCTCAACAGATTGCCAGTTTTAATGCAGGTTTTCCAAGTACGGTTTATGAGTTTGTCAAGTCGGGTCGCTATCCGCGAAAAGGTTGGTTCCGTCGCCTGAATGCTCATGATGAGGAGCATATCAAGGCTAGTCTGGACTCAGTTGGCATGTGGGAACACCGAGACAAACGCTTGGGGTCTCTATCTGGAGGACAAAAGCAGCGAGCGGTGATTGCGCGTATGTTTGCTTCTGACCCAGATGTGTTTATCCTAGATGAGCCGACAACGGGGATGGATGCAGGAAGTAAAAATGAATTTTACGAACTCATGCACCACAGTGCCCATCATCATGGCAAGGCTGTGTTGATGATTACCCATGACCCTGAAGAAGTTAAGGACTATGCGGACCGCAATATTCATCTAGTCCGTAACCAAGACTCGCCATGGCGTTGTTTCAACGTTCATGAGAATGATCAGGAGGTGGGCCATGCTTAGTTTATTATCTTATGACTTTATGCAGCGTGCCTTTCTGGCCGTTATTGCCATGAGTCTTTTCTCGCCAGTTCTTGGAACCTTCCTTATCTTGCGTCGTCAGAGTTTGATGAGTGATACCCTCAGCCACGTCTCGCTTTCAGGTGTAGCCTTTGGTCTGGTCCTAGGGATTTCTCCGACTATTTCCACTATTGCCATTGTCTTGATTGCGGCGGTCTTTCTGGAGTATCTCCGTACGGTTTACAAGAGCTTTATGGAAATCGGGACAGCTATCCTCATGTCAACAGGTTTAGCTGTTTCTCTGATTGTCATGAGCAAGGGTAAAAGCTCTAGTTCAATGAGTTTGGACCAGTACCTTTTTGGTTCAATTGTGACTATCAGCGAAGAGCAGGTTATTTCCCTCTTTGTCATTGCGGCGGTTGTTTTGATTTTGACCTTCCTCTTTCTTCGTCCGATGTACATTTTAACCTTTGATGAGGATACGGCCTTTGTGGATGGCTTGCCCGTTCGTACCATGTCCATTCTTTTTAACATGGTGACGGGGGTGGCCATTGCCCTTATGATTCCAGCTGCAGGAGCTCTTCTGGTATCGACCATCATGGTCTTGCCAGCTAGTATTGCCCTGCGTCTGGGGAAAAACTTTAAATCGGTTATGCTGCTTGCCAGTGCTATTGGATTTTTGGGAATGGTAGCAGGACTTTACATTTCCTACTATGCAGAAACACCTGCAAGTGCAAGTATTACCATTATTTTTGTAACTGTCTTTTTACTGATCAGTTTAGTAAGACGTTTTATCAAATAGGAGATGAACGTGAAAAAAATTAGCTTATTGCTAGCCAGTCTATGTGCCTTGTTTTTAGTGGCTTGTTCCAATCAAAAGCAGGCAGATGGCAAACTAAATATCGTGACAACCTTTTACCCTGTCTATGAATTTACCAAGCAAGTCGCAGGAGATACGGCTAATGTAGAACTCCTCATCGGTGCTGGTACTGAACCCCATGAATACGAACCCTCTGCCAAGGCAGTTGCCAAAATCCAAGACGCAGATACCTTCGTTTATGAAAATGAAAACATGGAAACATGGGTTCCTAAATTGCTAGATACTTTGGATAAGAAAAAAGTGAAAACCATCAAGGCGACAGGCGATACGTTGCTCTTGCCAGGTAGCGAGGAAGAAGAGGGCGACCATGACCATGGAGAAGAAGGCCATCACCATGAGTACGATCCCCATGTTTGGTTATCACCAGTTCGTGCCATTAAACTAGTAGAGCACATCCGTGATAGCTTATCAGCAGATTATCCGGATAAAAAAGAGACCTTTGAGAAGAATGCAGCTGCTTATATCGAAAAATTGCAAGCCTTGGATAAGGCTTATACAGAAGGCTTGTCTCAAGCCAAAAAAAAGAGCTTTGTGACTCAGCACGCAGCCTTTAACTATCTTGCTTTGGACTATGGGCTCAAACAAGTCGCAATCTCAGGCCTCTCTCCAGATGCAGAACCATCAGCAGCTCGCTTGGCAGAATTGACAGAGTACGTCAAGAAAAATAAAATTGCCTATATCTACTTTGAAGAGAATGCTTCACAAGCCCTTGCTAACACACTTTCAAAAGAAGCAGGTGTCAAAACAGATGTCCTCAATCCTTTAGAAAGTCTGACAGAAGAGGATACCAAGGCTGGAGAAAACTACATTTCCGTGATGGAGAAAAACCTCAAGGCTCTGAAACAAACAACGGACCAAGAAGGCCCAGCAATCGAGCCTGAAAAGGCAGAGGATACCAAGACAGTCCAAAATGGTTATTTTGAGGATACAGCTGTCAAGGATCGCACCTTGAGTGACTATGCAGGTAACTGGCAATCAGTTTATCCTTTCCTTGAAGATGGTACTTTTGATCAGGTCTTTGATTACAAGGCTAAGTTGACTGGTAAGATGACTCAGGCTGAGTACAAGGCCTACTATACAAAAGGCTATCAGACAGATGTCACTAAGATCAACATTGCTGATAATACTATGGAATTTGTTCAAGGTGGACAAAGTAAGAAATTCACCTACAAGTATGTTGGTAAGAAAATCTTGAATTACAAGAAAGGTAATCGTGGCGTGCGCTTCCTCTTTGAAGCCACAGATGCAGACGCTGGACAGTTCAAGTATGTTCAGTTTAGTGACCACAATATCGCCCCAGTTAAGGCAGAACATTTCCATATCTTCTTTGGAGGCACAAGCCAAGAAGCTCTCTTTGAAGAAATGGACAACTGGCCAACCTATTATCCAGATAATTTATCTGGACAAGAAATTGCTCAAGAAATGTTGGCGCATTGATGAGAAACCGACTAGTTCATAGGAGCTAGTCGGTTTTTGGGTACTAGATGGCTAACTTCATTATAGGACTTTAAAAAATAAATAAAACTCTTGAAATATTTGGGCTTATATGCTAGAATGTAATTATCGTATAAGGTTCATTAGAACACCAAAGCCCCTAACTACTGTCATAGTTAAGGGCTTTTTTGACGTATCTTAGAGATTTAACGGGTGTTTATAGGCTAGTCATTCGGTCTACTTCTTACTATCTAGCCATCTGCAGACGAAATACAAGATAATTCCTGCTATAACATCTGCTATAATAGTAAGAGCAAGCTCAGGTATAAGGCTCATTAGTTTCACCTCCTCTCACGAACCGTAAGGAACGTAATCGGTAACCGATGACAAAAATAGTATACCACATTAAATTTGGATCATCAATATTGTTTAATTTTTGAAATATAGGGGATAGGCAAAAAATCTTTAAAATCAAAAAACGTATAGTATCAGATGTTATATCAATTATAAAAATGGATAGGAAAGTTTTCTGATTATCAGAATTCCTTCCTATCCACTTTTTGAAGATTGTAAGTTAGCCTAATTTTATGTAGAATCAGCTTATTTGTTTTATTTATCAAAACCTTGCAAGGCTTTTTGGCGTTCTTCTACTTGACCTTTAGCATCTAGTTTGTTACCGCCGTATACAGCTGATTCCCATGATCCGTACATTGGATTTGGGAAGATGATGAATTTTTCACCGAATTCTTTTTGCAATTCTTCAAGTTGTTTATCACGGTCAGATTCAGAAGTCTTAGAAAAATCTGCAAAGTCTACGAGGTTATCACCAAATAATAAGATAAGATTTGTTTTTTCTTGAACTTTTTGGCGACGACCTTCTTTGGATTTTACACCACTTTCTAAGAACATGAGATGATCACGTCCTTGAACAGGAATTCCTTCACTTTCAAGATTTTTAATGGTAGCATCTACTTGATTAGCTGAGCGGTCAGAAATATAGTAGATTTGGACACCGTTTTGATCAGCAAACTGAAGAAAATCCTTGGCACCTGGGACGGCTTTTGCTGCAGCTTTTTGAACCCAAACATCCCAATTTTCAGGTGTGAATGCTGTACCATCTTTGACATTTTGTACTTGATAAGGGCTATTATCTAGGACAGTTTCGTCCAAGTCTAAAACGATAGAGTAAGGTTTGTCTGATTCTGTTTTGAGCAATTCCTTTAGGTGATTTGTTGCAACGTTATAACCCTGTATGTATAAAGCTTTAGTTTCAGCTGATTTTTGGTACCAAAGGGTTGACATAGTGTTTTCTCTTGACCGTAGTTGGTCATATGTCATTGTAATCTGATTGTCAGATGAGCTATTATTGTTTGTCTGTGTTTCTGTAGACTTTGTTGCACAACTAGCCAATAAGACGACAGAAGCAAGTGCAGAAAGGATGGTAACAGTAGTTTTTGCTGTTTTCATGAAATATCTCCTATTATTAATTTCAATCACTAGTATAGCACGAGGGAAAAGTTAAGGCAAGTTATTCCCTGACTATTGATGTAGATTCTATAGAAGTGAATGTAATGAAAAAAGCGATTACTAACTTGAAATGTAGTTTCACCTCTAATTATTGACATTTCAGGAAAAATCGCAGTAAAAAGTGCACAACCTTCTTTAAATGTGCTATAATACAGGAAAAAATAATAATGGAGGTCACGATAATGGCAACATTTTTGATGATTTTTGTGGTGGTTTGTGTGCTCCTATTGGTGATAGTCACACTGAGTACAGTTTATGTGGTTCGTCAGCAGTCGGTGGCGATTATTGAACGCTTTGGGAAATACCAAAAGGTTGCCAATAGCGGTATTCACATTCGCTTGCCTTTTGGGATTGACTCGATTGCAGCGCGGATTCAGTTGCGCTTGTTGCAAAGCGATATTGTGGTTGAGACTAAGACCAAGGACAATGTGTTCGTTATGATGAATGTGGCGACCCAGTACCGTGTCAATGAGCAGAGCGTGACAGATGCCTACTATAAACTCATGCGTCCAGAATCTCAGATTAAATCTTATATCGAAGACGCCCTTCGCTCTTCTGTTCCCAAATTAACCTTGGATGAATTGTTTGAGAAAAAAGATGAGATTGCCCTTGAAGTTCAACACCAAGTAGCAGAAGAAATGACTACTTATGGTTATATTATCGTGAAAACCTTGATTACCAAGGTCGAACCAGATGCAGAAGTTAAGCAATCCATGAATGAAATCAATGCAGCGCAACGCAAGCGGGTCGCAGCGCAAGAGTTGGCGGAAGCCGATAAGATTAAAATTGTCACTGCAGCTGAAGCCGAAGCAGAAAAAGACCGCCTTCATGGTGTGGGGATTGCCCAACAGCGTAAGGCGATTGTGGATGGATTGGCAGAGTCTATCACCGAACTCAAGGAAGCCAATGTTGGCATGACAGAAGAACAAATCATGTCCATCCTCTTGACCAACCAGTATTTGGATACCTTGAACACTTTTGCTGCAAAAGGCAATCAAACCATCTTTTTACCAAATACGCCAAATGGTGTTGATGATATCCGTACACAAATCTTGTCAGCCCTCCGTGCTGAGAAGAAATAATAGACTAAAGAGCTTGGCAACAGGCTCTTTTTGCATTGCGTTTGTTAAGAAAAGCAAAGAACATTGATATACATTTAACTAAAATTATTGTATGTTGTTTTTCTTAATTTGGAATGATAAGGGAATAACTAGAAAGATTTGTGAATACAAACTATTTCTGATATACAGTAATAATGAATATTCAGAGAGGTGGTTTTTGCGCTTGTGTAAGATTTGAGCTTGTTTCTTGAAAATTACAGTTTGTATGAACATGAAGTGATTATCAGACTTTTCCACAGATTTATAAGAGTGGGAACATCTCATTAACCTTAGAGATAATAGACAACTGAGAGTGGAACGGTTCCTAAAAATTGGGTAATTCACAGAAGTTATCAACAACTTGTGGATAATCATGGGGATAGATCTGTTTGATTATTTCTAAATGGAGTTTATAGATTCTTCTTTTTGAATTGATAGTCTATTCCATGTAGCAAATTAAAGGGAGAAGTAGGATAATCTTTGTAAACAATACTGTTTCATACTCTTCGAAAATCTCTTCAAACTAGGTCAGCTTCCATCTGCAACCTCAAAACACTGTTTTGAGCAGCCTGCGGCTAGCTTCCTAGTTTCCTATTTGATTTTCATTGATTATTACTTGCTGACGAGGAGAGAATTTTAATTATTAGCTAGGAGGGGAGGGGCTTTGGTAGAGAATAGTACTTAGTGAGAAGAGTCAAGACTTTTAACAATGTAATAAGAAACTTTTGAGGATGTTTAGTTATCAACAACTTTATCCACAGCTGTGGATAAAGTTGTTGATAAGATGGTGTAGTTCAATATACTGGTTCGTGTCAGTGAAAGTAGCTCCTCTTTAGAAGAGGCTAAGATTTGAGCTTAACTGGATACAGGTGGGTATGGTGTAGTTTAAAGTCCGACAGGTTCAAGCTGGGGAAACTAAAAAAATCTGATCATACTAACTCTGAGTTTGGCTACTGCTAGAACTTTGAATCTCTATCTAAATCTGACTTTGGATGGACAGCTGATTGATCAAGCTCATATTTTAGTTGAAACGAGATAAAATATCTTCACAATTCATTTCCTTTCCGAATAAATAGATAGAACCATCGAATCTAACAAAATTAGATTTAAAAATATGGTATAATAGAAGGAGGAAATGGATGATTCTCAGACATCCGGGCATCAGCCCAACTAATGACTTGGTTGCTAAGAAAATTTTTAGCAATCCAGAGATCACTTGTCAATTTATCCGCGATATGCTGGACTTACCAGCCAAAAATGTAACCATTTTGGAGGGAAGCAACATTCACGTCTTGCCTTCCCTGCCGTACTCAGCTCAGGATTTCTATACCAGTATAGACGTCTTAGCGGAGTTGGACAATGGGACACAGGTTATTATTGAAATTCAGGTACATCATCAGAATTTTTTCATCAATCGCCTGTGGGCTTACCTTTGCAGTCAGGTCAATCAAAACCTAGAAAAAATTCGTCAACGTGAAGGTGACACCCACCAGAGTTACAAGCATATCGCTCCTGTTTACGCCATTGCAATTGTGGACAGCAATTATTTCTCAGATGACCTGGCTTTTCATAGCTTTAGCATGCGAGAGGATTCGACAGGTGAGGTCTTAACTATCATAAATAATGGTCAAGAAAACCATCTAGTCAAGATGGCATTCTTAGAACTAAAAAAATACAGAGAAACCAGCAAAGACGAGGTTCGTAAACCGTGGTTGGAGTTTTTCGGGAATAAACCCTTTACTCAAGAACCCGAGCGAGCTATCAGTCAAGCAGACCAACTGCTGGACTACAAGAGCTGGTCCGAGGAGGACAGGAAGATGTTTAGCCAACTACGTATGCGAGAAGAACAAGCCTTGTTAGCACAGGACTATGCCTTGGAACAAGCTGAAGAAAAAGGCTTGGAGCGTGGTCGAGAAGAAGGTATTAAACAAGGTTTAGAACGTGGTCTTGAACAGGGACTGGAGCGTGGGAAACTCTTTGCCTTCCTGGATATGGTCCGTCAAGGTCTTTTGACACCTGAGGTTGCGAGTAAGCAATTAGGTATGACCGTTGCTGAGTTTGAGGCCTTACTATAAATGAGAATGGGGACATGTTATCGAACTAGATAGCATGTTTTGTTTTAAGCCAATAGTCAATGTTTGTTTTCGTTTTTTTAAACTTATACTCTTCGAAAATCTCTTCAAACTACGTCAATGTCGCCTTACCGTATATATGTTACTGACTTCGTCAGTTCTATCTACAACCTCAAAGCAGTGCTTTGAGCTGACTTCGTCAGTTCTATTCACAACCTCAAAACATTGTTTTGAGCAGCCTGCGGCTAGCTTCCTAGTTTGCTCTTTGATTTTCATTGAGTATTACTCGAATTATAATTATATATATGTAAAATCTTATGCAATTAAGTATAAATTTCAGAAAATACAATAGCATAATATTGCGATTAAATATATATATTTAAATGTAAAAAAACGCAAAATTAAACTGTCTGAAAATTTCCTACGTTTTCAAAACGTTTTTTCTTTTTTTAGAAATTTTGAAGTCGAAAAGTTTGCATATATATTGAAAATAAGATAGAATATGAGTGTAGGTTTCTGCATACACAAGAGAATAGTGCTTATTCTTTTTAAGTAATAAATTTTGTTATGTAGAAGCTAAATCAACTAATTCCAAAAGGAGAAAAAAATGGAACACAAAAACTCCATGAGTCGTGTTGAACGTTTGCACCGTGAAAAGGTCACGCGTTATTCGATTCGTAAATATAGCTTTGGAGCGGCTAGTGTAGCAGTCGCTGCTCTTTTCATGTTCTTAGGTAATGGAGCTGTATCAGCTAATGAGCTAAGCAAACAAGATACACCATCTGTAGAAGCTCCAGCTTTGAACAAAACCCAACTTGAAAGCTACATTTCAGAAATTGAGACAAAACTTTCTAACGGTTCTTACGATAACAAAACGGAAGAAAGTGTTGGAGTATTAAAAGCTGACTTAGAATCTGCAAAAGCTACATTAGTGAACGCAACTACTCAAGCTCAACTAACAGAGGCTTACAATAAACTTGTCACTACAGTAAGCTCAAAATTAAAAAACAAACCTGTAGATAAAAAAGAAACTCCAGCAGTAGATACTACTGAAGGTAAACCAACTGTAGGTAAAAAAGCAGAAAACACTGAGAAAAAATCAGAATCTAACTCAATCGAAAACACAGGATCTAAGGACCCACGTAACGGTAAAGAGATGGATAAAGATAATGCGTTACGTACAGAAACTTCAAAAACTGTAGATAACATTACTTACACTGCAGAGTTTTCAAATGATACTACAAAAGAAATCTATGTTTATAACAAAGAAGAAGCTAATGTAGAATTTAAAATCAACTCATCAACAAACAAAGTAACATACGCTGAAGTAACACAAGCATCAAATCAAAAGTTCAAAACTGTAAATGATACAACTGTAACAGATGGATATGGATATAATTTCAATAAAATCACCACAGAAACAGATACACCATTAACAGTAAGAATGACAGGTCAACCGAATGATTTTATCATGAGTCAACCTGACTATAATAAAACTGAAGACCAAAATTTTGCAATGGGTGACCGTTACCTTCGCATAATTGCAAAAGATGGTTCTACAATGTCAACTAATAGTAGTGGTGCAAATGCAGATGGATACTTCAGAATTGTTCTTAAGTCTCAAACATACAAATATAGTATCAAGTTACCAGAATCAAATGCTGATAAGATTGGTATTTCGAATGTCGATAATCCAACTGATGCAGATATTACCAAAATCAAAAACGAAATTAAAATTAAATATTCTGATAAAGCAACTACAGAAGATGCTCGACTAGCGTCTCACAAAGGAGAAGTCTTAGCAGATAGATCTTCAGTAGTGAAAGACGTCGCTGTTGCAAATGGAACAGTTACTGTTACCTATCAAGATGACTCAGTAGACACTACTCCAGTTTCAAGTGTTGCACGTACAAATGAAGCACCAACAGTATCTATCCCATATTCAGATCCAGCTCTAGATAAAAAAGATATTTATATCTACAATGGAGAGGAAGTTGATATAGATATTACATTTAATGATGATTCAGGAAAAATTCAATCAGCTGCCCTTAAAAGAGGTGGAAATATTGCGTTAAGAGATATTGGTGAAAATAAACAAGATAATGAATGGGGACTTGTTACAACTGTAATTAAAAATGAAACTACTACACCAGCAACAATTAAAATAACAGGAACAGTTAAAGGAGTACCAGATAATAAAATTCCAAAAACAGAGAGTCAAGCTTTACCTATAGTATCACGTTTTGCAACAGCAACAGATTTAGATGGTAAATACATTGAAAATCAAGCAACAAAGTTTAATGCCGGGACTAACATTGTTTCAGAATCTTATAAAACTGACCCAGGTGCTTTTACAATCACATTAAAAGCACAAACAGCAAAATATGATATTAAAACTCCAGCTTCAGCTGATAAAGTAACCGTATCAGATGCTAACAATATTTCCAATGAAGATTTTGAGAAAATTAAAGCGAAAGTTAAAATTGAATATTCTAACAATAATATAGATATGCGTTTAGCTGATAAAAAAGGTGAAGTAGTAGATAACCAAACTGAGCGTATTGAAAGCATTGAAAGAGAAGGAAATAATGTTGTAGTAACATATAAAGATGGTTCTAAAGATACAAAAGCATTAGCAGATTTTGTAAACGTAGCTCCAAAAGTAGAAGTTCCATATTCAAATCAAACTGAGAAACAAGTCTACGTTTATACAGGTGAAAATACTGATTTAACTTTCAAAGGTACAGATGAAAAAGAAATTAAAGATCTTTACCTACGTGGACCTGGAGATCTTTCAGGGAATAATGCAGCAGGCTATGGATTACCAACAGGTAAAGTTGAAAATGGTGAAGTGACTGGTGAAGGTTCAGTATCTGAAGATAAGACATCAGCTACTATCAAGATGACTGGGAAAACTAATCTAGCAGCTGGTAAAGAGTGGACAAGTTTTATTGTTTCTAAAGATAACGATGGCAAACTTTCAAACACTGATTACAGAGCGCTAGATGTAGATCCTAACGCTAAAGAAAAACCAGGATATGCTCGATTCGTAGTTAAAAATCAAACATCTAAATACGATATAGCAACTCCAACTGAAAAAGTTGCTGTAACAGACCCAGCTAACGTAACGCAAGATGAGTTAGATAAAATCAAAGAAAAATTACAAATTGAGTATTCTAAGAGAAATGATGATGCTAACTTAGCAGAGAAAAAAGGTAAAGCTGTAGATGCTGAAGATGCTAAGACTAAGATTAAATCAGTAGAAAAAGATAACGCTGGAAATCTTGTAGTAACATACACAGACGGATCTAAAGATACAAGACCGTTATCAGATTTTGTAGCTAAAAATCCAGAAGTAACTCCAGTTAAAGATCCAGCAAACTTAACAGACGCAGAAAAAACTAAAGTAGAAGAAGCCGTTAAGAAAGCTAACCCAACAGCAACGAAAGTTGAAGTAGGTAACGATGGAACAACAACTGTAACCTTCCCAGACGGATCAACAGCAAAACTAACACCAGAGAAGACAGCTAAAACAGCTGACTCAAATGGTCTTGTAGATCCAGAAGTAACTCCAGTTAAAGATCCAGCAAACTTAACAGACGCAGAAAAAACTAAAGTAGAAGAAGCCGTTAAGAAAGCTAACCCAACAGCAACGAAAGTTGAAGTAGGTAACGATGGAACAACAACTGTAACCTTCCCAGACGGATCAACAGCAAAACTAACACCAGAGAAGACAGCTAAAACAGCTGACTCAAATGGTCTTGTAGATCCAGAAGTAACTCCAGTTAAAGATCCAGCAAACTTAACAGACGCAGAAAAAACTAAAGTAGAAGAAGCCGTTAAGAAAGCTAACCCAACAGCAACGAAAGTTGAAGTAGGTAACGATGGAACAACAACTGTAACCTTCCCAGACGGATCAACAGCAAAACTAACACCAGAGAAGACAGCTAAAACAGCTGACTCAAATGGTCTTGTAGATCCAGAAGTAACTCCAGTTAAAGATCCAGCAAACTTAACAGACGCAGAAAAAACTAAAGTAGAAGAAGCCGTTAAGAAAGCTAACCCAACAGCAACGAAAGTTGAAGTAGGTAACGATGGAACAACAACTGTAACCTTCCCAGACGGATCAACAGCAAAACTAACACCAGAGAAGACAGCTAAAACAGCTGACTCAAATGGTCTTGTAGATCCAGAAGTAACTCCAGTTAAAGATCCAGCAAACTTAACAGACGCAGAAAAAACTAAAGTAGAAGAAGCCGTTAAGAAAGCTAACCCAACAGCAACGAAAGTTGAAGTAGGTAACGATGGAACAACAACTGTAACCTTCCCAGACGGATCAACAGCAAAACTAACACCAGAGAAGACAGCTAAAACAGCTGACTCAAATGGTCTTGTAGATCCAGAAGTAACTCCAGTTAAAGATCCAGCAAACTTAACAGACGCAGAAAAAACTAAAGTAGAAGAAGCCGTTAAGAAAGCTAACCCAACAGCAACGAAAGTTGAAGTAGGTAACGATGGAACAACAACTGTAACCTTCCCAGACGGATCAACAGCAAAACTAACACCAGAGAAGACAGCTAAAACAGCTGACTCAAATGGTCTTGTAGATCCAGAAGTAACTCCAGTTAAAGATCCAGCAAACTTAACAGACGCAGAAAAAACTAAAGTAGAAGAAGCCGTTAAGAAAGCTAACCCAACAGCAACGAAAGTTGAAGTAGGTAACGATGGAACAACAACTGTAACCTTCCCAGACGGATCAACAGCAAAACTAACACCAGAGAAGACAGCTAAAACAGCTGACTCAAATGGTCTTGTAGATCCAGAAGTAACTCCAGTTAAAGATCCAGCAAACTTAACAGACGCAGAAAAAACTAAAGTAGAAGAAGCCGTTAAGAAAGCTAACCCAACAGCAACGAAAGTTGAAGTAGGTAACGATGGAACAACAACTGTAACCTTCCCAGACGGATCAACAGCAAAACTAACACCAGAGAAGACAGCTAAAACAGCTGACTCAAATGGTCTTGTAGATCCAGAAGTAACTCCAGTTAAAGATCCAGCAAACTTAACAGACGCAGAAAAAACTAAAGTAGAAGAAGCCGTTAAGAAAGCTAACCCAACAGCAACGAAAGTTGAAGTAGGTAACGATGGAACAACAACTGTAACCTTCCCAGACGGATCAACAGCAAAACTAACACCAGAGAAGACAGCTAAAACAGCTGACTCAAATGGTCTTGTAGATCCAGAAGTAACTCCAGTTAAAGATCCAGCAAACTTAACAGACGCAGAAAAAACTAAAGTAGAAGAAGCCGTTAAGAAAGCTAACCCAACAGCAACGAAAGTTGAAGTAGGTAACGATGGAACAACAACTGTAACCTTCCCAGACGGATCAACAGCAAAACTAACACCAGAGAAGACAGCTAAAACAGCTGACTCAAATGGTCTTGTAGATCCAGAAGTAACTCCAGTTAAAGATCCAGCAAACTTAACAGACGCAGAAAAAACTAAAGTAGAAGAAGCCGTTAAGAAAGCTAACCCAACAGCAACGAAAGTTGAAGTAGGTAACGATGGAACAACAACTGTAACCTTCCCAGACGGATCAACAGCAAAACTAACACCAGAGAAGACAGCTAAAACAGCTGACTCAAATGGTCTTGTAGATCCAGAAGTAACTCCAGTTAAAGATCCAGCAAACTTAACAGACGCAGAAAAAACTAAAGTAGAAGAAGCCGTTAAGAAAGCTAACCCAACAGCAACGAAAGTTGAAGTAGGTAACGATGGAACAACAACTGTAACCTTCCCAGACGGATCAACAGCAAAACTAACACCAGAGAAGACAGCTAAAACAGCTGACTCAAATGGTCTTGTAGATCCAGAAGTAACTCCAGTTAAAGATCCAGCAAACTTAACAGACGCAGAAAAAACTAAAGTAGAAGAAGCCGTTAAGAAAGCTAACCCAACAGCAACGAAAGTTGAAGTAGGTAACGATGGAACAACAACTGTAACCTTCCCAGACGGATCAACAGCAAAACTAACACCAGAGAAGACAGCTAAAACAGCTGACTCAAATGGTCTTGTAGATCCAGAAGTAACTCCAGTTAAAGATCCAGCAAACTTAACAGACGCAGAAAAAACTAAAGTAGAAGAAGCCGTTAAGAAAGCTAACCCAACAGCAACGAAAGTTGAAGTAGGTAACGATGGAACAACAACTGTAACCTTCCCAGACGGATCAACAGCAAAACTAACACCAGAGAAGACAGCTAAAACAGCTGACTCAAATGGTCTTGTAGATCCAGAAGTAACTCCAGTTAAAGATCCAGCAAACTTAACAGACGCAGAAAAAACTAAAGTAGAAGAAGCCGTTAAGAAAGCTAACCCAACAGCAACGAAAGTTGAAGTAGGTAACGATGGAACAACAACTGTAACCTTCCCAGACGGATCAACAGCAAAACTAACACCAGAGAAGACAGCTAAAACAGCTGACTCAAATGGTCTTGTAGATCCAGAAGTAACTCCAGTTAAAGATCCAGCAAACTTAACAGACGCAGAAAAAACTAAAGTAGAAGAAGCCGTTAAGAAAGCTAACCCAACAGCAACGAAAGTTGAAGTAGGTAACGATGGAACAACAACTGTAACCTTCCCAGACGGATCAACAGCAAAACTAACACCAGAGAAGACAGCTAAAACAGCTGACTCAAATGGTCTTGTAGATCCAGAAGTAACTCCAGTTAAAGATCCAGCAAACTTAACAGACGCAGAAAAAACTAAAGTAGAAGAAGCCGTTAAGAAAGCTAACCCAACAGCAACGAAAGTTGAAGTAGGTAACGATGGAACAACAACTGTAACCTTCCCAGACGGATCAACAGCAAAACTAACACCAGAGAAGACAGCTAAAACAGCTGACTCAAATGGTCTTGTAGATCCAGAAGTAACTCCAGTTAAAGATCCAGCAAACTTAACAGACGCAGAAAAAACTAAAGTAGAAGAAGCCGTTAAGAAAGCTAACCCAACAGCAACGAAAGTTGAAGTAGGTAACGATGGAACAACAACTGTAACCTTCCCAGACGGATCAACAGCAAAACTAACACCAGAGAAGACAGCTAAAACAGCTGACTCAAATGGTCTTGTAGATCCAGAAGTAACTCCAGTTAAAGATCCAGCAAACTTAACAGACGCAGAAAAAACTAAAGTAGAAGAAGCCGTTAAGAAAGCTAACCCAACAGCAACGAAAGTTGAAGTAGGTAACGATGGAACAACAACTGTAACCTTCCCAGACGGATCAACAGCAAAACTAACACCAGAGAAGACAGCTAAAACAGCTGACTCAAATGGTCTTGTAGATCCAGAAGTAACTCCAGTTAAAGATCCAGCAAACTTAACAGACGCAGAAAAAACTAAAGTAGAAGAAGCCGTTAAGAAAGCTAACCCAACAGCAACGAAAGTTGAAGTAGGTAACGATGGAACAACAACTGTAACCTTCCCAGACGGATCAACAGCAAAACTAACACCAGAGAAGACAGCTAAAACAGCTGACTCAAATGGTCTTGTAGATCCAGAAGTAACTCCAGTTAAAGATCCAGCAAACTTAACAGACGCAGAAAAAACTAAAGTAGAAGAAGCCGTTAAGAAAGCTAACCCAACAGCAACGAAAGTTGAAGTAGGTAACGATGGAACAACAACTGTAACCTTCCCAGACGGATCAACAGCAAAACTAACACCAGAGAAGACAGCTAAAACAGCTGACTCAAATGGTCTTGTAGATCCAGAAGTAACTCCAGTTAAAGATCCAGCAAACTTAACAGACGCAGAAAAAACTAAAGTAGAAGAAGCCGTTAAGAAAGCTAACCCAACAGCAACGAAAGTTGAAGTAGGTAACGATGGAACAACAACTGTAACCTTCCCAGACGGATCAACAGCAAAACTAACACCAGAGAAGACAGCTAAAACAGCTGACTCAAATGGTCTTGTAGATCCAGAAGTAACTCCAGTTAAAGATCCAGCTAACTTGACAGACGCTGAAAAAGCTAAAGTAGCAGACGAAGTTAAGAAAGCTAACCCAACAGCGAAAGATGTTGAAGTAGGTAAAGATGGAACAGCGACTGTAACCTTCCCAGATGGATCAACAGCAGAAATCCCAGCAGCTAAAGCAGTTGAGAAAGCTAAAGATGCAGAAGGCGTTAAAGATCCAGAAGCTAAGACACCAGTTAAAGATCCAGCTAACTTAACAGATGCAGAAAAAGCTAAAGTAGCAGACGAAGTTAAGAAATCTAACCCAACAGCGAAAGATGTTGAAGTAGGTAAAGATGGAACAGCGACTGTAACCTTCCCAGATGGATCAACAGCAGAAATCCCAGCAGCTAAAGCAGTTGAGAAAGCTAAAGATGCAGAAGGCGTTAAAGATCCAGAAGCTAAGACACCAGTTAAAGATCCAGCTAACTTAACAGACGCAGAAAAAGCTAAAGTAGCAGACGAAGTTAAGAAATCTAACCCAACAGCGAAAGATGTTGAAGTAGGTAAAGATGGAACAGCGACTGTAACCTTCCCAGATGGATCAACAGCAGTAATCCCAGCAGCTAAAGCAGTTGAGAAAGCTAAAGATGCAGAAGGCGTTAAAGATCCAGAAGCTAAGACACCAGTTAAAGATCCAGCTAACTTAACAGACGCAGAAAAAGCTAAAGTAGCAGACGAAGTTAAGAAATCTAACCCAACAGCGAAAGATGTTGAAGTAGGTAAAGATGGAACAGCGACTGTAACCTTCCCAGATGGATCAACAGCAGAAATCCCAGCAGCTAAAGCAGTTGAGAAAGCTAAAGATGCAGAAGGCGTTAAAGATCCAGAAGCTAAGACACCAGTTAAAGATCCAGCTAACTTAACAGACGCAGAAAAAGCTAAAGTAGCAGACGAAGTTAAGAAATCTAACCCAACAGCGAAAGATGTTGAAGTAGGTAAAGATGGAACAGCGACTGTAACCTTCCCAGATGGATCAACAGCAGAAATCCCAGCAGCTAAAGCAGTTGAGAAAGCTAAAGATGCAGAAGGCGTTAAAGATCCAGAAGCTAAGACACCAGTTAAAGATCCAGCTAACTTAACAGACGCAGAAAAAGCTAAAGTAGCAGACGAAGTTAAGAAATCTAACCCAACAGCGAAAGATGTTGAAGTAGGTAAAGATGGAACAGCGACTGTAACCTTCCCAGATGGATCAACAGCAGTAATCCCAGCAGCTAAAGCAGTTGAGAAAGCTAAAGATGCAGAAGGCGTTAAAGATCCAGAAGCTAAGACACCAGTTAAAGATCCAGCTAACTTAACAGACGCAGAAAAAGCTAAAGTAGCAGACGAAGTTAAGAAAGCTAACCCAACAGCGAAAGATGTTGAAGTAGGTAAAGATGGAACAGCGACTGTAACCTTCCCAGATGGATCAACAGCAGAAATCCCAGCAGCTAAAGCAGTTGAGAAAGCTAAAGATGCAGAAGGCGTTAAAGATCCAGAAGCTAAGACACCAGTTAAAGATCCAGCTAACTTGACAGACGCTGAAAAAGCTAAAGTAGCAGACGAAGTTAAGAAAGCTAACCCAACAGCGAAAGATGTTGAAGTAGGTAAAGATGGAACAGCGACTGTAACCTTCCCAGATGGATCAACAGCAGAAATCCCAGCAGCTAAAGCAGTTGAGAAAGCTAAAGATGCAGAAGGCGTTAAAGATCCAGAAGCTAAGACACCAGTTAAAGATCCAGCTAACTTGACAGACGCTGAAAAAGCTAAAGTAGCAGACGAAGTTAAGAAAGCTAACCCAACAGCGAAAGATGTTGAAGTAGGTAAAGATGGAACAGCGACTGTAACCTTCCCAGATGGATCAACGACAACAGTAACACCAGATAAGACAGTTAAATCAGCTGACTCAAATGGTGCTAAAGACCCATCAGTAACACCAGTTAAAGATCCAGCAAACTTAACAGACGCAGAAAAAGCTAAGGTAGCAGACGAAGTTAAGAAAGCTAACCCAACAGCGAAAGATGTTGAAGTAGGTAACGATGGAACAACAACTGTAACATTCCCAGACGGATCAACGACAACAGTAACACCAGATAAGACAGTTAAATCAGCTGACTCAAATGGTGCTAAAGACCCATCAGTAACACCAGTTAAAGATCCAGCAAACTTAACAGACGCAGAAAAAGCTAAGGTAGCAGACGAAGTTAAGAAATCTAACCCAACAGCGAAAGGTGTTGAAGTAGGTAAAGATGGAACAGTGACTGTAACCTTCCCAGATGGTTCAACGACAACAGTAACACCAGATAAGACAGTTAAATCAGCTGACTCAAATGGTGCTAAAGACCCATCAGTAACACCAGTTAAAGATCCAGCAAACTTAACAGACGCAGAAAAAGCTAAAGTAGCAGACGAAGTTAAGAAAGCTAACCCAACAGCGAAAGATGTTGAAGTAGGTAACGATGGAACAACAACTGTAACATTCCCAGACGGATCAACAACAAAAGTAACACCAGATAAGACAGTTAAATCAGCTGACTCAAATGGAGTTAAAGATCCAGAAGCAACACCAGTTAAAGATCCAGCTAACTTAACAGATGCAGAAAAAGCTAAAGTAGCAGACGAAGTTAAGAAATCTAACCCAACAGCGAAAGATGTTAAAGTAGGAAAAGATGGAACAGCGACTGTAACATTCCCAGATGGAACAACAACAACAGTAACACCAGATAAGACAGTTAAATCAGCTGACTCAAATGGAGTTAAAGATCCATCAGTAACACCAGTTAAAGATCCAGCTAACTTAACAGATGCAGAAAAAGCTAAAGTAGCAGACGAAGTTAAGAAATCTAACCCAACAGCGAAAGATGTTAAAGTAGGTAAAGATGGAACAGCGACTGTAACCTTCCCAGATGGATCAACAGCAGAAATCCCAGCAGCTAAAGCAGTTGAGAAAGCTAAAGATGCAGAAGGCGTTAAAGATCCAGAAGCTAAGACACCAGTTAAAGATCCAGCTAACTTAACAGACGCAGAAAAAGCTAAAGTAGCAGACGAAGTTAAGAAATCTAACCCAACAGCGAAAGATGTTGAAGTAGGTAAAGATGGAACAGCGACTGTAACCTTCCCAGATGGATCAACGACAACAGTAACACCAGATAAGACAGTTAAATCAGCTGACTCAAATGGTGCTAAAGACCCATCAGTAACACCAGTTAAAGATCCAGCAAACTTAACAGACGCAGAAAAAGCTAAGGTAGCAGACGAAGTTAAGAAAGCTAACCCAACAGCGAAAGATGTTGAAGTAGGTAACGATGGAACAACAACTGTAACATTCCCAGACGGATCAACAACAAAAGTAACACCAGATAAGACAGTTAAATCAGCTGACTCAAATGGAGTTAAAGATCCAGAAGCAACACCAGTTAAAGATCCAGCTAACTTAACAGATGCAGAAAAAGCTAAAGTAGCAGACGAAGTTAAGAAATCTAACCCAACAGCGAAAGGTGTTGAAGTAGGTAAAGATGGAACAGTGACTGTAACCTTCCCAGATGGTTCAACGACAACAGTAACACCAGATAAGACAGTTAAATCAGCTGACTCAAATGGTGCTAAAGACCCATCAGTAACACCAGTTAAAGATCCAGCAAACTTAACAGACGCAGAAAAAGCTAAAGTAGCAGACGAAGTTAAGAAAGCTAACCCAACAGCGAAAGATGTTGAAGTAGGTAACGATGGAACAACAACTGTAACATTCCCAGACGGATCAACAACAAAAGTAACACCAGATAAGACAGTTAAATCAGCTGACTCAAATGGAGTTAAAGATCCAGAAGCAACACCAGTTAAAGATCCAGCTAACTTAACAGATGCAGAAAAAGCTAAAGTAGCAGACGAAGTTAAGAAATCTAACCCAACAGCGAAAGATGTTAAAGTAGGAAAAGATGGAACAGCGACTGTAACATTCCCAGATGGAACAACAACAACAGTAACACCAGATAAGACAGTTAAATCAGCTGACTCAAATGGAGTTAAAGATCCAGAAGCAACACCAGTTAAAGATCCAGCTAACTTAACAGATGCAGAAAAAGCTAAAGTAGCAGACGAAGTTAAGAAATCTAACCCAACAGCGAAAGGTGTTGAAGTAGGTAAAGATGGAACAGTGACTGTAACCTTCCCAGATGGTTCAACGACAACAGTAACACCAGATAAGACAGTTAAATCAGCTGACTCAAATGGTGCTAAAGACCCATCAGTAACACCAGTTAAAGATCCAGCAAACTTAACAGACGCAGAAAAAGCTAAAGTAGCAGACGAAGTTAAGAAAGCTAACCCAACAGCGAAAGATGTTGAAGTAGGTAACGATGGAACAACAACTGTAACATTCCCAGACGGATCAACAACAAAAGTAACACCAGATAAGACAGTTAAATCAGCTGACTCAAATGGAGTTAAAGATCCAGAAGCAACACCAGTTAAAGATCCAGCTAACTTAACAGATGCAGAAAAAGCTAAAGTAGCAGACGAAGTTAAGAAATCTAACCCAACAGCGAAAGATGTTAAAGTAGGAAAAGATGGAACAGCGACTGTAACATTCCCAGATGGAACAACAACAACAGTAACACCAGATAAGACAGTTAAATCAGCTGACTCAAATGGAGTTAAAGATCCATCAGTAACACCAGTTAAAGATCCAGCTAACTTAACAGATGCAGAAAAAGCTAAAGTAGCAGACGAAGTTAAGAAATCTAACCCAACAGCGAAAGATGTTAAAGTAGGTAAAGATGGAACAGCGACTGTAACCTTCCCAGATGGATCAACAGCAGAAATCCCAGCAGCTAAAGCAGTTGAGAAAGCTAAAGATGCAGAAGGCGTTAAAGATCCAGAAGCTAAGACACCAGTTAAAGATCCAGCTAACTTAACAGACGCAGAAAAAGCTAAAGTAGCAGACGAAGTTAAGAAATCTAACCCAACAGCGAAAGATGTTGAAGTAGGTAAAGATGGAACAGCGACTGTAACCTTCCCAGATGGATCAACAGCAGAAATCCCAGCAGCTAAAGCAGTTGAGAAAGCTAAAGATGCAGAAGGCGTTAAAGATCCAGAAGCTAAGACACCAGTTAAAGATCCAGCTAACTTAACAGACGCAGAAAAAGCTAAAGTAGCAGACGAAGTTAAGAAATCTAACCCAACAGCGAAAGATGTTGAAGTAGGTAAAGATGGAACAGCGACTGTAACCTTCCCAGATGGATCAACAGCAGTAATCCCAGCTGATAAAGCAGTAGCGAAAGCTAAGGATGCAGAAGGTGTTCAAAATCCAAGTACACCAGCTACAGATGCAGGTAAGAACACACCAGTAGCGCAGGATCAAACAGCTAAACCAGCCAACAAGTCTAAAGATTCAGAAGGCGTTAAGGCTCCATCAGCGACATCAGTTAAGGATCCAAGCAACTTGACAGACGCAGAAAAAGCTAAGGTAGCAGACGAAGTTAAGAAATCTAACCCAACAGCAACAGATGTTAAAGTTGGCAAAGATGGAACAACAACTGTAACCTTCCCAGATGGCTCAACAGCAGTAATTCCAGCTGATAAAGCAGTAGCGAAAGCTAATGATTCAGAAGGAGTTAAAGATCCATCAGCAACAGCGGTTAAAGATCCAAGCAATTTGACAGACGCTGACAAAGCTAAGGCAGCATCTAATGCTAGCCAAGCAACATCAGCTCAAGCAAATGCGCGTAAAGGAGCTAAAGAATTACCAAATACAGGTACAGCAGATTCTACTGTAGCTATGGTAGCAGCTGCAGCAAGTGCATTACTTGGTCTTGGTCTTGCAGGTCGTCGTCGTAAAGAAGACGAAGAAGCTTAATTGGTAGATTGTTTGATAAACATCAGATGATAAATCCGATTTTCAAAGCTTGAACAAGTACCTCTCATAAGAAAATCTCCTAGCAGGAAAGCCTGCTAGGAGATTTTTGCATTTCAGGAAGTGGACGGCTGACTTGGTAACCAGCTGAGGGTGAAAGTTAGTTGTTCAGCTTTTAAGAGGTCTTGGTGTTGAATGCTAGTTATAGAGGTATTATCTAGTCGGCATTCTTTTACAAAGTTAAAATGGCTGTAGTTTTGTTTAGTATGGATATCCAGCCATTTATCTTCTTTAGCCAGATAGATTCGGAGGTGGTCAAAGAGAGGGATTCCGAGATCATAGCTGGGCTTGCCTGGACAGGTTGGATAGAAACCGAGAGCTGACCAGATGTACCAAGCAGAGAGACTACCATTGTCTTCATCGCCAGGATAGGTTTCCCAACTTGGATGAAAGGCTTTCTGACGGAGAGTCTTGATGAGAAGGGCAGTATAGTCAGGGTAGTTGCTGTAGCGGAAGAGATAAGGAATGTGGAAGCTCGGCTGGTTGGAAATGGCTATTTGTCCAAAAGGAGCAGTAGCCATCTCGCTCATTTCATGAATCTCGTAGCCATAGCCTGTTGTCTCAAAGAGGGGAGCCTCCTGACAGGTTTTCAAAAGATAGTTGCTGAATGCTTCTTTTCCACCCATAAGTTGGATTAAGCCTGGGATGTCGTGGAGAACGCCTAAAGTTGCTTGGATGGCTGAACATTCGGCATAATCACGTCCCCAACTATAAGGAGAAAAGTCAGGGCGGAAGTTGCCTTGACCATCACGCGCTCGCATGTAACCTGTATCAGTATCAAATAGATGGCGGTAATTGTGTGATGCGGCCTTGTAGGTCTCAGCGATTTCTATTTTCCCTAGTTTCTCGGCACAGCTTGCGATACAAAAGTCGCTATAGGCATAGTCTAGGGTATGGCTGACGCTTTCGTGGTGGTCGATAGAGAGGTAGCCTAGTTCTTGGTATTGGGTTAGTCCGTGACGGCCATTGATGCCGAGAGGGTCGGTCTTGCTGGCTGTTTCAAGCATGGCTTGGAGGAGTTCTTCTTCCAAGTCGGGGGCCATGTCCTTGCAGGCGCTATCTGCGATAATACCGTCTAAAAGTGTACCAGGCATCATGCCACGTTCATCTGGAGCTAGCCATTTTGGAAGGAAACCAGTATCGCGGTAGCTATTGAGGAAACCTTCTAAAAAGCGGTGGTAGTGTTCCGGTATGATAAGGGCAAAGAGGGGGAAGGTGGTGCGGAAGGTATCCCAGAAACCATTGTTGCTGAAGAGAACACCGGGCTTGACAGTGCCAGTAGCCAGATCCATGTGGATGGCTTGCCCTGATTCATCAATCTCATAAAAAGTCTGTGGGAAGAGGAAGAGTCTGTAAAGGCAGTGGTCAAAGAAGGTTCGGTCAGCCTCTCCTGTCTCGATAACGTCAAAACGATGGAGGAGATTTTTCCAGTCGGCTTGGGCACTTGATTTACAGCTATCAAAGTCCTTTTGAGGTAGATTAAGCAGTGCTTGAGAAGGAGAGATGAAAGAAGTGGCTAGCTGAATCTCAGTATGGCTACTTGCTAAGTCAATTCGCCAGTCTCTCCCTTCTTGGCTGACAGCAAGAATATCCGTATTCATTTGCAGGGCAGTGAACATCGTTAGCGAATTTTTGTTGGTTTCAGTTTTACCTTCTTGTCGGAGGGCAAGAGTTCGCTTATCTACTCGCTCCACTGTCAGTTTATCTGCTACGTGAAGGTAGAGGGAGAGGGCTTTGCCTTGCTTTTGCTCCAAACGAATAGAAGCACCGTAGCAAGTCGGTGTGAGCTGGGTTTCAATCTGATAGCGCAGGGAGAAAATCTTCAGATAATGAGGTTTGAAAGAGGTCTTATCTATGTCATAGGAAGACTGGCGGTGAAAGAGGCTGTCTCCACCCAGTTGGCCTGTGACAGGTGTCAGAAGGAGCCAAGAGTAGTCCCCAATCCAAGGACTGGGCTGGTGGGTTAATCGAATCCCCTGAAAGATAGGCAGATGTGGATCAAAAAACCAAGAGCCCTCCTGGTCGCTGGTCTGGGCTACAAAGTAATTCATCCCAAAAGGCACACCTGTGTATGGCAGGGTATTTCCCCGAGAAAAGGCATGCTTGCTGGCAGTACCAAAGCGGGTATCGATGCTTTCAAGTAGTGGTTTCATAGTCTTTCCTTTAGCTGTTTTTCTACATTATATCAGAAAAAGATAACCTTTAGAAAAGGAGTTTCAAAGATAACTATTTTGTAGAAAAATGACTATCATTTGTGTATGTATTTTCTGTCTCAAAAGCTATATACTGAAAATGAAACTTGTTTGAAAGAGGATGCTGCATGATGATTTATTCAAAAGAAATTGTTAGAGAATGGCTAGATGAAGTAGCAGAACGTGCTAAGGACCATCCAGAATGGGTAGATGTTTTCGAGCGTTGCTACACCGACACCTTGGACAATACGGTTGAAATCCTAGAAGATGGTTCAACCTTTGTGCTCACAGGAGATATTCCTGCTATGTGGCTTCGGGATTCGACAGCTCAACTCAGACCCTACCTGCATGTTGCTAAAAGAGATTCCCTCCTGCGTCAGACCATTGCAGGTTTGGTCAAACGTCAGATGACCTTGGTACTCAAGGATCCTTATGCCAATTCCTTTAATATTGAGGAAAACTGGAAGGGGCACCACGAGACCGATCATACAGACCTTAATGGCTGGATTTGGGAACGCAAGTATGAGGTGGACTCGCTTTGCTATCCTTTGCAGTTGGCTTATCTCCTCTGGAAAGAGACTGGCGAGACTAGTCAGTTTGATGAGACTTTTGTCGCAGCGACTAAGGAAATTCTCCATCTTTGGACGGTGGAACAAGACCACAAGAACTCTCCTTATCGTTTTGTCCGAGATACGGACCGTAAGGAAGATACACTGGTAAATGATGGATTTGGCCCTGATTTTGCAGTGACAGGTATGACTTGGTCAGCCTTTCGCCCGAGTGATGACTGCTGCCAGTATAGCTATTTGATTCCGTCCAATATGTTTGCCGTAGTCGTTTTGGGTTACATGCAAGAAATCTTTGCAGAACTAGACCTAGCTGATAGCGAGAGTGTTATTGCTGATGCCAAGCGTCTACAGGCTGAGATTCAAGAAGGAATAGAAAGCTACGCCTACACCACCAACAGCAAGGGCGAAAAGATTTATGCCTTTGAAGTCGATGGTTTAGGAAATGCTAGCATTATGGATGATCCAAATGTACCAAGTTTGTTGGCTGCGCCTTATCTGGGCTACTGTTCGGTCGATGATGAAGTGTATCAAGCAACTCGTCGCACCATTCTGAGCCCTGAAAATCCCTACTTCTATCAAGGAGAATACGCTAGCGGTCTCGGAAGTTCTCATACCTTCTATCGCTATATCTGGCCAATCGCCCTTTCTATCCAAGGCTTGACAGCTACAGATAAAGCTGAGAAAAAATTCTTGCTAGATCAGCTGGTTGCTTGTGATGGTGGAACAGGTGTTATGCACGAAAGCTTCCACGTAGATGATCCGACCCTCTACTCACGTGAATGGTTCTCTTGGGCTAACATGATGTTCTGTGAGTTGGTCTTGGATTACTTGGATATTCGCTAAGGAGAGCGCTTTATACTCTTCGAAAATCTCTTCAAACTACGTCAGCTTTATCTGCAACCTCAAAGCTGTGCTTTTAGCAACCTGCGGCTAGCTTCCTAGTTTGCACTTTGATTTTCATTGAGTATTAGCACAACCGATTCTTGTCAGAATCATAAATTTACATTTAAAACATTAAAAATTTAATTTAGAATGAGGTTTTACTTCATGGAAAATGTTGTCGTACATATTATCTCACATAGTCACTGGGACCGTGAGTGGTACTTGCCTTTTGAAAGCCACCGTATGCAGTTGGTGGAATTGTTTGACAATCTCTTTGATCTCTTTGAAAATGACCCTGAGTTTAAGAGTTTCCATTTAGATGGACAAACCATTGTCCTTGATGATTACTTGGAAATTCGCCCTGAAAATCGTGACAAAGTTCAACGCTACATTGACGAGGGCAAACTTAAAATTGGTCCATTTTACATCTTGCAGGATGATTACTTGATCTCCAGTGAATCCAACGTCCGCAATACCTTGATTGGCCAAGCAGAATGTGCAAAATGGGGCAAATCAACCCAGATTGGTTACTTCCCAGATACCTTTGGAAATATGGGACAAGCGCCTCAAATTCTTCAAAAATCAGGCATTCATGTGGCAGCTTTTGGTCGTGGTGTGAAGCCGATTGGATTTGACAACCAAGTCCTCGAAGATGAGCAGTTTACATCCCAGTTTTCAGAAATGTACTGGCAGGGTGCGGATGGTAGTCGTGTTTTAGGTATTCTCTTTGCCAACTGGTACAGTAACGGGAATGAAATCCCAGTTGACAAAGATGAGGCCTTGACCTTCTGGAAACAAAAATTGTCAGATGTGCGTGCCTATGCTTCGACCAACCAATGGTTGATGATGAACGGCTGTGACCATCAGCCTGTCCAGAAAAATTTGAGTGAAGCCATTCGTGTGGCAAATGAACTCTTCCCAGACGTAACCTTTGTTCATAGTTCTTTTGATGAATATGTTCAAGCTGTGGAAAGTACTCTACCAGAGCAGTTATCAACGGTTACAGGTGAGTTGACCAGTCAGGAAACAGACGGCTGGTACACACTTGCCAACACTTCTTCATCTCGTATTTATCTCAAACAAGCCTTCCAAGAAAATAGCAACCTACTAGAACAAGTTGTAGAATCCTTGACAATTATCACTGGGGGTCACAACCACAAGGACCAGTTGACCTATGCTTGGAAAACTCTTTTGCAGAATGCGCCGCATGATAGCATCTGTGGCTGTAGCGTGGACGAAGTCCACCGCGAGATGGAAACACGTTTTGCCAAGGTCAACCAAGTAGGAAACTTTGTTAAGAGCAATCTTCTTAACGAGTGGAAGGGCAAAATTGCAACTCACGAAGCTCAGAGCGACTATCTCTTTACTGTCATTAACACAGGCTTGCATGATAAGGTTGATACTGTCAGCACAGTGATTGATGTGGCGACTTGTGATTTCAAGGAATTGCATCCAACAGAAGGCTACAAGAAGATGGCAGCCTTGACCTTGCCAAGCTACCGTGTGGAGGACTTGGATGGTCGTCCTGTAGAGGCTAAAATCGAAGACCTTGGGGCTAATTTTGAGTATGATTTACCAAAAGACAAGTTCCGCCAAGCTCGTATCGCTCGCCAAGTGCGCGTGACCATTCCAGTTCACCTAGCACCGCTTTCTTGGACAACCTTCCAATTGCTGGAAGGAGAGCAAGAACACCGCGACGGTATTTACCAAAACGGAGTGATTGATACACCATTCGTAACGGTGAGTGTGGATGACAACATCACAGTTTATGACAAGACAACTCACGAAGCCTACGAAGACTTTATCCGCTTCGAAGACCGTGGGGACATCGGAAACGAGTATATCTATTTCCAACCAAAAGGAACAGAGCCAATCTATGCAGAGCTTAAGGGTTACGAGGTCTTGGAAAACACAGCTCGTTATGCGAAAATTTTGCTCAAACATGAATTGACTGTGCCTGTCAGTGCGGATGAAAAACTAGAAGAAGAGCAAAAAGGCATCATCGAGTTTATGAAGCGTGAGGCTGGACGTTCAGAAGAATTGACAAGCATTCCTCTGGAAACTGAGATGACTGTCTTCGTTGATAATCCACAAATCCGTTGCAAGACTCGCTTTACTAACACTGCCAAAGATCACCGTATCCGTCTTTTGGTTAAGACTCACAACACGCGTCCAAGCAATGATTCTGAAAGCATCTATGAGGTGGTAACACGACCAAACAAACCAGCTGCTTCATGGGAAAATCCTGAAAATCCTCAACACCAACAAGCCTTTGTTAGTCTGTATGACGATGAAAAAGGTGTGACTGTATCCAACAAGGGATTGAATGAATATGAAATCCTTGGAGACGACACCATTGCAGTGACCATTCTGCGTGCATCAGGTGAGTTAGGCGACTGGGGTTACTTCCCAACACCAGAAGCTCAGTGTTTGCGTGAGTTTGAAGTCGAGTTTGCACTTGAATGCCACCAAGTCCAAGAACGCTTCTCAGCCTATCGTCGTGCTAAAGCCTTGCAGACACCGTTTACCAGCCTTCAGCTTGCTAAACAAGAAGGAAGTGTTGCTGCGACTGGTAGCCTCTTGAGTCATGCGGCACTCAGCTTACCACAAGTTTGCCCAACAGCCTTTAAAGTAGCGGAAAATGAAGAAGGCTATGTCCTCCGTTACTACAATATGAGTCAAGAAAATGTGCGTATATCAGAACACCAACAAATCATTCTTGACCTACTTGAACGACCATATCCAGTTCATTCAGGACTATTGGCTCCACAAGAAATTCGTACAGAATTGATTCAAAAAGAAGAAATTTAATTTCAAAAAATAAACATAAAAAGAAAGGAGGGGCGAAAAGGTGAGAACTAACTACTGATTCGCCCCTTTTTATGGTAAAAACAATGACCATTGCAACGATTGATATCGGAGGGACTGGGATTAAGTTTGCCAGTCTGACTCCTGATGGGAAAATACTGGATAAGACAAGAATTCCAACGCCAGAAAGTTTGGAGGAATTACTAGCTTGGTTAGACCAACGTTTGTCAGAACAGGATTATAGTGGGATTGCTATGAGTGTTCCAGGTGCGGTCAATCAAGAGACAGGTGTGATTGATGGCTTCAGTGCGGTGCCCTACATCCACGGATTTTCTTGGTATAAGGCACTGGACCATCACCAGCTACCTATCCATCTAGAAAATGATGCCAACTGTGTTGGACTCAGTGAATTACTGGCTCATCCAGAACTTGAAAATGCAGCCTGTGTCGTGATTGGGACAGGGATTGGCGGAGCCATGATTATCAATGGTAGACTTCATCGAGGTCGCCACGGTCTGGGTGGGGAATTTGGCTACATGACAACTCTTGCCCCTGCTGAAAAGCTCAACAACTGGTCGCAACTAGCGTCAACTGGAAATATGGTGCGATACGTGATTGAAAAATCTGGTCAGACTGATTGGGATGGTCGCAAGATTTACCAAGAGGCTGCAGCAGGAAATGCCCTTTGTCAAGAAGCCATTGAGCGCATGAACCGTAATCTGGCGCAAGGCTTGCTCAATATTCAGTATCTGATTGATCCAGATATCATCAGTCTGGGAGGCTCTATCAGTCAGAATCCCGACTTTATCCAAGGTGTTCAAAAAGCTGTCGAAGAATTTGTCGAAACCTACGAAGAATACACGGTCGCACCTGTCATCCAAGCCTGCACCTATCATGCAGATGCCAATCTTTACGGTGCCCTTGTCAACTGGCTACAGGAGGAAAACCAATGGTAAGATTTACAGGACTTAATTCCAAACAAACTCAGGCAATCGACTTGCTGACAAAGCATATTTCTTTACCAGGTGTCGAAGTAGCTGTCACTCAGTCTGATCAAGCATCTATCTCTATCAAGGGTGAGGGTGGCCACTATCAACTAACTTATCGCAAACCCCACCAACTTTATCGTGCCTTGTCCTTGTTGGCAACAGTTCTAGTAGAAGGTGACAAAGTAGAGATTGAGGAGCAGGCGGCTTATGAAGAGTTGGCCTACATGGCTGACTGTTCGCGCAATGCGGTGCTGAATGTCGCTTCTGCCAAGCAGATGGTTGAGGTCTTGGCTCTCATGGGCTACTCAACCTTTGAGCTTTATATGGAGGACACCTACCAGATTGAGGGACAACCTTACTTTGGTTATTTCCGTGGAGCCTACTCAGCTGAGGAATTGCAGGAAATCGAAGCCTATGCCCAGCAGTTTGATATGACCTTTGTGCCTTGCATTCAGACCTTGGCCCACTTGTCAGCCTTCGTTAAATGGGGTGTCAAAGAAGTGCAAGAACTCCGTGATGTGGAGGATATTCTCCTTATTGGCGAAGAAAAGGTTTATAACCTGATTGATGGCATGTTTGCTACTCTATCTAAACTGAAGACTCGCAAGGTCAATATCGGGATGGACGAAGCCCACTTGGTTGGTTTGGGACGCTATCTTATCTTAAACGGTGTTGTGGATCGTAGTCTCCTCATGTGCCAACATTTGGAGCGCGTGCTGGACATTGCAGACAAGTATGGTTTCCACTGCCAAATGTGGAGCGATATGTTCTTCAAACTCATGTCAGCAGATGGCCAGTACGACCGTGATGTGGAAATTCCAGAAGAAACTCGTGTCTACCTAGACCGTCTCAAAGACCGTGTAACCTTGGTTTACTGGGACTATTATCAGGATAGCGAGGAAAAATACAATCGCAACTTCCGCAACCATCACAAGATTAGCCATGACCTTGCCTTTGCAGGTGGTGCTTGGAAGTGGATTGGTTTCACACCCAATAACCATTTCAGCCGTCTTATCGCTCTTGAAGCGAACAAGGCCTGTCGTGCCAATGATATCAAAGAAGTCATTGTGACGGGTTGGGGGGACAATGGTGGTGAGACAGCTCAGTTCTCTATCCTACCAAGCTTGCAAATCTGGGCAGAACTAAGCTACCGCAATGATCTAGACCATTTGTCTGCTCATTTCCAGACCAATACAGGCCTATCAGTTGAGGATTTTATGCAGATTGACCTTGCTAACCTCTTGCCAGACCTACCAGGCAATCTCAGTGGCATCAATCCCAACCGCTATGTCTTTTATCAGGATGTTCTCTGTCCGATCCTTGACCGGCACATGACTCCTGAACAGGACAAACCACACTTCGCTCAGGCAGCTGAGATTCTTGCTAAAATCAAAGAAAAAGCGGGAAACTATGCTTATCTCTTTGAAACTCAGGTCCAGTTGAATGCTATTTTAAGCAGTAAAGTAGATGTAGGACGACGCATTCGCAAAGCCTATCAAGCGGATGACAAAGACAGCTTGAAACAAATTGCCAGAGAAGAATTGCCAAAACTCAGAAGTGAGGTTGAAAACTTCCATGCCCTCTTTAGTCACCAATGGCTGAAAGAAAATAAGGTCTTTGGCTTGGATACAGTTGATATCCGTATGGGTGGGCTCTTGCAACGAATCAAGCGAGCAGAAAGTCGCATCGAGGCTTATCTGGCAGGTCAGCTGGACCGTATTGATGAGCTAGAAGTGGAAATCTTACCATTTACAGACTTCTACGAAGACAAGGACTTCGCAGCCACAACAGCTAATCAGTGGCATACCATTGCGACAGCTTCGACGATTTATACAACTTAAAAACAAGAATAGTGTCCCTTGTTCAGAGTGTTTCTCGTGAAACATCCCTTTCTTAAAAAGTACTCCACATAAAATAATTTGTGGAGTTTTTTCTATAATTAGTAGTTTAACCTAACCTTCAAATAGGAGTATACTAATAATGTAATCGTTATCAAAAGTCTAAAAAGGAATTTTTAGATGGGTATCAAAATAAAAAAGGGAGGAAATTATGAATAAGTTTTCAAAAACCTTGAGAGATAACTGGATCTTTCTCTTGATGGTTTTGCCAGGGGCACTCTGGTTGATTCTATTCTTCTACATTCCAGTATTTGGGAACGTGGTTGCCTTCAAAGATTACCACATGACCAGTAATGGTTTCATAGATAGTATCATGAATAGTAAATGGGTCGGACTCGATAATTTCAGATTCTTGTTTAGTTCAAAAGACGCCTTTATTATCACACGAAATACTGTCCTCTACAATCTCGGCTTTATCTTTATTGGTTTGATTGTATCTGTAGGGATTGCCATCATCCTCAGTGAACTCCGTTCTAAGAGAATGGTTAAGATCTTCCAAACTTCTATGTTGTTCCCTTACTTCTTGTCTTGGGTTATCATCAGTTTCTTTACAGATGCCTTCCTAAATATTGATAAAGGGGTGTTCAACCATTTCCTAGAATCTATTGGAATGAAGGAAATCAATTTCTACGCTGACTTGGGTATCTGGCCATATCTTCTCCTTTTTCTAGGTATTTGGAAAGGCTTTGGATATAGCAGTGTCATGTACTATGCGACGATCATGGGGATTGACCCAACCTACTACGAAGCAGCAACAGTGGACGGGGCCAGCAAATGGCAACGTATCCGCAATGTAACCATTCCGCAGTTGACACCATTGGTAACCGTATTGACCATCCTTGCAGTCGGAAATATCTTCCGTGCAGACTTTGGTCTCTTCTACCAAATCCCTCACAACGCTGGTCAGCTTTACAATGTAACTAACGTTTTGGACGTATATGTCTTTAATGGTTTGACTCAGACAGCAGATATCGGGATGGCTTCAGCAGCCGGTCTTTACCAATCCGTTGTCGGTTTGATATTGGTTATTCTATCAAACTTGCTTGCAAGACGAGTCGATCCAAACTCAGCTTTATTCTAGAAAGGAGGAGAATATGGCAGAAAAGAAAATTAAAAAAGAAAAAATCGATAATGTCGGCATTCACTCCTTTAGTAAGAAGGCGGATATCTTCTTTAGTATCATCTCAGGTTTGATTGCTCTTTCTTGTATCTTGCCCTTTATCTTCGTTATCATTATTTCGGTGACAGATGAAAAGAGTATTCTCCAAAATGGATATAGCTTCTTCCCATCCCAATTTGGATTAGACGGTTTTGAATTTTTGGCACAGTTTAAGGATAAAATCCTCCAAGCCCTCTTCATCTCAGTCTTTGTAACAGTGGTGGGAACGATCACAAACGTTTTTATCACAACAACCTATGCCTACGCCATCTCACGGAGAACATTTAAATATCGCAGATTCTTTACAATCTTTGCCCTGCTTAGTATGTTGTTCAACGCTGGTTTGGTACCAGGCTATATCGTGGTCACTCGTTTGCTTCAACTTGGTGATACCGTTTGGGCCTTGATTGTTCCAATGCTTCTCTCACCATTTAATATCATCTTGATGCGTTCCTTCTTCAAGAAGACCATCCCAGAAGCCATTCTAGAATCCGCTCGTATCGATGGTGCTAGTGAAGCCAGGATCTTCTTCCAAATCGCTTTGCCATTGTCACTACCAGGTATCGCAACTATCACGCTCTTGACAGCTCTTGGTTTCTGGAATGACTGGTTCAACGCCCTTCTTTACATCAAGAGTGACAACTTGTATCCATTGCAATATTTGCTCATGCAAATCCAGCAAAATATGGACTACATTGCAAAAGCAGTCGGCCTTTCTGGTCAACTAGGAGTTGCTCTACCAAAAGAAACAGGACGTATGGCCATGGTTGTGGTCGCAACCCTTCCAATCGCGATTTTGTATCCATTCTTCCAACGCTACTTTGTAAAAGGTTTGACTATCGGTGGTGTGAAAGAATAGTGCTTATTGAGAAGAACATTTCTCATTTCCAAACTTCCCTTGTGTGAAGTTAAGATCATTACATTGTTTATAAGTTTAAAAATAAAAAAAGGAGTTTTTGTCATGAAAAACTGGAAAAAATATGCTTTTGCATCTGCTAGTGTAGTCGCTTTGGCTGCTGGTCTCGCTGCTTGTGGAAACCTTTCAGGTAACAAGAAAGCTGCTGACTCAGCTTCAGGTGAAAAAACTGTTATCAAAATGTACCAAATCGGGGACAAACCAGATAACTTGGATGAATTGCTAGAAAATGCTAACAAAATTATTGGTGAAAAAGTTGGTGCTAAATTGGATATCCAATATCTTGGATGGGGTGACTACGGTAAGAAAATGTCAGTTATCACTTCATCAGGTGAAAACTATGATATCGCATTTGCAGATAACTATGTTGTAAATGCTCAAAAAGGTGCCTATGCTGACTTGACTGACTTGTATAAGAAAGAAGGGGCAGAACTTTACAAAGCACTTGACCCAGCTTACATCAAAGGTAACAGCATTAACGGTAAAATTTACGCAGTTCCTGTTGCAGCCAACGTTGCATCATCTCAAAACTTCGCCTTCAACGGAACTCTTCTTGCTAAATACGGTATCGATATTTCAGGTGTCACTTCATACGAAACACTTGAACCAGTCTTGAAACAAATCAAAGAAAAAGCTCCAGATGTAGTGCCATTTGCGGTTACTAAGAACTTCATCCCATCTGATAACTTTGACTACCCAGTTCCAAATGGACTTCCATTCGTTATCGACCTTGAAGGAGACACTACTAAGATCGTAAACCGTTACGAAGTACCTCGTTTCAAAGAACACTTGAAGACTCTTCACAAATTCTATGAAGAAGGATACATTCCAAAAGACGTAGCAACCAGCGATACTTCATTTGACCTTCAACAAGATACTTGGTTTGTTCGTGAAGAAACAGTAGGACCAGCTGACTACGGTAACAGCTTGCTTTCACGTGTTGCGAACAAAGATATCCAAATCAAACCAATCACTAACTTCATCAAGAAAAATCAAACAACACAAGTTGCTAACTTTGTCATCTCAAACAACTCTAAGAACAAAGAAAAATCAATGGAAGTGTTGAACCTCTTGAATACTAACCCAGAACTCTTGAACGGTCTTGTTTACGGTCCAGAAGGCAAGAACTGGGAAAAAATTGAAGGTAAAGAAAACCGTGTTCGCGTCCTTGATGCTTACAAAGGAAACACTCACATGGGTGGATGGAACACTGGTAACAACTGGATCCTTTACATCAACGAAAACGTTACAGATCAACAAATCGAAGATTCTAAGAAACAATTGGCTGAAGCTAAAGAATCTCCAGCGCTTGGATTCATCTTTAACACTGACAATGTGAAATCTGAAATCTCAGCTATCTCTAACACAATGCAACAATTCGATACAGCTATCAACACTGGTACTGTAGACCCAGACAAAGCGATTCCAGAATTGATGGAAAAATTGAAATCTGAAGGTGCCTACGAAAAAGTATTGAACGAAATGCAAAAACAATACGATGAATTCTTGAAAAATAAAAAATCATAAGAATAATTGATTTTGTGTATTCATTCCTAATTCCTAAAAATGTAATCACTGTTTTCCTCAGACTTATCTGGGGAAGGCAGTGATTTTTTGAAACAAAGACATAGATATTCCTGTTCTCTCATTTTCATTATTTTAACCATTTAGGAAATCTCAAGCACTATTTAGGATTTAGAGCAAGAATTTGGGGAAATATGGCTTATATTAGAGATGTTCGAGTTTACAAAGGAGGGATCACATGAAAAAGTATCAGCTTGTCTTCAAAATAAGTGCAGTCTTGTCTTACCTATTTTTCGTATTTGGCCTTTCTCAGCTAACGCTTATTGTCCAAAATTATTGGCAATTTTCTTCCCAGATTGGCAATTTTTTCTGGATTAGAAATCTCTTGAGTTTGCTATTTAGCGGAGTCATGATTTGGATTCTGATTAAGACAGGCCATGGTTATCTCTTTCGCATTCCAAGAAAAAAATGGCTTTGGTATTCGATTTTGACAGTATTAGTGGTAGTGCTCCAGATCTCTTTTAACGTTCAGACAGCTAAACATGTTCAGTCAACTGCTGAAGGTTGGGCTGTATTGATCGGTTATAGTGGGACCAACTTTGCTGAGCTAGGTATCTATATAACTTTGTTCTTTCTGACTCCACTTATGGAAGAGCTGATCTATAGAGGATTACTTCAACACGCCTTCTTTAAACATTCGCGATTTGGCCTTGATTTGCTTCTTCCGTCAATTTTATTTGCTCTTCCTCATTTTTCAAGCCTGCCTAGTTTGTTAGATATCTTCATCTTTGCAACATCTGGCATCATCTTTGCTAGTTTGACCCGCTATACCAAGAGTATTTATCCTTCCTATGCGGTGCATGTGATCAATAATATTTTCGCAACATTACCATTTTTGCTGACTTTTTTACATAGGGTGTGGTAAAATACTGGCACGAGCGTTAGGAATGATCGTTTTTTAATTTAAGGAGAAAAATAAGAATGACACCATTAAAATGGTTTGCCGGAGGCAGTGAAAGACGTTGTGAAGCCATGACTATCATAGATAACCTACTGGAAGGTATAAACAATACGCCTCAACTTGCTCCTTTGAAAAATCAGTTAGTGATTTATAAAAGACGATTAAAGGATGATGGGACTTCTACTCCATTTGTTTTGAGTCAAATGAATGTTGACATCTCACGTGTGTTGATTGAAAATAAGCTGACTTTGTCAGAAAGTCAAGCTGAGCAAATCAAAAAATTGAGAGAATTGTCGGCGATTCGCTATGGTTACTGATGAAGTGCAGGGACAGGCCACTTTCTAAAATTTCCAGTCAAATAAATTGCATTCGTTTTCTTAAGCAGGTATACTAGTATGGATAAATAAAAAATTTAGAAAATTTAAGAATAGAAAAGAGAACAAATCTTATGGCAAAAGATATTCGTGTCTTACTTTACTACCTTTATACTCCAATTGAAAATGCAGAGCAATTTGCTGCAGATCACTTGGCTTTCTGTAAATCAATCGGTCTTAAAGGCCGTATCCTAGTCGCTGACGAGGGAATTAACGGAACAGTTTCAGGTGATTACGAAACAACTCAAAAATACATGGACTACGTTCACAGCCTCCCAGGCATGGAAGACCTCTGGTTCAAGATTGACGAAGAAAATGAACAAGCCTTCAAGAAGATGTTTGTTCGCTACAAGAAAGAAATTGTCCACCTTGGTTTGGAAGACAATGACTTTGACAACGACATCAACCCGCTTGAAACAACAGGTGCTTACTTGTCTCCAAAAGAGTTCAAAGAAGCCCTTCTTGACGAAGATACCGTTGTCCTTGACACACGTAACGATTATGAGTACGACTTAGGACATTTCCGTGGGGCTATCCGCCCAGATATCCGCAACTTCCGTGAGTTGCCACAGTGGGTTCGTGACAACAAAGAAAAATTCATGGACAAGCGCGTCGTGGTTTACTGTACAGGTGGTGTTCGCTGTGAGAAATTCTCAGGTTGGATGGTTCGTGAAGGCTACAAAGATGTTGGCCAATTGCACGGAGGAATCGCAACTTACGGTAAAGACCCAGAAGTCCAAGGTGAGCTTTGGGATGGGAAAATGTACGTCTTTGACGAGCGTATTGCCGTAGATGTTAACCATGTCAACCCAACTATCGTAGGAAAAGACTGGTTTGATGGAACACCATGTGAACGTTATGTCAACTGTGGAAATCCATTCTGTAACCGTCGTATCTTGACATCAGAAGAAAATGAAGACAAGTACCTTCGTGGATGCTCACATGAGTGCCGTGTTCACCCACGTAACCGCTATGTTTCAGAAAATGAATTGACACAAGCTGAAGTGATTGAGCGCCTAGCTGCTATCGGTGAAAGCTTGGATCAAGCAGCTACTGTATAAGATTAAACAGTCCTTAGGGGCTGTTTTTCTATGCTTTTTACTCAAAAATCTAAAGTTTGTTTCTGTATCTTTCAGAAAAATAGGGTATACTATATGTAAACGATTTCAAAGGAGTCCAGTTATGGCGAAAACATTTTTTATTCCAAATAAACAGAGCATTTTAGGAGAACAGGAAATTTTGACTGCCAAGTCTATCTTGGCATTAGTAGATGGCTTGGAGTCACACAGCTATGATGCAGTCTATCTCCGTCAACCTCTTAACCGTCTCGAGTATGTCGAGTGTGCGATAGTGGGACAATCACAATTTCTCTTTAAGGTTAGTTATGCTGATGGTCAAAAGGCTTACCGTGTCGATCTTCCTGACCTACTAACGCAGACAGACTGGCAGATTATCAAATCATTTTTAGATGCTCTGATTGCTTACACAGGAACTGAGATTGAAGGATTAGATGGTTTTGACTTTGAAGCTTATTTCCAAGCAGGTATTCAAGCTCATCTAGCAGACACTGCAGCCCGCTTTACGATTTGTCAAGGAATTTTTAATCCTGTTTTCTTTAGCCATGAAGACTTGAAAAGCTTTTTGGGGGAAGATGGCTTGGCACAGTTTGAAGAGCGTGTGCGTGCAGTTCAAGAGACAGATGCCTACTTTGCAAGAGTTTCCTTCTATCAGGATGGAGCAGGGCAAGTGCACGGTGTTTACCATCTAGCTCAAGGAGTCAAGACTATTTTACCGAGAGAACCATTTGTTCCTGCAGCCTATATTGAGCAATTGGTGGATAAGGAAGTCCAATGGGAGATTGACTTGGTTCAAATTACAGGAGACGGCTCTAAACCAGAAGACTATGAAGCTATCGCTCGCTTGAACTATGCAAAATTCCTAGAGTCACTACCATCAGCATCTTACCATCAACTAGATGCCAATCAATTAGAAGTGAAACCCATCTTAGACAAAGATTTTAAAGCATTAGCACAAGAAGAGTAAATCAGAAGCAGGTCAATCGACTTGCTTTTTTGACATAGAAAAAATCCTGCCATGGAAGACAGGATTGAAGTTTAAAGAAAGGCCAAGATACGAAGATAATCCCCAATCAGTGCCACTTCAGCTACAAAGAAGAGGAGGATAATGACTCCGTTCACAAGGACAGACAAGAATAATTGATAAAAGGAGTCGGTTTCACTTGCTTGACTTGGTCTTGTAATGATATGGAGACTGGCAAGTAGAATGATTCCAATGCTAATCACACACAAGAGGGCTGTAAATCGTAGGCTGTCAAAGAAGGCAAAGAAACTAGCAATAGCAGTGAGGAAGATTGGAATTGCCAAGGTGTAGTAACAGTTAAACTGAAATTTATGATATGACACAAAGATAGTTATATATATTTCAAATATTGCTTATCTCCATAGAAAATAGTAAAATATATACAGGGAATTTATTTTTTATATGGAAATAGTTGTCAGGAGAGTAAACAAATGGATATCAAAATAGAAGTAGGTAAAAGAATCCGAATGTTGCGAGAGATGAAACATATCACTCGTGAAACTCTTTGTGATGATGAAACTGAGATAACGGTGCGCCAACTAGCACGAATTGAATCAGGTCAATCTTCTCCAAGTTTATCCAAGGTAGAGTATATAGCTTACAAACTAGGCTGTCCAATTTCACATATAGTAGATATGGATCATATGATTTTACCCTCAGAGTACTTGATATTAAAGGATAAACTCATTAAGTTTCAAACTTATGGAGATGATGATCGAATCCAGGTTAAGGAAGAGTTGTTTGAAAGAGTTTACGAACACTATTATGACAGTCTACCTGAGGATGAACAGATTGCAGTTAGTGCCTTACAAGCTAGTTTTGATGTCTTTGTAAGTGAAGATGCAGGTTTTGGCGATGCTTTGCTGGATGAATATTTTGAACAAGTAAAGATAAGGAAAAACTATTCGGTGAATGATTTGCTTCTTATAAAATTGTACTTTGTTTCGTGTTTAGCAAGACCGACTGAGTATCATCATGAACTGTTTTGGATGCTTTCTAAAAAACTTATAAGAGAAACAAATTCATCAGATTTAGAGACAGCTTATATGTTAAAGAGAACAGTGCTTGATTCTTTAGCTGTTCAATGGATGGAAAAATCTTACTCTACTTTTGAGCCTTATGTTAAGGCGATGAACAGGCTGATGATTTTATCGCAGGATTTTCAAAACAAGCCAATTGTTGATATGCTTGAAGCTATGTGTACCTTATTTCATAAACGGGATAAGGAAAAAGCCATCCGCTTATACGATAGAGCTATTATTTGTGCTCAAGCATTTGGAGACCAAGTATTAGAAGCGCGTATATTGGGAGAAAAAGAAAAAGATATAAAAACTTTTGAGGAAATGGAGAGCTAACATGACATTTTTGTCATGTTTTTTTATTTTTGAAAGCGCTATACTATGATCATAAAGAACAAGAGATAAGGAGGAAAGAAGCATGTTTGGATTTGAAGTATTCTTAAGTCTTAGTTTTTGGTTTTCTGGATAGGAGATAGAAATGGAAGATTTTAGTATCTCGCTAGAGACGTTTACACAAACTCGCCACAGTTTGCTGTTTCGAAATAACACAACGGAGCAAAGGTTGGTACAAATAGAGTTGAATAAGGAACCATTCCGTTTAGCTATTTTAGATGCAGGCGAAGAGCGAGTTTTAATCTTACCAGAAGAATTATCTATTATCGAAAGTTTTAGAATTTCAGAAGTGGAGGACAATCCATGATGTCAAAAAAACATGTTGTAGAGACAATGGTTCTTCTTGTGATAGCATCTTTATTTTTAGCAGGATTTTACTATCAAAACCAGGAATCTCATCATCAAGAAGAAACAGCGCAAGAGCTCCTCTTAAAAAAAGAGGAGGAAATAAAACAATATATTTCAAAAACTAAAAATACAACATTCAAGAATGCATTGTTAACCTCTAATGAGGGAGTACAGGTTCAACTATCAGATTATAAGTTTAGACCAAAGGTTGTGGTATTCTGGGCTAGTTGGTGTCCTGATTGCCAAAAAGAGCTCCCAATCATTCAGCACCTTTATGATAAATACCAAGATAAAGTTGATTTCTTTATGGTGGATATAGTTGATGGGGAACGTGAAACACTTGAAACCTCTCATAAATTTTTAAGGAATCAGGGTTTTACCTTTCCAGTTTATATAGATCAAGATTTACAAGCTTTTAAGTTTTTTGATGTAAAAGCTATTCCAACAATATTTATAGTGGATAAAGATGGGATAGTGAAACAAATTTATGTAGAACAAGGAAGCGAAGAAATGTTGTCTAAAGATTTAAAACAGTTAATAAATGACTGAAATGAGAATCTCATTTGGTTATTATAAAAAATTTTTTAAAAGGAGGGTTTTCTGATGAGAAAACTAACTGGACGTGTCAAAAGACACATTGTAGCAGGTCGCTTTTGTATTATAGGTCTTCGATATGGAGTAGGCATATTTTGTTGGGATTAAATAGGAGGATGAAGTAGTGAAAAAACTAAGTAACAAAAATAAACAGCACATTGTAGCAGGTCGCTTTTGTATTATAGGTCTTCGATATGGAGTAGGTATATTTTGTTGGGATTAAAAGGAGGGTTAAGTAATGAAAAAACTAAGTAATAAACATAAAAAACACATTGTGGCAGGTCAATTTTGTGCTGTTTCACCACTCGGTATTTATGGAATGCTCACAGGTATTGGGTTCTTCTGCTGGAGTTAACGTAATCTAAAAATCTCTGGCAGGGTTCATTCCTTGTCAGAGACTTTTTAATATAATGAACGGAGAGAAACTATGAATCGTATGATTTTAAGTCTTAAAAATATCGATAAAACATATGGGAAAGAACAGGTTCTCCATAATATTTCCTTTGATATTGAGCAAGGGGAAATATGTGGTCTTATCGGAGAGAATGGTGCTGGAAAGACAACATTAATGAGAATTCTCCTAGGACTAATTCGAGCTGATAAGGGAGAAATCAAGAGTGTTTCTCAGCATAAGATTGGCAGTATTATCGAATCACCTGCCCTTTATCCAAACTTGACTGGACGTCAACACCTGCAATATTATAAAACAAGATTTAGTTTAAAGACAGATATCATAAAAATGTTGGAATTGGTTCGACTACCCCAAACATCATGGGATAGAAAAGTAAAAAATTATTCTCTTGGAATGAAGCAAAGACTATCGATAGCAATTGCTCTTTTGGATAATCCAGAGCTTATTATCTTAGATGAACCAGTGAATGGTTTAGATCCTCAAGGGATTTCAGATTTAAGAAAAATGATTTTGAATTTAAGGGATCAGTTGGGAGTTACCTTTTTGATTTCAAGCCATATCCTATCGGAGTTGGAGTTTATAACAGATAAGTATATCATTATGAAAAAGGGGAAAATTCTAAATGTGATGAGTTCAAAAGAGCTAGCAAATGATTTGTCGGAAAAGCTCTTCCTTAAGACGAGTGCTAATCAGATTCTAAAAACGTTTTTAAAAGAAGAGGGCATTGTTCATTTTGAGCAGGATGACTATCTGGTTGTGCCAGAAAAGGAAAAATTAATGGTTCTCTTGGAATATAGTGTTGCTTCAAATCTAGTGATACAGGATATATATATTAAGAAGGAACGCTTTGAGGATTACTATTTGAGTAATATTATCTGATGATTTAAGAAAGGAGGAGAGTCATGAATTCTCTTAAAGCAGATATGTATAAATTTTACTGGGAAAAAAGAGGAGTGCTTCCGAGTTTGTTGATAGGATTATTGATTTTGTTATTCTCCTTATTTTTTAAGTCACCGAATGAAGATGAACCAGCATTTCGAGTATTGATTTCAAATGTGAGTGGTTTTATTCCTTTGCTTTTTATCTCTACTAATTTATTTTTCTGGGGGGAAGATTATAGTTTCCGTACGATTAACATTCTCCTCACAAAAGAAAAACAACGATGGAAGTTATTTTTATATAAAACTTTGGGAGCCTTTTGTTTGTCTTTCCTATATGTAACTATTTTTTATAGTTTAACAGCCCTTGTCTATTTGGAGGGAGACTTGGTGTTGATTATTTCGACATTTTTACACCAGCTACCATACTATTTGGTTATTATCAGTATCTCGTTATTGATTTTTCAAATATTTGATAAGGTTTATGAATCATGTATGATTTATATACTCTATATTTTACTGTTTGATAACCTATTGGTTTATGTCCTTCCAAACTCTGGTGAGAGTGTGAGAGACTATTTACTAATGACTTTAAATTTGAAAACTTCCCCTGGGGTAAGTCAATTTACCCTTACGAATGTAGGCTATCCTATATTGGTAAGTATAGCAGTGATTGTACTTGCGTTTGTTGTATTCAGTAAAAAAGAATTTAAGTAGGAGTACTAATGATGAAAAAAATAGGAATTGTAATTGGGCTGTTGTTACTGTTTGTAGTGGCTGGAATTTTATTAACCTTAAAACGAGGAGAGACGACAATCAGTGTAAAACAATCGTGGGCTCTTTCTTCTAAAAGTATTAAAACGTTAGAGTTTTATGGTTCAAAGCAAGCAATTGATGTTAAAGTTGTCAAGAGTGAATCAGATGAAACAAGTGTTCAAATAGAAGGAAAAGTTTCCGAAGAATCAGTGAATAACATAACTAAAAACGTTAAAATGAGTTCAGATAGTCTATATATTCCATTTTCACAACATGGCTTTAATTTGGCTTTGAGTTCACAAGGGAAAGACAAGTTATATGTAACCATTTCCTTAGGGAAAAATGCAACTTTCGAAAAAATTTTTGTAGATACTCTTGTTGGTGATGTATCTATTACAGTTCCTAAAGATTTTGATGGAATCTATACTTTGCGTACAAATAATACAGGAGAAGTTTTAAAGGTTCCTACGACAAATCAAACTTCGAATAGCGTCATTGAAGTTGATGGTTATAGTAAGATAAGTGTTGAAAAAGGAGAAAATAATGGTTAGTCACTATAAACAAGCAACTTTGCTGGATTGTGGAATGGCTTGTGTAAAGACAATCATTTCTTACTATTTCCCAAAATTAGAACATTTAGATAGTCTACAATTTGATAACAATAACCACCAAGGACTATCTTTGTTTGATATAGAAGATATACTAAAAAGCTATGGTATTGATGCGGATTCTTATCAAATTGAGACTCCTAGTTTGTTAAACAACGTATCATTTCCTTATTTACTGGTAGTAGAAAGAGCTAGCTTGCCTCATTATATCGTCGTGTTGGATGGAGACAGTAGTTCATTGATTGTTTCTGATCCTGCAAATGAGGAAATTGAGAAAATTTCAAGATTAGAACTTTTTAGTCAGAGTGTAGGAATTGTTTTAATTCCTCAAAAGAATGAGAATGTTAATTCAGAAGATAGAAAAGATATTGTTACGATAAGTTATGCAGATAAGTTATATCATAGATTTCTAGCTTCACTTGGTTGGAAGAGAAAATTGGCAATCTTTTTCTTGGGATTAGCTAAAATTAGTTTACCTATTGCTATTGCTTTTTTACTACAAATAACAATGTCTGGTCTACTTAACATTCAGTTTAGTATTCAACTATTTACCCTAGCTTCAATAATATTAGCTTCATATTTGTATTGGCAGTTCTCTATATTAGAAACGAGATTAAAAGGAAAGATTGAGAATAATTTTTTAAATGATATTCTGTCCTCTTTTTATAAGAACCAATTAAATGATTTTTCTTTAACTAAGAATTATGAGTATGTGAGTAGTTATTTTTGGAATTTGTTGTTATCAGCAACAGGTATTATGCAAAAATTTTACTTAAAGGTACAGCTTTTAGTGTTCTGTTTGCTACTATTATTGCTATTAAAATTGAATATTATTATTTTCGCAGTTACATGCGTATCTATAGCTATTCTTGGTTTATATGTCAATTTTGAGATACGAAAAGTTGTAAAAAATCAGCGAGAATTTATTGCTAATAGTTCTAACTTTAGTTCTCTTGTAGAAAATACAATTTATGGTTTGCAAGATATTATAAGTTTCCAAAAATCTAGCGATTTTATCAAAGAATTTGATGAAAGACTCAATGAACTGTTGGGAACGAAACTAGATAGTACACATATTACCAATAGATTATTAGCTTCTACGCAGATATTTATTGGTTTAACTGGTTCATTTTTGCTTGCTACTGTGAATATTATTAGAGATTACGCACATATATCAGAGTATGCAAATAGTATTTTGATTCTATTACTGTTATCCAGCATTTTAAATTCTTTAATTACATCTTGGGTAGCATTGAAAAAAAGTCAATATTCCTTTGAGTTTATTGGACTAGAGGAAGTAGGGATGGAAAGTAATCTTGCTACCATTCCAGTATCTAAAATTGAACAATTGTCATGCCGGAATTTATGTAAAAAATGGGATGAAAGATTGGTGTTTAATAAATTAAATTTCGAGTTTAATAGTGGTGAATTAACCGTTATTACAGGCGGCAATGGAACTGGGAAATCATCCCTTTTGAATATTATTCAGGGATTATCTTCTCCAACAGAGGGTGATATTGTACTGAATGGAATGGAAAGTTTTTCTACTTTAGAGGAAACTAATATTTTGGATTATTTAAGCGTGTATTCATCTGAATTTCATGTATTTCCTGGGAGCGTTTCAAAGAATATTAATTTCACCCTATTTAATAAGGAAAACTATGAATCAAATAATCTTGATAGTTTGAATCTTAATATAGCTCTGAGTCATCAGATTGATGGGAAAGCTACCAATATTTCGCAAGGTCAGAAACAAAAAATTCTACTCATGAGGAGTTTATCGCAAGAAAAGGATATATATTTATTCGATGAGCCTACAGGAAATTTGGACAGAAATTCAACGAAATTATTTCTAAATGAGGTTGAGAAATTAGTGAACGAGGAAAAGATTGTTATTGTCGTGACTCATGATAAGGATGTTATTGCTAGAGCAAGCAAAGTTATTAATATGGATGAATTTCATTAAAAGTTAAAAAATGGAGATTGGTGGTTTCTAATCTTAATTTTACATATAACTAGTTTGCATAATATTTGGAATAACGAACTTTATAGCAACGTTATCATACTACTGAACTATAGAAATAAAATCTATCCTAGGACAAGATTTTAAAGCATTAGCACAAGAAGAGTAAAGCAGAAGCAGGTCAATCGACTTGCTTTTTTGACATATAAAAAATCCTGCCATGGATGACAGGATTGAAGTTTAAAGAAAGGCCAAGATACGGAGATAATCTCCAATCAGTGCCACTTCAGCTACAAAGAAGAGGAGGATAATGACTCCGTTCACAAGGACAGACAAGAATAACTGATAGAAGGAGTCGGTTTCACTTGCTTGACTTGGTCTTGTAATGATATGGAGACTGGCAAGCAGAATGATTCCAATGCTAATCACACATAGGAGGGCTGTAAATCGTAGGCTGTCAAAGAAGGCAAAGAAACTAGCAATAGCAGTGAGGAAGATTGGAATTGCCAAGAGTTGACTATATTGTTGGAGAACCTTTTCTAGCGTCCAGTCCTTTTCCTGGTGGATAAATCGTCTCACAACGAAACTACCCAAGAGGAATGAAAAGAAGAAGAGTGTTGTTGCTACTAGGATAGAGATAATCGAAAAGAGATTTAATGAAGCAAATTGTTCAGGGAAGTGATTATGCATAGTTGCTATATGTCCATAGTAAGCATGTTTGATATGGTAGATACTAAAGAAAAAGGAAGATGCAGAAAACAGAATGAGCAAGATAAAGGCTGTGTAACTGTGTGTGCTACTTGTTTCAAGCTTGCTTGTAGGAGATTTGATCGCTTCCACTAGCCAAGACCAAAAATCAAGCGCTTGCTCTTTCCATTTATCCCTAGATTTTGGAGCTTGGTCGGGGATGTAAGGACTTTCTAAGGATTGACTGAGAAGAAGTGGCTCTTTCGTGGTTGGTTTTTGCTGAGGAAAAGCTTCTTGCTTCTCTTCAGCTATAGTGACTTTTTCTGTTTCTTCAGGAAGATCTTGCTCTTCTTCAGTAGAATCTAATGCTTTCTTTTCTTCTATTTCTGTTCTCGCTTCACCGTTTTCAGGAGTTTCAATTTTCTCTTCTTGCTGGCTTTCTAGTTCGGCTTCAGCTTGAGAAACTTCCTCCTCTAACTGAGTATTTTTTTCTTCAGCCTTGTCTGCACCATCTTGGGCTTGTTCATCAGGCTTGTTCTTGCTTGTTGTTTTTACAAAATCATTACTTTCAAACCATTCTTGTTTCATGGTAGAACCTCCTTTTTAGTGGGTTATGTGTCATAGTGGTCGATATAAATAGGTTTATTAAGGTCTGTTAGCTGTAGTTTCAAGACTAATATAATCATCAGCCTTAGCGATGAGTTGACCTTTTGCATCAGTTTTTTCAGTTTTGTAAGGGTTGCTTAATTCGTTGGGGTGGCGTTGACTCTCATCTCTCGATAACTGATAAATAGGACCATGGTGACTCGAGAGGTCTAAGTTAATTTCTTGGCTTTCTTTTTGAGTTAGCATGATACTCAGCGCATTTTTAGAAGATAGTTCTACTTTACCATATACTTTAATATTTTCAGCGTGGAAGTGCTTCTCTGTTGACTCTAGCTGACTATCTGTAAGGTCTGTATCAAAGATATTAATGATATTGGGTGTCGTGAATTTGCTGTTTTTGATACGACTTCCTTCAATTCGGAGGATATAGCTGTTTGTATTGAGGGTCGCATTTTCAAGAGTGGCATTAGTGATACTGGTTTGACCGCGATTGGTTGAGACGTTGATTCCTTTTAGACTTCTTCCTTTTGGAACTTGTAGAATAACTTCTTCAAAACGACGAGAGTAGCTACTTGCGATATGGAGAATACCGCCAATTCCAGAAGAGAGAAATGGAGTTTCAGAAAGTTTCTTATCAGTGAGGCTCAGAGTTTTGTCGTTTTGATTTGTGATAAGATCATGGTGAGCAGAAAGAGATGGATGGTAAGAAATGTGGATTTGATCATCCAAAGAGTCTGTGATGGTCAGAGCGTGCTGGTGGAGAGTGATCTCTAAATTTTCGACTTCCTTGCCAAAGGTCAACTCTTCCATCCGACTATCATAGACAGGCTCCTTGGACATAGCAAGTAGGCTCTTGATCCCGTCAGATTGGATACCTACAAAGAGCAGGATAAATCCGACAACGGTAGTCACCACACCAAAAATGAGAAATCCTCTTGTCAATTTACGCATGCTGGTCACCTCTCTTTCCTTTTTTAAGAACAAATTGCACCAGGCGAACAATGAGTAGGCCGAAGAAGCGAGCTACATAGGAAATACCTAATAAAACCAGCGAAGAAGCACCGATAGCTAGTAAACCAGAACCAAAAATCAAGATAAAGGCTGATTTGGCTTGGGCTAAGATAGTAAAACTTTCAACTAAAAATAGGAATCCGCCAATGATACCAAGTATGGAAATCGCAAAGAAAGCCAGAATGACAGTCAAAGCTGCCACAAGGATTCCGAACAGGGCCACGAGGATGGCGATTCCCAGAGGAATACCGATGGGTGCTGCAAGGAGAGCTAACAAGGCGATATGCAAAATTTGTCGGTTATTTTTTTGAGCGGGTGCCTCATTGATTTTTTTATCGAGAAGATTAGATAGGACTTCGTGAGCTGCTTCCTTAGGAGTTCCCAAGCTAGCGATGAGTTCTTCTTCTCCTTCGACTCCAGCATCGTCAAAGAGTTCCCTGAAATAGTCCATGGCTTCAATTTGGTCAGCCTGAGGCAGTTTTTTGAGATAAAGTTCTAGCTGAGTCAGGTATTCAGTTCTTGTCATGGCGGATACTCCCTTCTATGATGCCATTGATGGTGTCTGTATAGAGTGCCCATTCATCTTTTAGGGTCACGAGCTGTTCTATACCACCATTTGTCAAGGAGTAGTATTTGCGCATGCGACCTTGGAACTCTCTAGAATAGGTTGTCAGAAAGCTATTGCCTTCCAATTTTTTTAGGATAGGATAGAGTGTAGATTCTTTGATATTAGCGATCAGCTTAATGGTTTGGCTAATCTCATAACCATAAGAATCATCCTGCTCCAGTACAGCCAAGATGAGAAATTCAATCAAGGCAGAGGATGTTGGAAAGTACATGGGGAACCTCCTTTTCTAATGTGTAAGATTTTTATATATAATTTTTCTACACATACATTGTACATCTAAAAGAAAGCCCTGTCAAGAGAAATGTGTAAAATTTTTATATATAAAAAACTTCTAGGCAAAACTAGAAGTTTAGAGGATTTTATCAGCTCTGTCCACTGTAAAGAGGGCCACAGTCATCAGGATATCGACGAGCAAGAGGGCAGCTACAGCTGGCACCCAAGAGTGGAAAAGGTTAAAACTGTAACCAAAGAGGGTTGGCCCAAAGGCTGCTAGGATATAGCCTCCTGTTTGAGATAAACCAGACAATTGGGCTGTCTTTTCAGGGGCGCTTGTTTTGAGTGAAAAGTTGACCATGAGATAAGGGAAGAGGGCGCTGGTTGCGGTTCCGATGAGGAGATGGATGGCAAGCCAGTAAAAGAAATTACCGATTGAGAAAAAGAGCATGGAAATGCCGACTACACCAGCTAGTGAAACCAGAGTGAGCATGAGCTGACGATTACGAGTTGATAAGCTGGTTGTCAGACTTGGGATGGTCATTGAAAAAGGAATGCTAATCAGAGAGAAGATAGAAGTCAGCAAGCCAGCTTCGTGACTGGATAGGCCTGCGTGGATGGCCATTGTAGGTAGCCAGGTCATAGCTGTGTAAAAGAGCAAGGATTGAAAACCTGCAAAGACAATCACTGCCCAGACCTGTTTATTACGCATGACCTTTGTTTTGCTTTTTTGTTTGGTTTGTGGAGCTAATCTGTGATTATAGCGGTGATTAGGGAGCCAGACCAAAAAAGTTGCTAGACAGAGCAGGGTAAGGAGGATGATAAGTCCTTTCCAAGAACTGGCCTGTGTAATAGGCACGGCTAGATAGGAAGCCAGAGCTGTTGCAATCCCCATAGAAGTTACATATAAGGTGGTCAGAAAACCAATCTTCTTTGGCTGATTAGCTTGGATAAGACTAGGAAGTAGAACATTGATAACTGCGATACTTGCCCCAACCATCAAGGTTCCTAGATAGAGCAGGGGCAAATTGATTAGTCTAATGATAGAACCGATAGTCAAGAAGAAGAGGCTGTAGGTAAAGAGATGTTCTAAGCCAATTTTCTGAGCCAGTCGGGTAGAAAATAGAGAGAAGAGGGTAAACATAAGGAGAGGAAGGCTGGTCAAGATACCAAGCGAACTAACTTCTACTCCTAGACCTTGCGAAATATCTCCCAAAATAATGGGTAAAACAGTAAAAGGAGTCCGCAAGGAAACACCAATCAGGATAATACCTGGAACAAAAAAAAGTGATTGCTTTTTCATATAATACCTCTTCTAGCTGATTTTAATAACAGCTTATTTTAAGGCTTTTTCCCTATAATGTCAAGTAAGGTTTTGGGCTTTCAAGATAAAAATAGGAAAGTCTTGAAAATTATGATAAAATAGTGGAAGGAAATCTATATATTGGAGAAAAACTGTGTCTGAAAAGCAAAAAATCAGCGTATTGATGTCGGTCTATATCAAGGAAAATCCGACATTTTTAAAGGATGCTATTGAGAGTGTTCAAAATCAGACCCTGAAACCGAGCGAATTGGTTCTGGTTGAGGATGGGCCTTTGACTCCTGAGCTCTATCAGGTATTAGACCAGGTGGAAGCTGAGTCTGATATTCCAGTGAAACGCTATCCTCTTGAGCAGAATCAAGGTTTGGGTCTAGCTCTTCGATACGGTGTTTTGCAGTGTCAGTATGATATTATTGCCCGTATGGATACGGATGATATAGCTGTTCCAGATCGTTTTGAGAAACAGGTTCAGTTAATGGAGAAGGACAATCTTGACTTATTAGGTGGACATATTGCAGAATTTATTGACAATCCTGATGAGATTGTTTCTTACCGTCGTGTTCCGACTCAACATGCAGATATTGTAGTTTATCAAAGGATGAGAAGTGCCTTTAACCACATGACTGTCATGTTCAAGAAGGACATGGTTCTCAAGGCAGGCAACTATGAGGATGGCCTTTATATGGAGGATGACCTCCTATGGCTCAATATGATTGCTGCAGGAGCCAAGACTGGCAACCTCGATCAAATCTTGTGTCAGGTTCGTGTCGGAGCAGGGATGTTTGAGCGTCGTGGGGGACTGCGTTACCTCAAACTCTATCGTCAAGCTCGTCAGCGCATGCTGAAGAGAGGACAAATTTCTTATCTGGAATATGCCAAGAGTGTTGCGATTCAGATGGTTGTTGCCCTTTGTCCAGGATTTGTCAGACAGTTTATTTTTATGAAACTGTTACGAAAAAGCAAGTAAAAGATTGTAGCAAATCGTAAACGGGATAAAAAGTGTTATAATAACAATATAACTATTCAGCTCTTTTAAGGAGGAGTAAATTTCTATGAATAAAAAACTCACAGATTATGTGATTGATCTGGTGGAAATTTTAAATAAACAACAAAAACAGGTTTTCTGGGGAGTATTTGATATTTTGAGTATGGTGGTTTCCATCATTGTATCTTATATCTTATTTTACGGCTTGATTAATCCAGCACCTGTTGACTACATTATCTATACGAGTTTGGCCTTCTTGTTTTATCAATTTATGATTGCATTTTGGGGCTTGAACGCTAGTATTAGTCGTTACAGCAAGATTACGGATTTCATGAAAATCTTTTTTGGTGTGACTGCGAGCAGCGTCTTGTCATATAGTATCTGCTATGCCTTCTTGCCACTCTTCTCCATCCGTTTCATCATTCTCTTTATCTTGTTGAGTACCTTCTTGATTTTATTGCCACGGATTACTTGGCAGTTAATCTATTCCAGACGCAAAAAAGGTAGTGGTGATGGAGAACATCGTCGAACCTTCTTGATTGGTGCTGGTGATGGTGGGGCCCTCTTTATGGATAGCTACCAACATCCAACCAGTGATTTGGAACTTGTCGGTATTTTGGATAAGGATGCTAAGAAAAAGGGCCAAAAACTTGGTGGAATCCCTGTTTTGGGCTCTTATGACAATCTGCCTGAATTGGCTAAACGCCATCAAATCGAGCGTGTTATCGTTGCGATTCCGTCACTTGATCCGTCAGAATATGAACGTATCTTGCAGATGTGTAATAAGCTGGATGTCAAATGTTACAAGATGCCTAATGTTGAAACTGTTGTTCAAGGACTTCACCAAGCAGGTACTGGGTTCCAAAAAATTGATATCATAGACCTTTTGGGCCGTCAGGAAATTCGTCTTGACGAATCGCGTCTGGGCGCAGAACTGACAGGTAAGACCATATTAGTCACAGGGGCTGGTGGTTCAATCGGTTCTGAAATCTGTCGCCAAGTTAGTCGCTTCAATCCTGAACGCATCGTCTTGCTTGGTCATGGGGAAAATTCAATCTACCTTGTGTATCATGAATTGATTCGTACATTCCAAGGGATTGATTATGTACCTGTGATTGCAGATATTCAAGACTATGATCGTTTGTTGCAAGTCTTTGAGCAGTACAAGCCAGCTATTGTTTATCATGCGGCTGCCCACAAGCACGTTCCTATGATGGAGCGCAATCCAAAAGAAGCCTTCAAAAACAATATCCGTGGAACTTACAATGTTGCTAAGGCTGTTGATGAAGCCAAAGTACCTAAGATGGTTATGATTTCGACAGATAAGGCGGTTAATCCACCGAATGTTATGGGAGCAACCAAGCGAGTGGCTGAGTTGATTGTCACTGGCTTTAACCAACGTAGCCAATCTACCTACTGTGCAGTTCGTTTTGGGAATGTTCTTGGTAGCCGTGGTAGTGTGATTCCAGTCTTTGAACGCCAGATTGCTGAAGGTGGGCCTGTAACGGTGACAGACTTCCGCATGACCCGTTACTTTATGACTATTCCAGAAGCTAGCCGTTTGGTTATCCATGCTGGTGCTTATGCCAAGGATGGGGAAGTCTTTATCCTTGATATGGGTAAACCAGTCAAAATTTATGATTTGGCCAAGAAAATGGTCCTTCTAAGTGGCCACACTGAAAGTGAAATTCCAATCGTTGAAGTTGGAATCCGCCCAGGTGAAAAACTCTACGAAGAACTCTTGGTATCAACCGAACTTGTTGATAACCAAGTTATGGATAAGATTTTCGTTGGTAAGGTTAATGTCATGCCTCTAGAAGCCATCGATCAAAAGATTGAAGAGTTCCGAACTCTCAGAGGAGATGAGTTGAAACAAGCCATTATCGCCTTTGCCAATCAAACAACCCACGTTGAATAAAAAAGAAAAACGCATATTATCTGGTCTTGAACCTTGGTAATATGCGTTTTGTTATGTAGAGAATCGCTTCATTTTCTTCTGAAATGGAGTTGTCGCCCAGTCTATGTTATTGAAAATACTCCAGAATTTCTAAGGGTTTGTGGGCCATATAATCAGGTTGATAGTTTAGTAAATCTGCCTGCTCTCCAAATCCCCAAGTGACGGCCAATTTCTGAATGCCTGTTTCTTGAGCTCCCTGCATATCAAACTTGGTATCTCCGATGATGATGACTTGTTCAGGGCTTAGTTGATGTGTCTGCAAGGCTTGGCGAATGACATCTGCCTTATGGGGTGTTTCAGGGCTGGAACCATAAATGCCATCAAAGAAATGATAGATTCCTAAGTTTTTAGTCATGTCTTGAGCTGTTGGAGTATTCTTTGTAGTGGTGATATAAAGAGGGTAATTGCTCGATAACTTCTCAAGCAAGTCTACAATCTGAGGAAAGAGTTGAGCTTCATAGATGCCTTTTGCCTTGTAGTAAGAACGGTATATCTGCACAGCCTCAGCGATTTGTTCTTTGGGCAGGCAGGTCGCAAAACTACTTTCGAGGGGCGGTCCCATAAAACCACGAATCGTTTTGGCATCAGGGCTAGGCACTCCTAGCTCTTTAAAGGTATGGGTAAAGGCATTGTGAATCCCTATAGAACTGTCAACGAGGGTTCCATCCAGATCGAAAAAGATAGCTGAGATAGAGGTCATAGTTTCTCCTATTTGATAAGCTTATTCTCCGAAAATTTCTTTTTGGAGGCGACGACCAGTTGGGGTAGCAGCAAGTCCACCTTCAGCTGTTTCACGAAAGGCAGTTGGCATGCTTGAACCCACTTGGTACATGGCATCGATAACTTCATCCACAGGGATTTTAGATTCTATACCTGCCAGGGCCATGTCTGCTGCGATGAAGGCAAAGCTAGCTCCCATGGCATTACGCTTGACGCAGGGAACTTCAACCAAACCAGCAACAGGGTCACAGATGAGGCCTAGCATATTTTTAATGACAAAGGCAATGGCCTGGCTGGCTTGGTAGGGTGTTCCACCTGCAGCTAGAGTCAAGGCGGCGGCACTCATAGCAGAGGCAGAGCCGACTTCGGCCTGACAGCCACCTTCAGCACCTGAGATAGAGGCATTATTTGCGATGACTAGTCCAAAGGCACCCGCAGCAAAGAGGAAATCCAGCTGTTGCTCGTGGCTGAGGTCTAATTTTTCAATAGCAGCAGTGAGAACGGAAGGCAGACAGCCAGCACTTCCTGCGGTCGGAGTGGCACAAACCAAGCCCATTTTGGCATTGTGTTCATTGACTGCGATGGCATTTCGGGCAGCTGAGAGTATCGTGTAATCTGATAGAGTTTTTCCGTTTTTGATGTAGTGATCCAATTTGGCAGCATCTCCACCTGTCAGGCCACTACGAGATTTATTTTCATTGAGACCAAGTTGGACAGAGGCTTTCATAACTTCCAGATTGCGCTCCATGAGAAGGAGGACTTCTTCACGTTCGCGACCGGTCAATTCAAACTCTGTTGTAATCATGAGTTCTGCGATATTTCCTTGAAAGTCCAGATCTGCTTGCTCGACCAATTCTTTGATAGAATAAAACATGCTTCCTCCTATTTAAAGAAATTGACATTGTGGAGATGAGGGATTTTTCGAATTTCTTCGATGGCCTCATCACAGTTACGACTGTCGACTTCGATAATCATAATGGCTTTTTCACCAGCTTTTTCACGAGTAACATTCATCTGGGCGATATTGATACCATAGCGGGAAAGTGCCTCTGTTACGAGGGCAATCATACCTGGAATATCTTGATGAACGATGATGATAGTCGGTGTATTCATATTGAGAGAGACGGCAAAACCATTGAGTTCGGTGACCTGAATATTCCCACCACCGATAGAAATACCAGTTACGCTGATGGTCTTGTGGGCATTTTTGACGGTAATTTTAGTAGTGTTAGGATGCGGAGCATTACTGTCTTTCTGAATGGTCCAGACAATCTTGATACCACGTTTGTGGGCAATCTCCAGACTGTTTGGAATTTCAGGATCATCTGTATCCATGCCTAAAATACCTGCAACAAGGGCTAAGTCTGTTCCGTGACCACGATAGGTCTTGGCAAATGAGTTAAATAGTTGGAATTCGACTTCTGTCGGAGTATCATCAAAAATGGAAGAGACAATCTTCCCAATACGAACAGCACCAGCGGTATGACTACTAGATGGGCCAATCATAACTGGTCCGATGATATCAAAGACAGATTGAAAACGAAGTGATTTCATCAGTTTCCCCTTATAAAAATTCTTATCTCTATTATATCAAAGAATGAGGATCTTGGCTTTAATTGTGGATGAAAACCTTTTTACACTACAAATAGCATAAAAAAGCATCTTTTGTAACAAAAAATAGCTTATTTAGGGAAATAAAAAATAATTTTGTAATATTTCTACATAAAAGTGTCAAGAAACGGTAATATTTAAAGGGTATGATAGAACTATAGAAAGAAGGAGAATTTTCAAATATGAAATCAACAACTAAAAAGATTAAAACAACTCTTGCAGGAGTAGCTGCCTTGTTTGCAGTATTTGCTCCATCATTTGTATCTGCTCAAGAATCATCAACTTACACTGTTAAAGAAGGTGATACACTTTCAGAAATCGCTGAAACTCACAACACAACAGTTGAGAAATTGGCAGAAAACAACCACATTGACAACATCCATATGATTTATGTTGGTCAAGAGTTGGTTATCGATGGTCCTGTAGCGCCTGCAACACCAGCGCCAACTACTTATGCAGCACCAGCTGCTCAAGATGAAACTGTTTCAGCTCCAGCAGCAGAAACTACAGAGGTAGAGGAAGAAACTCCAGTAGCAAGCGCGCCAGTAGCAGAAGAAACAGTTGCTGCAACTGTAAGCGGATCTGAAGCAGAAGCTAAAGAATGGATTGCACAAAAAGAATCAGGCGGTAGCTACACAGCTACAAACGGACGTTATATCGGACGTTACCAATTGACAGATTCATACTTGAACGGAGACTACTCAGCTGAAAACCAAGAACGTGTAGCAGATGCCTACGTTGCAGGACGTTACGGTTCATGGTCAGCCGCTAAAAACTTCTGGCTTAACAACGGCTGGTATTAAGAAATAACGAACAGAATAATTTGAAAAGTCGAGGAAATTCCTCGACTTTTTTATATTTCCTTCGCTTGATAATAGGTCTCCACTTCTTTTTTGAGATGAGACAGCATAGAAGTTTCCTCGGTCAGCTCTAGAAGGGAGAACCCTTTTTGGATAAGTTTCGCATCATCCCTACAAATTCCGATACGAACATAGGCGACAGCCAAGCTATCATATTTTTTCTTTTTCTTGGCATCTTCTAGTAAAGTGTAGCAGATTTGCTTACACATGTTTTTGTCTTGATTGTATAAGTAAATAGTGGAAAGGTTTAATAGAATTGTCATTCGCAAGTCATATAAATGTTGATAGTTTTTATAAACTTCTAGGCGTTGCAATATTTTTCCAGTGATGAGATGGAGGTGTTCAATGGGCAAGCTGAAAAGGATGGTATTGAGGATTTTTAGGTCACTTTCATACCATGTATCTTGTTTTTCAATTTTTCTCCAAAGTTTTTTGACAACCTGTTCTGCGTGATCCGATAGTTCCCCTATCCCGTGTTGACGGATATAAATGACAACTTCAAGCATGTCTCTGATTTCTTCTATAGGGAGATCTTGGTGGTCTTGAGGTAGTCTTGGCATTTTTGAAATAAATTGACAAGATCGCTGCTCCCGATAATGGAACGCATATTGAGATAGGTTTGCATAATCTCTGTGCGTTGACTTGGTTGATAAAGTTGACAGATATATTCAAACTCTTCAAAACTCATATTGATTTGACGGAGAAGAAATTCCATATTTTCATATTTTGGGGTTGTCTTGCCACTTTCGATTTTTGATAAGCTGGTTCTTGAGAGGACATTTCCACAGACATCTTCTTGAGTCAAACCTTTTGATTCACGTATTTCTTTATAGACCTTTCCGAAATCATAACGCATGATTTTCTCCCTTTCGTGAAAAAAGTTAACAAATAATAAAATCTTGTTAAAAATATTGTATCATAGCAGTGTAAAAAGTAAAAAAGAAAGTCGAAATAAAGTTGTGAAAAAGGTTGACATAGTTTAAAAATGGAACCAAAGATAAGAGGAAAAGGATGAGTAGTGTAGAGTCAATTCGTAAAGCGCATATCATCGTGTGGGGTGCCTATCTATTTTTATCATTAAGGGCGCCGTTAATTAGCAGTACTGAGTATTTCTTGCTTATTTTTTTAGCATTCCTCTATTCAATAGTATCACTACCTATATACTCTGTGAATAATAAAATAGTATCCATTTGTTTGGCTATAAACTCGATTCTGTTAATGAGTTTTCCAATTTTAATTAATAAATTTTTCCCAGGAAAGGTTTCTACTTATATCGTATTAATAAGTATTTTTATCTTGGAGTTCTTAATCTTTAATATAATTGGTAAAGATTTTGATACTAGATTAGCTAGTGAATATAGGAAAATCAGTCAGTTTAAAAGTAAGATGTCTCAATCTCCTTGGATAAAATATTTAGAGATTTTTAGTTTTATAGTAACTATATTTCCATTTATTCTTCATGGTACAGTTGATGATCATGTACTGACTCTTATCTTTTTGATAAAAATTTGTGTAGATACTACGATAAAGGTGCTATTAAATAGAATCTTTAAGACAAGTAAGGCAATGAAAAGGAGGATATTTTCTCTTTTCGCAGTAGATTGGATTGTCTATTTATTTTTAGGCTATGTTTTAGCAATGCAAAAAGATGGATACCTATTTTCAATTCTACTAATTTTTTCTAATTTCTCACTTCCCTTTATCAGAGAAAAAGAGTATGAATTATTTAAAAATAAGAAGTAACATAAATTGAAAATATACAAGGGATTCTTCTTTTTAAAACATAATATTGAAGCAATTGTTTGTCTAAAAAGTTGATTATTTGAATGAATGTCGTTTTTTTGATGTTAATCATAGCAATGATGATTTATGCAAAATAAAAAAAGATAAGGACACTGTAAAATTATGATGCGTAAATTAATTGTTTTCTTACTAATGCTCCCTTTTTTAGGCTTGTGGTTAGAGTTGCATGTTCTAGTGAATAACTTGCTATTGAATCTAGAAACTCCCCTTGATTTTATGATCAGTATAGGGCTTACCTTTTGTAGTTTGATTTTCTCAAAAATAGTTTTAGACCTACTATATGCATTGAAAGATGTATACAAGAAAGAAGGTCTTATTACAATTTTTCCTTTTATTTTTATAGTAAAGCATAAAGTAAATGTAAGATTCTCACCCTATTTTTCATTCCATCGTAAAAGTTTGTCAACTGATGATTTGAAATCTAGAATTATATGGAGTTTTATTCTTGAAATAGCTATTATTCTAGTATTTATTTTAAAAATTTCTTTTGCTATCATCATACTTACTACAATATTTTTCTGGACTATAATGGATATCAACTATCTCGTTTTTAATAAGACGGAATTTCTTTTTAATCAAAACAAATGGGAAAAAGAAGATTCGTTTGACAGGGATTTGACCAATGCGTTAAAGGATAAAATACAAAAATCAGATTTAAGTTATTCTGATTTAATGTGTATTCTGCTGTATGATGCGATTAACCAATCCACCTTTTTAACGGATAGCGAGATATTTGAGGATATTTTGAAAAAAATTGAAGATTCTCAGAATACCCTTCTGTGTACAGGTCTTGCCGAGTTACTGATGTATGAAATTACTATTAGTAAAAATCATAACTGGCCAGAAAAGGTTAATCAAATTAGAGTGAAGCTTATTAAAATCAATCAGTTAGAGTTTTACTATTATACAAGTTGGTTAAGAAATAATTTTAATTTCTGTATGAATAGAGAGTATGATAAGATAAAATCACGAAGGATATTTATTAGCAATAAGAAGATAATCTAGGTTCGTCTTGTAAGTTTAATAAGTGAAGTTATTTGAAGATAATTCAAGTAATTAGGTTCACAAATTTGTTCGTCTATAAAATATGATTAGGCAAAAAAGAGCCTTTTAGTTAGGTAATGAAGAGATGGTGTAACTTAATGGAGTATTATATCTATACAAGAGCTTGCTTTCTTTTGGAGAACTGTTGCAGTAAACGTAGTCACTGATTATTTTATGGGGAATCAAATATGTTTAAACTAAGTGATAAAGTCAGAGTGATCTCTGCTCTTTTAGGAGCAAGTTCCATATTGATTAGTATGTATCTTATACCTTTTATTAAAACTGAGAATAAATTTTGGGAGATATTTTTATTTATTTTAGGTGTATTGTTAATTGGAATTGCGTTACTAAGTCATAAAAAAATTAAATTTTGGAAGTAGCGTTAGTGAGAAGGACAGGATGATAGTATTATGATGGTTGTTTTAATTTCAGTGCTTGTGGCATTTTTGTATTATGTAAGTACAGAATATTTTAAGAATAGTTCTTTTGACTGTATACTATTTCTAACATTGCTGATTTCTCATTTGATATGGGATTACTATTTTTTGCCCATTGAAATTTTAGTGGCATTAAGTGGAGTAAATTTGCTGTCAAGATTTTTCAAAAAAAAGAGAAGTCAATAGATTTGCTAGAGGATTATAAAGACGAAAGGTAAAATTGGGATATTTAAAATGAAACATTTTTTTGCAGGAATTGGTGAGATTCATTTTTTTTCATTTTTATTATATCTAAGCATGTCTGCTAGTCCAATTATTGGACTAGTGATTGGATATACTAAAATAAATCTAATAAATTCTATCATTATAGCTCTTGGTATGATATTGGCATTAATTTTGGTATTATCAAGAGTGTATAGAAAATATTTTTATAGAGACGATGATGACTAAAGTTTTTATCAATAAAATCAGAGCTTGGTAGATTATCAGCTTCTTTCTTGTCTTCTCCAACCAAGCATGTTATAATGAATACTGCTCAAGCGACCTTCAATCGTGAAGCACACACGACCTTCAATCGTGAATAAACGAATAGATGGGAGACTTACCATGAGTGATAACTCTAAAATACGTGTTGTCGTGGGGATGAGTGGTGGTGTTGATTCGTCGGTGACGGCTCTTTTGCTCAAGGAGCAGGGCTACGATGTGATCGGTATCTTCATGAAGAACTGGGATGACACAGATGAAAACGGCGTCTGTACGGCGACCGAAGATTACAAGGATGTGGCTGCGGTGGCAGACCAGATTGGCATTCCTTACTACTCTGTCAATTTTGAAAAAGAGTATTGGGACCGCGTTTTTGAGTATTTCCTAGCGGAATACCGTGCAGGGCGCACGCCAAATCCAGACGTTATGTGCAACAAGGAAATCAAGTTCAAGGCCTTTTTGGACTATGCCATGACCTTGGGGGCAGACTATGTAGCGACGGGGCACTATGCTCGAGTAGCGCGTGATAAGGATGGCACTGTTCACATGCTTCGCGGCGTGGACAATGGCAAGGATCAGACCTATTTCTTAAGCCAACTTTCGCAAGAACAACTTCAAAAAACCATGTTCCCATTGGGACATTTGGAAAAGCCTGAAGTTCGCAGACTCGCAGAAGAAGCAGGCCTTGCGACTGCTAAGAAGAAAGATTCGACAGGGATTTGCTTTATCGGGGAAAAGAACTTTAAAAACTTCCTCAGCAACTACCTGCCAGCTCAGCCTGGTCGCATGATGACTGTGGATGGTCGCGATATGGGCGAGCATGCAGGTCTTATGTACTATACGATTGGTCAGCGCGGCGGACTCGGTATCGGTGGACAACACGGCGGTGACAATGCCCCTTGGTTCGTTGTCGGAAAATACCTAAGCAAGAATATCCTCTATGTCGGACAAGGTTTCTACCATGATTCGCTCATGTCAACCAGCCTAGAAGCCAGTCAAGTCCACTTTACTCGTGAAATGCCAGAAGAGTTTACGTTGGAATGTACGGCTAAATTCCGCTACCGTCAGCCTGATTCTAAGGTGACCGTCCATGTCAAAGGAGACAAGGCAGAGGTCATCTTTGCAGAGCCACAGCGTGCGATCACACCAGGTCAGGCAGTTGTCTTTTACGACGGCGAAGAGTGTCTCGGTGGCGGTTTGATTGATAATGCCTACCGTGACGGACAAGTTTGTCAGTACATTTAGATTGACAAATTTTCTCAATTTGCTACAATAATAAAAGCAATAGAAATGATGGTCAAAGCTCATGGATGTTGCAGGCTTTTTTGTCCTGCACTTCTTTGGAGTTTTGACTGTTTTTGTGTCGTTTAGAGGAAAGGACAAAAATGACTCAACAAGACTTTCGGACAAAAGTAGACAATACGGTTTTTGGCGTTCGGGCGACAGCCTTGATTGTCCAAAATCGCAAGCTTCTAGTTACCAAAGATAAGGGCAAGTATTATACTATTGGCGGTGCAATTCAAGTCAATGAAAGCACGGAAGACGCGGTAGTCCGTGAAGTGAGGGAAGAACTGGGTGTCAAAGCTCAAGCTGGGCAACTAGCTTTTGTGGTTGAAAATCGTTTTGAACAGGACGGTGTTTCCTATCACAACATTGAGTTTCATTATCTGGTGGATTTGCTTGAGGACGCCTCATTGACCATGCAGGAAGATGAAAAAAGGCAGCCCTGTGAATGGATTGACTTGGATCAGCTCCAGAATATCCAGCTAGTTCCAGCCTTTCTAAAAACAGCCCTACCAGAATGGGACGGCAAACTAAGACACATTCATTTTGAGGAATAGGAGAGAAAAGGATGGTTAAGCTTATTGCCCATGTACTTGTTCATAGTGGTGATGATTATTTGCTCATTCAGCGTTCGGAAATTAAAAGAGGACAACCCAACGTTTATCCAACTTACTGGGATATTCCTGGTGGCGGGGTTGAAAAGGGTGAACTTCCGCGAGACGGAGCTCTTAGAGAATGTGTTGAAGAAGCGGGAGTTAGGCTAGACAGCAGTTCGCTCAAGATTCTTCACGAAGATAGTCAACTTGATACCTCTAAGGATACTGTCTTTACTCGCTTAGTTTATAAAGCAGAGTGGGTTGGGGAGAAGCCAATTATCAGATTAGATCCTGAAGAGCATACGCACTTTAAATGGGTTACTATGACTCAAGCTCTAGAGGAGGAGAAGTTAGTTCCTTATTTGCGAGAAATTTTTGAAAGGTTAAGAAATGACATATAATTTTACTGAAGAATACGATATTATTGTAATCGGTGCGGGACACGCTGGGGTCGAGGCTTCCCTAGCTGCTAGTCGTATGGGTTGCAAGGTCTTGCTTGCGACCATCAACATTGAAATGCTGGCTTTCATGCCTTGTAATCCCTCTATCGGTGGTTCTGCCAAAGGGATTGTCGTGCGTGAAGTCGATGCCCTTGGTGGCGAGATGGCCAAAACCATTGACAAGACTTACATCCAGATGAAGATGCTCAACACAGGGAAGGGGCCAGCTGTCCGTGCCCTTCGTGCGCAAGCTGACAAAGAGCTTTACTCTAAGGAAATGCGCAAGACAGTTGAAAATCAAGAGAATTTGACCCTTCGTCAAACCATGATTGATGAGATTTTGGTGGAAGATGGCAAGGTTGTCGGTGTTCGTACAGCTACCCATCAAGAGTATGCTGCTAAGGCTGTTATCGTGACGACAGGAACTGCCCTCCGTGGAGAAATCATCATCGGAGACCTCAAGTATTCGTCAGGTCCTAACCATAGCCTAGCTTCGATTAACCTTGCTGATAATCTTAAGGAATTGGGACTCGAAATTGGTCGTTTCAAGACGGGGACACCTCCACGTGTCAAGGCTTCTTCTATCAATTACGACGTGACAGAGATTCAGCCAGGGGACGAAGCGCCAAATCACTTCTCATATACTTCACGTGATGAGGACTATGTCAAGGATCAAGTGCCATGCTGGTTGACCTACACCAACGGTACCAGTCATGAGATTATCCAAAACAACCTCCACCGTGCGCCTATGTTTACAGGTGTGGTCAAGGGAGTGGGACCTCGTTACTGTCCGTCGATTGAGGACAAGATTGTGCGCTTTGCGGACAAGGAACGCCACCAACTCTTCCTTGAGCCAGAAGGGCGCAATACAGAGGAAGTCTATGTTCAAGGCCTATCAACTAGTCTGCCAGAGGATGTACAGCGTGAGCTGGTTCATTCTATCAAAGGTTTGGAAAATGCAGAGATGATGCGAACAGGTTATGCCATTGAATACGACATGGTCTTGCCTCACCAATTGCGTGCGACTTTGGAAACCAAGAAAATCTCAGGGCTCTTCACTGCTGGTCAGACAAATGGAACGTCAGGTTACGAAGAAGCTGCTGGTCAAGGGATTATCGCTGGTATCAATGCGGCTCTGAAAATCCAAGGCAAGCCTGAGTTGATTTTGAAGCGCAGTGACGGTTATATCGGGGTGATGATTGACGACTTGGTGACCAAGGGAACCATTGAACCCTACCGTCTCTTGACCAGTCGTGCTGAGTACCGTCTCATTCTTCGCCATGACAATGCCGATATGCGTTTGACAGAGATGGGACGCGAGATTGGCCTTGTGGATGATGAACGCTGGGTTCGCTTTGAAATCAAGAAAAATCAATTTGACAATGAGATGAAGCGTCTCGACAGTATCAAACTCAAGCCAGTCAAGGAAACCAATGCTAAGGTTGAGGAGATGGGCTTCAAGCCGTTGACAGATGCAGTAACAGCCAAGGAATTCCTTCGTCGTCCAGAAGTTTCTTACCAAGATGTGGTGGCCTTCATCGGACCAGCTGCTGAGGACTTGGATGATAAGATTATCGAATTGATTGAAACAGAAATCAAGTACGAAGGCTACATCTCCAAAGCCATGGATCAGGTAGCCAAGATGAAACGCATGGAAGAAAAACGTATTCCAGCCAATATTGACTGGGATGACATTGACTCTATCGCAACTGAAGCTCGTCAGAAGTTCAAACTTATCAATCCAGAAACCATCGGCCAAGCCAGCCGTATTTCGGGAGTAAACCCAGCAGATATTTCTATTTTGATGGTGTATCTGGAAGGTAAAAATCGTAGTATTTCAAAAACTCTTCAAAAATCAAAATAATACGTCGTCGGCTTCGGCTCACCTAACTCAAGTTATGCTTTCACCTAGCCTTCTAGTCTGATTTCGATTTTTATTGAGTTTCAATCTCAAAAGAAAGCATAGAGAAAAACAGCTCCGAAGACGGGGCTGTTTTGTTGACTTGTACTCAATGAAAATCAAAGAGCAAACTAGGAAGCTAGCCGTAGGTTGCTCAAAGCACTGCTTTGAGGTTGTAGATAGAACTGACGAAGTCAGTAACATATATACGGCAAGGCGAAGCTGACGTGGTTTGAATTTGATTTTCGAAGAGTATTATTCTTCATCTGGTGTGAGGATCATCGGGATGATAATCGGTTCACGTTCTGTATTTTCATAGAGGAAGGGACGAATAGCGTTGACAATGGCACCATTGACAGATTGCACGCTAGCATCCTTGTTTTTCAGTGCGATACGAATGGCATTGAAGAGGATGCGCTGGCTTTGGCGAATCAAGTCGCCAGACTCTCTCATGTAGACAAATCCTCGACTGAGGATGTCTGGACCAGACAGAATCATCTGCGATTTGAAGTCAACAGTTGCGACTGCCAGAACGACACCGTCTTCAGATAGATCACGACGATCTTTGAGGACAGCAGCACCGATTTCACCGATACGATTTCCATCGACATAGATATCTTGAGCGTTGAAATGACCTGCGATACGAGCTGAGTCAGCAGTAAGGGCAAGCACATCACCATTGCTCATAATAAAGATATTGTCCTTCTCAACCCCAGTATCCACTGCTAGTCCAGCGTGGAGTTTTTGCATGCGGTATTCACCGTGGACAGGCATGAAGTATTTTGGCTTAATCAAGCGGAGCATGAGTTTTTGCTCTTGCTGACCGCCGTGTCCAGATGTATGGATATTGTTAACCTTACCGTGGATAACTTCGACACCAGCTTCAGAAATGATGTTGATCAGCTTGTTGACGCTAGTGGTATTTCCAGGGATTGGACTAGAAGAGAAGATAACCGTATCACCTGGTTGGAGTTGCACTTGACGGTGAGTTCCGTTAGCGATACGAGAGAGGGCTGCCATAGGCTCGCCTTGACTACCTGTACAGAGGATCAGAATTTCTCCTGCAGGGTAATCTTTGATTTCATTTGGCTCGATAAAGGTTCCCTTAGGAGCTTTGATGTAGCCAAGCTCGATTCCGTTGACAATGGCCTTTTCCATAGAGCGACCAAAGACCGCAATCTTACGTCCAGTCTTAACAGCGGCTTCTGTTGCTTGCTGGAGACGGAAGATATTTGAGGCAAAGGATGCAAAGATGATACGTCCTTCAATGCCTTGGATAATCTTCATGATGGACTGACCAACGACTTTTTCAGAGTTGGTAAAGGTTGGCACTTCTGCATTTGTCGAGTCAGACAGGAGACAGAGCACGCCTTCTTCGCCAAGGGCAGCCATACGGTGCAAGTCCGCAGGTTCTCCAACTGGTGTGAAGTCGAACTTGAAGTCACCCGTACAAACGATTTTCCCCTGAGGAGTATGAATGACAATCCCCAAAGGCTCTGGAATAGAGTGAGTCGTTCTAAAGAAAGTTGCCTTGAGATTTTTAAAGGTCAACTCAGTATTGTGGTTGATTTCGTAAAGTTTGGCGTTGCGCAAGAGGCCGTGTTCTTCGAGTTTCCCACGGATCAAAGCCAAGGCAAGCGGTCCAGCGTAGATAGGGACATTTGCTTGCTTGAGCAGGAAAGGAATCCCACCAATGTGGTCCTCGTGTCCGTGTGTAATCAAAACAGCCTTAACGCGGTCAATATTGTCCACGATATAAGAGTAGTCAGGAATGACATAGTCGATACCTAGCAAGTCATCCTCTGGGAATTTAATCCCAGCATCGACGATGATAATCTCATCTTGGTATTCAATTCCGTAAGTATTTTTCCCGATTTCTCCCAGACCACCGATGGCAAAAACGCCGACTTCTTCAGGTTTAAGAGTATAGGCCATATTAGAACTCCGTAATTTCGAAGGCGCCAGTTTCTTTTTCGTAATCTAGCAATTTGTCAGACAAGAGTTCGATATACTCGATATTGTACTCTGGGCGATTTTCTTCGACAAGTTGACGAGCAGTGATGCGACCCTCAAGTTCTGAGCTGGCATCGATGTCTAGGTAAAGTGCGCGTGTTGTTTCGCGACGTGGGCTACGTTCTTTTGTTTCTTGATAAAAAACTTTGTAAATCATATAGTTCCTTTCTATTTACAGGTCAGCTTATTCCAAACTTTTAGCAGATATTTGCTTGATTTCATTCCATTTTTTGTCTAGATTGACCTTGATTCGTTACAATTATTTCAATTATACCACAAAATGAAAAATTAGTAAAAGACGGGAACGAGAAAGTCATAGAGTCACTCATTGGGAAACGTTTGCAAAAATAAAGAAAGTATGTTATCTTGATAATGGAAGTGGAATTTATCGTTTGTCATAATTCCCTATAGTTTTTAAGTCAAGGAGGTTGCCCTATGTATAACTTATTTTCTTTTGCTATCGGAGTCCGCTTGGTGGCTTTTATCGTTTTTGTTGCTTGTGTTTATGGAGGGAATCTTCTATTTGCCAAACTGGAACGACGACAAACCAAGTTCTTGTGGAAAATTATCTTTGTGACTCTCTACTCGCTTTTTCTCCTCCTCGTGACCTATGTCGTTTGGTTTGTATTTTACTTTGGATTAAATGCTTAGATGCCCTGCTCATGCTGGGGCATTTTTGTCTGGGGATAAAGAAAATTCCACCCCATCTATCAAGATGAGGTGGTTTTTGCATTTTTCTAAAATGACATGACAATGGAATAAATGTTTGCTTTAAGAATTTATTCTTATTATGTTAATGACTCTTCTGCTCAAAAATAGAGTTGAAGACTAAAAACAAAACAATACAAACAGATAAATCGATTGGTAAAGGGATAGTAGTAATGTTTAAATCATTGAGAATGCTGAGCAAACTGTAAGAGATGAAGACAATAAAATTTATCCTTCTAAAAATGTGTCTTTTATCTAGCATGACTTACCAAACTTTTTACGGAGATCTTTCCCAATGGTATAAGCTGCCATAAATAAAGCGATACCAACACCTGCACCAAAACCACCCTTGATTTCTTGCAATTCCTTATTAGAAATTTCACGATAGTTGTTCAAATCTTTCATCATATTAATCTCCTCCTAAAAAATAACCAGCTGCCAAACCAGAACCTACAAGTGCTGTTCCGCCTGCAATAGCTTTCCAAGATACTGCTACTCCAAAGATAATCAAGGGAGCGAGACCGCCATCAATATCTGATAATTCATTTTCAGATAGGGATAAAAATTGATTGTCAAGAACGTCAAAATTTGTCATTGAACTTTCCTCCTTTTTTCTTGTTCACTTTTATATTCGGAAAAGAAAAGGAAAAGTGAACATTTTTTTGAAATTTATTTGCGAATTATTTTTTGTTTAAGTCTAGGTATTCCTGTTTGGGGATAAAGAAAATTCCCATGTGCCAGCTTTTGTAGTATAATAGTAAGCAGACAAAAAGATAGGAATGTGTTATGAAAGTATTAGCTTTTGATACGTCCAGCAAGGCTCTTTCTCTCGCTATTTTAGAGGACAAGCAGGTTCTTGCCGAGACGACGATTAATATTAAGAAAAATCACAGTATTACCCTCATGCCTGCCATCGATTTTTTGATGGCAAGTTTGGATTGGACGCCCAAGGATTTGGACCGAATCGTGGTGGCGGAAGGGCCGGGTAGCTACACAGGCTTACGAATTGCGGTCGCAACGGCTAAGACTTTGGCTCATACCCTGAATATCGAGTTAGTTGGTATGTCTAGCCTCTTGGCTCTGGTGCCCTACCAACAAGAAGGTTTGTTCGTCCCCTTGATGGATGCGCGTCGCAACAATGTTTATGCAGGATTTTATGAAAATGCTAAACCTGTCATGCCAGAAGCGCACCTGCCCTTTGAGCGAGTGATTGAGCTAATCAAGGGTGCTAGTCAGGTAACCTTTGTCGGAGAAGTTGGCCCCTTTGTGGAGCAGATTCAAGAACATTTGCCAAGGACTAATTACAAAGAAACCTTGCCTAACGCAGCCAATCTTGCTCTTTTGGCCTGGGACAAGGAAACAGACTCCTTGCATGATTTTGTGCCGAATTACCTCAAACGTGTTGAGGCTGAGGAAAACTGGCTCAAGAACCATACTGAGTCTAGCGAGTCTTACATTAAACGCCTATGATAGAGATCAAACGAATCCAACAGCAGTCTGACTTGGCTCAAGACATCTACGCTGTCATGGCAGCCGTTTACCCAGTCAGTCCTTGGACGCTGGAACAAATCCAAGCAGACCTGTCCCAAGACCAGACTTGGTATGCAGTAGCTTATGATGGGACAGAAGTGATTGGTTTTCTAGCTGTACAGGAAAATATATTTGAGGCAGAAGTCTTGCAAATCGCTGTCAAAAAAGCCTATCAAGGTCAGGGAATTGCGTCAGCCTTGTTTGCTCAATTGCCGACAGACCGGGAAATTTTCCTAGAAGTCAGAAAGTCAAATCAACGAGCGCAAGCATTTTACAAGAAAGAAAAGATGGCAGTCATCGCTGAGCGAAAGGCCTATTACCATGATCCAGTCGAGGACGCCATTATCATGAAGAGAGAAATAGATGAAGGATAGATATATTTTAGCATTTGAAACATCCTGTGATGAGACCAGTGTCGCCGTCTTGAAAAACGATGATGAGCTCTTGTCCAATGTCATTGCTAGTCAAATTGAGAGCCACAAACGTTTTGGGGGCGTAGTGCCTGAAGTAGCCAGTCGTCACCATGTCGAGGTCATTACAGCCTGTATCGAGGAGGCACTGGCAGAAGCAGGGATTACCGAAGATGATGTGACAGCTGTTGCGGTTACCTATGGACCGGGCTTGGTTGGAGCTTTACTAGTTGGTTTATCAGCTGCTAAGGCCTTTGCTTGGGCACATAGACTTCCACTGATTCCCGTTAACCACATGGCTGGCCACCTCATGGCCGCTCAGAGTGTGGAGCCTTTGGAGTTTCCCTTGCTAGCCCTCTTGGTCAGCGGTGGACACACAGAGTTGGTTTATGTTTCCGAGGCTGGTGACTACAAGATTGTTGGAGAAACGCGAGATGACGCGGTTGGTGAGGCTTATGATAAGGTCGGCCGTGTCATGGGCTTGACCTATCCTGCCGGTCGTGAGATTGACGAGCTAGCTCATCAGGGACAGGATATTTATGATTTTCCTCGTGCCATGATTAAGGAAGATAATCTGGAGTTTTCATTCTCAGGTTTGAAATCGGCCTTTATCAATCTTCACCATAATGCCGAGCAAAAGGGAGAAAGCTTGTCCACAGAGGATTTGTGTGCTTCCTTCCAAGCCGCTGTCTTGGATATTCTTATGGCAAAAACTAAGAAGGCTTTGGAGAAATATCCTGTTAAAACCCTGGTTGTGGCAGGTGGTGTGGCAGCCAATAAAGGTCTCAGAGAACGCCTAGCAACTGAAATCACAGATGTCAAGGTTATCATTCCACCTCTGCGCCTCTGCGGAGACAATGCAGGTATGATTGCCTATGCCAGCGTCAGCGAGTGGAACAAAGAAAACTTTGCAAATTTGGACCTCAATGCCAAACCAAGTCTCGCTTTTGATACGATGGAATAAGGAGTCAGCTTAAGGCTGGCTTTTTTGCTCTCTTAAATGTCAGAATATTTTGACAAAACCATAAAAATAATGATATAATATGCAAAATCTAGGAGGTGGTCAGATGATTGAGAGAATGGAATTGGGGGAATTTTACAAGGAATTGCGCTTGGCGAGAAAACTCAAGCAGTCAGATGTGGCCTGTGAGGGACTAACAGCTTCTCAGTTGTCCAAGTTTGAACTAGGGCAGTCTATGCTATCTGCGGATAAGTTGATCCTAGCCATCCAAGGGATCAATATGAATTTTGATGAGTTTGGTCATAAGCTCAACAATTATCAAGAATCCCTACATATGCAAATTGGTAGAAAGGTTGTGGATCGCTTTGCCCACCAAGATATAGCTGGTTTAGAGCAACTATTAGAGGAGGTCAAGCAAGAACAGATGGCAGAGACCTATCGTCGTTTGAATGCTATTGTAATCAAAGATGCTATCCATTCCTTAGATAAAAGCTATCCGCTAGCAGAGGAGGATAGCGAATTTTTGACCACCTACCTCTATGCTATTGAGTCTTGGACCTGGTTTGAACTCTATCTCTTTTGCAATACCATGCCCTTCTTGAGCAACCAAGATTTGATATTTTTATCAACCTCGTTACTTGAAAAATCCAAGGAATTTAAAGAGTTAGTACATAATAGACTGTATATGAAAAGTGGATTTCTGAATATTATATCAGAACTTATGGAGCGTAAGCTATTTTCTTATATTCCAATCTTTGAGGCCGAGTTGGAGAGCATGCTTCGTCCATACGATGTTTTTGAAAAAGTATCGTGGCAGTTTTTAAAGAAGATGAGTGTCTTTTTTCAAACCAAAGGAAGCAATCAAAAAGAGATTGAATACTTTATCCAATCTCTGCAAGTATTAGAAAATCCACAATTGATAGCCCTTTTTGAATTGCGTTTGCAGCAATACAAAGAGCTTATCAATTAGTTAGAAATGGGAAGACGATAATCCATTCGGTAATGAGTAGAAGTATTAGTTGAATTTTTCTTTTTTTCATATTATTAGCCTCCTTGTCAGTAGTAACTTTATTATACCAGGGAAATAATCAAATCTATCAAAATCGCAAATAAGAAATTGCTACAAGAAAAAATGTCAAATATGCGATTTTCTAAAATAAGCTAATTTTCGTGTTATACTGTCCTTGTAAAGCACTTGAAGCAAATCCTAGGTCGCAGAAGTGGTTTACAAATGAAGATAATTGAAGGAGTGTAAAAGATGTTAAATTTACAATTTGCAGAAACAATGGAATTGACAGAAGCTGAGTTGCAAGATGTTAGAGGAGGAAATATCACTTCGGTTTGCGTGGGTGAAAATATTGGTTGTGGTGGCAGTGCTTTGCCTGCTTGGGGAGGTAGAGGTATTAGTCCCAGACCTTATGGGGCATTTGATTGGACTAATGGGCTGATTGAAGGACTGTTTGGAAAACGCCGTAACTAATATTTAGGAGAAGAAACTATGAAAAGGGGAGAAACGAAATTTTACCTAGGAACCATTTTGGTACTTATGTCTTATTACTTGATTTTTAGTTTAGTAGTGAGATTAGAGTTTGTGGATCAATTATCAGATTTTGGATTTTATGGGATTCAAATTTTATTGATAGTAATTGAAGGAATTGCTAGTACTGTGCTTCTTGTTAAGAGTCAACGTTGGAAAGATTACGGTCGATTTCAGTTTCGTTGGTCCTATCTGGGTATCTTCTTTCTTTCCTTTATATTGATGTTTTTGTGGGTAAATATAACGACTAGGATCTTTCCCAGCACACAAAATAGTAGTGCTATAAAAGAAGCCGTAGCCAATTTGACGGGAATTAGTTATTTTGTGACACGTATTCTCTATGGCAGTCTTATTGCTCCGATAGTTGAGGAGTTAGTTTTCCGTGGCCTTCTGATGACAGCCCTATCTAAATTTAAAAAATACTATATTGATGCCATTATTTCTTCCGCACTCTTTAGTCTCATCCATGTTTTACAATATGGATGGGTGTTAACAGACTTCATCGTTTATGCAGGAGCAGGTCTGCTACTCTGTATTCTTTTTCGTTATACACGTTCAATTTATTGGTCAATGGCACTTCACATCTTGTGGAATACCTTTTTAATTATTGTGAGCTTATTGGTGTTTGGATATTAGAAAGATGAAATATGAAAAAGATAATTTCTAAATACTATTTTATTGTAGTTGTTATGCTTATCATTGCTGACCAGTTCTTCATTCGTTTGCTTTTACATAGCGATCTTGCTGCTGGTTTATCCGACTTTGCCTATTATTTGTCGGATATGATGTTGCATTTTCTTGTCGTTTTTATTGCTTTTTTTGCTATGATTTGGTCGGGGAAATGGCAACAAATCAACAGTAGAAAGTTTAAAGGATCCTATCTTTTCTATTCCTTCCTAGCTTTGCTTGCTTTTGTTTTTTGGAATTTTGTCACCTTTTTTCTTTTCCCGCCTACCAAAAATGAAATTTCTTATCAACTGGATGTTCCTACTTTTACAGGAGCTACAGCATTTTTGATGTATTTTCTCTATCCTGTGATTGCAGGTCCCATTTTTGAAGACATGATTTATCGTGGATTGGTGATGACTGCTCTGGAAAAAGGAAAGAAGTGGGGACTAGATGTGCTTGGCTCAGCTACATTATTTGGAATTTTGCACATTAGTAATCACGGTTGGGTTTTGACAGACTTTTTCGTATATATGGGTGGCGGTCTCATATTTGCAGTCTTGTTTAGGGTAACCAAGTCCATTTATTGGCCTATTGGACTGCATATAGTCTACAATGGTATTGGTCAGCTTTTGATGTTACTGTAATTTTGGTTGTTAGTAGTATCGCGGTCTATTCTTGGGGAAAGATTCCCATTTGAATTTAAAAAGGAGTTGTAATGAAAGTATTTCTTCAAAATAGAGATTTTAGGCAATTAACTATCAACCAGTGGATTTCAACGCTTGGGGATACGATTTTTTATCTGGCCTTTTTGAATTATGTGGCAGATGCATCTTTTGCCCCTTTGGCGATTTTACTGATCACGATTTCAGAAACCCTTCCTCAAGTTCTGCAAATCTTTCTGGGAGTTTTGGCGGATTTTCAACATCATCGTGTCCTAAAATATACAATGATTAGTTTTGCAAAATTTTTGCTTTACTCTATCGTTTCTTTATCACTTTCAGGGCAGTCCTTTTCCTTGTTATTAGTAGCATTTATTTGTCTGATTAACCTCTTATCTGACACATTGAGTTATTTTTCAGGCGCCATGCTCACTCCGATTTTCATTAGAATTATTGGGCAAGACCATCTGGCAGAAGCTATTGGATTTAAACAGTCAACTGTTAGTTTAGTGAAAACAATCAGTAATATTCTAGGAGGAGTCTTACTAGGTATTCTATCTATCCAGTCTATTTCCTTACTGAATGCTCTGACCTTTTTAATCGCATTTTTAGGTATTCTTTTCATAAAAACAGACCTCTTGAAAGTAGAAAAAACGATTAGCTATCAAGAAGGACTCTCTGTAAAATCCTTTTGCCAGCATCTGCTCCAATCATCAAAATTGATATGGAATATGAATAAGGTGCTCTTGGTTTTGTTTATTATCTCTATTAGTCAAGCAGTGATAAATGTTACAGTTCCTGTTTCTACTCTGTTTTTGAGGAATCAGCCCTTTTTGAATTTACAAACAGGTCAATCTCTTGCCTTGTTATCCACCCTTGAATTGTCAGCCCTTATTGTCGGAAGCCTTGTGAGTGGCTATCTGAAGAATACAATCTCCATAAAACTAGCCCTATATGCCTCGCTTATTATCCAATTACTCCTTTTAGTTGGCTTTGTGGCAGTTCGTTTTGACTGGATTCTTATCTTTAGTGCCTTGGATGCCTTTTTCGCAGGTATCCTCTCTCCTCGATTACAGGAACTCATTTTTAAACAAATACCTGAGGAGTCAATGGGAGCAGTTCAATCCTCTATCGGTGCCATTACAGTTGTTTTACCTAGCTTATTTACAATAGCTTTGGTAACCATTGCTACTAGCTTTGGAACTCTGGCAGTTAGCTTTGTTTTATTGCTATTTCTTCTAGCTGCCTTTATCATACTCTTGAATATCCGTGAAAACATTTAGCGAAGAATGTGTATATTATATGTTTGAGACTGGATTCCAGTCTGTTTATGATGGCTACAATCAGCAGACTGTTAAATTTTTGAGAAAGTTGCTTGACACTTCAGACCAATCGGTTTATAATTAAAAAATGTAGAGATAAATACATGAGAAAAGAAGAAAAAACAAGACTACGAAGAGAGAAAATCATTACCGCTGCTTTGTTTGAATTTGCTACAAAAGGCTATCAAGGTTTTGTCATCAATGAACTTTGTAAAGTGGATGGTATTTCCAAAGGAGTTTTGTATCATAATTTTTCAGGGAAATCAGACCTCTATCTAACTTGTTTTCAGGAGAGTTTTGAGAAAGCTTTGGCAGTGTTTCTGGGGGTGGAAGGTCAAGTGCCCTCCTTAGCTGATTATATGGAAAGACGTCACCAATTTTATCAGCAATACCCAGAACATAGCCACATTTTCTTTGAGGCAATGATTGCGACACCAGAAGAATTGGAAGCAGACATTGCACCACAGAAAGCTATCTTTTTGGACTTGAATGAACAAGTTTGTCAAAAACTTATATCAGAATCCAAAAGCTATCTTTTTGGACTTGAATGAACAAGTTTGTCAAAAACTTATATCAGAATCCAAACTGAAAGAGCATATTGATGAGAAACGAGCTATGGACTATCTGCGATTGATTCAGGATATGTTTCGTTCCTATTATTTAACTGTTTCGTCAGATAGCAGTTTGCCTGACTTGGTTTCAGGATATGAACATCAATTATCACAGGTTTTGGATATGATGATTTATGGAATACTAGAGGAAGATTCCTCTAAAAAAGGAGAAAAATAATGTCGAAAATTTGGAAATGGTTGTTACTAATTGCGGGTATTTTTGCAGTTTTTGCAGGTTTTAATATGTTTGCACATCCTCTTATTAGCTTGGCTTCCATGACTTTCTGGTTTGCACTTGTATTTGCAGTTCAAGGGATTTCTGAGATTGTACAATACTTCAAATCAGAAGAAAAGCATGGCTGGAATTTATTTGGAGGAATTGTTACCCTCATCCTCGCTCTTACCTTGTTCTCAGGTAGCTTTATTGAAATGGTAACATTTGTACCATTTATCATTTCTTTATGGGCCTTGACAAATGGTATTACAAAAACTATCGTTGGTTTCAAGGTTCGTAAGACGGATAAATCGGTAGGTACCCCTCTAGTTTGGATGGGGATTTTAGGAATCGTAGCAGGTTTAATCATGATGGGACACCCATTGATGACCGGTCTCTATATTAGTTACACCATTGCCTTTGTCTTTATTTATCAAGGTATTGTGGCAATTGTTCAATTCTTCAAGATTAAATAAGAATAAAATGGAGTCTGTCTGATTACAATCAGCAGACTTTTTTCTCTTTCCTGAATGTGTTATAATAGTCCATGCTGTGGCTGGAGCCTTTTCAGCCTACTTATACTCTTCGAAAATCTCTTCAAACCGTGTCAGCTTCTATCTGCAACCTCAAAACAATGTTTTGAGCAACCTGCGGCTAGCTTCCTAGTTTGCTCTTTGATTTTCATTGAGTATTATTAAGACAATATGAGGAGAAAGATGAAAGAAAAAGGATTTTGGGAGGGGGCGCAGGCGGCCATGCCAACGGCCCTTGGTTATGTCAGTATTGGCTTGGCCTGTGGGATTATTGGTGCGCCCTATGTGACACCTGTTGAGATGGGCTTGATGAGCCTCTTTGTTTATGCTGGGAGCGCCCAGTTTGCCATGTTGGCACTGATTGCGGTTCAAGCACCTGTGGCAGCTATTGCTATGACGGTCTTTTTGATTAATTTGCGTCTCTTTTTGTTGAGTTTGCATGCGTCAACCTATTTCCGTCATACCAGTCTCTGGCAAAATATCGGTATGTCTAGTCTCTTGACGGATGAGACTTATGGCGTTTTGATGGGCGAGTTAGCCCATACAGACAAGGTCAATCCTATGTGGATGCACGGAAACAATCTCAACAGCTATGTGGCTTGGTTTGTGGGAACAGTTGTCGGAACGGCTCTGGGTGGTCTGCTGCCAAATCCAGAAATCTTTGGCTTGGATTTTGCCCTGGTTGGGATGTTCATTGGAATTTTTGCTTCGCAATTCCAGATTATGCAAAGACGGATTCCTGTCCGCAATCTGCTCATTATCCTAGCAGTTGTTGCGGTGTCCTTCTTTTTACTCTTAACAGTGGTGTCTCAGTCGCTAGCTGTTCTGTTTGCGACCTTGCTAGGTTGTACAATGGGGGTGGTTTTAGATGGTCAGTAAGTATCTTTTATTAGCAGTTATTTTCTCTGGCTTGGTGACTTGGATTCCCCGTATGATTCCCTTCATCTTGGTCAAGTATAAGGGCTTGCCTGCAATCGTTGAGCGTTTTTTGAAATTCTTGCCTGTTTCTATTATCTTTGCTTTGATTCTTTCAAGCGTAGTGACAGGCAAGGTTGGGAGTCTTCCTCAAATCAAATGGCTAGATTTCTTAGCAGTCTTTCCAACGGCTTGGGTAGCCTTTCGCTACCGCAATCTAGTCGGAACGGTTCTCTTCGGAGTAGTCTTGATTGCCGTCTTGCGCTTGGTCTTTTAAATTAGCCATAAAAAAAATTTATCACAGAGATAGATATCATATAATGGCGTAAATGCTCTTTTTCTGTTAAGATTATAAGGTATTCTATTTTGGAGGAAATGACATGAAAAAAATCGTTAAATACTCATCTCTTGCTGCCTTAGGCCTTGTTGCTGCAGGTGTGTTAGCAGCTTGCTCAGGTGGTGCTAAGAAAGAAGGAGAAGCAGCTAGCAAGAAAGAAATTATCGTTGCAACTAATGCTACACCAAAACCATTCAACTATGAAGAAAATGGCGAATTGACTGGTTACGAAATTGAAGTGGTTCGCGCTATCTTTAAAGACTCTGACAAGTATGATGTCAAGTTTGAGAAGACAGAGTGGTCAGGAGTCTTTGCAGGACTTGATGCCGACCGTTACAATATGGCTGTTAGCAACATCAGCTACACTAAAGAACGTGCTGAAAAATACCTTTATGCAGCTCCAACTGCTAAAAACCCTAACGTTCTTGTAGTGAAAAAAGATGACCCTAGCATCAAATCGCTTGATGATATCGGTGGAAAATCAACAGAAGTTGTTCAAGGGACAACATCTGCTAAACAGCTAGAAGACTACAACAAACAACATTCAGATAATCCAACTGTCCTAAAGTATACTAAAGCAGACTTCCAACAAATCATGGGACGCTTGAGCGATGGCCAGTTTGACTACAAGATTTTTGATAAAATCGGTGTTGAAACAGTCATCAAGGACCAAGGTTTGGACAACTTGAAAGTGATCGAACTTCCAAGCGACCAACAACCTTATGTTTACCCACTTCTTGCTAAAGGTCAAGATGAGTTGAAAACATTTGTAGACAAACGTATCCAAGAACTCTACAAAGACGGAACCCTTGAAAAATTGTCTAAACAATTCTTCGGAGACACTTATCTACCAGCAGAAGCTGATATTAAATAATTTTTTGAAATCATCCATTCTGAATCAGGTGGGTGATTTCTCGGTTTTTAGGGATATAGTTTTAAACTATATATCTGACTACATAATAACAATTTGTGAAATCAAATAAATTGTGAGATACTAGTACGGTATTATTTTTAAGGAGAAAGAATCATGAAAATTAAAAAATGGCTTGGTGTAGCAGCCCTTGCTACAGTCGCAGGTTTGGCTCTTGCAGCTTGCGGAAACTCAGAAAAGAAAGCAGACAATGCAACAACTATCAAAATCGCAACTGTTAACCGTAGCGGTTCTGAAGAAAAACGTTGGGACAAAATCCAAGAATTGGTTAAAAAAGACGGTATCACTTTGGAATTTACGGAGTTCACAGACTACTCACAACCAAACAAGGCAACTGCTGATGGCGAAGTAGATTTGAACGCTTTCCAACACTATAACTTCTTGAACAACTGGAACAAAGAAAACGGGAAAGACCTTGTAGCGATTGCAGATACTTACATCTCTCCAATCCGTCTTTACTCAGGTTTGAATGGAAGTGACAACAAGTACACTAAAGTAGAAGACATCCCAGCAAACGGAGAAATCGCTGTACCGAACGATGCTACAAACGAAAGCCGTGCGCTTTACTTGCTTCAATCAGCTGGCTTGATTAAATTGGACGTTTCAGGAACTGCTCTTGCAACAGTTGCTAACATCAAAGAAAATCCAAAGAACTTGAAAATTACTGAATTGGATGCTAGCCAAACAGCTCGTTCATTGTCATCAGTTGACGCTGCCGTTGTAAACAATACCTTCGTTACAGAAGCAAAATTGGACTACAAGAAAGCACTTTTCAAAGAACAAGCTGATGAAAATTCAAAACAATGGTACAACATCATCGTTGCGAAAAAAGATTGGGAAACATCACCTAAGGCTGATGCTATCAAGAAAGTGATCGCAGCTTACCACACAGATGACGTGAAAAAAGTTATCGAAGAAACATCAGACGGTTTGGATCAACCAGTTTGGTAATAAGAAACAGGGAGGTGGGAGAGAAAATTCCACCTCTTGCTTTTGTATAGAGCATGGATTGTAAAGAAGACTATAGGTTCATAGAAAGGTAGAGAGAATATGGTTTTTCCTAGCGAACAAGAACAGATTGAAAAATTTGAAAAGGATCATGTGGCCCAGCATTATTTTGAGGTTTTGCGTACCTTGATTTCTAAGAAGTCGGTCTTTGCCCAACAGGTGGGTCTCAAAGAAGTTGCTAACTATCTGGGTGAGATTTTCAAACGTGTTGGGGCTGAAGTGGAGATTGATGAGACTTATACGGCTCCCTTTGTCATGGCGCATTTCAAGAGTTCGCGTCCAGATGCTAAGACTCTGATTTTCTATAACCACTATGACACTGTGCCAGCGGATGGGGATCAGATCTGGACAGAGGATCCCTTTACTCTTTCAGTGCGCAATGGCTTCATGTATGGGCGTGGGGTTGACGATGATAAGGGTCATATCACAGCTCGTTTGAGTGCTTTGAGAAAATACATGCAGCACCATGATGATTTGCCTGTTAATATCAGTTTTATCATGGAGGGAGCGGAGGAATCGGCTTCAACAGACCTAGATAAGTATCTGGAAAAACATGCGGACAAACTTCGTGGCGCAGACTTGTTGGTCTGGGAACAAGGGACCAAAAATGCCTTGGAACAGCTAGAAATTTCTGGTGGAAATAAGGGGATTGTGACCTTTGATGCCAAGGTAAAAAGCGCTGATGTGGATATCCATTCGAGTTATGGTGGGGTTGTGGAATCAGCTCCATGGTACCTCCTTCAAGCTCTACAGTCTCTTCGTGCAGCAGATGGCCGTATCTTGGTTGAAGGCTTGTACGAAGAGGTAAAAGAGCCAAATGAACGTGAATTGGCTTTGGTGGATACCTACGCTCAACAAAATCCAGGGGAAATCAGCCAGATTTATGGTTTGGAATTGCCTCTCTTACAAGAGGAACGCGCAGCCTTTCTGAAACGTTTCTTTTTCGAGCCAGCTCTTAATATCGAAGGGATTCAGTCAGGTTACCAAGGACAAGGGGTTAAAACGATTTTGCCAGCAGAAGCCAGCGCTAAGCTAGAGGTTCGTTTGGTTCCTGGCCTAGAACCGCATGATGTTCTGGAAAAAATTCGGAAACAGCTAGACAAAAATGGCTTTGATAAGGTAGAATTATATTATACCTTGGGAGAGATGAGCTATCGCAGCGATATGAGCGCGCCAGCCATTCTCAATGTGATCGAGTTGGCCAAGAAATTCTATCCACAGGGCGTTTCAGTCTTGCCGACTACAGCTGGGACAGGGCCTATGCATACGGTTTTTGATGCCCTAGAGGTGCCAATGGTGGCCTTCGGTTTAGGAAATGCCAATAGCCGAGACCACGGTGGAGATGAGAACGTGCGAATCGCCGATTACTACACCCATATTGAATTAGTAGAGGAGTTGATTAGAAGCTATGAGTAGAGATATTATCAAGTTAGATCAGATCGATGTGACTTTTCACCAAAAGAAGAGAACCATCACAGCGGTCAAGGATGTGACTATTCACATCCAAGAAGGGGATATCTACGGAATCGTTGGATATTCTGGAGCAGGGAAATCAACCCTTGTACGGGTGATTAACCTCTTGCAAAAACCATCTGCAGGGAAAATTACCATTGACGACGATGTGATTTTTGATGGCAAGGTGACCTTGACGGCAGAGCAGTTACGTCGTAAACGTCAAGATATTGGAATGATTTTCCAGCATTTCAACCTGATGAGCCAAAAGACAGCAGAGGAGAACGTAGCATTTGCCCTTAAACACTCTGGACTCAGCAAGGAAGAAAAGAAGACAAAAGTGGCTAAGTTGCTGGACTTGGTTGGCTTGGCAGATCGTGCTGAAAACTACCCTTCACAACTATCTGGAGGGCAAAAACAGCGTGTGGCCATTGCGCGTGCCTTGGCCAATGATCCAAAAATCTTGATTTCAGATGAGTCAACTTCTGCCCTTGACCCTAAGACAACCAAGCAGATTTTAGCCTTGTTGCAAGATCTGAACCAAAAATTAGGCTTAACTGTTGTCTTGATTACGCATGAAATGCAGATTGTCAAAGATATTGCTAACCGTGTGGCAGTTATGCAGGATGGGCATTTGATTGAGGAGGGTAGTGTTCTTGAAATCTTCTCAGATCCTAAACAACCTTTGACTCAAGACTTTATCTCAACAGCTACAGGTATTGACGAAGCCATGGTCAAGATTGAGAAGCAAGAAATCGTGCAAAACCTGTCTGAAAATAGTCTCTTAGTGCAACTCAAGTATGCAGGTGCTTCAACAGACGAGCCACTTTTGAATGAATTGTACAAGCATTACCAGGTGACGGCTAATATTCTCTATGGAAATATCGAAATTCTCGATGGTACTCCTGTTGGAGAATTAGTTGTGGTCTTGTCAGGTGAAAAAGCAGCGTTGGCAGGTGCTCAAGAAGCCATTCGTCAAGCAGGCGTACAACTAAAAGTATTGAAGGGAGGACAGTAAGATGGAATCATTGATTCAAACCTATTTACCAAATGTTTATAAAATGGGCTGGGCTGGTCAAGCAGGCTGGGGAACAGCCATCTACCTAACTCTTTATATGACAGTTCTTTCCTTCATTATCGGAGGTTTCTTGGGGCTTGTTGCGGGTCTCTTCCTTGTCTTGACAGCGCCAGGTGGTGTCTTGGAAAATAAAGTCGTTTTCTGGATTTTGGATAAAATCACCTCTATTTTCCGTGCGGTTCCATTTATCATTCTCTTGGCAGTCTTGTCACCCTTCTCTCATCTAATCGTAGGAACAAGTATCGGACCAAATGCGGCTATCGTACCCCTATCTTTTGCAGTCTTTGCTTTCTTTGCCCGTCAGGTGCAGGTTGTCTTAGCTGAACTGGATGGCGGTGTCATTGAGGCGGCTCAAGCGAGTGGAGCGACATTCTGGGATATCGTAGGTGTTTACCTATCAGAAGGTCTTCCAGATTTGATCCGTGTGACGACTGTGACCTTGATTTCCCTTGTTGGAGAAACAGCTATGGCTGGTGCGGTCGGAGCTGGTGGTATCGGTAACGTAGCCATCGCTTATGGATTTAACCGCTACAATCACGATGTGACTATCTTGGCAACCATTATTATCATTTTGATTATCTTTGCAATCCAATTCTTGGGAGACTTCTTGACCAAGAAATTGAGCCATAAATAAAAAGTACAATGCAATCTGTACATCATTCACAGGATTTGTCGTACAGTCAAGACTTAAAATTCTCTGTACTAGCTGCTATCAACCGTTACTTTCATGAGTAAGAGAGTTAAGAATTGTGGGGAGTCAATATGCAAAATCTGGGAGAAGTTTTTAAAGAATTGAGAAAGAGTCGGAATGTATCTCTACAGGAGGCGACGGGAGGAGAGTTTACTTATTCCATGCTGAGCAAATTTGAGCGCGGAGAAGCAGACTTATCATCTATGAAATTGATTACTGCCTTAGATAACATCCACTCTGATTTGAATGAATTTATGTACTTGGTACGTGGTTTTTCTCAGAAAAAGGTTTTGGCTTTTCAGGAAAATCTCTGGGAACTATATGACAGAGAAGGGATTGATTCTCTCCACTCCTTGTATGAAGAGACGACTCAAAAGTACAGATCAAGTGCTAAAAAAAGCTATCTTTTACAAATGATTCGTATCAAAAGTCTTCTCGTGTTTTTTGATTCAGAAATCAGGGCAACGGATGAAGAACTGACTTTTCTCTATGACTATTTTTTTACTATTGATATCTGGGGGAATTATGAATTGGAATTATTTTCAACGATTTCTACTTTGTTCCCTCTGCCCCTTTATTTTAAATATTCTAGGGAGATGTTACAAAAGACAGATTTATTAGGCTCTTTACCTAGTAACAAAGTCGGTATTGATACCATTTTGATTAATGGACTCTTTAAAGCGATAGAGGGAAAGGATAAATTAAAAGCAGACTATTTTATCTTTCAGATTGACAAACGAGAATTGCCAGAGTCTGAAGCCTATCTTAAAATCATTTATATGATTGCTAAAGGGTATTATGATACTATTTTTAAAGTAGAAAATAAGGGTCTTGAAAGAATCCAGAGGGGCATTACAATCTTACAAGATTTAGAATATGTAGATGGTGCAAGATATTATGAAAACTATTTTGCAAATCAGCTTTCAAATGAAGATTTGTAATATATTCTCATTACATCGACCGACGAAAAATAAATTGCCTTGTAGATGGATTGATAATTAGCAGTTTCTAGGCGCTAGAGTTTCTATTTGCAGACAAAAATATATTACAAAAAAGTGGGGAGTCCCGCTTTTTTTGTTAGACTGGATTCAATAAAATACTCTTTGAAATGTGAGAAAGGCCTGTTATGAAACTATTCTTAAGACATCATTTATTTAGAATACTTACCTTATCAAGGTTTTTGAGCTCAAGTGGAGCTTATATTTATAATCTGGTATTTATCGTTTATGCTGCGAGTCTACCCTTTAAAAATATAGCTGTATTTATGGCGAATATGATTACGATTTTACCTTTCCTATTTACTTTTTATGTTGGGATGAAGGCTGATCATACTCGGAATAAAGCAAGGACAATTATCTGGGTTGGTTGTGTGCAAAGTCTGCTATTTCTTTTGATTGCTAGTGTGATTCATGACCGGAACTTCGTAACGTTTGCTTTTATCTGTATGGTTAATATCTGTTCGGATATTTTATCAGATTACACAGCAGGCCTTCGTATGCCGATTATCCAGCATAATATTTTGGAAGATAGGCTCTATGAAGCTTATTCCTTTACTCAGTTTGTTTCCTATTTATCAAATCTAGGAGGTCAAGCCTTAGGAGTGTGGTTACTCACAACCAGTCATCAAAATTTTTCTTTTGTTGCAATTGTGAATGCTGGTTTCTTTTTACTATCTTCTCTCATTTTGTTCAAAAATAGAAGAGAATTGACTCATTTGTCTGTAAGTGTAGAGGATAAGTCGATTAGTTTACTTCAACAAGTTAAGGCAATCTATACGGACATGGATGACATATTTAGACAGAGAGAAAGTAAATCATTGCTTAAAATGATCCTTGTCATTTTGGTAATTAATACTTTGGGAGGAGCTGTTGGAGGTATTTATCACTTTTACTTATTAGACCATACTATCTATTATCTCAGCTATGCTCAAGCCCTATTTTTAATTGAATGTGTTAGCTTGGGAGGAGCTATTCTTGGTAGCTTAACTCCCCATGATTATTTTGGGAAATGGTCTTTTTCAAGCTTGTTATCGCTCAATGCAATTCTGTTTGTCTTGCTTGCTACTGCTAATATTTTAGATTTTTCTCCTCTAGTAGGTGTTGCCTGCTTAGCCTTTGTCATGTATTTGATGTCGAAATCAATGCCTAAATTAGATACTCTGTTACTGTCTAATTTGAGTGCGGATGTGTTAGCTAGAAGTAATAATCTCTTGAGTATGATTTTTTCCCTAACATTACCCTTGGGGATGTCCCTATTTTCTTTCTTAGCTTTACAAGATATCAGGCTTTGTTGGTGGGTGTTTTTGGTAGTGAGTGTGATAGGGTTGATTTTATCACTAGAAAAAGGAAGTTTTTCAGGTAAAAAATTTTAGCCTAGGGAAACAGCTATGGCCGGTGCAGTTGGAGCTGGTGGTATCGGTAACGTAGCCATCGCCTATGGATTTAACCGCTACAATCACGATGTGACCATCTTGGCAACCATCATTATCATTTTGATTATCTTTGCAATCCAATTCTTGGGAGATTTCTTGACCAAGAGATTAAGTCATAAATAAAAAAGAGCCGTCTGGCTCTTTTTTATTGACTAGATTTTCTGTGCAAACTTTTTACTCAAGGCTTGTCCAATCAAGGCACCCAATAGGGCTCCGATGACTACACTTGCAACAAATAGAAGGATGGTTCCAGGATTTGGCGCAACCATGATACGGTCGATATATTCTTGCGATTTTCCTCTTGCTAGAAGGGTAGCTATATAGGCTTGAGGCGCAATCCACATAAGTAAGATTGGTCCTGTTGAGCTAAAGGCAAAAATAAGGAAAGAAAGGAAGTTCTTTGTTCGGTCCTTGTATTTTCCGAGGCTAGCTACTGTATCTGCTAGCAGGCCACAGATAATTCCAGGAAGGAAGGCACCAGCACCGTGTTTAGTTCCCAAGAAAAAGAGGGCCATGACAAGGCCGATAGTGGTAATGGCTCCAAATCGCGGAACTTTTGCGACTAGAATCATATAGACGCTACCGCCTACAAGGCCAGTAAAGGCAGGCGCATAAAACATATTTCCAGTTTGGTCAAAGAGATTGCCCAAAAGGACACCAATCCCCATGCAGAGGAAGTAAAGAACTGCAAAAAGCAGTGTAGTTAAGATAGATTTTTTCATGAATTGTCTCCTGATAATTTTCTCACAATTCTCATTGTACCACGGTTTGGTGGGATTGTAAATGGATAGTCTATGTGTTTGAAAACGCTTGAAATATGCTATAATAGTTTCATAGTTATTTTTAGGAGGATATCATGGGGAGATTTTTAGACTTTGTCTTTAATCGTTTCTTTTTAGGGATGATTGCGACAGCCTTCTTTTGGCTATTAACTTTAGCAGGAGGGATTATCCTTGGTCTAGCGCCGGCTAGTGCCACCTTAATGAGTCTATATGCAGAACATGGTTATAGCTTTCGGGAATACAGTTTGAAGGAGGCGTGGTCTCTTTATAAGCAAAATTTCGTCTCAAGCAACCTGATTTTCTATAGCTTTTTAGGGGTGGATCTAGTTTTGGTCTATGGCCTGTATCTCTTGGTGCAATTGCCTCATCAGACCATTGTTCATTTGATTGCGACCTTTTTGAATGTCCTAGTAGTTGCCTTGCTCTTTTTGGCCTATACAGTGTCTTTGAAACTACAAGTTTATTTTGATTTGTCCTATCGAAATAGTCTCAAACTATCCTTGATTGGCATCTTTATGAGTCTAGCAGCTGTGGCCAAGGTTATCCTTGGAACTGTGCTACTTGTGGCAATTAGTTACTATATGCCTGCTCTTCTCTTCTTTGTAGGAATTGGGATGTGGCATTTCTTTATCAGTGATATGTTGGAACCGGTCTATGAAAGTATCCATGAAAAATTGGCGACAAAATAGAATGAAGCAGTTTTGGCTACATACGCTTCTGAGAACCTATAGTTCAGTGATGATCATTATTATTGCGAGTTTTGCAATCTTACTCTCTTACGCCGACTGGGATTCACGGGAAAAGGAAGCTCAGAGAGTAGCTCAGCGTGTAACTACTCGAACAGTCGAAGAGGTGGAATATTATTATCGCGAGTCAGCCCAGCTAGCGCAAGATTTAGTAGCCAATCAAGACCGGATACAAGGGGTTTATAAGTACTTTAGCCTGTCAACTTCTGAATATTTTTATTGGCTGTTAGAGCATCAAGCAGCTTCGTCAACTTCTATTTCTCTGTATGAAAATATTGATGATCTTTATGTCCAGAATGACTATATAACGGATGTTGCAATCGTCTTGCAGGACTTTAAAGAAGTTTATGTTTCGAGCAGAAATGAGAGAGGTGGTCATTCGGTACTTGCGGAAGGCTTTAAACCGGAGGCCAATAGTTTTGGAGTTCCTATTTTAGACCCAGCGACGGATCAATCCATAGGGGTTGTTTACATCTCCTTGGACCCAGAAATCTTATATCATGCTGTAGACAATACCCGAGGTCATATCCCGATGGCTGTGACTGTGACATCGCCTTTTGATACGGAGATTTTTCATATTGGTGAGAGGGTCAATAGGGAGCATGAGAACTGGTTTGTTGGTGTGACCTCTCATGGCTATCAGGTTCAGGTGGCAGTTCCCAAAAACTTTGTTTTACAAGGAACGGTAACCAGCTCTGCCTTGATTGTGGGCTTGAGTTTTCTCTTTATTGTCATTCTCTATCTGACTTTGAGGCAGACTTTTGCTAATTACCAAAAGCAGGTAGTGGATTTGGTAGATTCCATTCAAGCTATTGCTCAAGGAGAGGAAGGTCTTCGTATTGACACACTTGAAAAGGACCAGGAATTGCTCCTAATCGCAGAGACCACCAATGATATGTTGGATCGATTAGAAAAGAATATCCATGATATTTATCAGTTAGAGCTTAGTCAAAAAGATGCCAATATGCGAGCCTTACAGGCTCAAATCAATCCTCATTTTATGTATAATACGCTGGAGTTCTTGCGTATGTATGCAGTTATGCAGAGTCAAGATGAGTTGGCAGATATCATTTATGAGTTTAGCAGTCTCTTGCGTAACAATATTTCCGACGAAAGAGAAACCCTTCTCAAACAGGAATTAGAATTTTGCCGTAAATACAGCTATCTCTGCATGGTTCGCTATCCAAAGTCTATTGCCTATGGTTTCAAGATAGACGCAGAATTAGAGAATATGAAGATTCCCAAGTTCACCTTGCAACCGCTGGTAGAAAATTATTTCGCTCATGGTGTTGACCACAGACGGACAGATAATGTGATTAGCATTAAAGCTCTTAAACGAGATGGTTTTGTGGAAATTTTAGTGGTAGATAATGGTCGTGGTATGTCGTTTGAAAAGCTGGCAAATCTCCGAGAAAAACTAAGGCAGAGACATTTTGAACACCAAGCCAGCTATAGTGCCCAAAGGCAGTCTATCGGAATTGTCAATGTCCATGAGCGTTTTGTGCTCTATTTTGGGGACCGCTATGCCATTAGTGTAGAGTCTGCGGAGCAAGCAGGTGTTCAGTATCGTATTACAATTCAAGATGAGTAGAAAGGGAGAAAATGTATAAAGTATTATTAGTAGATGATGAGTACATGGTGACAGAAGGTCTGAAGCGTTTGATTCCCTTTGATAAGTGGGATATGGAGGTCGTCGCAACAGCCAGTCATGCCGACGAGGCTCTAGAATATGTGCAGGAAAATCCTGTCGATGTTATCATTTCCGATGTCAATATGCCAGATAAGACAGGGCTTGAGATGATCAAGGAAATGAAAGAGATATTACCAGATGCTGCCTATATCTTGCTGTCAGGTTATCAGGAGTTTGATTACGTAAAAAAAGCCATGAATCTTAGTGTTGTGGACTATCTGGTCAAGCCTGTTGATAAGGTAGAGTTGGGTAATCTACTGGAGAAGATTGCAGGTCAGCTCAGCGAGAGAGGAAAGAAAAGTCAGACCCTCAGTCAAGATTTAGATGAGGCTGGATTTGTTAGTTATTTAGGAGGTAAGGAGAACTGGTGGATAGGTCTATCCAAGGAAAAACAAGGTTCTTTCACTATTCCATATTATGTGTTAGGACAAGATTGGCAGATTTTTATTTCTGATCAACCCCTAGATGGTTTAGTCGTTACACCCTTTGAAGCTCCTTATCAAGAACACTTTGAACGCTGGAAGCTGAATGCTGAAAAAGCCCTCTTTTACGGTTCTGTAAATTTAAAACAGTCTGAGAGTCTCTTTACCTATTACGAACCGATTTATAGGGTTATCATTCAGGGGGATCTCAACCAAATCGTAGAAGAGTTGAACCTCTTGGAGAAGGTAGTTCTTGAAAATACACCTCGTGTTCCGATTACCAAACAGCTTTTTATCCAGTTTGTCATGGATGTTTTTCACTTGTTTGAACATCTAAAAGCTGATGATTTAACGGATATTGTCAAAACGATTCATGCTATTCAATCCTTTGATGAATTGGTTCCTTATATTAAGGAAACTCTGACCCGCTTTTTTGGGCAATATCGCATGAATGAAAATGTGGTCAGTGTACTGGAAGTTATTGGGCGTGATTATCAGAAAGAACTTTCCCTCAAGGATATCAGTAAGGATTTCTTTATCAATCCTGTCTATCTAGGTCAGTTGATTAAGCGAGAAACCAATTCGACCTTCGCAGAATTACTAAATAAACAACGCATTAAGGCTGCCCAGCAACTCTTACTTTCAACCAGTGACAGTATTGAAGATATTTGCTATGCTGTTGGTTACAGTAATGTTGGATATTTCTATAAAGTGTTCCGAAAATTGTGCGGAAAATCGCCAAAAGCCTACCGAAAACAGGTAGAAACTACACTATAAGATTTGTATTCCTTTATAAAAGGTGCTATAATATCAATAATAATATCAGGAGGTTCTATCATGAAAAAGAAACCGATTTATCTATGGGTCTTGCTAATCTTGTCTGCTCTTATTTCAGCTATGTCTCTGTTTGGAATGTTGAGTCCCTTACCTAGCAAAGAAGCCCTTCGTGCCGCTCAGAAACAAGTTGCAGGGGTCAGTGCCCAGCAATTAGAAGACAACATCAATTACACCTATAGAGTAGCAGAATCAACTCATTCTATTTTTAATATGGCCTTGATTGTGCTATCTGCTATTTTAGTTGTAGTAGCGATTGTCTTCCTTATTCGTAAGAATTTGCAATATGCAAACTATACTTATGTCGGCTATGTTTTGCTAGCCATTATTGGTTCGATTTATGGCTATGTTAGTTTACAAGACGCTGTGCAGTTAGTTCACGATGAGACCATGCGTTTAGGGATAAGTGTTATTTCACAAGCCGTTAGCATTTTCTATATCGTCATAAATGTTCTTTTCCTAGCCCTTGTTTTCTATAAGATGTGGCGTCAACAGAAAGCCTTGGCAGAAGAAGAGGAAACAGAAGATCTTGCCTAAGTATTGACAAAAAATAACTATCAAGTTACAATCTTGGTAGTTATTTTTCGATTATAGATAAAATCATGGAGGTAAATATGAAGACAATTTCTTTAGTCTATATTAGTCTGAGCGGCAATACTGAGAGTTTTGTGACGCGCTTGAAAGACTATCTCTTGTCCCAGTACGAGGGAATTGAGGTTCAAAAGATTCATATTAAGGATTTGGTCAAGGAAGGTCACGATTTCTATGAAATGGACCATCCTTATGTTGCTTTTTTGCCGACCTACCTAGAAGGTGGAAATGGCGTGGATAACGGAGATGTCGAGATTTTGACGACACCAGTAGGGGATTTTATCGCCTATGGTGATAATGCTAGTAAGTGTTTTGGTGTGGTTGGTTCAGGAAATCGTAACTTTAATAATCAATACTGCCTGACAGCCAAGCAATACAGTCAACGTTTTGGTTTCCCTGTCTTGGCTGACTTTGAAATGCGAGGTATGCTGGGAGATATCAAACGTGTCGCAGCCATTATTGCGGATTTGTATGAGTTGGAAAGTTGAGCTTCGGCTTGGCTTTTTATTTATCCTAGGTAGTTCCTATTTTCTATGCTCCAAGAGTTGATTGATATGGTCTACTTTTTTTGATGCTCTTTTATAGGAAATAGTCCAAATAATGAGGTAGACAATCGCAAACTCGATAATGAGTTGGAGATAGAAAATCCAGTGGAAGGGGAACCAACCTGCTAGGGTTGCTAATGGGATAAAACCTACTAGCATGAGGAAGAAATGAGTCAGAGTTGCACGGAGCAAGCTCCAGTCACGGCTGAATAATCGCTTGCCAAAGTTGAAGAGAATACCGATGGCTGCCCAGATAAGAGTGCAGTAGAGCAAGATCAGGGCACCATGAACCTGATGTTGAGCCATCATTTGTCCGATGAGAGAGTCGGGACTTAACGGGGCGTAGGTACTTGGTGCATAAATGAGTGAAAAGATGATAGAGAGGATGAGGCCGATGAGGACACCAGCAGCTGCGTCGTGAAATACTTGTTTTTTCATAGTTCTAATTTCTCCTTGATGGTTTTTAGGTAACGGCGTGAAGAGTAGGTGAAGCTTTGGTTTTTGAGAAAGATTTCTACCAGACCGTTGGGTGTGAGCTTGAGATGAGAGATGGAATCGATATTGATGATTTCTGATTGGGAAATTTGGATAAAATTGGTTGGCAGAATTTCAAGGACCTGATAGAGTCGCAAATCAATGTTGTAGGTCTGACTCGCGGTTTCTGCTAGAACCTTCCGATTCTCGATATAGAAGCGTTGAATCTTGCTAATCTCAACGAGATAGACCTGATTATCGATTTTCCCTTTGATTTTTTCTGTTAGATCCAAATTTTCTGCGAACTCGATGACTTTCTGGACTTTATCTGTCGGCTGAGGTGCTTGAACAATCAGCTTTTCCTCTTCGTAAGTTTCACTAATCTGTAGTTCTACTTTCATAAATTTCTCTCCTTGTTTTTCATACAAAATTGTGATCACTTCTTGTACACCTTTATTAAACACTATTTTATATCCTATGGCAAGGGCCTTTGTCTATGTGGAGGGATTTGGCTCCTATGTGGTGGAGCTTTTCTGTCCTTTCTGAAATATGGTATAATAGCACTAATCAATTTCTAGGAAAATAGATACAGAAAGGGGCTGAAAGATGTCTCATATTATTGAATTGCCAGAGGTGCTGGCAAACCAGATTGCAGCTGGAGAGGTTATTGAGCGTCCAGCTAGCGTTGTTAAGGAGCTGGTAGAAAATGCCATTGACGCGGGTTCTAGCCAGATTATCATTGAGATTGAGGAAGCTGGTCTCAAGAAGGTTCAAATCACAGATAATGGTCATGGAATTGCCCACGATGAGGTGGAATTGGCCCTGCGCCGCCATGCGACCAGTAAGATAAAAAATCAAGCAGATCTCTTTCGGATTCGGACGCTTGGTTTTCGTGGTGAAGCCCTGCCTTCTATAGCGTCTGTTAGTGTTCTGACCCTTTTGACGGCGGTGGATGGTGCAAGTCATGGAACCAAGCTCGTCGCGCGTGGGGGAGAAGTTGAAGAAGTCATCCCAGCGACTAGTCCTGTGGGGACCAAGGTTTGTGTGGAGGACCTTTTTTTCAATACGCCTGCTCGTCTCAAGTATATGAAGAGCCAGCAAGCGGAGCTGTCTCATATCATTGATATTGTCAACCGTCTGGGCTTGGCCCATCCTGAGATTTCCTTCAGCTTGATTAGTGATGACAAGGAAATGACGCGGACAGCAGGGACTGGTCAACTGCGCCAAGCAATCGCAGGGATTTACGGTTTGGCAAGTGCAAAGAAGATGATTGAAATTGAGAACTCTGACTTAGATTTCGAAATTTCAGGTTTTGTGTCCTTGCCTGAGTTAACTCGGGCTAATCGCAACTATATCAGTCTCTTCATCAATGGCCGTTATATCAAGAACTTTCTACTCAACCGTGCTATTTTGGATGGTTATGGTAGCAAGCTCATGGTAGGCCGTTTTCCACTGGCTGTCATTCATATTCATATCGACCCTTATCTAGCAGATGTCAATGTCCATCCGACTAAGCAAGAGGTGCGTATTTCCAAGGAAAAAGAACTGATGACGCTGGTCTCAGAAGCTATTTCCAAGAGTCTCAAGGAACAAACCCTGATACCAGATGCCTTGGAAAACCTTGCCAAATCGACCGTTCGCAATCGTGAGAAGGTAGAGCAAACTATTCTTCCACTCAAAGAAAATACTCTTTATTATGAAAAAACAGAGATAACTAGACCCAGTCAAGCTGAGGTGGCTGATTATCAGGTAGAATTGACTGATGAAGGGCAGGATTTAACCTTGTTTGCCAAGGAAACCTTGGATCAGTTGACCAAGCCAGCAAAACTGCATTTTGCAGAGAGAAGACCTACTAACTATGACCAACTAGATCATCCTGAGTTAGATTTAGCTAGTCTTGATAAGGCTTATGACAAGCTGGAGCGAGAAGAATCTTCAAGCTTCCCAGAATTGGAATTTTTCGGGCAAATGCATGGAACCTATCTCTTTGCCCAAGGGAGAGATGGGCTCTATATCATAGACCAGCACGCGGCGCAGGAACGGGTCAAGTACGAGGAGTATCGTGAGAGCATTGGGAATGTTGACCAGAGCCAGCAGCAACTCCTAGTACCCTATATCTTTGAATTTCCAGCGGATGATGCCCTCCGTCTCAAGGAAAGAATGACACATTTGGAGGAAGTGGGCGTCTTTCTAGCAGAGTACGGAGAAAATCAATTTATTCTACGTGAACATCCTATCTGGATGGCAGAAGAAGAGATTGAATCAGGCATCTATGAGATGTGTGATATGCTACTCTTGACCAAGGAAGTTTCTATCAAGAAATACCGAGCAGAGCTGGCTATTATGATGTCCTGCAAGCGGTCGATTAAGGCCAACCATCGTATTGATGATCATTCAGCTAGACAACTCCTCTATCAGCTCTCTCAATGTGACAATCCCTACAACTGTCCCCACGGACGTCCTGTTTTGGTGCACTTCACCAAGTCGGATATGGAAAAGATGTTCCGACGCATTCAGGAAAATCACACCAGTCTCCGTGAGTTGGGGAAATATTAAACTAAAAGGAAAACTATGTACGAATATTTAAAAGGAATCATTACCAAAATCACTGCCAAATACATTGTTATTGAAATCAATGGTATCGGTTATATCCTGCATGTGGCTAATCCCTATGCTTACTCAGGACAGGTCAACCAAGAAACTCAAATTTATGTGCATCAAGTCGTGCGTGAGGACGCTCATCTGCTTTATGGATTTCGCTCAGAAGACGAGAAAAAGCTCTTTCTCAGTCTGATTTCGGTCTCTGGGATTGGTCCTGTATCAGCTCTTGCTATTATCGCTGCTGATGACAATGCTGGCTTGGTTCAAGCCATCGAAACCAAGAATATTACCTACTTGACCAAGTTCCCTAAAATTGGCAAGAAAACAGCCCAGCAGATGGTGCTGGACTTGGAAGGCAAGGTAGTAGTTGCTGGAGATGACCTTCCTGCTAAGGTCGCAGTGCAAGCAAGCGCTGAAAACCAAGAATTGGAAGAAGCCATGGAAGCCATGTTGGCACTGGGATACAAGGCGACCGAACTCAAGAAAATCAAGAAATTCTTTGAAGGAACGACAGATACAGCTGAGAACTATATCAAGTCGGCCCTTAAAATGTTGGTCAAATAGGAGCAGAGCATGACAAAACGTTGTTCGTGGGTCAAGGTGACCAATCCGCTCTACATTGCCTATCATGATGAGGAGTGGGGTCAACCCCTCCATGATGACCAAGCATTGTTTGAGTTGTTGTGTATGGAAACCTATCAGGCTGTGCTGAGAGCTTTCTTCTATACTAATAGACGAAAGGGTGTGAAAATGATTTTTAAATGATACTGTGGAACGGAACAGTAGCCCTAGTATTGACTACTGTCGTTTCTATTCATATTGGCTATTCTAGGACTGAGATGAAAAAATCTATAAATGCTCAGAATAAAATTGAACCCGCAAATCTCCCCAAAACAATGGTGAGTCATGTACTTGTATTATTCCGAAAAAATACACCTCTGGTGCAGTGAGACAAATTGGTGTATCTTATAGTGGCTTCGTAGATGAAAGCTATACTCTACTATCACTCTTTGATGATGTAGAACAAATTGAAAAAGATAATAGACTTCAGACAGCTATTGATGTTGTCAGAGAACAGTTTGGTTTTTTAGCCATACAAAAAGGAACCGTCCTAACTGAAGGTTCCAGAAATATTGAACGCAGTAAACTTATCGGTGGTCATTCCGCGGGTGGATTGGAGGGATTAAAATGAAACAAGAAAAAAATACAGTACAATTTTCAGAAATCCGTAGCAAAGGATGTAATGATATTGAAATGCTTGAAAGATTTTTACATGGAATCGTTGAAACAGCAACTTCAAAACTTCGTCAGAGAAAACTCAAAACAACTGAAATATCGATACGACTAGTACATGCTAAATCTGAAAACCGATTACCATTGGAATTTACATTTAGCATTAAGCCAACAAGCTCATCTGTGATAATCTATACTGAGGTAATCAATCGCTTTAAAGAATGTTACACAGGTGGGGGAATTCAAGGTTTTACGATTCAATTTGATAAAAATACCCTTGCCTCTGCATAGAAAGGATTTGATATGATTGACCGTTCATATTTACCATTTCAATCAGCAAGAGAGTACCAGGATACAAAGATGCAAAAATGGATGGGCTTTTTCCTATCTGAACATGCATCAGCACTCTCTGATGATACAAACAAAGTAACGTACATGTCTGACTTATCACTAGAGAAGAAATTATTACTCCTCAGTCAAGTATACGCCGGGCAGCTACGCACACGCATTCAAGTGATTGAAAAAAACAAGCGTGTTTCCTACACTGGAACAATACCAAGTCTGACCAAAGATTTCATTTTGATAAAAACTACAACAGGTCACATCAATTTGAAATTAAAAGACATTATTAGTATTGAACTTGTCGAGGAGGTGCTCTATGAATCAGCTTGAGTTTCAGCGTAATCACCTACAAATGGACTATTATAGCGAGAGCTACCAAGATTTTGAACGTGACTTCTACCGCTACTCTAACATGAATATTCCATTGACCTTCCTAACTGATGATATCCTAAAAACAATGGCGACTTCACGTAAGAATTACTTTGTCCTCAATAAGGAAAAGTCCAGAGATAACCGCGATCACTTCTTCATATTTGAAGTAAGTACCGTAGATGAGAATCCGCTAATCTATCATTATACATATAAGAAAACTACAATATATTTAGCAGAAAAATAGGAGCAGTTCAATTGACTGTTCCTATTTTTAATATTCATAAAATCTAAAGTCTTTATACTCTTTAACAATGGAGTCGCCAACCAGAACAGACTATACTGACCAGCGACTACCTTAAATTTAATGTTTCAGATTTATTTTCTTATCTCTAATTTCATAAACTACATCTGCTACATTTTCGAGTAATCGTTTATCGTGGGTGATAAACACGATAGTTCCGGTGTACTCCTTCATTAGTATTTCCAAAGCCTCTAAACTTGGTATGTCAAGGAAGTTACTGGGTTCATCCATTATTAGGATGTTATATCTACCCATGAGCATTTTAGCAAGCAACAATTTTATAATTTCTCCACCGCTTAAAACAGATAAACTTTTTCCAATATCGTTCTGTTTGAACCCCATAGATGCTAGCACTGAACGAATTTCTGATATATTGTAGTCACAATCCTTCTGCATAAACTCCATAACATTCTGATTACTGTTGTACTTGTAACCATTCTGTGCAAAGTAACCTATTTTTGCCTTAGGCGAAATAGAAATTCCTTCTTCATGGTTTAAGATCATTTGGATTAAAGTTGTTTTTCCGATTCCATTACCACCAGTTAACGCCACTTTTGCTCCTAACGGAATTTGAAAAGATGCATTTTCAAACAGAGCCTTATCCCCAAATACTTTATTAATTTCTGCACCGACTATAGGGTATGGATTATGGAGCTCCAATGCTTTACTTTGCCTGAAACGAATTCTGCGAATGCCTTCCGGAGCTTCTACTTTTCCTAAGGCCGCAATCCTGTGCTCTAGGGTTTTAGCAGCATTATACATCTTTTTTTCCTTACTTCCTATTGATTTTTGATGAGCTAAACGCCCTCCGTCTTCAGTACTTTTTTTCTTTGAAGAACCTTTTGCCTTCTGTTCTATTTTACGAGCCTGTTTTCGCTTTTCCTCCGCAGCCCTTTCCAATCGGGCACGTTCCGCAATAAATTGTTCGTATTCTGCAGCTTGGCTCTTACGTTCTTCCTCTTTCTGACGAAGATAATCAGAATAGTTTCCCCAATACTCAGTGATTTTGCCATCTTTCAGTTCCCATATTTTATCTACTATTTCATCAAGAAAATAGCGGTCATGGCTAATAACTAACAGTGCACCTGTAAAATATTTTAGCTGTCCTATTAGAAAATCAATTCCTTCACGGTCTAAATGGCTCGTAGGTTCATCCGCTAAAATACCATGAACCTGTGCCGATAAGGCCTGTGCTATTTTAAGCCTTGTTTCTTCACCACCGCTCATAGTCTGTATATTTAATTGCTCAACACCTAGCTTGCCTACAAGTGCAAAATCTTTTTCCTCCTGCAGAGTTACTTCGTCCAACTGGGGAATATAGGCAAGTTCACCCAGACGATTCATTTTACATCCTGGGGGAGTTAATTCTCCTAAAAGTACCCTGAGTAAAGTGCTTTTTCCAGCACCATTTGCTCCTACTAAACCAATACGGTCATAATCATATACTTCTAATTCATTTATATCTAAAACATCGCGTCCTTTGAATTCCACACGAATGTCTTTTGCTTTTAATATTAATTCCATAACATTTCCTCCTGTCTATAATCGCATGCTTTCATTTGCTTGTATGCAGGGAAAACCCTGCGATTTTAGCAGGAAGAGTTACATGAAAATAAGATACATAAATATTCCTCCAATATTGTTTATTTTAAATCTAATTTTCTAACCTCAGTTATCATTTGGCAAACTATAGCAATGCCAATAATTAAAATACCTGATAGTAAAAACCAATGATTTACACCGATTTTATCAGCAAAGAATCCAGAAAGAATTAACCCAATTGGCATAGCAAGTGACATGATACTTCCGATCAAAGAAAATACACGTCCTAAATATTCAGGCTTAATTTTCTCCTGAAAAAGAGCTGTTTGCACACCGCTATAAAATGGCACCGAAAGCCCCATTATTGCACAGCAAACTACGAATATTACAAATCCATTTGGAGGAAGTATTCCCGAAACGGCTAAACTGGTCCCCATTATAAAAAATGAACTTGTTATTAGTAATACATGCTTTTCGAAGCCCCCTAATCTTCCTAATAATAAGCCTCCTGCTAGCATCCCAAATGCAAAGGAAATTTCCGTAATAGAAATATGCACAGGCGTTCCATTAAAGTGTTCCATGCTTATTAAAGGAAATAGTGCATTGATTGGCATATAAACAAAAGTATATAGTGTTCCTAAGAGTAATAAGGCAAACAATCCTTTGTTTTGTCTCAGAACCACAACTCCTTCTTTCATCTCCCTTATGAAATTTGGTTCTAAACTTTGCACTTGATTACCCAGCTTAGGTATACGTACAATTGCTACCGTAATAGATGCAATCACAGCACCCAATACGTCGATGGCAATAATAGCATTTAAATCCCAAACGGAGTATAAGAGTGCTGCAACTGCCGGACTAACAATATAGCTTATAGACTGCAAAGACTGACTATAGCCTGCGCATTTCGTTAGCTGTTCTTCTGGTACTAAAAGTGGTGTAACCGCATTGAGTGCTGGGGTATGAAAAGCTGTTCCAATGCTACGGATAAACAATACTATCATAATCATCCAGACAGGTAGCTCCATACAGAATGCAACAATAGCAAGCACTGCACCAGCTGCTGCGATAATTAAATCGGCACCAATCATTATCTTCTTCCTATCATGACGATCCACTAGCACACCAATGGCAGGTCCCAAAATCGCATAGGGTAAAAAACCTACTAATGAAGCCATAGACAAGACCATCGCAGATCCTGTTTTTTCTGTAAGGTAAAAAATAATCGCCATTTGCAGGATGGCACTAGTGATTAATGATACTGCTTGCCCTGCCCATATTGCATAAAATTTTCGTTTCCAATTGTTGTATTTTTCCATTTATATTATCTCCTGCATATTATTTTGCTTGAATTTCTATTTTGAATAGCATTCTAGGCAATAAAAAATGCAGGCCAAACCCCACAATGTGGCTTTTGGTCTGCATACATACAATTTGGAAACATTCATATTAAAGACATAGTTAAATAAAGGTATAGTTAAATAACCAATATCCTCACCGTAACTAATGAATGCTCAATATCGTATAAATAAGCACAACAAAAAAGCCTATCATCGGGTATAGATTCTGCTTTTTTTATTGCCAGCTTATCTTAAACGCATTGAGGCTGTCATAGTTTCGGTTCCTCCTACATCTTTGTTTATATCAATTTATAGTATAACACAACAAGATGATATGTTCAATATAAAAGTTATGGAATGAGACTCATACTTCCAATTCGATGCCAGATTTAAAGGATATGACGAAGTTTTCTTCATAGACTGTAACGCTCTGGATTATCTTCCTTAGTAGCAAGCGATTAGCTTTCACAAAATCTTCTGTTTGTAGTTTTAAAAATTCATCAGGATTTTCTAACTCAACCTCAAAATATTTCATTTTACATTCCCTCATTTCATTTATTGATAAATTGAGTTTGCAAAAAAGAGTGGACAATTTTTGTCTACTCTTAACCTTTAAAATAGTTTTTTTTAATCGATTTGAAGTTGCCTAAATTATTACTTATTCGGTAAAATGAAGTATTGCTTTCAACAGATTTCCTTCAACTACACTTCACTTGATTCAAACAAGGTGGGTACATTTCTATTCCCACAAACTCCTTGTCAATGGAAACAAACACGTACCCACAGGGTAAATGGAAATAGAAACTGATAATTTCTAGCTATCACTTCTACTCATTCCAAAAATTTTCTCACTCTGATACTTACCCACCATAAAGCAAAAAGCCTTGCAATCAAGGCTTTCATTATCCCTTTCGTTCAAAGGTTTCTAAGCTTTTACGAGCAGAGCGACACACTCAGCGGTTCGCTATCTCCGTTCTGTCTGCGTGCTAGCACTTGTCAATCACGGACAGCTATCGCATGGGCGGAAGTAAATGCTAATCTTCGTCGTTTTACTCCTTGACTAGCAAACTTACCGCCTCAACATGGTCTGTCTTGGGAAACGGTGCTCAACAAACGTCAAGCTTTCCGAGAAGCATTTTATGGCTATCAAATTCAAGCGGTCGCAGAAATGACCGATACTGAATTGGAAGACTTGCTGGATAATCCAGCCATCATCCGAAATAGAGCCAAGATTTTTGCTACACGCGCTAACGCCCAAGCCTTTCTACGACTACAGGAAGACCATGGCTCTTTTGATGCCTATCTTTGGTCTTTTGTTGAGGGGAAAACGATTGTTAACGATGTTCCCGATTACCGCCAAGCCCCAGCTAAAACACCTTTGTCTGAGAAATTAGCCAAAGATCTCAAAAAACGAGGCTTCAAGTTCACAGGACCAGTCGCTGTCTTGTCTTTTCTACAGGCTGCAGGGCTAGTTGATGACCACGAGAATGATTGTGAATGGAAAAGCAGGAATTAGTGTGTACAGGTAACTAGCATATCTGAGAATATAGAAAAAAGCTGAGAAATTTTTCCCAGCTTTTTATATATACTATTAGATTTGTTAGAGTGAAGTCAAAAAAGTGATTCCACCTAAAATAACACCAGCTGAATTTGGAATGATTAGTATCCAATCCTTCTTAGGTTCCTTTGTCCATCCATAAATAACCCAGATTAAGCAAGATATAGCAGCTGATAAAGGTTGAAATGGTTGAGCTTTATTTCCCTGTAAATTAGCGATAATTTGAGGTATGTAGGCAATAAATACTATAATTCCAATAAAGGCACCAATAGAACCTACGATTCGATTAATTTTTTGTTTTGTCATATACACCTCCTTCAAAAGGATATCATAGAAATTAGCGAAATGCAATAAATTCAGATACAAATTGTAACGAAAACGAATACAAAAGCACAAAAATAGAGAAACTATTTATTTTTTGTTATAGTCAAAGCGAATGATTTGCTCCTTTGCATCTACATGGGCGTGGACTCCAAAGGGGACAATTGCTCTCGGAGTTGCGTGGCCGACATTCAGATTATAGACAATTGGGATATTGCTGTCAATAATATCCAATAGTGCCTCTTTATAGTCGTCATAGAAAGTTTCATCCATAGGTTTTCCGACCAGGAGTCCATTAATGACCTCGAATATACCAGTGTTCTTTAAAGTCCGCAACATCTTTTTGAAGTATTCCGGCTCAGGTTTTTCTTCGCTTGTTTCTAGCAAGAGGATTTTTCCTTCCCAGTCTGACAAGTCAGGGAAAAGTTTGTATTTTTGGCAGAGCTCCGTGCTATCTGCATATCGAGAGTTGTCAAAGATATCGTAGAGGGATTCGAGGCAACCGCCGAGGATTTCCCCCTCGAACTGGGCATTTCCTTGCAACAAGTCAAAACCGGTATTTGCATGACTGACACGAGGTGTCCCCAGAGCCTTGGGACTAAAATCAGTTCGTTCCTCATACCAAACATTGCTAGGGCGGATTTCTGAGATTCTTCCCGTCTCAATCAATTCTTTAAAGTAGTGAAGGCTATAGGCTAACATTTCCTTGTCTAATTCACAAATGTCTGCTAAAAAGGATTGGCCATAAAAAGTCTTGATTCCTAGTTTATGCAACATGAGATGGTTCATGGTTGTATCCGAGAAACCAAGAAAAATTTTTTGTTTGATAACCTTTTGTAGTTGGTCATTTTCAAAGAGGTAGGGTAGCAAGCGATAGGTATCGTCTCCACCAATGGCGCATAGGATCATGTCGATGCTATCATCAGAAAAGGCATGAATCAAATCCTCTGCACGCGCTTCAGGATGGTCCTTGATAAAATCTAATCCATTTAGCGAATGGGGTAAAAAGATAGGATTGACTCCCAGGTTCTTGAGACGTTGGACACCCAAGTCTACTTCGTGTTTGACAAAGTCCTCTCCGATAATGCCACTAGATAAACTAACAATACCAATAGTAGAAATCATATCTTATCCTCCTAGAGATAGATTGAGCCTATTTTATCACAAAAGATAAGAGAAAGCTATGTGGGATGTCAGAAGAATACTTTTAATACTCTTCGAAAATATCTTCAAACTACGTCATCTTTATCTTCAACCTCAAAGCTGTGTTTTGAGCAACCTGCATCTAGCTTCCTAGTTTGCTTTTTGATTTTCATTGAGTATAAAACCAAAAAAGTAAGTGAAAAAGCAACTGCACCTGCAGTTGCTTTTATCATTCTTCTTAATAGCGTGTTGGTCCTGCACTAGCACTACGGATATTCAAGCGTTTCTTGAGATAGAAGCGAAGGGCTAGGAGGGCTGCTCCGATAATAGCTAGTGGCAATGGAGCAAGTACTGGGTTAAGGCTAGCTGGTAGGAAGCTTGTTGCAAAGAAGACAAGTAACCAAAGGAACATAGAAGCTAGGATAACTAGTACAGATTTCCAGAAAGGCGGACGTTGACTGCGGTCCATATCTGGTCCATAATATTGGTAAACAAAGTAGTACATCAAGTAGAAGGCAAATCCACCAACCAGTCCAACTAAGAGGAGGGTAATCAATCCATAGCCGAAAGCTTGATCTGCTGAGAAGAAGGTTGTGAGGGCGCTGACGAGGGCAAAGAGGCTAGTGATGAAAAGGGCTGAGTCCATAATCATGAGTTTTGGATCATCATTTTCTTTTGGATGCTCTTTTTCATATTGCTCCTTAACAGTGAAGCTATGAGCCCAGTGGGTCGGTGCGCCATAGAGGGAACGAGCAGTCGTACCTTTGGCTTGCTCCTCAAGGATTTGGGGAATAACTTCCTCAAAAATAGCCTTGATTTCAGCGTCTGTTTTTCCATCTTTGATGAATTGTTGGGTAGCGATGTGGACAAACTCTTGGTTTTTCTTAGTTAATTTTTGTAGATCAATCTGAGACATAGGAACTCCTCTTAGAACCATTTTTTATGGATGAGATAGAGAGTGAGCGAGACACTCATAGCGAAGGCGATAAAGACGATTAACCAGAAGGCATTTGGCTCACCGTTTAGGGGGATTTCATTATCCTTAAAGTTCATCCCGTAGGCAGAAAAGACCATGGTTGGGATGGACATGACGATGGTCACAAGGGCCAAGGTTTTCATGATGTTGTTCTGGTTGTTAGAAATGATAGAGGCGAAGGTCTCTGTCATAGAATGCAAGACGTTTCCATAAATGTCTGCCATCTCGATGGCCTGTTGGGTTTCAATCAGGGTATCTTCAAGCAGGTCTTCGTCCTCAAGGTATTTCTTGATATTACTGGTTGAGCTGGTCAATTTCTTAATCACACGCTCATTTGTTTTGAGGGAAGCCTTGAAATAGACGATGGTTTTTTCCAATTCCATGAGCTCAATCAATTCTTCATTACGAGTTGATTGATGCAGTTGACTTTCGATTTGTTCACTCTTACGGTCAATCGAACGAAGGGCTGTTAGGTAGAGCTCTGCATTGCGATAAAGAATCTGAAAGATAAAACGCGAACGCATGAAAGTGTAGAAATTACGCAAACGACGGTTGATAAAGACATCAAGGACTGGTAATGGTTCCAAACACGTAGTGATAATGGTTTCCTCGGTGATGATAATACCAAGTGGGATGGTTACGTAGTAGGTGCGGTTATTTCTTTCTTCTGTGACTGGCACGTCTACGATAATCAGGGTGTACTCATCTTCAATGGTAATACGAGACATTTCTTCCGCATCGAGCGGTGCTCGGAGGTCGGCAATATCAATATCGAAGGCGTTAGCGATTTCGAGTGATTCATTTTGAGTTGGATTAACGAGATTGATCCAAGTACCCGGTTCAAGCGTATCGATCTCTTTAAATTCAGTTGTTGTAGAGAGAAAAACTTGTTTCATATCCCTTATCCTTTCTCATTTTTCAGATTTTTTCACACCGTACTATTATACTACAAAATCGGCCTTTTGGGTAATAGAATCTCACTTTTTTTGGTATAATGGTAAGCAATAATGGACTAGAAAGAACAAAAATGCAAGATAAAATTGTCATTCATGGGGCGCGTGCCCATAATTTAAAAAATATTGATGTGGAGATTCCACGAGACAAGCTAGTTGTTGTGACAGGTTTGTCAGGTTCAGGGAAATCCAGTCTGGCCTTTGATACCCTCTATGCGGAGGGACAACGTCGCTATGTGGAGAGTTTGTCAGCCTACGCTCGTCAATTCTTGGGAAATATGGAGAAGCCTGATGTAGATGCCATTGATGGTCTCAGCCCAGCTATTTCCATCGACCAGAAAACGACTAGTAAAAATCCTCGCTCGACGGTGGGAACAACGACTGAAATCAATGACTATCTGCGTCTCCTCTACGCGCGTGTGGGGACGCCTTACTGTATCAACGGGCATGGGGCTATCAAGGCTTCTTCTGTGGAGCAGATCGTTGATAAGGTTTTGGAGTTGCCAGAACGCCAACGTCTGCAAATCTTAGCCCCAGTTATCCGTAAGAAAAAAGGACAGCACAAGAGCGTTATTGAAAAAATTCAGAAAGACGGTTATGTTCGTGTCCGTGTGGATGGGGAAGTCTATGATGTGACCGAAGTGCCAGAGTTGTCTAAGAGCAGGCAACACAATATTGATGTCGTGGTTGACCGTATTGTCATCAAGGAGGGTATTCGTAGTCGTCTCTTTGATTCCATTGAGGCAGCCCTTCGTATCTCAGAAGGCTATGTCATTATCGACACCATGGACGACTCTGAGTTGCTCTTCTCTGAGCATTATGCCTGTCCAGTTTGTGGCTTTACTGTTCCAGAGTTAGAGCCTCGTCTCTTCTCATTCAATGCTCCTTTTGGTTCTTGTAGTGAGTGTGATGGCTTAGGCATCAAGCTGGAGGTGGATACTGATTTGGTAGTGCCAGATGCCAGCAAAACCTTACGTGAGGGAGCCTTGGCTCCTTGGAATCCTATCTCATCCAACTACTATCCAAACATGCTAGAGCAGGCTATGACAGCTTTTGGAGTGGATATGGATAAGCCTTTTGAGGACTTGTCAGAAGAAGACAAAAACTTGATTCTCTACGGCTCAGATGGCAAGGAATTCCATTTCCACTATGAGAATGAATTTGGCGGTGTGCGTGATATTGACATTCCTTTTGAGGGAGTTGTCAATAATATCAAGCGTCGCTATCACGAGACAAACAGCGATTACACTCGCACCCAGATGCGTCTTTACATGAATGAGCTGACCTGCGGAACTTGTAATGGTTATCGCCTCAATGACCAGGCCTTGTCTGTTCGTGTGGGTGGTGAGCAAGGACCACATATCGGAGAAATTTCAGACCTGTCTATCGCAGACCACTTGGAGTTGGTGAGCCAGTTAACCTTGTCTGAAAATGAAGCCATCATTGCTCGCCCTATTCTCAAGGAAATCAAGGATCGTTTGACCTTCCTTAAGAACGTGGGTCTTAACTACCTAACCCTGTCACGTTCGGCAGGAACCCTTTCAGGTGGGGAAAGTCAGCGTATTCGCTTGGCAACTCAGATTGGTTCTAACCTATCAGGTGTCCTCTATATCCTAGATGAGCCATCGATTGGGCTCCACCAGAGGGATAATGACCGTCTGATTGCCAGTCTCAAAAAGATGCGTGACTTGGGCAATACTCTCATTGTAGTGGAACACGACGAAGATACCATGCGCGAGGCGGATTACCTGATTGACGTTGGTCCCGGTGCCGGTGTTTTTGGTGGGGAAATTGTTGCCGCAGGTACGCCTAAACAGGTGGCTCGCAACAGCAAGTCTATCACAGGTCAGTATTTATCAGGCAAACGAGCTATTCCAGTACCAGCAGAGCGCCGTGTGGGAAATGGTCGTTTTATCGAGGTGACAGGAGCGCGTGAGAACAACCTGCAAAATGTCACAGCTCGCTTTCCACTAGGAAAATTCATCGCAGTGACAGGGGTATCAGGTTCAGGGAAATCGACCCTAATCAATAGCATTCTCAAAAAAGCCATTGCCCAGAAGCTCAACCGCAATTCAGACAAACCTGGTAAATTTAAGACTATTACAGGGATTGAGCATGTAGACCGCTTGATTGATATTGACCAGAGCCCTATCGGACGAACGCCGAGGTCCAACCCAGCTACCTATACAGGAGTTTTTGACGACATACGTGACCTCTTTGCTCAGACTAATGAAGCCAAGATTCGAGGCTACAAGAAGGGGCGTTTCAGTTTCAACGTCAAGGGTGGCCGTTGTGAAGCCTGCTCAGGTGACGGAATTATCAAGATTGAGATGCACTTCTTGCCAGATGTTTATGTGGCCTGTGAAGTCTGCCACGGAACCCGCTACAACAGTGAAACCCTAGAAGTTCACTACAAGGAAAAGAATATCTCGCAGGTCTTGGACATGACTGTCAACGATGCGGTAGAGTTCTTTCAACACATTCCTAAGATTCAACGTAAACTTCAGACCATCAAGGATGTGGGACTGGGCTATGTGACGCTAGGCCAACCAGCTACCACCCTTTCTGGGGGAGAAGCCCAGCGTATGAAGCTGGCTAGTGAACTCCACAAACGCTCGACAGGAAAATCTTTCTACATTCTGGATGAGCCGACGACAGGGCTTCATACCGAGGATATTGCTCGCTTGCTTACAGTCTTAGCTCGCTTTGTAGACGATGGCAATACAGTCCTCGTTATCGAGCACAATCTGGATGTTATCAAGACAGCAGACCATATTATCGACCTGGGTCCTGAGGGCGGTGTCGGTGGTGGAACCATCATCGCAACAGGAACTCCAGAAGAAGTAGCGGCCAATGAAGTCAGCTACACAGGACACTATTTGAAAGGAAAGTTACATCATGAATAAACGCATACAAGCATTTCTATCTAAAATGCAAGAAAAAGAACTAGATGGCATCATCATCAATAACCTTAAAAACGTCTATTATTTGACTGGTTTTTGGGGCTCAAACGGGACAGTCTTTATCAGTCGTGACCGTCAGGTCTTGGTGACAGACTCTCGCTATATCATTGCAGCCAAGCAAGAAACCAGTGGCTTTGAGATTGTGGCTGACCGTGATGAATTGGCTGTCATTGCAGGAATTGTTAAGGACATGGGCTTGTCTCGTATCGGTTTTGAAGATGAGATTTCAGTCTCTTATTATCACCGTATGCAGGCAGCTTTTGCAGGTTTGGACTTGCTTTCACAAACTCAATTTGTCGAAGGACTCCGAATGATTAAGGATGAAGCGGAGATTGCAGCTATTCGCAAGGCTTGTTCTATCTCAGACCAAGCTTTCCGCGATGCGCTTGACTTTATTAAGCCAGGAAAGACTGAAATTGAGATTGCCAACTTCCTTGACTTCCGTATGCGTGAGTTGGGAGCTTCAGGCCTATCATTTGATACTATTTTAGCAAGTGGCATCAACTCTTCGAAACCTCATGCTCATCCAATGCACAAACCAGTGGAGCTAGGAGAAGCTATTACCATGGATTTCGGCTGCCTCTATGACCACTATGTCAGCGATATGACACGAACTATATATCTGGGGTATGTCAGCGACGAGCAGGCAGAGATTTACAATACGGTTTTGAAAGCCAACCAAGCCTTAATCGATCAAGCCAAGGCAGGCTTAGGCTTCCGTGACTTTGACAAAATCCCTCGTGATATTATCATTGAGGCAGGTTATGGAGACTACTTTACTCACGGTATTGGCCACGGTATCGGACTGGATATCCATGAGGAACCCTATTTTAGCCAAACATCTACAGAAACTATTAAGGCGGGTATGGCCTTGACCGATGAACCAGGTATCTATATCGAAGGCAAATATGGCGTTCGTATCGAGGATGATATCTTGATTACAGAGACAGGTTGTGAATTATTGACCCTTGCTCCAAAAGAGTTGATAGTCATTTAGATATTTGTCAAGAAAAAAGTACGAAAATGACGAAAAAAGTCAAAAAAATTTAAAAATAGGTCGCAAGTCGGATGTTTTTTATGGTATAATAGACTAAACTGATAGTAACATGTAGCGAAAGGGGTAGGTACATGATTAAAATTTATACAGTCTCAAGTTGTACTAGCTGTAAAAAAGCAAAAACCTGGCTCAATGCCCACCAGTTAAGTTATAAAGAACAAAACCTTGGTAAAGAAGGAATTACGAGAGAAGAATTACTGGATATTCTGACCAAAACAGATAACGGAATAGCCAGCATCGTCTCATCTAAAAATCGCTATGCCAAAGCCCTTGGAGTGGATATTGAAGATTTGAGTGTCAATGAAGTCCTCAATCTGATTATGGAAACGCCGAGAATTTTAAAGAGCCCAATCCTTGTGGATGAAAAACGCCTACAAGTTGGCTATAAGGAAGACGATATTCGTGCCTTCCTACCACGCTCTGTCCGTAATGTAGAAAATGCAGAAGCACGTCTGCGTGCAGCTCTATAAACATCAAGGCTGGGAGCAATTCTCAGTCTTGTTCTGTTTTAATCTGAAAAAGAAAGAAGAGAGAAATGAAAAAAATTGTTCTTGTTAGTCTAGCTTTCCTTTTTGTCCTGGCTGGTTGTGGGCAGAAAAAAGAAACTGCAACAGCTACAAAAACAGAAAAGGATACGCTTCAGTCAGCATTGCCAGTTATTGAAAATGCCGAGAAGAATACAGTTGTAACCAAGACTTTGGTCTTGCCCAAGTCAGATGATGGTAGCCAGCAAACCCAAACAATTACTTATAAAGACAAGACTTTTTTGAGCCTAACTATTCAACAAAAGCGTCCAGTCTCAGATGAGCTGAAGACTTATATTGACCAACATGGAGTGGAAGAAACTCAAAAAGCTCTTCTCGAGGCGGAAGAGAAAGATGAATCCATCATAGAAGCTCGTAAATTGGCAGGCTTTAAGCTTGAAACCAAATTATTAAGTGCAACAGAACTTCAAACAACGACTAGTTATGATTTTCAAGTTTTGGATGTCAAGAAGGCTTCTCAGACTGAGTATCTGAAGAACATTGGTTTAGAAAATCTCTTGAAGAATGAACCAAGCAAATATATTTCAGACAGATTGGCCAATGGCGCGACAGAACAATAGAAAATCCAAATAAATAGACTGCCTGAATTGTAGAAGGTAAGGAATTATGCTATAATGGTACTATTCTAAGGAAAGAGGGTGTTAGAATGGGATTTACTGAAGAAACAGTACGTTTTAAATTGGACGATTCCAATAAAAAAGAAATTAGCGAAACTTTGACTGATGTCTATGCTTCGTTGAACGATAAGGGCTACAACCCAATTAACCAAATCGTAGGTTACGTATTGAGTGGAGACCCTGCCTACGTTCCTCGTTATAATAATGCACGAAATCAAATCCGTAAGTATGAGCGTGATGAAATCGTTGAGGAATTGGTCCGCTACTACCTTAAAGGACAAGGAGTCGATCTATAACCTATGAGAATTATGGGATTGGACGTCGGTTCAAAAACGGTAGGGGTGGCCATCAGTGATCCGCTCGGTTTTACAGCTCAAGGACTTGAAATCATCCAAATCAATGAGGAGCAAGGCCAATTTGGTTTTGATCGCGTTAAGGAGTTGGTTGATACTTATAAGGTGGAGCGATTTGTAGTGGGCTTGCCTAAAAACATGAACAATACAAGCGGACCGCGCGTGGAAGCTAGTCAAGCCTACGGAGCAAAGTTAGAAGAACTTTTTGGTTTACCAGTAGATTATCAAGATGAACGCTTGACAACAGTTGCTGCAGAGCGCATGTTGATTGAACAAGCAGATATCAGTCGCAATAAGCGTAAGAAAGTCATTGATAAGTTAGCAGCTCAGCTGATTTTACAAAATTATTTAGATAGAAAATTTTAATATAAGGAGAGGCTATGTCACACGATCATAACCACGAACACGAAGAACGTGAACTAATCACACTAGTAGATGAGCAAGGAAACGAAACCTTGTTTGAAATCCTTTTGACGATTGACGGAAAAGAAGAATTTGGTAAAAACTATGTTCTTCTAGTACCAGTTAACGCAGAAGAAGACGAAGACGGACAAGTTGAAATCCAAGCTTACTCATTCATCGAAAACGAAGATGGAACAGAAGGTGAATTGCAACCAATCCCAGAAGACTCAGAAGACGAATGGAACATGATTGAAGAAGTTTTCAACAGCTTTATGGAGGAGTAAAAACGTCCGGGGGACGTTTTTAGCCTGACGCTAAAAATAAAAATCGTCAGTAAGTCCAGTGGATGTTGTGAGCCCAACTCCTAGAAATTAGAAGAGTTGAACGTCTTGTAGACGTGTTTAGCCCTGCGCTAGAAAATAGAAACGCAGGTATATCCAGTGGATGTTTTACCCCAGATTAACATTTATAGTAGCTAGTTATTAGCTAACCAGGTAAGAGGTTGGGACGAAAATCCTGGCCTCGTTTTTGTTACTTATCATGCTTTGATGTGGTAGTTGGTTGGACATTTGTCAAGGAGATGTATATGTTTGAAGTTGAAGAATGGCTCCATAGTCGGATTGGTTTGAATTTTCGATCAGGTTTGGGCCGAATGCAGCAAGCGGTGGATTTGTTAGGAAATCCTGAGCAGTCTTACCCTATTATCCACGTCACTGGGACTAATGGAAAAGGCTCTACCATTGCTTTTATGAGGGAGTTATTTATGGGGCATGGCAAAAAAGTTGCGACCTTTACCTCTCCTCATATCATCTCCATCAATGACCGAATCTGCATTAACGGGGAACCAATAGCTGACGTAGACTTCATCCGTTTGGCTGAGCAGGTCAAGGAGATGGAAAAGACACTTTTGCAAACCCATGACCAGTTGTCCTTTTTTGAATTACTGACCTTGATTGCTTTTCTCTATTTTAGGGAGCAAGAGGTGGATTTGGTTTTATTAGAAGTGGGAATTGGCGGCTTACTTGACACGACCAATGTGGTAACTGGAGAGATTGCTGTCATCACCTCCATCGGACTTGATCATCAGGAGACTCTGGGTGACAGTATAGCAGCAATTGCAGAGCAGAAAGCTGGTATTTTTAAGGCTGGTAAGAAGGCAGTGATTGCGAAATTGCCTCCAGAAGCTAGGCTTGTCTGTCAGAAAAAAGCAGGATTTTTAGCTGTTGACCTTTATCAGGCAGGTCAAAATTTTTCAATGCTGAATGGCGATTTTTCAAGTTCTTTAGGAATCCACTCACAGCTGAAAATAGGCTTGGAAGGAGCCTATCAGCAGGAAAATGCAGCCTTGGCATTGCAAGCATTTCTTCTCTTTATGAGGGAAGAAAAGGAAGTTGTTGATGAGCAGGTTGTAAGAGAGGCCTTGAAACAGACTCATTGGGCTGGGCGTTTGGAGCGTATTCGTCCTCAAATTTACTTGGACGGTGCTCATAATCTTCCTGCCTTGACTCGCCTGGTGGAGTTTATCAAAGAAAAAGAGCAGGAAGGTTATCATCCTCAAATCCTATTTGGAGCCTTGAAACGTAAGGATTATCAAGGGATGTTGGGTTATCTGACTGAAAATTTACCTCAGGTGGAACTCAAGGTGACCGGCTTTGACTATCAAGGGGCTCTGGAGGAGACAGATGTAATAGGTTACGATGTGATTCCTTCTTACCGAGAACTTATCAGCGGTTTTGAAGAAAGGGCAGATACGCAGGACTTGTTGTTCATTACAGGCTCTCTCTATTTTATCTCAGAAGTACGGAGTCACCTACAGGAGCATGAGCAGATAAATTGACCTCCTTTTTTGAACTTGTTATACTAGGGGAACTGCCAGTTAGAAGAAAATTGCTCTAAATTGGTAGAAGAAAGGAAATTCATCATGAAATTAAAAAGATTCACACTTTCTCTTGCTTCTCTAGCAAGTCTTAGTCTCTTAGTAGCTTGTTCACAGAGAACTCAACAGGTTCAACAACCAGCAGCTCAATCGCAAACTCAACAAACTCAGCAATCACAACCTGCTGCTTCATCTTCTACAGAAAATACAAACCAGGCAGCAACAAGTTCTTCACAAAATACAGTTACAGCCCAACCAACTAATATTGATGGAACTTATACTGGTCAGGATGACGGAGACCGTATCACTTTAGTGGTAACTGGAACTACTGGTACATGGACTGAGCTCGAATCTGACGGGGATCAGAAAGTCAAACAGGTTACATTTGATGCAACAAATCAACGCATGATTATTGGCGATGATGCTAAAATTTACACTGTAAACGGTAATCAAATCGTTGTAGATGATATGGATAGAGACCCATCGGATCAAATCGTTTTATCAAAATAGACTAGGAGGAGACCGGATTTTTCGGTCTCTTTTGCTTTTAGTCAGAAAAATGATCATAAATACTTGCCTTCTGTCGAATACCTGAGTTATACTAGTATCAATTACCTGTTTTTAGCATTCAAAATATCAAGGAGGGGATATGAAATATAGGAAATTTCAACTATTGATGTCCAAGTATGGCTTTAGTCTTTTGATTATGCTACTTGAACTTTCTCTTGTTTTTGGTCTCTTTCTTTATTTAGGGCGAATGGCCCCTATTCTTTGGGTGATTCTCTTAATCATTATGAGTATGGCGACTATTGTCGCGATTGTCAATCGTTCTATGACACCTGAAAGCAAAGTAATGTGGTTAGTGGTAACTTTTATTCCTATCATTGGCCCCCTGCTCTATCTGATGTTCGGGGAAAGGCGATTGTCCAAAAAAGAAATCAAGCAGTTGGACAGACTTGGTTCCATGCATTTTCGGGAGGATAACAGTAAAGCACTCCGCCAGAAATTGAAGGAAGATGATAAGGCAGCTTACGGAGTTATCAAATCTTTGTTGAGTATGGATAGCAATGCTGATGTGTATGATCGAACCGACTCACAATTCTTTTCTTCAGGTGAAAGCATGTGGCAACATATGCTGGAAGATCTCAAGAAAGCTGAAAAGTTTATCTTTTTAGAGTATTATATTGTTGAAGAAGGTCTGATGTGGAATAGTATACTAGATATACTAGAGCAAAAGGCAGCTCAGGGAGTCGAGGTCAAGATGCTCTATGATGATATCGGCTGTATGGCGACTTTACCTGGAGATTATACCATTCAGCTTCGTAGTCGAGGAATTGAAGCCCATAAGTTTAATAAGGTGATTCCTCGTTTGACGGTAGCTTATAATAATCGGGACCATCGTAAAATCCTTGTCATAGATGGTCAGGTAGCTTATACAGGAGGCATTAACTTAGCTGATGAGTATATCAATCATGTAGAACGTTTTGGCTATTGGAAGGATAGTGGGATTCGCTTAGATGGCCCTGGCGTCAAGTCTCTAACCCGTCTCTTTTTGATGACTTGGTACATCAATCGTGGGGAAATCAGTGATTTTGACCAGTATCACTTGGAAAATCAGCCTTGTTCTGGCCAAGGGTTCTGCATTCCTTACGGTAGTGGACCCAAGCCCATCTTCCGTACTCAGGTAGGGAAAAAAGTCTATCAAAGTTTGATTAATCAGGCTACTGATTCAGTCTATATTACAACGCCCTATTTGATTATTGACTATGATTTAACAGAGAGTATTAAAAACGCGGCTATGAGAGGTGTTGATGTCCGCATCGTGACCCCTTTTATTCCGGATAAAAAATTAATCCAACTCATCACAAGAGGGGCCTATCCGGATTTGTTGTCAGCAGGAGTTAGGATTTTTGAGTATAGTCCAGGCTTCATCCACAGTAAACAAATCCTAGTGGATAAGGACTTTGCTGTAGTTGGGACCATTAACTTAGATTATAGAAGTTTGCTTCACCACTATGAAAATGCAGTCTTGCTATATAAAACAGAATCAATCACTGAGATTCAAAAAGATTTTCAAGAGATTTTTTCAGCATCGCAAGAAATTTTTGCTCATACGATAAAAAATAGCTGGTATCAAAAATTGATTAAGGAAATTGCCCAGTTATTTGCCCCAATCTTATAAGAAATCTAGGACTTAGGACACAAACCAGTCCTATTTTTCTTGCCTTTTACGAATAAGAAGATGTAGGAGGAAAGATGCTAACTCAGAAAGAATTGAACTATATCACGACATTTAAACAGACACATTTACACCGATTTCGAGAAATTGAAACCTTTGTGAAACTATGTAAAAAATCACTCAAACAGCCATCGCAAGCTGACAATTCAAGGTCTTTTTGATATACTAAGACAGATAAATTGAATAGGAGAAACGACATGGCTGTATATGGCAGAATAGAAGAAGTATCCGAAACGATACAGAGTAATGAAATTGAAAATAGACTGGATAGGAACCTTGAATCGAACCTGGAAAAAGAAGAGCAGGTAGCTTTCCCGTTCTTCAGACTCATCATTGGAAGTACGATTGTAACGGTTTTTTCTGTGGTGGTTCCTTTACTTTTAGATATGGTAAGTCCCTCTCAGGCGCAGGATTTGTATATTGGGTGGGCTTTGCATCAGGGAGGACAGCTATACAGTAGTTATTATGCTGGTCAAGGTCTTCTTTATTATTTACTACTTTACATTACCCAAGGAGGCATTCTTTTTGCCTTGGTAGAATGGCTAGCCCTCTTAGGAGGAGGCTACTTCCTCTTTTCTTCAACCGACAATTTGACAGGGCAAAGGGATCAAGCTAAGCAACTCCTAACGATATTTTATATTTTGGTATCTGGTATAGGTTTTGGAGGAGGCTATGCTACGATTTTAGCTCTTCCATTCTTATTTGCAGGCTTTTCTTTAGTAGCGCGTTATCTATCAAATCCTAACCATGACAAGGGATTTCTACGTTTGGGGATTTTCTTAGCTCTATCATTTTTCATAGAGCCCCTTACAAGCCTTCTCTTTACTGTAGTAGTAATGATAGGTTTATTTGTCTTTAATGTTGGACATGGACGCTTTATACATGGGATTTATCAATTTTTTGCGGCAGCACTTGGTTTCTCTCTCCTATTTTATCCTTTAGGCTACTATGTCATCATTTCAGGAGGTTTTGGAGAGGCTTTAAGTAGATTTTTGTATCCATTTACTTCCATGCGTATTTTTGCTAATCCCCAGTTAGTAGAGAATGCTTTATTTTATGGTCTATTAACCTTTGGATTAGGAGCTTTCATTCTTATTTTTCTCGGTTTGTTCCAAACTAAAGCATCTAGATTATATGTCATCTCAGTACCAGCTAGCTTTGTTTTCTTATTTGTACTAGCCTTGTTGCTTTTTTCTCAAGAACCTCTTCACGGTTCGCGTTGGATTCTAATCCTTCCATTTTTACTCCTTCTTTTGATAACCAGTATTCGTGGGGAACACTCGGGAAGAATAGCACGTCGTCGGAGAAGAGAGGAAGTTCCAACTTTATGGAAAAAATTTATGAAGGGAAATCTCTACCTACCGATTCTAGTAGTGGTTTATCTAATTGCAGTTCCTTTTGTAGCTCGTTTTGTCTTGCATCCAGCTTCGTATGAAGAACAACATCAAGTAGTAGATAGAGTCAAACAAGAGACAAGTGAGGGGGACCAAATCTATATCTGGGATTCTCATGTTCAGATCTATAAGGAAAGCCAGCGTTTGGCTGGATCCATGTTCCCATCGCCTCTTCTTTACATGAGTACAGAAGAAAACAAAACTACCTTGATCAATGACTTGAAAGAAAAACAACCCAAGATGATTGTGGTGAATGACAAGGTGGAAGTCTGGTCTGAAGTAGAAACAATCTTGAAAGAAAATTACCAACAAGTAAAGACCGATTACTCAGAGTTTAAAGTTTATAAAATTAAATAAGAAAATCAACATCTTGTGTATTTTTAAAAAAATTAGGATTTTTAACACAAGATATTGATTTTTCTTTTTAGAGTGGTATAATACTTTTTAGAAAGAACATTTTAGAAAAGAGCATGCATATGATTGCACTAGAAGAAAAAATTACAACCCTACCAACCCTTTTCGTTGAAAAACGAGATGGGAGACGTGTTGTGTTTGATGTGGACAAGATTGACAAGGCTCTCCACAAGGCGGCAGACAAGGTTATGGACGTGACACCCTTAGTCGAAAAGCGCCTAAATGCTCTGACTGAGCGTATTGTCACAGAAATTCATAGTCGCTTTCCAAAGGGAGTTAAGATTTACGAAATTCAAAATATCGTAGAACATGAACTCCTTGAAGCCAAAGAATATGCGCTAGCTGAGGAATATATCACTTATCGGACACAGAGGGATTTTGAGCGCTCAAAAGCGACAGATATCAACTTTAGCATCCATAAACTTCTCAACAAAGACCAGGCAGTTGTCAATGAAAATGCTAATAAAGACAGTGATGTCTTTAACACCCAGCGCGATTTGACAGCAGGCATTGTTGGGAAATCAATCGGACTGCAAATGCTTCCTAAGCATGTAGCCAATGCCCACCAAAAGGGGGATATCCACTATCATGATTTGGACTACAGCCCCTATACACCTATGACCAACTGCTGTTTGATTGATTTCAAGGGTATGCTGGACAATGGTTTTAAGATTGGAAATGCAGAGGTAGAGAGTCCTAAATCTATCCAGACTGCAACAGCCCAGATTTCCCAAATCATCGCCAACGTTGCTTCTAGCCAGTACGGAGGTTGTTCAGCTGACCGCATCGATGAAGTTTTGGCGCCTTATGCAGAGAAGAATTACCAAAAACACCTCAAGGATGCAGAAGAATGGGTTTTGCCTGAAAAACGGGAAGATTACGCTTGGAAGAAAACGCAAAAGGACATCTACGATGCCATGCAATCTTTAGAGTATGAAATCAATACTCTCTTCACTTCAAACGGACAAACACCTTTTACTTCGCTAGGTTTTGGTCTAGGAACCAATCGTTTTGAGCGAGAAATTCAAAAGGCTATTTTAAACATTCGCATTAAGGGTCTTGGTTCAGAACATCGTACAGCTATCTTCCCTAAACTTATCTTCACGCTTAAAAGAGGACTCAACTTAGAGGAAGGGACTCCCAACTACGACATCAAACAGTTGGCTCTTGAGTGTGCAACCAAGCGGATGTACCCAGATGTCTTGTCCTATGATAAGATTATCGAACTGACAGGTTCCTTCAAGGTTCCTATGGGTTGTCGCTCCTTCCTCCAAGGATGGAAGGATGAGAATGGTGTAGAAGTCAATTCAGGTCGGATGAACCTGGGTGTCGTGACAGTTAACTTACCTCGTATCGCCCTCGAGTCTGAGGGCGACATGAATAAGTTCTGGGAAATATTCAACGAACGTATGAATATCGCAGAAGATGCTCTGGTTTACCGTGTCGAACGTACCAAAGAAGCGACACCAGCAAATGCTCCTATCCTCTATCAGTACGGCGCTTTTGGCCATCGTCTAGGTAAAGAAGAAAATGTTGACCAGCTCTTTAAGAATCGTCGAGCGACAGTTTCGCTGGGCTATATCGGCTTGTATGAAGTAGCGACTGTTTTCTTTGGTAACAGCTGGGAAAGTAATCCAGATGCTAAGGAATTCACGCTAGACATCATTCGCGATATGAAACGCCGTGTAGAAGAGTGGTCTGACCAATATGGCTATCATTTCTCTATCTACTCAACACCATCTGAAAGTTTGACAGACCGTTTCTGTCGACTAGATACAGACAAGTTTGGTTCTATTCCTGATATTACAGACAAGGAATACTATACCAACTCTTTCCACTACGATGTTCGTAAAAATCCAACACCGTTTGAAAAACTGGATTTTGAAAAAATCTATCCAGAAGCAGGTGCGTCAGGTGGTTTCATCCATTATTGTGAGTATCCAGTCCTCCAGCAAAATCCCAAGGCCTTGGAAGCTGTGTGGGATTATGCTTATGACCGTGTGGGTTATTTGGGGACCAATACTCCAATTGACCGTTGCTACAAGTGTGATTTTGAAGGGGATTTTGAACCAACTGATAGAGGGTTTGCTTGTCCAAACTGTGGCAATAGTGACCCTAAAACAGTAGACGTTGTTAAACGGACTTGTGGCTATTTAGGCAATCCTCAAGCGAGACCTATGGTTAACGGCCGTCACAAGGAAATCGCTGCGCGTGTCAAACATATGAATGGCTCAACGATTAAAATAGCTGGCCACCAAGTAATAAATTAGAAAGAAATAAAATGGGAAAATATCAATTAGACGATAAGGGGCGCGCACAAGTGACCCGTTATCACGAGAAACACTCTAAAGGTGGAGCTGGTAAGAAAGAACGCTTGCTCAACCTCAAAGAACAATTTTTAAACAAGAATAAGAAGAAATAAAAGTGAGAGTCAGCTCTCGCTTTTATCTTAGTGGGAGGTAAGGATGGAATTACGCAGACCAAGATTAGCAGATAAAGAAACAGTTTTAGAGATGATGGCAGAGTTTGAAAAATATCAGTCGCCTCACGACGGTGGTTTCTGGGATACAGAAAATTTTTCTTACGAGGAATGGTTGGAAAGTAATCAGAATCAGGAAATGGGGATTAATTTGACTGAAGGATGGGTTCCCGCAATTCAGTTAGTAGCTTTTTCTGTGAAAGGTAAAGCAATTGGATTTCTTAATCTCCGGTTGCGCCTCAGTAACTTTCTACTAGAAGAAGGTGGTCACATTGGCTACTCCATTCGTCCATCAGAAAGAGGCAAAGGTTATGCGAAAGAAACTCTTCGTCAGGGCTTGCAAGTTGCTAAGGAAAAGAATATTAAGAAAGCTCTTGTAACCTGTAGCGTGAATAATCCTGCCAGCAGAGTAGTCATTCTAGCAAATGGTGGGCTCCTTGAGGATGTTCGTAATGGAGTTGAGCGTTATTGGATAGAGGTAGCGAATGAATAATCCAAAACCACAAGAATGGAAAAGCGAGGAACTCAGTCAAGGTCGGATTATTGATTACAAGGCCTTTAACTTTGTGGACGGCGAAGGCGTGCGCAACTCTCTCTATGTATCAGGCTGCATGTTTCACTGCGAGGGGTGTTATAATGTAGCGACCTGGTCTTTCAATGCTGGCATTCCCTATACGGCAGAGTTAGAAGAGCAGATTATGGCAGACCTTGCCCAACCCTATGTTCAAGGATTGACCTTGCTGGGAGGAGAACCCTTCCTTAATACAGGAATCCTCTTGCCACTCGTTAAGCGGATTCGGAAGGAATTGTCAGATAAAGATATCTGGTCCTGGACGGGCTATACATGGGAAGAAATGATGTTGGAAACTCCAGACAAATTGGAACTCTTATCGCTAATTGACATCCTTGTAGATGGACGATATGATCGAACTAAGAGAAATCTCATGCTCCAGTTTCGAGGTTCGTCCAATCAACGAATTATCGATGTGCAAAAATCCCTCAAAGGTGGGCAAGTAGTGATTTGGGATAAGCTCAATGACGGAAAAGAAAGCTATGAACAGGTGAAGAGAGAGTAACTTTTTTCCATAGAATATTTAAATAAATGACCTATCAAAAAAGAAAACATTTTCATGTTAAAAATTTTAAAAAACAGCAACGAATCCCTTGCAATCGCAGGGGCTTTGTGTTATTCTATTATGGTGCTGTAAATTACAGTCTTAGCTTTGATGCAAGAGGTTGCGACACGCTCGGTTGCATTGCCACGCAACACCGCGTCGGTTTTCTTGTGGAGCTAGCCTATTATCTTAAATAGACGAAAAGGAGAAAAAGATGGCAAACAAAAAAATCCGTATCCGTTTGAAAGCTTACGAACACCGTACGCTTGATACAGCGGCTGCAAAAATCGTAGAATCAGCTACTCGTACAGGTGCACAAGTTGCGGGTCCAATCCCACTTCCAACTGAACGTAGCCTCTACACAATCATTCGTGCGACTCACAAATATAAAGACTCTCGCGAACAATTTGAAATGCGTACACACAAACGTTTGATCGATATCGTTAACCCAACTCAAAAAACAGTTGATGCTTTGATGAAATTGGATCTTCCAAGTGGTGTAAACGTAGAAATCAAACTTTAATCTAAAGCTTGATACCTTGAGCATAAAAAACGCTCGTTAAAAACTTTTTGAATAAAAAATATAGAAAAGGAACTATTTTCTCATGACAAAAGGAATCTTAGGGAAAAAAGTGGGAATGACTCAAATCTTCACTGAAGCTGGCGAATTGATCCCTGTAACAGTTATTGAAGCAACTCCAAACGTTGTTCTTCAAGTTAAAACTGTTGAAACAGACGGATACAACGCTATCCAAGTTGGTTTCGATGACAAACGCGAAGTATTGAGCAACAAACCTGCTAAAGGACATGTAGCGAAAGCTAACACGGCTCCTAAGCGCTTCATTCGTGAATTCAAAAACGTTGAAGGCTTGGAAGTTGGTGCTGAAATTACAGTTGAAACATTCGCAGCTGGAGACGTTGTTGACGTAACTGGTACTTCTAAAGGTAAAGGTTTCCAAGGTGTTATCAAGCGCCACGGACAATCACGTGGACCAATGGCTCACGGTTCTCGTTACCACCGTCGTCCAGGTTCAATGGGACCTGTTGCACCTAACCGCGTATTCAAAGGTAAAAACCTTGCAGGACGTATGGGTGGCGACCGCGTAACAATTCAAAACCTTGAAGTTGTACAAGTTGTTCCAGAAAAGAACGTTATCCTTATCAAAGGTAACGTACCAGGTGCTAAGAAATCTCTTATCACTATCAAATCAGCAGTTAAAGCTGGTAAATAATAAAGAAAGGGGAAATCAGTCATAATGGCAAACGTAACATTATTTGACCAAACTGGTAAAGAAGCTGGCCAAGTTGTTCTTAACGATGCAGTATTTGGTATTGAACCAAATGAATCAGTTGTGTTTGATGTGATCATCAGCCAACGCGCAAGCCTTCGTCAAGGAACACACGCTGTTAAAAACCGCTCTGCAGTATCAGGTGGTGGACGCAAACCATGGCGTCAAAAAGGAACTGGACGTGCTCGTCAAGGTTCTATCCGCTCACCACAATGGCGTGGTGGTGGTGTTGTCTTCGGACCAACTCCACGTTCATATGGCTACAAACTTCCACAAAAAGTTCGTCGCCTAGCTCTTAAATCAGTTTACTCTGAAAAAGTTGCTGAAAACAAATTCGTAGCTGTAGACGCTCTTTCATTTACAGCTCCAAAAACTGCTGAATTTGCAAAAGTTCTTGCAGCATTGAGCATCGATTCTAAAGTTCTTGTTATCCTTGAAGAAGGAAATGAATTCGCAGCTCTTTCAGCTCGTAACCTTCCAAACGTGAAAGTTGCAACTGCTACAACTGCAAGTGTTCTTGACATCGCAAATAGCGACAAACTTCTTGTCACACAAGCAGCTATCTCTAAAATCGAGGAGGTTCTTGCATAATGAATTTGTATGATGTTATCAAAAAACCTGTCATCACTGAAAGCTCAATGGCTCAACTTGAAGCAGGGAAATATGTATTTGAAGTTGACACTCGTGCACACAAACTTTTGATCAAGCAAGCTGTTGAAGCTGCTTTCGAAGGTGTTAAAGTTGCCAACGTTAACACAATCAACGTAAAACCTAAAGCTAAACGTGTTGGACGTTACACTGGTTTTACTAACAAAACTAAAAAAGCTATCATCACACTTACAGCTGATTCTAAAGCAATCGAGTTGTTTGCTGCTGAAGCTGAATAATCTAAGGAGGAAATATCGTGGGAATTCGTGTTTATAAACCAACAACAAACGGTCGCCGTAATATGACTTCTTTGGATTTCGCTGAAATCACAACAAGCACTCCTGAAAAATCATTGCTTGTTGCATTGAAGAGCAAGGCTGGTCGTAACAACAACGGTCGTATCACAGTTCGTCACCAAGGTGGTGGACACAAACGTTTCTACCGTTTGGTTGACTTCAAACGTAACAAAGACAACGTTGAAGCGGTTGTTAAAACAATCGAGTACGATCCAAATCGTTCTGCAAACATCGCTCTTGTACACTACACTGACGGTGTGAAAGCATACATCATCGCTCCAAAAGGTCTTGAAGTAGGTCAACGTATCGTTTCAGGTCCAGAAGCAGATATCAAAGTCGGAAACGCTCTTCCACTTGCTAACATCCCAGTTGGTACTTTGATCCACAACATCGAGTTGAAACCAGGTCGTGGTGGTGAATTGGTACGTGCTGCTGGAGCATCTGCTCAAGTATTGGGTTCTGAAGGTAAATACGTTCTTGTTCGTCTTCAATCAGGTGAAGTTCGTATGATTCTTGGAACTTGCCGTGCTACAGTTGGTGTTGTCGGAAACGAACAACATGGACTTGTAAACCTTGGTAAAGCAGGACGTAGCCGTTGGAAAGGTATCCGCCCAACAGTTCGTGGTTCTGTAATGAACCCTAACGATCACCCACACGGTGGTGGTGAAGGTAAAGCACCAGTTGGTCGTAAAGCGCCATCTACTCCATGGGGCAAACCTGCTCTTGGTCTTAAAACTCGTAACAAGAAAGCGAAATCTGACAAACTTATCGTTCGTCGTCGCAACGAGAAATAATATTAAACTAGTCGCTTAAGCGACTAGTAAATCCGCCAGCTCGGTAGCGCTCCATAGGAGCGCAAGCCGCTGTGGTACAACATTTAAAGGAGAAAATATAAAAATGGGACGCAGTCTTAAAAAAGGACCTTTCGTCGATGAGCATTTGATGAAAAAAGTTGAGGCTCAAGCTAACGACGAAAAGAAAAAAGTTATTAAAACTTGGTCACGTCGTTCAACGATCTTCCCAAGTTTCATTGGTTACACTATTGCAGTTTATGACGGACGTAAACACGTACCTGTTTACATCCAAGAAGACATGGTAGGTCACAAACTTGGTGAATTTGCACCAACTCGTACTTACAAAGGTCACGCTGCAGACGACAAGAAAACACGTAGAAAATAAGGAGAACATAAATGGCAGAAATTACTTCAGCTAAAGCAATGGCTCGTACAGTACGTGTTTCACCTCGTAAATCACGTCTTGTTCTTGATAACATCCGTGGTAAAAGCGTAGCCGATGCAATCGCAATTTTGACATTCACTCCAAACAAAGCTGCTGAAATCATCTTGAAAGTTTTGAACTCAGCTGTAGCTAACGCTGAAAACAACTTTGGTTTGGATAAAGCTAACTTGGTAGTATCTGAAGCATTCGCAAACGAAGGACCAACTATGAAACGTTTCCGTCCACGTGCGAAAGGTTCAGCTTCACCAATCAACAAACGTACAGCTCACATCACTGTAGCTGTTGCAGAAAAATAAGGAGGTAAAATCGTGGGTCAAAAAGTACATCCAATTGGTATGCGTGTCGGCATCATCCGTGATTGGGATGCCAAATGGTATGCTGAAAAAGAATACGCGGATTACCTTCATGAAGATCTTGCAATCCGTAAATTCGTTCAAAAAGAACTTGCTGACGCAGCAGTTTCAACCATCGAAATCGAACGCGCAGTAAACAAAGTTAACGTTTCACTTCACACTGCTAAACCAGGTATGGTTATCGGTAAAGGTGGTGCTAACGTTGATGCACTCCGTGCAAAACTTAACAAATTGACTGGAAAACAAGTACACATCAACATCATCGAAATCAAACAACCTGATTTGGATGCTCACCTTGTAGGTGAAGGTATTGCTCGTCAATTGGAGCAACGTGTTGCTTTCCGTCGTGCACAAAAACAAGCAATCCAACGTGCAATGCGTGCTGGAGCTAAAGGAATCAAAACTCAAGTATCAGGTCGTTTGAATGGTGCAGATATCGCCCGTGCTGAAGGATACTCTGAAGGAACTGTTCCGCTTCACACACTTCGTGCAGATATCGATTACGCTTGGGAAGAAGCAGATACTACATACGGTAAACTCGGTGTTAAAGTATGGATCTACCGTGGTGAAGTTCTTCCAGCTCGCAAAAACACTAAAGGAGGTAAATAACCAATGTTAGTACCTAAACGTGTTAAACACCGTCGTGAATTCCGTGGAAAAATGCGCGGTGAAGCAAAAGGTGGAAAAGAAGTAGCATTCGGTGAATACGGTCTTCAAGCTACAACTAGCCACTGGATCACTAACCGCCAAATCGAAGCTGCTCGTATCGCCATGACTCGTTACATGAAACGTGGTGGTAAAGTTTGGATTAAAATCTTCCCACACAAATCATACACTGCTAAAGCTATCGGTGTGCGTATGGGATCTGGTAAAGGGGCACCTGAAGGTTGGGTAGCACCAGTTAAACGTGGTAAAGTGATGTTCGAAATCGCTGGTGTATCTGAAGAGATCGCTCGCGAAGCGCTTCGTCTTGCTAGCCACAAATTGCCAGTTAAATGTAAATTCGTAAAACGTGAAGCAGAATAAGGAGAAGGCATGAAACTTAATGAAGTAAAAGAATTTGTTAAAGAACTTCGTGGTCTTTCTCAAGAAGAACTCGCGAAGCGCGAAAACGAATTGAAAAAAGAATTGTTTGAACTTCGTTTCCAAGCTGCTACTGGTCAATTGGAACAAACAGCTCGCTTGAAAGAAGTTAAAAAACAAATCGCTCGTATCAAAACAGTTCAATCTGAAGCGAAATAATAGACTAGGGAAGGAGAAATTTCAATGGAACGCAATAATCGTAAAGTTCTTGTTGGACGTGTTGTATCTGACAAAATGGACAAGACAATCACAGTTGTAGTTGAAACAAAACGTAACCACCCAGTCTATGGTAAACGTATTAACTACTCTAAAAAATACAAAGCTCATGATGAAAACAATGTTGCCAAAGAAGGCGATATCGTACGTATCATGGAAACTCGTCCGCTTTCAGCTACAAAACGTTTCCGTCTTGTAGAAGTTGTTGAAGAAGCGGTCATCATCTAATCAAACCTGAAAGGAGAAAACTGAAATGATTCAAACAGAAACTCGTTTGAAAGTCGCAGACAACAGCGGTGCTCGCGAAATCTTGACTATCAAAGTTCTTGGTGGTTCAGGACGTAAATTTGCAAACATCGGTGATGTTATCGTGGCATCTGTAAAACAAGCTACTCCTGGTGGTGCGGTTAAAAAAGGTGACGTTGTTAAAGCAGTTATCGTTCGTACTAAATCAGGTGCTCGTCGTGCTGATGGTTCATACATCAAATTTGACGAAAACGCAGCAGTTATCATCCGTGAAGATAAAACTCCTCGCGGAACACGTATCTTTGGCCCAGTTGCACGTGAATTGCGTGAAGGTGGCTTCATGAAGATCGTGTCACTTGCTCCAGAAGTACTTTAATTTTTAGAAACAAACTAGTCCCCTGGATTTACCTCCAGGGTGCCCTTATGGGCGTAAGAAAAATCAAGGAGAAATCTAATGTTTGTAAAAAAAGGCGACAAAGTTCGCGTAATCGCTGGTAAAGATAAGGGAACAGAAGCTGTTGTCCTTACTGCCCTTCCAAAAGTAAACAAAGTTATCGTTGAAGGTGTTAACATCGTTAAGAAACACCAACGTCCAACTAACGAGCTTCCTCAAGGTGGTATCATCGAGAAAGAAGCAGCTATCCACGTATCAAACGTTCAAGTTTTGGACAAAAATGGTGTAGCTGGTCGTGTTGGTTACAAATTTGTAGACGGTAAAAAAGTTCGCTACAACAAAAAATCAGGCGAAGTGCTTGATTAATCACGAAGGAAAGGAGAAGTATAATGGCAAATCGTTTAAAAGAAAAATATCTTAATGAAGTAGTTCCTGCTTTGACAGAACAATTCAACTACTCATCAGTGATGGCTGTGCCTAAAGTAGATAAGATCGTTTTGAACATGGGTGTTGGTGAAGCTGTATCAAACGCTAAAAGCCTTGAAAAAGCTGCGGAAGAATTGGCACTTATCTCAGGTCAAAAACCACTTATCACTAAAGCTAAAAAATCAATCGCCGGCTTCCGTCTTCGTGAAGGTGTTGCGATCGGTGCAAAAGTTACCCTTCGTGGTGAACGTATGTACGAATTCTTGGATAAATTGGTTTCAGTTTCACTTCCACGTGTACGTGACTTCCACGGTGTTCCAACAAAATCATTTGATGGACGCGGAAACTACACACTTGGTGTGAAAGAACAATTGATCTTCCCAGAAATCAACTTCGATGACGTTGACAAAACTCGTGGTCTTGACATCGTTATCGTAACAACTGCTAACACTGACGAAGAGTCACGTGCATTGCTTACAGGCCTTGGAATGCCTTTTGCAAAATAATATAGGAGGTAAATCTAATGGCTAAAAAATCAATGATTGCTAAGAACAAACGTCCAGCGAAGTTCTCTACTCAAGCTTATACTCGTTGTGAAAAATGTGGTCGTCCACATTCAGTTTACCGCAAATTTAAACTTTGCCGTGTTTGCTTCCGTGAATTAGCTTACAAAGGACAAATCCCTGGTGTAACAAAAGCATCTTGGTAATTTAAGATATCAAGGGCGTCAAAACTCTAAGTGAAAATAGGAAACTTGGCGAAGAAACTGAAGTTTCTAGGAAAGTTTATCTTTTTCACACAGAGTTTAGCCCAGGTTCAGTTGGGGGTTCCAATTTGAACACGAGCTACAGCTTTGGCAAAAAAGGCCAATTTTCTTTGGAGCATCGCTCCTGCATCAAATTGCCTATTTTTGCTCTTGCTGTTACGCTTTTTGTATCATGTATTAACTAGCAAGTGCAACTTGCAAACTACTAGTAAGAGGAGAAAAACAAAATGGTTATGACTGACCCAATCGCAGACTTCCTAACTCGTATTCGTAACGCTAACCAAGCTAAACACGAAGTACTTGAAGTACCTGCATCAAATATCAAAAAAGGGATTGCTGAAATCCTTAAACGCGAAGGTTTTGTAAAAAACGTTGAAATCATCGAAGATGACAAACAAGGCATCATCCGTGTATTCCTTAAATACGGACCAAACGGTGAAAAAGTTATCACTAACTTGAAACGTGTTTCTAAACCAGGACTTCGTGTCTACAAAAAACGTGAAGACCTTCCAAAAGTTCTTAACGGACTTGGAATTGCTATCCTTTCAACTTCGGAAGGTTTGCTTACTGATAAAGAAGCACGCCAAAAGAATGTTGGTGGGGAAGTTATCGCTTACGTTTGGTAATATTTAGCTCCCAATTTCTTTGTGACTCTTCGTTATCTTCTCTTGCCTAACCCAAAGTTAAGCCTGCGAGACGATGCCTAGATTCACTTTGAAATTGAAACCTAAATGTTCCTTTAAATCGAGAAATCGATTGAACCCCGTGAAAACTGGCCGTTCTGGCCTGACAATTTAACAGGAGAAAATAAACATGTCACGTATTGGTAATAAAGTTATCGTGTTGCCTGCTGGTGTTGAACTCACTAACAATGACAACGTTGTAACTGTAAAAGGACCTAAAGGAGAACTTACTCGTGAGTTCTCAAAAGATATTGAAATCCGTGTGGAAGGTACTGAAGTAACTCTTCACCGTCCAAACGATTCAAAAGAAATGAAAACTATCCACGGAACTACTCGTGCTCTTTTGAACAACATGGTTGTTGGTGTATCAGAAGGATTCAAGAAAGAACTTGAAATGCGCGGGGTTGGTTACCGTGCACAACTTCAAGGATCTAAACTTGTTTTGGCTGTTGGTAAATCTCATCCAGACGAAGTTGAAGCTCCAGAAGGAATTACTTTTGAACTTCCAAACCCAACAACAATCATTGTTAGCGGAATTTCAAAAGAAGTAGTTGGTCAAACAGCTGCTTACGTACGTAGCCTTCGTTCACCAGAACCATATAAAGGTAAAGGTATCCGTTACGTTGGTGAATTCGTTCGCCGTAAAGAAGGTAAAACAGGTAAATAATGTTGAGTGGTTGATTCTCAACCACCAACCTATTTTCCAACTTTGTGCATAGCACACGATTTAAAACTAAAGAGGTGAAAACTGTGATTTCAAAACCAGATAAAAACAAACTCCGCCAAAAACGCCACCGTCGCGTTCGCGGAAAACTCTCTGGAACTGCTGATCGCCCACGTTTGAACGTATTCCGTTCTAATACAGGCATCTACGCTCAAGTGATTGATGACGTAGCGGGTGTAACGCTCGCAAGTGCTTCAACTCTTGACAAAGAAGTTTCAAAAGGAACTAAAACTGAACAAGCCGTTGCTGTCGGTAAACTCGTTGCAGAACGTGCAAACGCTAAAGGTATTTCAGAAGTGGTGTTCGACCGCGGTGGATATCTATATCACGGACGTGTGAAAGCTTTGGCTGATGCAGCTCGTGAAAACGGATTGAAATTCTAATAGGAGGACACTAGAAAATGGCATTTAAAGACAATGCAGTTGAATTAGAAGAACGCGTAGTTGCTGTCAACCGTGTTACAAAAGTTGTTAAAGGTGGACGTCGTCTTCGTTTCGCAGCTCTTGTTGTTGTTGGTGACCACAACGGTCGCGTAGGATTTGGTACTGGTAAAGCTCAAGAAGTTCCAGAAGCAATCCGTAAAGCAGTAGATGATGCTAAGAAAAACTTGATCGAAGTTCCTATGGTTGGAACAACAATCCCACACGAAGTTCTTTCAGAATTCGGTGGAGCTAAAGTATTGTTGAAACCTGCTGTAGAAGGTTCTGGAGTTGCCGCTGGTGGTGCAGTTCGTGCCGTTGTGGAATTGGCAGGTGTGGCAGATATTACATCTAAATCACTTGGTTCTAACACTCCAATCAACATTGTTCGTGCAACTGTTGAAGGTTTGAAACAATTGAAACGCGCTGAAGAAGTTGCTGCCCTTCGTGGTATTTCAGTTTCTGATTTGGCATAAGAAAGGGGATAAAATGGCTCAAATTAAAATTACTTTGACTAAGTCTCCAATCGGACGCATTCCATCACAACGTAAAACTGTTGTAGCACTTGGACTTGGCAAATTGAACAGCTCTGTTATTAAAGAAGATAACGCTGCTATCCGTGGTATGATCACAGCAGTATCTCACTTGGTAACAGTTGAAGAAGTAAACTAATGAATTTTTAGGGGATGTGCACTATACCATCCCCTAAAACTAGATATAGTCATCTATGATGACGTCGTATAGGCGAGTTGATGGGGGAGACAACCTTTTCTCCCTTATCGGCGCTAGCATTTTACAAAAGAGGAGAAAATAAAAATGAAACTTCATGAATTGAAACCTGCAGAAGGTTCTCGTAAAGTACGTAACCGCGTTGGTCGTGGTACTTCATCAGGTAACGGTAAAACATCTGGTCGTGGTCAAAAAGGTCAAAAAGCTCGTAGCGGTGGCGGAGTTCGCCTTGGTTTTGAAGGTGGACAAACTCCATTGTTCCGTCGTCTTCCAAAACGTGGATTCACTAACATCAACGCTAAAGAATACGCAATTGTGAACCTTGACCAATTGAACGTCTTTGAAGATGGTGCTGAAGTTACTCCAGTTGTTCTTATCGAAGCAGGAATTGTTAAAGCTGAAAAATCAGGTATTAAAATTCTTGGTAACGGTGAGTTGACTAAGAAATTGACTGTGAAAGCAGCTAAATTCTCTAAATCAGCTGAAGAAGCTATCACTGCTAAAGGTGGTTCAGTAGAAGTCATCTAAGAGAGGTGACCTATGTTTTTTAAATTATTAAGAGAAGCTCTTAAAGTCAAGCAGGTTCGATCAAAAATTTTATTTACAATTTTTATTGTTTTGGTCTTTCGTATCGGAACTAGCATTACAGTTCCCGGTGTGAATGCCAATAGCTTGAATGCTTTAAGTGGATTATCCTTCTTAAACATGTTGAGCTTGGTGTCAGGGAATGCCATGAAAAACTTTTCAGTTTTTGCTCTTGGTGTCAGTCCCTACATTACGGCCTCTATCGTTGTACAACTCTTGCAAATGGATATTTTACCCAAATTTGTAGAGTGGGGTAAACAAGGGGAAGTAGGTCGAAGAAAATTGAATCAAGCTACTCGTTATATTGCTCTTGTTTTAGCTTTTGTGCAATCTATCGGGATTACAGCTGGTTTTAATACTTTGGCTGGAGCTCAATTGTTGAAAACAGCTCTTACTCCACAAGTCTTTATCATGATTGGTATCATCTTAACAGCTGGTAGCATGATTGTTACTTGGTTGGGAGAGCAAATTACAGATAAGGGATACGGAAATGGTGTTTCTATGATTATCTTTGCCGGGATTGTTTCCTCAATCCCAGAGATGATTCAGGGCATCTATGTGGACTACTTTGTGAACGTCCCAAGTGACCGTATCAACTCATCTATTATTTTTGTAATCATTTTGATTATTACTGTATTGTTGATCATTTACTTTACAACTTATGTTCAACAAGCAGAATACAAAATTCCAATCCAATATACTAAGGTTGCACAAGGTGCTCCATCTAGCTCTTACCTTCCTTTGAAGGTCAACCCTGCTGGAGTTATCCCTGTTATCTTCGCAAGTTCGATTACTGCGGCGCCAGCAGCTATTCTACAGTTTTTAAGCGCTACAGGTCATGATTGGGCTTGGGTAAGAACAGCACAAGAAATGCTGGCAACAACTTCACCAACTGGTATCGCCATGTATGCTTTATTGATCATTCTCTTTACATTCTTCTATACGTTTGTACAGATTAATCCTGAAAAAGCGGCAGAGAACCTACAAAAGAGTGGTGCCTATATCCACGGAGTTCGTCCTGGTAAAGGTACAGAAGAATATATGTCTAAACTTCTTCGTCGTCTTGCAACTGTTGGTTCCCTCTTCCTTGGTGTGATTTCTATTTTACCGATTGTAGCAAAAGATGTTTTCGGGCTTTCAGAAGCAGTTGCTTTTGGAGGAACCAGTCTTTTGATCATTATCTCTACAGGTATTGAAGGAATCAAACAATTGGAAGGATACTTATTGAAACGTAAGTATGTTGGTTTCATGGATAGAACAGAATAAAAGCATTTACGGAATCAGTAAATGCTGAGGGAGTGGAGGTTTGACTCTAACATTAGTGAGAGTTTGGTCTCCCCTCTTCTATTTTGTTTTTAAATAGGGGTGAAAAGACTTTTTGCTTCTATTTAAAAATAAAATAAGGAGATCAAATCATGAATCTTTTGATTATGGGCTTACCTGGTGCAGGTAAGGGAACTCAAGCAGCAAAAATCGTAGAACAATTCCATGTTGCACATATCTCAACAGGTGATATGTTCCGCGCTGCTATGGCAAATCAAACTGAAATGGGTGTTCTTGCTAAGTCATACATTGACAAGGGTGAATTGGTTCCTGACGAAGTTACAAATGGAATCGTAAAAGAACGTCTTTCACAAGATGATATTAAAGAAACAGGATTCTTGTTGGATGGTTACCCACGTACAATTGAACAAGCTCATGCTTTGGACAAAACATTGGCTGAACTTGGCATTGAACTAGAAGGTGTTATCAATATTGAAGTGAATCCTGACAGTCTCTTGGAACGTTTGAGTGGTCGTATCATCCATCGCGTAACTGGAGAAACTTTCCACAAGGTCTTTAACCCACCAGTTGACTATAAAGAAGAAGATTACTACCAACGTGAAGATGATAAGCCTGAGACAGTAAAACGTCGTTTGGATGTGAATATTGCTCAAGGGGAACCAATCATTGCTCACTACCGTGCCAAAGGTTTGGTTCATGACATCGAAGGTAATCAAGATATCAATGATGTCTTCTCAGATATCGAAAAAGTATTGACAAATTTGAAATAAAGCGCTTTTCACACTTGCAAAAATCAGCTACAAATGTTATACTGAGATAGTCTGACTTATAATTGTTGTCTCTGTGTCTAGAGGCATCGAATCGAAATTTATGGAGGTGCTTTTGCGTGGCAAAAGACGATGTGATTGAAGTTGAAGGCAAAGTAGTTGATACAATGCCGAATGCAATGTTTACGGTTGAACTTGAAAATGGACATCAGATTTTAGCAACAGTTTCTGGTAAAATTCGTAAAAACTATATTCGTATTTTAGCGGGAGATCGTGTTACTGTCGAAATGAGTCCATATGACTTGACACGTGGACGTATCACTTACCGCTTTAAATAATCGAAAAACTTGGAGGGATAAGAAATGAAAGTAAGACCATCGGTCAAACCAATTTGCGAATACTGTAAAGTTATTCGTCGTAATGGTCGTGTTATGGTAATTTGCCCAGCAAATCCAAAACACAAACAACGTCAAGGATAAGATAGAAAGGAGAAAACATGGCTCGTATTGCTGGAGTTGACATTCCAAATGACAAACGCGTAGTAATCTCATTGACTTATGTTTATGGTATCGGACTTGCAACATCTAAGAAAATTTTGGCTGCTGCTGGAATCTCAGAAGATGTTCGTGTACGTGATCTTACATCAGATCAAGAAGATGCTATCCGTCGTGAAGTGGATGCAATCAAAGTTGAAGGTGACCTTCGTCGTGAAGTAAACTTGAACATCAAACGTTTGATGGAAATCGGTTCATACCGTGGTATCCGTCACCGTCGTGGACTTCCTGTCCGTGGACAAAACACTAAAAACAACGCTCGCACTCGTAAAGGTAAAGCTGTTGCGATCGCTGGTAAGAAAAAATAATATAGGAGGTAAAAGTCTTGGCTAAACCAACACGTAAACGTCGTGTGAAAAAGAATATCGAATCTGGTATTGCTCATATTCACGCTACATTTAATAACACTATTGTTATGATTACTGATGTGCATGGTAATGCAATTGCTTGGTCATCAGCTGGTGCTCTTGGTTTCAAAGGTTCTCGTAAATCTACACCATTCGCTGCTCAAATGGCTTCTGAAGCTGCTGCTAAATCTGCACAAGAACACGGTCTTAAATCAGTTGAAGTTACTGTAAAAGGTCCAGGTTCTGGTCGTGAGTCAGCTATTCGTGCGCTTGCTGCCGCTGGTCTTGAAGTAACAGCAATTCGTGATGTGACTCCAGTGCCACACAATGGTGCTCGTCCTCCAAAACGTCGCCGTGTATAATCATCGCATTACACTGCTTTTCGTTTAAGAGGGAGTAACTAAATGATCGAGTTTGAAAAACCAAATATAACAAAAATTGATGAAAATAAAGATTATGGCAAGTTTGTAATCGAACCACTTGAACGTGGCTACGGTACAACTCTTGGTAACTCTCTTCGTCGTGTACTTCTAGCTTCTCTACCAGGAGCAGCTGTGACATCTATTAACATTGATGGTGTGTTACATGAGTTTGACACAGTTCCAGGTGTTCGTGAAGACGTGATGCAAATCATTCTGAACATTAAAGGAATTGCAGTGAAATCGTACGTTGAAGACGAAAAAATCATCGAACTGGATGTTGAAGGTCCTGCTGAAGTAACAGCTGGTGACATTTTGACAGATAGCGATATTGAAATTGTAAATCCAGATCATTATCTCTTTACAATCGGTGAAGGTTCTTCTCTAAAAGCGACTATGACTGTTAACAGTGGTCGTGGATATGTACCTGCAGATGAAAATAAAAAGGATAATGCACCAGTTGGGACACTTGCTGTAGATTCTATTTATACACCAGTTACCAAAGTCAACTATCAAGTTGAACCTGCTCGTGTAGGTAGCAATGATGGATTTGACAAACTAACCCTTGAAATCTTGACAAATGGAACAATTATTCCAGAAGATGCTTTAGGGCTTTCAGCACGTATTTTGACAGAACATCTTGATTTGTTTACAAATCTTACTGAGATTGCTAAGTCAACTGAAGTGATGAAAGAAGCTGATACTGAATCTGACGACCGTATTTTGGATCGTACGATTGAGGAACTGGACTTGTCTGTGCGTTCATACAACTGTTTGAAACGTGCCGGTATCAATACTGTGCATGATTTGACAGAAAAATCTGAAGCAGAGATGATGAAAGTACGAAATCTTGGACGCAAGAGTTTGGAAGAAGTTAAACTCAAACTCATTGATTTGGGTCTTGGATTAAAAGATAAATAAAGGAGGAATACATGGCTTACCGTAAACTAGGACGCACTAGCTCACAACGTAAAGCAATGCTTCGCGATTTGACAACTGACCTTTTGATCAACGAATCAATCGTGACAACTGAAGCTCGTGCTAAAGAAATCCGTAAAACTGTTGAAAAAATGATTACTCTAGGTAAACGTGGTGATTTGCATGCACGTCGTCAAGCAGCTGCTTTCGTACGTAATGAAATCGCATCTGAAAACTATGATGAAGCAACTGATAAGTACACTTCTACTACAGCACTTCAAAAATTGTTCTCAGAAATCGCACCTCGTTATGCTGAACGTAACGGTGGATACACTCGTATCCTTAAAACTGAACCACGTCGTGGTGATGCAGCGCCAATGGCGATCATCGAATTAGTATAAAATCATCAATTTTGTTGAGTGTTATGATGATGGAGTCTTGTGCTCTTAGTCTAGCTCTGGTCTACCGCTAGGACCTCGGTCCTAGCGGGAACACTCATCATAAGTTGGGATAGTAGACGCTTGTTTACGAAATTGTTTTTTGCTTAAGAACAACTTCGTAAGCAGGCGTTTTTGAGTATTTAAGTTGGAATTATGCTATACTATTTAAGAAGAAATCTGCTGAATGTTCAGGTTTCCTATTAAAATAAGAATTGGAGTTTGCTTATGAAAGCGATTATAACTGTTGTTGGTAAAGATAAATCTGGAATTGTTGCAGGTGTTTCTGGTAAAATTGCAGAATTGGGTTTGAATATTGACGATATCTCTCAAACTGTCTTGGATGAATATTTCACGATGATGGCTGTCGTCTCTAGCGATGAAAAGCAAGATTTTACCTATCTTCGTAATGAATTTGAAGCTTTTGGGCAAACTTTGAATGTGAAAATTAATATTCAGAGTGCAGCGATTTTTGAAGCTATGTATAATATCTAGGAGGTTATTATGGATATTAGACAAGTTACTGAAACCATTGCCATGATTGAGGAGCAAAACTTCGATATTAGAACCATTACCATGGGAATTTCCCTTTTGGACTGTATCGATCCAGATATCAATCGTGCTGCGGAGAAAATTTATCAAAAGATTACGACCAAGGCAGCTAATTTAGTGGCTGTTGGTGACGAAATTGCAGCTGAGTTGGGAATTCCTATCGTTAATAAGCGTGTATCGGTGACTCCTATTTCTCTGATTGGAGCAGCGACAGATGCGACAGACTATGTGGTTCTGGCAAAAGCACTTGATAAGGCTGCGAAAGAGATTGGTGTGGACTTTATTGGTGGTTTTTCAGCCTTGGTACAAAAGGGTTATCAAAAGGGAGATGAGATTCTTATCAATTCTATTCCTCGCGCTTTGGCTGAAACGGACAAGGTCTGCTCTTCAGTCAATATCGGTTCAACCAAGTCTGGTATTAATATGACGGCTGTGGCAGATATGGGACGAGTTATCAAGGAAACAGCAACTCTATCTGATATGGGGGCAGCTAAGTTGGTTGTATTCGCTAATGCTGTTGAGGACAATCCATTTATGGCGGGTGCCTTTCATGGTGTTGGGGAAGCAGATGTTATCATCAATGTCGGAGTTTCTGGTCCTGGTGTGGTGAAACGTGCCTTGGAAAAAGTTCGTGGACAGAGCTTTGATGTAGTAGCCGAAACGGTCAAGAAAACTGCATTTAAAATCACTCGTATCGGTCAATTGGTTGGTCAGATGGCTAGTGAGAGACTGGGTGTGGAGTTTGGTATTGTGGACTTGAGTTTGGCGCCAACTCCTGCGGTTGGAGACTCTGTGGCACGTGTCCTTGAGGAAATGGGGCTAGAGACAGTTGGCACGCATGGAACGACGGCTGCCTTGGCTCTCTTGAACGACCAAGTTAAGAAGGGCGGAGTTATGGCTTGCAACCAAGTTGGTGGTTTGTCTGGTGCCTTTATCCCTGTTTCAGAGGATGAGGGAATGATTGCTGCAGTGCAAAATGGCTCTCTTAATTTGGAAAAACTAGAAGCCATGACGGCTATCTGTTCTGTTGGTTTGGATATGATTGCCATACCAGAAGATACTCCTGCTGAAACCATTGCGGCCATGATTGCAGATGAGGCTGCAATTGGTGTCATTAACATGAAAACAACAGCTGTTCGTATCATTCCAAAAGGAAAAGAAGGCGATATGATTGAGTTTGGTGGCCTATTAGGAACTGCACCTGTTATGAAGGTCAATAGGGCTTCGTCTGTCGATTTCATCTCTCGTGGAGGACAAATCCCAGCACCAATTCATAGTTTTAAAAATTAAAAAAATAAGAGAAATTTTAAGTTCTATTTAAGGTTGGATGTGTATACTATAATCATTAAATAAAGACCTCCTAATATTATTTGAAACAGATAACACTGATTTAGTTTGAATTTGATTTTCATCTAATATCTTTATTTAATAGAACTCCTAAACTTTTTCATAATAATCTCCTGCAAAAGTCGCCTGTATGGGTGGCTTTTGTTTTATCATCCATGATATAATAGAAGCAAACGGAGGACGGAAAATGGTAAAAGTACGATTGTATTTGGTACGTCATGGCAAGACCATGTTTAACACGATTGGTCGCGCGCAAGGTTGGAGCGATACTCCCTTAACAGCTGAAGGTGAGCGAGGGATTCAAGAATTAGGAATCGGTTTGCGAGAATCTGGTCTGCAGTTTGAGCGTGCTTATTCGAGTGATTCTGGTCGCACTATTCAGACAATGGGAATTATCCTTGATGAACTTGGCTTGCAGGGAAAAATCCCTTATCGCATGGACAAGCGTATCAGAGAATGGTGTTTTGGTAGCTTTGACGGAGCCTACGATGGCGATCTTTTCATGGGCATTATCCCTCGTATCTTTAATGTGGACCATGTTCATCAATTGTCTTATGCTGAACTGGCTGAGGGTTTGGTAGAGGTCGATACAGCTGGTTGGGCTGAAGGATGGGAAAAACTCAGTGGCCGAATCAAGGAAGGTTTTGAAGCGATTGCCAAAGAAATGGAAGCGCAAGGTGGGGGCAATGCCCTAGTCGTGAGCCACGGAATGACCATTGGAACCATTGTGTATCTGATTAATGGCATGCATCCGCATGGTCTAGATAATGGTAGCGTGACGATCCTTGAATATGAGGACGGTCAGTTTAGCGTTGAGGTTGTCGGCGATCGTAGTTACCGAGAACTAGGACGGGAGAAAATGGAGGAAGCCTCTATTTAATTAGTCTAGACTTGCTTGCTATGAACTAGGGATTTGATAGGAATATCAAGATAAGAAAAAACAGCCGAGGGTAATCCTTTCGGCTGTTTTTGATGGGGGAAACTAAAGTGTAATGCTGTTGCTTTTAGAGATTTTCATAAACAAGAGCAAGGAACCTACTGTTAGAACAGTCAGGATAGTTGACAAGGCTGCGGCTACACCGTAATTCCCTCTGAGAACCTCTGTATAAATGGCTACAGTCATTGTTCTTGTTTTGACATTGTAGAGGAGGATAGAAGTAGAGAGTTCTGAAATCATTGTGACCCAAGATAGGATGGCTCCAGAAATAATACCAGATAGCATCATTGGAGTTGTAATCTTGGCAAAGGTATTGAGACGACTACTTCCTAAGCTTTCAGCGGCTTCTTCAATACTTGGTGCTATTTGTTGCAAACTAGCAACAGATGAGCGAATAGTATACGGTAATCTTCTGACAGATAGAGACATAATCAAGATGAAAGCTGTCCCTGTAATCATAAGAAATCCACTTCCGAATAGACCAGTATTGAAGGAAGAAATGAAGGCAATCCCTAGAACGGTTCCTGGTACAATATAAGGGACCATACTGAGGCTGTCAATTAAGTTTGTAAACAAATTCCGTTTTCTAACGGCTAGGTAGGAGATAAATGTTGCGAATAGGACAACTAGAACTAAGGCAATCAAAGGGATACGAATGGTATTGAAAATAGCAGATCCCATACGATTGAAAGCTACCTTGTAACTGTTTAGAGAATAACCTTTGACAAATACCATACCTGATGTTTTTAGGAAAGAAGTATAAATCAAGTAGACTTGAGGTAGAACAGAGAACAAGATAATTCCGTAGACTGTTGCATAAATGGCAACCATTTTTCCTTTTGTAGTTTTTTTAGGCTCAATTGGATGGAGCGAATTCATGCTGAAACTGTAGCGGTTTGAAATGTATTTTTGGATAAGGAAGATTGCCAAGGCAATGATAATCGCCATAATTGCTAAAGCAGATGCAAAAGCAGAATTTCCTCCAACCTCGCTAATGAATTGGGTATAAATCAGGACAGGGAAAGTCCGATATCCTTCACCAATCAACATAGGCGTTCCAAAGTCTGAGAATGCTCTCATAAATACAAGTAGGGCAGCTGCTAGTAAGGTTGGAACTAGGAGAGGCAAAACAACCGTTACGATACGCTTAAATCCGAAGGACCCCATGCTTTCAGCGGCTTCAAGTAGAGAATTGTCAATACTTTTCATTGTCCCAGCAACGTATAGAAATACCAGTGGGAATAGTTGCAGTGTAAAGACAAGTACAATTCCTTTGAATCCATAAATATCGATAGCTGGAAGATGAAGGGCATTTGTCAGGAATTTAGTAATGACCCCATTTCGTCCCAGCAAGAGAATCCAGGAGTAGGCTCCCACGAACGGAGCTGACATGGAAGCAATGATAATCAATATTTGTAGAAATTTCTTTCCCTTGAAGTCATACATAGAAAAGAGATAAGCTAATAAGGTTCCTACGACTAAGGAAGTGACAGTAGCGGTAATGGAAACCTTGAAACTGTTGACGAGTGTCTCAGAGTAGTAGGCTTTACTAAAGAAAGTGACAAAATTAGCTAGTGAAAATTGTCCCTCATGTATGAGTGCTTGCTTGAGCACGGTAACGATAGGATAAACCAGAAAGACAAGATAGGTAAGAAAGATGAAGAAAGAGGAGACTGTCCAAATATTTAGTTTTTTACGTTCCATGGTTGACTCCTTTTATCAGGTTTTGGGAACCATCTGCAGAAAAGACGTTTAATTTTTGAGTATTGATTCGTAGACGAATACGATCGCCTTTTTGTAGATCTTCTTCAAAAGTTGATTCTTCGCTAACTTGAATTTTTGAGGCAAAGCCTGTCTCGATGAAATATTCAGTATTTAGTCCAAGATAGACGCTATCGCTAATAGTTCCTTCAATATCTCCAGATTCATCTTTGATAAACTCTTCAGGACGGATGCTTACATGAATAGCTTGTGCTTCAGCCTGATCAAGGGCTGGCATTCGAAGGGCATAGCCATCTGAAAAGACGATATAAGCGCCGTCGCTCCGTTTTTCAAGAGTGGCAGGGATAATATTTGTGCGTCCGATAAAGGTTGCTACAAACTCATTAGCTGGTTTATGATAGAGTTCTTTTGGCCGACCGATTTGTTGAATCACCCCATCTTTCATAACAGCAATTTGGTCTGAAATAGCCATAGCTTCTTCTTGGTCGTGGGTCACATAAACAGTTGTAATTCCCACTTCGTGTTGGATTTCTCGAATGGCTTGACGCATATCCAAGCGAAGTTTGGCATCTAGGTTACTGAGCGGCTCGTCCATGAGGAGAACACTTGGATTAACAGCTAAGGCACGTGCCAAGGCGACACGTTGTTGTTGTCCCCCACTGAGTTTATCGGGCTTTCGATCCGCATATTGAGCAATTTGCATGAGTTCAAGATACTTGTTGGTCTGTTGGACCAATTCTTCTTTTGGAACTTTCTTTTGCTTGAGACCAAAAGCAACATTATCTCGAACAGTCAAATGTGGGAAAATAGCGTAGTTTTGAAAAACCATCCCGATATTGCGTTTGCTGGGTTCCATATTATTGATTTTTGTATCATCGAAGTAAAATTCTCCGCCTTCGATACTGTTGAAACCTGCAATCATACGAAGAAGAGTCGTTTTCCCACAACCTGAAGGCCCAAGAAGGGTAAAGAGACTTCCTTTTGGAATTGTAATGTTCAAATTCTCAATAACAGGGACATCGTGGTAGATTTTTTTGGCGTTAATAATTTTGATCTCACTCATAGTGAACCTCTTTTACTGTTTAGATTGGATATCTGTAAAGACTTCGTTGTATTTCTTAACGATATCTGATTTATTCTTGATGACATAATCATAATCTTCAGTGAGTGTTTTGATTTTGTCAATTGGTTTCATGTTTTCGCTTGTTTTGGCATTTTTACGAACAGGACGGTTAGTAGTGGTTGTACCAAGTGTATCTTGTACTTCTTGAGAGATAATAAAATCGATAAATTTCTTGGCATTTTCCATATTTTTCGCTTTTTTAACGATAGCAGCACTAGCAGGTAGGAAGACGGTTCCTTCTTTTGGATAGACTACCTTGATATTAGCTCCGTCATTTAAGAGTTTAACTGCTGGATCTTCATAAGAGAGACCAACAGCCATTTCTCCGTCAGCGACTGCTTTATAGACACCAGATGAGCTTGAACCGATTTTACCATCAATAAGTGTGAAGAGATCTTTTACATAAGACCAAGCTTTATCGTCTTTGTAACCACCTTGAGCTTGTAGCATATTTGTTAATTGAGCAAAGGCGCTAGAAGAGTTTGCTGGGTCAGCAGTTGCGATTTTTCCTTTTAGTTCAGGTTTGAGAAGGTCGCTATATCCTTCGATGTTCATGCCTTTCGTTAAATCAGGATTGACGATTAAAACACTACCATCTAGTGTATAAGGAGTAGAGTAGCCAGTTGTGTTTTGATATTCTTTGATAACATTATCATTTTCTTTTGAAGTATAGTTTTCAAAGAGTTCTCCGTGGGTAGCATATTGTGTATAAGAACCACCAAAGATGACATCGGCTACAGGAGCTTCTTTTTCTGACTCTAGTTTTTTGAAAAGTTCTCCAGTACCAGCTTGAATCAGTTCTACTTTGATACCATATTTTTCTTCAAAGGCAGGAATAGTTGCTCCGATTAAGCCCTCTGAGTTTGGTGAATAAACGACTAGCGAACCGCCGTCTCCTTTATCAGATGAACCGCCATCGGCAGATTCATTAGAAGAACAAGCAGCAAGACCAAAAAGAGCTAGTCCGCAAGCAGCATAATACATCCATTTCTTTTTCATGATGGATACCTCCGTTGTGTTATTTAAGTTTATTTTAAAACAATGTAAGCGTTTTTAAAACCGATAATTCTATTCTATTAGAGTAAAATTCTCTACAAAAACGGAAGTAATCTTTTTGATTTTATAGCAGGGTTTGACAGTTAATCATTGGAAAGTCAAATTTTATTTTTTAGATTGGATATCTGTAAAAATATCATTGTACTTTTTAAGAATGGCGGATTTGTTTTTAATGACATAATCGGAATCTTCAGTGGCAATATTGATTTCTGTCATAGCCTTCATATTTTTATTGGTTTTAGCATTTTTACGAATGGGCCTGATTGTTGTTTCAGTTCCTAGTTTATCTTGGATTTCTTGAGAAAGGAGGAAATCGATAAATTTCTTAGCGTTTTCCATGTGTTTGGCATTTTTGACGATGGCAGCGTTACCAGGTAAAAAGACGGTTCCTTCTTTTGGATAAATAACTTTTACATCAACCCCATCATTTAAGAGTTTTAAGGCAGGGTCTTCATAGGTGAGTCCAACAGCCATTTCTCCATCGGCGACAGCTTTGTAAACATTTGAAGAACTAGATGCAATCTTTCCATCTACTAGGGTAAATAGATTTTTCACATAGGTCCAAGCTTGTTCATTTTCGTATCCCCCTTGATCGACAAGCATGTTTGTTAATTGTGCAAAAGCGCTAGAAGCATTACTTGGATCAGCAGTTGCGATTTTTCCTTTTAATTTAGGATTGAGCAGATCATTGTATCCTTCAATTTTTATATCTTTTGTAAGGGATGAATTGGCAATGATGACACTGACATCCAGTGTGTAAGGGGTGTAGAATCCAGTTTTGTTTTGATAATCAGGGATTATCTGGTCGTTTTCTTGAGAAATATAAGGTTCAAAAAGATTTTCGTTAGAAGAGAAGAGGGCGTAGGAGCCTCCGAAAATGACATCAGCTACAGGGGATTCTTTTTCGGCCTCAGCTTTTTTGAACAATTCACCAGTGCTGGCTTGTACTAAATCAACCTTAATACCATATTTTTCTTCGAAGGCTGGGATTGTTTCTTCGATAAGGTCTTCAGGGTTAGGCGAGTAGACAACCAAAGTGCTATCTGAATCTTTTTCAGTGCTAGTTTCCGCTTCTATAGGTGAAGAACATCCTGATAAAGAAAGGAATATCCAGCCACAAGAGAGAAAGAATAGTATTTTTTTCATAAGTATCTCCTTTTTTACGAACATTTTCTCTACCTAGATTGTTAATGTCTTTAAATTGTAGAGTTCTACAGGATATAATAAAAACCTTAAAGAAATCTAAAACGAAAAATAGTAAATAAGTTCCTAGAGCAAGGATTGGTGAATTTTAGCTGAGATTTTGATGGTAATACTCTTCAAAGCACGTCATTTTATCTGTGATCTCAAAGCTAAGATTTGAGCAGCTTGTAGCGAGTTTCATAGTTTGCTCTAGTATAAGTACAAAATAAAAAGATTGCCTGATTTGAGCAATCCTTTTACATCAATGATTTTTATCCATAAGTTTTAATTCTTTTGGAGAAATATGGAGATACTTTTTAAAAACTTTTGCAAAATATTTATAGTCTGAAAATCCAACTTGTTCAGAGATATCGCTTAAGGGAGAATTAGGGGACTCAGCTATTTTATCTATAGCTTGCTTGAGGCGGTAGCGTAAGATATATTCATTTAGCGTCATTGGGAAGTCTTCTTTGATAACCTTATATAGATAACTCTCACTATATCCTAGATTCTCTGCAATGCTAGAAATGGTAAAGTGCATACAGTAGTGTTGGTGCACAAATTCAAGAATTTGCTGAATGATTTGGTTTTGTGTATCAATTTGTTGGATAGAGGTGAGTAAAGTTTGATATTCTTCTAAAAAAGGAGTTTCTTGACGAGTGCTAACTCGTAATCGCAAAACAATTTTTTGAAGACATTCTGTCAACTCCTTGGTATCAATTGGTTTGGATAAGAAATCAACTGCTCCATATTGCATGGCTTTTTTGGCATTTTGAAAATCGTTATAACCTGATAAGATAACTTTTTCATAGGAGAGAGTACGAGTGGCTTCAAACATCATAAAAGCATCCATAATTGGCATGGTGATGTCTGTTAAGACAATATGAGGTTCTTTTTCTTGGATGAGTTTCATTCCCTCTTGACCGTGACTGGCAGTTCCTACGACTTGGATACCCAAGGCAGAGTAGTCTACGGCAATCTCTAGCCATTTTCGAATGAGGTGTTCGTCTTCTACGATAATAAGCTTAAACATGAGTTAGTCCTTTCGTTATAAATTTGACCCAAGTTTCTCCTTGGCGATTGACTCCTAAATCTAGCTGGACATCAGAAAAGAAATTACTCAATCGTTTGTAGCTGTTCACGATGCCATGCTGGGTATGAGGGCTTTCTAAAGAGTCTAAAATAGCGAGTCGCTCTTGTTTTGTGAGTCCTCCAGCATTATCCTTGACTAAAAAAGTTAGAGAATCTGATTCCAAGGTAATTTGGATATCAATATGAAGATCAATACGGTATTGCATCCCATATTTTATAGCATTTTCTACTAGAGGAAGCAAGAAAAGCTTAGGGATAGGCTGATTATCAACAGTTTCTGGGCAGACAATATCATAGGAAAAGTGCTCGAAACGAATCTTATGAATCATAAGGTAATCCTCTATAATCTTTAAATCTTGGCAAATGGTTGTTTCTTTTTCTAAATCCGTGATACTGTAGCGAAGGATGCGCGTGAGGTTTTGAATTAGGTCTTGTGTGAGGGTGGCATCCATTAAAGAAGTAATTTTAATTGTCTCAAGTGTATTGTAGAGAAAATGAGGATTGAACTGAGCTTCCAGCATTTTTCTTTCAAAAATCCACTTTTCTTTTTCTATGGTCAACATTTTTTGATGAAGTTGATCTAATTCGTACAACATATTGTTGATTTTTTCTGCCATAAACTCAAACTCATCACCTGTTTGTAGAGAAAGCCTTTTTTCTGCTTGTTTAGGAATTTCTTGAAGTTGGTAAACCAAACTTTCAATAGGAACAGCATTGTGTGTGGCAATTTTATGAGCAATTCGCCTTGCTTGCCAGAAGTAGAGGAAGAATATACATAAGGTGAGGATGGAGGCTAGACCAAGTAAGCTAGGAATAGGAAAGAAGGATTGAAAAGTATAGATTGAAAAAATAGCACCGACTTTTTCTTTTTGAACAATAAGCGGTTCATTCGCATACCAGTGGGTGCGAGAGTGTAGGAGTTTTTCATCAAATTTTTCAAGAGTGGAACGAGTAAACTGATTTGTATTGTTGGAAAACATATTTCCAAAGCTATCGGTAATGATGTATTTAGAATTGATCATTGGGAAACTTGAGATGAAATCATTCTCATTTACGAAAGCAATAGTATAGGCCTTAACTCGTTGGTTTTGAAGTAGTGGTTTGATAAAGAGTGTGTAATGTTGCTTATCTGAAGAGAGTGCAATTTTTTCTGTAACTTTATCTTGAGAAGGATTTTGAATGAGTAGTTTTAGATAGTAGGGAGATAAAATACTTTCTTGGTGATTTCGATTGGTACTAAATAGTAATTCACCTGTATCACTTAGGATAATGAGGTCAGAACTAAGTTTTAATTTAGCTTTTGTCTCGTAAAATAAGCTAAAGACTTCTCTCTCTGTGTGTTTGCCATCCAAAAATCCTGGAATCATTTTATGGTTCATAGTAGTCAGGAGCTCATTATTGGCTTCTTTCATTTCTTGAACCTGTTTGACAATCTGTCTCGTATCTTTGGAGAGTTGTTGCTTTTGTAAAAAATAGGAAAAACCAAAAAGTAAAATGAGTAGTAAAAGAGAGGTCATAAAAGCTGCGATAGAGCTTCTATGGAGAATTTCTTTTTGGAGAGATTTTTTAAAGGAATGAGACATCCGCTACCTCCTTGGAAGGGTTTTCTGTTATAAGTATAGCAGTTTAAAAATTCTAGAGCAAGGTAAAATAGAAAAGTATAGAATAGAACGAGACCAAATTCCCTCAAAAATGGTATAATAGTAACATCACAAAATTGGAGAGAGACCATGAGTTTTTACAATCATAAAGAAATTGAGCCTAAGTGGCAGGGCTACTGGGCAGAACATCATACATTTAAGACAGGAACAGATGCATCAAAACCGAAGTTTTATGCTCTTGATATGTTCCCTTATCCATCTGGAGCGGGTCTGCACGTAGGACACCCAGAAGGCTATACAGCGACAGATATCCTCAGCCGTTACAAACGTGCGCAAGGCTACAATGTCCTTCACCCAATGGGGTGGGATGCTTTTGGTTTGCCTGCAGAGCAATACGCTATGGATACAGGTAATGACCCAGCAGAATTTACAGCGGAAAATATTGCCAACTTCAAACGTCAAATCAATGCGCTTGGATTTTCTTATGACTGGGATCGTGAAGTTAATACAACAGATCCAAACTATTACAAGTGGACGCAATGGATTTTCACCAAGCTTTACGAAAAAGGCTTGGCCTATGAAGCTGAAGTGCCAGTAAACTGGGTTGAAGAATTGGGAACTGCCATCGCTAACGAAGAAGTTCTTCCTGACGGAACATCTGAGCGTGGAGGCTATCCAGTTGTCCGCAAACCAATGCGCCAATGGATGCTTAAAATCACGGCCTACGCGGAGCGTCTGCTTAATGACTTAGATGAACTTGACTGGCCAGAGTCCATCAAGGACATGCAACGCAACTGGATTGGGAAATCAACTGGTGCAAATGTAACTTTCAAAGTTAAGGGAACAGATAAGGAATTCACTGTCTTTACCACTCGTCCAGACACTCTTTTCGGTGCGACTTTCACTGTCTTGGCTCCTGAACATGAATTAGTAGACGCCATCACAAGCTCAGAGCAAGCAGAAGCTGTAGCAAACTATAAACATCAAGCTAGCCTCAAGTCTGACTTGGCTCGTACAGATCTTGCTAAGGAAAAAACTGGTGTTTGGACTGGTGCTTATGCTATTAACCCTGTCAATGGCAAGGAAATTCCAATCTGGATTGCGGACTATGTTCTTGCTAGCTATGGTACAGGTGCGGTAATGGCTGTTCCTGCCCACGATCAACGTGACTGGGAATTTGCCAAACAATTTGATCTTCCAATCGTCGAAGTACTTGAAGGTGGAAACGTTGAAAAAGCTGCCTACACAGAAGATGGCCTTCATGTCAATTCAGACTTCCTAGATGGACTCAACAAAGAAGACGCTATTGCCAAGATTGTGGCTTGGTTGGAAGAAAAGGGCTGTGGACAAGAGAAGGTTACCTACCGTCTCCGCGACTGGCTCTTTAGCCGTCAACGTTACTGGGGTGAGCCAATTCCTATCATTCATTGGGAAGATGGGACATCAACAGCTGTCCCTGAAAGTGAATTGCCACTTGTCTTGCCTGTAACCAAGGACATCCGTCCTTCAGGTACTGGTGAAAGTCCACTAGCTAACTTGACAGATTGGCTTGAAGTGACTCGTGAAGATGGTGTTAAAGGTCGTCGTGAAACCAACACCATGCCACAATGGGCTGGTTCAAGTTGGTATTACCTCCGCTATATTGATCCACACAATACTGAGAAATTGGCTGATGAGGACCTTCTCAAACAATGGTTGCCAGTAGATATCTATGTGGGTGGAGCAGAGCATGCTGTTCTTCACTTGCTTTATGCTCGTTTCTGGCACAAATTCCTCTACGACCTCGGTGTTGTTCCAACTAAGGAACCATTCCAAAAACTCTTTAACCAAGGAATGATTTTGGGAACAAGCTATCGTGACCACCGTGGGGCTCTTGTGGCGACTGACAAGGTTGAAAAACGTGACGGTTCTTTCTTCCATGTGGAAACAGGGGAAGAGTTGGAGCAAGCGCCAGCCAAGATGTCTAAATCGCTCAAGAACGTTGTTAACCCAGACGATGTGGTGGAGCAATACGGTGCCGATACCCTTCGTGTCTATGAAATGTTTATGGGACCACTTGATGCTTCGATTGCTTGGTCTGAAGAAGGTCTGGAAGGAAGCCGTAAGTTCCTTGACCGTGTTTACCGCTTGATTACAAGTAAAGAAATCGCTGCGGAAAACAATGGCGCTCTTGACAAGGTTTATAACGAAACCGTTAAAGCTGTCACAGAACAAATCGAATCAATGAAATTCAACACAGCTATTGCCCAACTTATGGTCTTTGTCAACGCGGCTAACAAGGAAGACAAGCTCTATGTTGACTACGCCAAAGGCTTCGTTCAGTTGATTGCCCCATTTGCACCTCATTTGGCAGAAGAACTCTGGCAAACTGTTGCGGCAACAGGTGAGTCAATCTCTTACGTGGCTTGGCCAACATGGGACGAAAGCAAATTGGTTGAAGACGAAATCGAAATCGTTGTTCAAATCAAAGGAAAAGTTCGTGCCAAACTCATGGTCGCTAAAGACCTATCACGCGAAGAATTGCAAGAGATTGCTCTAGCTGATGAAAAAGTCAAAGCAGAAATTGACGGTAAGGAAATCGTCAAGGTGATTGCGGTACCTAACAAACTCGTTAATATCGTCGTTAAATAACGAGTTTATTAGCTCTATTTGCCACCTTCAATGGTCCACTGGACTATTGAAGCCAACTAAATTGGTTAATATTGTTGTGAAATAAGATAAGAATCCTTCAGAGTAGAATCTGGAGGATTTTTTGAATGAAAAATATAATCCTGTTTCCGTCATCTCACCACTTAACCTCTCATTTTAACCACCTATCTCAAAAGTCGATTTTTCTTTCATACTTTTTGTTAAACTGATGAGGTAAAGAGGAGGAACTAAATATGATTTTACAAGCTAAACATTTGACTAAACGGTACGGCGATCATATGGCTGTTGACGATATTCAGTTAGAGTTTGAAAAAGGGAGTTTTAATGCTATTTTGGGTCCCAATGGTGCAGGAAAATCAACCACCATTTCCATGTTAATCGGTTTGAAAAAGCCGACAAAAGGTCAGATTCGATATGCGCCAAATACGAAAATAGGAGTTGTTTTTCAAGCTAGTGTACTGGATGAGATGTTGACAGTTAGGGAAAATCTTACGATTCGTGCTCAACAGTATAAGGAGATTGCAGCAAGTCGTGTGGATGATTTGATCCATCAACTGGGTTTGACTGCTTTCCAGAAGCAACTATATGGGACTTTGTCAGGTGGGCAAAAACGTAGGGTTGATATTGCGCGTGCTCTTCTTTCACAGCCAGATATTCTTTTCTTAGATGAACCAACGACAGGTCTAGATATTCAGACTCGCAAAGCCATTTGGGATTTACTATCTCGACTACAAAAGGATGAAGGGATGACTATTATCTTAACGACTCATTATCTGGATGAAGCGGATGAAGCAAATCAGATCTATATCGTTGATCATGGGAAAGTGATTGCGCAAGGTTCTGCGATGGCTATTAAAAGTCAGTATGCATCTAATATCCTAAAAATTCGTTTTAAAGAAATGAAGGATTTAGAAAAGTTGTTACAGACTGGAATGACAGTAAAGGAAGAAAATGAGTTGGAATATCTTTTTTATCCAAGGACATCACTGGAAGCTATTGAATATTTGGCAAAAGTACGAGAAGAAATTGATTCTTTTGAGTTTCGTCCAGGTACTATGGATGATGCCTTTATTGCACTTACAGGAAGAGAGGTTCGCTAATGTTAGCTTTATTGAAACGGAATTTTATCTTATATTTTCGTAATCGTTCAGGAGTATTTTTCTCACTATTGGGGGCATTGATTTCCTTCCTCCTTTATATCATTTTTTTGCAGAAAAACTTGACGGATGCTTGGTCCCAACTCCCTGATAATACGAACCTTTTAAATAACTGGCTGATGGGTGGGACCTTGGCTGTGACTGGGATTACAACCAGTTTTACAGCTCTTACACAAATGGTACAGGATCGTGAAAATCAAGTGGATCAAGATCTCTTCTTGACAGATTTAGGTAGCTGGGGTTTACAGGTGTCCTATCTAATCAGTAGTATTACCATCTCTTTTGTCATGCAGGTATTTATGTTTGCTGTTATGGGGCTTTATTTTAAAGAGAGTCCAGTTATCAGTCATTTACCAGAAATTGCTTTGATTATGTTGTTAAGTAGTCTGCTTTCAAGTTTGATAAATATTCTCTTGATTTATCGTTTTCAATCTGTAGATAGTCTTGGCAAACTGGCAACTATAGTGGGAACTGCTTCTGGATTTTTAGTAGGAACTTATGTCCCTATTGGAGTTTTACCTGATTTTGCACAGATTATCATGAAGTGTACCCCTGCAACTTATATTGCTTCTCTCTATCGACAAATTTTAATGAAAGAGCACTTAGAGACCGCATTTACAGGAAATAGCAGCTTGTTAAAGGAATTTCAAGAAAAAATGGGAATCCAAATCAACTGGCAAGAACTATTGACAAAGGAAGAGACATACTTTATAGTGGTTATTATATGTCTCGTCGCTATTCTTCTTTGGCTTTTATTTGTTAAAGTATTTAGCAAGAGAAAATAAAAGTATATTGGAGAGAAAATGAAGATTCGTTTTGAAATGAAGGCAGAGTTTTCAGAAAAGGACCCACATATTGTAATTCAGGCAGCTCAGTTAACCGGCCAAGCAAGGGAAATCATGGAGTATTTAGAACAATTTTCAACGACCAATCAGGTGGCCATTCCTATTCGAACGGATGATTATCTGGTTATGGTGAAAATTGAGGATCTTATTCTAGCTGATATTGACAAGAATTTATTAACCATTTATACGGTAGATGGGATTTATAAAACTAAGGAAACATTGATAAATTTTCAGAATCGGATTAATCGGCGTAACTTTATACAGATATCACGCCATTCAATTATAAACATTGACCACTTAGAATCGTTATCAGATAGTTTTTCAGGGAACATGATGGCTAAAATGACTCGGGGCATCAAATCTAGTGTGAGTCGGAAATACGTTAAGTCCTTAATGAATTATCTAGGTTTATAGGAGAAAATCATGAAACGATTAATTGATTATTTTGTATCGGGAATGCGTACGGCTTCCTTCTTTTATTTGAGTATGATGGTGTTGACTCAGTTTTATCCAGGTATTACCTATCCTGAACCAATGACAAAAAATATTCTAGCTCTGTTTTTAATGGGTGGAATTATGGGGGTATTGACTTTAATACTTGAAAAGCTAGAGTTTCTTGCTTTTAGTATACGTGTAGGAGTTCATTTATTAGTGACGGCTACTATCTTAGTATTGACCTCTCTATTTTTTGGTTGGGGTTCAGCCTTGTGGAGTCCCTTGCTTTGGTTCTTTTTCTTGTTAATTTATGGATTGATATGGTTGTATCAAATCTGGCAAACTCACAAACTCACCCAACGAATTAATCAAGCCTTAGAGGATAAAAGACAGAAAACGGGTCACTAATATAGTGTTGAGGATGAAGTTTGAAGACAGTGCCAGTTTCCAAAGAGAACAATTTGTGATATAGTATTTTCAGCGTAAAACAAGGAGAAGAAAAATGCCAGTAAACGAATATGGTCAGATGATTGGTGAGTTAATGGAAGGTTATACACCAGGTGAATTGCCTTCTATTGACTTTTTAGAAGGGAGTTATGCTCGGATAGAGGCTCTTTCGGCGAAAAAGCATGCTGAGGATTTATTAGCTGTTTATGGTCCAGATACTCCGCGGGAGATGTGGACTTACCTCTTTCAGGAACCAGTGGCGGATATGGAGGAACTGGTTGGCCTTTTAAATCAGATGTTGGCTCGTAAGGATCGCTTTTACTATGCAATTATAGACAAGGAAACTGGTGAGGCTTTGGGAACATTTTCTCTCATGCGCATTGATCAGAATAACCGAGTGGTAGAAGTGGGAGCAGTCACTTTTTCTCCAGAACTTAGGGGAACACGAATAGGGACAGAAGCTCATTATCTCCTGGCGCGCTATGTTTTTGAAGAATTTCACTATCGTCGCTACGAGTGGAAATGCGATGCCTTAAATCTGCCATCCAGACGAGCTGCGGAGCGTTTGGGATTTGTCTATGAAGGAACCTTCCGCCAGGCAGTCGTTTATAAGGGGCGTACGAGAGATACGGATTGGTTGTCTATGATTGATAAGGACTGGCCTCAAGTCAAAGCTCGATTGGAAGCATGGTTGGCTCCTGAAAATTTTGATAAAAATGGACGGCAGTACAAGAGCTTGAGAGAGTTTTAAGAGGTGTTGACATGATCACTATTAAAAAGCAAGAATTTGTCAAGCTAGAGGATGTTTTGCATCTCTATCAGGCTGTCGGTTGGACAAATTATACCGATCAATCAGAGATGCTGGAGCAGGCCTTATCTCATTCATTAGCGATTTATGTGGCGCTTGATGGTGATACTGTGGTGGGCTTGATTCGTTTGGTTGGAGATGGATTCTCATCAGTATTGGTTCAGGATTTGATTGTTTTGCCTAGCTATCAGCGTCAAGGGATTGGTAGATCCTTGATGAAGGAGGCTTTAGAAGATTACAAAGATGCCTATCAAGTCCAGCTGGTGACAGAACAGACAGAAAAAAACGTGGGATTTTATCGTTCTTTGGGTTTTGAAGCCTTATCTACCTATGATTGTATAGGAATGACTTGGATCAACAGAGAAAAATAATAAAACTTGTTTGTTCTTAAGCAAAGTTTAAGGCTAGTCTAGTATTATATAGTCATTAAATAAAGACCTCCTAACTTTATTTAATGAAATCCTAAAACTTTTTTCATCATAATCTCCTAATGAAGTCACCCAATCAGGTGGCTTTTTTCGTGGGTAGGTGATGGTGATAGAGTTTTTTTGCAAAAAAACAGTAAAATTTGAGAAAAGTTAAGCTAGTTTTAAGCTTCGTTTTGTATCATATAGTTATTAAATAAAGACCTCCTAACTTTATTTAATAAAATCCTAAACTTTTCTTTTTCATAATAATCTCCCTTAACTCCACCCAATCAGGTGGAGTTTTTTGGCTCTGTTTCAGGCTTTTGGGGACTATTCTAAAAATAATTTTCCGATAATTTCCGGTCTTTTTCGGATTTTGGTCGGGGAATTGGCGGGGACTTTTTAGGAAATATGACTAAGAAATAGGTTTGCTGTTACTTCAGCTACTTCAACCTCACTTTGAATGTAAGTGACTGTTAAATGAAGGAATGGAACTATTGTAATGACGATTTTACTTGTCCAGTAGTGGCGTATTAAATGAGGAGTGACATGTAAGATTGTCTCTTTGTTTACTAAATCAAAATTTCCATGAATTGATAGAATCCCTAACTTTCTTTTAAACTTGAAAGTCTTGTCGTACAGCGGTTAAAGAGGATGTAAAGTTTTGACAAATTTTGTGAACTGTGGGATAATAAAAAGGAATTGAGTACTAGTTCTATATCATGGACTAGAAAAGACCTCAAGCTAACTTCCACATTAAGCTTGAGGTCTTTTTTGACACTATTTGTCCTTGTTTAGCCATTTATCGACTAATCGAAGAACGACACCGACCACAATTGGTCCGATGATAGTTTTGAGTACTAATTCCATCATGGGCTATCTCACCTCCTTTCGTAGGCGGTGTAGCAGTGCCGAACAATATTATACCACATACGTGCTAAAGTCGGAAGTCGCCTAATCAGGTGGCTTTTTTGTTTGTGGCTTGGTTTTTTGATATAATAGAGCCATGAGTAGAATTTTAGATAATGAGATAATGGGGGATGAGGAGTTAGTAGAACGCACGCTCCGTCCTCAGTACTTACGTGAATATATTGGGCAGGATAAGGTTAAGGACCAGCTTCAAATCTTTATAGAAGCAGCCAAAATGCGGGATGAAGCGCTAGATCATGTGCTCTTATTTGGACCTCCAGGCTTGGGGAAAACGACCATGGCCTTTGTTATTGCCAACGAACTAGGTGTCAATCTCAAGCAGACGTCTGGGCCTGTCATTGAAAAAGCCGGTGATCTAGTAGCGATTTTGAATGATTTAGAACCTGGGGATGTCCTTTTTATTGATGAGATTCATCGCTTGCCCATGTCGGTGGAAGAGGTGCTTTATAGTGCCATGGAGGACTTCTACATCGATATCATGATTGGGGCTGGTGAAGGCAGTCGCAGTGTTCATTTGGAGTTGCCACCTTTTACCTTGATTGGTGCGACGACTCGGGCTGGTATGCTCTCAAATCCGCTACGGGCACGTTTTGGAATTACAGGTCACATGGAGTATTATGCCCATACTGACTTGACGGAAATTGTCGAGCGGACGGCAGATATTTTTGAGATGGAAATCACTCATGAGGCAGCATCTGAGTTGGCCCTACGTAGTCGTGGGACCCCTCGTATTGCCAATCGTCTCCTCAAGCGCGTGCGCGATTTTGCCCAGATTATGGGGAATGGGGTGATCGATGATCTTATTACCGATAAGGCTTTGACTATGCTGGATGTTGACCATGAAGGTTTGGACTATGTGGACCAAAAAATCCTTCGGACCATGATTGAGATGTATGGTGGTGGTCCTGTTGGTCTAGGAACTCTTTCTGTTAATATTGCAGAGGAGCGAGAGACTGTCGAAGATATGTATGAGCCTTACTTGATTCAAAAAGGTTTTATCATACGGACACGTTCTGGACGAGTGGCGACTGCTAAGGCATATGAGCACTTAGGTTATGAATACAATGAAAAATGAGCAAGAAATTCTGGAGGTTTTTAGAGAAAATCCGGATATGATGGCTATTTTAACTATCATCCGATACCTTGGTCTGAAAGACTCGTGGTTGGCAGCAGGTTCTGTCAGAAATTTCATCTGGAATCTCTTGTCAGACAGACCATCTTTTGATCGTGAAACAGATGTGGACGTGATTTTCTTTGATCCAGATATTTCTTATGAGGAAACCTTATTGCTGGAGAAAAAGCTGAGAGAGGATTTTCCTCAGTACCAGTGGGAATTGAAAAATCAAGTCTATATGCACCAGCATAGCCCTCATACTGCTCCCTATACCAGTTCCCGTGATGCCATGAGTAAGTATCCAGAACGATGTACGGCTGTTGGACTACGCTTGAATGAAGAATCGGATTTTGAGTTCTATTCACCTTATGGTTTGGAGGATATTTTGAATTTTCAAGTTTGCCCAACTCCTCATTTTTTAGAGAATGAAGACCGAATGGAACTTTATCGAACACGTCTATCCAAGAAAAATTGGCAGGAGAAATGGAAAAATTTGATTTTTAAAAATACTTAAGGAAACTTTAAGCTAGGAAGTGTATACTAAGTCCATAAGTTAAGAAGACCTTAACTTAAACTCCTAAAACTTTTTCATAATAATCTCCCTATAAAAATAGAGTCGCCTAATCAGGCGACTTATTTTTTTGAAAAATGGTCTTGGTGCCTGAGAATAAATAGCTTAGTGATAGAAGAAAATGGGGAAATATGGTATAATGAAACGATAGATTTTTGAATAGGAATAAGATCATGTTTGGATTTTTTAAGAAAGATAAGGCTGTGGAAGTAGAGGTTCCGACACAGGTTCCTGCTCATATCGGCATCATTATGGATGGGAATGGCCGTTGGGCTAAAAAACGTATGCAACCGCGAGTTTTTGGACATAAGGCGGGCATGGAAGCATTGCAAACTGTGACCAAGGCAGCCAACAAACTGGGGGTGAAGGTTATTACAGTTTATGCTTTTTCTACGGAAAACTGGACCCGCCCCGATCAGGAAGTCAAGTTTATCATGAACTTGCCAGTAGAGTTTTATGATAATTATGTCCCGGAACTGCATGCGAATAATGTTAAGATTCAAATGATTGGGGAGACAGACCGACTGCCTAAGCCAACCTTTGAAGCTCTGACCAAGGCTGAGGAATTGACTAAGAACAACACAGGTTTGATTCTTAATTTTGCCCTCAACTATGGTGGACGTGCTGAGATTACACAGGCTCTTAAGTTGATTTCCCAGGATGTGTTAGATGCCAAAATAAACCCAGGTGACATCACAGAGGACTTGATTGGCAACTATCTCTTCACCCAGCATTTGCCTAAGGAGTTACGAGACCCAGACTTGATTATTCGGACTAGTGGAGAATTGCGTTTGAGCAATTTCCTTCCATGGCAGGGAGCCTATAGTGAGCTCTATTTTACGGATACCTTGTGGCCTGATTTTGACGAGGCGGCCTTGCAGGAAGCCATTCTTGCCTACAATCGTCGTCATCGCCGATTTGGAGGAGTTTAGGAGGAAATATGACACAGGATTTACAGAAAAGAACCTTGTTTGCAGGGATTGCCCTGGCTATTTTCCTACCAATTTTAATGATTGGGGGCCTTTTGCTGCAGATAGCAATCGGAATCATAGCCATGCTAGCCATGCATGAACTTTTGAAGATGAGAGGTCTAGAGACCATGACGATGGAGGGCCTCTTGACCCTCTTTGCAACCTTTGCTTTGACCATTCCCTTGGAGAATTACCTGACTTTTTTGCCAGTTGATGGGAATGTGGTTGCTTATAGTGTTCTGATTTCAATCATGTTAGGAACGACTGTATTTAGCAAGTCTTATACGATTGAGGACGCTGTTTTCCCGCTTGCTATGAGTTTCTACGTGGGCTTTGGATTTAATGCCTTACTAGATGCTCGTGTTGCAGGTTTAGATAAGGCACTATTAGCCTTGTGTATTGTTTGGGCAACAGACAGTGGTGCCTATCTTGTTGGGATGAACTATGGTAAACGAAAATTAGCTCCGACAGTTTCTCCAAATAAAACCTTTGAGGGTGCCTTGGGTGGTATTTTAGGTGCTATTTTAGTAACCATCATCTTTATGATGCTTGATAGGACAGTTGCTCTTCCGTATGGAATTTACAAGATGTCAGTCTTTGCTATTTTCTTTAGCATTGCTGGACAATTTGGTGATTTACTAGAAAGTTCGATCAAGCGTCACTTTGGTGTCAAGGATTCTGGGAAATTTATCCCTGGACATGGTGGTGTTTTGGATCGTTTCGATAGTATGTTACTTGTATTTCCAATCATGCACTTATTTGGACTCTTTTAATCAAAAGACGGAGGAAATACTATGCTCGGAATTTTAACCTTTATTCTGGTTTTTGGGATTATTGTAGTGGTGCACGAGTTTGGACACTTCTACTTTGCCAAGAAATCAGGGATTCTAGTGCGTGAATTTGCCATTGGCATGGGACCCAAGATCTTTGCTCATATTGGTAAGGATGGAACGGCCTATACCATTCGAATCTTGCCTCTGGGTGGCTACGTTCGTATGGCCGGTTGGGGTGATGATACAACTGAAATCAAGACAGGAACTCCTGTCAGTTTGACCCTTACTGATGATGGTAAAGTTAAACGCATCAATCTCTCAGGTAAAAAATTGGATCAAACAGCTCTTCCTATGCAGGTGACCCAGTTTGATTTTGAAGACAAGCTCTTTATCAAGGGCTTGGTTCTGGAAGAAGAAAAAACATTTGCAGTGGATCACGACGCAACGGTTGTGGAAGCAGATGGAACTGAGGTTCGGATTGCACCTTTAGATGTTCAATATCAAAATGCGACTATCTGGGGCAAACTGATTACCAATTTTGCAGGTCCTATGAACAACTTTATCTTAGGTGTCGTTGTTTTCTGGATTTTAATCTTCATGCAGGGTGGAGTCAGAGATGTCGATACCAACCAGTTCCATGTCATGCCTCAAGGGACCTTGGCTAAGGTAGGAGTACCAGAAACGGCACAAATTACCAAGATTGGCTCACATGAGATTAGCAACTGGGAAAGTTTGATTCAGGCTGTGGAATCAGAAACCAAAGATAAGACGGCCCCAACCTTGGATGTGACTATTTCTGAAAAGGGTAGTGACAAACAAGTAACAGTTACCCCAGAAGAAAGTCAAGGTCAATATCTTCTAGGTGTTCAACCGGGGATTAAGTCAGATTTTCTATCCATGTTTGTAGGTGGTTTTACAACCGCTGCTGACTCGGCGCTTAGAATTTTATCAGCTCTGAAAAATCTGATTTTCCAACCAGATTTGAACAAGCTAGGTGGACCTGTTGCCATCTTTAAGGCAAGTAGTGATGCTGCTAAAAATGGAATTGAGAATGTCTTGTACTTCTTGGCAATGATGTCCATCAATATTGGTATTTTTAATCTTATTCCGATTCCAGCATTGGATGGTGGTAAGATTGTGCTCAATATCCTGGAAGCCATTCGCCGCAAACCATTAAAACAAGAAATTGAAACCTATGTCACCTTGGCCGGAGTGGTCATCATGGTTGTCTTGATGATTGCTGTGACCTGGAATGACATTATGCGACTCTTTTTTAGATAATCGAGGAATATTATGAAACAAAGTAAAATGCCTATCCCAACGCTTCGCGAAATGCCAAGCGATGCTCAAGTTATCAGCCATGCTCTTATGCTGCGAGCTGGTTATGTTCGTCAAGTCTCAGCAGGTGTTTATTCTTATCTACCACTTGCCAACCGTGTGATTGAAAAAGCTAAAAACATCATGCGCCAAGAATTTGATAAGATTGGTGCAGTTGAGATGTTGGCTCCTGCCCTTCTTAGTGCAGAATTGTGGCGCGAATCAGGTCGTTACGAAACTTATGGTGAGGACCTTTACAAACTAAAAAACCGTGAAAAATCAGACTTCATTCTAGGTCCAACTCACGAAGAAACCTTTACAGCTATTGTCCGTGATTCTGTTAAGTCTTACAAGCAATTGCCACTCAACCTTTACCAAATCCAACCTAAGTATCGTGATGAAAAACGCCCACGTAATGGACTTCTTCGTACACGTGAGTTCATCATGAAGGATGCTTACAGTTTTCACGCTAACTATGATAGCTTGGACAGTGTTTACGATGAGTACAAGGCTGCTTATGAGCGTATTTTCACTCGTAGTGGCTTAGATTTCAAGGCTATTATTGGTGACGGGGGAGCCATGGGTGGTAAGGATAGCCAAGAATTTATGGCCATTACACCTGCTCGTACAGACCTTGACCGCTGGGTTGTCTTGGATAAGTCGGTTGCCTCATTTGACGAAATTCCTGCAGAAGTGCAAGAAGAAATCAAGGCAGAATTGCTTAAGTGGATGGTTTCTGGTGAAGATACCATTGCTTACTCAAGTGAGTCTAGCTATGCGGCTAATTTGGAAATGGCAACAAACGAGTACAAACCAAGCAACCGTGTTGTCGCTGAAGAAGAAGTGACTCGTGTTGCAACACCAGATGTTAAATCAATCGATGAGGTTGCAGCCTTCCTCAACGTTCCAGAAGAACAAACAATTAAAACTCTCTTCTACATGGCAGATGGTGAGCTTGTTGCAGCCCTTCTAGTTGGAAATGACCAGCTTAACGAAGTTAAGTTGAAAAACCATTTGGGAGCAGATTTCTTCGACGTTGCTAGCGAAGAAGAAGTAGCGAATCTTATTCAAGCAGGGTTCGGTTCACTTGGACCAGTTGGTTTGCCAGAGAATGTTAAAATCATTGCAGACCGTAAGGTGCAAGATGTTCGCAATGCAGTGGTCGGCGCTAACGAAGATGGCTATCACTTGACTGGTGTGAACCCAGGCCGTGATTTTACTGCAGAATATGTGGATATCCGTGAAGTTCGTGAGGGTGAAATTTCCCCAGACGGGCAAGGAGTCCTTAACTTTGCGCGTGGTATCGAAATTGGTCACATCTTCAAACTTGGTACTCGCTATTCAGCAAGCATGGGAGCAGATGTTTTGGATGAAAATGGCCGTGCTGTGCCAATTATCATGGGATGTTACGGTATCGGTGTCAGCCGTCTCCTTTCAGCAGTGATGGAGCAACATGCACGCCTCTTTGTTAACAAAACACCAAAAGGTGAATACCGTTACGCTTGGGGAATCAATTTCCCTAAAGAATTGGCACCATTTGATGTGCACTTGATTACTGTCAATGTCAAGGATGAAGAAGCGCAAGCCTTGACAGAAAAGCTTGAAGCAAGCTTGATGGGAGCTGGTTACGAAGTTTTGACAGACGACCGTAACGAACGTGTCGGAGTCAAATTCAGTGATAGCGACTTGATTGGATTGCCAATTCGTATCACTGTTGGGAAGAAAGCGGCCGATGGTATCGTAGAAGTTAAGATTAAAGCGACTGGTGACACCATCGAAGTTCATGCAGATAACTTGCTCGAAACGCTTGAAATCCTCAGCAAGAAATAAAAACTATAATCAGAAGAAAAACAAGGAAAAAATGTAACTAGTTTTTGCCTTGTTTTTTCTGTATAATGGGAAAAATGAGTAGATAAAGAGGTAAATGTATGCTAAGATTTCCAAAGGATTTTGTCTGGGGATCCTCTACTTCTGGGCCACAGACAGAAGGACGTATAGCTGGTGACGGTAAGGGAGATAATCTCTGGGATTATTGGTACCAAGTGGAGCCAAATCGTTACTATAATGGGATTGGTCCAGATAAGACATCGACCTTTTATGAAAATTGGGAACAGGATATCGACCTCCTGTTAGAAACTGGTCACACGGCCTTTCGAACTTCTATTCAGTGGTCACGGATTTTTCCACAAGGACGTGGAAAAGTCAATTCTCAGGGTGTAGATTTTTACCGTAAGGTTTTTGAGGCTATTAAGGCCAAAGGGATTCGTCTTTTAGTCAATCTTTATCATTTTGATTTGCCTTTTGCCCTTCAAGAGGATGGTGATGGTTGGGAAAATAAGGCGACAGTCTCAGCCTATGAAGACTATGCTCGTTTTTGTTTTGAGACTTATGGAGATTTAGTGGATCAATGGATTACCTTTAACGAGCCAATCGTTCCAGTAGAATTTGGCTATTTTTACGATGCCCATTATCCACATAAGGTGGATGCAGAGGCAGCGGTTAAAGTAGCTTATTATACACAATTGGCCAGCAGTCGGGCGGTTAAGGCCTGTCATGAACTCTTGCCTGATTCCAAGATTGGGATTGTCTTAAACTTGACACCGGCTTATCCACGTAGCCAGCATCCTGCTGATGTCAAGGCTGCTCGTATTGCGGATCTTTTTCAGGCCCAATCTTTCTTAGATCCGTCTGTTTTGGGGACTTATCCACAGGAGTTGGTAGAAATCTTGCATGAATACGGGCTCTTGCCTGATGCTACAGAGGAGGAGTTGGAGCTCATTCGTGACAATACGGTGGACTTCCTTGGTGTCAACTACTATCAACCTTTGCGTGTTATGGCTCCTCGATTTGCTAAGCATCCAGAGAGTCCACTCTTACCAGAACATTTTTATGAGCCTTATGTGATGCCTGGACGTAAAATTAATCCTCACCGTGGCTGGGAGATTTATGAGCAAGGGATTTATGACATTGCCCAAAATATCAAGGAAAATTATGGTAATATCGAGTGGATGTTGACAGAGAATGGTATGGGTGTTGAAGGAGAGGAAAAATTCCGTCAAGATGGGATGATTCAAGATGATTATCGTATTGACTTTGTAAAAGGTCATCTTCGTGAACTGCACCGTGCCATTGAAGACGGAGCCAACTGTAAAGGATACTTAATCTGGACCTTTATCGATTGCTGGTCATGGCTCAATAGCTATAAAAATCGCTATGGTTTGGTTGAATTAGACTTGGAAACGCAAGAACGTCGTCTGAAGAAATCAGGGCACTGGTTCAAGGAATTAAGCGATAATAATGGATTTTAAAAAAGGACTCTGCCTGATTATCCTAATTGGTCAGAGTCTTTTGCTTACAGGAGCGTAATTTGAACTATACCAATTTTTACTCTTGACAAGTGAAAGAAACAAGTATATACTGTTTTTGCTGATTCTATAAAAGAGAAATCAGACTATACCAATTTTAAGGAGAAAGCACAGCTGGTCTGTGTCGTATATACTATGTGTGGAATTGTTGGTGTTGTTGGTAACACGAATGCAACTGATATTTTGATTCAAGGGCTTGAAAAGCTCGAATACCGTGGCTATGATTCTGCGGGAATTTTTGTCCTAGGTGGTGCTGAAAACCATCTGGTTAAGGCGGTTGGTCGTATTGCAGAATTGTCTGCCAAGACAGCTGGTGTTGAGGGAACAACTGGTATCGGACATACTCGTTGGGCGACTCACGGGAAACCAACGGAAGACAATGCTCACCCACATCGCTCTGAGACTGAACGTTTTGTCTTGGTTCACAATGGAGTGATTGAAAACTATCTTGAAATCAAGGAAGAATACCTTGCAGGTCACCATTTCAAAGGGCAAACAGATACGGAAATTGCCGTTCACTTGATTGGAAAATTTGTGGAAGAAGAAGGTCTCTCAGTTCTTGAAGCCTTTAAAAAAGCCCTTCACATCATCCGTGGTTCTTATGCCTTTGCCTTGGTTGACTCACAAGATCCTGAAGTCATCTACGTGGCTAAAAATAAATCACCGATTTTGATTGGTCTTGGGGAAGGCTACAACATGGTTTGTTCAGACGCCATGGCTATGATTCGTGAGACCAACCAATACATGGAAATTCATGACCAAGAGTTGGTAATCGTCAAGGCTGATAGCGTGGAAATTCAAGACTATGATGGCAATAGCCGTGAACGTGCTAGTTACACTGCTGAACTTGACTTGTCTGATATCGGTAAGGGAACTTATCCTTACTACATGCTCAAGGAAATTGATGAGCAACCAACTGTTATGCGTAAACTCATCCAAGCCTACACAGATGAGGCTGGTCAAGTAGTGGTAGACCCAGCTATCATCCAGGCTGTTCAAGACGCAGACCGTATCTACATCCTTGCAGCTGGAACATCTTACCACGCAGGATTTGCTTCTAAGAAAATGTTGGAAGAATTGACAGATACACCAGTTGAACTTGGGATCTCATCTGAGTGGGGCTACGGTATGCCACTTCTCAGCAAGAAACCACTCTTCATCTTTATCAGTCAGTCTGGTGAAACAGCGGATAGCCGTCAGGTTTTGGTTAAGGCTAATGAAATGGGAATCCCAAGCTTGACAGTGACAAACGTACCAGGTTCAACTCTTTCTCGTGAAGCTAACCATACCATGCTTCTTCATGCAGGTCCTGAAATTGCCGTGGCATCAACCAAGGCCTATACAGCGCAAATTGCAGCCCTTGCCTTCCTTGCAAAAGCAGTCGGAGAAGCAAATGGAAATACCAAAGCGCAATCCTTTGATTTGGTTCATGAATTGTCAATCGTAGCTCAGTCTATCGAATCTACTCTTTCAGAGAAAGAAACCATTGAAGCCAAGGTTCGTGAGCTTCTTGAAACAACTCGCAATGCCTTTTATATTGGGCGTGGTCAAGATTACTACGTAGCTATGGAAGCAAGCCTTAAACTCAAAGAGATTTCTTACATCCAGTGTGAAGGCTTTGCGGCAGGAGAGCTCAAGCATGGAACTATTGCCTTGATTGAAGAAGGAACGCCTGTTTTGGCCCTCTTGTCAGATCCAGTTCTTGCCAACCATACTCGTGGAAATATCCAAGAGGTCGCAGCCCGTGGTGCCAAGGTTCTCACTATCGCAGAAGAAAATGTTGCTAAAGATACAGATGACATCGTGCTTACGACTGTACACCCTTACCTCTCACCAATTTCAATGGTTGTGCCAACGCAATTGGTCGCTTACTTTGCAACACTCCACCGTGGCCTCGATGTGGACAAACCACGTAACCTTGCCAAGTCAGTAACGGTAGAATAAGCTAAAAAAGTCTAGTTATCTAGGCTTTTTCTTGTGAGCAAATTGGTTGCCTGTACTCAAGATTCGTGTTATACTCTTCGAAAGTCTCTTCAAACCACGTCAGCTTCCATCTGCAACCTCAAAACACTGTTTTGAGCAGCCTGCGGCTAGCTTCTTAGTTTGCTCTTTGATTTTCATTGAGTATTAGAATAATTTTTCAAATTGAAGGACAGAAATAGACAAGGAGAATCACAATGGTAGAATTGGGAATTTCGACAATTGGGGAAACAACGGAGCTTGAAGTGATTGGGCAAACTTACAGTCATACCGAACGTATTCGCCAGTTGGTGGCGGAGATTGAACTGGCTGACAAGGTTGGTTTGGATGTATATGGGATTGGTGAGCACCATCGAGCGGATTTTGCGGTATCTGCGCCAGAGATTGTCCTGGCAGCTGGGGCAGTCAATACCAAGAAAATCCGTTTGACCAGTGCAGTCAGCATTCTCTCGAGCATGGATCCGATTCGTTTGTTCCAACAATATGCTACTATCGATGCTTTGTCAAATGGACGTGCGGAGATTATGGCCGGAAGGGGTTCTTTCACGGAATCGTTTCCTCTGTTTGGATATGATTTGAAAGACTACGAAGCCCTTTTTGATGAGAAATTAGACTTGCTTCAGTTAGTCAATGAAAAGACCAAGTTAGACTGGCAAGGTCGATTGACCCAAACAATCTCTGGCAAAGAAGTCTATCCTCGTCCAGTTCAGGACAAATTACCCTTGTGGATAGCGACAGGTGGTCATGTTGAATCAACTGTGAAGATTGCTCAGGCTGGTCTACCGATTGTTTATGCCATTATTGGTGGCAATCCGCGTTATTTTAAAAAATTGATTCAGGCTTATCGTGAGATTGGGAGCGAAACGGGTCATGCCAGTCATGAACTAAAGGTTGGAGCCCATTCTTGGGGTTGGATTGCTGAAGATGGCGAGCAGGCTGTGAAAGATTATTTCCATCCGACCAAGCAAGTGGTGGATGCTATTTCCAAAGACCGTCCGCACTGGCAGGAATTACGTTATGAGCAATATTTGGAACAGGTAGGGCCAAATGGCGCTATGTTTGTGGGCAATCCAGATCAGGTGGCAGAAAAATTGATTCGCATGATAGAGGATTTAGGATTGGACCGCTTCATGCTCCATCTACCGCTTGGTTCCATGCCTCATGACCAGGTTCTGAGAGCTATTGAACTCTTCGGCACGCAAGTGGCTCCAAAAGTACGGGCTTATTTTGCCATGAAAGAGGCTTAATAAAAAATACTAATCAAATGTATTATAACCACAAATATTGTACAAAAAATAATCCCCCTGGACTTAATGCTTGGGGGATTTTTCTATAGGAGGGCTAGTTTAGTTCTCTTTTTTGTTTTTTAGCAAGAACCCGAGACCTAGAAGAGCGAGGAGACTAATTCCTGCAAACAGGAGTTTGTGATCGTTTTTGGTTCCTGTATTTGGAAGTTCAGCTTGTTTAGCTGGGGTTGCAGGTATATTTTCCTTGCTAGAGTTTTCTACAGATCCGTTTTGAATAGCTTCACTTACAGATGCTGGTTGTGCTTCTTGTGCTGGTTGTTCAGCTTGTGAATCAGTTGTAGCTTGGCTAGGTTTATCTTCTGCATCAGCTACTTTTTCATCTGGTCTAGTAGAATCAGGTTTAGTTTGTGGAGCTGGAGTTTGCTGTTCCGGTTTGACTACTCGGTTTGACATATTGTCTTGGCCGTTATTTTGACCGTGTTCTTGCTTTAGGCTAGAAAGGTCAAATTCTGGTTTTTCTTCCATAGCTGGGGCAACAATGGCACCGCCTTGAGAGACTCGAAGAACAGTAGCTGTAAGGGCATTCAATTTCAAGCCTTTTTCAGTCCATTCAAGTCCTTTCGGGTTGGCAATTCCAACTGGTCCTGCTTGGTTTTCATCTGCTAGAACTTCAGCATTTCTGAGGTGGGCAAAGGCAGTTCCCAAATTAAATTCGCGAGCTTTTTCATCCGCATTGACAAAGACTGCGTAGATATCACCGTTTGGAGCAGTAATTTGGTAGCCAATTACTACATCCTCTTTTTCTACACCATTTTGACCTGGAACAGTGATGAGGTGGACACGGTCCTTGATATCTTTAAGACTCTTGAGTCGGAAGGCATCTGTAGATTGACGAAGGGCAATCAACCCTTTCATATAGTCACGGCTCTTGACATTTTCAGGATATGCTTTTCCATCTGTAGCCTTAGTCCAATCAAACTTGTTGACTGCATCGCTAGAATCATAAGAGTCATGGATGAAGTAAGGATAGTCAAACGGATTGCCGTCCTTATCACGCAACAAGTGAGATTTGTTTGGTTGTTTGTCCTCTGCTACTGGAGTCTTGTAGGCTGGGTCACGGAATTGTTTAGTGCGACCATATTCCTGACCAGAGTGGATAAATGGAGTTCCTTGAGCTGTCAAGACCATGAGGTTTCCAAGTCGCAAACGACGGTGGATTTCAGCATAGTTCTTAGCTTTGCTTGGGTCTTTTTTGATAGACTGGGCAATGATGTCAAAGAGGGTCAAGTTATCATGGGCTGCGATGTATTGAATCACATCTCCAGGACTGTCTGCTTCAAAGTTGGTTGGTTGAGCAATGAGATTTTTGAAGATAGTGTTGATGTCACGTTTGCCACCTGTGATAAAAGCAGGTTGACCTTCATTTGGATAACCAGATTTGAGGTTGTTACGGATGTCATCTGAGAAGACAGCGACCGTATCGGTATGTTTCATCCAATCTTGGTCAGCAGCTTTAGTAGGCATATTTTCATCACCAGCATAGGTTCTCCAACCTTCACCTAGCATGATGAGGTTTGGATTGAGGGCGCGTGCAGCCTTGTAAGCTTCTTCGATAGAAGCGGCGTCATGATCTCCCATCATATCGAAGCGGAATCCATCTACTTTGTAGGTATCAACTAGATATTTGATAGAATCAACTAGGAGGCGTTTGGTCATATGGTGGGTTGTCCCCAAACGTCCACCACCAAAGCTAGTGCGAGGTGTACCATCAGCATCCATAAAGTGGTAGTAGTTTGGCTCTAAATCTTCAAAGATATCGACCTTGGCTGTATGGTTATAAACTACGTCCAGGATAGCTCCCATACCACGTTTGTGGATTTCATTGATGAGGTTTTTAAATTCTGCGATTCGTTTTTTTGGATTCTTAGGATCGCTTGAGTACATACCAGTCAAGGAGAAGTAGTTTTGAGGGTCATATCCCCAGTTGTAGTTGCTGTTGCTTGAAGCATAGTCAGATAAGCGTTCGTGGTTCTTCAACTCATTGACAAAGTAGTAAGACAAGACTGGAAGGAGTTGGATGTGGGTTACACCCAAGTTTTTGAGGTAGTCTAGTTTTTCGATAAAGGCTTCAAAAGTACCAAATGGCTTAGTCAAATCTTTTGCGATGGCAGGATCTGAAGTGAAGTCACGCACATGAGCTTCATAGATGACAGCATCTTCGCGCGATTTGAAGTTGCGAATCTTACCATAAGTCAAGTCTTGAGGTCCTAGTTTAGCTGGATTTACAAAGGCAGCTTTAGCCACTTTATGGGCATCGTCAATCTTAGCATCGTCACTATTCCAAGCAGCGAGGGATTTAGCGTAAGGATCGAGTGCAAGAATAGTTTTACCTTGACGCTCGATTTGGTATTGATAATAGTAGCCAGTGAAATCTGTGATGCCTAGTTTGTTTGTGCTATCTAGAGTTTGTTTCCAAGTTCCTCTTTCCCCTTTTTCAAGAGCTACAGTTCCAACTACTTTTTCAGGGTCATTCTTGTCGTAGATAACAACAGAAACCTTATCAGCACTTGGTGACCAGAGGGTCAAATCAACCTGTTTTCCTTCTTCTTTGAGGTCAGCTCCAAGTTTACCATCATAGCTGTAAGTCTCATCTTTAAGACGCCAGCTTGTTTTGGTAGTGAATTTGTCAGAGTTGTAGCTAACGGTATAAGGATGTTTTGTGTCAGAGAAATCTCCGCTGTAGGTCACTTTCTTACCAGCCTCATCGATTGCAACATCAGTGATAGTTACTTTGTTTCCTAGATGATTAGTGATGTTGGAGTGTTTGAGGATATCTTCTTTTTTAGCACCGACAAGTGTTGAAAAACTACTTTCAATGCTAGAAGTTCCTACGTGTTGAGCTCCTGTCATGCGGATATCGTGCACATAGTAGGGGTTGGTGTAGATGGTTTCGTCATCATCTTTTAGGAAAATTTGGCTATGATTTTTCAAATCTGTGAACTTATAATCTTCTTTACGGATTTTCACATCGTCTCCTTGTTTCTTTCTGTCTAGTAATAAAAATCCAAGATCTTTAGCTGCATCTTTGAGTGGAATATCGATATAGCGACCATATTTGCCTGTAGCCGTAAAGTCTGTTCCGTTAGGCCATTCACCACTACTTGGATTTTTCACATCTCCCCAGTACCAGAGAGATTTCTTGTCATAGTTGCCATCTGTACGGTAGTAGTTGACGCGAATAGTTCCTGCAGGTTGTGGCTCGTAAGAGAAAACCTTGTGATCTTGGTCTAACCAAGCCTCATTCATCTTTGGTGCCAGTTTTTCTACCGATTTATCGCCGGTTAGATTTTTTCCGGCTGTATTATTGATGAGGAAGCTAATTTTTTTGGCTTGTTCTCCCTTTAATTTGACATCTAGGTAGTAGCCGTAGTCATCTTTTTTGGCATCCTTAAAGGACAAAGCTCCGTTAGGCCAGTTTTCAGAAGGTTTTTCAACATCGTCCCAAGTCCATAGTCCTTGACTATCCTTGTTTTCTTCAGGAAGTTTTTTGACGTGGATACGGAAGTAATTGTCTTCGATTGGCTCTTCTGCCTTAGTTTCAGTCGTAGTAGAAGTAGTTGGTTCGCTTGAACGATCTTGTCCGGTTTGTGGTGCTGAATCAGCGGGAGTTGCAGCAGGAGTGGTTGCCTCTGTTGCAGGTTGTTCTTCTTTTTTCTCTAGGGAAGCGTTTGCATTGTTAGGTGAAGAAAAATCGCTTTCGTTCTTTCCAGCGATGTCTGCTGTATCAGTAAGAGGTTGAGTAATAGTGTTAGTCGCTTCAGCACTAGCTGTTGTGGTTTCGTTGGCTGAGATAGTTGGTGTAGCCATGGCAAGTAGGACAAGGCTTGCGCCGATAAGGACAGAACCAGTTCCATTTTTGAGAGAACGGATGCTGTAGACCATTTTTTTCTCAGTGTGAGATGGTTTTTTTCTCATAATGATTCTCCAATCAATAAATTTCTATATCAGTATAGCATGTAGTAAAAAAAGATGCAAGCGTTTTCTTAAAATTGGAACAAAAGAAAAATCGCAACAGATTTTCTGTTACGACTCAGCTAGTCTTTCTTTATGAATTTGAGAAGCCAGAAGGTGGAGATGGAGGAATAATTCTGAAGTAGAGAAGTTACGATTGTAGATAATTGGTTTAGGAGAGTTAGTGACAGGAAAGGTAGTGATAACAATATCGTGCGGAATTTGATTGAGAATCGAGAAAGAAATCGTAGATTCTTCCCAAGAATCAAATAGATAGAGATTGTTTCCGTAGTGAGTTAGGGTGTCGATTAGGCTTTGTGCGTGATGGTTATCCAGATGACTAATGACCAAAACACGTATTTTGGGAAGTTTTTGAAGCAGTTGGACTAAAATTCGATGCCCTTGGATAGTGAAGGTGTAGACCATCTCTTGTTGCTTACTTGGCTTACTGTTTAGTCCCATCTCAGTCAGATAAGATTGAAATTTGTGTTGACTTACTTCAAATAGTTTTGGAAATTCTGCTTGATAATTGCTTAAAATCTGGGATTTCTGTTTGTCGAGAGACTGATTGTTGAGTAAATGGAAGAAATCAGCTTGGGCAGTGTAGTGGAGGAGCCAAATCAATTCCTCACGATTTTCAATCTGTAGGTGAAATTCTTTAGCCAGCTCTTCTAGAATTTGACTCAATAAACGGTAGGATTTTTGAATCTGATGAATGTCATCCAGTGCTCCATTGTTAGGATTGTTTGTGCTTTGAAAAGATTTGATTGGGTTTGAAAATAGCTGTTCCAGTGTTTTCTTTGTAGGTTCAAAATTGAGTTTTTTAGCCAGCTTTTTGATATCTTGTTCAAACTGCGGAATTTGCATGAGAGAGCTGTAGTGACTGGTTAAAAGGGGAGTAGGATTTTCAATCAAATGACTCATATTAAACCGCTCTAGATTGATAGCTAGGGTATATTTGATTTGCCGTAGACTGTTGAGGGTGAGTGAAACTTGTTGGGCGTTCAAAAATAGCTGAATCAAGTGAGTGAGTGATTCTTCAGAAATAGACGGAAAGGGCCAATCAAGAAAACTGTAACTTTGGCTAAAATAGTCTAGATAAAAGGCGCGAATGTTCTCTTCTGTTCCCTCTATGACTAAAGGGGAAGGTTGGATGCTGATGTTATAGTGTTGTAGAAGTTTCGTATTTAGATGCTGGATGATTTCCTGAACTCGTTCGCAGCCAATTATAAGTTCCTGACCTATTTGGTCAAGTGATTGTCCCTCTTTGAAAAAGAGACGGTTCAAAAAAGAGTAAGTTTCAGACTGTTTAAAAATCTCAATTCTAGGATCCAAGGTGTTTTGGAAGTCAAACTGCAATTGAATACCTTTTTTTCTTGATTGTATCAGGAGGTTTGGAAATAATTGCTCAAGCTTAAAAAGGTGTTCTTGCAATTCTTCTGTTGAAAAATTCAGCTTTTCAGCCAAGACTGAGAGCTCTATCCAATCATGGTGTTTGGCTAATTCTTCCAGTAACACTAGCAGATTTTGTTCTGTTTCAGAAAGCAAAATATTCATAATGAACCTACCTATATATTTATACATATATATTAAAATAAAAACCAAGTAAAGTCAAGAAAAACAGCCTATTATAAAATAGCAAAACAGAGATTTATTATATTTTTTATAAAATAGGTATAGGAAAAATGCCATTTACAAAGAGCAAATGGAACCCATCACATTTTTAAAAGTAAAACTCAGTTTTCTATAGGAAAAGATTTTGTCAAAAATTCGTCAATCCCCTTGAAAAATCTAGCTAAATAGGGTATAATATTAGTAATCATTTGTCGTAGGTTTTGTCTGAAATATTGTCCAGACAAGGCTCACAGCAGTTAAATCTTCTGAAAAAGTCAGATTTAGCTGCTCTTTTTGTGCTTTTTTTCAGGATTTTGTGTGTTTGTAACAGAGACTTAAAGATTCTGAAAATTTATCAAGAGGACACGGTGATAAGGGTTTTTAAAACCATATGACGATTAGAAAAGCCTGATTGACAAGGCTTGGAACTTATTTACAAAGGAGAATCATCTTGGCAGGACATGACGTTCAATACGGGAAACATCGTACCCGTCGTAGTTTTTCAAGAATCAAAGAAGTTCTTGACTTACCAAATTTGATTGAAATTCAAACTGACTCATTCAAAGCTTTCCTAGACCACGGTCTTAAGGAAGTGTTTGAAGATGTATTGCCAATTTCAAACTTCACAGACACAATGGAGTTGGAATTTGTTGGATATGAAATCAAGGAACCAAAATATACGCTAGAAGAAGCTCGTATCCATGATGCTAGCTACTCAGCACCAATTTTTGTAACCTTCCGCTTGATCAATAAAGAAACAGGCGAAATCAAAACCCAAGAAGTTTTCTTTGGTGATTTCCCAATCATGACAGAAATGGGGACTTTCATCATCAATGGTGGTGAACGTATCATCGTATCTCAGTTGGTCCGCTCACCAGGTGTTTACTTTAACGATAAAGTTGATAAAAATGGTAAAGTGGGCTACGGTTCAACTGTTATCCCTAACCGTGGAGCTTGGTTGGAACTTGAAAGCGACTCAAAAGATATCGCCTACACTCGTATCGACCGTACTCGTAAGATTCCATTTACAACCTTGGTTCGTGCGCTTGGTTTCTCAGGTGATGATGAAATCTTTGATATCTTTGGTGACAGCGAATTGGTTCGCAACACTGTTGAAAAAGATATCCACAAGAACCCAATGGACTCTCGTACCGACGAAGCCTTGAAAGAAATTTACGAACGCCTTCGTCCAGGTGAACCTAAGACTGCTGAAAGCTCACGTAGCTTGCTTGTAGCTCGTTTCTTTGACCCACGTCGCTATGACTTGGCAGCAGTTGGTCGCTATAAGATCAATAAAAAACTCAATGTTAAAACACGTTTGCTAAACCAAACCATTGCAGAGCCATTGGTAGATCCTGAAACTGGAGAAATCTTGGTAGAAGCTGGTACAATCATGACTCGTAGCGTGATTGAAAGCATTGAAAGCTATTTGGATGGCGACTTGAACAAGATTGTCTACATTCCAAATGATGCTGCCGTAGTAACAGAGCCAGTTGTTCTTCAAAAATTCAAGGTTGTTGCTCCAACTGATCCAGACCGTGTTGTAACGATCATCGGTAATGCTAATCCAGATGACAAGGTTCGTATCGTCACTCCTGCAGATATTCTTGCTGAGATGAGCTACTTCCTCAACTTGGCTGAAGGACTTGGCCGTGTAGATGATATCGACCACCTTGGAAACCGTCGTATCCGTGCGGTTGGTGAATTGCTTGCCAACCAAGTACGTCTTGGACTTTCTCGTATGGAACGTAATGTCCGTGAACGTATGTCTGTTCAGGACAACGAAGTCTTGACACCACAACAAATCATCAATATCCGTCCTGTAACAGCTGCGGTGAAAGAATTCTTTGGTTCATCACAGTTGTCACAGTTCATGGACCAACACAACCCACTTTCTGAGTTGTCTCACAAACGCCGTCTGTCAGCCTTAGGACCTGGTGGTTTGACACGTGACCGTGCTGGATATGAAGTTCGTGACGTGCACTACACTCACTACGGTCGTATGTGTCCAATCGAGACACCTGAAGGACCTAACATCGGTTTGATTAATAACTTGTCATCATACGGACACTTGAACAAGTATGGTTTTGTTCAAACACCATACCGTAAGGTTGACCGTGAAACAGGTGTTGTTACGAACGAAATCGTTTGGTTGACAGCCGATGAAGAAGATGAATATACTGTAGCTCAGGCCAACTCTCGTCTTAATGAAGATGGAACCTTTGCTGAGAAGATTGTCATGGGACGTCACCAAGGGGTCAACCAAGAGTATCCAGCTAATATTGTTGACTACATGGACGTTTCACCAAAACAGGTAGTTGCCGTTGCGACAGCATGTATTCCTTTCTTGGAAAACGATGACTCCAACCGTGCCCTCATGGGAGCTAACATGCAACGTCAGGCTGTGCCATTGATCAATCCTCAAGCACCTTACGTTGGTACTGGTATGGAATACCAAGCAGCCCACGATTCAGGAGCTGCTGTGATTGCTCAGTATGATGGTAAAGTTACTTATGCAGATGCTGACAAGGTAGAAGTTCGTCGTGAAGATGGTTCATTGGATGTTTACCACATCCAAAAATTCCGTCGTTCAAACTCAGGTACTGCCTATAACCAACGCACTCTCGTAAAAGTTGGCGATATCGTTGAAAAAGGTGATTTCATCGCTGACGGACCTTCTATGGAAAATGGAGAAATGGCGCTTGGGCAAAACCCAATCGTTGCCTACATGACTTGGGAAGGTTACAACTTCGAGGATGCCGTTATCATGAGCGAACGCTTGGTGAAAGACGATGTCTACACATCTGTCCACCTTGAAGAATACGAATCAGAAACGCGCGATACAAAGCTTGGGCCTGAAGAAATTACTCGTGAAATTCCAAACGTTGGTGAAGATGCCCTCAAAGACCTTGACGAAATGGGTATTATCCGTATCGGTGCTGAGGTTAAAGAAGGTGATATCCTTGTAGGTAAAGTAACACCTAAGGGTGAGAAAGACCTTTCGGCTGAAGAACGTCTCTTGCACGCTATCTTCGGAGACAAGTCTCGTGAAGTGCGCGACACTTCTCTTCGTGTACCACACGGTGCCGATGGTGTTGTTCGTGATGTTAAGATCTTTACACGTGCAAATGGAGATGAGTTGCAATCAGGTGTTAACATGCTGGTTCGCGTCTACATCGCTCAAAAACGTAAAATCAAGGTCGGAGATAAGATGGCCGGACGTCACGGAAACAAAGGGGTTGTCTCTCGTATCGTTCCCGTAGAAGATATGCCTTACCTTCCAGATGGAACTCCAGTCGATATCATGTTGAACCCACTTGGGGTGCCATCACGTATGAATATCGGTCAGGTTATGGAGCTCCACCTTGGTATGGCTGCTCGTACTCTTGGTATTCACATCGCAACACCAGTCTTTGACGGAGCAAGTTCTGAAGACCTTTGGTCAACTGTTAAAGAAGCTGGTATGGATAGCGATGCCAAAACAATCCTTTACGATGGACGTACTGGGGAACCGTTTGATAACCGTGTTTCTGTCGGAGTCATGTACATGATCAAACTCCACCACATGGTTGACGATAAATTGCACGCGCGTTCTGTCGGACCTTACTCAACCGTTACCCAACAACCACTCGGAGGTAAAGCTCAGTTTGGTGGACAACGTTTCGGTGAGATGGAGGTTTGGGCTCTTGAAGCCTACGGTGCGTCAAATGTCCTTCAAGAAATCTTGACTTACAAGTCTGACGATATTAACGGACGTTTGAAAGCTTATGAAGCTATTACAAAAGGAAAACCAATTCCAAAACCAGGTGTTCCAGAATCCTTCCGAGTTCTTGTCAAAGAATTGCAATCTCTTGGTCTTGACATGCGTGTCCTAGACGAAGATGACCAAGAAGTGGAACTTCGTGACTTGGATGAAGGAATGGACGAAGATGTCATCCACGTAGATGATCTTGAAAAAGCCCGCGAAAAAGCAGCCCAAGAGGCTAAAGCAGCCTTTGAAGCTGAAGAAGCTGAGAAAGAAGCAAAAGCGGAAGAAACAGAAGAAGCTGCTGAACAAGAATAAGCAGTTCACTTAGAATAGAAAGGGAAGAAATAGTGGTTGATGTAAATCGTTTTAAAAGTATGCAAATCACCCTAGCTTCTCCAAGTAAAGTCCGTTCATGGTCTTATGGAGAAGTCAAAAAACCTGAAACAATCAATTACCGTACCTTGAAACCAGAACGTGAAGGACTCTTTGATGAAGTCATCTTTGGTCCTACAAAAGACTGGGAATGTGCTTGTGGTAAATATAAACGCATTCGTTATAGAGGGATTGTTTGTGACCGCTGTGGGGTTGAAGTAACGCGTACGAAAGTTCGTCGTGAGCGTATGGGACATATCGAATTGAAAGCTCCTGTATCTCACATCTGGTACTTCAAGGGGATTCCAAGCCGTATGGGCTTGACCCTTGATATGAGCCCTCGTGCCCTCGAGGAAGTGATCTACTTTGCGGCTTATGTGGTGATTGATCCTAAGGATACACCACTTGAGCACAAGTCTATCATGACAGAGCGCGAATACCGTGAGCGCTTGCGTGAGTATGGTTATGGATCATTCGTTGCCAAGATGGGTGCCGAAGCCATCCAAGACCTCTTGAAACAAGTAGATCTTGAAAAAGAAATTGCTGAACTCAAAGAAGAGTTGAAAACAGCGACTGGACAAAAACGTATCAAAGCCATCCGTCGTTTGGATGTTTTGGATGCCTTTTACAAGTCTGGAAACAAACCTGAATGGATGATTCTTAACATCCTTCCGGTTATTCCACCAGATCTTCGTCCAATGTTGCAGTTGGATGGTGGCCGTTTTGCCTCATCTGACTTGAATGACCTTTACCGTCGTGTTATTAACCGTAATAACCGTTTGGCTCGTTTGCTTGAGTTGAATGCACCAGGTATTATCGTTCAAAATGAGAAGCGTATGCTTCAAGAAGCGGTTGACGCTTTGATTGACAATGGTCGTCGTGGTCGTCCAATCACAGGACCAGGTAGCCGTCCACTTAAATCATTGAGCCACATGCTTAAAGGTAAACAAGGACGTTTCCGTCAAAACTTGCTCGGTAAACGTGTTGACTTCTCAGGACGTTCCGTTATCGCCGTTGGTCCAACTCTTAAGATGTACCAATGTGGTGTGCCACGTGAAATGGCGATTGAGCTCTTTAAACCATTCGTCATGCGTGAAATTGTTGCCCGTGATATCGTGCAAAACGTCAAAGCTGCTAAACGCTTGGTCGAACGCGGAGATGAGCGTATCTGGGATATCCTTGAAGAAGTGATCAAAGAACACCCAGTACTTTTGAACCGCGCACCGACCCTTCACCGTTTGGGTATCCAAGCCTTCGAGCCAGTCTTGATTGATGGTAAGGCCCTTCGCTTGCACCCGCTTGTCTGTGAAGCCTATAATGCCGACTTTGACGGGGACCAAATGGCCATCCACGTACCGCTTTCAGAAGAAGCTCAAGCAGAAGCTCGTATCTTGATGCTCGCTGCTGAGCACATTTTGAACCCGAAAGATGGTAAACCAGTTGTTACTCCATCTCAGGATATGGTTTTGGGTAACTACTACTTGACTATGGAAGAAGCTGGTCGTGAAGGTGAAGGAATGGTCTTCAAAGACCGTGATGAAGCGGTTATGGCTTACCGCAATGGTTATGTTCACCTTCACTCACGTGTTGGTATCGCAACAGATAGCCTCAACAAACCTTGGACAGAAGAGCAAAAACATAAAGTCTTGCTTACAACAGTTGGTAAAATCCTCTTCAATGACATTATGCCAGAGGGTCTACCATACTTGCAAGAACCAAACAATGCCAACTTGACAGAAGGCGTTCCAGCTAAATACTTCTTGCCACTTGGTGGAGATATCAAGGAAGCTATCAGCAATCTTGAACTTAACCCTCCATTCAAGAAGAAAAACCTTGGAAATATCATCGCTGAAATCTTCAAACGTTTCCGTACGACAGAAACTTCTGCCCTACTTGACCGTATGAAGAACCTCGGTTACCACCACTCAACTCTTGCAGGATTGACAGTGGGTATTGCCGATATCCCAGTCGTTGATGACAAGGCTGAAATTATTGAAGAATCACACAAACGAGTAGAACAAATCACAAAACAATTCCGTCGTGGTATGATCACAGACGACGAGCGTTACAATGCCGTTACAGCTGAATGGCGTGCTGCCCGTGAAAAACTTGAGAAACGCTTGATTGCCAACCAAGATCCTAAGAACCCAATCGTTATGATGATGGACTCTGGAGCCCGTGGTAACATCTCAAACTTCTCACAGCTTGCCGGTATGCGTGGTTTGATGGCGGCTCCGAACGGACGTATCATGGAATTGCCAATCCTTTCAAACTTCCGCGAAGGTTTGTCGGTATTGGAAATGTTCTTCTCAACTCACGGTGCGCGTAAAGGTATGACTGATACGGCCCTTAAGACAGCCGACTCAGGTTACTTGACTCGTCGTTTGGTTGACGTTGCCCAAGACGTTATCATCCGTGAGGATGACTGTGGAACAGACCGTGGTCTCTTGATCCGTTCTATCGCAGAAGGAAAAGAGATGATCGAATCTCTCGAAGAGCGTCTCAATGGTCGTTACACTAAGAAAACTGTTAAACATCCAGAAACTGGTGCAGTGATTATCGGTCCAAATGCGTTGATTACAGAAGACAAGGCGCGTGAAATTGTCAATGCTGGTGTGGAAGAAGTGACTATCCGTTCCGTATTTACATGTAACACTCGTCACGGTGTCTGCCGTCACTGTTATGGTATCAACTTGGCGACTGGTGATGCGGTTGAAGTTGGTGAAGCAGTTGGTACAATCGCTGCCCAATCTATCGGGGAACCTGGTACACAGCTTACAATGCGTACCTTCCACACGGGTGGGGTTGCCTCAAATACCGATATCACTCAGGGTCTTCCTCGTGTCCAAGAAATCTTTGAAGCCCGCAATCCTAAAGGGGAAGCGGTTATCACAGAGGTTAAAGGACAAGTTACCGCTATCGAAGAAGACGCTTCAACTCGTACTAAGAAAGTCTTTGTTAAGGGTGAAACTGGCGAAGGTGAATACGTCGTTCCATTTACCGCTCGTATGCGTGTCGAAGTTGGAGACCAAGTAGCGCGTGGTGCTGCTCTTACAGAAGGTTCTATCCAACCAAAACGTCTCCTTGCAGTTCGCGATGTCTTGTCAGTTGAAACTTACCTTCTCGGTGAAGTACAAAAAGTTTACCGTAGCCAAGGGGTAGAAATCGGTGACAAACACATCGAGGTAATGGTTCGTCAAATGATCCGTAAAGTCCGTGTTATGGATCCAGGTGACACAGATCTTCTCATGGGTACCCTCATGGATATCAATGACTTTACAGATGCCAATAAAGATGTCCTTATCGCAGGTGGAGTGCCAGCGACTGGTCGTCCAGTCCTTATGGGAATCACCAAAGCCTCACTTGAAACCAACAGTTTCTTGTCAGCGGCTTCCTTCCAGGAAACAACTCGTGTCCTTACAGATGCAGCTATCCGTGGTAAGAAAGACCATCTCCTTGGTCTCAAGGAAAATGTTATCATCGGTAAGATCATCCCAGCTGGTACTGGTATGGCTCGCTACCGTAACCTTGAACCACATGCTATCAACGAAGAAGAATACCTTAATCCTCCAGTAGAGGAAGAAGGGAATGAAGAAACAACAGAAGTAGTTATGGATACTGCCGTTGAAACTGTGGAAGAAACAGTAGAATAAGAGAGAATGAGAGAGCCTTCGGGTTCTCTTTCTCTTTTTCTGAAAACTTTCTCCATTTTTCCATTAAATGTGGTAAAATAATACTCAATGAAAATCAAAGAGTAAACTAGGAAACTAGCCGCAGGTTGCTCAAAGCACTGCTTTGAGGTTGTAGATAGAACTGACGAAGTCAGCTCAAAACACTGTTTTGAGGTTGTGGATAGAACTGACGAAGTCAGTAACCATACCTACGGTAAGGCGACGTTGACGTGGTTTGAAGAGATTTTCGAAGAGTATAAAAGAAAGAAGCTGACAAAGGAGACAGGTATGGAACAAACATTTTTTATCATTAAACCAGACGGTGTAAAAAGAGGACTAGTAGGTGAAGTGTTAAAACGCATCGAACAACGTGGATTTACAATTGAAAAATTGGAGTTGCGTTCACAGCTTTCAGAAGAGTTGATTGACCAGCACTATCAGGACTTGGTTGGTCAGAGTTTTTACCCACCGATTCGTGAATTTATGACTTCAGGACCGGTTCTTGTGGGTATCATTTCAGGCCCCAAAGTAATCGAAACTTGGCGGGCCATGATGGGGGCAACTCGTCCAGAAGAAGCTTTACCAGGCACTATTCGAGGTGATTTTGCAAAAGCTGCTGGAGAAAATGAGGTTATCCAAAATGTTGTACATGGTTCAGATTCAGAAGAGTCAGCTAAGCGAGAAATTGCTCTTTGGTTTTAAGAGTGGATTGGCTCAATCAATTGGTTAAAAGCTCATTTGAATAGAAAGTATAGTAAATTAGTTTAAGAAATGACGCATAATATCAAACTTTTTAGTTTTTGATATGGTGCGTTTTTTGACTAATAGTCACATAAAAAAGAAAGGACTAACTTCGTCCTTTCTCGTTCTTAGCTTTTCTTCAATCCACTACAGTTAACAAAGAGCCTTAATTCTTAAAAATTGATAGAGTTGACAAATGGTAGAAAAAAGCCCTTTTTACTAAGTTAAGTATCAACTACAGTTACGATTAGCATTCGTTACCGAACCCATTCGCCATTATAATTGACAGAATAGCCATCTACGGTCGTATTCACTGCCAAAGCACCTGAGCTATAAGCATAGTACCATTTGCCATTAACCTGGAACCAACCTGTCTTCATATCTCCATTACTTGCATTTAGGTAGTACCAAGTTGAACCATCTTGATACCAACCAGTTACCATAGCTCCTGATGAACGGAGATAGTACCATTTGTTCCCAAGGTTTTGCCAACCTGTTTTCATATCGCCATTTGGCTGGTCTAAATAATACCAAGTGGTACCTTCCTGATACCAGCCAGTGGCCATTGCTCCTGAGGAACGGAGGTAGTACCACTTATTACCTAGATATTGCCAACCTGTTTGCATAATGCCAGTTGCTGGATCTAGGTAGTACCATGGAGCCGCTTTAAGCTTCTCTTCATCATAGGTTAGAGGATAATCCTTGATCCAACCACGTGCTAGCTCCCCAACCGTTAAACTGTCGATACGAGCATCGAAGCCACCATCCTTCAGTAAATAATACCAGTGCCCCTCATCATAAACCCAACCGGTTTTTAAGGTGTGATAATTTCTTTGGTCTTCAAAATAGTAGACTCGTTTCTCTGCTGGACTATCATATTGTTCCCCATGATGTTTGTTGGTATTTGTAGCAGTTTTTGCCTCTAAAACTTGCTTACCAACAAATTCTTGTAGTACCCCATCTTGACCAAAGTAAAACCAATCTGGTCTAAAAGCAATATCTTGCCTTAGAGAAGAACCAATCGTAACCCCTTCGTGTGGAGCAGGTATATATTGCCAGCCGACAACCATCTCTCCAGATAAAGAATCAAAATAATAGTACTTACCATCAATCACTCGCCAGTAGGTTTCTTTGAGTTCCCCCTTCTTGTAGTAGGTTCTTCCGTTTTCTTGTACAAAATGCCATCCTTCAGAATCATCTGCAAATACTGTATTGGTAGCTAGCAAACCAAAGAAAATTGCTGTTAGTCCAACTTGCATAGTTTTTTTCAAAAGTTTCATTTATGTATACCTCCAATATTAAATCCACTCACCAGATGAAGCGAAATTATAAACTTTACCATTTGTCTATTCTTCTGAACAAACTGTTGATAGGGAATTGTATTACCAAATGCAAGAACACTTAGTAATACAAATATAACTATTTTTTTAATTCCACGTTTTTTCTCATGCAATGAAACCCCTTTCTGTTTCCTTGTTTTTATTTTAACAGATATATTTTATTCAGTCAATTATTTTTATTAAATTTTGAACTTTTTTTTAGATTTATTACCATAGAGAATTATCTACTCCTTTAACTTGCTATTTTGAACTAAAAATTTTATAATGAAATTAAGCAAATAGGAAGGATTATTATCTTTAATGAATACACTCGCAGAGAAATTCAGATTGAAAAGAAAAGAGTTGAGACTCTCCCAACAAACTCTTGCAGAAGGAATTTGTGAACAAAGCCAGATTAGTAAAATTGAGAGAGGGCATTTCATTCCCTCCGCAGACCTTTTGTTCAAACTCTCACAACGACTTGAAGTGCCATTAGATTATTTTTTTAATGAACAAATTGAAATTAAATCTAATCTCTCTAATTTCAAGCAATTATCTGCTCGACTATTAGATGACAGAAATTATGACAATTTGGAATATATTTATAGAATAGAGATTGAACGAAGTACTTTTCTAACACTAGAAGACCGAACTTACCTTGAATGGATTAAAGCTATTATTGACTTCTATCAATATGACAGTAAGTGTGAGGCAATTTCTTCATTGGAAAATATATTATTAAAAGTCTCCTCAAATACTCTGATTTATTTAAAGGCATTGAATACTCTATCTAATTTCTATTCCTTAGTGGGTCGTGAAGAAGATTATGAAGCAAACTACTCTCATTTGATGGAGTTATATCAGACAAAAAATTTTGAGCATCAAGAGTTTTTATTTGGCTACATCAGAGTTCGTTACAACTACGCTCACTACCTAGTATCAAAGGAAAAATATAATGAAGCCATCCAAGAAGCTCTTGAGACGATTGAACTCTGTAAACAAAGACAGACAAGCTACCAACTGGCTCCCTTACTTATTCTTGTAGGAAATGCTGGAGCCAAATTTCTAGACAAAGAACAAGTCAAAAATTATTATATAGAAGCAAGAGAATTATGTAAGATTTATAACAATCCTTTAATGTTGATGAAGATAGAAAATTATTTGAAGGAATTAGATACTGTTTAGTTAATCTTTCATTATAGTTTTTCTGAAACGTTAAATAACCTGTAAGGCTGATAGTGAAATTAATACTATCAGCCTTATTTCAAATTTATATTCTTCCAAAATCCCTTCAAACCACGTCAGCTCTATCTGCAACCTCAAAACAGTGTTTTGAGCAACCTGTGGCTAGCTTCCTAGTTTGCTCTTTGATTTTCATTGAGTATTAGTCTCTCATGTTTGTTTAGCGTCTAAAAGAGACATTTGAGAAGATTGGAAACAGTTCTCTCTTTTCTCCGAGTATAATGATTGGTAGGAAGGGAGAGAAAAGATGAAATCAATGAGAATCTTATTTTTGTTAGCTTTAATTCAAATCAGTTTGAGTAGCTGTTTCCTATGGAAGGAATGCATCTTGTCCTTTAAACAAAGTACAGCTTTTTTCATCGGAAGTATGGTCTTTGTTTCAGGAATCTGTGCTGGAGTAAATTATCTTTATACCTGTAAGCAAGAAGTTCATAGTGTCCTAGCCAGTAAGAAGTCAGTGAAGCTTTTTTATAGTATCCTACTCTTAATTAATTTGTTAGGAGCTGTTCTTGTCTTGTCAGATAACTTGCTCATTAAAAATACGCTGCAACAAGAATTAGTTGACTTTTTATTGCCATCCTTCTTTTTCCTATTTGGACTAGATTTGCTGATTTTTTTACCCTTGAAAAAATACATGCGCGATTTTCTTGCTATGCTAGACAGAAAAAAGACAGTGTTGGTGACTATTTTAGCAACACTTATTTTCTTAAGAAATCCAATGACCATTGTCTCACTTCTGATTTATATTGGACTGGGTTTGTTTTTTGCAGCCTATCTTGTCCCAAATTCGGTTAAGCAGGAAGTTTCCTTTTATGGTCATATTTTCCGAGATCTTGTATTGGTCATTGCTACGCTCATTTTCTTTTAGGGAAAGCCTGTTTTTATGGATGTTATGATGGTAATGCTCTTCGAACATTTCTTCAAACTACGTCAGCGTAGCCTTTCCGTAGGTATATGATACTGACTCTGTCAGTTCTATCCACAACCTCAAAACAGTGTTTTGAGCAACCTGCGGCTAGCTTCCTAGTTTGCTATTTGATTTTCATTGAGTATAAGTTTGGTAGGAAAATAGACACAAAAGAAAAGTTTTTGGTATAATAAGAATATGTACACAAAAAATGAAGAAGAGTTGCAAGCCTTAGGGGAGCATTTGGGTCATCTATTAGAAAAGAATGATGTTTTAATTTTAACTGGAGAACTGGGCGCAGGTAAAACGACATTTACAAAAGGTCTTGCTAAAGGGTTACAGATTTCTCAGATGATTAAGAGTCCAACTTACACTATCGTAAGAGAGTATGAAGGTCGTCTTCCACTTTATCACCTAGATGTTTATCGTATTGAGGGGGATGCTGATTCTATCGACTTGGATGAGTTTCTCTTTGGTGGTGGAGTGACTGTCATTGAGTGGGGCCATCTTTTAGGTGATGCCTTGCCAAATACTTATTTAGAATTGGAAATTCTAAAAGAAGCAGATGGACGCCGTTTAAATTTCCAGGCAAAGGGGTTGCGTGCAGAAAAACTCTTAGAGGAGCTTCAACATGGAGTATGAATTGCTCATTAGAGAAGCAGAACCTGGTGATGCTGTTGAGTTAGTAACATTTTTAAATCGTGTCAGTTTAGAGACAGATTTTACCAGTTTAGATGGAGATGGTATTCTCTTGACCGGTGAGGAGATGGAAGTATTCCTCAACAAGCAAGCTAGTTCAGACAATCAGATAAGCTTACTTGCATTCTTAAATGGTAAAATTGCTGGCCTTGTAAATATTACAGCTGACCAGCGCAAGAGAGTCCGTCATATTGGAGATCTCTTCATTGTGATTGGAAAAAGATATTGGAATAATGGCTTGGGAAGTTTGTTGATAGAAGAAGCGATAGAGTGGGCACAAGCAAGTGGTATTCTGCGTCGTCTCCAACTGACTGTCCAAACTCGTAATCAAGCAGCAGTTCATCTTTATCAAAAGCATGGCTTTGTAATTGAAGGTCGCCAAGAGCGTGGAGCATATATAGAAGAAGGGAAATTTATCGATGTTTACTTGATGGGTAAACTGATAGACTAGTAGAAATATGGTTAAAAAAATTATTGGAATGGTGCTAGCTTTTCTAGCTGTGACAGTTTTGGGTGTTGGTGTTTTTGCTTATACTATTTATCAGCAAGGTACAGAGACTTTGGCAAAAACCTATAAAAAAATAGGAGAAGAAACCAAGGTTATTGAAGCAACAGAGCCTTTGACCATTCTGTTGATGGGGGTTGATACTGGGAACGTAGAGCGTACAGACCAATGGGCTGGAAATAGTGACAGTATGATTTTGCTGACTGTCAATCCTCACACAAAGAAAACGACGATGATGAGTTTGGAACGTGATATCCTGACTAAAATTCAACATAAAGATGGTAGTATTGAAGAAGCGAAGCTAAACGCTGCCTATGCTGGTGGTGGTGCAGAACTTGCGATAGAAACAATTCAAAAGATGATGAACCTTCATATTGATCGCTACATTATGGTCAACATGCAAGGCTTGCAACAATTGGTCGATGCAGTGGGAGGTATTACGGTTAATAATACACTAGGTTTCCCAATCTCTATCAGTGACCAAGAAGAATTTAACACCATTTCTATCGGTGTTGGAGAGCAGACAATAAATGGAGAAGAAGCACTTGTTTATTCACGCATGCGTTATCAAGACCCAGAAGGAGACTACGGACGTCAGAAGCGTCAGCGTGAAGTCATTCAAAAAGTTGTTGAAAAAGTTCTTAGTTTAAATAGTGTCAGTCACTATCAGTCTATCTTAAAAGCCCTAAGTACTAATATGCAGACTAATATCGATTTATCTGCAAAAAGTATTCCAAGCTTATTGGGCTACAAAGATTCATTTAACACCATTGAAACACAACAGTTGAAGGGTGAAGGGGAGATGCTACAAGGCGTTTCTTATCAAATTGTTACGAGAAACCACATGTTGGAAATGCAGAATCTTTTGAGACGTTCTTTGGAACAAGAAGAAGTCACTCAGCTTGAAACAAATGTTGTCTTATTTGAAGATTTATTTGGACGAACACCTGTTGGTGACGAAGACAATTAACTTTCTTACTATAAATAAAAAAATCAATCGTGGGAAATTTCCTGCGATTTTTTCAAAAAAATACGAATAGATAGGTAGGAGGAAACATGAAAGCAGAAATCATTGCTGTTGGAACAGAGATTTTAACTGGACAGATTGTCAACACTAATGCTCAATTTTTATCGGAAAAACTAGCAGAGATTGGGGTAGATATATATTTTCAGACGGCTGTAGGAGACAATGAAGTTCGTCTCTTATCCCTGCTTGAGATTGCCAGTAAACGTAGTAGTCTGGTGATTTTGACAGGTGGTTTGGGGCCGACTGAGGACGATTTGACCAAACAAACTCTAGCTAAATTTTTAGGGAAAGAATTAGTCTTTGACCCTCAGGCGCAGGAGAAGTTGGATGTCTTTTTTGCCCAGAGACCAGACTATGCCCGAACACCGAATAACGAAAGACAAGCTCAACTTGTAGAAGGAGCGACTCCACTGCCCAACGAAACAGGACTGGCTGTGGGGGGGATGTTAGAGGTCGAAGGAGTGACCTACGTCGTCCTTCCAGGTCCACCAAGTGAATTGAACCCCATGGTCTTAAATCAACTTCTACCTAAGTTGATGACAGGGAGTAAGTTATATTCCCGAGTTCTTCGTTTCTTTGGAATTGGCGAGAGCCAGCTGGTGACGGTTTTGGCTGATTTGATTGATAATCAAACAGATCCGACCTTGGCTCCTTATGCCAAGATAGGAGAAGTCACTCTGCGTCTGTCAACAAAGACTAGCAGTCAAGAAGAGGCGAATCAGGCGCTGGATATCTTGGAAAATCAAATCTTGGACCACCAGACTTTCGAAGGAATTCCTTTACGAGACCTCTGTTATGGTTATGGAGAGGAGGCTAGCTTGGCCAGCATTGTGGTAGAAGAACTGAAAAAGCAAGGGAAAACCATCACGGCTGCAGAGAGTTTGACGGCAGGTCTTTTTCAAGCTAGGGTAGCGGATTTTTCGGGTGCTTCAAGTATATTTAAGGGTGGTTTTGTGACCTATAGCTTGGAGGAAAAATCAAAGATGTTGGATATTCCTGCCAAGGATTTGGAAGAACAGGGTGTGGTATCTGAATTTACAGCTCGAAAGATGGCTGAGCAGACACGAATCAAGACCCAGTCTGATTTTGGCCTTAGTTTGACTGGAGTGGCAGGACCAGATAGCCTGGAAGGACACCCAGCCGGGACAGTCTTCATAGGCTTAGCACAGGAGCATGGAACTAAGGTCATCAAGGTGAATATTGGAGGCAGAAGTCGAGCAGATGTACGTCACATTGCGGTTATGCATGCCTTTAACCTAGTTCGCAAGGCTTTATTAAGTGACTAACTTTTGATATAATAGTAGATAGGTCTGAGGACCATTAGAATGTAGGAGAATAGAATGGCGAAAAAACCAAAAAAATTAGATGAAATTTCAAAAAAATTCGGGGCAGAACGTGAAAAAGCCTTGAATGACGCTCTTAAATTGATTGAGAAAGACTTTGGTAAAGGATCAATCATGCGTTTGGGTGAACGTGCGGAGCAAAAGGTGCAAGTGATGAGCTCAGGTTCTTTGGCTCTTGACATTGCCCTTGGTTCAGGTGGTTATCCTAAGGGACGTATCATCGAAATCTATGGGCCAGAGTCATCTGGTAAGACAACAGTTGCCCTTCATGCAGTTGCGCAAGCGCAAAAAGAAGGCGGGATTGCAGCCTTTATCGATGCGGAACATGCCCTCGATCCAGCTTATGCTGCGGCCCTTGGTGTCAATATTGACGAATTGCTCTTGTCACAACCAGACTCAGGAGAGCAAGGTCTTGAGATTGCAGGAAAATTGATTGACTCAGGAGCCGTGGATCTTGTCGTAGTCGACTCAGTTGCTGCCCTTGTACCTCGTGCGGAAATTGATGGAGATATCGGAGATAGCCACGTTGGTTTGCAGGCTCGTATGATGAGCCAGGCCATGCGCAAGCTCGGTGCTTCTATCAATAAAACCAAAACAATTGCCATCTTTATCAACCAATTGCGTGAAAAAGTTGGGGTCATGTTTGGAAATCCAGAAACGACACCTGGTGGACGTGCTCTGAAATTCTACGCATCAGTTCGTTTGGATGTTCGTGGAAGCACACAAATCAAGGGAACTGGTGACCAAAAAGATACCAATGTCGGTAAAGAAACCAAGATCAAGGTCGTGAAAAACAAGGTGGCTCCACCATTTAAGGAAGCTTTCGTTGAAATCATGTACGGAGAAGGGATTTCTAAGACTGGTGAGCTTTTGAAGATTGCAAGCGATTTGGATATCATCAAAAAAGCAGGAGCTTGGTACTCTTACAAGGATGAGAAAATCGGGCAAGGTTCTGAAAATGCTAAGAAATACTTGGCAGATCACCCAGAAGTCTTTGATGAGATTGACCATCAAGTCCGTGTTCAATTTGGTTTGATTGATGGAGAAGAAGCTGCTGTAGAAGGTGTTGAAACTAAAAAAGATGAGGCAGTTCAAGCAGACTCTGTGAATGAAGAAGTAATACTTGACCTAGGCGACGAGCTTGAAATCGAAATTGAAGAATAAGCTGTTAAAGTAGTGGAGAAATCCTCTACTTTTTCGATTTTTTGTTCAAATTTTCAGATTGCCTATAGTTTGCTGTTTCTTGTCGCTCCTCTAGAAAGCTGATATAATAGCCTTATGAATAAAAAACGAACAGTGGACCTGATACATGGTCCGATTCTTCCTTCGCTCTTAAGCTTCGCCTTCCCAATCTTGCTATCCAATATTTTTCAACAGCTCTATAATACTGCTGATGTCTTGATTGTTGGACGATTTCTTGGTCAAGAATCCTTGGCGGCGGTAGGAGCGACAACAGCGATTTTTGACTTGATTGTAGGTTTTACTCTTGGTGTTGGCAATGGGATGGGAATTGTCATTGCCCGCTATTATGGTGCTCGGAATTTTACAAAAATCAAGGAAGCAGTAGCAGCCACCTGGATTTTAGGTACTTTTTTGAGTGTTGTAGTTATGCTGCTAGGCTTTCTTGGTTTGTCTCCTCTCTTGCAATACTTAGATACCCCTGCTGAAATCCTCCCTCAGTCCTATCAATATATTTCTATGATTGTGACCTGTGTCGGTGTCAGCTTTGCCTATAATCTCTTTGCAGGCTTGTTGCGATCCATTGGTGACAGTCTGGCTGCGCTTGTTTTTTTGATTTTCTCTGCCCTTGTCAATGTGGTTCTGGATCTCTATTTTATTACGCAACTGCAACTGGGGGTTCAATCCGCGGGACTTGCTACCATTATTTCGCAGGGTTTATCAGCGGTTCTTTGCTTTTATTATATCCGTAAGAGTGTGCCTGAGCTACTCCCTCAGCTCAAGCATTTCAAATGGGGTAAGGCCTTGTACGCGGATCTTTTGGAGCAAGGTTTGGCTATGGGATTGATGAGTTCGATTGTATCTATCGGCAGTGTGATTTTACAGTCTTCTGTTAATACCTTTGGTGCCGTAATTATCAGTGCTCAGACGGCAGCTCGCCGCATTATGGCTTTCGCCCTTCTTCCTATGACCGCTATTTCTGCCTCAATGACGACCTTTGCTTCTCAGAATTTAGGAGCTAAGCGCCCAGACCGCATTGTTCAAGGTCTTCGAATCGGCAGTCGTTTAAGTATGTCCTGGGCAATTTTGGTTTGTGTCTTCCTCTTTTTTACCAGTCCAGCCTTGGTTTCCTTCTTAGCTAGTTCGACGGATAGCTACTTGGTAGAAAATGGCAGTCTCTATCTGCAAATCAGCTCAGCTTTTTATCCTATTTTGACTTTCTTGCTGATTTACCGCAATTGTTTGCAGGGCTTGGGGCAAAAAGTCCTTCCTCTAGTTTCTAGCTTTATCGAGCTAATCGGGAAAATCGCTTTTGTGGTCTTGATTATCCCTTGGGCTGGCTATAAGGGAGTTATCCTTTGCGAACCCCTCATCTGGGTTGCCATGACTATTCAGCTGTACTTCTCACTGTTTCGCCACCCCTTGATAAAAGAAGGCAAGGAAATCTTGGCAACTAAGGTACCATCCTAGCTTGATTTGCTAAATAAAATCCATTTCCTCTAGTGAAAATCGAAAAAACTTGTGTTATAATAAGAAAGATTAAAATGTGAAAAAAGGAGATTCCTAATGGGACGTAAATGGGCCAATATCGTAGCCAAGAAAACGGCTAAAGATGGAGCTAACTCTAAAGTATATGCAAAATTTGGTGTAGAAATCTATGTAGCAGCTAAAAAAGGTGATCCAGATCCAGAATCAAACTCAGCCTTGAAATTCGTTATCGACCGTGCTAAACAAGCCCAAGTGCCAAAACACGTTATCGATAAAGCGATTGATAAAGCAAAAGGAAACACAGACGAAACCTTTACAGAAGGACGTTACGAAGGTTTTGGACCAAATGGTTCTATGCTAATCGTTGATACTTTGACGTCTAACGTCAACCGTACAGCGGCCAATGTCCGTGCAGCCTTTGGTAAAAATGGCGGAAACATGGGCGCTTCAGGTTCGGTTTCATACCTCTTCGATAACAAGGGTGTTATCGTATTTGCTGGCGAAGATGCGGACGCAGTCTTTGAGCAATTGCTAGAAGCAGATGTGGATGTGGATGATGTAGAAGCAGAAGAAGGTACAATCACAGTTTACACAGCTCCAACTGATCTTCATAAGGCTATTGTTGCCCTTCGTGAGTCAGGTGTCGAAGAATTCCAAGTTACTGAATTGGAAATGATTCCTCAGTCAGAAGTGGAATTGTCAGGCGATGACCTTGAAACCTTTGAAAAACTTTACAGTGTCCTTGAAGACGACGAAGACGTACAAAAAATCTACACAAACGTAGACGGCTTCTAATTTAACCTAGAGAATATGATCCTAAGTGAAAAAATCACTTGGGATTTTTTGAATCAAGAAAATAGTTCTCTAGGAAACTTTTTCTTGACATCTCTTTTCAAAATGGTAAAATAGTTCTCATGGAAACTTGTTTAGTTCCTAGGAGAACTAAATATGATAGTTAGAAAGGAGTTAGTATGGATAAACCGATGTTAGTCTTTAAGCGTTTTGGTCATCAGATTCACCTGATGGTGCAAAAGGAAGCCAAACGTTGTGGTATTGAATTTATGGGTGGGCCTCAAGGTCAGGTTGTGCGTTTTTTGGATAATCGTGAGAAAAACCAAGACTTGGTCTTGATTAAGGATATCGAGCAAGAACTCAATATTACCAAGTCTGTTGCTAGTAATTTGGTCAAGCGTATGGTGCAAAATGGTTTGGTGGAACTGGAGGCGAGTCCTAGCGATAAGCGGGCTAAATTTGTTCGTCTGACGGAAAAATCACGTTCTCAGATGCAACAGATCAAGGCCTTCTTTGAACGCATTGAAAAGCAGTTGATGGAAGACATTGATGAAGATGAATTACTGATTTTTGAGAAAGTTCTCGGTCAACTACAGGAAAATATCAAGGGAATAGGAGGAGAGAATGAATAAATTAGCCAAACGAATTAGTGGAAAAGAATGGGGGATGATTTTACTAGCCATTCTCTTTACCTGTTTTTCGGTCTATCTGGAGTTGGAAGTGCCGACCTATATCTCTAAAATCACGGATTTACTGGGAACTCAAGGAACTAATTTAGATGAGTTGTGGCAGCCAGCAAGTATGATGGTTGGAATGTCCTTTCTTGCCTTCTTGTCCGCAGTTGCAGTTGGATTTTTTGCGTCCAGAGTAGCTGCTTCCTATACTAGTAGGCTGAGAAGTGATATTTTTAACCGAGTTTTAGACTACTCGCAGACAGAGATTAAGAAATTCTCTATTCCCAGTCTTCTAACTCGTACTACCAATGATATTACTCAGGTTCAGATGTTGATTACTATGGGCTTGCAAGTAGTTACTCGTGGTCCAATTATGGCTATCTGGGCTATCGGGAAGATTTTAGGTCATTCAGAATACTGGCTCTGGGCCGTACTTGTGGCAGTGATTGTCAACGTTTTGATGACAACAGTTTTGATGACGCTAGCCTTTCCGAAACAGTCCTTGATTCAAAGTCTGACTGATAAACTGAACAGTATTACTCGTGAGAGTTTAACAGGTATTCGTGTCGTTCGCGCCTACAATGCAGAGGATTACCAAAATGAAAAATTTGCGGTAGCAAATGATGAATTGACACGCTTGAATTTGTTTGTCAACCGTCTTATGGCTATTTTGAACCCTATCATGATGGGGATTTCAAGTGGTTTGAGTGTGGTGATTTACTGGATTGGGGCCTATGTGATTAACGACGCTGCTCCGATAGCGCGTCTGCCTCTCTTTAGTGACATGATTGTTTTCATGTCTTATGCCATGCAGGTTGTTATGGGCTTCCTTCTCATGGGGGCGCTCTTCATCGTTCTTCCTCGAACCATGGTCTCTGCCAAGCGGATTAATCAGGTTTTAGATTTGCATTCTTCTATCCAAAATCCTGCTCAAGTGCAGTTGGCTGACGAAAACCTCAAAGGTCAGGTCGAGTTTAAGGATGTGACCTTCCGCTATGCGGCAAATTCGGAGGCGGTCATTGAGAATGTTAGCTTTAGAGCAGAAGCTGGTCAAACAGTGGCCTTTATTGGGTCAACAGGTTCTGGTAAATCAACTCTGGTCAATCTGATTCCACGTTTCTACGATGTGTCAGCAGGAGAGATTCTTGTAGACGGTGTCAATGTTCAAGACTATGACTTAAATGATTTGCGCAACAAGGTTGGTTATATTCCTCAGAAAGCGGTTCTCTTTTCAGGTGATGTTAAGGGCAATTTGGACTTTGGACAGAGTCAAGAAACACCACTTAGTGAGCAGGCTATGTGGCAAGCCTTGGAATTGGCCCAGTCTAAGAACTTTATCGAAGACAAGGAAGCGGGCTTAGAGTCAGAAGTGGCCCAAGGAGGAACCAACTTCTCAGGTGGTCAAAGACAGCGTCTAGCAATTGCGCGTGCCTTAGCTCGGAAACCAGAAATCCTCATCTTTGATGACTCCTTCTCAGCCTTGGACTACAAGACAGATCGTGTCCTACGCCAAGAGCTAGCAGAGAAAACCAAATCTATGACCAAGCTTATCGTCGCACAGCGCATTTCAACGATTATGGATGCAGATTTGCTTTTGGTCTTGGATCAAGGGAAAGTCGTGGGGCAAGGCACCCACAAGGAACTTCTAGCTAATAACGAAGTTTACCAAGAAATTGCCTATTCACAACTATCGAAGGAGGAATTGGAACATGGAAAATAAAAAAATGTCTCTCTGGAAACAGAGTAAACCCTATCTTGCAGGTCTCCAGTTTGCCCTTCTAATCGCCTTTCTAGCAACAATCGTATCCAATATCATTACTGTATATGGTCCAACCCGCATCAAGGAAATGACCAATATTATTGCCAGTGGTCTGGGAACCAGTGTAGATGTCGCGGCGGTTGCAACTATTGGTGGTTTTTTAACCGTCATCTATGTGATTGGACTCCTATCAAATTATTTGCAGGCCTTTCTGTTTACAACAGCCATTCAACGATTTTCAGAGCGTTTGAGAAGAGCGATTGCAGAGAAAATTAATCGCCTTCCATTAGGATATTTTGATGGACATTCTCAAGGAGATACCTTGTCTCGTGTAACCAATGACGTTGACACGGCAGCCCAGTCCCTCAATCAAAGTCTAGGAACGGTTCTTTCATCTAGTTTATTAGTTTTAGCAGTCTTAGTAACCATGTTTGGGATGAACTGGATTTTAGCCTTGGTGACGGTTGTGTCAACTCTTGTTGGCTTTGCTTTCGTGTCCATCTTTATGGGCAAATCACAGGGCTTTTTTAAGAGTCAGCAACAGGATTTGGCAGCTGTCAATGGCTATGTGGAGGAAATGTACTCTGGCCATAATGTGGTGACCAGTTACAATGCCATCGAGAGTACGAAAGAAGAGCTTGCGAAATTAAACCATCGTCTGTATGATAGTATCTGGAAATCTCAATTTATTTCAGGGATTATGATGCCGATTATGATGTTCATTGGGAACTTTAGCTATGCCTTGGTGATTATTGTTGGTGCAGCCTTGACCTTAAATGGGCACATCAGTATCGGGATTATCGTTGCCTTTATGGCCTACGTTCGTATCTTTTCTCAGCCTCTTTCACAAATTGCCCAAGGGATTACTAGTCTTCAGCAGGCTAGTGCAGCCATGGGACGTGTCTTTGAATTTTTAGCTGAAGAGGAAATGGAAGACGAATCCCATAAAGAAAGACAATTGAGCGATATGAAAGGTCAAGTGGTCTTTGATCAAGTTTCCTTTGGTTATACACCAGAGCGAACTATTATCCATGACTTTTCTGCGACAGCTCATGCAGGTCAAAAGGTTGCGATTGTCGGACCGACCGGAGCTGGGAAGACAACCATTGTCAATCTTTTGATGAAGTTCTATGAGATTGATAAGGGAAGTATCCGTATCGATGGTGTGGATACCAAGGAGATGAAGCGTTCGGAAGTACACGATGCCTTTTCAATGGTCTTGCAAGACACCTGGCTCTTTGAAGGAAGCATTCGCGACAATCTTATCTATAACCAAGAGGGTATTAGTGATGAGCGCGTGATTGAAGCCAGCAAGGCTGTAGGGATTCACCATTTTATCATGACCCTACCAGATGGTTACGATACCGTCTTGGATGATACAGTGACCTTGTCTGTCGGACAAAAACAACTCTTGACTATTGCTCGTGCTTTGTTAAAAGATGCGCCACTCCTAATCTTAGATGAAGCGACCTCTTCGGTTGATACCCGTACTGAGGAATTGATTCAGAAAGCCATGGACCGATTGATGGAGGGAAGAACTTCCTTTGTCATCGCCCACCGCTTGTCTACTATCCGAAATGCTGATCTGATTCTTGTCATGAAAGACGGAAATATCATCGAGCAAGGAAATCATGATGAGCTGATGGCGCAAGCTGGTTTCTACGCTGACCTCTACAACAGTCAATTTACAGAAGACGAAGCAGAAGAATAAATCGAAAGAAGGCTTGACGGTCTTCTTTTTCTGCACTATACTAGAAGACAAGTGCTTCCCTATAAGCAAAATTTGAGTAAGTGATGAGAAAATATATGAAGAATTATCAAGAATGGTATGACCACATTGCTAGTAACATTGGAAATAAGCCCTTTCTTCTGAGATTGTTAAGAATTTTCAATCGGTTCATGACAGTAGTTATGCCCATAGTTTATCTGACCTTGTTAACCACTATCTATTTCCGAGAAGGATTTGGGAAACAGGTCTTGATGTATGTGTTTATCCCTGCATCAGGTTTTGTGATTTTGTCCTTTCTTCGTAAGAAAATCAATGCCCCTAGGCCTTATGAAGTTTGGGACATTACCCCGCTACTAGACAGAGATAGTCCTGGTCAGTCAATGCCCAGTCGTCATGTCTTTTCAGCAAGCATTATCTCCATGGCTTGCTTACATACTAGTCTAACTATGGGGATGATTTGTTTGACCTTATCAGCCTTCCTGGGGCTAGTGAGAGTTTTAGGGGGAGTGCATTATCCCAAGGATGTAGTAGTTGGTTATATTTGTGGTCTTGTGTGGGGTGTGATTTTCTTTCTATTTTGACCTGTAAGTTAAGGTGATTCTAGAACCACTTACGGGTCTAAAGTAACCACTTGCTTTTTTGCTCTTGTTTTCTTATTTTTCCTTTGATATAGTAGAGTCAGAAAGGAGATGGAATGAAGTTACGAATCGAAATTGATAGCAATTTAGAGGAAACTGAAATTGTCATCAAGGCAGCGGCCTTGACAGATGAGATTGCGGATTTACAGCGACTCTTACAAGAGTCCAAGTCTCCTAGGTTGATTTTTTACAAAGGGACGGGTGAATATTATCTGGACTTGTCGGAAATTCTCTTCTTTGAGACAGAAGGGAACAAGATTTACGCCCATACCCAGAAAGGTGCCTACGAAGTTCGGCTTAAACTCTATGAGTTAGAGGCTATCCTTCCTCGTTATTTTAGTCGGGTATCCAAGTCAACGATCGCTAATATTCGGCAAGTCTATTCGGTGGACAAGTCCTTTTCAGGAACGGGCACCATTTCCTTCTATCAGACCCACAAGGAGGTTCATGTCTCACGGCATTACCAATCCCTCCTAAAAGAAAATCTAAGAAATATGAGGTAAGAACATGAAAAAGAAAGCATTTGGTATTGTGTTGCTCGTTTTAGCAACTTTGATATTATTGCAAGGAAATTTTGGAATCCCTTCTCTTGGAGGGCAAATTTGGCCCTTGCTTGGTATTGCTTTTTTTGCCTACCAATCAGTTGGAGCTTTGTTGCGTCGCCACTTAACTTCAGCCTCTTTTACAGCTCTAGTAGCCCTCATGATTGCTAACCACTTTTATGATATTTTACCGATTCCAAATCAGTCTTTATTTTGGGCTAGTATTTTAATCGTAATGGGTGTCAGTGCACTCACTCATTCTAACAGAACTTGGAATGGAAAAAAATGGTGGTATGATGGTGAAAAGACCATTCTTACAGATAAGGAAGTCGCTTTTGGGACTGGGACTTTCTACAAGCAAAACCAAGAATTGGTAGAAGACCAAGTTGAAGTTGGTTTTGGGAATGCCAAGATATATTATGACAATGCAGAGATGTTAGGTGATAGCGCAACACTGAAAGTGGAAGTTGGTTTTGGCAATGCAGTTATCTATGTTCCTCAACATTGGAGAGTTGATTTAAAGGTAGAAACTTTCTGTGGCGTAGCCAAGGCAGATACTCCTCTAGCCCCAACCAGCAAAACCTTGATTATCCGTGGAGATGTGGCCTTTGGGAAGTTGGGAATTGTCTACGTTAAATAAAAAAATCTTCCAATTCCCTTGCAAAAATGAAGAAAGTGTGATAACATAGTACGGTATGTGGTGCTAGCACATCCGCTATATTAGATCTAATAGGAGGAAAACACAAATGGCTAAAGTATGTTACTTTACAGGTCGTAAGACTGTATCAGGAAACAACCGTTCACACGCGATGAACCAAACAAAACGTGCCGTAAAACCAAACCTTCAAAAAGTTACTGTTCTTATCGATGGTAAACCTAAAAAAGTTTGGGCTTCAGCTCGTGCTTTGAAATCAGGTAAAGTTGAACGCGTTTAATAATAAAAGTAAGGAGACCTTAGGGTCTTTTTTCTTTTGTTGTAGGTATAAAATCATTTGAAAAACGGAGTAAATATCCGCTGATACAGTATTCTGCTTTTACACTTGGGCTGAAATATGATAAAATAGAGTATCAACTAGTTGAGGTAAAAAGGATGACTGTAAAAATTAATACAAAAGATGGTCAAATCGAACTAACAGATGAAGTGATTGCAACCGTCGTAGGTGGTGCAACAACTGAGATTTTTGGTGTGGTCGGTATGGCTAGTAAAAATGCCCTCAAAGATAATTTCCAAGCCCTTCTAGGTAAGGAAAATTATTCCAAAGGTGTCGTCGTAAAAGCGGCCGAAGATGGCAGTATTGCAGTTGATGTATATACCGTGTTGAGCTACGGAACAAAGATTAGCGAAGTGTCAAAAAACATTCAAGAGCGTGTTCGTTTTAGCTTGGAAAACCAGCTTGGAATTACTGCTCAGACTGTAAATGTCTACATTCAAAATATCAAAGTTGTAGGAGAATAACCGTGTCAAAAATTACTACTAGCTTATTTCAAGAAATGGTGCAGGCTGCATCGACTCGCTTGAATAAGCAAGCTGAATATGTCAATTCATTAAACGTCTTCCCAGTTCCAGATGGAGATACTGGAACAAATATGGGAATGACCATCGAAAATGGAGCTAAAGAAGTTGCAGATAAGCCAGCTTCTACAGTTGGCGAGGTAGCGAGCATTCTTGCTAAAGGTCTTTTGATGGGTGCGCGTGGGAACTCAGGAGTTATTACATCTCAGCTTTTCCGTGGATTTTCACAAGCTATCAAGGATAAAGACGAGTTAACAGGTCAAGACTTGGCCCTTGCCTTCCAATCAGGTGTGGAAGTTGCTTATAAGGCAGTGATGAAACCAGTTGAAGGAACGATTTTGACAGTTTCTCGTGGGGCTGCTATCGGTGCTAAGAAAAAAGCTGAGCAAACAGATGACGCTGTTGAAGTAATGCGTGCAGCTTTAGAGGGTGCTAAAACAGCTCTAGCTAAAACACCAGACATGCTTCCAGTATTGAAAGAAGTTGGCGTTGTGGACTCAGGTGGTCAAGGACTGGTCTTCATCTATGAAGGTTTCCTTTCAGCCCTTACTGGCGAATATATTGCATCTGAGGACTTTGTAGCGACTCCTGCCAACATGAGTGAAATGATCAATGCAGAGCACCATAAGTCTGTAGCGGGTCATGTAGCGACTGAGGACATCACCTTTGGTTACTGTACTGAAATCATGGTAGCTCTTAAGCAAGGTCCAACCTATGCCAAAGATTTTGACTACGATGAATTCCGTAACTACTTGAATGAACTTGGAGATTCTCTCCTTGTTGTCAATGATGATGAAATTGTCAAAGTCCATGTCCATACAGAAGATCCAGGACTTGTTATGCAAGAAGGTCTCAAATATGGTAGCTTGGTCAAGGTAAAAGTTGACAATATGCGTAACCAACACGAAGCACAGGTTGAGAAAGAAGCTGCTCAAGTTAGCAAGCCAGCTGAAGAAAAAGAGTATGCTTTGATTGCTGTGGTGGCTGGTAAAGGTCTAGCAGATATCTTCCGTTCTCAAGGTGTGGATTATGTTATCGAAGGCGGTCAAACTATGAACCCTTCAACAGAAGACTTTATCAAGGCTGTTGAACAGGTCAACGCTCGTAACATCATCTTCTTGCCAAACAACAAGAACATCTTCATGGCAGCTCAATCTGCAGCAGAAGTTTTGGAGCAACCAGCAGTAGTGGTAGAAGCTCGTACTCTTCCTCAAGGTTTGACAAGTCTTCTTGCCTTTGATCCAAGCAAGTCTATCGAAGAAAACCAAGAGCGTATGACAGCTGCTCTTAGCGATGTCGTTAGCGGAAGCGTCACAACAGCTGTGCGTGATACAACGATTGATGGCTTGGAAATCCATGAAAACGATAATTTAGGTATGGTGGATGGGAAAATTCTCGTGTCAAACCCTGACATGCACCAAACCTTGACAGAAACCTTGAAACATATGTTGGATGAAGATAGTGAAATCGTAACCTTCTATATCGGTGAAGACGGGAGCGAAGAACTTGCTAATGAAATTGCTCAAGAAATCGCAGAAGAATTCGAAGACGTTGAAGTTGAGATTCACCAAGGCCAACAACCTGTTTACCCATACCTATTTAGTGTGGAATAAGATTAATGAAGGACTGAGAAATCAGTTCTTTTTTATTTGATAGTAAATGAAATCGGTATCTTTTTTAATAAAAACAAAAATAACATTCATAAATAAACGTTAAAATAGAAAATTCAGAAAATTTCTTCTTTTCTCTTGAAAAATCTTGAAAAAATGGTATGATAGTAACAAGTTATTTTTAAGAGGAAAGAAAGGGGAACAATGGAGAAAATCAGTTTAGAATCTCCTAAGACGGGGTCGGACCTAGTTTTGGAAACACTTCGTGATTTAGGAATTGATACCATCTTTGGTTATCCTGGTGGTGCAGTCTTGCCTTTTTATGATGCGATATATAATTTTAAAGGCATTCGCCATATTCTAGGGCGCCATGAGCAAGGTTGTTTGCATGAAGCTGAAGGTTATGCTAAATCAACTGGAAAGTTGGGTGTTGCCGTCGTCACTAGCGGACCGGGAGCAACAAATGCCATTACAGGGATTGCGGATGCCATGAGCGATAGCGTTCCCCTTTTGGTCTTTACAGGTCAGGTGGCGCGAGCAGGGATTGGGAAGGATGCCTTTCAGGAGGCAGACATTGTGGGAATTACCATGCCAATCACTAAGTACAATTACCAAGTTCGTGAGACAGCTGATATTCCGCGTATCATTACGGAAGCTGTCCATATCGCGACTACAGGTCGACCAGGGCCAGTCGTCATTGACCTACCTAAAGACGTATCTGCTTTGGAAACAGACTTCATTTATTCACCAGAAGTGAACCTACCAAGCTATCAACCGACTCTTGAGCCAAATGATATGCAAATCAAGAAAATCTTGAAGCAATTGTCCAAGGCTAAAAAGCCAGTCTTGCTTGCTGGTGGTGGAATTAGCTATGCTGAAGCAGCTGCAGAATTAAATGAATTTGCAGAACGCTATCAAATTCCAGTGGTAACCAGTCTTTTGGGGCAAGGTACGATTGCAACGAGTCACCCACTCTTCCTTGGAATGGGCGGTATGCACGGGTCATTCGCAGCTAATATTGCCATGACGGAAGCGGACTTTATGATTAGTATTGGTTGCCGTTTCGATGACCGCTTGACAGGAAATCCTAAGACCTTCGCTAAGAATGCCAAGGTTGCTCACATTGATATTGACCCTGCCGAGATTGGCAAGATTATCAGTGCAGATATTCCAGTAGTTGGAGATGCTAAGAAAGCCTTGCAAATGTTGCTGGCTGAGCCGACAGTTCATAACAATACTGAGAAATGGATTGAAAAAGTTACTAAAGACAAGAACCGCGTTCGTTCTTATGACAAGAAAGAGCGTGTGGTTCAGCCGCAAGCTGTTATTGAACGAATTGGTGAATTAACTAATGGAGATGCCATTGTGGTAACAGACGTTGGTCAACACCAAATGTGGACAGCTCAGTATTATCCCTACCAAAATGAACGTCAGTTAGTGACTTCAGGTGGTTTGGGAACGATGGGATTCGGAATTCCAGCAGCAATTGGGGCTAAAATTGCTAACCCAGATAAGGAAGTAGTCTTGTTTGTTGGGGATGGTGGTTTCCAAATGACTAACCAGGAATTGGCTATTTTGAACATTTACAAGGTGCCAATTAAGGTGGTTATGCTGAACAACCACTCACTTGGAATGGTTCGCCAATGGCAGGAATCCTTCTATGAAGGTAGAACGTCTGAGTCGGTCTTTGATACCCTTCCTGATTTCCAATTGATGGCGCAGGCTTATGGTATTAAAAACTATAAGTTTGACAATCCTGATACCTTGGCTCAAGACCTTGAAGTGATCACTGAGGATGTACCTATGCTAATCGAGGTAGATATTTCTCGTAAGGAACAGGTGTTACCAATGGTACCAGCTGGTAAGAGTAATCATGAGATGTTGGGGGTGAAGTTCCATGCGTAGAATGTTAACAGCAAAACTACAAAATCGTTCAGGAGTCCTCAATCGCTTTACTGGCGTTTTGTCTCGTCGTCAGGTTAATATCGAAAGCATCTCTGTTGGAGCAACAGAAGATCCGAATGTATCGCGTATCACTATTATTATTGATGTTGCTTCTCATGATGAAGTGGAGCAAATCATCAAGCAACTTAATCGTCAGATTGATGTGATTCGCATTCGAGATATTACAGACAAGCCTCATTTAGAGCGCGAGGTGATTTTGGTTAAGATGTCAGCGCCAGCTGAGAAGCGAGCTGAGATTCTAGCGATTATTCAACCTTTCCGTGCAACAGTGGTAGACGTAGCACCAAGCTCGATTACCATTCAGATGACAGGAAATGCTGAAAAGAGTGAAGCTCTATTGAGAGTTATTCGACCATATGGTATTCGAAATATTGCCCGTACAGGGGCAACTGGATTTACCCGTGATTAAAAAATCAATTAAGATTTGTTAAAGTAGATTACAAGATAATAAAAAAATAGAAAAGAGAGAAAAACTATGGCAGTTCAAATGGAATATGAAAAAGATGTTAAAGTAGCAGCACTTGACGGTAAAAAAATCGCCGTTATCGGTTATGGTTCACAAGGACATGCGCATGCTCAAAACTTGCGTGACTCAGGTCGCGATGTCATCATCGGTGTACGTCCAGGTAAATCTTTTGACAAAGCAAAAGAAGATGGATTTGACACTTACACAGTAGCAGAAGCTACTAAATTGGCTGACGTTATCATGATTTTGGCACCAGACGAAATCCAACAAGAATTGTACGAAGCAGAAATCGCTCCAAACTTGGAAGCTGGGAATGCAGTTGGATTTGCTCACGGTTTCAATATTCACTTTGAGTTTATCAAAGTTCCTGCGGATGTAGATGTTTTTATGTGTGCACCTAAAGGACCAGGACACTTGGTACGTCGTACTTATGAAGAAGGATTTGGTGTACCAGCTCTTTATGCAGTATACCAAGATGCAACAGGAAATGCGAAAAACATTGCTATGGACTGGTGTAAAGGTGTTGGATCTGCCCGTGTAGGTCTTCTTGAAACAACATACAAAGAAGAAACTGAAGAAGATTTGTTTGGTGAACAAGCTGTACTTTGTGGTGGTTTGACTGCCCTTATCGAAGCAGGTTTCGAAGTCTTGACAGAAGCAGGATATGCTCCAGAATTGGCTTACTTTGAAGTTCTTCACGAAATGAAATTGATTGTTGACTTGATTTACGAAGGTGGATTCAAGAAAATGCGTCAATCTATTTCAAACACTGCTGAGTATGGTGACTATGTATCAGGTCCACGTGTGATTACTGAGCAAGTTAAAGAAAACATGAAAGCTGTCTTGGCAGACATCCAAAATGGTAAATTTGCAAATGACTTTGTAAATGACTACAAAGCTGGACGTCCAAAATTGACTGCTTACCGTGAACAAGCAGCTAACCTTGAAATTGAAAAAGTTGGTGCAGAATTGCGTAAAGCAATGCCATTCGTTGGTAAAAACGACGATGATGCATTCAAAATCTATAACTAATTGATAGAAATTAAGGTGAAGGCGAGTTGGGGGACTAACTCGCTTTTATAATCAATTCATTTCTCTTTTAAGGGGATGGATTGTGATAGTATGAAATAGTCTAGGAGAAAAAGATGTTAAGTTCAAAAGATATCATCAAGGCTCATAAGGTCTTGAACGGTGTGGTTGTGAATACCCCACTGGATTACGACCATTATTTATCGGAGAAGTATGGTGCTAAGATTTATTTGAAAAAAGAAAATGCTCAGCGTGTTCGCTCCTTTAAAATTCGTGGTGCCTATTATGCCATTTCCCAGCTCAGCAAGGAAGAGCGTGAACGTGGGGTAGTCTGTGCTTCTGCAGGAAATCATGCGCAGGGAGTTGCCTATACTTGTAATGAGATGAAAATTCCTGCTACTATCTTTATGCCCATTACTACGCCGCAACAAAAGATTGGTCAAGTTCGCTTTTTTGGTGGGGACTTCGTAACCATTAAACTAGTTGGAGATACCTTTGATGCCTCAGCTAAAGCAGCTCAAGAATTTACAGTCTCTGAAAATCGTACCTTTATTGATCCTTTTGATGATGCACATGTTCAAGCTGGTCAAGGGACCGTTGCTTATGAGATTTTAGAAGAAGCTCGAAAAGAATCGATTGATTTTGATGCTGTCTTGGTTCCTGTTGGAGGTGGCGGTCTGATTGCTGGGGTTTCTACCTATATCAAAGAAACAAATCCAGAGATTGAAGTCATCGGAGTAGAGGCTAATGGGGCACGTTCCATGAAGGCTGCCTTTGAAGCTGGTGGGCCTGTCAAACTCAAAGAAATTGATAAATTTGCGGATGGGATTGCTGTGCAAAAGGTAGGTCAGTTGACCTATGAGGCAACTCGTCAACATGTTCAAACTTTGGTAGGTGTCGATGAGGGATTGATTTCTGAAACCTTGATTGACCTCTACTCTAAGCAAGGGATTGTCGCAGAACCTGCTGGAGCGGCTAGTATCGCCTCTTTAGAGGTTTTAGCTGAATATATCAAGGGGAAAACCATTTGTTGTATCATTTCTGGAGGAAATAATGATATCAACCGTATGCCAGAAATGGAAGAGCGTGCCTTGATTTATGATGGCATCAAGCATTACTTTGTGGTCAATTTTCCACAGCGTCCAGGAGCTTTGCGTGAGTTTGTAAATGATATCTTGGGGCCAAATGATGATATCACACGTTTTGAGTATATCAAACGAGCTAGTAAGGGAACAGGTCCAGTATTAATTGGGATCGCTTTAGCAGATAAGCATGATTATGCAGGCTTGATTCGTCGCATGGAAGGTTTTGATCCATCTTATATTAACTTAAATGGTAATGAAACGCTCTACAATATGCTTGTCTGAGGACTAATAAAAAAATATCATATTATTTGTACAACTGATGTATAGGTGTTATAATGAGAGTGAAGAAAGGGGGCGATTCCTATGGACTTAGGAAATCTATCGTGCTATTTCTACTACAACTCACTATAGCACCTATTATTTTTTATTTCAGTTTATAATAATAAAGAAGAATGACTTGTTATATATAGGGTTGTTTTTTAGAATACTATATTATATATATATCTAATTTTAAGTTTGATTAAATATAATAGGAATTAGAAAAAATAATCAATGCTTATAAGGTAGATTTGGTGAGTTGATTGAATATAGTATATGATAGCAATAATATGAGGCGAGTAGAACATTTGGAATACTAGGAAGTGCTATTCTAAATGCTGATTGTAATAGCGGTGTGTTATAAGAATATGCAAAATTTGATGAGATAAGTCAATTGTACCGGTTAAAAAAGTTAAATAGTAACAGGAAGGTAACCAAAGGAAATAGAAAGGACAAAATAGATATGAGATAGTCCGAAAAGGAAGATTCTCTTTGACAAACTTATAGATTAAAATGAAGATATAGAATATGACTCCTGTTTATCCTATTGAGAAACTGGTATTTTTTCTCGATGAATATTTTTGCGAATTTGAAGTTTAATAATTCAATTGTTTTCGGGGCGCTTACTAATGGGTTATAGCAACTAAAAACCTATATATTATCGGCTTTAAAAAAGAAGTAATAAAAAACTAAATCATTTGTTTTATTGAATATATGTTTTTTTATTGACAAAAGACATAAAAACGTATAGAATAATATATCGTAAAGAAGAAAATAGGAGAAGGACATGGCTAAGTCAAACTTTGAAAAAGTAGAATCAGTTGTTGGCTGGGTTCGTGATAAGAAAATCACAGGCTACCGTATCTCTAAAGAAACGAATGCGCGTGAAATGTCTATCATTGCTCTAGCGCAGGGTCGTGCAAAAGTAAAAAATATTTCATTTGAAACAGCTCTAGGTTTAATTGATTTCTATGAAAAAAATCATGAAAAATTTGAAGATTAATCTTTGGATAATGGCGGATTCTTGAATTGGGTCTGCCTTTTCATTTTGAGGACAGCAAAAAGACTGCACGATTGATGCAGCCTTTTCTTTTTATTTGATACTCTTCGAAAATCAAATTCAAACCACGTCAGCTTAACCTTGCCGTACTCAAGTACAGCCTGCGGCTAGCTTCCTAGTTTGCTCTTTGATTTTCATTGAGTATGAGATAGCGTTGAAGGAACTCTTTTGTTCGGTCTTCTTTAGGATTGGTGAAGAGGTCTTCTGGCTTACCTTCTTCAGCAATGACACCCTTATCCATAAAGATAACACGGTGAGAGACATCACGAGCGAATTCCATCTCGTGAGTCACGACAATCATAGTCAAGCCTTCTTGGGCCAGTTCCTGCATGATTTTGAGGACTTCTCCAACCATTTCTGGATCGAGAGCTGATGTTGGTTCGTCAAAGAGAATAGCGTCTGGATTCATGGAGAGGGCACGAGCGATAGCCACACGTTGTTTTTGACCGCCTGAGAGTTGTTTGGGTTTCGCTTGCCAGTAGCGTTCTCCCATGCCGACTTTTTCTAGGTTTTCTTTGGCGATCTTTTCAGCTTCTGTGCGTTCACGTTTAAGGACTGTTGTCTGAGCGACTATTGTGTTTTCAAGAACGTTGAGATTTTCAAAGAGGTTAAAGGATTGGAAAACCATTCCCAATTTTTCACGGTATTGCGTGAGGTCGTAGCCTTTTTCGAGGACGTTTTGTCCATGATAAAGGATTTGTCCATCAGTTGGTGTTTCAAGTAGGTTAATGGAGCGTAGGAAGGTCGATTTCCCGCTTCCAGAGCTTCCGATGATAGAGATAACTTCTCCCTTGTGGACAGTGAGAGAAATGTCTTTTAGCACTTCGTTTTGTCCATAGGATTTTTTGAGGTGTTTAATTTCAAGGATTGCTTGGGTCATTATTTCAAATCCTCCGTTTGCATTTGGTTAGCACCTGTAGTATAGGTATCCATGTCCATTCGGCGTTCGATGAAGCGGAGGATACGTGTTACGGTGAAGGTGAGGACAAAGTAAATCACGGCGATGATTGTAAATGTCTGGAAGTATTGATAAGTTTGTGTTGCCACGGTATTTCCTGAGAAATAAAGTTCGACAACAGAGATAACGTTCAATACAGATGTATCTTTGATATTGATGACAAATTCATTACCAGTTGCAGGTAGGATGTTACGGATAACCTGAGGCAGGACAATCTTACGCATGGTTTGGTTATGGGTCATACCAAGAGCAGTCGCAGCTTCAAATTGTCCCTTGTCAACTGCTAGGATACCACCACGGACGATTTCAGTCATGTAGGCACCAGTGTTAATCGAAACGATGAAGATAGCGGCCAGTGTACGGTCAAGGTTGATACCGAAAGCTTGGGCAGTTCCATAGTAGATAACCATCGATTGAACGATCATTGGTGTGCCACGGAAAATTTCAATGTAGACATTGAGGATCCAGCCGACTAGTTTTTGTAGGCTATAAATGGCTTTATTCTCAGATAGAGGAGCAGTACGGAAGACACCAATGGCAAGTCCAATAATGAGCCCTGTGATAGTTCCGATGATAGAGATTAAAAGAGTGATACCAGCACCACGCAAGAGTTGTTGCCAGTTTTCAGAAAGAATTTTAGCTACTTGGCTGAGGAAACTACTGCTAGCCTCCTCAGTTGTTGTAGCTTCTGCAGGTTGTTCCTTGATCATACGATCCATCAAGGCAACTTGGTCGTCTTTTGAAATGGTTTCAATGCTGGCATTGATTTGGCTAATACGATTGTCATCTTTACGAAGTCCAATGGCGATAGCTGTATCTTCTTCCCCAGTTTTGAAACCTGGTTCCACTTGGACCATCTTGAACTTAGAGTTAGCAGCTTCAGCAGTCAGAGCTTCTGGGCGTTCAGAAACATAGGCATCGATGACACCAGCCTCAAGAGCTTGGCGCATTTGGGCGAAGTCTCCCATGGCTGTTTCTTTTTTAGCACCTGAGATTTGTGCAATCAAGTCGTAGAGGTAGACACCTTGTTGAGAAGTGATTTTCGCACCATTAAAGTCATCTAAAGATTTAGCATTTGCGTAGGCAGAATCTTTTTTGACTAGTAGAACTGGTTCGCTAGTGTAGTAACTGCTTGAAAAGGCAATTTCTTGTTTACGTTCGGCAGTTGGACTCATACCTGCGATAATCATGTCAATCTTACCAGAAGTAAGGGCAGGGACTAGACCTTCCCACTTGGTTTTAACAACCAAAGGTTCTTTACCTAAGTCCTTAGCGATTTTCTTGGCGATTTGAACATCGTATCCGTTAGCGTACTGGTTAGTCCCGTCGATTTTGACAGCTCCATTGCTATCATCATCCTGAGTCCAGTTAAAGGGAGCATATGCTGCTTCCATTCCGATGCGTAAATATTCATCGGCTTGGGCAACATTAACAAATCCCAGCATCAGCAAGAGACTTGTGAAAATAGATAAGTATATTTTTCTCATGATTTCTCCTATTTCTAATCTATTAAAAAATAACTGTCTCCTATTTTATCGAAAAAAACTCTATTTTTCAATATAGGTAAGCCCTTACTTGAGAAAAAATGATATAATGATAACAAATATAAAAAGGGGGCTTAGTTGATGAAAAAAACTTTTTTCTTACTAGTGTTAGGCTTGTTTTGTCTTCTGCCATTCTCTGTTTTTGCCATTGATTTCAAGATAAACTCTTATCAAGGTGATTTGTATATTCATGCAGACAATACAGCAGAATTTAGACAGAAGATAGTTTACCAGTTTGAGGAGGACTTTAAGGGTCAAATCGTGGGGCTTGGTCGTGCAGGCAAGATGCCTAGCGGATTTGACATTGACCCTCATCCAAAGGTTCAGGCTTCGAAAAATGGTGCTGAACTGACAGATGTTACGAGCGAAGTGACAGAAGGAGCAGATGGTTATACTGTTAAAGTTTATAATCCAGGTCAAGATGGCGATACAGTTGAAGTTGACCTTATCTGGAACTTAAAGAATTTGCTTTTCCTTTATGATGATATCGCTGAATTAAATTGGCAGCCTCTGACAGATAGTTCAGGGACTATTGGAAAGTTTGAATTTCATGTAAGGGGAGACAAGGGGGCTGAAAAACTCTTTTTCCACACAGGGCAACTTTTTAGAGAGGGAACGGTTGAAAAGAGTAATCTTGATTATACTATTCGTTTAGACGATCTTCCACCTAAGCGTGGAGTTGAATTGCATGCCTACTGGCCTAGGACCGATTTTACTAGCGCTAGGGATCAGGGATTGAAAGGGAATCGTTTAGAAGAGTTTAATAAGATAGAAGGCTCGATTGTTAAAGAAAAAGAGCAAAGTAAACAACTCCTTACTTGGGTATTTCCTTTGCTACTTTCCATTTCCTTGTTATTGAGCGTCTGCTTCTATTTTATCTATAGAAGAAAGACCACTCCTTCAGTCAAATATGCCAAAAATCATCGTCTCTATGAACCACCAATGGAATTAGAGCCTATGGTTTTATCAGAGGCTGTTTACTCGACCTCCTTGGAGGAAGTGAGTCCTCTAACAAAAGGAGCAGGTAAATTCACCTTTGACCAACTTATTCAAGCTACCTTGTTAGATGTGATAGACCGTGGGAATGTTTCTATTATTTCAGAAGGAGACGCAGTTGGTTTGAGGCTGGTAAAAGAAGATGGTTTGTCCAGTTTTGAGAAAGACTGCCTAAATCTGGCCTTTTCAGGAAAAAAAGAAGCAACTCTTTCCAATTTGTTTGCGGATTACAAGGTATCTGATAGTCTTTATCGTAGAGCAAAAGTCTCTGATGAAAAACGGATTCAAGCAAAGGGGCGTCAGCTCAAATCATCTTTTGAAGAGGTATTGAAAGAGATGCAAGAAGGAGTGAGAAAGCGAGTTTCCTTCTGGGGACTTCCAGATTATTATCGTCCTTTAACTGGTGGGGAAAAGGCCTTGCAAGTAGGTATGGGACTCTCTACTATTTTACCCCTATTTATTGGATTTGGCTTTTTCTTGTATAGTTTGGATGTTCATGCTTATTTTTACCTCCCCTTGCCAATACTTGGTTTTCTAGGTTTGGTTTTGGCTGTTTTCTATTATTGGAAGCTTCGATTAGATAATCGTGATGGTGTCCTAAATGAAGCAGGAGCAGAAGTCTACTATCTCTGGACCAGTTTTGAAAATATGTTGCGTGAGATTGCACGATTGGATCAGGCTGAATTGGAAAGTATTGTGGTCTGGAATCGCCTCTTGGTCTATGCGACTTTATTTGGCTATGCGGACAAGGTCAGCCATTTGATGAAGGTTCATCACATCCAAGTAGAAAATCCAGATATCAATCTCTATGTAGCTTATGGCTGGCATAATATGTTTTATCATTCAAGCGCGCAAATGAGCCACTATGCTAGTGTCGCAAATACAGCAAGTACCTACTCCGTATCTTCTGGAAGTGGAAGTTCTGGCGGTGGCTTCTCTGGTGGCGGCGGTGGTGGCAGTATCGGTGCCTTTTAAAGAGAGCTATCACAGGCTGAAAAAATATGCTATAATGGAAGATAGAAAAAAAGGAGTAATCTATGTATCTTATTGAAATTTTAAAATCTATCTTCTTCGGGATTGTTGAAGGAATTACGGAATGGTTGCCGATTTCTAGTACAGGTCACTTGATTTTAGCAGAGGAATTTATCCAATATCAAAATCAAAACGAAGCCTTTATGTCCATGTTTAATGTTGTAATTCAATTAGGTGCGATTTTGGCGGTCATGGTTATTTACTTTAATAAGCTCAATCCTTTCAAACCGACTAAGGACAAGCAGGAAGTTCGTAAGACTTGGAGACTATGGTTGAAGGTCTTGGTTGCAACTTTACCTTTGCTTGCCGTATTTAAGTTTGATGATTGGTTTGATACCCATTTCCATAACATGGTTTCTGTTGCTCTCATGTTGATTATTTATGGGATTGCCTTTATCTATTTGGAAAAGCGCAATAAAGCGCGTGCTATCGAGCCAAGTGTAACAGAGTTGGACAAACTTCCTTATACGACAGCTTTCTATATCGGACTCTTCCAAGTTCTTGCCCTTTTACCAGGAACTAGCCGTTCTGGAGCCACAATCGTCGGTGGTTTATTGAATGGAACCAGTCGTTCTGTTGTGACAGAATTTACCTTCTATCTTGGGATTCCTGTTATGTTTGGAGCTAGTGCCTTAAAGATTTTCAAATTTGTGAAAGCAGGACAGGTCTTGAGCTTTGGGCAATTGTTCTTGCTCTTGGTTGCGATGGGAGTAGCCTTTGCAGTCAGCATGGTCGCTATTCGTTTCTTGACAAGCTATGTGAAAAAACACGACTTTACTCTTTTTGGTAAATACCGTATCGTGCTTGGTGGTGTCTTGCTACTTTATAGCTTTGTTCGTTTATTTGTATAAGAAAAACCTTGAAGGGGCAACTCTTCAAGGTTTTATACTCCATGAAAATCAAAAAGCAAACTAGGAAGCTAGCCGCAGGCTGCTCAAAGCACTGCTTTGAGGTTGTAAATAAGACTGACAGAGTCAGTAACATATACCTACGGTAAGGTGACGCTGACGTGGTTTGAAGAGATTTTCGAAGAGTATTAAAATCCAGTCACGGTAATCCCCAATAGGCGGACACCTCTTTCTTTCTCGCTTAATTCTTCATAGAGTTGCAGGGCTATTTGGCCTATCTGACTAGCATCCTGTGTTTTTTGAGAAAGACTTTTTCGTTTAGTAAGAGTTGAAAAGTCCTCGTAGCGGATTTTCAGAATGACAATTTTTCCAGTTTTCTCTTGTTGATTGAGATTGAGAGCGACTCGTTCTGATAGGAGAGTCAACTCTTTTTTGATGTCTTCCTCGGCACGGAGAATCTTTCCATAGGTTTTCTCTTTGCCGATTGATTTACGGATGCGATTGGATTTGACGGGGGAGTTGTGAATGCCACGAGCCTTTCGATAAAGGTCATAGCCCAGTCTGCCAAAACGGTCTATTAGAGTCACTTCAGGAACTTCAAGTAGGTCAGCGCCAGTAAAAACCCCCATTTGATGCAGACGTTCTACTGTCTTTTTTCCTACTCCATGAAACTTGGAAATATCCATTTGTTTGAGAAAATCCTCAGCCTGGTCAGGTAGAATCACTGTCATACCATGTGGTTTTTGATAATCACTGGCCATTTTAGCTAAGAATTTGTTGTAGGAAACACCGGCAGAAGCAGTTAGATGAAGTTCTTGCCAGATATCCTCTTGAATGAGGCGAGCGATTTTGACCGCTGACTTAATCCCGAGTTTATTTTCTGTTACATCCAAATAGGCTTCGTCAATGCTCATGGGTTCAATCAAATCTGTATAGCGCTTAAAAATAGCTCGAATCTGGAGGCCCACAGACTTATATTTCTCATAATTCCCTGAGATGAAGACGGCCTGGGGACAACGCTCATAGGCTTCCTTGGAACTCATGGCAGAATGGATACCAAAAGCTCGTGCCTCATAGCTACAGGTAGAAACGACACCACGTCCACCTGTTTGCCGAGGGTCACTTCCGATAATGACAGGTTTTCCTCTGAGTTTAGGATTATCCCTGATTTCTACCGCAGCAAAAAAGGCATCCATGTCAATATGGATGATTTTTCTTGATAAATCATTCAATAAGGGAAAAATCAACATGCCTAGCACCTTTTTTACAGCTTATTTTCTTTTATTATACCCTTTTTTCTGAAAAAAGGAAAAAAGGGTATATTTTTTTCAAAAATATAATACAGTTTAGGGCGAAATATAGACTGTTTTAGAAAAGAAAGTGTAAAAACAGGGGTTTGTTACTTGTTGAAATCGGTTACTGTGTGGTATACTTGTCTCATGAATGTAACAGATGACTGTTACTAGAAAGAAAAAAGAGGACATTAACATGGTTGTTAAGACAGTTGTTGAAGCACAAGATATTTTTGACAAAGCTTGGGAAGGCTTCAAAGGCGTAGATTGGAAAGAAAAAGCAAGTGTATCACGCTTCGTACAAGCTAACTACACACCTTATGATGGAGACGAAAGCTTCCTTGCTGGACCAACAGAACGTTCACTTCACATCAAAAAAATTGTAGAAGAAACTAAGGCTCACTACGAAGAAACTCGTTTCCCAATGGACACTCGTCCAACATCTATCGCTGACATCCCAGCAGGATTTATCGATAAAGAAAACGAAGTTATCTTTGGTATCCAAAATGATGAACTCTTCAAATTGAACTTCATGCCAAAAGGTGGTATCCGTATGGCTGAAACTACTTTGAAAGAAAATGGATACGAACCAGACCCAGCTGTTCACGAAATCTTCACTAAATATGTAACAACAGTTAACGACGGTATTTTCCGTGCCTACACTTCAAATATCCGTCGCGCTCGTCACGCACACACTGTAACTGGTCTTCCAGATGCATACTCACGCGGACGTATCATCGGTGTTTACGCACGTCTTGCTCTTTACGGTGCAGACTACTTGATGCAAGAAAAAGTAAACGACTGGAATGCAATCGAAGAAATCGATGAAGAAACAATCCGTCTTCGTGAAGAAATCAATCTTCAATACCAAGCATTGCAACAAGTTGTTCGCTTGGGTGATCTTTACGGAGTTGACGTTCGCAAACCAGCGATGAACGTTAAAGAAGCAATCCAATGGGTTAACATCGCCTTCATGGCTGTCTGCCGTGTAATCAACGGTGCGGCTACATCTCTAGGTCGTGTGCCAATTGTACTTGACATCTTTGCAGAACGTGACCTTGCTCGTGGTACATTTACTGAATCAGAAATCCAAGAATTCGTTGATGATTTCGTTATGAAACTTCGTACAGTTAAATTTGCTCGTACAAAAGCTTACGACCAATTGTACTCAGGTGACCCAACTTTCATCACAACTTCTATGGCAGGTATGGGTAACGACGGTCGTCACCGTGTTACTAAGATGGACTACCGTTTCTTGAACACTCTTGACAACATCGGTAACTCTCCAGAACCAAACTTGACAGTTCTTTGGACTGATAAATTGCCATACAACTTCCGTCGCTACTGTATGCACATGAGCCACAAACACTCTTCTATCCAATACGAAGGTGTAACAACAATGGCTAAAGACGGATATGGTGAAATGAGCTGTATCTCATGCTGTGTGTCTCCGCTTGACCCAGAAAATGAAGAACAACGCCACAACATCCAGTACTTCGGTGCGCGTGTAAACGTATTGAAAGCCCTTCTTACTGGTTTGAACGGTGGTTACGACGATGTTCACAAAGACTACAAAGTATTTGACATCGAACCAATCCGTGACGAAGTTCTTGAATTCGAATCAGTTAAAGCTAACTTTGAAAAATCTCTTGACTGGTTGACTGACACTTACGTAGATGCTTTGAACATCATCCACTACATGACTGATAAGTACAACTACGAAGCTGTTCAAATGGCCTTCTTGCCAACTAAACAACGTGCCAACATGGGATTCGGTATCTGTGGATTTGCCAACACTGTTGATACATTGTCAGCTATCAAGTACGCTACAGTTAAACCAATCCGTGACGAAAATGGCTACATCTACGATTACGAAACAATCGGTGAATACCCACGTTGGGGTGAAGATGACCCACGTTCAAACGAATTGGCAGAATGGTTGATCGAAGCTTACACAACTCGTCTACGTAGCCACAAACTTTACAAAGACGCTGAAGCTACAGTATCACTTTTGACAATCACATCTAACGTTGCTTACTCTAAACAAACTGGTAACTCACCAGTCCACAAAGGTGTATACCTCAACGAAGATGGTTCTGTGAACTTGTCTAAACTGGAATTCTTCTCACCAGGTGCTAACCCATCTAACAAAGCTAAAGGTGGATGGTTGCAAAACTTGAACTCACTTTCTAGCCTTGACTTTAGTTATGCAGCTGACGGTATCTCATTGACTACACAAGTATCACCTCGCGCTCTTGGTAAGACCCGTGACGAACAAGTTGATAACTTGGTAACAATCCTTGATGGTTACTTTGAAAACGGTGGACAACACGTTAACTTGAACGTTATGGACTTGAACGATGTTTATGAAAAGATCATGTCAGGTGAAGACGTTATCGTACGTATTTCTGGATACTGTGTAAACACTAAATACCTCACTCCAGAACAAAAAGCTGAGTTAACTCAACGTGTCTTCCACGAAGTTCTTTCAATGGATGATGCCTTGGATGCATTGAGCTAATCAAGTTCTTGAATAATGAAATAAGTAACCCTCGGTCAGTCGACTGAGGGTTGTTTTTTGGATTCTTATACTCTGACAAAATCTCTTCAAACCACGCTAGTTTTATCGGCTGACTTAAAGCAGTATTTTGAGAACTCTATAGCTTGCTTTCTAGTTTGTTCTTTGATTTTCATTGAGTATTAAATATTTTAAGTCATTCTCTGAAGTGTCTCACTTTGTTTAAAAAGAGTTGGTTGAGTTGAAGAGGTAGTCTGAAATAAAAACACCACACTTTGTTAGATACAAGGTGTGGTTGTATTTTATCTTTTAGACCAAGTTCTCTTCATAAAGAGAAGTAGGATTGGATAAATCTCCAAACGACCTGCAATCATTGCAAAGGAGAGGAGAATTTTTGAGATAGGACTAAAGATTGCGAAGCTAGAAGTGGTTCCTAGAATAGGTCCGATATTATTGAAACAGCTAAAGACAGCGCTGGTAACGATCAGGAAATCATTGCTGTCTAGACTGACAATAAAGATAAGTGATAACAAAATCATAGCATAGATGACAAAGTACTTGAGAATTTTATGCTGGGTATCTTTGTCAATCACAGTTTTATTAACATGGAGGGTCAAAACACGGTGGGGCGATAGGATTGACAAAATCTGATTTTTGGCAATTTTTGAAAGGATAAGGCCTCGAATAACCTTGAGTCCACCTGCGGTTGAACCAGCAGAACCACCGATTCCCATGAGGAAGAGGAGGATAAACTGGGAGAATAGGGGCCAGTTGGTAATGTCTCCGTAACCAAAACCAGTCGTTGTAATGATATTGGAAACTTGGAAGAAGGCCATTTCAAAACTCTTAGAAAATCCTGGGTAGAGATAGAGGGTATTGAGGCTGATCAAGCCTGTAGAAATTAGAACGATGATCAAGTAGGCACGAAGTTCTTCATCTCCAAAGAAGGATTTGACGCGACGGAGCATGAGGTAGTAGTAGAGGTTGAAATTTACCCCAAAAACCAGAACTCCGATACTAACTAGATAGGTAATCAGTGAGCTACCATAGTGGGCAATTCCGTCGTTATAGACGGTGAATCCCCCGGTACCTGCAGTCCCCATAGCGATAACAAAACTATCGTAGAGAGGCATACCGGCTAGATAGTAGATAATCACAAAAAGGGAAAAGAGGGCTAGATAAAGGAGATATAGAATCTGAGCGGTGTTTTTTAGCTTGGATACAACCTTACCGAATACGGGGCCAGGAACCTCAGCCTTCATTACCTCTAGGTGGCTGTTTTTGGCATTATCCATAATAGCAAGTGCAAAAACAAGCACTCCCATCCCTCCAATCAAATGGGTAAAACTTCGCCAGAAGAGGAGGGAGCGACTGAGGACCGAAACATCGTTTAGAATAGTTGCTCCAGTAGTTGTAAAGCCAGAACTAATCTCAAAAAAGGCATCGATAAGGCTGGGAATTTGCCCAGCAAAAACAAAGGGGAGCCCCCCAAAGAAAGACCAAAGGATCCAACAGAGGGCAACAATCAAAATTCCCTCCTTGGCGTAAATCCGTTGATTTTTTGGCTTTTGTAAAATTCCTGAACCACCTAGTAATACGAGAATCCCAATCGTTGTAAAGAGAGCTGTAAAGACTTGGCTCGATTCGCGGTAATAGACAGCGACAGCTACAGGAACCAAGAGGAGAACAGCTTCAATCAAAAGTAACTTTGAAAGGAGGTAACGAATCATACTTTTATTCATTTCTTACCTCGCGATCAAGTCATAAATCTTGGTGATGTTTGGCAACAAGGTTGTTACTAGGAGCTTGTCTCCTACTTCAAGCGTATCCTCCCCAGTAGGGAAAATAGTCTTGCCCTTTCGAATGATGGCTGCAATAAGAACCCCTTTTTTCAATTTTAGTTGAGAAAGAGGTTTGGCAGTCATTTTATTGGCTTCTTTGATATGGAATTGCAGGGTTTCGATTTGACCATTTGCTAGATGGTGCATGGCTTGAAGGTCTGAATACTGGGCATTAACCCGACCTCTAATAAAGTGCATGATTGTATCTACAGCGATGATTTTAGGTGTGATGATACTTGAAAAATCAGGCGCATGGATAATTTCAAGGAGACTAGTTCTGTTAACCTTGCTAATATTTTTTTGCACTCCGATACTATCAAGGAACATAGAGGTAATAATATTCTCTTCGTCAACTCCTGTTAGGGTTGCTACTGCATCATAGTTTTGAGCACTTTCTTCTAGTAAGATATCTTTTGCGGTACCATCTCCTTGGACAATATAGAGATTAGGGAATTTCTCACTAAAGAAACGTGCTCTTTCAGAGTTAATCTCGATGACTTTGGTATCGATACGACTGTCTTTGAGAATACCTAGTAGATAATAGGCAATTCTTCCAGCCCCGACGATGAGAAGGCTCTTCACAGCACGAGATTTGAAATAATTATGGAAGAGCATCATATCAACACGGTTACCAGTGACAAAGATTCTATCTTTATCCTGTATAGTCATGTCACCACTTGGGATGATAATTTGATGATCCCTCTCTATTGCACAGACAATGACATTGCCAAATTTTTTCCGAAAATCAGAAATGGGCATTTGGCAAAGACAGCTAGTGGATTTGACGACAAATTCCATGAGGCTAACGCGTCCACCAGCAAAGCGTTCGACAGAGAGGGCGTTGGGGAAGTCAATGATATTAGCGATGGCGCGGGCAGCCAAGAGCTCAGGGTTAACGATAAGAGAAAAACCGAGAATATTCTTTTCTTTGAAATAAGAGTTAGAATACTCAGGATTACGCACCCGAACGATAGTCTCTTTAGCCCCCATTTTCTTGGCTAGAACGGCTGCAATCATGTTTACTTCATCGTACTCAGTCAGGGCGATAAAGATGTCACAATCTTGGACGCTGGCTTGCTCAAGAATGGCAAAATCGGCCCCGTTACCAAGGATACCCATGATATCAAAGCGATTGACAATATGATTGAGGACGGCTTCGTCTTGCTCAATCAGTAAAACATCGTGCTTTTCTGCAACCAAGGAGCGACAGAGGGCAAAACCAACTTTTCCCCCTCCGACAAGGATAATTTTCATAATAAAACCTACTTTTTCATGATGTAACTATCATACCTTTTTTCAAGAAAAAATGCACCTACTAGCTAATAACAAGAGCTTTTAGTAGGAAATTTGCTATAAGGTAAAACTATACCCTAAGCAATTAAAATAGCTATTAGCACCTTTCTCTGAAATATGGTATGATAAAGGATATACAAGGAGATAAAATGAATAATAATTTGTTGGTACTACAATCAGACTTTGGTCTGGTTGATGGTGCGGTATCGGCTATGATTGGAGTGGCTTTAGAAGAGTCTCCAACCTTAAAAATTCATCATTTGACGCACGATATCACGCCTTATAATATTTTTGAGGGGAGTTACCGACTCTTTCAGACGGTGGATTACTGGCCTGAGGGAACTACTTTTGTATCGGTGGTCGATCCAGGTGTCGGCTCGAAACGTAAGAGTGTGGTTGCCAAGACTGCAAAAAATCAATACATTGTCACGCCAGACAATGGGACTCTTTCTTTTATTAAGAAACACGTTGGTATTGTAGCCATTCGTGAAATTTCTGAGGTAGCCAATAGACGTCAAAATACAGAGCATTCTTATACCTTCCACGGTCGTGATGTTTATGCTTATACTGGAGCTAAATTAGCCAGTGGTCACATTACTTTTGAGGAAGTGGGGCCAGAGCTCAGTGTGGATCAGATTGTGGAGCTTCCAGTCGTAGAGACTATCATTGAAGACAATTTAGTGAAGGGAGCTATTGATATTCTGGATGTGCGTTTCGGCTCGCTTTGGACCTCTATCACACGAGAAGAGTTTTATAAACTGGAACCAGAATTTGGTGACCGTTTTGAAGTGACTATCTATCACGCTGATATGCTGGTCTATCAAAATCAGGTTGTCTATGGCAAGTCATTTGCAGATGTGAGAATTGGGCAACCCATCCTTTACATCAACTCTCTCTATCGTTTAGGTCTGGCTATCAATCAAGGTTCCTTTGCCAAGGCCTATAATGTGGGTGTCGGTTCATCTTGGACCATTGAAATAAAGAAAATAGAATCATAAAATAGGAGAATATAGATGAAAAATCAATCAATTAAACAAGTTGTTGCTATCGGTGTTGGAGCTGCGCTCTTTGTTGTTATCGGTATGATTAGCATTCCGACACCCGTTCCAAATACAAGCATCCAGCTTCAGTATGCGGTACAGAGCCTCTTGTCTATCATTTTTGGCCCTCTAGTGGGATTACTTGTTGGTTTAATTGGGCATGCAGTGAAGGACTCTCTTGCTGGCTATGGTCTGTGGTGGACTTGGATTATTGCTAGTGGTCTCTTTGGTCTAGCTGTAGGACTCTTTAGAAAATACATTCGAGTAACACAAGGTGTTTTTGGGTTGAAGGATATTGTCTTCTTTAACCTCATTCAGATTGTTGCAAATGCTCTGGTTTGGGGTGTCTTGGCACCACTTGGAGACGTAGTGATTTATCAAGAAGCGGCAGAAAAAGTATTTGCCCAAGGAATTGTTGCGGGAATTGCTAATGCTGTAACTATAGCTATCGCAGGTACCCTTCTCTTGCTAGCTTATTCACGTACGCAAACTCGTTCAGGAAGTTTGAAAAAGGATTAACATAAGGGAAAAGGCTGGACAACCAGCCTTTTTCGATGTTTATAGATTAGTTAGGAAAGTAAGTTAGGATAGGAATATTTTTGGCGCTAAGATTTTAAGAGAAGAGTCTGCAAGAAGGGGTAGATTTATGATAAAATAGAAGTCTAAGAAGCGAATGAAGAGAGTAAGATGAAAGAAGCTATAATTGAGTGGAAGGATTTCTCTTTCCGGTATGAAACACAACAAGAACCGACCTTGCAAGGGGTGAACTTGACCATTTACAAGGGAGAGAAAGTCTTAATTGTTGGGCCATCTGGGTCAGGTAAGTCTACCTTGGGTCAGTGTTTGAATGGAATTATTCCCAATATTTACAAGGGGCAGATGTCTGGAGAATTTTTGATCAAGGGGCAAGCAGCTTTTGATATGAGCATCTACGATAAATCTCATCTGGTCAGCACGGTTTTGCAGGATACAGATGGGCAGTTTATCGGCTTGTCCGTGGCAGAGGATTTGGCTTTTGCTCTGGAAAATGATGTGACAGCTATAGAAGAGATGAAAAAGCGTGTTCATAAATGGGCTGAAAAGCTGGACCTTCTTGATTTACTAGCTCAGCGTCCTCAGGATTTATCAGGTGGACAAAAGCAGCGGGTTAGTCTAGCTGGTGTCTTGATTGATGAGAGTCCGATTCTCTTGTTTGATGAGCCACTCGCCAATCTTGATCCCAAGTCAGGTCAGGATATTATCGAATTGATTGATCAGATTCATAAGGAAGAGGGGACGACGACCCTTATTATCGAACACCGTTTGGAGGATGTTCTGCATCGCCCTGTGGATCGGATTGTTCTTATAAACGATGGCCGCATCCTCTTTAATGGGAGTCCTGATCAGTTATTGGCGACTGATTTGTTGACCCAAAATGGAATTCGCGAACCCCTTTATCTAACCACTTTACGTCAATTAGGTGTGAATTTAGCTAAGGAAGAACAATTAGCAAATTTGGATAACTTGTCTATCTCAAAAGGCCATGTTCAGTTGCGGACGGAACTGGTAAAAGAAACCCCAGAATTGCAGTCACTCTTTAAATTAGAGGATGTATCTTTTTCTTATGATGATAGACCGATTTTAAAGTCCCTACATTTGGATATTAAAAAGGGTGAAAAGATTGCCATTGTTGGGAAAAATGGAGCAGGGAAGTCAACCCTAGCCAAGGCCTTAAGTAGCTTTATCCAGACGGAAGGTCGCTATCTTTGGGAAGGACAGGATATCAAAGGAGATTCTGTTGCAGAGCGGGCGGAACGAGTAGGCTATGTGCTGCAAAATCCCAATCAAATGATTTCAACCAATATGATTTTTGATGAGGTAGCTCTGGGACTTCGTTTAAGAGGTGTAGACGAGCAGGAAATTGAAACGAGAGTCTATGAAACTTTGAAAATCTGTGGTCTCTATGAATTCCGTAATTGGCCTATTTCTGCCCTGTCATTTGGTCAGAAAAAACGTGTCACCATTGCTTCAATTTTGGTCTTGGGGGCTGAAATTATCCTCCTAGATGAACCAACTGCAGGTCAAGACCAGAAGAATTATACTGAGATTATGGAATTTCTTGAAGAACTGCATCAAAAAGGTCATACCATTGTCATGATTACCCATGATATGCAATTGATGCTGGATTATTCAGACCGAGCCCTTGTCATGGTGGATGGAGAATTGATTGCCGATACTGATCCAGCCAGTCTATTGAGTAATCCCGAGCTGTTAGTAAAAGCCAATCTAAAAGAAACCTCTATCTTTAACTTAGCTAAGAAACTCGACGTGGATCCACTTGCTTTAACGGCATTTTACAAGGAAAGGAGAGAAGGATGCAAGCTAAATTAATCGGTTACCAGCATAGAGATACTGTGATTCATCGCTTGTCAGGAGCTGGTAAACTCCTCTTTTTCATCCTCGTGTCATTGGCGGCTATGATTAGCTATGATACCAGACTGCTTGTTCTGATTGCCATCTTTTCGGTATTTCTCCTCTATTTGTCAGAAATCCGTTTTAAAGATGTTTCCTTTGTAGCCGTTTTTGCGACGGTATTTGCCGTTTTAAACGTTTTGATGGTCTATCTCTTTTCTCCCGAGTATGGGGTTGGACTTTACGAAGAGAGAAGTGTGATTTGGCAGGGAATCGGTGCCTACACTCTGACCAGTCAAGAGCTCTTTTATCTGCTAAATCTGGCTATTAAGTACCTTTGCACCATTCCTCTAGCTATTATCTTTTTGATGACAACCCACCCTAGTCAGTTTGCTTCCAGTTTAAATCAAATCGGTGTGTCCTATAAGATTGCCTATTCTGTCAGTCTAACCTTGCGCTATATTCCAGATTTGCAGGAAGAATTCTTTACTATCAAGATGTCTCAGGAAGCGCGTGGGATGGAATTATCCAAGAAAGCTTCTCTTATGCAACGAATCAAAGGCAATCTGCTCATTATTACTCCCTTGATTTTTAGCTCGTTAGAACGGATTGATACCATCGCGACCGCCATGGAGCTTCGACGCTTTGGGAAAGAGAAAAAACGCACTTGGTATAGTTATCAGGCCTTGAAAAAAGGAGACTATATTACCTTGCTCTTGGCAGCCTTGTTTTTAGTAGCTAGTTTACTACTTATCTTGCAGAATCAGGGACGATTTTACAATCCTTGGAAATAGCTTGAAAAAATTGAAAAAATCAAGTCGTTTCTATTGACAATGATTCTGAAAGTGTTATACTAAGAAAGTAGTTTCGCTGATTTACTTCAAACCTGTTGTGAGGTAAGTTAACGATGCCTTAACCACGCTGTTTGCTGAGCTTGACTCCGGGCAGTGTGGCTATTTTTTTGCAATGGTGAAAGGAAGCAAGTCATGACAAATCACATTGTATTATTTGAACCACAAATTCCACAAAATACAGGCAATATCGCGCGTACTTGCGCTGCGACCAATTCTCCCCTCCACATCATCAAGCCAATGGGCTTTCCTATTGACGACCGCAAGATGAAGCGAGCTGGATTGGATTATTGGGATAAGCTAGAAATTTATTTTTACGAGAGTTTGGAGGATTTCATGTCTCAGATGAAGGGCAAACTTTATCTGATTTCTAAATTTGCTGAGAAAGTGTATTCTGATGTGGATTTATCGACTAACAAAGACCATTATTTTCTCTTTGGACGTGAAGACAAGGGTTTACCTGAGGACTTTATGCGAGAACATCCTGAAAAGGCTCTCCGTATTCCTATGAATGATGAACACGTCCGCAGCCTCAATGTCTCTAATACCGTCTGCATGATTGTTTACGAAGCCCTTCGCCAGCAGAACTTTGCAGGTCTTGAGCTTGTTCATACCTATGAAGTGGATAAATTGAAATAAATAATGAAAATGAACAAAATGCTTGCGCTTGCAAGCGTTTTTTGTTATGATAAAAGAGTCTTCAGGGCAGGGTGCAATTCCCGACCGGCGGTAAATTTGACTATCTATTTTAGCTTTCTCGTCGTTGTCTTGTCTCGATATACTTTAAGTATTATCTTCGACTGCGACGCCTAGATAAATCTAAAATATCTTAGCCAAATAAGTCCGCGAGCGCAAGCTGATGTGGTGAGATTCCACAACCGACAGTATAGTCTGGATGGGAGAAGACGAAAGAATAGCTTTGTCTGTTCTGATAGATTTATAGCTAGATTGTAACCGCTTGCTTTGATAGAGTGAGAGGGAACTTTTGAGATATAAAAAGTGAGAATAGATAGAGGAATCCTTTCTAACTTCTTCTGATTTTATAGAAAATTGGAGGAACCTGTTATGACAAACACACGTCGACTTTCGACCATTGCAATTCTATCAGCCATCTCATTTGTGCTGATGTACTTTGACTTTCCGCTTTTGCCAGCGGCGTCCTTCCTCAAGATAGAATTTAGTATCTTGCCAGTCCTTGTGGGCTTGGTGGTCATGGATTTGCCTGCTGCGCTAGGAATTCTCTTGCTTCGCTCACTCTTGAAATTGCTTCTTAACAGCCAGGGAGTGAATACCTACATTGGTTTGCCAATGAATATCGTAGCTTTGGGAGTTTTTGTCATCGTATTTGCTTTGATTTGGAAAAAGGAACGGACAACCCTTCGTTTCCTACTAGGCTCTCTAGCTGGGACTATTGGTTTAACCGTGGCTATGTTGGTTCTCAACTATGTTTACGCTGTTCCTTTGTACGCTAAGTTTGCTAACTTTGATATTGGAAAAATTTTGGGACTTTCCAACTACCTAATGACCATGGTATTACCTTTTAATTTGATTGAAGGTGTAATCTTTTCCGCTTCATTCTGGTTGTTGTACGTTCTCTTGAAACCAACCTTAAAACATTATGAAAGATAAACAAACATTTTTAATGAAGGGCAGTTTTGCCCTTTTACTTTTCGTTATTCTTGGCTACATGGTCAAATTTTATCCTGAAATGTTGGTCAATTTTGACCAATCGATTCAGTCTGCCATTCGAGGAGATTTACCAGATTACTTGACTATTCTTTTCAGGGCCATCACACGCTTGATTGATATCCCAGTGATTATCACTTGGGTTGTCATTACAGCTTTTGTTTTTTATCGTAAGCGATGGAAGATAGAAAGTTTCTTCATGCTGGGAAATCTGGCTTTGGCAGGTCTTTTAATCGTGACCTTTAAAAATATCTACCAGCGCCCACGACCAGCTATTTTACACTTGGTTGAGGAGAAGGGATTTTCTTTCCCAAGTGGCCATTCTCTGGCTGTAACCTTGATGGTCGGTTCTCTGATTGTCATTCTCAGTCAACGGATGAAAGATCCAGTCTGGAGAAAAATCGTGCAAATCGTCCTTGTTTTCTACCTAGTCAGTGTGCTGGTATCAAGAGTCTATCTGGGAGTTCACTATCCATCAGACGTTCTTGCCAGTCTCTGTGTGGGCTTGGGAGTCTTGTTTATCGAGTTTCCCTTCTATGACAAGCTACGCTTCCAATGGCGATTTAAAGGCAAGCAGAAGTGAGATAGGTCTTGCAAGAATGGTAAAAATCTGATAAACTATGTAGTAATTGAATAGGAATCCGCAAGACTAGTAGCCCAAGGGAAGTATATCAGGGAGGAGAGCCGTGACTGCAAGCTCTCTATATGAAAGCTGGGTGAATTCACTTGCGCATGGATTTAGAAATGAAGGTCTGACTTGTCAGATAAAAACGGATGGTACCGCGTGTCAACGCTCCGAGTGGAGTTTTTGGCATGTGGTTTTCTTTTTATCTACGAGAGACTGATGGAGGAATTATGTCAACTATTGAAGAACAATTAAAAGCGCTTCGTGAAGAAACGCTGGCAAGCTTGAAGCAGATTTCTGCTGAAAATAAAAAAGAGATGCAAGATTTGCGTGTTTCTGTCCTTAGTAAAAAGGGTTCGCTTACTGAAATCCTCAAAGGGATGAAAGATGTCTCTGCTGAGATGCGTCCAATTATCGGGAAACACGTTAATGAAGCTCGTGATGTCTTGACAGCTGCTTTTGAAGAAACAGCTAAACTCTTGGAAGAAAAGAAAGTTGCAGCTCAACTGGCTAGCGAGAGTATTGATGTGACCCTTCCAGGTCGTCCAGTTGCGACTGGTCACCGTCATGTCCTCACACAAACCAGTGAAGAAATCGAAGATATTTTCATTGGGATGGGTTACCAAGTCGTGGATGGTTTTGAAGTAGAGCAAGACTACTATAACTTTGAACGTATGAACCTTCCCAAAGACCATCCAGCCCGCGATATGCAGGACACCTTCTATATCACAGAAGAAATCTTGCTCCGTACGCACACGTCTCCTGTGCAGGCACGTGCCATGGATGCCCATGATTTCTCTAAAGGGCCTCTGAAAATGATCTCACCAGGGCGTGTGTTCCGTCGTGACACAGACGATGCGACCCACAGTCACCAGTTCCACCAAATCGAAGGCTTGGTTGTTGGGAAAAATATCTCTATGGCAGATCTTCAAGGAACCCTTCAGTTGATTGTGCAAAAAATGTTTGGCGAAGAGCGTCAAATTCGTTTGCGCCCATCTTACTTCCCATTCACAGAGCCATCTGTTGAGGTGGATGTTTCCTGCTTCAAGTGTGGTGGAGAAGGCTGTAACGTATGTAAGAAAACTGGTTGGATTGAAATTATGGGGGCCGGTATGGTTCACCCACGTGTCCTTGAAATGAGTGGTATCGATGCGACTGTTTACTCTGGATTTGCCTTTGGTCTTGGACAAGAGCGTGTAGCTATGCTCCGTTACGGAATCAACGATATCCGTGGATTCTACCAAGGAGATGTCCGCTTCTCAGAACAGTTTAAATAATGATTAGAAAAGTAGAAATGGCAGATGTTGAAGTGTTGTCCAAAATTGCCAAACAAACCTTTCGTGAAACATTTGCTCATGATAATACGGAAGAGCAGTTACAGAAATACTTTGAAGAGGCTTATAGTCTGAAAACTTTGTTAACTGAGTTGGAAAATCCAGAATCTGGAACCTATTTCATTGTGCATGAAGAGGAGATAGCTGGTTTTCTCAAAGTCAACTGGGGGAGTGCTCAAACTGAGAGAATTAGAGGATGCTTTTGAAATTCAACGCCTCTATGTGCTACAAAAATTCCAAGGGTTTGGACTAGGTAAGCAACTGTTTGAATTTGCTCTTGAACTTGCCGAAAAAAATGGTTTTTCCTGGGCTTGGCTAGGTGTTTGGGAGCATAATACAAAAGCTCAAGCGTTTTATAATCGATATGGTTTTGAAAAATTTAGCCAACATCATTTTATGGTTGGTCAAAAAGTAGATACAGATTGGATACTGAGAAAGAAATTAAGGTAAGAAGATGATTCTTCTATTGAAATGATAGGAAAGGAAAAGAACTAGAGTGATAACTGTCATTCTGGAAAACTAAATTATGCTTGTATCTTATAAATGGTTAAAAGAATTGGTGGACATTGATGTTCCATCACAAGAGTTGGCTGAAAAAATGTCAACTACAGGGATCGAGGTAGAAGGTGTGGAATCACCTGCTGCTGGTCTCTCGAAAATTGTCGTCGGTGAGGTCTTGTCTTGCGAAGATGTGCCAGAAACTCACCTTCATGTGTGTCAGGTTAACGTTGGCGAAGAAGAAGCTCGTCAAATCGTTTGTGGTGCTCCAAATGTGCGTGCTGGTATCAAGGTCATGGTGGCTCTTCCAGGAGCTCGCATCGCTGACAATTACAAGATCAAAAAAGGAAAAATCCGTGGTTTAGAGTCACTTGGAATGATCTGTTCGCTTGGAGAATTGGGAATTTCTGACTCAGTTGTGCCTAAGGAATTCGCAGATGGCATCCAAATCTTGCCAAAAAATGCCGTTCCAGGTGAGGAAGTCTTCTCATATCTAGACTTGGATGATGAAATTATCGAACTTTCTATCACACCTAACCGTGCGGATGCCCTTTCTATGCGTGGAGTGGCTCACGAAGTGGCAGCTATCTATGATAAGGCAGTCAACTTTAAAGAATTTACTCTTTTAGAAACTGACCAAGTCGCAGCAGATGCCCTTTCTGTAGGTATTGAGACAGACAAGGCGCCTTACTATGCAGCTCGTATATTGGACAATGTGACTATCGCACCAAGTCCACAATGGTTGCAAAACCTTCTCATGAACGAGGGAATCCGTCCTATTAACAACGTGGTGGACGTGACCAATTACATCCTTCTCTACTTTGGTCAACCAATGCACGCCTTTGACTTGGATACCTTTGAAGGAACTGACATCCGTGTGCGTGAAGCGCGTGCTGGTGAAAAATTAGTGACCTTGGATGGTGAAGAACGTGACTTGGACGTGAATGACCTAGTCGTTACTGTCGCTGACAAGCCAGTAGCCCTTGCAGGTGTTATGGGTGGTCAAGCAACAGAAATCTCTGAAAACTCTAGTCATGTTGTCCTTGAAGCAGCTGTTTTCAATGGCAAATCTATCCGTAAGACTAGCGGTCGCCTTAACCTTCGTTCTGAGTCCTCTTCTCGCTTTGAAAAAGGGATCAATGTGGCAACTGTTAACGAAGCCCTTGATGCGGCGGCTAGCATGATTGCAGAACTTGCAGGTGCGACGGTGCGTAAAGGTATCGTTTCAGCGGGTGAGCTTGATACCTCTGATGTGGAAGTTTCTTCAACTCTTGCTGATGTTAACCGTGTTCTTGGTACAGAACTTTCTTACGCGGATGTAGAAGACGTCTTCCGTCGTCTTGGCTTTGGTCTTTCTGGAAATGCAGACAGCTTTACAGTCAGCGTACCACGTCGTCGTTGGGATATCACAATAGAAGCAGATCTCTTTGAAGAAATCGCTCGTATCTATGGCTATGACCGCTTGCCAACCAGCCTTCCAAAAGACGATGGGACAGCTGGTGAATTGACTGCGACACAAAAATTGCGTCGCCAAGTCCGTACGATTGCTGAAGGAGCAGGTTTGACTGAAATCATTACCTATGCTCTGACAACGCCTGAAAAAGCAGTTGAGTTTACAGCTCAACCAAGTAACCTTACAGAACTCATGTGGCCAATGACAGTGGACCGTTCTGTCCTCCGTCAAAATATGATTTCTGGTATCCTAGATACAGTTGCTTACAACGTGGCTCGTAAGAACAAAAACTTGGCCCTTTACGAGATTGGAAAAGTCTTTGAACAAACAGGTAATCCAAAAGAAGAACTTCCAAATGAGATCAACAGTTTTGCCTTTGCCTTGACAGGCTTGGTTGCTGAAAAAGATTTCCAAACAGCAGCAGTTCCAGTTGATTTCTTCTATGCTAAGGGAATCCTAGAAGCATTATTTACTCGCTTGGGACTAGAAGTGACCTATACAGCAACATCTGAAATCGCTAGCCTCCACCCAGGTCGTACAGCAGTCATTTCACTCGGTGACCAAGTTCTTGGTTTCCTTGGGCAAGTGCATCCAGTCACTGCTAAGGCTTACGATATTCCAGAAACGTATGTAGCTGAGCTTAACCTTTCAGCCATCGAAGCTGCCCTTCAACCTGCTGCTCCATTTGTGGAAATCACCAAATTCCCAGCAGTTAGCCGTGACGTTGCCCTTCTCCTCAAGGCAGAAGTGACTCATCAAGAAGTTGTAGACGCAATCCAAGCAGCCGGCGTGAAACGTTTGACAGATATCAAACTCTTTGACATCTTCTCAGGCGAAAAATTGGGACTTGGTATGAAGTCAATGGCTTATAGCTTGACCTTCCAAAATCCAGAAGATAGCTTGACGGATGAAGAAGTCGCACGCTATATGGAAAAAATCCAAGCTTCTCTCGAAGAAAAAGTGAATGCAGAAGTGCGTTAAAGTATCAGTCCATCCTTCGGGGTGGATTTTTGCTTCTCAAATAACAATTCAGGATCAAAAATCGACAGTTGAGGAGCAGAGGTGATAAATTGAGTTTGCTACTGTATAATGGATTTATCACTAATACTCTTCGAAAATCTCTTCAAACCACGTCAGCTTCGCCTTGCCGTATATATATGTTACTGACTTCGTCAGTTCTATCTACAACCTCAAAGCAGTGCTTTGAGCAGCCTACGGCTAGCTTCCTAGTTTGCTCTTTGATTTTCATTGAGTATAAAAGTGCTAGAGGCCATATTTTACATAGCATTAGTCTTATAAAAATGGACGGAAAGCATTGTAAAGGCTATCAAAAAGGAGTATAATGAGTGCAAGACATTTCGGAGGTGAAAGATGCTAGAAGTAAGAAGTCTAGAGAAAAGTTTTGGATCCAAGCAAGTTTTGTTTGGTATTGACTTTCAAGCGCGACCAGGTCGTATTTTGGGATTAGTCGGGAAAAACGGTGCTGGGAAGACAACGATTTTCCACAGTATTTTGAAGTTTTTAGAATACCAAGGAGAAATCAGTCTGGATGGCCAGGATATTCGTCAGGAGACCTACGCTCGGATTGGTTATCTACCTGAAGAACGTAGTCTCATGCCTAAATTGACAGTCCTTGAGCAAGTTCGTTACTTGGCGACTCTAAAAGGTATGGATGGCAAGGAGGTCAAGGAAAAACTCCCTCAATGGATGAAGAGGTTGGAAGTGAAAGGGAAGCTGACTGATAAAATCAAGAGTCTGTCAAAAGGAAATCAGCAGAAGATTCAGCTCATTATTACTCTGATTCATGAACCAGACTTGATTATCTTGGATGAGCCTTTTAGTGGTTTGGACCCAGTCAATACAGAATTGCTCAAGCAAGTCATTTTTCAAGAAAAAGAGCGCGGAGCAACCATTATCTTCTCTGACCATGTCATGACCAATGTCGAGGAACTTTGTGATGATATTCTGATGATTCGAGATGGCCGTGTGGTCTTGCATGGACCAGTCCAGGATGTCCGGAATCAATACGGGAAAACGCGTCTCTTTGTTTCAAGTGAACGAAGCAAGGAAGAATTGGAAACTCTTCCTCATGTCAAACAGGTGAGCTTGACCAAACAAGGCAGTTGGAAATTGATCTTGGAGAATGAAAGTGCTGGTAGGGAACTCTTCCCAATCTTGACTCAAGGTCAATATATCGCAACTTTTGACCAGCAAGCGCCAACAATCGATGAAATCTTTAAACTAGAATCAGGGGTGGAAGTATGAGAAATATGTGGGTTGTAATCAAGGAAACCTATCTTCGACATGTCAAATCGTGGAGTTTCTTCTTTATGGTGATTTCGCCGTTCCTCTTTTTAGGAATCTCTGTAGGAATTGCCTATCTCCAAGGCTCCTCAATGGCTAAAAATGATAAAGTGGCAGTAGTGACAACAGTGCCGTCTGTAGCAGAAGGACTGAAGAATGTAAATGGTGTTAACTTTGACTATAAAGACGAAGCAAGTGCCAAAGAAGCGATTAAAGATGAAAAATTAAAAGGCTATCTGACCATTGACCAAGAGGATAGTGTCTTAAAGGCTGTTTATCATGGCGAAACATCGCTTGAAAACGGAATTAAATTTGCAGTTACAGGTACACTCAACGAACTGCAAAATCAGCTTAATCGTTCAACTGCTTCCTTGTCTCAAGAGCAGGAAAAACGCTTAGCGCAGACAATTCAATTCACAGAAAAGATTGATGAAGCCAAGGAAAATAAAAAGTTTATTCAAACAATTGCAGCAGGCGCTTTAGGATTCTTTCTTTATATGATTCTGATTACCTATGCGGGTGTGACGGCTCAGGAAGTTGCCAGTGAAAAAGGCACCAAAATTATGGAGGTGGTCTTCTCTAGTATCCGAGCTAGTCATTATTTCTACGCTCGCATGCTGGCTCTGCTTCTTGTGATTTTGACCCATATTGGCATTTACGTCGTGGGTGGACTTGCTGCCATTCTTCTCTTTAAAGACCTACCAATCTTGGCACAATCTGGTATTTTAAACCATATAGGAGAGGCTTTCTCGCTCAACACCTTATTGTTTGTCTTGGTTAGCCTCTTTATGTACGTTGTTTTAGCAGCCTTCCTAGGTTCTATGGTTTCTCGTCCTGAGGACGCAGGAAAAGCCTTATCTCCTTTGATGATTTTGATTATGGGTGGTTTTTTTGGAGTGACAGCTCTGGGTGCAGCTGGTGACAATCTCCTCTTGAAGATTGGTTCATATATTCCCTTTATTTCGACTTTCTTCATGCCATTTAGAGCCATTAATGGCTATGCAAATGGGTTAGAGGCTTGGCTTTCACTTGCTATTACACTGATTTTTGCGGTGGTAGCAACAGGATTTATCGGACGTATGTATGCTAGTCTCGTTCTGCAGACAGATGACTTAGGTCCTTGGAAAACCTTTAAACGTGCCTTAGCTTATAAATAGAAGAGCCTCGCGAAAGCGAGGTTTTTTAGAGACAAAAAGAGTGGAATTTAGAAAAATATTTTTCATATCTATTGACTTTTAGGGGTGAAATTTGGTATTATAGTAGGCGGTATTGTTTACCCCATTTGAAAGGCCCCGGAACCTTCCAAATACTTTTCGATGGGAAGGAACACCCATCACCGTAAACAAAAATCGAACTATATATAGGAGAAATCATGAACAAAACAACATTTATGGCTAAACCAGGCCAAGTTGAACGTAAATGGTACGTAGTTGACGCAACTGATGTACCACTTGGACGTCTTTCTGCAGTAGTTGCTAGCGTACTTCGCGGAAAAAACAAACCAACATTTACACCACACACTGATACAGGTGACTTTGTGATTGTTATCAATGCTGAAAAAGTTAAATTGACTGGTAAAAAAGCAACTGATAAAATCTACTACACTCACTCAAACCACCCAGGTGGATTGAAACAAATCTCTGCAGGTGAACTTCGTTCTAAAAATGCAGTACGTTTGATCGAGAAATCAGTTAAAGGTATGCTTCCACACAATACTCTTGGACGCGCTCAAGGTATGAAGTTGAAAGTATTTGTTGGAGCTGAGCACACTCACGCTGCACAACAACCAGAAGTTCTTGATATTTCAGGACTTATCTAAGGAAAGGAACAATAAAGTATGTCACAAGCACAATATGCAGGTACTGGACGTCGTAAAAACGCTGTTGCACGCGTTCGCCTTGTTCCAGGAACTGGTAAAATCACTGTTAACAAAAAAGATGTTGAAGAGTACATCCCACACGCTGACCTTCGTCTTGTAATCAACCAACCATTCGCAGTTACTTCAACTGCAGGTTCATACGACGTTTTCGTTAACGTTGTAGGTGGTGGATACGCTGGTCAATCAGGAGCTATCCGTCACGGTATCGCTCGTGCCCTTCTTCAAGTAGACCCAGACTTCCGCGATTCATTGAAACGCGCAGGACTTCTTACACGTGACTCACGTAAAGTTGAACGTAAGAAACCAGGTCTTAAGAAAGCTCGTAAAGCTAGCCAGTTCTCTAAACGTTAATCAATACGATTATATCAACGTTTCAAAGCACTTTGCAAAGATTTTGCAAAGTGCTTTTTTGTCGATTTTTGAGCTAGAATAGCTTTGTGATAACCTTCTGATAACCTCTTCAAAATTTTAAAAATCATAATTCTATTTTGCTTTATTGAGATAATCTGCAAATTTGTCAATAGAGTTTTTCTCACCAGTTTTTGTGGTGTGAGTATAGACATCTAATGTCATCTGACTGCTTGCATGACCGAGACGTTTTGATGTATTAGAAGGATCGATTCCAATTTCAGACATAAGTGTTGCATGTGTATGTCTAAACCCATGTGGGCTAATTGGTTTTAATTTATGCTTTTTAATAATTCGATTCAGTACGTTATTAATGTAATCAGCATGCAAAGGTTCAATTTTGTCATTACTTGATATGTAATAGAACATATATTCGTTACTAATATTCAGCTTTGTAAGAGGAAACTGAGATTGTTCTTTCAGATAGAAATTTCTCCATTGCTTAATAATATCGATTGTCTCATCATCAAGATAGATTGTACGAACTGAAGATTCATTCTTTGTGCTCTTTTCAATCGCTTTACCGTCAATTCTTCCTAGACTTTTATCTATGTTCAATAGATTGCTGTCAAAGTTAATATCAGCCCATTTTAAAGCGTATAACTCCCCTTTTCGTAGTCCACTAAATGCAAGCAGTCTAAATAAAGCAAAATGTTTAAATGGCTCAGTTTCTTTCACTATATCAAGGAAATGATGTAATTCCTCCAGAGAGCAAAAATTATCTGATCTAGTTTTTTTGATTTTAGGCATGATAACATTCTTCATTGGATTTCGATCAATGTAGTTCATGTTGATTGCAAAATCAAAAATTTTTGAGGTATAGGATTTTATCTGTTTGATATTTTTGAAAGTCTGAGATTTTTGTGTAATAAAGTTTTGACAGTCTAAAGGACTGATTTGGTCAATAAATTTATCGCCAAATATTGGTAGAATATGTATTCGATAGATATTCTTAGTTTGGGAAGAAGTTGTTTCTTCAACGGTACCAACATAGGCCTTAAACCATTCTTGATAAAGTTCTTTATAAGTGACTTTGGGGTTAGGTTTGTCGGTATTTACTGTGGGGGCAACGACACCAGCTTCTAAACGAGCTTCGTACAATTTTGCCTCTTTTTTTGTTTTGAACCCTCTCTTTAAGTGCCTTTTTTTCTTTCCATAAGCATCTAAGCCAATGTAAAAGCTAACATAGTATAGGATTCCTTTTTTTGTTTTGTATTTGTGTATAGACATTTTTTCTCCGTATCTAAGTTTTCGGAGCTTATGTAATTGAGAAATGAGTGTCTATCTATTTTTTCTATCTTCTTGGCGGATAGCGTATTCGTCTGTTTTAATCCAGCTCTGCCAAACTTTAGAATCTTTATTTTGGTGATTCATATAGTCTATAAACTCAGACATAAAACGTTTGTTTTTCTCAGCTAGGTATTCTGAGAATATATGACGAAATTCATCTGAAAAACTATCATCAAGTGGTAGTGTTAATGCCCTTTCGCCAAATTCGATACTTTTCTTTAACTTCTCCATATCGCTTTTAAAAGGTGTCACAGAACCAATTTTAGATGTTTTGAAACTATCTGTAACAATTTTAAGATTTGATGGAGCATGTGGGTTGCTATCAAGTCCCATAATGTAAGCGACGGAAACATTAAAGTATTTTGCCAATTTTTCAGCATTATCTTTTTTAGGTTTGCGGATTCCTTGATTGTATCCAGAAAGTGTAGGATAGGCTATATTTGTAGCTTCGCTAATTTCTGTCAATTTTTTTCCGCTATTTTCTATCAGTTTAGTAATATGATTCGTCATAAGAACCTCCTTTTTATCATTATAACACATTTTATTCTTTTTGAATAAAAAAAGCTTGACAAAAATTCAAAAAGGATATATAATTCGAAATGAATAACAAATTAAATAGTTTCGGAGCTTATTTAATTTAGAAATGAGGTGTGAATTTATGTCGGAAACTACTTTAGTTGTCCAGCTTCCTAAAGAATTAGAGAATCAATTACGTGCTCATTATGATGAGATGATTTCAAATGCTGTGGCAAGAGTATTTGAAGATAAAGAACTTTATAAACCCATGGTTCGTATGTCAGGTCTATCTAGGTGGTTAGATGTATCTACGACTACAATCCAAAAATGGACGAAAGAAGGAATGCCAACCATGGTGATTGATGGAGTGACTTTATACGATAAAAGAGCAGTAACAAGATGGTTGAAGCAATATGAAAGATAGGTACTCGTATGAATGGTGTTCAGTGGATCAAGATAACAACAGATATATTTGATGATGAAAAAATTCAGTTGATAGAATCGATGCCAGAAGGAGATACACTTATTGTAATATGGTTCAAAATTCTGGTACTTGCAGGAAAGCAAAATAATAGTGGCATACTGAGTCTAGGAAACAAGGTATATTACACAGAAGAGATGCTTTCAACAGTGTTTAGACGAAAAGCGACATCTGTAAAATTAGCTCTTAGCATGTTTGAAGAATTTGGCATGATAGAAATCATAGATGGCGCTATTACCATTCCAAAATGGGAGAAACATCAGAATATAGATGGCCTAGAAAAGATTAGGAAACAAACTAGGGAACGTGTTGCTCGTCATAGACAAAAACAGAAAGCACTAATTACAGGCGAGCCACAACTTGTTTTAGACTGTAACGTTACAGTAACGGATGAAAATGAGAATGTAACGCAAGAGATTAAGAACAAGAGTAAGAATAAGAAAGAGATTGAGAATATACTGGATAATAGTTCTAGAAAGCCTGAAACTTATATTCTGCCTAAATATTATTCTTTGTTAGAATCCATTTCTTATAAGTACAATGATAGATTTTTGTATCCTAACAATTACACTTTAACACATGCTCAGAAGATGAAGATAGGAGAGTATTTAGCTAGTGGATATGTAACTAGTGATGAAGTTATTAGCATGATTGAACGGATTCCTGAGGATGCGACTTCTCCGTTAGCGTATTTATTTAAGTCTATGGAGAATTTAAAGCAGGAACGTATGCTGGAGTGCAAAGCTATTGCCCATGAAAATGCCCGAAAGAAGTATATGATAAATGAGTAGATATAGGACTGTTCTAAAGAAATGTTATATCACTGAAGAGCAGAATGAAATAGTGAATAACTTGATTGAAATGACAAACCATCTAAATTTTTCCTCTTATGCTAGGAAAATGTTGTTTAAGAGTTCGCCTATTTATCTTCAATTTGATTTTGAATCTTATCGTGACTTTATATTTCAAGTTAGAAGAATTATCAATAACTTACGTCAGTTAGAAAGAATAGCGGAACAAAGTGAAGATTTCGATAATGTAAGGATATTTCACTGCTGTGTTGAGCTGATGATAGGATATGAAAAGAAGACAAGCAAACAAGTGAAAGAACTTGTGAAACGACTAAATAAGAAAACGAGGTGATAAGATTATGAGAATAAAATCGGTGTTGAAACAGGTATTTTTGACAGAAGAAGAAAATAAAAAATTAAATGATTGTATGAGGAAGGAAAATATTCATAATTTTTCTGAGTTTGCTAGAAAAAAATTAATCCGAACAGATTTGAACATTCACAAAGTCTCTTTTGAAGCGTTAGTTCCTTTGACAGAAGAGTTGGAACAGGTAGGAAAGAATATCAATTCTATAGCCCGTCTTGCAACTGTAGTTGGGAGAATAAGCTATGAAAACAAAATGGATATGTCTATTTTGATGCAAAAAATAGTTGATGTGATGGAGGAAAAAGATGTTTATTTTCAAAAGTAATATGGATAAGGATTTTGATCAGATATGCGAATACATATTGAAATTAAAGCGAGCAGAATTATTTCTTCATGGGATTAAACAACAAGATAAAACGAAGGCTCGTTTGTATCATGCGATGCTGGAATACTACGATGCTAACCATAAAAAAGAAAGACATATGAGAATTTTAAAATAAGGAAACGCTGTTAAAAATTTTGCAGCGTTTTTTATATATCTTCTTAAAATATTTGTACACACAAATGACAGTCAAATCGATTTTTGGAATTATTTTATCGAGAAGGAAAGATTTATCATAATATGACTTTGCGAGCTCAGAGTCTGTATACACACACTCCCAAAATCATCTCAAAATTTGTATACACAAAGTGTATGTATTTTTTGGGATGATTTGAATTTTGGGGAATCCCCAAACCCCTGATGAATTATACGAGCAAAAAAATTGGGAGTAAGTTTTAGAAAGAACTATTCTACAGTATTTAAAATCTGACTTTAAGTAAATTTTTTATTATGTGACTATTAGTCTGTCTCACTCCGCTAGGTGCGAGACAAAAAAATACCCGCTATGCGGGTGTGTACTGACCCCAAAAAGTTAGACAGAAAAAATCTAACTTTTGGGGTCAGTACAAAAGCGTTTTTATTGTATAAAGAATATCAAATAGTTTGAGTGTTTTACTTGTCGCTGTATTTCTTCACTATCCTTTTTGTAATACTCCTGCTTTGTTCCTGAAATATCTACAGTGAATACATCATCCTTGAAGGTATAATTCTCTTTTCGGTTTATGATATTAGAGCCAGTCAGTTCGATTGTTGCACTATCTTTATCAATTGTAAAGGTGTCGGCCTCTCCTTTGTTGCTATTTCCTTTGTTACCTGAAATGGTAAAGGCAACTTCATTTCTACTCTCGTTTATTCAACGGTATTCGCCATCTAAAGAATTGCTTGATTGGTTAGAACATGCAATTAATAAAATTGTAGATAGAGACACTAAAAGTAATGTGATAAATCTTTTCATTTACATACTTTTTATTTCTATATTATATTAAAGAAACATTACATAAGTAAGACAGTGATTTTTTAGGTTGATCTATTTCTTTCGGGAAAATCATTATTTTTCGGAAAGTTGATTTATAGTCTCTTTTAAATATAAAATTAAAAAGATGTGCAGGTTGTAATTAACTTGTGCATTTTTTTGTTTAAGGTGAATTCAAAGTATCCTAATATACCATATAGCTGAGAAATAAATCAAAATAGGGAAAAGAAGATATTGACAGAATTCCAGGGTTTGGTATAACAGTCAACTAGATAGTTACAATGATCAACAGGAGATATTCCTGAAGGTGTAATGTAAGATATTAGTGAAAAGATCGGAGAACATACATGGAATATAGTAAACTAGGCTGGGAAGAAGTTAGTAAGTTTGAGGAAATAAAAGGTTATGGACAACATATTTGGCGACATCATGAGAAATATTTTTTTGTTACAGATGAATGGGGAATAGTTGAACAGAGGGTAGTCTATGAATTACTATATAGAACTATTTCAATCACCCTACCAAGTTTTTCTGAGTTACTTGAAAAGTCTAACTTAATTTGACAATTTAGGCAATAAAGAAATTCTAGACAAGCTTTTGAGCTATTCAGAAGACTTGAAACACCACTATCATCTCTATCAGCTCTTACTTTTTCACTTTCAGAATAAGGAACCAGAAAAATTTTTCGGACTCATTGAGGACAATCTAAAGCAGATTCATCCTCTTTTTCAGACTGTCTTTAAAACCTTTCTAAAGAACAAAGAGAAAATCGTCAAGGCCCTTCAACTACCCTATTCCAACGCCAAATTGGAAGCAACCAATAATCTCATCAAACTTATCAAGCGCAATGCCTTTGGTTTTCGGAACTTTGAAAACTTCAAGAAGCGAATTTTCATCGCTCTGAATATCAAAAAAGAAAGGACGAAATGTGTCCTTTCTCGAGCTTAGCTTTTCTTCAACCCACTACAGTTGACAAAGAGCCGTAGATTTTAGGTATTTACCTTGTCTACTTAAGAGGTATCATATCATCGAGATAAAGGTGATTTGTTTGTTCCTAAGAATTAGGTTTTAGGTTTGACTTGTGGTAACTTCTGGAAAAAGCTTGTCTAGGATTTTTGGAGTGATAGCTTGTCCAGGACCTTCAGCACAGTAGGTGTGAATATACATAGAGGGATTGAAGTTGAGCTCGATACAAGTGCAATGAGGTTTTTCCTTGCTAGCAGGCTGAGTTCTATCTGGAATGATGAGGTCAACCCCGCAAGCCCAGGCCCCCATGCTAGTTGCCATAGCTGCTGCCAATTCTTGGTAAGAGGAATCTATTGTCTCAGTGACATCAATAGAGTCACCACCCGTAGAGATGTTGGAGTTACGGCGGAGATTGACCTTTTTCCCTTCTGGGAGAATATCATCAGGTGCATAACCTTGCTGAGTCAACATCAATTGTTCGATGTCTCCTAGCTTAATGATTTCCAGAGGTGAGCGGTGGTCACGGCCTCGCAATGGATTGGCATTTTTCTGAGCGACTAATTCACGAATGGTGTGTTTGCCATCACCGACAACATTAGCAGCGACACGAAGGAGGACAGCCTCACAACGCCCGTCCAGAATGAAGAAACGGTATTCGGTTCCTGGGATAAATTCTTCAACAAGAACAGCTGTATCTTCTGCAAAGGCAATCTCGAGAGCTTTCTTATAGTTATCAAGGCTGGCAGGCTCTTGGAAAATGGAAATGCCCAGACCGAAGTTGGTTGATTTTGGTTTAACCACAATTTGTTTGCCCTTGATAAGAGGATAGTAGGCTAGACCTTGTTCTAGACTGGTAAATTCGTCGCCGGCAGGGACAGGGAAACCAGCATCAGCCAGGATTTTTTTGGTCACGGTTTTATTAGCCATGGCAAGAGGAACTACATAGTTGTCTTTTGAGGTCATGTTACCATTTTTGACGTACTCAACATGATCTTTATGCCAGAGTTTAAGGAATTGATCCTGCTCATCTAGGATTTCAAAATGAAGCCCTTTTTGAATGGCATCAAAGAGCAGCATCTGGGTAGAAAGTTCCATCTCCTCATAACCCTTAAGGGCATAGTGGGCAGTCCAGTCGTAATCATGATAGGCAAGCGCCTTGTCAAGGGCAAAGTCAGAAAGGGACTTGTCTTTGATATGAGGAAGAAGTTGAGCAGCTAGTGTCTGACTGGAATCTGAAAAGGCATCTTTAACTTGTTTGACCAGACCTCGATGATAGTCACCAAGCCCAAAATGTTGCACCAGTTGGTCTAGAGCTGTCGTAATGTTCTGAGTTTCAGCTTCAGAAGGTAGAGGTTCTAAAGGATGAGAGAGGGCAATTTTTTCATTCAGCGCGTGACCTTGAGCCAGAGCCTGATCAACATTTTCAGGGGTATCCAGCCAGAGGAAGGCTAGAAGGAGTAGGTGTACGGTATCCATGGTAGTTTGGCTAATACCGATACGCTCAAAGGGGTTGAGGTCGAAGTTACGGAATTCTAGGTAGGTGATTCCCTTGTCAAGGAAGGAGCGATTAACCTTTTGTCCACGGAAACGAACAGCCGAGTAAAATTCCTTTTCCGCAATCAAATCACCTTGTTCGATATAGTTTTCGATGGCAGAGACATAGTCTTCTAGGCTTGCAAAAGATACTTGTATTTCTTCCTTATTGACATAACCATGGTCGCTGTTTCGGAAGGAACGCACGAGTTCTGGCACTTCTTGGTCGAAGAAGCCTTGCTCAGCAACAGGTGCAGCACCAAAGAGATAGGTAATCACCCAACGATAGCGCAAATAGTTCTGAGCCAGCTTGAGATAGAGGGCGTTTTTGAAAGCAATTATATCAATCTGGTCATTTTCTTGGAATAGGGCTTCAACCAAATCTTTCCCTAGTTCCATATTATAGTGGATACCTGAGATAGCTTGTAGTTTAGTTCCGTATTTTTCGGCTAGGTAGTTACGATAATGGCGTTCAAATTCATTTTCCAGTTGGGCAACTTGGATTTCTTGGGCGTTGATACGAGGAGGCATGGACAAGGGCCAGAGAAGTTCATCTTTACTGATGGAACGTCCAGCTACATCGGTAATGGCTCCAAGAAATCGACGAGCCTCAGTGGTAGATTTAGCAACTGGTGTGATGAGTTCCATCTGAAACTCACAAAAATCTGTTTGAATATAAGGGTGGAAACTTCGAGCTCCTAGGCAGGAAGGGTGAGGCGTATGTGCTAATTTTCCCTGTCTATCGACACGAAGACTTTCGCGTTCAATTCCAAAGTTAGCTTGAAGGATAGGGCTAGTAGGCTCCAGCTTTTGAAGCAGTTGATTTATAGTCATAGAGTCACCTTTTCATCTAATGTTAGTAATAGTATATTATAACAGGGAAAAGAAAACAACTTTCCGCTACGGTTAAGGGGAATTTTCGAATGTTTTAGATAAGAATTCTTAAAACCAGTTGCTTTTTAGCTCTATTATATGCAAAAATTGTAAAATACCCACCGATTTTTATGTAAAATGTTATTTCTCTTGCAATTTAAATCAAATTAGCCTATACTAATGACGTATATATGAGAACGAAAGAATCCCTAGGGTCGGCACTGCACCCATAAAATGAGACACAAGAAAACACTCCTGTTGTGGTAAACTAGAAACAGGGGTGTTTTGTTATGGTCAAAAAGCATATTCAGTAGAAACTAAGCTAGCCTGTATCGAAATGAAGAAGGCAGGCAAATCAAATAAAGTTATCATGGATACCCTCAGCATCAAAAATGCTAGTCAGGCCAAGACCTGGTAGCGATGGTATCAGAATGATGAATTGTACCGTTTCCACCAACCCGTGGGGAAACAATATACTTATGGTAATGGGATGAAACAGTTATCTGAAGTGGAACAGTTACGATTGCAGGTAGAATTACTAAAAAAGTATCAGAGCTTGATAAGAGAATCGACAAAGTAAGTCTTATCAAGCTAGTAGAAGAGTATAAGAAAACGTTCCCTGTATCTATTATTTTAGAATGTTTCGGCGTCAAACGCTCCACCTTTTATCGCTGGAAACAGGAGTGTAAGAATTCTCAGAAAAGAGGCGAAATAGCAGATAAAATCGAACAACTCTGTATAGAAAATCACTTTATTTACGGCTATCGAACCATCACTCGCTTACTAAAGAAAGTTTATAACCTCGTCGTTAATCGCAAGAAGGTCTATCGTATCATGAAGGAAAAGGGCTACCTTTGCCGTGCCCGTCCCAAGAAGGAACCTAAATTAGGGAAGCCTTACCATGTAACAGACAATAAGCTGGATCGTGATTTTCAAGCAGACAAGCCTATGGAGAAGCTTGTCACAGATATTACTTATTTATACTTAGGTAAATGTAAGCTATACTTGTCCTCCATCATGGATCTTTATAATCGTGAGATTGTGGCTTATACCATCTCAGATTGTCAGGATACGGACTTTGTGTTGGACACGCTCCATCAATTGGAATTACCTCAAGGAGCGATCTTACACAGTGATCAGGGATCGGTTTACACCTCAAAAGCTTACTATCAGGCTTGTGTAGAAAAAGGCATCACCCGCTCCATGTCCCGTAAGGGAACACCAGCAGATAATGCCTGTATCGAATGGTTTCATTCCGTCCTAAAGTCTGAAACCTTCTATCTCCATAAGTGAAGAAACATAACTGGAGATAGTATAACAGATATTGTCAAAAATTACATCATATTTTATAATGAAACTAGAATTCAACAAAAATTGAATGACCAGTCCCCTGTAGAGTACAGAGAATTGGTCGTAGAAGGGGTCCAGCAACCGAAGGGCGTTTCCTCCCAAAATGTGTCCAAAATATTGATAGAATTCCAGTTTTTGATAAGTCCGTTTAAAAAGACGAATCATCTTCTATTATATATTATTTTCTAAGTCAAAAATGATATAATAAAATGCAGAAACGGTTATATGAGGACTTTGTCAAGATTTTTTGGAAAATCCAGATGTTGTTTTTTTTCTCTACCTATTTTTCTAAAACTGGGGAAAATCTGATATAATAAGCTTTGTAGGTGTATTATATTAATACTTACAGAACCGAACTATTCCCCTATTTAAGAAATATTGATTCAAATTTTATGAAATCAATCAGTAAATATCGTTCATAAAAACCTTGATATTACGCTATTTTTAGTCCAACTGAAACTCATACTTTCCAAACCAGGTCTTAAGAAAGCTCGTAAAGCATCACAATTCTCAAAACGTTAAGAACCAGCTACAATACAGCATTTACAACACTTCATGGTTCACACCATTACTTTTTAAGATTGCGATAAGCAATCTCTCCAACAGCCATTGGAATGACATTTGAAGTGTTGACATAAATTTGAGTTGTGCCTGTCTCACTATGTGTTAGAGCCTCAGAAATAGCTTCAATAGATGTTCCAGCCGTTGCCCCTGTATGTCGTAATTTATGAGGTGTAGCGTGTGCTAACTCTTTGTGACGTTTTCGAATGCTTTTCATTTTGTTATTTAGGTAATCAGAGTGGAGAGGTTTGTTTATGTTTTCCTTTGTATCTATATAGGTAAAGACAAATTGTTCTGGATTGCTGATGATACCGAACTGTGCTAGTTCGTATTTTTGTTGTTTTTTCCAAGAGGTATGAAGTTGAAGTAAGTCATTAAAAATAGAGAAAATAGGATAGCAAAAACTCTATTTGCGGAGAAAATGAAGCAAATATTTCCATAATAAAACGCATAATATCAAGGTTGTTCATTCAATCCTTGATATTATGCGTTTTTCTGATTTTAAAGCCTGATTGCTCAGTCTCTTTATAGTCTGTTTGATTATTAAATCGTTATTAAAATTCAATGGAGATTCGTCATTATGAGTAATAATAGTTCTTCCAGAAGTTATAGATTCCACTTTATCCCATTAGATAGTGTGTTCTAAATTCACTATATCTTGTTAGGTTTTAGGGAGAATCATTGATAACAGACTGTTGCAAATCTAGTTAGCTATATGATTTATACTTATTTACTTTTCTAGTAACCAATCTATGATATTTTTTTTCTCAATTCCATTGTAATTGGCTGTTGGCTGAATTGTATCCATTGTTAATAGATATTTTGGGAATTGATCTTTAATGGCTTCTAGTGGTCTAAGTTCTCTTTCTAGTGTTTCTGGAGCAAGTGTTGTTTCACTGACCTGATAATAAGCGTAGTGACCAAGATCAGTTACAACAACAAAATCAACCTCATATTTATCTAAATTACCAACATATACTTGTGAATATCTACGTCTCAATTCCAAATAAACAATATTTTCCAAGATATGACCAATATCTTCTTTGTGGTCTGGCAATAAGAGGTGTCGTAAACCTAAATCAACGGGATAATATTTTTCTAAGCGTTGTAATAATGCTCTGCCTTTTACATCAAAACGTGGAACGGAATAAAAAAGTAAACTGTCTGTCAAAGTCGTCAAATAATTTTCCAAAGTATTGTGGGATATTGAAACATTTTGGCTGACAAGGGTATTGCGAATCTTATTTGTTGATATTAAGCTACCTGTACTACTGAGAAGGGTTCGTACAATGCGCTCAATAATAGTAGGATTTGGATTTCCCAATCTAGTGACAATATCATTTAACAGTATGGAGTTATATATTCCTCTGAGATAATCAATTTTTTCAGCGTAAGATGATGTTTGCAATAAGTAAGGGAAAGCACTAAAGAGATAATTGTTAAAAATTTCTGTTGTATTCAGATTCTCTGAGAGAAATTGACCTGATAGGTATTCTTCAAATGATAAAGGAAGAACCTCTATTTCAACATAACGCCCAGTCAAATTTGTTGCTAATTGGCTGCTCATAAAGTAGGCGTTCGACCCAGTCAAATAGAGGTCAACATTTGGCAAGATGAATAGACTATCTGCTACTAGTTCAAATTTTTCAACATGTTGAATTTCATCTAAAAAGATATAGTATGTTTTTTCCTCAACTAATCGCTCTTTTATATAAGCAAATAATGTTTGAAAATGTCGCAGGTCATAATAACTCAGATCCTCAAAATTGATGGATATGAGTTGATCTTCGTCTACCCCAGTTGCTAGTAATTCCTCTTTATAGAGTTGAAAGAGAACAGATTTACCAGCTCGTCTAACTCCACTCACCACCTTAATGATTTGGCGGTCACGATGTCTTCTTAAAAAGTCTAAATAATGTGGTCTTTTAATATAGTTCATAATAGATACCTCAAAGATAGTATAACACAAATAGAAATTATTTTCAAATATTTAGAAATAACATTTAATTCATTTAATTATTTTTAAAAAATTGAAAATAATATTTTTCTATAATCAAAAAATAGTCCATTTTGGTATGGCATGATAGTAAATCTTGTGAGGTTTTATAGCAAGTATTCATAATAAAAAAGCGCATACTATCAGGTACATAAAAGCTTGATAGTACACGTTTTATCTTAGAAATATTTACTGGATTTTCTTTTCAAACTGACTTTTTAAGAAGTTGTCTTGTCAACAATTTTAAAGACATTTTTGAAGCTATGTTGGACTGAAAGATATTGTGCTGATGATAATCTAAAAAATGATCATTAGACTTATCTTTGGAAAAACTGTAAAATATCAAAAATTACTACAGACCTTGGATTTTACTTATTATTTCCATGATTTAGATTGCTTACATTTTGTTTTGATAAGTTTTACGGTAATCTCCAGGAGAAAGTCCAGTCCTTTGTTTAAAAATTTTAGTAAAGTAGGAATAATTATCATACCCTACTTGACAAGACACTTGTGATATCGAGATATTTGTTTGAGATAGGAGAGATTTAGCAGCATTAATGCGCTTATCCGTTATATATTTAACAAGAGTTTCTCCAGTTTCTTTTTTAAAAATTCTAGCTAAATGATCTGCGCTGAGATAAACCATATCTGCTAATATAGAACGATTTATATCTTTATAGTAGTGATGATCTATGTATTCGACGATGCGTTGAATACTATTTTTTTGGTTTTCAATGTTTGTTGCAAATTTCTTAGCATGTGACCAGTAATAATCAAAGTAATCCTGAAAAGATTCAATTGAATGAAAGCGTCGTTGGAATAGGAAATCATGAGTGCTGTTTTGGAATAATTTATGAGCTGAAATTCCATTTTGATCTAGATATATTCCTATTTGTTGAGTCCAATCTAGTAAAATTTGTTGTAGTGTGAAAGTAGGAATTTGAGAATTATAAGCAAGTGAATTAATTTTTTCTCTTAATTCGTATTCACTTAAGGTATCTAAAAAAGTAATTGAAAGAGTTTCTGTTTTAAAGGAAGTTGGAAAACTATGTGGAACACATATAATAGTATTCCAATAAGAGACATACTGTTCATTATAAGTGTAGAGTTCTTTGGTATGAAATAAAATATCGGATATTTTATGGCAACTCTTATATATAATATTTGAGTATTTGCTAAAATTATTGGAAATTTGAGAATGAATTTCATATGCTAATTATACCACACTTCACTCAGCAGTCCTATTATTATATATAGGGCAGCAATCTATAACTCGCTCTTTTAAATACTTAAATATCACCAATAAATCGGTAGTGTATTTCCAGTTTAATTTGTCTATTCTTGCCTCTACCAATCGGTTGGTGAATAATAATCTTATCAATCAATTCGTTGATAATTTTCGGTGTCAACTTCTCAAGCTGAGTATATTTTCGAATGGTTGTCATAAATTTTTCAATGTTGTGGGCAGATTTCATTTTCACCCCAAGAGTTTCGGTGGCGGTTTGGACTTTTTCATTCAACTCGGCTTGTTCCGCCTCATAGCTGTCGCACAATTTTTTGAAGCGGTCGTCTGCAATCTCACCCAACAGTTGCCTTTCGTAGAGTCGCTGGATGATAGTATCCAATTCCACCATTCGCTGTTTATTTTTGGTCAGCTGTTTTTGCAGTTCGCTGAACTTCTTGGTTTCTTTGATTTCAAACTTGTCCTTCAAGCGTTGTAATAAATCTGCTTCGTTAATCTGAAACGAGTTTATCAGTTCTTGAAGCTCGTTTAAAATTAGGTTTTCCAATACTTCTTTACGAAGATAGTGACCGCCCGAACAAGTATCGCCAGCTCGCTTAAAATGGTGACATTTATAATGGTCGAGATTCACACCAGCTTTTTCTTGTGGACAAAAACTGAGTTTATGTCCGTTTTCGCAATAAAGCAAGCCTGCAAACAAGTTTTCATGTCCTGGTTTATCTTTCCAGTTATGTCTTTGAACGACTCGCTTGTGGTTCATCATTTTTCTTGCAATTTCAAAATCTTCCTTCGAAATAATCGCTTCGTGGCTATCTGGGAAAATTAGCCAATCTTCACGAGGTCTCAGGCGACAATTTCGCTGTTTATAGGAAATTTTTGCGGTTTTCAAGTTAATGGTTGAGCCGATATACTCCTCTTTTTCTAATATTTGCCAAATCATCTGAGTTTTCCAATAACAAGGGTCACTCTCTAAAATCCGATAGTTCGCAATGCCCAGATTTATTTTGTAGCGAGCAGGAGTGAGAATTTTGTCACACCTTAAACCTTGAGCTATCTCAGTTGGCGTTCTGCCTGAAATATACTCCGAAAATATTCGTTTAACGATTTCTGAAGCATATTCATCTACCAACCACTCCTTACGATTTTCTGGATTATTGAGATATCCATAAGGGGTAATCCAACCGATTTTTTCGCCATTTTTGGCTTTGGTATGTTTCGAAAGCTTAATTTTCTCGCTACACTGCATACTATACCAGTTGTTAAACAGGGAAACTAAGGGTGTGAGATAGGCATCTTGGCTGGATTTCTTGTTGCTATCTATATTTTCTTGTAGGGAAATGAAGCGAATGTTTTTCGAAGGGAAAACCACCTCCAAAAGATTTCCTGAAAGCAGGTAATCTCTTGAAACACGGCTCAAATCCTTTACCACAAAATTCGAAACTTGGTTGTTTTCAACCAATGCAAGAGCCTGTTGGAAAGCTGGACGCTGGGCATTTGAACCCGAATAGCCATCATCGTAAAATACAATTGGGTTACTCAAATTCTCTTGCTCCGCCAGTTTGCTTAAAATCAAGCGTTGGTTGGAAATTGAGTTAGATTCACCTTCGTTTGCGTCTTCTGCGGAAAGTCTACAATACAAAACGCTAATCTCGCTCAAACCTTCAAACTCAACCTCCGTCCAATTTGGAATCTGCCTTGTTAATGTGCTGTTTGTCATAGTGTCTCCTTTCAATTACACTCTAACCCATGGACAGGATACCTCGAAAGGGCGAAGAAGTCCAGCGGTTTATGGGTTGTAAGCGATTTTTTAGGTAATTTATGGTAGAATGAGGTTAATAAAAATATTGAGGTGTTAGTATGGAATTGCCTGTTATTCTAAATGAAACTCTTCCAAATTTAATATTTCCTACTATTTCTGGAGCTGTAGTTTCTTATATAGGTTATAGACTTGGGATAAAGGAAGTCATAAAGAGTGGAAGTGTTGCAAAACTATATGAAATGATTGATACAAATAACCCAAGATTTTCTCCTTTAGAGTTAGCTAAATGTAAGAATGCTATGGATATTGGTAAACTTGCTCAAACATATCGAAAAATAGAGAATAGTTCAGGCGTTGAGTTTTCCTTTGAGTGGTTTGATAGATTTTTTGATGCTGCATCAAGAGTATCAGATGATGATATGAAAGCAATTTGGGCGAAAATTCTGAGTGAGGAAGCTAACAACAAGGGAAAATATTCTTTTCGATTTATTGAATCTATGAAATTACTTAGCCAATATGAAGCAGAAACATTTTCAAAACTGGCAAAATTAGCATTGTCAGAACCCGATGGGAATATATATATTTATGCTCCATCAGATTCACAAATAGAAATATATGAAAAGTATGGAATTAATGACTATGATTTTTTGCTCATGGAAGAGTGCGGTCTGATTAATATGGGTGTGACCCAAAACCATGATATTGAATTAGATGTCGAAACTTGCAACGGATTCTCTAATGGGAATTTATTTGTTAGATTTTATTCAGAAACTTTATCAGATGAGATGGTGTTTAAATTCGAAAGCTATCCTTTAACAAGATTTGGTCAACAAATTTATAATCTCATCGAAGATGTTAGTTGTAAAGGATTTGTTTTGGATTTAGCGAATAATATTAAGGAATCGTTAGAAGTAGATTTAGTTGTTGAAGTTCATCCTATTTTAGAAATTGAAGATGGGGATGTTATTGTAGATACTGACATTAATATTCTTAAAAAAAGAGTCCCAAACAGGACTCATAAATCATAAACCGTTCAATTTTTTAATTTTACGATTGTATTTTTTGACCTGTCTTGTTGATTTCAAAATCGGAATGTATACTCCTTTAGGGAGTGTTATCTCTCCATTATCTGCTCTTCGGGAGAACATTAGAAGTTCCTCGAAAGCCCTAACTCGGCGTTCGAGTGCTCTATCTTTAAAAAATTTAATTATTCCCATCTTACCTCCTCAAAAAGAAAAAACGAAATAGAACAATTACAATCCACAGGTCTGTAAAGTTCTACTTCGTTTTTAAGTATGTTCAAATTATACTATAAAATAAATGTTTTGTCAATACGTAGAACAATTCTTTATTTTTCCTTCAAAATCAGCTTTTCCAGTAACTCTTTCAAACTTTTCGAACCACCAAATCTTCGGTCAATCTTAAAAGTTGCTCGCCCGATTTTGACAATTCGTTCTTTTTCATTATTCATCTGTTCGTCCTCCAATCCATTCACTAAATTCTTCCAGCGTCACCACCTGAAACATTGGCTGAAAATTATTCAGCTCGCTTTCGATTTTCTTCGAAATCACTTCTTTTCGTTTGTCGTGCGGCACAATCCATAGAACCAGTGGAAACACACCGTCTTGTTCTCGCTGTTCAATGCCTGTTTGGTAGTAGGCGATGTATTTTTTACACTGGTTCACCACTTGATTGAGGGTTTCGGTCGCCATATCAATTTCATAAAAATAACTGTCCTCATATTCGCCCAAAACCAGCTGGGCAAAAGCATCGGGCTTGAGAAAAATCTTCTTGCCCGAAAAGGTGGCGTAGGTGCGGTGGCAGGTGGGCTCAAAATCGAACCGTTCCAGCTGGATTTTGCCAGCTTCTTCCAACAATTTCAGAAAAACATACGCTTGTGTCACCGCCAGCGTGTGTTCCAAGTGGTGGGCGGTGGGTTCACACTTGTTTTTGAAGCGGTGCGGTCGCTTTAGAGATTTCAAACCTTTTGCCGTGATGTGCCAAACGAAACTGCCTGAACCTGCTCGTACACCACCGATTCGCCGTTCGAGGTGATTGATGAGTTGGCGATTTTTGATCTGGTTTAAAAGCAAGTTAGCTCTTCGGAAAGCAGTTCGCGAATGCTGGCTATCCTGAAAATAGAGGGCAACAATCTGCTTGGTGGTCGCATAACGGCACTGGGCGAGTAGGGTTAAAATCTCTCGTTCTTTTTCCGTTAGTTCAATTTTCTCCATTTTGTCCTCCTCGCTTCTTCCGTCCTAAGTTTTTGGGCGGCGTTTCATCTTTCTTGTTTTGAAGTGGGATATTTTCGAAATTGACTAAATCGTCGCCGTAGCGTTCCAAACTTTCGGCATAAAGTTCATCAATTGGCTTAGCATTTTTCGAAAGAGGCAGACTTTGCCCTGAGACCCACTTGAAGTGGTTGTAAAAAATCGGCATTTGGGCATAAAAGTGAAAAGGTGCAAGAGTCATAAAATCTTCGAAAGTTAGCTCTGGAGCTTGGCTGGCGAGTTCCTTGGCTTCGTGGTGTTCCAGCGTGAAAATGATTTTACTGCGACAATTACTCAAAATGCTGGTACGGAGAGTTGGTGGCAGTTGCGTCAGGTGCTGGCTGGCGAGAATGTAGCCCACTTTCATCGAACGAGACACCGCGAGAGCATCCTCCAAATCCACAGGGAGCTTAAGGAATTGCCCCAGCTCATCAATGTAAATGGGCAGGAAAGGGCGATTTTCAGGGGCGAGACGGGCTTGGTGGAGGGTTAGCTGGTAGATGTAGTTAGTGATAAGCGACCCTATAAATTTAGCGTTTGTCACCCCAATCTGCCCTCTGTTGAGGTTAACCAAGACTACTTTTCTACTGGTGAAAAGCTCCATCAGGTTAAATTTTTTCGAAGTAGAGGCAAGCATAGCTCGCAGTTCTTTTCGCAATAATAGCTGACGAACTTTGTTCAGAACGGGCGAGATTAATACCTCACGGTTTGCTTCACTTAGCTGGTTGTAGCTCTGCCAAAAATCCAAGAGAAAGGGGTCGGAAATCTGCGAAAGTATCTGATGGCGAAAGGCAAGGTTGGTTAAAAATTGAGGCAGTTGGGTAAGATTGGAATTTTCAACTTGTGACAGGACGGTTAAGGCATGGCTGAGAACATCAACCGTGCGAATACCCCAGTTGTCGCTGAAAAGTTCTTGAAAAAGATTAAGCAACATATCTGCCACCAGCTCAGGCGAGGTGTAACGAGTCAGGTCAAAGGGGTTTAGACTGATAATTTTGTTGCTGGAGCTGGGGTCGATGATAACCAAATCAGCTCGCCGTTCTTTTGGGAAATGAGCCAACACTTCTCGCACCAAGTCGCCTTTTGGGTCAATTAACAGCGTGCTTCTACCTGCCTGAATATCTGTTAAAATGAACTGGGCGAGTAGGGTAGATTTACCGACACCCGTTCCGCCTAAAACTAATAAATGTTGAGTAGCGTCTCGAGGTAAAATCTGGAGTGGTTCGTTTTTGAGGCTTTCACCAAATTTTCGAACAGGCACATCTGGCGCTTTATATCCCAAAGGCAGGCGGAGAATTTTGGGGTGAATATTAGCAATCCCAGCCAGCTCGCCTTCGCCAATAGGGGCAAGCCAAAAACTGGCAAGCTCCTGCGAAGAAAGGGTGAGTGGAAAAGACCACGGAATTTGAACTTTATTCACTTTCTCGCTGGAAATTGGGTTGAGAAAAAGTTCGACACCGCTGGATTCTAACATTCGAAAGGCTCCTAAAACGGTATGGTATAGCTCATTCTTACGAAAATGACTATCACTTCGCACGCCGATCCGTACATCTGCTTGAAACTGGGCATGGCAGAGTTTTTCCCGAATTAACTTGTCAGCATCTTTGGAAAGTTTTGGAATATTACCCGAAATCCATTGCCACCAAGTGGCGTTGAGGTGCGATAAATCACGAGCCAGCGGTTGTGGCGGACGCGACTTGCCCACTACAACCTGTACACAAATTTCTTCCTGCGGTTTTAGGTGATGACTCAGTGCCAAAAAGGAACGAGTGAAATTTTCAACACCATCTGTTTTGAGGCTAAAATGGTTGCGTTTGATAGCTACACGCCACGCTTTTTCAGATGTTTTTCGCTCTTTAGGGCGAAGTTTTGAAAACTGAATGTCATTGGAAACCTGCATCATTTTGTGTAAATAGGGCGTGTCCAGTGGGCTACTGAGAAGCAAATATCGCACCTCGTTTTTCATTAAACGAATCTCCAAAACGAAGGGCTGGCGTCTGGTGTAGCCTGAGAGTCGCACCATCAAATCCAGTATGTCTTGAAATTCCACGGGGCGAGTGTAATCCATCTCGAATGCTTCAAAATTTGTTGGGCGCTTCATCGGTTCACCTCCAATCTCTTTTGTTTTTCCAGTAGCGAAAGGCAAGCATTCCGCCACCAAGTAATACGGCAAGCAAGCTTAAGGGTAGGGCAATTTCGATTAGCCAGTGAACCGCCCGATTGACCAAATAAGCCAGCAGAACGAAAAGCAAGGTGTAGCCAACTATTTTTCGCACACTTCATCATCTGCCTTTCTGTAGTCAATGGGGTTTTTAGAATATTGAGGAACGGGATAGTGAGAGATAATAATGTCGCTCTCAACTTCATTACCCCATATAGCCCATTTTTTATTAGAAGACACAGGTCGCCTTGCAAAGAGCTCCAAATAATCTGGTTCAGAACAGCGTTCGATGATAGCAAAGAGTTCCTCGGGCTTATGGCTATGGTCTTGTTTGGGGAAGAAGCCCCAATTCATTTGACCTTTAAACTTGATAGGAGCTTTTCCACGAGTTGCGAAAATTACATGCTCGGTGGAATTTCGCAGGTAAGTTCCCAAGCCGAGCGTTGGCTTGACCCAAGTGAAAATGCTTTTTGGCTCAAAGCCCCACGCCCGAATAATATCGTAAGATTCTTCCATATAAGAGTTGGAAGTCCAAAACCAGAGATGGGCGTTGTCTGCAGCGATATCCTTGATGGGCATATTGCGGATTTCCTCGTGGCTCATCAGGTTGTAATGTTTGCAGGCTCCGTAGCTACCCGTTTGGTTCTTCATATAGGGAACATCAGCGAGGATGGTTTTGAATTTCTTTGGTTGAGTTGGTTGTGTCATTTTAAAATCCTTTCTGTTTGTGACGCTTCGAGCATACCAGAAATCACTAGCAAAAGGGAGCATAAGCAGTTTATGGATTAGGAGCGATGAGAATGGTGCTGTATCTGTTAAGGTACTATCATATTGCTGTTTTATTCAGTGATGTAAAAATTACTTCACTTTCTAAGTTCTTTGAGTAGTTCCGCCTGAGCTGAAAGGAATGCCTCGTTGACGGCTTGCCTTTTTTCGAGAAATTGAGCTAGTTCAATTTCTTCTTCAGTGTAAACAGGAGGAAGATTTTTGTTTTTCTCTTTGACAGGTTGTTTTTTAGATTGAGAATCAAGATATACCAACAAGGCAATAACGCCAGCCACAAAGCCAAGAGAAACGGCAAAAATTATGGGCAAGATAAGCTCATTCATAGGGAACCTCCTATCTTATTTGTCGGGAGGCAACCAAGGCAAAAGTCTTGATGATGAAATCTGTGCGTTCCTTGGCATGGGGAGTTTTTGCCAGAATATCTGCCTCGAGCTTCGAAAGGTCGCCTACTTTGTTAAGAATGTCTGCCGTCAGAAGCTGATTCTTTTGAAGTACCGCCATCTCCTTCGAAAGTGATTTGGCAACTTCAAGCTGAAATGGATTCGCCAGTTGAGGAGTTACATCTGTTTGGTTTTGAGTATTTTGTGGAAGCATAGTTTTTCTCCTTAATAGCCCCATAGAGGCAGGTTTATATTAGTGGGGCTTACACAACCTAATATAAACCTGTAGTCAATTATTTTCTAGACCTTTTCTTTGTGAAATATATCGCAACAGCTGAGGTTAGAAGATACGGTAAAAAGATAAGTAATGTTAGCAAGAGAATTTTCCTCCTTAAAAGAGTATAATAAAAGTAAAAGGTTTATCAGAGGGGGAGTCGACTTTTTCCTTTGATGATTTTAGTATAATACTAATCACATTCCTGAACTAGCACCTAAAAACAACAAAAACAACAGAATGGAGGCAAAATCATGTATCATCTATGCTTTGCGACATTTATGGATATGCTCATGTTAAATCAAAATCATAGAAGTTATATTGGTAGGACGACTTTCGTAAGAGAATTTTTGGTATGTTTTGAAGATAGTCTTGGAAACTATTCGAAAAATGTTATTGGCTACCTATTGAGTCGGAGTAGAAATCCGTCTAAAATATTAATGAAAAAATTGAAGGTGGGGAAAATGGAAGATTCTACTGATGCTTTAAACTATTTTGTTGGTAAACATCTAATTGAAGAAAGCGATGATGTCAAATCAAGCATGATTAGCTTAGTAAAAAATTCGGAAAATATTAGTTGTAAAGATAAGGATAAACTAATAGATATTATTACTAATGACATTACGTATAACTTTTTAAAAGAGGTGTTCTATTTCACTATAGAAAATACTGTCAATATTGACTTAAAAATTAAGACTCTTGAAGATTTACAAAAAGCCATTATTAACACTGATAATAACGCTAAACTTGAAAAATTATGCTTGATAGCTTTTGATATGAAAAACGAAAGTGCTATGAATTTATGTTTTGAAAAAATGACAAATTCTGTTCATATTAGTAGAGTGATTGAGTATGCTGTTGAAAGTGGATTCCACAATGATGAAATTATGCAAGACTTTATTGATAAAATGATTTCTAAAATAAGTAATAATGTTTATTTAGATAGAATTTTTAAAACATATTTGTCTAAAGAAGAAATATCAAATGACGATAAGATTCAATTTATCGACAGGCATATTCATCAAATTGCTAATAATAAGTATCTATTTGATATTTTGAAATTTTTATATGAGAATAATTTTAAAACACAGGCAATTAAGTATATGAGTAAATTAACTAATGATACTTACACCACTCGATTCCAAGAGTTTATAGGTTCTATTGACAAAACATAAATATTAGTGTATAATTAAGCTATAAAATTTAATATTTTCGCACTTTTCGGATTTTACTTCTGAATTGTAGCCCTTGCACTTGGTAGGAAATAAGTATACCTACCGAGCAAGCGGTGGGTAAAATTTGGAGGTAAAATATATGTTTCAAAATCGTGTTCCTGACAGAATTAAGCAAATAATCTGGAACGATACCGCTAATAACCCATATTCAAAAGAGAGTGTGGCAAGAAGATTATTAGTTTACTTTGATTACATGCCATTTATGTCTAATGGTCGAGAAATTGTTGAAAAAATTACAGGATATACTTTAAAACAACAAGTTAAGTTATCTGAAAAGAATGAAAAAACAATCAACAATGTAATGAGGTATATATCTAAAACAGATGGTTCGTCTAAACTTTTGTATGAAAGGGGATCTGTTGAACAACAAGAACTCCAAGATACTATTGAGTATATTATGCAGGAAATTCTTGGGTTGACGAATGATCAATATTTGCTTTTAAAAGAAGGGTTGAAAGATAGTAACATTTGATTTTTTGAGACCTCTCTGAATGAGAGGTCTTTTCTCATCCCTCAATTCATAGTAAAATATCCCCCTGAATCAATATAACAGGAGGATTTTTTATGTCTCAAAATACTATTAACATTGGCTATGCTAGAGTTTCCACTCACAAGCAAGACTTAGGCTTGGAGGTGCAAATTGAGGCTCTCAAACACTGTGACCAGCTCTTTATAGAAAAAGAATCAGGTTCATATGATGCTCGCCCTGAACTTGAAAAGGCTCTAAACTTAGCTAAAAGTTTTTCGAAAAATGGCAAGCAAGTTACTTTCACTATCTATAAGCTTGACAGACTTACTCGCTCTATGTTCAAGCTATTGGAGATTATCGAACAGCTTAACAAACATCATATCCAGCTCGTTAGTTTGCACGAAAAGTTGGAAACTGACTCGCTTATTGGCAGGTTGCTTTGTATGATCTTAGGTTTTGTGGCAGAGAGCGAGCTAGAAAACTTACGGTTTCGTACCCGTGAAGGGCTTCGAAAAGCCAAGGAAAAAGGCATTCGGTTGGGTGCCAAGCGGATAGAAAAAGCAAAAGAAGAGCGCATCCTTAATCTCTATCTCTACACAAATACGAGCATACGGAATATTGCAAAAGCAGAACAAATCTCCACTTCAACCGTATATAAGGTGCTGGAACGAAATAAGGTGACGAATAATCGCAAAAAAGTTTTGCAAAATACTTGCCAAAAGCAGGACGAAATGGTAGAATGAGTGCGTAAATTTGTTTCGATTAACGACCATTTGGCGAAACATTCAAAATAACAATGTGAATATTTTAGAAAATGCGAATTTAACAAGGTTTTGAGTCTGTGTTAGATTGGCATTTTTTGTTTTTTAAGTGTATCGTTTAACGGTCGTTATCCGATACACCTAAAGCCTTGTCTCGCAAGGGACTAGGAGATTTTATACAAACAAAAAGGAAAGCAAATGGAACTTAAAAAACTTACTAAGTTAGGTGTTGGTACTTTAATTTTGGCTTGCTTATGCAGCTGTTCGAATTCTACAGTAGCACAGAAGAATAGTGCTAACAATCCAGTTAGTTCAGATAATCATAATCAAAGCGAAACAGTCAATCTTCGAATCAAAACGTCTGATGATTTAAAGAAAGTGTTATCTGATAAAGATTTAGGCGAAAATATGTTGCAGTATGGAGTTAGTAATGTAAAAATAGACCCTGACAATATCTGGGACTATGATGAGCTCGAGAAGAGTGTTCTTATTCAATATTTATTCTTTGATAAAGATAATAATCAGGTGGGAAGAATAAGATTAGTAGCTAATTTATATGACCATACAGGAATTGATATTCGCGGTGCATATGAACAAGGAGATTTTAAATTCCATATTCAGAATTCTGGACAGGCTCAAGAGTTATTAGAAGGTTATTTAAACTCAGATTATTACCAAAAAGCTGCTCTTCCAAATGAGAAAATAGGTCGATCTACTAACCAGATGGAAAGTTACGTTCCTTTTGTAGACTCAAGGATAGAAAATGGAGCTTTTATTTATGACCAGTATGATACTAAGGAAAACAGCACTTTTAGTAGTAAGATTTTTCTGAATGGAAGTCAAATTTTATCTATGGATTTATTATACCAACCTAAAGGTAGTTATTCTATGGAGGAAAGAAAAGTATCTCCTGCTATTTTAGAAGCAATATTAGCTAAAATAGCAGACAATATTCAAAAATAGGAGGATAGCGAGTGATGAAAAAATTAGGAATGGTGATTACATGTTTAGTGATGATTCTGTTACTTGTTTCTTGCGCAAATAAGAGAAAGGATTTAGTTTTATCGAATTTTCCAAGTATTCAGAATGAGCTAACCGAAAAAGACTTGATTAAGGCAGTTGGAGCACCACACGAGAAGTCCTCTTCTCTTAGTGATGTTACTCAGCTATATGAAAAATTACTAAAAATGGACTTATCCAGTAGTGAATCAATCCTGTCTCAGAAATCAAATTGGACTGTGGGGATAAATGGTATCATCACAGACTACTACATTTACAAATTAAAAGACGGTAAGTCAGTGATTGTTTTCCTTAGTAAAGGAAAGGTTGTTGCGATAACGAGAAAAAGTATCGATTACGAGTAATGTAAAAGGTAGAATAATATGAAAAATAGCATTAAAATTCGATTAGCAATTATAACAATAGCTATCATTGGGTTTCTATTTTATGGATTTAGAGATAATGGTTCGGTACTTTATTACGGGCAAAGCTATACAGCAGGTTCTGTATTTAAACCTGATTCTTATCTCTCAGCTGGGCTATTTAAATCCGCAGGTAAAGAGATAAACAAAATGGTTTCGAAAAAGCGTGGAAGTAGCCTTACAGGTGTGATGGTCTCTGTTATAGTTGGTGGAATTACTTTTTTCACACTTTGGCAAGATGACGATTTTAAAGATATTTTAGTAGAAGAAAGAAAACGAGGAGAAAATAATTAAAATGGCCAATTTGGATAATTACTTGATTTTGGTTTTTATTGTAGTAACTGGAATTCTTATCGCTATTCAATTCGCGGGCGAACGTTTTGCAGATTGGCTGACAGATTTAACCGAGCAATTCTTTTCAAAAAGTCTGGATAAACATGAAGAAAAACGTAAAAGAGAAATAGAGGAAGATAAATGAAAAAGATAATTTTTACCATATTTGGGATTTGGATTGGATTAATTCTTGTAGCCTGTAGCTCTAGGACTTCTAATACTTCAATCAATAATTCTACATCTAGTACTACTTCGCTAGCTACTAGCTCAACAGACAAGGAAGCAAAATTAAAAGGTATTGTTATGGCGGCAATACATTATGGTGCTCACACCTACAACGATATTAAAAGAGTTGACCTTTCTTTAGTATCACCTACGGATGGCAGTATTAAACCCTATAGGTCGTTTGAGTTTCCCGAGCAAACATCTGAAGGGAAACCAATCGTTTCTCTAGAAGTAGCAAAAATAGTAATAGATTCTCGTAGCGAACCAACCGGTTTTTTTACTCGTCCATTTTATGCTAAAAAAGGGTTTGATAAAGACCTAAAAAATATAGTTGTGACTTTTAAGTTAAAAAACTCAGATTCTGAAAGGGTAGGTATTCTTAATGAAAATGGGGAATTGACAGATATTTCTGCTATTGTTGAAGGTGATGAAAACAGTTTTTCTTCGAAAAAATTTTATCATAAGCGTCCCTATATTGAAAATGATTATTTTTGCTATGTTTCAACAGATTTGACAGACTCTAATGCAAAATTCTACAGAATACCACTGAATAATCTCTCGCGAAGTGCAGTTGAAGAATTCAACCCTCGAAAAAACCGTCTTGGGGACACAAGGTATCGTAAAATTTATTTAGATGAAAATAATAAATATTTCTTTGTTACTGAAGATGATGGAAATATTGGCAATAATGGTATTCATATAAACAGATTAGACGAAACATTCACTTATCAGCATCATGAATATGATGTTACTTTATATCTTGGTGATGGAGAATATTTAGCATCAGGTTTTTCTATATGGAGTGCTTTTAAGGAGCCTGCTACAGATGATCCTAATAGCTATCGTAATGCAAATTTCGTAAAAAATCTTGTTCCGCAAAATGAAGATAGACAGAATTATAGTCCGATATTATCGCCAGATAAGGGTGAGATTTTCTTTTTATCTAAGTCAAGAGCTTCTAGCCAGGAAGAACCAACTCTATATAAAGTTTCTAGAAAAGGTGGAGAGCCCGAGGTGGTTGTTCAAAAATTCAAACCTCTACCACCTTTAAACTCTGATTTAAAATGGAGCGACTCCGTATTTCTGGATTGGATTGAATAGTTTTATAGCGTAAACACCCGAGGAAACTTGGGTGTTTTATGTTCGCTTCGCCTTTCGGTTCGGGTTGCTTAACTTTGCACTAGTACCGCCGTTTCTGCCCAATTTTGGCACACGACTTATTGTATTTATACACAATATTAGTCTGTGTAGAGGAGGGCGGAGGAATCTTCAAGAAAATATTCTAAGCTTTTTATTTCCTTTTTTTGCTTCTGTTGCGATGGATTACCTTTCGAAAATCTCCAGCAGTTGAGCTTTTCACAACTTCACATTTTCACAAAAATACCAGTAAAAAATCTTAATTTTTAGCCCAAATACTGATGTAAATTAAACTCAAAAATAGGCTGGACTTCATTACTACAGAGAGTTATGATGGACATGTAAAAGAAATTTAACAGATAGGAGTGATATGTATATCGATTTAGAAACCGAAATGTATCTACAAAAATTAGAAGGTGACATTCGTAGCCAGCTATATTGGGGTGTTGTGCCAGAAATGCCAATTGAATGGCAATCAGACCAATTAGGATTTTACCTCAGCGACCCAATATCTTTGCCTGCATTTTTAACGAAACTACGAGTGTTCGAAAAAGGTTTTGCCTTCGATTATGTTGAAACTAATGTTTTTAAACGCAAAATAACAGTTTTTGCCATTAACGAAAGCAAAGAAAAGTTTATTGCGAAAATCGAAAAGTTGCTCACTTGCCAAAGTAGAGGCGAGATGTGCGAAACCTTGCTATACATTTTAGTAACGCCAGTAACTTGTATCGATGAAGCGATTTGTTAACCTAAAATTACAACAAAATTGCCCCAGTTTTGCGACTGGGGCGTTTGTTTCGAATTGAAAATATATAGAAAATTTTATAATACAGTGTAAAAATGTCAGAAAAATTAAAAACAGTTATAAATAATACACTACTATTGACAAAGTGTAAGGATATCGTTATATTAGTAACACCGAAGATTTCTTGTTTTGTCTAACCAACACATTTTTAATGAAAGTGAGGATGGGACAGATAAAAAGATAAAATCAATGTTAACTGCAGCAGGTGCTGGTGGTATTGGTAGCGTAGTCTCTGGTCATATCTTAAAAATACCGTTCGAAAATCTTACTGCGATAAGTGTGCTGATAGTCGTTATTTTACTAACTATTTGTTGCTTTGCATTCCTGATTATCAATTCTAATAAAAGAACCAGAAATTCAAAAGAACTGATGGCCACTTGGCTTAGAAAGGGTAACAACTATACTAAACCTAAGAATAAAGCTTCACCAAGTAAAAGAAAAAATCACCACTAATAGTGGTGAAGCTAATGTAAATCAGTCTTGTCGTTCTCTTGTTGGTTAACTATAAGGCTGATAACTAAAAATAAGAAATCTTCTTCCCAGTGATACTCGAACTATCATTGGGATTTTCTTTATCTCAAAAGCATATATTTTATAGCTACTTGAGATAACTTAATCTATTATACAGACTTTAAGTAATTGTGTCAACAGTTTTGTTGAGAAAAGCGTTAAAATAACTAAAATTAAACTTAGCTGCAATTTGTAATCCTAAACGGCAAATTCGTCCAAATCTTCCATTCTGCAACAAGCAGTATAATATTTTTCGACACACTCAGGATTAAGAAAACGGCAAGTATAAAACCAAGAATATTCGTCCGTGATGGGGATTTTCACTTCTAAAATGAGGATTAAAAACACATCCTACACCGTGTAATAGTGTAATTCTTCGAAAGTTGTAAGGTGAACTGTTTCAATTTGGGGGAGTTTGGGTTCAGCTTTGAAATTTTGACTGCTTTCGTTGTTCTGGTTTAATTTTCCATAAAATCTCCTTTGCCTTATTGGTGTGTCCATCATAACTCTCTATAGGGGAAGAGTCAAGCACTTTTTCACGAAAACCCCAACGACTTGAAATCGCTGGGGTTAAGGGGCTAGAGTTAGTTGTTGGACTGCTGGGTGAGGTGTGGACATTTGTCACTACGTTTGGATGAGTCTACTCTAAAGAGACAAACATATTGATCAACCTGACTTTCCATCTTGAACAAGCTTATCAGCTTATAAGAAGGTTGTGAAATTCTTTGAAGTTCTCTTTTTAGTTGAGAAGTCCATGATGGAATTTCTGCAGAATAATCTTCTTCATTAAGATTGATTGTTAAAACTGCAAGGAAAAAATACTGGTGTTTTTTTAGAATAAAATCTTGTTTGCTTGCTATATTTTCTAGCTCATCAATACGAGAAAGTTGGGGTTTTCTGAGGTAATCATACCAGAAATTATCCTCTATTTGTAAAAGTGCATCATTTTTTCCATTTAAGCTATGATTCTCAATTTTACCAATTGCTTTTTGAATAATAAGTTCTAATTTTTCAAAGTTAATAGGTTTTAGATAGTATTCGAAGCTTTGTAATTCAATTGCTTTTTGAGCATAGTTGAAGTCAGCGTAATTGGTTAAAAAAATTGTTTTTATATCATATTTTTCATTTCTAATCCAAGATAAGAGTTCGAGGCCACTACCTTGAGGCATTTCTATATCGCTTATCATGAGATCAATAGGATGCTCTTTAATAATGTTTTGAGCTTGAGTGAGGCTATAGGCAACATAAACAATGTCAATGTGTAGTTTATCCCAGTTTATTTTCTCTCGTAAAGCTTCAATGATAAAACGATCGTCATCAACTAATAAGATATTCATTATAACCTCCGTCTATAATCTTGTATGGAATAAGTAAAAGAATTTTAGCTCCACCTTCTTCATTATTTTCAAATGTAATAGTATAGTCGTTGGGATAGAGAAGATTTAAACGTTCGATGGTGTTTGTTATCCCGATATGATGTCCATCTTCTGTTATTAGAGACTGTTTCTGATTTAGTTTTGATAAAATTTCTTCAGAGAAACCTGGACCATTATCTTCGATACAAATCTGAATATAATCTGAGTTCTCAGTTTTTACTTTTTTTATTGATAGCAAAATTGTAAATAAATCTTGAAATGAAAAACCGTGTTTTATTGTGTTTTCGATAAATGTTTGTAAAAGTAACGATGGAACAAGAGTATTTTGTAGCTCAGAATTGTAGTCTAGTGAAAAGTAGATACTATTTCCATATCGAATTCGTTGTATTTCTAAATAATCTTTAATATGCTGAACTTCATCTTTAAGTTCTGAAAAATCTTGATTAGCCATAAATAAATGACGGAGATAATTTGAAGTTAGGATAGTTAACTCTTCAATTTCCTTGTAGTTTTTTGTTTGAAGCATACTATGAATCATTGATAACATATTTAAGTAGAAATGTGGACGGATTTGGTTTTTAAGATAATTCAGTTCAATCTTCTTAAGTTCTAGTTGTGAATGGTATTCCCGTATTTTTAATTCTTGCATGTCAAATATTACTTTATTAAGTTTATCATTTGCCTTATCAATTTCTAGTATACCTTCAGATATAAAAAATTCAGAAGGGGGGATGGAGTCCCCAAGTTGAGAGAGTCGTTCAGTGAGTCTTGTTATAGGTTTAATCATCCACTGACGAATATACAGGATAATGATGATTGATAAAATTGTGATAATGATAGGAACAGCTGATAAAAATACTTCTAAGAGTGTGATATTTCTAAAGACCTCGGCATAATCGACTAAAACATAAATATCGAAAGGTAAATGCGTTTTTTCATTTTGAGCATGAATCAGGTAGTTTTCGGAGGGTATATTGTTAGGCTCTTTTAGAGAAAGTTTACCATTATTTCCAATATTGAGTTTTCTTAGAGGTTTTAGGATATCTTCTGAAGATATAACGGCATAAATGATTTTTCCTTCGTAATGAACAGATTTAACTAAATATTCGCTGTTTTTAGTAGTTATATTTTTCCATTTACGGTCACTTATATCACTGCGCAATGATTTTAGATTTGTTTTTAACAGTAAATAATCTTCATATGGAATATAAAGATTGGAGACGTTTATAAAATGTTCAGTACTATCGGTTTCTAATAAGAATGTCATATGAGTTTCATTTTGATATTCAAACTCTGTAAAGCTAGTTTGAACTTTTTTAAGATTTTCTTGATACTCAAGAAACGTTTGTACATGATTTAATTTCTCTAAAGGTTCATTATGCGTTATTGTTGAGTACATAAAGCGTTCTACAGAATGCAATTTCTCATTAACAGAGTCAGCATAAATTTCAATTGAACTACGTAGGTGTACTATATTTTGGTTTTTAATAAAATTTCTGGTTATGTTACTCATAGCAATATTGATTAAAATATTTATCAATAGTAGTACAAGTAGGAGTTTAAAGAAAAAATGAATAGAATGTTTTTTTGATAAGTCGTGATTTAATTTCATATACTAGGCTCCTATTAAAATTATAGCACTTTGAAAATATGATATCATGTAACAAAACAGATATGTTTTATCAAGATGTCGGAAAAGTAATAGTTTTTAAAATTAAAAAACTGAAAAATTGATAAACCTAGTCCAAAAAGTTATATTAAGGGAATTCTATATGGTGTAAAATAATCGTAGAAAATCAGATAGGAGGAAAAAAATGAAAGTAGCATCTCAACTTCATAAAATAAAATTAAAGCATAGTATTCCGTTATATATATTACTTTTTCCTTCAATATTGCTATTAATTTTATTTTCCTATATTCCCATGTTGGGACTAATTATTGCATTTAAAGACTATTCACCAGCCAATGGTATCTTTGCTAGTCAGTGGGTAGGATTTAAGTACTTTACTCAATTTTTCTCATCATTCCAATTTGGGACAACTATGTTCAATACATTAAAAATTTCACTTTATAGTATTGTAGTAGGATTCCCCTTACCTATTATACTAGCAATAATTAGTAATCAGTTAAGAGTTGGAAAATTCAGAAAAATATTTCAAGTAACAACTTACTTACCTCATTTTATCTCTACAATGGTTATGTGTGGGATGATCATCTTATTTTTATCTCCTACTAGTGGTTTGTTAGCGAATGTATTTAAGTCTGTTGGAATCACTATTCCAGATTTTTTATCAAAACCTAGTAGTTTTGCAGGTGTTTATGTTTGGAGTGATGTATGGCAACATATTGGTTGGGATAGTATTATTTATCTAGCAGCGCTTTCTGCAATTGATCCTACATATTATGAGGCTGCAACTATGGATGGTGCCTCTAGATTACAAAAAATTCGGCATATAGAATTACCATTACTTTTGCCGACCGCTATGATTTTATTAATATTAAGAGCAGGTAGTTTATTAAGTGTAGGGTTTGAGAAAGTGTTACTATTACAGAATCCTCTTAATTTAGCAGGAAGTGAGATAATTTCGACCTATGTTTATAAAGTTGGTATGGTGAACTTTCAGTATAGTTATTCGACAGCTATAGGATTGTTTAATACGGTAGTGAATCTAATAATTTTGCTATCCGTCAACTGGTTCTCAAAACGATATACTAAAACAGGTCTTTTTTAAAGGAAGGAGTGCTTAAAGTGAGATGGTTTCATAAATCAAGAAAAACAAACTCTGAATTATTATTTGATATAGTTACCTATGGTTTAGCAATTTTCCTTATTCTGTTAATTGTTTATCCGTTATGGTTTGTAGTGATTGCATCTTTTAGTAATCCTTCAGATGTTGCAAATGGGAAGGTATGGTTTATTCCTAGAGAATGGAAATTTGATGGATATTTACGTCTGATTCAACAACCTTTATTTTTGCGTAGCTATCTAAATACAATTTTATATACTGTTGTTGGTACCTTAGTTGCATTAGTAGTCAATATTCCAGCTGGTTATGCTTTATCTAGAAAAGAATTAGTTGGTAGAAGGTGGATGAGTATTCTCTACATCATTCCTATGTTCGTATCAGGTGGCTTGATTCCTACCTACTTAACAGTAAAGAATGTAGGCTTAATTGATACATTTTGGGTAATGGTAGTACCTTTTGCGGTTTCATCATACAATATTATTGTTGCTAGAACTTTCTTTAATAATAGCATTCCAGACGGAATGTGGGAGGCTGCGCAAATTGATGGCTGTGGCACAATTCGTTATTTTATTAAAATAGTTGTTCCTTTATCAAAAGCTATTATAGCAGTTATTGGACTTTGGACTGCAGTTGGTATTTGGAATTCGTGGTTTAATGCTTTAATTTATTTAACAAATGAAAATTTACAGCCATTGCAATTAATTTTACGACGTTTACTAATTAGTAATCAAATGTTACAATCGCAAGCAACAGGAGAAGTGGCCTCAGATCTTCGTATCAAAGCCGATATGATGAAGTATGCAGCAATTGTTATTTCAACCGCTCCGATAATGTTGCTATATCCCTTTGTTCAAAAATATTTTAATCAAGGCGTAATGATTGGCGCGTTGAAAGAATAGGAGAAAAACATGAAAAATAAATCATTTACATATTTGTTCTTAGGAACAGTTACACTTGCTGGCTTAACAGCCTGTGCAAATTCCAATAATGCGAATAAGGACGATAAGTCTGGAGAAGATTCTTATAAAATCACAACTGTTCGTTGGTCTGACTGGGGAGAAGATTACCATAAAGGTTTTCTAACAGATTCTGCCAAGGAAGCAGGTATTGATGTTAAATGGGATACACTTGTAGCTGCAGATTGGGCAGATAAGAAATCTGTTTTGGTTGCTAGCGGAGATTTACCAGATGCATTTTTAGGTTCAAATGCATTTACAGATTCAGAAATTGCTCAGAACCAATCTCTATTTATTCCATTGGAAAATTTAATCAAGGAAAACATGCCAAATTTAACTAAGGCTATGGAAAAAGAGCCTAAGATTAAAGCTATGATTACTTCACCAGATGGTCACATATACAGCCTACCTAAAAAATTACCGATGCGCCCTACTGTAGCTAATCAGCTATTTATTAATAAAAAGTGGCTGGATAATTTAGGATTAAAGGTTCCAGAAACTTATGATGATTTAGTAAAAGTATTACAAGAATTCAAGGATAAAGATGCGAACGGAAATGGAGATGCTTCTGATGAAATTCCATTTGGAGCAGGAAACTTTGATCCAACATTCTCATATATTCTTCCGTTCAATAATCGTTTAGGTGCAGATAATACGTATGAAATGTCTGTAAAAGATGGAAAACCAGTCTACCTTCGTACAGAGGAAAGTTATAAACAAGGGATTGCAGCAATGCACGAATCTTATAAAAAAGGTTTGATTGATCCAGAAATCTTTACAGAAGATACCTCTATGAGTGTAGCGAAACGTATGGATAAGGGAGTATCTAGAGTAGGTGTTTCTAGTGGTTGGACAGCAGATGCAACGTTTGGCTTACATTCAAGTGAGTATATTGCTCTACCTGCTTTAAAAGGTATGGATGGTAAACAATATGTCTTTTCTGATCCAGATCATTATAACTATGGTCGAAATGAAATTTTGATTACAAATAAGAGCAAAAATCCTGCTAAATTATTGAAATGGTTGGATAAATTATATACAGATGAAGCAAGTATTCAGAATTTCTATGGATCATTTGGAATAGCTACTGAAAAGAATGGTGATAAGTTTAAAGTGTTACCTCCTAAAGATGGCAAATCAGCTGATGAATGGGCATGGATTAATTCACTTCGAGATTTTGGTCCTAAATACGTAAGCGATGATATCAATAGTCGTGTAGAAATCGATCAAACACAAGGTGATGGATTGAAATTGAAGATGGACCAAGATTTGAAACAATTTGCGTTGCCAGCTTACCCTAATGTGATTTATTCACAAGAAGAACTTAACAAATTATCATCAATCTATGTGAGTATTGAATCTTATGTCAAACAACAGGCATCTAAATGGGTAGTTGAAGGTGGCATTGAAAAAGAATGGGATTCATACAAAGAAACTCTTAAGAATATGGGATTGGACGAGTTTATGAAGATTCAACAGGAAGCATATAATCGTTACCAAAAAGAAGTAAAAGAGTAATATTTTATATGAACTCTTGGTTGTATGAACAAGTGACTAGCTAATTACAGGAAGCGAGACTGATAACCTTAAATTATCTCGCTTCCTTTATTCTAATTTTTAAAGAAATTTGGAAATATTTTTTAAATAATTTAGGTAATATTTTTGTACAACTGACATTATAAAATATAGAGTTAAGACAATCGATTTTATGGAGATATCTATTATGCAAAAATTATTTTCATTAGATGGAAAAGTGGTTAGAATTTTAACTTTTTTGACAGATTTAATTATTTTAAATACTCTATTTATTGTTAGTTGTATTCCAATAGTTACAATTGGGGCATCACTAACTTCTCTTACGACAATGTGGTATCGTATTTTAAAAGGTAAAGATACCGATATTACTTATCATTATTTTCGGATCTTTAGACGAAATTTTAAACAATCAACTTTTATTTGGTTGTTTATCCTCCTAATAGAATTACTTTTATATGTGAACTATTGTCTTTGGGGCTATTCAAGTTTATTTTCAGAGTATAGTTTATTGTTAGTGTTGCCCTTTTTATTTGTTATAATACTTTTGATAAGTGTTATTTTTCCCTATATTGGTCTATTTAAGGATAATCTAAAAAATAGTATTGTAAATAGCGTATTAATTTGTATTTTAAATCCAATACAAGCTATCATTTTGGTTTTATTTAATATTTCTGTACTATATATGAGTTTTAGTAGTCCAGAACGGGTTTTAACAGCGATTTACGTGTTTACATTTGGGGGATTTGCTTTTTGCGGATTGATGAATGTAATGATAACGAATAAAATGTTTGATAAAGTAAAGCAATTTACTAAAAGGAGGGAAACAAATTGAAAATTTTTAAGGGAGAGTTTTATCGAATCTCTGTATTAACAGACAAGTTAGTAAGGTTAGAATACTCTAAAACTGGAAGTTTTGAGGATAGAACTACACAACTTATCTATAATAGAGATTTTGACGAAGTTTCGTTAGATTATATCGAGACATCAAACGTACTAGATATTATGACGGACTATTTCCATTTGCATTTTAATAAAGGAGAATTTAACGCCGAAAATTTATTTATAGAATTAAAAGGAAATTTTGCTGTATATGGTAGTCGCTGGTATTTTGGTGAATCTATTGAAACGTTAAAAGGAACAGCTAGGACTCTTGATAAGGCAGATGGAGCAATTCCATTAGAAGATGGAATTATTAGTCGAAATGGTATTGCCTTATTGGATGATTCCCAAGGATTTATTTGGGATGAACAATCTGGTTATATTGAGAGAGAAAATCAAATTGACCTGTATTTCTTTGCCTATGGGCATGATTATAGAGGAGCAATCAGAGACTTTTACCATTTGACTGGTTCAACACCCTTGTTGCCAAGATATGCTTTAGGTAATTGGTGGAGTAGATATTGGCCCTATACGTCGGATGAATACTTGAATTTAATTGACAGATTTAAAAAAGAGAAAATTCCGTTATCTATCGGTGTTTTAGATATGGATTGGCATATAACTGACATTCCAGCCCGTTTTGGAAGTGGCTGGACAGGATATAGTTGGAATAGAAACTTAATACCTAATCCAGAACAGTTATTGCAAGAACTTCATGATAGGAAGTTAAAACTCTCCTTAAATGTCCATCCTGCTGATGGTATACGCGCTTATGAAGAAGCTTATCCTCTAGTTGCTAAACGATTGGGGTTAAATGTAGAATTAGAAGAACCTGCTATTTTTGATTTTTTTAATCCCTCTTTTAGGGAAGCTTACTTTAAAGATGTTCATTATGAGCTAGAAAAGCAGGGAGTAGATTTTTGGTGGATTGACTGGCAACAAGGGACACAAGGTATGTTGGATCCACTATGGCTTTTAAACCATTATCACTATCAGGATAGCTGTAAAAATTCAGAAGGTGGTTTGATTTTATCAAGGTATGCAGGACCTGGTAGTCACCGTTACCCTGTTGGTTTTTCAGGGGACACTATTATTAGTTGGAATTCGTTAAGATTTCAACCTTATTTCACAGCGACAGCATCTAATATTGGTTATAGTTGGTGGAGCCATGATATCGGTGGGCATATGCTGGGGGATTATGACGAAGAGCTACAAACTAGATGGCTACAGTTTGGCGTTTTTAGTCCGATTACTCGATTACATAGTTCTAGAAGTCCCTTTAATAGTAAAGAACCTTGGTTTTTTTCAGAAACAACATCTAAGATTATGAAGAAATACCTTCGTTTGAGACATCAGATGATTCCATATCTATATACCATGAATGTAAAGACACATGAGGAAGGTGCCCCGTTAATCAGTCCAATGTATTATTTCTACCCAGAGAATGATGAGAGCTACAATGTTCCAAATCAATACTTTTTTGGAACAGAACTGATGGTGGCTCCCATTGTAGAAAAGATGGATTTGGCATTCCAATCTTCCAAAGTAGATGTATGGTTCCCTGAAGGTGAATGGTATGACTTCTTTTCAGAGAAAAAATATACAGGTGGTGTGAAGTTAAGTATTTATAGGGACATTTCAACTATACCTGTGTTTGCAAAAAGTGGTGCAATCATTCCCTTGGTTGGTTCTGAGATAGATATGGGTGTTGATTTACCTGAAGTTGTAGATTGGTATGTATTCCCGGGCAAACAACATTCTTTTGAAATGATTGAAGATCAAAATGGTCAAAGATATAAAACAAGATTATCGATTGATTGGGAAATGGGAATAGTAGAGTTAGCATTACAAGGAGATTCTCGCATTGTTCCAAGTAATAGAAGGCATAGAATTCATTTTAAAGGGACGAATGTGTCTATAATTGAATTGCCAAATAAGAGTGATACAGTTAGATTTGAATGCAAAGAGAATAAAATGCCATCTTTAAATGATGAAGTTTTTAGACTACTAAAGACAGCTTCTCTTTCATATGAATTAAAAGATAGATTATTAAATCAATTTATCAATGCCAAAAATTCTCATGAGTTAATGAATATCTTGCATCATCAGGATAAGGAATTGAGAGGGCGTTTGTTGGAAATGATATTTACTAGCCAAAACTAATTGAGAAATTTCATACACAATTTCTATTATTTAATTACTAATTATTTATTTTTTAATGTGTAATAGTTTTATATCTCTATGCTTATGGGCTTGTATTTTAGTAATTACAAGTTTGGCATAGGGATGTTTTTTGTTTACTGAAGAGGAAAGGATAATACTAAATAAAAATCAAAAAGCAAACTAGGAAACTAGCCGCAGGTTGCTCCAAACACTATTTTGAGGTTGTAGATAAGACTGACGAAGTCAGTCACATATATACTGTAAGGCGACGCTGACGTGGTTTGAAGAGATTTTCGAAGAGGAAAGGATAAGTATATTTCAAGGTTTGAAACATTTTTAAACTAAACAAGAGCAAACTTTTAAAGGTGATTTCTCAAAGTAACTTCCACTTGCCTGACCGAAGTGGAAGTTAGTCTGAAATGGATTTTTATGATGGAATTAAGTATGAGACGCTAGATTTTTTCAGAAAATTTTCTAAAACAAACAGGATTTGTTTGACATTTATTTGAAAATTCTGTAAAATGAATTATTATATCGTTCAAGGAGAATATATATGGAAAAACAGAAAACATTTTTTGGACATCCTATGGGCTTGTCCACCCTCTTCTTTACAGAGATGTGGGAACGCTTTTCTTACTATGGGATGCGAGCTATCCTACTTTACTATATGTACTATAGTGTGCAAGATGGTGGGTTGGGGATGGATAAGACCACGGCTGCATCGGTTATGGCGATTTATGGCTCGCTGGTATTTTTGTCCTCGGTTGTCGGTGGTTTTGTTAGTGACCGTATTTTAGGAAGCCGTAAGACTGTCTTTTACGGTGGGATTCTGATTATGCTAGGGCATATTGCTTTGGCAACACCTTTTGGACAAGTGGCTCTCTATCTTTCTATTGCCTTGATTATCTTTGGAACTGGATTTTTAAAACCCAATATCTCAGATATGGTGGGAGGAATTTATGAGAAAGAGGATGATAGACGGGATGCAGGTTTTAGTATCTTTGTCTTTGGTATTAACTTAGGTGCCTTCGTTGCCCCTTATCTAGTGGGTTATCTAGGTCAGGAAGTCAATTTCCATCTAGGTTTCTCATTAGCTGCCATTGGGATGTTCTTTGGTCTGGTGAAGTATGTTTTAGATGGGAAGAAATATCTGCCTGAATCAAGTCTTTACCCCACTGATCCACTTTCACAGCAGGACCGGCAGACCTTGATTAAACGCTTGCTACTTACACTTGTCATGGTTATTCTTGTGGTTATAGGTTTAGTCTTTACTCACCAGTTTAACGTGGATATGATTGTTAATATCTTTACAGTAATTGCGGTAATCATTCCAATCTACTATTTCTTTAAAATTTTATCTAGTCAGAAAATAACTGCTACTGAGAGATCCAGAGTATTTGCCTACATTCCTTTATTTATCTCTGGAGTACTCTTCTGGTCTATTGAGGAGCAGGGGTCTGTTGTTCTCGCTCTATTTGCGGATGATCAAACTCGACTTTACTTTAATATATTTGGGAATCAAATTCATTTCCCATCTAGCTTTTTCCAAAGTATCAATCCACTTTTCATTATGATTTATGTGCCGATTTTTGCATGGTTGTGGGGGAAAATGGGTAAAAAGCAACCGTCTTCTTCTAAGAAATTCGCTTACGGTTTATTAGCAGCAGGTTTATCCTTCTTGTGGATGATGTTACCAGGGATGCTCTTTGGGACAGATGTTAAAGTCAGTCCTTTCTGGTTGATTATGAGTTGGGCTATTGTGATTGTGGGGGAAATGTTGATTTCGCCTATCGGTCTATCAGTCACTACTAAGCTAGCACCAAAATCCTTCCAAGCACAAATGATGTCTATCTGGTTTTTGAGTAATGCAGCTTCCCAAGCTATCAATGCTCAAATTGTAAAATTTTATACAAGCGAAACTGAAGTCGCTTACTATGGAATTGTTGGAGGAATTACGATTGTATTCGGTATTATCTTACTCTTCTACGTTCCACGTATTGAAAAACTAATGTCTGGTATCAGATAGAGAAAAACTGGAATTTCTGTAGGGATTCTAAAAGTTAGATCAATTATTTATTCAAAGGATTTAGTTCTGTATGGTACAGGGCTAGGTCCTTTTAGTTTGATTTTCGAAGAGTATAAGTCAAGTCCAATCAAAAAATCTCACTATTCATTAGGTTAAAGGAGACCTAATCATAGTGAGATTGTGAAATTATAGTAGGTTTTGTATGGCCTCTTCAATCTGTTTTGGGTCTGTTTTTGATGAAAAGCGTTCAAAGACTTGCCCACCTCGACCGATGAGAAACTTAGCGAAATTCCATTCGATTCGTTTTCCTAATGGGCCAGATTTTTGGTTTTTCAACCAGACATATAGGGGATCTGCTTCCTTACCGTTGACCTTGATCTTGGTAAAACGTGGGAAGGTGGTCTGGTAATGTAGGCTACAGAAGTTGTTGATTTCCTCTGCGCTGCCTGGTGCTTGTCCCATAAACTGATTGCAAGGGAAGTCTAAAATCTCAAAACCTTGTTCTTGATAGCGATCATAGAGTTCTTGAAGTCCTTGGTACTGGGGCGTTAAACCACATCCGGTAGCAGTGTTGACAACCAAGAGAACTTTCCCACGATAGGCATCTAGTGGAGTTTCTTGATTGTCTTGGTTCAAGACTGAAAAATCGTATAGTGAAGTCATTGATTGCTTTTCTCCTTCTGTTTGGTATTTTTAGGAGTTTTCTCCTCCTGTAGGGATAGAAAGCCGTAGGTCAGGGTTCCAAAAATGCTACCGATACTCAGGCCATACATCAGGAAAGGGACACTTTTATCAAATTGCAGGAGCAATTTCCCAAAATCTGAAAAGGACATCTGCTGAACGAAGACTTTATGAAAGATGAGTAAGGTAAAGAAGCCGATCTGAATACCAACAAACACAATACAACTTCGGAATTTGATTTGGGCTTTGCTGTAGGTTTTGAGGATGATTTCTGACTTGTCATCTTTTTCCAGATGGAGTTCTTTGACGGCTTTCTGAGTTTTTAAAGTAATGAAAAAAATGAGTCCAGAGTATACGTAGGGCATGGCCTAGCGAACGACCTCTATGAAGCGTCCAAATAACAGATAAAACAAGAAGAGAAAGAAGGAAGAATAAACGATTTGGACCATGGAGCAGGCACAAGCCTCGTAGATAATTTCTCTTGTCAGCATTCATCAAAAGGGCCTTGGATGTGAAAGAGATTTCGAAGTAGGCGAGTGGTGAAGTCTTCTTTTTTCATGCTAGTAACCTCCTAAATGAGCGGTTTTTGATTGACTTCTTTAACGAGTTGATAGAGATAATAAAGATAAGTGATAGAAGAAAGGCTAGCGATAGTCAGCAGTAAATAATATTTCCAATCGCTTGATATGAGCATCAGTTGTGGAAAAGATAGAATCATAAAGTATAGTGCTAAGTTAAGTGTGCGCGTTTTTGGGGAGTCAATCTTTAGATAAGTCAGTCCTTTGTTAAGGGCTAGAATAAAGACTAGCACGAGGAATGTCTCGTCGATTGGCAAGTTCCCTGAAACGATGATGAAGATGAGTAGTGAAGCAAACAAAAGATGATAGGTAAGTAAAGTTACTAGTGATTTCATAGGTACCTCCTAATCCTCATCCTGATTTTTCTTAGCTTTTGCAATGCGACGGGAGATGAGGAACTGTATGATCGCTCCGAAGTAAACGTAGGGCATAGCATAGCGAACGGCTTCTATGAAGCGTCCAAATAACAGATAAAACAAGAAGAGAATGAAGGAAGAATAAACGATTTGGACCATGGAACGGGCACAAGCCTTGTAGATAATCTCTTGTCGGCATTCATCAAAAGGGTCCTGAATGTGAAAGAGATTTCGAAGTAGGCGAGTGGTGAAGTCTTCTTTTTTCATACTAGTAACCTCCTAAATGAGCGGTTTTACTGATTTTCTTTTACGAATTGATAGAGATAATAAAGATAAGTGATAGAAGAAAGGCTAGCGATAGTCAGCAGTAAATAATATTTCCAATCGCTTGAGATGAGCATCAGTTGTGGAAAAGATAGAATTATAAAGTATAGTGCTAAGTTGAGTATGCGTGTTTTTGGGGAGTCAATCTTTAGATAAGTCAGTCCTTTGTTAAGTGCTGGAATAAAGACTAGCCCGAGGAATATCTCGCTGATTGGCAAGTTCCCTGAAACGATGATGAAGATGAGCAGAGAACTGAACAAAAGATGATAGGTAAGTAAAGTTAGTAATGATTTCATAGGTACCTCCTAATCCTCATCCGGATCTTTCTTAGTTTTTGCAATGCGACGGGAGATGAGGAACTGTATGCTCGCTCCGAAGAAGATAGAACCGAGAATGCTTGATACACCATTTCTTATAGTGAGAAGAGAATGAAAATAGTCCTGACCTTCACCTATGAGTATACCGAGAAGAGGAGCTATAAAAAACATCCATAGACCAAAGAACAAACCTGCTTTAAGACCTGGGTAGTGTAGTTGCTTACTTTCTTTCTCATTCAGCATATCTGGTTCAATAGTTGTAATCCCTGTTTTTTGCATTTGGTAGGTGACATAGCCAGCAGCGATGAGGGCAATCACTGAAATCAGAGGAGGATAGACCAGAGCCACTAGCTGAGGAAATTTATAGGCCAGAAGGAGTGGAATAAGATTTCCGAAAATCATCAGATAAAAGAGGAAGATAAAGACTTGATTGCCGATACGATCAGCCTCGCGTCGTTTGTATTCGTCAAGTGGATCAGAGATACCGTATGTGCGCTTGATCAGTTTTTCAATGAAGGTTTCTTTTTTCATGAGTTGGCTCCTTTTTTAAAAATTATCCTCCCAAAAGAGACTGTTGAGGTCAGTTTGGAGGCTGCGGGCGAGATTGAGACAGAGTTCCAGGGTTGGATTGTACTTGTCGTTTTCAATCATATTGATGGTTTGTCTCGAGACACCGATATCCTTGGCTAGCTCGAGCTGGGAAATGCCCAGTTCCTTGCGAAATTCTTTCACACGATTCATCTGTTCTCCTTTCTGATTTATGTCGCATATATTTGACTATATTATATTCTTCTATGGAGTAGATGTCAAGCATATTTGACATATTTCTTAAAGAAATCTTACTTTTTTTGACCTATTTGTCTGACTAGTGCAAGCTAGTCGGATTTGTGGTAAAATAGATAAGATATGACAAAAGAATTTCATCATGTAACGGTCTTACTCCACGAAACGATTGATATGCTTGACGTAAAGCCTGACGGTATCTACGTTGATGCGACCTTGGGTGGAGCAGGCCATAGCGAATATTTATTAAGTAAATTAAGTGAAAAGGGCCATCTCTATGCCTTTGACCAAGATCAGAATGCTATTGATAATGCGCAAAAACGCTTGGCACCTTACATTGAAAAGGGGATGGTGACTTTTATCAAGGATAACTTCCGTCATTTACAGGCACGTTTGCGCGAAGCTGGTATTCAGGAAATTGATGGAATTTGTTATGACTTGGGAGTGTCTAGTCCTCAGCTGGACCAGCGTGAGCGTGGTTTTTCTTATAAAAAGGATGCGCCACTAGACATGCGCATGAATCAGGATGCTAGTCTGACAGCCTATGAAGTGGTGAATCACTATGACTATCATGACTTGGTTCGAATTTTCTTCAAGTATGGTGAGGATAAATTCTCTAAACAGATTGCGCGTAAGATTGAGCAAGCTCGAGAAGTCAAGCCTATCGAGACTACGACTGAGTTAGCAGAGATTATCAAGTCGGCCAAACCTGCCAAGGAACTTAAGAAGAAGGGGCATCCTGCCAAACAGATTTTCCAGGCTATTCGAATTGAAGTCAATGATGAGTTGGGAGCGGCAGATGAATCTATCCAGCAGGCTATGGAGATGTTGGCTCTAGACGGTAGAATTTCAGTGATTACCTTTCATTCCTTGGAAGACCGCTTGACCAAGCAATTGTTCAAGGAAGCTTCAACGGTGGAAGTTCCCAAAGGTTTGCCCTTCATCCCAGATGATCTCAAGCCCAAGATGGAATTGGTATCCCGTAAGCCAATCTTGCCAAGTGCAGAAGAATTAGAAGCCAATAACCGCTCGCACTCAGCTAAGTTGCGCGTGGCCAGAAAAATTCACAAGTAAGAGGAAAAAATGGTAGATAAAAAAGAAACAACCAGTCAATTCTTGCAGAGTCGTATAAAAAAATTCTCCCGTGTGGAGAAGGCTTTTTATCTTTCCATTGCGTTTACAGCTCTCGTTTTGGCGCTGAGTATTATCTTTATGCAGACTCGACTCCTACAAGTACAAAATGATCTGACAAAAATCAATGCGCAGATAGAGGAGAAGAAGACAGAGTTGGATGATGCCAAACAAGAGGTAAATGAATTGTTGAGGGCAGAACGTTTGAAAGAAATCGCAAATTCTAAGGACTTAAAATTGAATAACGAGAATATTCGATCAGCGGAGTAAGATATGAAGTGGACAAAAAGAATAACCCGATTTGCGATTAGAAACCGTAAATCTCCAGCAGAAAACCGTAAAATAGTAGGGAAGTACATCAGCTTGTTAGCTGTCGTACTTTTCGCTGTCTTTTTGGTTAATTTTGCTGTTATTATCGGGAGTGGTAGTAAATTTGGAACGGATCTAGTCAAAGAGGCCAAGAAAGTTCACCAAATAACCCGTACAGTCCCTGCCAAACGTGGGACTATTTATGACCGAAATGGAGTCCCGATTGCTGAGGACGCAACATCCTATAATGTCTATGCTGTAATTGATAAAAAATACAAATCAGCAACTGGTAAAATTCTTTATGTAGAAGATGCCCAGTTTAATAAGGTAGCAGAGGTTTTCCATAAGTATCTGGATATGGACGAGGCTTATGTTAAAGAACAATTGTCTCAACCGAATCTGACTCAAGTTTCTTTTGGTGCCAAAGGAAATGGGATTACCTATGCCAATATGATGGCTATTAAAAAGGATTTGAAAGACGCTAGTGTTGAAGGAATTGACTTCACAACTAGCCCAAACAGAAGCTATCCAAATGGACAATTCGCTTCTAGTTTTATTGGTTTAGCTCAACTCCATGAAAATGAAGATGGAAGTAAGAGTTTGCTGGGAACTTCTGGGATGGAGAGTTCCTTGAATAGTATTCTTGCAGGGAAAGACGGTATTATTACCTATGAAAAAGATCGTCTGGGTAATATTGTCCCCGGAACGGAACAAGTTTCCCAACAAACGGTAGATGGCAAGGATGTTTATACAACGATTTCCAGCACCCTTCAGTCCTTCATGGAGACACAGATGAATGCCTTTCAAGAGAAAGTAAAAGGCAAGTATATGACAGCAACCTTGGTCAGTGCCAAAACAGGGGAAATTCTTGCAACAACGCAACGGCCGACCTTTGATGCCGATACTAAGGAAGGGTTGACCAAGGACTTTGTTTGGCGTGATATCCTCTATCAAAGCAACTATGAGCCAGGGTCAACTATGAAGGTCATGACACTAGCTGCTGCTATTGACAATAACACTTTCCCAGGAGGAGAAGTTTTCAACAGTAGTGAGTTAAAAGTGGCAGATACTACTATCCGAGATTGGGACGTCAATGAAGGATTAACTGGCGGAGGAATGATGACCTTTTCTCAAGGGTTTGCGCACTCAAGTAACGTTGGGATGACGCTTCTGGAGCAAAAGATGGGAGATGCTACCTGGCTGGATTATCTAAGTCGCTTTAAATTTGGTGTTCCGACTCGTTTTGGCTTGACGGATGAATATGCAGGTCAACTTCCGGCTGACAATATCGTAAATATTGCTCAGAGCTCATTTGGACAAGGGGTTTCAGTGACCCAAACCCAAATGTTACGTGCTTTTACAGCGATTGCTAATGATGGAATTATGTTAGAGCCTAAATTTATTAGTGCAATTTATGATTCTAATAATCAATCTGTTCGTAAGTCTCAAAAAGAAGTTGTGGGGAATCCTGTTTCTAAAGATGCGGCAAGTTTAACTCGAACTCATATGGTGTTAGTAGGAACTGATCCTGTTTATGGAACTATGCATAACCACAGTACAGGCAAGCCAACTGTAACTGTGCCTGGTCAAAATGTAGCTCTCAAGTCCGGTACAGCCCAGATTGCTGATGAGAAAAATGGTGGATATTTGATTGGTTCTACCAATCATATTTTTTCGGCAGTATCGATGAATCCAGCTGAAAATCCTGATTTTATCTTGTATGTAACAGTTCAACAACCTGAGCATTATTCAGGGATCCAGTTGGGAGAATTTGCCAATCCTATCTTGGAAAGGGCAGTGGCCATGAAAGATTCTCTTAATCTTCAATCAACAGCTAAAGCCTTAGATCAAATAAGTAGTCAGACTTCTTATGCTATGCCTAGTATCAAGGACATATCCCCTGGAGATTTAGCAGAAGAACTACGTCGCAATATTGTGCAACCAATCGTTGTTGGTACAGGTACGAAGATAAAAAATTCCTCTATTGAGGAAGGAACCAATCTTGCTCCTAACCAGCAAGTTCTCCTCTTATCTGATAAAGCAGAGGAAGTTCCAGATATGTATGGTTGGACAAAAGCAACCGCAGAAGCTTTTTCTAAGTGGTTAAATATAGAACTTGAATTTGAAGGTTCAGGCTCTACTGTGCAGAAGCAAGATGTTCGTGCTAACACAGCTATCAAGGACATTAAAAAAATTACATTAACTTTAGGAGACTAATATGTTTATTTCCATCAGTGCTGGAATTGTGACATTTTTACTAACTTTGGTAGGAATTCCGGCCTTTATCCAATTTTATAGGAAGGCGCAAATTACAGGCCAGCAGATGCACGAGGATGTCAAACAGCATCAGGCAAAAGCTGGCACGCCAACTATGGGGGGACTTGTTTTCCTCATTGCTGCAGTTGTGGTGAGTTTACTTGTTGCCCTTTTTTCAAAACAATTGACCAATAATGTGGGAATGATTTTGTTCATCTTGGTCCTTTATGGACTTGTCGGATTTTTAGATGACTTTCTCAAGGTCTTCCGCAAAATCAATGAAGGTCTTAACCCCAAGCAAAAATTGGCTCTTCAGCTTCTAGGTGGAGTTATCTTCTATCTTTTCTATGAGCGAGGTGGCGATATGCTTTCAATCTTTGGCTACCAAGTGCATCTAGGGATTTTCTATATTGTCTTTGCTCTTTTCTGGCTAGTCGGTTTTTCAAATGCAGTCAACTTGACAGACGGAATTGATGGTCTGGCTAGTATTTCCGTTGTAATTAGTCTATTTGCTTATGGAGTTATTGCTTATGTGCAAGGTCAGACGGATATTCTTCTGGTGATTCTTGCTATGATTGGTGGTTTACTCGGTTTCTTCGTCTTTAACCATAAGCCTGCCAAGGTCTTTATGGGGGATGTGGGAAGTTTAGCTCTCGGTGGAATGCTGGCAGCTATCTCAATGGCTCTCCACCAAGAATGGACTCTCTTGATTATCGGAATTGTTTATGTCTTTGAAACAACTTCGGTCATGATGCAAGTCAGTTATTTCAAAATGACTGGTGGCAAACGTATTTTCCGTATGACTCCTGTGCATCACCATTTTGAACTTGGAGGATTGTCTGGTAAAGGAAATCCTTGGAGCGAGTGGAAGGTTGACTTCTTCTTTTGGGGAGTAGGGTTTCTAGCAAGTCTCTTGACACTAGCAATTTTGTATTTGATATAAGAATGGCACCCTGATGTTTCAGGGTGTTTTTGCTTTTTAAAAAAATATTGGTCAATTAAAGTCAAATTTCTTGACCTTTTCTGACCAATGTAGTATATTATGAACTTAAGGTAAATGAAAGCCTTACTCGAGCACTTATACTCAATGAAAATCAAAGAGCAAGCTAGGAAGCTAGTCGCAGGTTGCTCAAAACACTGTTTTGAGGTTGCGGATAGAGATGACGTGGTTTGAAGAGTGTAAAAAAATATTAGTCAATTAAAGTCAAAACCCTTGACCTTTTCTGACTAATGTAGTATATTATAAACGTAAGGTAAATGAAAGCCTTACTAGAACACTTATTTAAAGTAAAGTAGAAAGAGGTGTGTCTATGTTTAATCTAGAAATCTTCAGAAGTAAAGATAGTCTACTCCTGCTTGAAAAAGAAAAACCAGAAATAGTACCTAGAGTAGCCATTTAGCTAGTCTAAATTTTTTAAAACAAAGGTCAAAGATAGTCAATATCAGTAATCATAACTAAGTAAACAAAAAGAGGTAAAGAATATGAACAACAACTTTAATAAATTTAACAACATGGATGATTTATTTAACCAATTGATGGGTGGCATGCGAGGATATAGTTCTGAAAATCGTCGTTACTTGATTAATGGACGTGAAGTGACACCTGAGGAATTCGCTCACTATCGTGCAACTGGTCAATTGCCAGGAAATGTAGAAATCGATGGAGAAATGCAACAACAGGCTTCAGGTATGAAACAAGACGGTGTCCTTGCTAAACTAGGTCGAAACTTGACAGCGGAAGCTCGTGAGGGCAAGTTGGATCCTGTTATCGGACGAAATAAGGAAATTCAAGAAACATCTGAAATCCTTTCACGCCGTACCAAAAATAATCCTGTACTTGTTGGAGATGCAGGTGTTGGTAAGACAGCTGTTGTCGAAGGCCTAGCGCAAGCCATTGTGAATGGCGATGTTCCAGCTGCTATTAAGAACAAGGAAATTATTTCCATTGACATCTCAGGTCTTGAGGCTGGTACTCAATACCGTGGTAGCTTTGAAGAAAACGTTCAAAACTTAGTCAATGAAGTGAAAGAAGCAGGGAATATTATCCTCTTCTTTGATGAAATTCACCAAATTCTCGGTGCTGGTAGCACTGGTGGAGACAGTGGTTCTAAAGGACTTGCGGATATTCTCAAGCCAGCTCTTTCTCGTGGTGAATTGACAGTGATTGGGGCAACAACTCAAGACGAATACCGTAACACCATTTTGAAGAATGCCGCTCTTGCTCGTCGTTTCAACGAAGTCAAGGTCAATGCTCCTTCAGCAGAGGATACCTTTAAAATCCTTCAAGGGATTCGTGACCTTTATCAACAACACCACAATGTCATCTTGCCAGATGAAGTCTTGAAAGCAGCGGTGGATTATTCTGTTCAATACATTCCTCAACGTAGCTTGCCAGATAAGGCTATTGACCTTGTCGATGTAACGGCAGCTCACTTGGCAGCTCAGCATCCTGTAACAGATGTGCATGCTGTTGAACGAGAAATCGAAGCGGAAAAAGACAAGCAAGAAAAAGCAGTTGAGGCAGAAGATTTTGAAGCAGCTCTAAACTATAAAACACGCATTGCAGAATTGGAAAAGAAAATCGAAAACCACACAGAAGATATGAAGGTGACTGCCAGTGTCAACGATGTGGCTGAATCTGTAGAACGAATGACGGGTATCCCAGTGTCACAAATGGGAGCATCAGACATCGAACGTTTGAAAGATATGGCTCATCGTCTGCAAGACAAGGTCATCGGCCAAGACAAGGCAGTTGAAGCAGTGGCCCGTGCCATCCGTCGTAACCGTGCAGGATTTGATGAAGGCAATCGCCCAATCGGTAGCTTCCTCTTTGTAGGGCCTACTGGGGTTGGTAAGACTGAGTTAGCTAAGCAATTGGCGCTCGATATGTTTGGAACTAAGGATGCTATCATTCGGTTGGATATGTCTGAATACAGTGACCGCACAGCCGTATCTAAGCTAATCGGTACAACAGCTGGTTATGTGGGATATGATGACAATAGCAATACCTTGACAGAACGTGTTCGTCGTAATCCTTACTCTATCATCCTCTTGGATGAAATTGAAAAGGCTGATCCTCAAGTGATCACTCTTCTCCTTCAAGTCTTGGATGATGGTCGTTTGACCGATGGTCAAGGAAATACGGTAAACTTCAAGAACACAGTTATTATCGCAACATCAAATGCTGGATTTGGCTATGAAGCTAACTTGACAGAAGATGCGGACAAACCAGAATTGATGGACCGTTTGAAACCATTCTTCCGCCCAGAATTCCTTAACCGCTTTAACGCAGTTATCGAGTTCTCACACTTGACGAAGGAAGACCTTTCTAAGATTGTGGACTTGATGTTGGCTGAAGTTAACCAAACCTTGGCTAAGAAAGACATTGATTTGGTAGTCAGTCAAGCAGCTAAGGACTATATCACAGAAGAAGGTTATGACGAAGTCATGGGTGTTCGTCCTCTCCGTCGCGTGGTTGAACAAGAAATTCGGGATAAGGTGACAGACTTCCATTTGGATCACCTGGATGCCAAACACCTAGAAGCAGATATGGAAGATGGTGGTTTAGTTATTCGTGAAAAAGCCTAAGACAAAATTTTGAGAATAAAAAAGAAGGAGCCAGCTGAAAAAACTGGTTCCTTTTGTGTCTAAATCACATGGCGCTCAAAGGCATCATCTGAGATTCCTTGTTCCAAGATGAGTTTCGCCCATTCTTTAGCAGAGAAGAGGCTGTGATCCTTGTAGTTTCCACAAGATTCGATGGTTGTTCCAGGGACATCTTCCCAAGTAGTAGTTTCAGCGATTTCCTTGAGCGAATCCTTGATAACTGTCGCAATCTCAGCGCTGGTATGACGCCCCCACATAATCATGTGGAAGCCTGTACGGCAGCCAAATGGTGAACAGTCAATCATGCCGTCGATGCGAGTACGGATGAGTTTAGCTAAGAGGTGCTCAATGGTGTGAAGTCCAGCAGTAGGGATCGAGTCTTCGTTTGGTTGCACCAAGCGAATATCATAATTGGAGATGATGTCTCCTTTTGGTCCCGTTTCTTCCCCAATCAAGCGAACATAGGGAGCTTTAACAATAGTGTGGTCAAGTTCAAAACTTTCAACAATAACTTCTTTTGACATGGTAAATCCTTTCAGTTTTCTCTCTTCATTATAACATAAAGCTGGCTCCTTAGGCAGAGAGAAAACCTCTCCGAGAGTGGAGAGGTTCAAATCGTTACTTACGATACAAGCGGTCGTATTGGTAGTAAGGGTCAAAGGTAACGTTGATACCCAATTTGCGAAGGACATTCTTATCTTCATCAGTCAAGATGATGGTTGAGTGGGCTTCGCTTCCTTTGAGGTTGCCGAGCTCTTCCATAGCACGAGCAGCATCAGGATTTTCTGTAGCTGTGATAGCAAGTGCAATCAGGATTTCATTTGAATGCAGACGTGGATTGCGGCTACCTAGATGATCGATTTTAAGACCTTGGATCGGTTTGACAACTTCAGGTTCGATGAGTTTTACTTCTTTAGCAATGTCAGCTGATTTCTTGATGGCGTTAATCAAGGCAGCGGCTGTTGGGCCAAAGAGCTCTGAGTTCTTACCAGTGACGATTTCCCCACTTGGCAATTCAAGAGCTAGGGCTGGTCCGCCAGTTTCTTCTGCTTTTTGACGCGCAACGACAGCAACCTTACGGTCTGCAGGTGTGATGCCGAGGTCGTTCATGAGCAACTCAATTTTCTTGACAGCTGCTTCGCCAACTTTTTCAGCTTTAAAGTCAAGAACAGTTTGATAGTAGCGACGGATGATTTCTTGTTTAGAAGCTTCGATAGCAGCCTCGTCATCAGTAATAGCGAAACCAACCATGTTGACACCCATGTCTGTTGGAGAAGCGTATGGAGATTCTCCAAGGATACGTTCTAACATGCGCTTGAGCACTGGGAAGATCTCGATATCACGGTTGTAGTTGACAGTGGTTTCTCCGTAGGTTTGGAGATGGAAAGGATCAATCATGTTGACATCATCCAGGTCAGCTGTGGCAGCTTCGTAGGCCAAGTTGACTGGGTGATGAAGGGGAAGATTCCAAACTGGGAAGGTTTCAAATTTAGCGTAACCAGACTTGATACCATTGATTTGGTCGTGGTACATATTAGACATACAAGTTGCCAATTTTCCAGAACCAGGTCCAGGAGCAGTTACGACGATCAAGTTGCGACTGGTTTTGATGTAGTCGTTTTTCCCCATTCCTTCTGGAGAAATGATGTGATCCATATCCGTCGGATATCCTTTGATTGGATAATGAAGATAAGAATCAATTCCATTTTTCTCGAGTTGATTGCGGAAGGCATCTGCAGCGGGTTGACCAGCGTATTGTGTGATAACAACAGAACCGACAAAGATTCCCAGTTCATTGAATTTATCAATCAAACGAAGAACTTCTTGGTCATAAGAAATGCCCAAGTCACCACGTGCTTTGGAATGTTCGATGTTGCTAGCGTTAATGGCAATTACAACCTCAACCTGCTCTTTCAATTCTTGCAAGAGCTTGATTTTGTTGTCTGGCTCATAGCCAGGAAGAACACGAGCAGCGTGGAAATCTTCTAGCATTTTGCCACCAAACTCCAAGTAGAGCTTGCCGTCAAATTGGTTAATGCGCTCCAAAATGTGGTCGCGCTGTAGATTCAAATATTGTTCAGAACTAAAAGCTTGTTTTTTCATTTTTTTACCTCTGACCTCTATTATAATAAAAAATTGGAAGTTAGGAAACTATGGACTTAAAAAAGGAATCAAAAAGATTAGGCAAACGCTTGCACAAAAATTCAAAAAGCGCTATCATAGATTGTAGATTATTAAAATAATGAGGTAAGAAGATGCAAGAAAAATGGTGGCACAATGCCGTAGTCTATCAAGTTTATCCTAAGAGCTTTATGGATAGCAACGGAGATGGAATTGGCGATTTGCCAGGAGTTACCAGTAAGTTGGACTATCTAGCCAAGTTAGGGATTACAGCAATTTGGCTTTCTCCCGTTTATGACAGCCCTATGGATGATAATGGCTATGATATTGCCAATTATCAAGCGATTGCAGCTATTTTCGGGACTATGAAGGATATGGACCAACTGATTGTGGAAGCTAAGAAACGTGATATCCGTATCATCATGGACTTGGTGGTCAATCATACATCAGATGAACATGCTTGGTTTGTCGAGGCCTGTGAAAATCCCGACAGTCCTGAGCGAGACTACTATATCTGGCGGGACGAACCCAATGATCTGGATTCCATCTTTAGTGGATCTGCTTGGGAATACGATGAAAAGTCAGGTCAATACTATCTCCACTTTTTCAGCAAGAAACAACCGGATCTCAACTGGGAAAATGAAAAACTTCGCCAGAAAATTTATGAGATGATGAATTTCTGGATTGATAAAGGGATTGGCGGTTTCCGTATGGATGTTATTGATATGATTGGGAAAATTCCTGACGAGAAAGTAGTCAATAACGGTCCTATGCTCCATCCTTATCTCAAGGAGATGAATCAGGCTACCTTTGGAGATAAGGATCTCTTGACAGTAGGGGAGACTTGGGGAGCAACGCCAGATATTGCCAAGTTTTACTCTGATCCAAAGGGGCAAGAGTTGTCTATGGTCTTCCAGTTTGAACACATCTGTCTTCAGTATCAGGAAGGGCAACCTAAATGGCACTATCAAAAAGAGCTGAATATTGCTAAGTTGAAAGAAATTTTCAATAAATGGCAGACAGAGTTAAGAGTTGAGGATGGCTGGAATTCGCTTTTCTGGAACAATCATGACCTCCCTCGTATCGTCTCAATCTGGGGAAATGACCAAGAATACCGCGAAAAATCTGCCAAAGCCTTTGCAATTTTGCTGCATCTCATGAGAGGGACACCTTATATCTATCAGGGTGAGGAAATTGGCATGACCAACTATCCCTTTGAAACGCTGGACCAAGTAGAAGATATTGAATCTCTCAACTATGCGCGTGAAGCTCTTGAAAAAGGCGTTCCGATGGAAGAAATCATGGACAGTATCCGTGTTATCGGACGTGATAATGCCCGTACTCCAATGCAATGGGATGAGAGCAAAAATGCCGGTTTCTCAACAGGTCAACCTTGGTTGGCGGTTAATCCAAACTATCAAGTAATCAACGTTCAGGGAGCGCTGGCAAATCCAGATTCTATTTTCTATACTTATCAGAAACTGGTTCAAATCCGTAAGGAGAATAGTTGGCTGATTCGAGCTGACTTTGAATTGCTTGATACGGCTGACAAGGTTTTTGCCTATATCCGTAAGGACGGAGACCGCCGTTTCCTAGTTGTGGCCAATTTGTCCAATGAAAAACAAGACTTGGCGGTAGAAGGAACAGTTAAATCTGTTTTGATTGAAAACACCATGGCTCAAGAAGCCTTTGAAAAACAAATCTTAGCTCCATGGGATGTTTTCTGTGTGGAATTGGGCTAAATATTTCTGAACAGAAAAATCTAAAATTGAAATCGTATAAAAACAAGGGAGTACTGTATGAAAGGCAGAAATCCTTTGTTTTTTTATGACCTACATTTATAAACTTTCATTCTAGAAATTCAATTAACTTTACAAATTCCCACTATTTTGGTAAAATAAGCTTATGTTATAAAAACTAACATAAAGGAGAAAGAAGATGAAGACAAAAAAGCGTGTCCTTAGTGCAGGTCTGACTTTTGCGGCTGCCTTGTTTTTAGCTGCTTGCGGACAATCAGGTTCAGATACAAAAACTTACTCATCAACCTTTAGTGGAAATCCAACTACTTTTAACTACCTATTAGACTATTACGCTGATAATACAGCTATTATTACTAACCTAGTTGATGGTTTGCTTGAAAATGACAATCATGGGAACCTAGTTCCGTCTTTGGCAGAAGACTGGTCTGTTTCAAGCGACGGTCTGACTTATACCTATAAACTGAGAAAAGATGCCAAATGGTTCACAGCTGACGGTGAAGAGTACGCCCCAGTTAAGGCACAAGATTTTGTGACAGGTATCAGGTACGCAGTGGATAATAAATCACAGGCTATTGACTTGATTCAAAACTCGATCAAGGGATTGAATGATTATATTACAGGAGTGGATTCTGACTTTTCTAAGGTTGGTGTGAAGGCCATTGACGACCAGACGGTTGAGTATACTTTGGCGCGCCCAGAACCTTACTGGAATTCAAAAACAACCAACAGTATTCTTTTCCCAGTAAATGAAGAGTTTCTAAATTCAAAAGGGAAAGATTTTGGTACTTTATCTCCAGATAGTATTCTCTACAGCGGACCTTATTTGTTAAAAGATTTCACATCAAAATCATCGATCGAGTATGTGAAAAATCCGCATTACTATGATCATGACAAAGTATCGATTGAACACGTAAAATTGGCTTACTTTGATGGCTCAGACCAAGAATTGACCATCCGTAACTTTGAAAGCGGAGCCTATTCAATCGCTGGTGTTTATCCAAATAGTTCAAACTTTGCTAAGACCAAGGAAAAATATAAGGATAATATCGTCTATAGTTTGCAGGACAAGACTTCTTGGTATTTCAATTTCAACGTCAACCGTAAGGCTTACAACCACACTGCTAAAACGACAGATGAGCAGAAGAAGTCAACTGAGACAGCTATCTTGAACAAAAACTTCCGCCAAGCGGTGAACTTTGCCTTGGACCGCACAGCCTATTCTGCCCAGTCAAACGGGGAAGAAGCAGCTAGTAAGACTCTTCGTAACACCCTAGTACCTCCTACATTTGTCCAAGTTGGAGATAAGATCTTTGGAGAAGTAGTCGCTTCTAAATTGGTTAACTATGGCACAGAATGGTCAGGTATTAATTTGGCAGATGCCCAGGATGCCTATTTCAACAAAGAAAAAGCCCAAGCAAAATTTGCGGAAGCTAAAAAAGAATTGGCAAGTCAAGGTGTGACCTTCCCTATTCATTTGGATGTGGCAGTTGATCAGACGAATAAAAATGCTGTGACAGGTATGAACTCTGTTAAACAGACTCTTGAATCAGTTTTGGGTGCTGATAATATTGTCATAGATGTTCAGCAACTGTCAACAGATGATTTTAATAACGTAGCCTTCTTGGCACCAACGCCAGCTGATCGAGACTACGATTTGAGCTTTGATGGTTGGGTAGGTGACTATCAGGATCCATCAACTTATCTCAATCCTTTCAATGCAGAGGATGGATTCTACCTCAAGATTTTTGGTCTAGATGCCAAGGAAGATAAGGCAAAAATTGCTAGCCTAGGTTTGGATACTTACACTAAAATGCTTAAGGAAGCGGATAGTGAAAACAAAGATGTAGCGAAGCGTTATGAAAAGTATGCTGAAGCTCAAGCTTGGATGATTGATAACTCTCTCCTTATGTCAGCCATGTCAAATGGTGGTACAGCTTCTGTAACCAAAGTAACGCCATTTACAAGAGGGTATTCACTGGTCGGCATCAAGGGTGATGGCAATAACTACAAGTATATGAAACTGCAAAAAGATACAGTTACGACTAAACAGTATGAAGAAGCCAAGACCAAATGGGAGCAAGAGAGTAAAAAAGCAATCGAAAAAGCTCAAAAAGAAGCAGAAAAACATGTTAAATAATGATGAGCGAGGTTCCGTAAGGGACCTCGTTTTGATGTTTATATAGTAAATTTATTGATGTAATTGATTGCGAGTCAAAAAGAATGTTTCGGAAAGAAGATGAAAACTCCTTACCCAAGTGGATTTACCCCACAAGTGTATTTTTTATGATATAATAGAATGAAATAAAAATTGATAACAGAGGTATATCGTGGGTAGATATTCGAAGCGAGCTCGTCAGGGTAAAACAAAGATAGTGATTAGTTGGGGGTTGCTGGCTATCTATGCAGTACTAGCAGTCTTTTTATTGTTTTTGATTTTCAAGTACAATATGCTAGCCTTCCGATATCTAAATATCTTGCTTACAATCTTAATTGCGGGACTAGCTGTTTTATGTTTCTTTTTAATTTACTTTAAAAAAGTAAAAACTTTGACAATGATTTTGTTATTATTAGGTATTCTGATTAACGGAACCTCTCTGTTTGCAGTGGGACAGTTCATTGGATTGACTAGTCATTTGAATACAACATCTAACCACTCAAATTATTCTATGAGTGTAGCAGTACTAGCAGAGGCTTCAATTGATAATATCGGTCAGGTAACGAGTATCACGGGGCCTACTGGGACGGATAAGGATAATATCCAACAATTGATGAATGATCTGAAAGCTAGTCAAAATAAGGAACTATCAGTTGAAGAAAGTAGTTCTTATCTTGCGGCCTATAAGAGCTTGCTAGTCGGTGATACAAAGGCAATCATTCTAAACAGTGTCTTTGAAAATATTATCGAATCAGAATATCCTGATTATGCTTCAAAAATTAAGAAAATCTATAGCAAAGAATTAACGAAGACGGTTGAAACTCCAAAAGATGTCAAAGGTGACAGTTTCAACGTTTATATCAGCGGAATTGATACTTACGGTCCAATCAGTTCAGTTTCTCGGTCTGATGTCAATATCATTATGACAGTTAATCGCGAAACTAAAAAGATTCTCTTAACAACAACACCTCGTGATTCCTATGTTCCAATTGCAGATGGTGGCAACAACCAAAAGGATAAGTTGACCCATGCGGGTATTTATGGAGTAGATGCTTCTATTCATACGCTGGAAAATCTCTACGGTATTGACCTGAACTATTATGCTCGTTTGAATTTCACTTCTTTCTTGAAATTGATTGATCTCCTTGGTGGAGTTGATGTTTATAATGATCAGGATTTTACATCTCGTCACGGCAAGTTTCATTTCCCGGTAGGAAATGTTCATCTTGATTCGGAGCAAGCTCTTGGTTTTGTGCGTGAGCGCTATTCTTTGGCAGATGGAGATCGGGACCGTGGTCGCAACCAACAAAAGGTCATTGTAGCTATTCTGCAAAAGTTAACCTCTACAGAAGCTTTGAAAAATTATGACAGTATTATCAAGGGTCTACAAGATTCCTTGCAAACCAATATGCCGCTTGAAACTATGATGAACTTAGTCAATACCCAACTTGAGAGTGGTGGAACTTATAAGATCAATTCGCAAGATCTTAAAGGAACAGGGCGTATGGATTTACCGTCTTATGCCATGCCTGAGAGTAATCTTTACATGATGGAGATAAGTGACAGCAGTTTAGAGTCAGTCAAGGCTGCGATCAATGATGTGTTGGAAGGAAAATAAAACAAAATGATTGATATTCATTCGCATATTGTATTTGGTGTGGATGATGGTCCAAAATCTAAGCAAGAAAGCAAGGCGCTTTTGACAGAAGCCTATAGGCAAGGGGTAAGGACTATTGTATCGACATCGCATAGACGAAAAGGAATGTTTGAAACTCCTGAGGAGATAATAGCAACAAATTTTCAAGAAGTTAAGGAGCTAGCCAAGGAAGTGGCTCCAGACTTGACCATTCTCTATGGAGCAGAGATTTATTATACCCATGATGTGCTTGAAAAGTTAGAGAAGCAGGTGATTCCAAGTCTTAATGGGACACGCTATGCTCTTATTGAGTTTAGTATGACTACCCCTTACAGGGAAATCCATACTGCCTTGAGCAATCTTCTCATGCTTGGGATAACGCCTGTAGTTGCCCACATTGAACGTTACCATGAATTAGAGAATAACGAAAAACGGGTCAAAGAGTTGATTGATATGGGTTGCTACACTCAAATCAATAGCTCAAGTATTTTAAAACCAAAGTTATTTGGGGATAAATATAAATTTATGAAGAAACGAGCTCGCTATTTTCTAGAGCGTGATTTGGTTCATTTTGTTGCTAGCGATATGCACAACTTAGACCAAAGACCGCCTTACATGAAAGAAGCTTATGAGATCGTCTCGAAACAATACGGTGAAAGTAAGGCGAGGGAATTATTTATCGAAAATCCTCGCATCATCTTAGCTGATCAAATTATTTAGGAGTTGACATGAAAAAAAATAAAGAAATTACGATTGATGTTGTTCAATTGTTTAAAGTCCTTTGGAAGAAAAAAATCTCTATTATACTAACTGCGATTGTGGCAGCTGTCCTAGCTTTTGGCGTAAGTAGTTTTGTACTGAAACCTGAGTATTCTAGTACGACACGCATTTATGTGGTTAATCGAAATCAATCAGAAAAAGCAGGTTTGACCAACCAGGATTTGCAGGCGGGTACCTACTTGGTAAAAGACTATAAGGAAATTATCCTTTCGCAAGATGTACTGGAGAAAGTCATTTCAAATCTTAAACTAGAGAAAACAGTTAAGGGATTAAGTAAGAAAATCCAGGTAACAGTACCTGTGGATACTCGTATCGTATCAATTACTGTAAAAAATGCACAACCAGAAGAAGCGAGTCGTATTGCAAATGCTCTTCGTGAAGTGGCTGCTGAAAAAATCATTTCTGTAACTCGTGTGTCTGATGTGACAACATTGGAGGAAGCGAGACCGGCACTAACACCATCCTCACCTAATATCCGTCGTAACACTCTCCTAGCTTTTCTAGCGGGAGGAGCAGTGATGGTCGTTTCAATCTTGTTACTTGAGTTGTTAGATGATCATGTTAAACGACCAGAAGATGTGGAAGAAGTAATGCAGATTGCACTTCTAGGGATTGTTCCAGATTTGAATAAGTTAAAATAAGGGAGAAAATATGCCAACATTAGCAATAGCACAAAAACGTTTAGATTTTGCGAAAAAAGCAGAAGAGCATTACAATGCTTTGCGAACAAATATTCAATTGAGTGGTGATAATCTGAAAGTTCTTTCTATTTCATCCGTCAAACCTGGTGAAGGGAAATCGACAACATCAATAAATATTGCTTGGACCTTTGCGCGTGCAGGCTATAAAACTTTATTGGTGGATGCTGATATTCGTAATTCCATCATGTCAGGAGTCTTTAAAACAAGAGAAAAAATTACTGGCCTAACGGATTTTCTGTCAGGTACTACTGATCTTTCTCATGGACTTTGTGATACAAATATTGAAAATCTATTTGTTATTCAGTCAGGGCCGGTATCACCTAATCCAACAGCCCTCTTGCAGAGTGAAAATTTCCATACCATGATTGATACCTTGCGTAAGTATTTTGACTATGTCATCGTGGATACTGCACCGATTGGGATGGTCATTGACGCTGCTATCATTACACAAAAATGTGACGCCTCTATCTTGGTAACGGCAGCTGGAGAGACAAAGCGACGTGATGTCTTAAAGGCTAAAGAACAGTTAGAACAAACAGGAACTCCATTTTTAGGTGTAGTTTTAAATAAATTTAGCACAGAAGTTGAAAAATACGGAGCTTATGGTGGCTATGGTGGCTATGGAGCCTATGGTTCTTATGGAAATTATGGAAAAAAGAAGTAGGTAGAGTTAGCTAGGAGGTAGTTTTGGGAGAAGTATCAAATATTCGAAAATTAGAGATTCTCATAATACAACTGTTTCCAATTTATCTGTTATCGTTTGTATTAGTTAGTCATGAACTTCTGGTATTTTTGATGGTGGTTCACACTATTTCTTACTACATCAGTGCATATAGTAAAAATTTCAAATATCGGAGTCTTGCAGAGGAATGTATACAAACATTAAAATATATACTGATTTATATTTTCTTATCCTGTATAGTTTTTCCGACTTTAGAACCAAATATACCTTATTTATCGTTAATCAATCTATTATGCATTGTGGCTGTAAATTCAATTATGCTAATGGTTATTAATATTTGGATTCGTAAGGTTTGGAAGTTCTTGTCTCGCAAAAAAAAATATACTCAGCGAATCTTGTTGGTGACGACACGTGCACGAGTTGAGAGAGTACTAAAACAACTTTCTACTTATGAGTATGGCTATGTTTCAGCTGTTTGTATTGTAGATGATGAGCGTTTTGAAGCTTCTAATTTTACAATCGTTACGTTGGATAACTTAGTAACCTATGCTACGAGATCAGTCGTAGATCAAGTGGTGATTAATCTCCCAAGTGAAAGCTTTTTGATTGCGGACTTTGTTTCTCGATTTGAAACAATGGGATTACCAGTAGCTGTCAATATAGCGGCTTTAGATTTTGTAACCAATAGTGAAAAAGCGATTCAACGATTTGGGAATTCTAGTGTCGTCAATTTCTCAACAACCTTTTATCGTTCAAGTGATATTGCTCTTAAACGTGTTATAGATATTATGGGCTCCTTAGTTGGTCTGATTATTTGTGCTCTGGTGTCTATTTTTCTTGTTCCTCTGATAAAAAGAGATGGAGGCCCTGCTATTTTTGTCCAAGATAGGGTTGGTAGAAATGGACGAGTATTTAAATTTTATAAATTCCGTTCTATGAGAGTAGATGCGGAGGAAATTAAGAAAGACTTGATGAGTCAGAATCAGATGCAGGGTGGAATGTTTAAGATTGAAAACGATCCACGTGTGACAAAGATTGGGCACTTTATTAGAAAAACAAGTCTAGATGAATTGCCACAATTTTGGAATGTTCTAAAAGGTGATATGAGTTTAGTTGGTACTAGACCGCCAACCTTAGATGAGTATATGACATATACACCGGAACAAAAACGTCGTCTCAGTTTTAAACCTGGAATTACAGGCCTTTGGCAGATTAGTGGTAGAAGTAATATTACAAACTTCGATGATGTAGTAAAATTAGACATTACTTATTTAGATGGTTGGACAATTTGGAAAGACATTGAAATTTTACTAAAAACTATTAAAGTGGTATTTATGAAAAATGGAGCGAAGTAATTTTATGAATAAAGTGAGGGAAATTCAACTAGGAGAATTATCTTTATTAAAAAGTTTTATTGCTATTTGTAGTAAACATGATTTAAGATATTATGCTTTGGGAGGAACATTGCTAGGAGCAATTCGTCATAAAGGATTTATTCCTTGGGATGATGATATGGATTTAGGGATGCCTCGAAAAGATTATGAAAAATTTATATCTATTTGTAAAAAGGAACTTCCAGAACATGTTATCTTGAGGCTTCATGATGATAATTTAGGTAATACCTCTATTATGGATACATCTTTACAAGTTCCATTTGGAGATGAACTTTGTAGTCCTTTCATAGATATTTTCCCTTTGGATGGTTATCCAGATGATCGTTTTCATTATTTTATTCACACAAACAAAATTAAATTCTATCGAGCACTTTCTAAAATTTCTGTAATCGATCGTCTACATGATAGAGATCGGGGAAGTTTTGAAAATGCAATTGTGAGTATATCAAAAGTTTTAAAATTAAATAAACTTCTAAAAACATCCACCATTAACAACAAATTACAAAATCTCATTAAACAATATGATTTTGAAACTAGTTCAATAGTAGGTAATGTATTAGGCTCCTACAGAGAACGTGAACTTGCTAGAAAAGAAGTATTCGGTGAACCACAATTATTAGAGTTTGAGAACTTGGAAATAAGTTGCCATGCAAATCCAGATGAATATTTAACAAAAATATACGGTGATTACATGAAGTTACCCGAAGAAGCCGAGCGTAAAGGGCATTTCGAGTCTACATGGGGAGATTAATTTGAATAGTTTTGATTTAATGGGGGTCAGGATTGACCCTTTAACAATGGATGAAACAGTACAGGCGGTTGAGAATTTTGTCATTGAACAACGCCCTCTTCATTTAATGGGAGTAAACGCTGATAAGATTAACCAATGTCAATCAGATGAAGTCATTAAAAAGATAGTTAATGATTCTGAAATTATCAATGCAGATGGTGCATCAGTCGTTCTAGCCTCTCGATTTTTAGGCTACCAAGTTCCAGAACGAGTTGCTGGAATTGATTTAATGCAAAGATTATTAAAATTAGCCGATGAGAAATCTTATTCAGTGTATTTCTTTGGTGCTAAAGAAGAAGTTTTGCAAGATATGTTGAAAATTTTCCAAGAAGAGTATCCAAATCTACGAGTTGTTGGACATCGTAATGGTTATTTTTCTGAGGAAGATGAGCAAGATATTCAGGAAGATATTCGTGAAAAGAATCCCGACTTTGTATTTGTTGGAATTACTTCACCTAAAAAAGAATATATCATTCAAAAATTTATGGATAATAGAGTGAATGCTATTTTTATGGGTGTAGGTGGTAGCTTTGACGTACTGTCTGGTCACATTCAGCGTGCTCCACTTTGGGTGCAAAAATCAAACTTGGAGTGGTTGTTCCGAGTTGCTAATGAACCAAAGCGTCTCTTTAAACGATACTTTGTAGGGAATGTTACCTTTATTAAGCGAGTTTTAGATGAGAAACGAAAAACAAAAAAATAATATTTTACATATTTCACGAACGATGGATATTGGTGGTGCTGAGAGAATCGTGTACCAGTTGAGTTCTGATTTGCAAGATGAGTTTGATAGTGTACATGTTGCTTCTACAGGAGGTCTTTGGGAACCAGAATTGGAGACCCAAGGAATTATTCATCATAAAATTCAGGATATAGACAGCAAAAATCCTCTTACTGTGTTGAAGTTGCTTCTGACTATCTATCAAATTATTAAGACAAATGAGATTACTCTGGTTCATACGCATCATCGAATGGCAGCTTTTTATATTCGTTTATTAAAACTGGTTAATCCAAAGCTAGTCCACGTTTACACTGCTCATAATGTCTTTAAAGATAAGTTGTCTTTATATAGATTTTCACTGAAAAATGCCTATAGTATTGCAGTTGGTCAAGCAGTTAATCAAAATTTGAAAGATGATGTGGGAGTTGCAGACAGCACAGTTATCTATAACGGAGTGATCTTGAAACAGTCAAATAGACAAGTTGATGAGATTATGAAGTTTGAGGGAATCAAGCTAGGATGTATTGCAAGATTATCTGAACAAAAAGGTTTGACCTATCTGCTTGATGCTATCTCTTTGATTTCAGATGAAAACCTTCGTTTATTTATCGTTGGGGATGGGGAGCTTAGAGCCGAACTAGAAAATAAGGTTAAAGAACTCAATCTAGAGGATAAAATAACTTTTTTAGGGTATAGACAGGATATAGTCGAGTGTATTAATAGTTTTGATTTTTGTGTTTTGCCTTCTTTATTTGAAGGATTTGGCTTAGTTGCTATTGAAGCATTTATGAATGGAAAAACAATGGTTGCGACAGATATTCCAGGATTAGATGAAGTCGTTACAAAAGAAAATGGGATCTTGGTTCCCGCTAAAGATGCTAGGGCCTTAGCTTCTGCTATTGAGAGTCTGGCGACTGACTCAACTCTTAGAATTAGGTTAGCTCATCAAGCTAAAAAAGATTATGAAGAGAAGTTTAGTTATCCTATATTTTTAGAGAATTATCGTAAATTTTATCAAAAACTAATGGGAGATTCAAAATGAAAAAAGTAATGTTAGTTTTTGGGACGCGTCCAGAAGCGATAAAAATGTGTCCCTTAGTGAATGAGTTAAAGAAAAATGATTCAATTAAAACACTTGTGTGTGTAACTGGTCAACATAAAGAAATGTTAGAGCAGGTTTTAGATGTCTTTAAAGTTGTTCCTGATTACGATTTAGAAGTTATGAAGGCAAATCAAACACTATTTACAATCACGACAAGTATTTTAGATAAAATTCAAGCTGTTTTAGAGCAGGAAAAACCAGATATTGTTCTTGTTCATGGGGATACTACAACTACTTTTGCGACAGCTTTAGCTGCATTTTACATGGGAATTAAAGTTGGACATGTAGAGGCAGGATTGAGAACTTATAATCTTCAAAGTCCATTTCCTGAAGAATTCAATCGTCAGACTACTTCAATTATTGCAGATTTCAATTTTGCTCCGACAGAAGTGGCTAAAGAGAATCTTCTAAAAGAGGGAAGAGAGAATATCTATGTTACTGGAAATACTGTCATTGATGCCTTGAAGACAACCGTTCAAGAGCATTATGACCATCCTATTTTAGAGTGGGCTAAGGACAGTAAACTAATCATGTTGACAGCTCATAGACGTGAAAATCTTGGTCAACCCATGAAAAATATGTTTAACGCAGTTAATCGTATCCTGAATGAGTTTGAAGATGCTAAAGTCGTATATCCTATTCATAAAAATCCTAAGGTTCGTGAGCTAGCAAGTAAAGTGTTTGGAGACAATGAACGTATGAAAATCATTGAACCTCTAGAAGTCATTGATTTCCATAATTTTATGAATCAAAGCTACATGATTTTAACAGATTCGGGTGGTGTACAAGAAGAAGCACCTTCTTTAGGTAAACCAGTATTGGTAATGCGTGATACAACAGAACGTCCAGAGGGGATTTCTGCAGGAACCTTGAAATTGGTGGGAACAGAAGAAGAAAATATTTATAGGAATTTTAAGCTTCTTTTGGAAAATGAAGAGGAATACAACAAGATGAGTAAGGCAAGCAATCCTTATGGGGATGGAACAGCTTGTCAACAGATTGTAGCAGTTATCATGAAGGGATTAGTATAATGGGGAAAGTTTCGATTGTTGTTCCAGTATACAACGTTGAAGATTATTTGAAATATTGTGTTGATAGCTTAATTAATCAATCGTACAAGGATATTGAGATTATTTTGGTAGATGATGGCTCTACTGATGATTCTGGAAGAATATGTGATAAGTATGCCCAAGAAGATGACCGTATTAGAGTCTTGCATATTGACAATGGAGGCCTTTCTAATGCTCGAAATACAGGTGTAAAGTTTGCTTCTGCTGAGTGGATAATTTTCATTGATTCTGATGATTACTATGATCGTAGAACTGTTGAGTATTTAGTGCAACTTCAAAAGAAGTATGCTGTTGATCTTGTTGCAACTTCCGTCATCGAAGTTAGGGACTTCCAAAGTGAGGATTTTTTAGGTTCATTAACTAACATAGATTCTTTGAAATTAGATCGATATACAGCTTTGAAGGAGATGTTTTATGGAAATATAGTTGGAACTCATCCAGGGGGAAAACTATACAAAAAAGAAATATTGATGAAGTTTCCTTTTCCAGAGGGGATGATCTATGAAGATTTGGCTGTCTCTTTTGAGCATATCGGAGCATGCAATGAAATTGCCGTAGGATGCATCAATTTATACAAATATTATCGAAGACCTGGAAGTATTGTCAATTCTTCTTATAGTGATAAATTTTTAGACTTCTATAAGGCTATAGAGATGAATAGAGAATTTGTTCAGAGAGATTATCCTAATGATAAGGAAATGAAGAAAGCACTTACTGTACGTTATGTCTTTAAGGGGTTACATGTAGTACATGCTATGCTTAGTTCAGAGATGTATTCGGATGTCAATAAAATCAGAAAAGAATACATTCAATATTTCAAAGATATTATTCCGAATTCAAATGTTACAAGGAAAAATAAATTGAAATATATATTGTTTCTCGTATCTGCAAAATTGTATAAAAAAGTCAGAGAGAAAATGGGTTAGATAGTCATGAAAGTTTTGAGAAACTATGCTTATAATCTCTCTTATCAATTGTTGGTGATTATTCTTCCGATTATCACAACACCTTATGTTACTAGGGTTTTTAGTTCAAACGATTTAGGAACTTATGGATATTTCAATTCAATTGTTACCTACTTTATTCTTTTAGCGACTTTAGGAGTTGCTAATTATGGGACAAAAGAAATTTCAAGTCATCGGAATGATATTCGAAAAAATTTCTGGGGTATCTATACCTTGCAGTTTGGAGCAACTTGCTTATCAATTTTATTATATATAATTTTGTGCTTTGCATTTTCATTTATGCAGAATCCAGTAGCGTATATTTTAGGTTTAAGTTTATTATCTAAGGGAATGGATATTTCTTGGCTTTTTCAAGGCTTGGAGGATTTTCGTAAGATAACAGTTAGAAACATCACTGTTAAACTGGTGGGAGTTGTTTCAATATTTTTATTTGTCAAATCTCCAGGTGATTTATATCTATATGTTTCCTTATTGACGGTATTTGAATTATTAGGTCAGTTAAGTATGTGGTTTCCAGCTCGCGAATTTATTGGCAAGCCTCACTTGGATTTATGTTATGCAAAGCAACATCTTAAACCGGTAATTTTATTGTTTCTACCTCAAATAGCAATTTCTTTGTATGTTACTTTAGATAGAACAATGCTCGGTGCTTTAGCATCAACTACTGATGTTGGTATTTATGATCAAGCTTTAAAATTGGTAAATATATTACTTACTTTGGTAACTTCTCTTGGAAGTGTCATGCTTCCACGTGTTTCAAACCTTTTATCAAAAGGAAATAATGAAGCCGTGAATAGAATGCATCAGATATCTTTTTTAATCTACAATCTTGTGATTTTTCCGACTATTGCAGGCATGTTGATTATCAATAATGACTTTGTGAAATTTTTCTTAGGAAATGACTTCCAAGAAGCAAGATATGCTATTGCAATCATGATTTTTAGAATGTTTTTTATTGGATGGACGAACATTATGGGAATTCAAATTTTGATACCTCATAATAAGAATAAAGAATTTTTGACTTCAACAACGGTTCCAGCGATTGTTAGTGTTGGTTTAAATTTACTTTTGCTGCCTAAATTTGGATATATTGGAGCTGCAATTGTTTCTGTATTAACAGAAGTATTTGTATGGGGCATCCAATTGTATTTTACAAGAAAATATTTAAAAGATGTGCCAATTTATAAATCAACTGTTAAAATATTTTTAGCATCAATTCTTATGTATTTTGCTCTTTCATTTTTGAAGACACTTTTGACTTTTATACCTATTATTAATGTTGTTGTATATACTATATTTGGGGCGATACTTTATAGTTTACTAATTTTATTATTTAAAGTAGTTAGCTTAAAGGAAATAAAAGAGCAGCTATTAAATAATTAGTATTATTATAATCTATACAGAAATAATCAAAGTTATTTTTGTAAGAATTTGTTTTAGCTAAGTTAGTTGATTGAAAAAGTTTAGAAATGGAAGGATGAAAGATTGTAGATGAACTCAAAGATGAAAAATACTAAATAATATAAAAAAATTGTCAATTATGTTCATTCTATATTATTCTTTACTAAATAAATAATATGATAAAAATTAAATTTGAAAATCTACTGGTTAGTATTGTTGTATCTGTAATGATATTTTTTAATACTATTTCTACTACAATGCTGGATAAAACTTTTTTACAAGCTAAAGCAAATTATCTTTTATTAGTAGTTTTGTTGTTAGGTCTTCGTTTTATGTTTCCAAGACGTATTTCATTTAAATATCTAATATTTTCTTCTTTGCTATTATTATCAGGAATTTTAGTATATTTTCAGACTGGAAAACTTAATTTTCTTGTTTATTCAGCTCTTCTGGTCTTATTAGTTAATGTAGATATGAAAGTAGTTTTGAAAACGTATGTCATTGTAGCAGGTTTTCTTGTACTAAGTGTATTTCTTTTATCTCTCTTAGGTGCAGTTCCCAATTTACAATATCATCGCGAAGGAGTTATTCGGAACTCATTTGGATTTATTTATCCTACAGATTTTGCATCCCACTGTTTCTACATTTTCTTGGCTTTTTCTTATTTATTGAAAGATAAATTTATATGGATTAGGTCTCTAATAGGCGTACTTTTATCTTTTTTTATTATAAAATATTGTGATGCACGTTTAAATGCCTTATCAATTATTTTAGCAACAATTATTTTTATATTTTTCTACTTTAATGAAGATAAGAAATTCCGGATTTATTCAATTTTCCCTTATTCTGTAGTTCTATGTTCGTCAATAATGATGTATTTATCTTATATTTTCTCTTGGGGATCTCCATTTTTAGTATCTATCAATAAATTAATTACAGGTAGATTATCTTTGGGGAAAAATGCATTTAATACTTTTGGTGTACATCTATTTGGAACTAGAGACGTATTATTTAAAGGGTCAGGAGGTAAAACAGAGGCTGTTATTGATTATAACTACGTAGATTCATCGTATGTTCAAATGTTATTTACATATGGTGTTATACCTCTTGTGTTACTTATATGTCTGTATGTTGTAATTTCGAGAGAACAGTATAAACAGGGGCAATATTTATATGTAGTAATATTATCTTTAGTGGCTCTAAACTGCATGATTGAAGCTTTTTGGTTTGTCCCTACTTACAATATATTCATATTTTTGTTATTAACAAAAAATACTTTTGTTAATAAGTCGGTGAATAATTTTAATCCTGTGGATAAAACGGAGTTGTTGAACTGATGAAATTAAATTTTATGATTTGCAAATTTATTTTTCTTCATAAAATGAGCTATTCAAACTAATATTTCAAAAAATTTTTAAAAATTTATTTTTTCATGAGATTTTAATGAGGATAACTTTACAATGCTACAAAAGTGTCAAGTCTGATAAAGGAGTGTATTATGTACGATTATCTAATCGTTGGCGCTGGTCTGTCTGGAGCAATTTTTGCTTATGAAGCAACCAAGCGTGGAAAAAAAGTAAAAGTTATTGATAAACGTGACCACATTGGTGGAAATATCTACTGTGAGAATGTTGAAGGAGTCAATGTTCATAAATATGGTGCACATATCTTCCATACTTCTAACAAGAAAGTCTGGGATTATGTTAATCAATTTGCTGAATTCAACAACTACATCAACTCGCCTGTAGCTAATTACAAGGGTAGCCTTTATAATCTACCTTTCAATATGAATACTTTCTATGCTATGTGGGGGACAAAAACTCCTCAAGAGGTCAAAGATAAGATTGCGGATCAAACGGCTCACATGAAGGACTTTGAACCTACAAACTTGGAAGAACAGGCTATCAAGTTGATTGGTCCAGATATTTATGAAAAGTTGATCAAAGGCTACACTGAAAAGCAATGGGGACGTTCTGCGACTGACCTTCCACCCTTTATCATCAAACGTCTACCAGTTCGTTTGACTTTTGATAATAACTACTTCAATGACCGTTACCAAGGAATTCCAATCGGTGGCTATAATGTCATTATCGAAAATATGCTGAAGGATGTAGAAGTAGAACTTGGAGTTGACTTTTTTGCCAATCGTCAGGAATTAGAAGCTTCTGCTGAAAAAGTTGTCTTTACAGGGATGATTGACCAATACTTTGATTATAAACATGGTGAGTTAGAATACCGTAGCCTTCGTTTTGAGCATGAAGTTCTTGATGAAGAGAACTATCAAGGAAATGCAGTTGTAAACTATACAGAACGTGAAATTCCTTATACTCGCGTTATTGAGCATAAACACTTTGAGTATGGTACTCAGGATAAAACGGTTATCACTCGTGAATACCCAGCCGATTGGAAACGTGGTGATGAACCTTATTATCCAATCAATGATGAAAGAAACAATGCTATGTTTGCTAAATATCAAGAAGAAGCAGCACAGAATGATAAGGTCATTTTCTGCGGACGTTTGGCTGATTATAAATATTACGACATGCATGTAGTCATTGAACGTGCCTTGAATGTTGTAGAGGAAGAGTTTGAATGAGATAATGAAGGATAAAATTGATATTGTTGTTTTATGGGTAGATGGTAGTGATCCTGAATTTATTCGTAAGAAACAGTACGTAACGAATCAAAGCAACAGTTTAAGTGAATATATTGATGGTGATTTACGGTATCGTGATTATGGAACACTGAACTATTGGTTCCGAATGATTGAAAATCATGCGCCTTGGGTTAATAAGATATTTTTAATAACGAATGGTCAGAAACCTAGTTGGTTGAACTTAGAACACCCTAAATTAAAATTCTTAACTCATGAGGAATTCATGCCTTATGAATATCTTCCAACATTTAATTCAGCATCAATCGAATTGAATCTTCATCGTATCGAAGATTTATCGGAGAACTATCTATATTTCAATGATGATATGTATTTAATAAAAGATAGTAGCCCATCTGACTTTTATAAAAATGGGCAACCTAGGCTTTTTGCTGTATATGATGCTATAGTTCCATGGTCACCATTTACAAAAACCTATCTCAATAATATTGAGTTGATTTATCGGCATTTTCCTAAAAAAACAGCAATGCAGACTTCTTCTTGGAAATTCTTTAATTATCGTTATGGATTGAGAATGTTTAAGAATTTACTTTTATTGCCTTGGGGTGTGACAGGATATGTTAATCAGCATTTACCTGTCCCAATGAAGAAAAGTACTTTACAGTATTTATGGGAAATTGAATACGAGACTTTAGATAAGACCTCAAGGAATCAAATTAGAAACTATAGTATGGACGTCAATCAATATATTTGTCAATATTGGCAGATTGAAAGTAATCAATTTTATCCAGGCTCAAAGAACATTGGAAAGTCAATTGATTTGAATAAACTAGACCAACTAGAAAGTATTTTTAAGGATAAACATAGAAAACTTCTTTGTGTTAACGATAATATTGATTTTAAAGAAGAAAATCTTCTTCGCTTTAAACAAATATTAGATGTACGTTATCCAGAAAAGTCGAGTTTTGAAAAATAAGAAGTAACAAATGAAATATTATTTAAAAGAAAAATTTTTACATGATAAAAATACCAAAAATGCGGGGAATAAGGCTCGAAATGATGTTGAAGAAATAGTAGTTCGTAAGGGCTATAGTCCTTTGTTATTGATGGTAGATGATTGGTATCAAATGGGGACTATTAGAGCCCAACGACATAAGGCCAAAGCTCTATCTAAAGCTATCTCTAAGTTGAAGGAAGGGGATCAGCTACTGATTCAATTTCCTATGCTTCATCATAGTTTCTTTACGACTCATTTAGTCAAAAGAATACAACGTAAAGGAGTGAAGGTTCACTTTATTATCCATGATTTAGAAGTTTTGCGCTATGCTAATTTGGATACAGTACCCTTGAAGCATAAAATTCGTGTTCATCTTCAAGAGTCAAGTATTTTGAAACAAGCTGATGGTCTTATTGCTCATAATCCAGTTATGAAATCAGTGCTTGTTGATAAGGGGATTTCTGAGAAAAAAATAGTTAGTTTAGGCATTTTTGACTATTTGATCCCGAATTATCAGCACAAAGAAGATTTATCGAAGGAAGGGGCTATTATTGTAGCTGGAAATTTAGCTCAAGAAAAAGCAGGTTACTTATATGAATTGCCTGCAAGACCGGCATATAACCTCTATGGTGTTGGTTTTGATGAGTCTAGAAAACTATCCAATGAAACCTATTTTGGTTCATTTCTTCCAGATGAACTACCATCAGCATTAGAAGGAAGCTTTGGTTTGGTTTGGGATGGTGATAGTTCTAAAACTTGTAGTGGAGTGTTTGGTGAGTATTTGAGATACAATAATTCCCACAAGGCTTCCCTTTATTTGGCTTCTGGTTTTCCTATTATTGTTTGGAAGCAATCTGCTTTGGCTAATTTCGTCTTAGAAAAAGAGTGTGGAATTAGTGTTGAGAGTTTACTTGATTTAGAAGAAGTATTGGAACATTTGTCTCAAGAAGAGTATCAGAATTTGGTCAAAAATGCTAAGACCGTAGGTCAAAAAATTCGTGAGGGTTCTTATCTTTTTTCCGCATTGCAAGCTTTAAATTAATGAATCTAAAAATGACTTAAATAGATGAATGAGGGAGTTACTGAATTCCCTCTTTTTTATAGTTAAAAAGAGATTAAAAAATGAAATAGCATTCGATATTTGTCAGAAAATAACAACTAAAAATGAAAATTCAGAAAATTCTATTGACAGGATTTAAAAAAGGGGCTATAATGGATAGAAAAACAAAGGAGAAGACTATGAAAACAAGGAAAGTATTAGCTCTTGCGGGAGTAACTTTATTAGCTGCAGGTGTCTTAGCAGCTTGTTCTGGTGGTTCTGGTGCTAAGGGTGAGCAGACTTTTGCATTTACCTACGAGACAGACCCAGATAATCTTAACTACTTAACAACTGGTAAGGCAGCAACTGCTGACATTACTAGTAATGTGATTGATGGATTGCTTGAAAATGATAAATACGGGAACTTTATTCCCTCAATGGCAGAGGACTGGTCAGTTTCTAAAGATGGCTTGACTTACACTTATAAGATTCGTCAGGATGCCAAGTGGTACACATCTGAGGGAGAAGAGTATGCTCCTGTTAAGGCTCAGGACTTTGTGACAGGTCTTAAATATGCAACAGATAAGAAATCAGAAGCCCTTTACTTGGTACAGGATTCAATCAAAGGTTTGGACGCCTACGCTAAAGGAGAAATTAAAGATTTCTCTCAAGTTGGGATTAAAGCACTTGACGACCAAACAGTCCAATACACTTTGAAACAAACCTGAAAGTTTTTGGAATTCTAAAACAACAATGGGTGTCTTAGCACCAGTTAATGAAGAGTTTTTGAACTCAAAAGGGGATGATTTTGCTAAAGCAACAGATCCAAGTAGTATCTTGTATAATGGTCCTTATTTGTTGAAATCCATTGTGACCAAATCTACTGTTGAATTTGCGAAGAATCCTAACTACTGGGATAAAGACAATGTTCATATTGACAAGGTCAAATTGTCATTCTGGGACGGTCAAGATACTAGTAAACCTGCAGAAAACTTTAAAGACGGTAGCCTTTCAGCAGCTCGTCTCTATCCAACAAGTGCAAGTTTTGCAGAGCTTGAGAAAGAGATGAAGGACAACATTGTCTATACGCAACAGGACTCTACGACTTATGTAGTGGGGACAAACATCGACCGTCAGTCTTATAAATATACTTCTAAGACTAGCGACGAACAAAAGACTTCTACGAAAAAAGCTTTGTTAAACAAGGATTTCCGTCAGGCTATTGCCTTTGGATTTGATCGTACAGCCTATGCTTCTCAGCTAAATGGACAAACTGGAGCAAGCAAAATCTTGCGTAATATTTTTGTTCCGCCAACATTTGTCCAAGCAGATGGTAAGAACTTTGGTGATATGGTCAAAGAAAAATTGGTGACTTATGGGGATGAATGGAAGGATGTGAACCTTGCTGACGCTCAAGACGGTCTCTACAATCCTGAAAAAGCCAAAGCAGAGTTTGCCAAAGCCAAATCAGCTCTACAAGCTGAGGGAGTACAATTTCCAATTCACCTAGATATGCCTGTTGACCAAACAGCAACTACAAAAGTTCAGCGCGTCCAATCTATGAAACAATCCTTGGAAGCAACTTTAGGAACTGATAATGTCATTATTGATATCCAACAATTACAAAAAGATGAAGTTCTTAATGTAACTTTATTTGCACAAACCGCTGCTGGTGAGGATTGGGATATCTCAGATAACGTTGGATGGGGACCAGACTTCTCAGATCCATCAACTTATCTTGACATCATCAAGCCTTCTGTAGGGGAAAATACGAGAACTTACCTAGGATTTGATTCAGGAAAAGACAATGAGGCAGCTAAGAAGGTTGGTCTCAATGATTATGATAAAATGGTCAATGAAGCAGGGGAAGAAACTACAGATGTTACAAAACGTTATAACAAGTATGCAGAAGCTCAAGCTTGGTTGACAGATAGTGCCCTAGTCATCCCAACAACTTCTAAAACTGGTCGTCCAATCTTGTCTAAGATGGTACCATTTACTTTACCTTTCTCTTTCTCAGGTAACAAGGGGACAAGCGATCCGCTTCGATACAAATACCTTGAACTTCAAGACAAGGCAGTTACTGCAGATGAATATCAAAAAGCGCAAGATAAATGGATGAAAGAAAAAGAAGAATCCAATAAAAAAGCGCAAGAAGAACTTGCAAAACATGTGAAATAGATTAAACAAGAAGTTAGTTGTTAGCTAACTTCTTTTGGTTTCGAGAAAATAGATTGATGCCTATCCTATGTTCGACATTACGAAATGTATTTTATTGTAGAAAAAAATCCTGAGTTTTTATGCTCAGGATTTTCGTTTACTGTTGTGGTTGTTGTTGAACTTGAGGGGCCTGTGGTTGCTGTTGGATTTGTTGGCCAGGTTGTCCCTGATTTGGATTTGTTGGAGCAGGATTATTTGCTGGTTGACCAGGAGTAGGTGTTACTTGGGTAGTTGAACTTTCAGTTGTTGTAGAGGGATTCTCTACCTCTGATTGTGTTTGTTGTGTATCAGGAGTACTCCATGTATTTCTTGCTCCGTTTAGGAATACGAACTGCCCGTTTCTATATAGTCCCTCAGGCATTGTCCAATCTCCAGGATGGTTATTTTGCGCAAGGTAGCTCATCATGCTACGATAGACTCTAGCAGCAACTGTGAGGCCATCACCTACAATAGGAGTGAGACGGTTGGTATAACCTGTCCAAACGGCCATTGAATACTTACGAGTATAACCGACAAACATTTCATCAGGTGCTACAAGTTGATTCATCTTGATATGATTTTCGATTTCTTCATCTGTATAGTTAGAAGTCCCTGTTTTCCCTGCTTGAGGGATTCCAGGAAGGTAGGCATTGTAACCTGTTCCAGATGTTAAGACTGTTTTCATCATTTCTGTCATCATATAGGCAGTAGACTCTTTCATAGCTCTTGTGCCAGCGTCAGAGAATTCTTTTTCGCTACCATCACTAAAGATGATTTTATTGATGTACATTGGTTTGTGGTAGATACCGCCATTAGCGAATGCAGCGTAAGCCGCAGCCATTTTCTCACTGCTTGCACCGTACTGTTTACCAGATTCAGTTGTATTACTTGAAATAGCATTTGAATAGTGCATTACAGGATAGTCGATTCCTAAACCATTTAGGAAGTTTTTAGCTCTATCTAAACCAACCTTGTTTAGTGTTTCAACAGCAGGTACGTTACGAGATTGTTGAAGGGCATATTGCAGAGTAATGTTACCAAAATATGCTCGATCCCAGTTGTAGACAGGGGTACTTGTTCCAGGATAGTTATAAGGAATATCGTGGACAGTAGTTGCAGTTGAATCATATACACCGTATTCTAAGGCTGGGGCATAATCAGTGATTGGCTTCATGGTTGATCCCCAGTCACGGTTGGTTTCCACAGCTTGGTTAGTACCGAATGAAACATTGCTTGCTTGGTGACGAGCTCCAAGTTGGGCGATGACTTTACCATTGGAAGTATCTACGATAGTTGAGGCTACTTGAAGGTCATCATCTGGATAAGAGACATATTCATCTGTATTGTAAATATCCCAAAGTCGTTGTTGAATGTCCTTGTCTACATTGGTGTAGACTTCCATTCCAGTAGTAAGAAGATTATATCCCGTTTCGTGCTCTACTTGTTCAATAACCTCTTTTAGATAGTTATCCATATACGCTGGATAAGTAGCAGCTGACTTAAGACTTTGTAAACCATCAGTGATAGGTGTGTTGATAGCTTTTTCATATTGTTCAGCACTAATGTAATCTTGTCCTCTCATTTCTGAAAGAACCAAATTACGACGGTCCAACGCTGCATCTGGATGAGAGTAAGGATCGTATTGGTTGGGTGCCTGTGGCATACCTGCTAGCAAAGCTAATTGAGGTAGAGAGAGGTCTTTTAAGTCTTTTCCGTAGTAATTTTGGGCTGCTGTCTGCATACCATAGTTACCATTTGACATATAGACCTTATTGATGTAGTAGGTAAGGATTTCTTGTTTGGTAGCTTTTTGTTCCAATTGGACAGCTAACCATGCCTCTTGTGCTTTTCGGGAGATATTTTGATCCGAAGTTGATGTTGAGAAATAGGTCAACTTAATCAACTGCTGAGTTAGGGTTGATCCTCCCTGTAAAGAGTTACTTTGTAAGTTACGTAAGAAGGCCCCCATGATCCGAATCGTATCTACCCCTCTGTGGTCAAAGAAGCGGTGGTCCTCGATAGACACGATGGCTTTGACTAAATCAGTAGGAATTTCGTTGGCCTGAGCGTTTACTCGGCGTTCAGAGCCCAGATCGGCAATGAGTTCGTTATTATTGTCGTAAATCTTGCTCGAAGTTGTTGCAACTAATTTACTATCTGATAGTGCTGGAGCTTTACTTACAAAATAGAGGAAAACACCCCCACCCAATAGAAATAATGCGATAAAGAGAGTTAGGAAAAAGATTCCAGTATACTTTAATATTCGCATAAGAATGTATTTATTCATCTTGTTTACCACCTAGTAAATGTTCTTTGATGACATCGAGATAGGGAATTTGTGGAAATGCCCCTAGTTTTATCTGGTAGCCGTATTCTCGTATGTATCCAAGTGGCATTGATTTTTGCCCCTTATCTTGATGATAGAAGCGAATCAAATCATATGCCGGTAATAAGTAGGTTTCTTGCTGAGAAGAAAAGTGAAGAAGGACAAAGCAGATTCCTTGTTGAGCAAGGACTTGTTCCATATGCTGAATCTGATGTGGATGGAAATTTTTCATCGGAATCGCACGTTTTTGTTTTGTTTCCTTGGCTTCAAAGTCGATGTAATATCCCTTATAAACGCCAGAATAGTCTGTCGTTGAAGCTTGTCGGAAATAGGCTTCAACAATCTTGGCACGACTTCGTTGTGGATAGTCCACTCGTACGATTTGAATAGGAGTAGGTTTTTTGTGTATAACTGCCAATCCCTGAGACAAATAGTAGTCGTTGGTAGCATTGATCATCTTTTCAAAAGACATTCCTCTGTTTGCGAAATTTTTGGATTGAGAAAGAGAGGTTTGTCTTTTTTGGGATGAAATTTTATGAGGATAGTTGACCATAATTCTCCTTATTGGTACAATAACATCACTCTATTATACCATAATTTTACACAGAAAGGGTTAAAAATGACTACAGCTTTGGTTTTAGGATATTCTGCTTTTGATTTGGGTTTGTTTTCTGACAAGGATCCTCGTCTTAAATTGATTAAAAAAGCGATACGTAGGGATTTAGAAGCTATGGCAGAAGATGGGGTGACTTGGCTTGTATTTACCGGAACTTTGGGTTTTGAATATTGGGTTTTAGAGGTTGCTCAGGAAATGAAGACCGAATACGGTTTCCACTTGGCTACCATTTTTGCTTTTGAAACACATGGGGAAAATTGGAATGAAGGTAATCAGATGAAGCTGAGTCGTTTTAAGCAGGTAGACTTTGTCAAATATGCCTATTCTCGTTATGGACACAAAGGTCAGTTAAGAGATTACCAGCAGTTTTTATTGGAAAATACGAATAGTTCTTATCTTTTTTATGATGAGGAAAATGAAACGAGACTAGCTTATATTTACCAAATGATGAAAGAGCAGGAAGACTATTTTATAAAGAGACTAACATTTGATCAGCTAAATGAACTTGCAGAAAATTTTTCCGAAAATTGAAGCTTTGACCTTGATTTTTGTTTGTCTTTTTTTATATAATAATACTAGCAACTGAGAATGGAGAGAGACATGGCAGGTATTATTTTTTCGGCGAAAGATATTTTTGAACAAGAGTTTGGACGTGAAGTCCGTGGGTATAGTAAAGTAGAAGTTGATGAGTTTTTGGACGATGTCATTAAGGACTATGAAACCTATGCTACCTTGGTCAAGTCACTTCGTCAGGAAATTGCGGATTTGAAGGAAGAATTAGCTCGTAAACCAAAAACTTCACCAGTTCAAACAGAACCTCTTGAAGCGGCAACAACAAGTTCTATGACGAACTTTGATATTTTAAAACGTTTGAATCGTCTTGAAAAAGAAGTGTTTGGTAAACAAATTTTAGATAACTCAGGATTTTAAGAGCTTATTTAAAAAGTGCAATTTTTGGATAATCGCGTGAGGAGAGTTGCTTTTCATGAGGAAAGTCCATGCTAGCACAGGCTGTGATGCCTGTAGTGTTTGTGCTAGGCGAAACCATAAGCCTAGGAACGAGAAATCGTTACGGCAGTTGAAATGGCTAAGTCTTTGGATAGGTCAGAGTAGGCTTGAAAGTGCCACAGTGACGGAGTCTTTCTGGAAACGGAGAGAGTGGAACGCGGTAAACCCCTCAAGCTAGCAACCCAAATTTTGGTCGGGGCATGGAGTGCACGGAAACGAACGTAGTACTCTGACTGCTATCAGCTAGAGCTGCTAGTGGTAGACAGATGATTATCGAAGGAAGTGGTCCTAGTCACTTCTGGAACAAAACATGGCTTATAGAAAATTGCATATAGGTTGAGGCTGAGAAAATTTTCTCAACCTCATTTTTTAAAGTGTACAATAGAAAGGTCTTGCAAGACTGTAACATGAAAAAAGAATTTAATTTAATTGCAACTGTGGCAGCTGGTCTGGAAGCTGTAGTGGGAAGAGAAGTGCGAGAGTTGGGTTATGACTGCCAAGTTGAAAATGGACGTGTTCGTTTTCAAGGAGACGTGAGAGCTATTATCGAAACTAACCTTTGGCTTCGAGCAGCAGATCGTATCAAAATTATCGTAGGAACCTTTCCTGCCAAGACTTTTGAAGAGCTGTTCCAAGGAGTATTCGCCTTAGATTGGGAAAATTATTTACCACTTGGAGCTCGATTCCCGATTTCAAAAGCCAAATGTGTTAAATCTAAACTACATAATGAACCGAGTGTTCAGGCTATTTCTAAGAAAGCTGTTGTTAAGAAATTGCAGAAACACTATGCCCGTCCAGAAGGTGTTCCACTGATGGAGAATGGCCCAGAGTTTAAGATTGAGGTTTCTATTCTAAAGGATGTGGCAACTGTCATGATTGATACGACAGGATCTAGCCTCTTTAAACGTGGTTATCGTACCGAAAAGGGTGGCGCTCCTATCAAGGAAAATATGGCAGCAGCCATTTTACAACTATCTAACTGGTATCCAGACAAGCCTTTAATTGATCCGACCTGTGGTTCAGGGACTTTCTGTATCGAGGCTGTCATGATTGCTCGAAAGATGGCACCAGGACTTCGTCGTTCTTTTGCCTTTGAGGAATGGAACTGGGTTAGCGATCGTTTGATTCAAGAAGTGCGCACAGAAGCGGCCCAAAAAGTGGATCGTGAACTTGAGTTGGATATCATGGGCTGTGATATCGATGCTCGTATGGTGGAAATTGCTAAGGCTAATGCTCAGGCAGCTGGTGTTGCAGGAGATATTACCTTTAAGCAGATGCGCGTGCAGGATTTACGTTCAGATAAAATCAATGGTGTGATTATCTCCAATCCGCCTTATGGAGAACGCTTGTCAGATGATGCAGGGGTTACCAAGCTTTATGCTGAGATGGGGCAAGTATTTGCACCGCTGAAAACGTGGAGCAAATTTATTCTAACTAGTGATGAAGCCTTTGAGACCAAGTACGGTAGCCAGGCGGACAAGAAACGTAAGTTGTACAATGGAACCTTAAAAGTTGATTTGTATCAATATTTTGGGCAGCGTGTCAAACGCCAAGAAGTGAAGTAGGAAGGTAAATTCATGACTAAGAAAAGACGGGATCGTCATAAAAATGAAGGACAAGAACCGCGATTTGATTTTGATGAAGCAAAAGAGTTAACAGTTGGTCAAGCTATTCGTAAAAATGAAGAAGTAGAAGCAGGGGTCTTGCCTGAGGACTCCATTTTAGATAAGTATGTTAAGCAACACAAAGATGAAATTGAGGCGGATAAGTTTGCGACTCGCCAATACAAAAAGGAGGACTTAGTCGAAACGCAGAGTTTGGATGATCTTATCCAAGAGATTCGGGAAGAGACAGCTGTTGAGCCTACGATAGTAGAGAATGATTTCATCCAGTTTGATGACTTAGAATCTACACAAGTGACAGAAACTCCTTTTGATGAGGAATTTGACACTGAGGAGGCAGTCGAAACAGAGTATCCAATGGTGGATAGTGAAGATGGGCAAAGTGTTAAGAAACAGATTCTTTATGGCTTGTTAGCTGCCCTAGGAATTATTATTATTGGAACTGGTTATTATGTTTATAGTCAAGTGGCTCGTTCGACCAAGGAAATCCAAACTTCTCAATCAACCACAAACTCGCAGGCGGAAGCGGAAGAATTTAATAATTTATACGATGCCTTCTATACAGATAGCAATAAAACAGCTTTGAAGAATAGCCAATTTGATAAACTGAGTCAACTGAAGACTTTACTTGATAAGCTAGAAGGTAGTCGCGAATATACGCTTGCTAAATCGAAATATGACAGCTTAGAAACGCAAATCAAGGCCATCCAAGAAGTCAATGCACAATTTGAAAAACCAGCTATTGTGGATGGTGTTCTGGATACCAATGCCAAAGCCAAATCGGATGCTAAATTTACAGATATCAAAACCGGGAATACGGAGATTGACAAAGTGTTAGATAAGGCTATTAGCCTTGGTAAGAGTCAAAAGACAAGCACTTCTAGCTCAAGTCAAACCAGCAGTTCTAGTCAAGCAAGTTCAAATTCTTCTACAGAGAGTAGTACAAGTAACACCAGTCCATCTTCAAGCGCCTCATCAAACAATTCAGTTTCTGCGCGTGATGATAGTCATGGCGGTCTATCAAGTTCTGGAGTTAACCTACAAAGAGCTTCAAGCCGTGTGCCGTTCAATCAATCGGCTGTGGATGATAGTAATAACTCTGCCTGGGATTTTGCTGATGGTGTCTTGGAACAAATTCTCGCGACTTCACGTTCACGTGGTTATATCACTGGTAACCAATACATCCTTGAACGTGTCAATATCGTTAATGGCAATGGTTATTACAATCTCTATAAGCCAGACGGAACCTATCTATTTACCCTTAACTGTAAGACTGGATACTTTGTTGGGAATGGTTCTGGACATGCGGATGCCTTGGACTATTAAGCAGTCGTTACAAAATTCTTTCTTTTCAAAAGTAAAAATGATAAAATAAAACAAATTAAACAAGAGGAGTGTCATATGACAAAAGCTAACTTTGGTGTCGTAGGTATGGCCGTAATGGGCCGTAACCTTGCCCTAAATATTGAATCTCGTGGTTACACAGTTGCTATTTACAACCGTAGTAAAGAAAAAACTGAAGATGTAATTGCTTGCCATCCTGAAAAGAACTTTGTACCAAGCTATGACGTTGAAAGTTTTGTAAACTCAATCGAAAAACCTCGTCGTATCATGTTGATGGTTCAAGCTGGACCTGGTACAGATGCTACTATCCAAGCCCTTCTTCCACACCTTGACAAGGGTGATATCTTGATTGACGGAGGAAATACTTTCTACAAAGATACCATCCGTCGTAATGAAGAATTGGCAAACTCAGGTATCAACTTTATCGGCACTGGGGTTTCTGGTGGTGAAAAAGGTGCCCTTGAAGGTCCTTCTATCATGCCTGGTGGACAAAAAGAAGCCTACGAATTGGTTGCGGATGTTCTTGAAGAAATCTCAGCTAAAGCACCAGAAGATGGCAAACCATGTGTGACTTACATCGGTCCTGATGGAGCTGGTCACTATGTGAAAATGGTTCACAACGGTATTGAGTATGGTGACATGCAATTGATCGCAGAAAGCTATGACTTGATGCAACACTTGCTAGGCCTTTCTGCAGAGGATATGGCTGAAATCTTTACTGAGTGGAACAAGGGTGAATTGGACAGCTACTTGATCGAAATCACAGCTGATATCTTGAGCCGTAAAGACGATGAAGGTCAAGACGGACCAATCGTAGACTACATCCTTGATGCTGCAGGTAACAAAGGAACTGGTAAATGGACTAGCCAATCATCACTTGACCTTGGTGTGCCATTGTCACTCATCACTGAGTCAGTATTTGCACGTTACATCTCTACTTACAAAGAAGAACGTGTACATGCTAGCAAGGTTCTTCCAAAACCAGCTGCCTTCACATTTGAAGGAGACAAGGCTGAGTTGATTGAAAAAATCCGTCAAGCCCTTTACTTCTCAAAAATCATTTCATACGCACAAGGTTTTGCTCAATTACGTGTAGCTTCTAAAGAAAACAACTGGAACTTGCCATTTGCAGACATCGCATCTATCTGGCGTGATGGCTGTATCATCCGTTCTCGTTTCTTGCAAAAGATTACAGATGCTTACAACCGTGATGCAGACCTTGCTAACCTTCTTTTGGATGAGTACTTCTTGGATGTTACTGCTAAGTACCAACAAGCAGTGCGTGATATCGTAGCCCTTGCAGTTCAAGCTGGTGTGCCAGTGCCAACTTTCTCAGCAGCTATTACTTACTTTGATAGCTATCGTTCAGCTGACCTTCCAGCTAACTTGATCCAAGCGCAACGTGACTACTTTGGTGCCCATACTTACCAACGTAAAGACAAAGAAGGAACATTCCACTACTCTTGGTATGACGAAAAATAAGTAGGTCTGCCATGGGGAAACGGATTTTATTACTTGAGAAAGAACGAAATCTAGCTCATTTTTTAAGTTTGGAACTCCAAAAAGAGCAATACCGAGTTGATCAGGTTGAGGAGGGGCAAAAAGCCCTCTCCATGGCTCTTCAGACAGACTATGACTTGATTTTATTGAATGCTCATCTGGGGGATATGACAGCCCAGGATTTTGCAGACAAGCTGAGTCGGACTAAGCCAGCTTCAGTCATTATGGTCTTGGACCATCGCGAAGACTTGCAAGATCAGATTGAGGCAATCCAACGCTTTGCCGTTTCTTACATCTATAAGCCAGTTATTATTGAGAATCTGGTAGCTCGTATTTCAGCGATTTTCCGAGGTCGGGACTTTATCGACCAACACTGTAGTCAGATGAAGGTTCCAACGTCTTACCGCAATCTGCGTATGGATGTAGAACATCATACTGTTTATCGTGGCGAAGAGATGATTGCTCTGACGCGTCGTGAGTATGATCTTTTGGCTACTCTTATGGGAAGCAAGAAAGTCCTGACGCGTGAGCAGTTGCTGGAAAGTGTCTGGAAGTATGAAAGTGCGACCGAAACCAATATCGTGGATGTCTATATCCGTTATCTACGTAGCAAGCTTGATGTAAAAGGTCAAAAAAGCTACATTAAAACCGTGCGTGGTGTTGGTTACGCTATGCAAGAATAGAAAGGCAGTCACGGTCGTGTAACTGCTGTTTGAGCTCTATACTATCTGTAACAGGAATTCCTGAACTCCAGATAGTATAGAGCTTTTTGAATAGCCACAAATGCAAGTCTTTAGACGGCTTGTAATGCTTCAAAGAGATGGTCAGAGAGAATGAATTTTTCTTGACCATAGTTTATACTCAATGAAAATGAAGGAGCAAACTAGGAAGCTAGCTGCAGGTTGCTCAAAACACTAGTTTTGAGGTTGCCGATGGAAGCTAACGTGATGTGAAGAGATTTTCGAAGAGTATTGGTATCTGATAAGCTTTACTTTCATAGTTTTCTAGTTTTTGACGCTCAAAAGGGATGAGCTAGCTTCAGGTGTAGTTAATATACTCTTTATAAGTATTCGAAAAAATGGAATTTATCATAGTTTTGAAGAAAATGGGGATTTTATTTTTGTTGAAATATTATAATATAATAAATGCTTCAAATTCTGAAATATTCTGAAAATACTGGAAAATAATAAATAATAATTAATATAATTGACAAATCTGCTTATATAAATTATAATGTTGAATGTATGTGTATGTGTATGTGTATGTGTATGTGTATGTGTATGTGTATGTGTATGTGTATGTGTATGTGTATGTGTACTACATGCTATTTTTAGAAATCAAAAGGAGACAATGTAATGTATTTTAATCGTAAAAATGCAGAGCAAAAGAACTGGAGAATGATCAAAAAAGGAAAGCACTTCCTATTCGGTTGTTCTCTTGTTTTTGCGGTAGGAGCTAGCTTAGCTACTCAAGTGGTTCATGCAAACACAGCAGAAACTACTGTAGCAAACAACTCGACTACTGGGGATGTTAACCCTACACCGAACGGAGATGGCAAGACTTATGAGGCACCTGCTGCTGTAGCAGAAATCAAGCCAGAAGTTGCTACAACACCAGCTGTAGCAGCAAAACTTGATGGAGAAACTGCAAAAGAAGTTAAAGCTTTAGACAAAACTAAACTTGAAAACTACATTGCAGAAATCGAAGCAAAATTAGCTAACGGAACATACGAAAGCAAAACAGAAGAGAGTGTTGCGGTATTAAAAGCTGACTTAGAAGCTGCAAAAGCTACATTAGCAAACGCAACAACTCAAGATGAAATCACAAAAGCTTACAATAAACTTGTAACTACAGCGAACACTAAATTAAAAAACAAACCTGTAGAGAAAAAAGAAACTCCAGCAGTAGACACAACTAACGGACAACCAACTGTAGGTAAAAAAGCAGAAAACACTGAGAAAAAATCAGAATCTAACTCAATCGAAAACACAGGATCTAACGACTCACGTAACGGTAAAGCATTAGATAAGAATAATGCTTTTAGAGCGGAAGTTGCCTATTCAGAAGGTACAAATGCAGCCGCAAATGGTCATAGTGATACCTATATCCTTAATGATGTTAATAAAGCCACGTCTACAGATGACGCTGTTAATGCAGTTTCTAGAGTTACAAATTATAAAGTTAAATATAATAAAGACGCTAGTGGGAAGATTACTTCATTAGATTGGCTTGTCTTTTATAATGATCATGCAGAAAATCTATCTAATACGTATAATACAGATGGAGGAGATGTATATCGAAATTTCATCCAAATTCCTGCAGAAGTTAATATGCCAACTAGCATTACACGTGCAAAATATAACTCTCCAATCCAAGGTAAATTAAATCCTAAAACTAAAAAACTTGAACGTACAAAACCTGATGGTTCAGCATTGAGTAGTTCTGTAACGTTTGAAAATCCAGCACCAGCTACAGCTGCTGGATTACCATTAGACAAAAAAGATACCTTTTCTCTGGCTTCTGGTTGGGAAAGTGGTATCTATGGTCGTTCTATAGAAAAACTTGCCGGTCAGGAGGACAGATATTTCAAGAGTGCGGCATCTAATTCTTCTCCGAGAACTAAAGAGTTATTGGATAATGTTGCCTTGAATGACAAACGTTTGATTGTGGATCGTTCGACTACGGGTGGTTCAGGTTATGATGGCTATGCATGGAGTTTTAGAACTGAAGTTCCTGCAACAACATCTAACGAACAGTTGAAAGATATGAAGGTTGTGTTTGGTATGATGCGTAGCGCCACTGCTGGTGCCAATGCAGGTTTCGCCAACATTGCAACTAACCCTATAAAGATGTGGCAGTCTGATGTTTCCACACCAACAGCGAAAGATCAAACTGTAAAAGTTGGTCAAAAACCAGATGCGACAAAATCAATTGGAAACTTAGATACTCTTCCAAAAGGAACAACAGTTAAGTACAAGGATGCAGTAGATACACGAACTCCAGGTGAAAAACGAGCAACAGCAGTTGTAACTTACCCGGATACATCTACAAAAGAAGTTCCTGTAAAAGTAATTGTTGAAAAAGAAAAAGAAGCAGTAGCACCAGCTAAGCCAGTTACTCCAAAACCAGAAGCACCAAAACCAAGCACGCCAGCGCCAGATGCAGCAACTAACAAACCAGCGGCAGGTGCAGCAACTAACAAACCAGCAGCAACACCAACAACTAGTGGTCCAGAAATTGTCAACGATTTGGCAGGTAAAGCAAGTACTCCAGCTGATGTGACAGTTAAAGCACCAGCAGGTTCAACTGTTAAGCTTTACAATAAAGATGGCGTTGTGATCGGTGAAGCGGTAGCTAACGACCAAGGTGTAGCAACTGTTCACCCTACAAACAGTCTTCCAGAAGGAGAGATTACAGCGACTTCAACACCAGCAGGTGGAACAGAGTCAGCTAAGAGTACACCGATTACGGTTACGAAAACACCATTAACTATTATTGATGGTGGGGTTACTGGTAATAATGATACTAGACTATTAGTAAGTAAAGAGACTATTACAGTATATCCTGGTGATAAAATTGATGTTGATGTTGTAGCTCAAGCTACAGCTTTAGAGAAATTTTCAGTTGAGAAAAATCCGACAGCTATAAAAGGAGTATTACCATCAGGGGGATACCTAGGATCTTCAAATGGAGCTACGATTAACCAACGTGATGCTAAATATAGTGGTACTGTTGCAATGGATCAGCCAGCAGGAACTAACAGTATTATTTTTCATGCAAGTAATCGAGATAAACCAACAAAGATATACAGAGAACTTAAAGTAATAGTCCTTGAGACTGCTAAGAAATATGAACCAGTTGCAGGTACAAAAGTAGATATTGCAGATTCTAACGGCGTTAGTGAAACTGAAAAGAACAAGATTATCGAAGCAGTGAAATCTGCTAACCCAAGTCTTCCAGCAAATTCACAATACAGTGTGGATGAAAAAGGGAACCTTACTATCACTTATCCTGATGGATCAAAAGATAAGATTGCAGCAGCATATCTAGTAAATCCAGGAGCAGATGCAGCGACTAGTGCTCCAGAAATTGTCAATGATTTGGCAGGTAAAGCAAGTACACCAGCTGATGTAACAGTTAAAGCACCAGCAGGTTCAACTGTTAAGCTTTACAACACAGATGGTGTTGTGATCGGTGAAGCTGTAGCTAATGCTCAAGGTGTAGCAACTGTTCACCCTACAAACAGTCTTCCAGCAGGAGCGATTACAGCGACTTCAACACCAGCAGGTGGTAAAGAGTCAGCTAAGAGTACACCGATTACGGTTACAGCATCACCGTTGACTGTTAAGGATGGTGGTGTAACTGGTAATAATGATACTAGACTATTGGTAAGTAAATCAGAGATTACAGTATATCCTGGTGATAAAATTGATGTTGATGTTGTAGCTCAAGCTACAGCTTTAGGGAAATTTTCAGTTGAAAAAAATCCACTAGCTATAAAAGGAGTAGAGCCAACAGGAGGATATCTAGATGACCCACGTGGAAGTACGATTAGACAACGTGATGCTAAATATAGTGGAACTGTTGCAATGGACCAGCCAGCAGGAAGTACAAGTGTTATTTTCCATGCGAAGAATCGAGATAAACCAACAACGATATACAGAGAACTTATAGTAAATGTTCTTGAGACTGCTAAGAAATATGAACCAGTTGCAGGTACAAAATTAGATGTTGCAAATTCTAACGGCGTTAGTGAAACTGAAAAGAATAAGATTATCGAAGCAGTGAAATCTGCTAACCCAAGTCTTCCAGCAAATTCACAATACAGTGTGGATGAAAAAGGAAATCTTACTATAACTTATCCTGACGGATCAAAAGATAAGATTGCAGCAGCATATCTAGTAAATCCAGCACCAACAGATGCAGATAAGAACACACCAACAGCTAAACCACAAACTGTAAATAAAGGAACAACACCAAAAGCAGAAGATTCAATTGGAAATGTAAAAGATCTTCCTAAGGGTACAAAAGTAGCCTTCAAAGATCCAGTAGACACAGCGACACCAGGTGAAAAAGATGCTACAGTAGTTGTAACATACCCAGATGGATCTAATGAAGAAGTTCCAGTTAAAGTAACAGTTAAAGACCCAAGTTCAGCACCAACAACTCCAACAACGCCAGCAACACCAGCAGCTCCAGTAGTAGCTCCAACAGTAGAGATTCCTTATTCTAATAAAGATACTAAGGAAGTTTATGTTTATGCTGGAGAAGAAAACTCATTCGATATTAAATTCAAAGATGATAGCGGAAAAATTGCAAGTGCTACTGTAAGACAAGGTGGTAACAAAGCGTTTGCTGATGTTGCAGGTGAAGCAAATACTATCAATACACAATATGGATTTAAAGCAAATGTTATCAATGCTGAGACACCAGCGACAGAAAAAGCCCCAGCAGTTATTACTTATTCAGGTACTCCAGCAGCGACAGATGGTTTAGCAAAAGACAAACTAGAAGCAGCAACTAAAGGAGAAAATCCAGAAGGTATGGCTTTAGGATGGCGTTATGCAACTGCAACGGATAAAGATGGTGCATTTATTGAGAATAAAGCAGTAGGTAGTTCAACTGCAACTGATCCAGGTGCATTCCGTGTTATGCTTAAGGGACAAACTCAAAAATATGATATTGCAACACCAACTGAAAAAGTTACTGTAGCAGATCCAGCTAACGTAACAGATGCTGACTTAGCTAAAATCAAAGAGAAGCTTCAACTTGAGTACTCTCAAAACAACGATGATGCTAACTTGGCAGACAAAAAAGGTCAAGCTGTAGCTGATAAAGATGCTAAGATCCAATCAGTCACAAAAGACGACAAAGGAAATCTTGTTGTAACATATAAAGATGGTTCTCAAGATAAAAAACCATTATCAGAATTTGTAACTAAAAAACCAACAGATGCAGATAAGAACGAATCACCATCAAAACCAGAAATTAAAACAGACTTAACAGGAAAAGCAGGAACTAAGACACCAGTTGAAGTAACAGCAACACCAGGATCTAAAGTAGAGTTATTTGATAAAGATGGTAACAAGATTGGTGAAGGAGTAGCAGGAAAAGATGGAAAAGCTACAATCACACCAACGAAAGAACTTCCAGCAGGAGACGTAACAGCAAAAGAAACAACTCCAGCAGGAAAAGTATCAGAAGCAAGCACACCAGCAAAAGCAACGCCAACAAAAGATACAACAACACCATCAAAACCAGAAATTAAAACAGACTTAACAGGAAAAGCAGGAACTAAGACACCAGTTGAAGTAACAGCAACACCAGGATCTAAAGTAGAGTTATTTGATAAAGATGGTAACAAGATTGGTGAAGGAGTAGCAGGAAAAGATGGAAAAGCTACAATCACACCAACGAAAGAACTTCCAGCAGGAGACGTAACAGCAAAAGAAACAACTCCAGCAGGAAAAGTATCAGAAGCAAGCACACCAGCAAAAGCAACGCCAACAAAAGATACAACAACACCATCAAAACCAGAAATCAAAACAGACCTAACAGGAAAAGCAGGAACTAAGACACCAGTTGAAGTAACAGCAACACCAGGATCTAAAGTAGAGTTATTTGATAAAGATGGTAACAAGATTGGTGAAGGAGTAGCAGGAAAAGATGGAAAAGCTACAATCACACCAACGAAAGAACTTCCAGCAGGAGACGTAACAGCAAAAGAAACAACTCCAGCAGGAAAAGTATCAGAAGCAAGCACACCAGCAAAAGCAACGCCAACAAAAGATACAACAACACCATCAAAACCAGAAATCAAAACAGACCTAACAGGAAAAGCAGGAACTAAGACACCAGTTGAAGTAACAGCAACACCAGGATCTAAAGTAGAGTTATTTGATAAAGATGGTAACAAGATTGGTGAAGGAGTAGCAGGAAAAGATGGAAAAGCTACAATTACACCAACGAAAGAACTTCCAGCAGGAGACGTAACAGCAAAAGAAACAACTCCAGCAGGAAAAGTATCAGAAGCAAGCACACCAGCAAAAGCAACGCCAACAAAAGATACAACAACACCATCAAAACCAGAAATCAAAACAGACCTAACAGGAAAAGCAGGAACTAAGACACCAGTTGAAGTAACAGCAACACCAGGATCTAAAGTAGAGTTATTTGATAAAGATGGTAACAAGATTGGTGAAGGAGTAGCAGGAAAAGATGGAAAAGCTACAATCACACCAACGAAAGAACTTCCAGCAGGAGACGTAACAGCAAAAGAAACAACTCCAGCAGGAAAAGTATCAGAAGCAAGCACACCAGCAAAAGCAACGCCAACAAAAGATACAACAACACCATCAAAACCAGAAATCAAAACAGACTTAACAGATAAAGCAGGAACTAAGACACCAGTTGAAGTAACAGCAGAACCAGGATCTAAAGTAGAGTTATTTGATAAAGATGGTAACAAGATTGGTGAAGGAGTAGCAGACGAAAACGGAAAAGCTACAATCACACCAACAGTAGAACTTCCAGCAGGAGACGTAACAGCGAAAGCAACAGATTCAGCAGGAAATGTATCACAACCAAGTGCACCAGAAAAAGCAACAGAAGATACAAAAGCACCATCAAAACCAGAAATCAAAACAGACTTAACAGATAAAGCAGGAACTAAGACACCAGTTGAAGTAACAGCAGAACCAGGATCTAAAGTTGAGTTATTTGATAAAGATGGTAACAAGATTGGTGAAGGAGTAGCAGGAAAAGATGGAAAAGCTACAATCACACCAACAGTAGAACTTCCAGCAGGAGACGTAACAGCGAAAGCAACAGACCCAGCAGGAAATGTATCAGAACCAAGCTCACCGGAAAAAGCAACAGAAGATACAAAAGCACCAGCTAAACCAGAAATCAAAACAGATCTAACAGATAAAGCAGGAACTAAGACACCAGTTGAAGTAACAGCAGAACCAGGATCTAAAGTTGAGTTATTCGATAAAGATGGTAACAAGATTGGTGAAGGAGTAGCAGACGAAAATGGTAAAGCTACAATCACACCAACGAAAGAACTTCCAGCAGGAGATGTAACAGCGAAAGCAACAGACCCAGCAGGAAATGTATCAGAACCAAGTGCACCAGAAAAAGCAACAGAAGATACAAAAGCACCATCAAAACCAGAAATCAAAACAGACTTAACAGATAAAGCAGGAACTAAGACACCAGTTGAAGTAACAGCAGAACCAGGATCTAAAGTTGAGTTATTTGATAAAGATGGTAACAAGATTGGTGAAGGAGTAGCAGACGAAAATGGTAAAGCTACAATCACACCAACGAAAGAGCTTCCAGTAGGAGACGTAACAGCGAAAGCAACAGATCCAGCAGGAAATGTATCACAACCAAGCGCACCAGAAAAAGCAACACCAGATACAAAAGCTCCAGCTAAACCAGAAATCAAAACAGATCTAACAGATAAAGCAGGAACTAAGACACCAGTTGAAGTGACAGCAGAACCAGGATCTAAGGTTGAGTTGTTCGACAAAGACGGTAACAAGCTTGGTGAAGGCGTAGCAGACGAAAACGGAAAAGCTACCATCACACCAACGAAAGAGCTTCCAGCAGGAGACGTAACAGCGAAAGCAACAGATCCAGCAGGCAATGTGTCAGAACCAAGCACACCAGAAAAAGCAACAGCAGATACAAAAGCTCCAGCTAAACCAGAAATCAAAACAGACCTAACAGATAAAGCAGGAACTAAGACACCAGTTGAAGTGACAGCAGAACCAGGATCTAAGGTTGAGCTATTTGATAAAGATGGTAACAAGTTTGGTGAAGGCGTAGCAGACGAAAACGGAAAAGCTACCATCACACCAACGAAAGAGCTTCCAGCAGGAGACGTAACAGCGAAAGCAACAGATCCAGCAGGAAATGTATCAGAACCAAGCGCACCAGAAAAAGCAACAGCAGATACAAAAGCTCCAGCTAAACCAGAAATCAAAACAGATCTAACAGATAAAGCAGGAACTAAGACACCAGTTGAAGTGACAGCAGAACCAGGATCTAAAGTTGAGTTGTTCGACAAAGACGGTAATAAGCTTGGTGAAGGCGTAGCAGACGAAAACGGAAAAGCTACCATCACACCAACGAAAGAGCTTCCAGCAGGAGACGTAACAGCGAAAGCAACAGATCCAGCAGGCAATGTATCAGAACCAAGTGTTCCAGCAACCGCAACTAAGGATACAAAAGCTCCAGCTAAACCAGAAATCAAAACAGATCTAACAGATAAAGCAGGCACTAAGACACCAGTTGAAGTGACAGCAGAACCAGGATCTAAGGTTGAGTTGTTCGATAAAGATGGTAACAAGCTTGGTGAAGGCGTAGCAGACGAAAACGGAAAAGCTACCATCACACCAACGAAAAAACTTCCAGCAGGAGATGTAACAGCGAAAGCAACAGATCCAGCAGGAAATGTATCAGAAGTAAGCACACCAGCAAAAGCAACAGAAGATACAAAAGCTCCAGCTAAACCAGAAATCAAAACAGACCTAACAGATAAAGCAGGAACTAAGACACCAGTTGAAGTGACAGCAGAACCAGGATCTAAGGTTGAGTTGTTCGATAAAGACGGTAATAAGCTTGGTGAAGGCGTAGCGGACGAAAACGGAAAAGCTACAATTACACCAACGAAAGAGCTTCCAGCAGGAGACGTAACAGCGAAAGCAACAGATCCAGCAGGCAATGTGTCAGAACCAAGCACACCAGAAAAAGCAACAGCAGATACAAAAGCTCCAGCTAAACCAGAAATCAAAACAGATCTAACAGATAAAGCAGGAACTAAGACACCAGTTGAAGTGACAGCAGAACCAGGATCTAAGGTTGAGTTGTTCGATAAAGATGGTCACAAGCTTGGTGAAGGCGTAGCGGATGAAAACGGAAAAGCTACAATCACACCAACGAAAGAGCTTCCAGCAGGAGACGTAACAGCGAAAGCAACAGATCCAGCAGGCAATGTGTCAGAACCAAGCACACCAGAAAAAGCAACAGCAGATACAAAAGCTCCAGCTAAACCAGAAGTTAAGACAGATCTAACAGATAAAGCAGGAACTAAGACACCAGTTGAAGTGACAGCAGAACCAGGATCTAAGGTTGAGTTGTTCGATAAAGACGGTAATAAGCTTGGTGAAGGCGTAGCGGATGAAAACGGAAAAGCTACAATCACACCAACGAAAGAGCTTCCAGCAGGAGACGTAACAGCGAAAGCAACAGATCCAGCAGGCAATGTGTCAGAACCAAGCACACCAGAAAAAGCAACAGCAGATACAAAAGCTCCAGCTAAACCAGAAGTTAAGACAGATCTAACAGATAAAGCAGGAACTAAGACACCAGTTGAAGTGACAGCAGAACCAGGATCTAAGGTTGAGTTGTTCGATAAAGACGGTAATAAGCTTGGTGAAGGCGTAGCGGACGAAAACGGAAAAGCTACAATTACACCAACGAAAGAGCTTCCAGCAGGAGACGTAACAGCGAAAGCAACAGATCCAGCAGGCAATGTGTCAGAACCAAGCACACCAGAAAAAGCAACAGCAGATACAAAAGCTCCAGCTAAACCAGAAATCAAAACAGATCTAACAGATAAAGCAGGAACTAAGACACCAGTTGAAGTGACAGCAGAACCAGGATCTAAGGTTGAGTTGTTCGATAAAGATGGTCACAAGCTTGGTGAAGGCGTAGCGGATGAAAACGGAAAAGCTACAATCACACCAACGAAAGAGCTTCCAGCAGGAGACGTAACAGCGAAAGCAACAGATCCAGCAGGCAATGTGTCAGAACCAAGCACACCAGAAAAAGCAACAGCAGATACAAAAGCTCCAGCTAAACCAGAAGTTAAGACAGATCTAACAGATAAAGCAGGAACTAAGACACCAGTTGAAGTGACAGCAGAACCAGGATCTAAAGTTGAGTTGTTCGACAAAGATGGTCACAAGCTTGGTGAAGGCGTAGCGGACGAAAACGGAAAAGCTACAATCACACCAACGAAAGAGCTTCCAGCAGGAGACGTAACAGCGAAAGCAACAGATCCAGCAGGCAATGTATCAGAACCAAGTGTTCCAGCAACCGCAACTAAGGATACAAAAGCTCCAGCTAAACCAGAAGTTAAGACAGATCTAACAGATAAAGCAGGAACTAAGACACCAGTTGAAGTGACAGCAGAACCAGGATCTAAGGTTGAGTTGTTCGATAAAGATGGTCACAAGCTTGGTGAAGGCGTAGCGGACGAAAACGGAAAAGCTACAATCACACCAACGAAAGAGCTTCCAGCAGGAGACGTAACAGCGAAAGCAACAGATCCAGCAGGCAATGTATCAGAACCAAGTGTTCCAGCAACCGCAACTAAGGATACAAAAGCTCCAGCTAAACCAGAAGTTAAGACAGATCTAACAGATAAAGCAGGAACTAAGACACCAGTTGAAGTGACAGCAGAACCAGGATCTAAGGTTGAGTTGTTCGACAAAGATGGTCACAAGCTTGGTGAAGGCGTAGCGGACGAAAACGGAAAAGCTACAATCACACCAACGAAAGAGCTTCCAGCAGGAGACGTAACAGCGAAAGCAACAGATCCAGCAGGCAATGTATCAGAACCAAGTGCTCCAGCAACCGCAACTAATGATACAAAAGCTCCAGCTAAACCAGCGGTAACACCAGTCGTAGATCCAAGCAACTTGACTGAAGCAGAAAAAGCTAAGGTAGCAGACGAAGTTAAGAAATCAAACCCAACAGTAACAGATGTTAAGGTTGGCAAAGATGGCACAACTACAGTAACCTTCCCAGATGGCAGCACAGCCGTTATTCCATCAGGTGATACAGTTAAGAAATCATCAGATAACGCAGTTAAGGATCCAGCGGTAACACCAGTTGTAGATCCAAGCAACTTGACTGAAGCAGAAAAAGCTAAGGTAGCAGACGAAGTTAAGAAATCAAACCCAACAGTAACAGATGTTAAGGTTGGCAAAGATGGCACAACTACAGTAACCTTCCCAGATGGCAGCACAGCCGTTATTCCATCAGGTGATACAGTTAAGAAATCATCAGATAACGCAGTTAAGGATCCAGCGGTAACACCAGTTGTAGATCCAAGCAACTTGACTGAAGCAGAAAAAGCTAAGGTAGCAGACGAAGTTAAGAAATCAAACCCAACAGTAACAGATGTTAAGGTTGGCAAAGATGGCACAACTACAGTAACCTTCCCAGATGGCAGCACAGCCGTTATTCCATCAGGTGATACAGTTAAGAAATCATCAGATAACGCAGTTAAGGATCCAGCGGTAACACCAGTTGTAGATCCAAGCAACTTGACTGAAGCAGAAAAAGCTAAGGTAGCAGACGAAGTTAAGAAATCAAACCCAACAGTAACAGATGTTAAAGTTGGCAAAGATGGTACAACTACAGTAACCTTCCCAGATGGCAGCACAGCCGTTATTCCATCAGGTGATGCAGTTAAGAAATCATCAGATAACGCAGTTAAGGATCCAGCGGTAACACCAGTTGTAGATCCAAGCAACTTGACTGAAGCAGAAAAAGCTAAGGTAGCAGACGAAGTTAAGAAATCAAACCCAACAGTAACAGATGTTAAAGTTGGCAAAGATGGTACAACTACAGTAACCTTCCCAGATGGCAGCACAGCCGTTATTCCATCAGGTGATGCAGTTAAGAAATCATCAGATAATGCAGTTAAGGATCCAGCGGTAACACCAGTTGTAGATCCAAGCAACTTGACTGAAGCAGAAAAAGCTAAGGTAGCAGAAGCAGTTAAGAAAGCTAACCCAACAGTAACTGATGTTAAAGTTGGCAAAGATGGCACAGTAACTGTCACTTACCCAGATGGTACAACAGCAGTAATCCCAGCAGATAAGGCAGTTAAGAAATCTAATCCAACAGCAACAGATGTTAAAGTAGGTAAAGATGGCACAACAGCAGTAATCCCAGCTAATAAAGCAGATGATAAGTCTAAGGATGCAGATGGTGTTAAAGATCCATCAGTAACACAAGTTACAGATCCAAGCAACTTGACAGACGCTGAAAAAGCTAAGGTAGCAGAAGCAGTTAAGAAATCAAACCCAACAGCAACAGATGTTAAAGTAGGTAAAGATGGCACAACTACAGTAACCTTCCCAGATGGTAGCACAGCTGTAATCCCAGCTGATAAAGCAGTTACATCTGCTGAACAAGGCTCACATGCAGTAGCACCAGCTGATAAAGCAGTTACATCTGCTGAACAAGGCTCACATGCAGCAACACCAGCTAAGAAAGCAGGAGCGAAAGAGTTGCCAAATACAGGTACAGCAGATTCTACTGTAGCTATGGTAGCAGCAGCCGCAAGTGCATTACTTGGTCTTGGTCTTGCAGGCCGTCGTCGTAAAGAAGACGAAGAAGCTTAATTGGCAGATTATTTGATAATTATCAGATGATAAGTCCGATTTTCAAAGCTTAAATAAGTACCTCTCATAAGAAAATCTCCTAGCAGGAAAGTCTGCTAGGGGATTTTTGCATTTCAGGAAGTTGAAGGCTGACTGTAAGCGCGTCATAATATAGTGGAGTGAAATAAGATGTGAAGAAATAGATTAGGAAATTCAAATTAATTTCTAGGAATATTTTAGTATGCACAATGTAGTATTCTAGATTCAATATGATATATTTTAGGAGTCATGGTGTACTATTATGGTTTCAATATACTATAATTTCTAAAAATATTTTCAAAGCCAAAGTGTACTACTACTGTTTCAATTTTTAATATGTTTCGTTATTATATGATTTTAAAGCCGTCATATTGACATACAATTTAATTTTTACTATAATTCTTGCAGGAGGATACGTCTAATGAAAATAATAAAAAAATTGATGCAAATCGCATTAGCAGTCTTTTTCTTTGGTTTGCTAGCGACAAGTGCAGTATTAGCGGATGATGCTGATTCAGAAGGCTGGCAATTTGTTCAAGAAAATGGTAGAACCTACTACAAGAAGGGGGAACTCAAAGAAACCTACTGGCGAGTGATTGATGGCAAGACCTATTATTTTGATTATAATGGTGAAATGGTTGTTGGTTGGCAGTACATTCCAATGCCAGTTAAAGGATATACAATTGGTCCTTACCCTAATGGTATAAGATTAGAAGGTTCCCCAATGCCAGAATGGTACTACTTTGACAAAAATGGAGTGCTACAAGAGTTTGTTGGTTGGAAAGCATTAGAGGTTAAAACTAAAGACAGTGTTGGAAGAAAGTATGGGGAAAAACGTACAAACCCGGAAGATAAAGAAGAGAAGAGTTTTTACACGAACTATTACTTTAATCAAAATCATTCTTTAGAGACAGGTTGGCTTTATGACCAGTCTAATTGGTATTATCTAGCTAAAACGGAAATTAATGGAGAAAACTATATTGGTGGTGAAAGACGTGCAGGTTGGATAAATGATGGTTCAGCTTGGTACTATCTAGATTCAGAAACTGGTATCATGCAAACTGGTTGGAAGCAAATTGGCAATAAGTGGTACTACCTCCGTTCATCAGGAGCTATGACAACTGGCTGGTATCAGGAAGGCTTAACTTGGTACTATTTAGATGCTGAAAATGGCGATATGAAAACAGGCTGGCAATATCTTGGTAACAAGTGGTACTATCTCCGTTCATCAGGAGCCATGGCAACTGGTTGGGTGAAAGATGGTTCAACTTGGTACTACCTAAATGCAAGTAATGGAGATATGAAGACAGGTTGGACCAAAGTAAATGGAAACTGGTATTATCTCAATTCAAATGGAGCAATGGTTACAGGTAGCCAGACTATCGATGGTAAAGTTTATAATTTCGCCTCATCTGGTGAGTGGATTTAATATTGGAGGACATATAAATGAAACTTTTTAAAAAAACTATGCAAGTTGGACTAACAGCATTTTTCTTTGGTTTGCTAGCTACTAATACTGTATTTGCGGATACCACAGGTGGCCAATTTGTTGATAAGGATAATAGAAAATATTATGTAAAAGATGATCATAAAGCAATTTATTGGCATAAAATAGACGGTAAAATTTATTATTTTGGTGATAAAGGAGAAATGGTAGTTGGATGGCAATACTTAGAAATTCCTGGAACAGGTTATCGTGATAATTTATTAGATAACCAACCAATTAATGAAATTGGACTCCAACAAAAATGGTATTATTTTAGCTCAGATGGAGCTTTGCTAGAACAAACAGATAAACAAGTACTAGAGGCAAAAACGTCTGAAAATACAGGAAAAGTATATGGTGAACAATATACTTCATCTCCTGAAAAGAGAACTTATTATTTTGATAATCATTATGCTGTAAAGACAGGCTGGGTTTATGAAGACGGCAATTGGTATTATTTAAATAAGCTAGGAAATTTTGGCGATGATTCTTACAATCCACTACCAATTGGTGAAGTTGCTAAGGGTTGGACTCAAGATTTTCATGTTACTATTGACATTGATAGAAGCAAACCTGCTCCATGGTATTACCTAGACCCAGAAACTGGTATTATGCGAACAGGATGGCAATATCTAGGTAATAACTGGTACTACCTCCGTTCATCAGGAGCCATGGCAACTGGCTGGTATCAGGAAGGTAGCACTTGGTATTATTTAGACCAGCCAAATGGTGATATGAAAACAGGTTGGCAATACCTTGGTAACAAGTGGTACTACCTCCGTTCATCAGGAGCCATGGCAACTGGCTGGTATCAAGAAGACTCAACTTGGTACTATTTAGATGCTGAAAATGGTGATATGAAAACGGGCTGGCAATACTTTGGTAACAAGTGGTACTATCTCCGTTCATCAGGAGCAATGGCAACTGGCTGGTTCCAGGTCGGTAGTAAATGGTACTATGCTTATAGCTCAGGTGCTTTAGCAGTGAATACCACTGTAGAAGGCTATTCTGTCAATTATAATGGCGAATGGATTCAATAATGAAAGAGGCGATTGTAAAGGAAACAATCGCTTTTTTTGTGAAAATATAATAAAATAGATAGGAGAGAATAAATACTTGTAGGAAAAAATAATACTCTTCGAAAATCAAATTCAAACCACGTCAGCGTCGCCTTACCGTACTCAAGTACAGCCTGCGGCTAGCTTCCTAGTTTGCTTTTTGATTTTCATTGAGTATGAGACGGCTTTTTCGTCTAGTAAAAGGAAAATATGACAAAAAAACTTGGTGTCGGTCAGGCGCATAGTAAGATTATTTTAATAGGGGAGCATGCGGTCGTTTATGGTTATCCTGCTATTTCCTTACCTCTTTTGGGGGTGGAGGTGACTTGTAAGGTGGTTCCTGCAGCGAGTCCTTGGCGCCTCTATGAGGAGGATACCTTGTCTATGGCAGTTTATGCTTCGCTGGAGTATTTGGATATCACAGAAGCCTGCATTCGCTGTGAGATTGACTCGGCTATCCCTGAAAAACGGGGAATGGGTTCGTCAGCGGCTATCAGCATAGCGGCCATTCGTGCGGTATTTGACTATTATGGTGCTGATCTGCCTCATGATGTACTAGAAATCTTGGTCAATCGGGCTGAGATGATTGCCCATATGAATCCAAGTGGTTTGGATGCTAAGACCTGTCTCAGTGACCAACCTATTCGCTTTATCAAGAATGTAGGATTTACAGAGCTTGAGATGGATCTATCCGCCTATTTAGTCATTGCTGATACGGGTGTTTATGGTCACACTCGTGAAGCCATCCAAGTGGTTCAAAGTAAGGGGAAAGATGCCCTACCGTTTTTGCATGACTTGGGAGAATTGACCCAGCAGGCAGAGGATGCGATTTCACAAAAAGATACTGAAGGACTGGGACAAATACTCAGTCAAGCGCATTTACATTTAAAAGAAATTGGTGTTAGTAGTCCTGAGTCAGACTCTCTGGTCGAAACGGCTCTTAGCCATGGTGCTCTGGGTGCCAAGATGAGCGGTGGTGGGCTAGGAGGCTGTATCATAGCTTTGGCAACCAATTTGCCACACGCACAAGAATTAGCAGAAAGATTAGAAGAGAAAGGAGCTGTTCAGACATGGATCGAGAGCCTGTAACAGTACGTTCCTACGCAAATATTGCTATTATCAAATATTGGGGAAAGAAAAAAGAAAAAGAGATGGTACCTGCTACTAGCAGTATTTCTCTGACTTTGGAAAATATGTACACAGAGACGACTTTGTCGCCTTTACCGACGAATGCGATTGCCGATGCCTTTTATATCAATGGTCAGCTACAAAATGAGGCGGAGCATGCTAAGATGAGTAAGATTATTGACCGTTATCGTCCAGATGGTGAGGGCTTTGTCCGTATTGATACTCAGAACAATATGCCTACCGCGGCGGGTCTGTCCTCAAGTTCTAGCGGTTTGTCCGCCCTGGTCAAGGCTTGTAATGCTTATTTCAAGCTTGGTTTGAATCGGAGCCAGTTGGCGCAGGAGGCTAAGTTTGCCTCAGGATCTTCTTCTCGGAGTTTTTATGGACCGCTAGGTGCCTGGGATAAGGATAGTGGGGAAATTTACCCTGTAGAGACAGACTTGAAATTAGCTATGATTATGTTGGTGCTAGAAGACAAGAAAAAACCAATTTCTAGCCGTGACGGTATGAAACTTTGTGTGGAAACTTCGACGACATTTGATGACTGGGTGCGCCAGTCTGAGAAAGATTATCAGGATATGCTGGTTTACCTCAAAGAAAATGACTTTGCCAAGGTTGGGGAACTAACAGAGAAAAATGCCCTTGCTATGCACGCTACGACAAAAACTGCTAGTCCAGCCTTTTCATATCTGACAGATGCATCTTATGAAGCCATGGACTTTGTTCGCCAGCTCCGTGAGCAAGGAGAGGCCTGCTACTTTACCATGGATGCTGGTCCCAATGTCAAAGTTCTTTGTCAAGAGAAAGACTTGGAGCATTTATCTGGAATCTTCAGTCAGCGTTATCGCTTGATTGTATCAAAAACAAAGGATTTGAGCCAAGATGATTGCTGTTAAAACTTGCGGAAAGCTCTATTGGGCAGGTGAATATGCTATTCTAGAGCCAGGACAGTTAGCCTTGATAAAGGCTATTCCTATCTATATGAGGGCTGAGATTGTTTTTTCTGACAGCTACCGTATCTATTCGGATATGTTTGATTTTGCAGTGGACTTGACACCAAATCCTGACTACAGCTTGATTCAAGAAACGATTGCTTTAGTGGAAGATTTCCTGACTTATCGAGGTCAGGATTTAAGACCCTTTTCTCTAGAGATTCGAGGAAAAATGGAACGGGAAGGGAAAAAGTTTGGTCTGGGTTCTAGTGGCAGCATCGTTGTCTTGGTGATTAAGGCCCTACTGGCTCTATATGATATTACGGTTGATCAGGATTTATTATTCAAGCTGGCTAGCGCGGTCTTGCTCAAGCGAGGAGACAATGGCTCTATGGGAGACCTTGCCTGTATCGTGGCAGAGGATTTGGTTCTCTACCAGTCATTTGATCGCCAGAAGGTGGCTGCTTGGTTGGAAGAAGAAAACTTGGTGATAGTTTTGGAGCGTGATTGGGGATTTTCAATCTCACACGTACAACCTGCCCTAGAATGTGATTTCCTAGTAGGATGGACCAAGGAAGTGGCCGTATCTAGTGATATGGTCAAGCAAATCAAGCAAAACATCAATCAGAATTTTTTAACTTCCTCAAAAGAAATGGTAGCTACTTTGGTAGAAGCCTTGGAGCAAGGAAAAGCCGAAAAAGTTATCGAGCAAGTAGAAGTAGCCAGTCAACTTTTAGAAGACTTGAGCTCAGATATTTACACACCTTCGCTCAGACAACTGAAAGAAGCCAGTCAAGATTTGCAAGCTGTTGCCAAGAGTAGTGGCGCTGGTGGTGGTGACTGTGGGATTGCTTTGAGTTTTGATGCGCAATCAACTGAAACCTTAAAAAATCGTTGGGCCGATCTGGGGATTGAGCTCTTATACCAAGAAAGGATAGGACATGACGACAAATCGTAAGGACGAGCATATCCGCTATGCCCTTGAACAGAAAAGTTCCTATAATAGCTTTGATGAGGTGGAGTTGATTCATTCTTCCTTGCCTCTTTACGACCTGGATGAGATTGATTTGTCTACAGAGTTTGCAGGTCGAAAGTGGGATTTTCCTTTTTATATCAATGCCATGACAGGTGGAAGTGATAAAGGACGAGAAATCAATCAAAAACTAGCTCAGGTGGCGGAAGCCTGTGGGATTTTGTTTGTGACGGGTTCTTATAGCGCAGCCCTCAAGGATCCTACAGATGATTCATTTTCTGTCAAGTCTAGTCATCCAAATCTCCTTCTTGGAACCAATATTGGATTGGACAAGCCTGTCGAGTTAGGTCTTCAGACTGTAGAAGAGATGAGTCCTCTTCTCCTACAAGTGCATGTCAATGTCATGCAGGAATTACTCATGCCAGAGGGAGAAAGAAAGTTTCGAAGCTGGCAATCGCATCTGGCAGACTATAGCAAGCAAATCCCCGTTCCTATTGTCCTAAAGGAAGTGGGCTTTGGGATGGATGTAAAGACCATTGAAAGAGCCTATGAACTAGGGGTTCGAACTGTCGACCTATCAGGTCGTGGTGGAACTAGCTTTGCTTATATCGAAAACCGTCGCAGTGGTCAACGTGGCTACCTCAATCAATGGGGCCAGTCCACTATGCAAGCCCTTCTCAATGCCAAAGACTGGAAAGATAAGGTTCAACTCTTGGTCAGTGGTGGCGTTCGCAATCCGCTGGATATGATTAAGTGTCTGGTCTTTGGTGCCAAGGCTGTGGGACTGTCTCGAACAGTTCTGGAATTGGTTGAAACCTATTCAGTCGAAGAGGTGATTGGCATTGTCCAAAGCTGGAAAGCAGATTTGCGTTTGATTATGTGTGCCCTTAATTGTGCTACCGTAGCAGATTTGCAAAGCGTAGACTATATTCTTTACGGCAAACTAAAAGAAGCAAATGATCAGATGAAAAAGGCGTAACCACCGCCTTTTTTCCATCTTCAGACCGAGGTGACTTTTTTGAATTGTGATAAAATAGAAGGAAGAGGATACATGTATGAGAAAATTTAAAATCTTTTTATTTATCGAAGCCTGTCTTTTGACGGGAGCTCTGATTTTGATGGTATCAGAGCATTTTTCGCGTTTTCTGCTGATTCTATTCCTCTTTTTACTTTTGATTCGCTATTACACTGGTAAAGAGGGGAATAACCTTCTGTTAGTGGTGGCAACCATTCTCTTCTTTTTCATCGTCATGCTCAATCCCTTTGTGATTCTAGCGATTTTTGTTGCGGTCATATACAGTCTCTTTCTTCTTTATCCGATGATGAATCAGGAAAAAGAGCAGACAAATTTGGTGTTTGAAGAGGTGGTGACGGTTAAGAAGGAGAAAAATCGTTGGTTTGGGAATCTCCATCATTTTTCAAGCTACCAGACTTGCCAGTTTGATGATATCAATCTCTTTCGTCTTATGGGCAAGGACACCATTCATCTGGAGAGGGTCATCCTAACCAATCATGATAATGTTATTATCCTCAGAAAGATGGTAGGAACAACTAAAATCATTGTACCTGTAGATGTGGAAGTCAGTCTCAGTGTTAATTGTCTTTATGGGGATTTGACTTTTTTCAATCATCCCAAGCGAGCCCTCCGCAATGAACACTATCATCAGGAAACAAGAGACTATCTCAAGAGTAACAAGAGCATCAAGATTCTCTTGACCACTATGATTGGGGATGTGGAGGTGGTCAGAGGATGAAAAAACAAGCTTATATAATCATTGCCCTCACCTCTGTCCTATTTGTCTCATTTCTCTCCCACAGCTTGCTGGAAATCCTTGATTTTGACTGGTCTCTTTTCCTGCATGATGTCGAAAAAACAGAAAAATTTGTCTTTTTGTTGTTGGTTTTCAGCATGTCCATGACCTGTCTCTTAGCCCTGTTTTGGCGAGGTGTGGAAGAGCTTTTTCTAAGAAAAATGCAGGCCAATCTCAAGCGTTTATTGGCAGGGCAAGAAGTGGTTCAGGTTTCAGATCCAGATTTGGACGCCAGTTTCAAGTCCTTGTCAGGAAAACTTAACCTCTTGACAGAGGCTCTTCAAAAGGCTGAAAATTACAGTCTTGCTAAGGAAGAGGAAATCATCGAAAAGGAACGGAAGCGGATTGCTCGGGATTTGCACGATACAGTCAGTCAGGAGTTGTTTGCAGCTCACATGATTTTATCAGGTGTCAGTCAGCAGGCTTTGAAACTGGATAGAGAAAAGATGCAGACCCAGTTGCAGAGTGTCACAGCCATCCTTGAAACAGCCCAAAAGGACTTGAGAGTCTTGCTCTTGCATTTGAGACCAGTTGAACTGGAGCAGAAGAGTCTGGTTGAGGGAATTCAAATCCTCTTAAAAGAGCTTGAGGACAAGAGTGATCTAAAGGTTAGTTTCAAGCAAAATGTGACGAAATTGCCCAAGAAGATTGAGGAGCATATTTTCCGAATCTTGCAGGAGTTGATTAGCAATACTCTCCGCCATGCCCAGGCCTCTTGTCTGGATGTCTATCTCTATCAGACGAATGTTGAATTGCAACTGAAGGTGGTGGACAATGGGATTGGTTTCCAGTTGGGGAGTTTAGATGACTTGAGTTATGGACTCCGTAATATCAAGGAGCGGGTTGAAGATATGGCAGGTACGGTTCAGTTATTAACAGCTCCCAAGCAAGGGCTGGCAGTTGATATCCGCATTCCCTTGCTCGATAAGGAATGATAAAGGAGTAAAGATGAGAATTTTACTAGTAGATGACCATGAAATGGTCCGCTTGGGCTTGAAAAGCTACTTTGACCTCCAAGATGATGTAGAAGTTGTGGGTGAGGCATCCAATGGGGCTCAAGGCATTGACTTGGCTTTGGAATTACGTCCAGATGTCATTGTCATGGATATTGTCATGCCTGAAATGAATGGAATTGAGGCGACCTTGGCCATCCTCAAAGAATGGCCTGAAGCCAAGATTTTGATTGTGACTTCGTACTTGGACAATGAAAAAATCATGCCCGTCTTAGATGCAGGTGCTCGTGGCTATATGCTTAAGACTTCTAGTGCAGACGAATTACTCCATGCCGTCCGTAAGGTGGCTGCTGGAGAGTTGGCCATTGAGCAAGAGGTCAGCAAAAAAGTCGAATACCACCGCAATCACATAGAACTACATGAGGACCTGACTGCTCGTGAGCGAGATGTACTCAAACTCATCGCCAAGGGCTACGAAAATCAGCGCATCGCAGATGAACTTTTTATCTCTCTCAAGACGGTCAAGACGCACGTGTCTAACATTCTTGCCAAACTTGAAGTCAGCGATCGTACCCAGGCGGCTGTCTATGCCTTTCAGCACCACTTGGTAGGGCATGAGGACTTTTAGATGAGTCTAACAGATTTACTTGAGGAGTTAGAAGCAGCAAAAAATCCTAAAAAAGCAGGGCCTATGGAGACCTATATGCGCCATTAATTTTCCTTTCTAGGCGTTGCGGCGCCAGAAAGAAATAAACTCTATAAAAAATACTTTCCAGAAGAGAAAAAAACAAAGATTATCGATTGGGATTTTGTAGATACTTGCTGGGAAAAAGAGTCTAGAGAATACCAGTATGTGGCTGCCAATTATTTGAAAGCCATGCAGTCTTATCTGAAGGACAGCGATTTGCCTAAGCTAGAGCAGTTGGTTGTTACCAAGTCTTGGTGGGATACGGTGGATATCCTAGATCGAGTAGTAGGGAGTTTGGTGTATGAGAAGCAGGAACTGGAAAAAATAATCCTCCAATGGAGCCTGTCAGACAATATCTGGTTGAGACGCGTCGCTATTGACCACCAGTTGTTAAGAAAAGAGAAGACCAATGTTCAATTACTGGAAAAGATTCTGTTTCATAATTTGAATCAAACAGAATTCTTTATCAATAAAGCCATTGGCTGGGCTCTGAGAGACTACTCCAAAACGAATCCAGCTTGGGTAGCATGCTTCATTGAGAAAAACAAGGAAAGAATGGCTGAACTTAGTATCAAAGAAGCGAGCAAGTACCTCTCCCATCATTGAAAAGCACATTCATTACTTGAAAAAAGTCGCTCATTTATGTTATAATAGACTGTATTTAAAAAATTTTAAGGAGAAATGACAGAATGTCTGTATCATTTGAAAACAAAGAAACAAACCGTGGTGTCTTGACTTTCACTATCTCTCAAGACCAAATCAAACCAGAATTGGACCGTGTCTTCAACTCAGTGAAGAAATCTCTTAATGTTCCAGGTTTCCGTAAAGGTCACCTTCCACGCCCTATCTTCGACAAAAAATTTGGTGAAGAATCACTTTACCAAGACGTTATGAACGCTCTTTTGCCAAACGCTTATGAAGCAGCTGTAAAAGAAGCTGGTCTTGAAGTCGTTGCTCAACCAAAAATTGATGTAACTTCAATGGAAAAAGGTCAAGACTGGGTTATCACTGCTGAAGTTGTGACAAAACCTGAAGTAAAATTGGGTGACTACAAAAACCTTGAAGTATCAGTAGATGTTGAAAAAGAAGTAACTGACGCTGATGTTGAAGAGCGTATCGAACGTGAACGCAACAACTTGGCTGAATTGGTTATCAAGGAAGCTGCTGCTGAAAACGGCGACACTGTTGTCATCGACTTCGTTGGTTCTATCGACGGTGTTGAATTTGATGGAGGAAAAGGTGAAAACTTCTCACTTGGACTTGGTTCAGGTCAATTCATCCCTGGTTTCGAAGATCAATTGGTAGGTCACTCAGCTGGCGAAACTGTTGACGTTATCGTAACATTCCCAGAAGACTACCAAGCAGAAGATCTTGCAGGTAAAGAAGCTAAATTCGTGACAACTATCCACGAAGTAAAAGCTAAAGAAGTTCCAGCTCTTGACGATGAGCTTGCAAAAGACATCGACGAAGAAGTTGAAACACTTGCTGAATTGAAAGAAAAATATCGTAACGAATTGGCTGCTGCTAAAGAAGAAGCTTACAAAGATGCAGTTGAAGGTGCAGCAATTGATAAAGCTGTAGAAAACGCTGAAATCGTAGAACTTCCAGAAGAAATGATTCATGAAGAAGTTCACCGCTCAGTAAACGAATTCCTTGGAAACTTGCAACGTCAAGGTATCAACCCTGACATGTACTTCCAAATCACTGGAACTACTCAAGAAGACCTTCACAATCAATACCAAGCAGAAGCTGAGTCACGTACTAAGACTAACCTTGTTATCGAAGCAGTTGCCAAAGCTGAAGGATTTGATGCTTCAGAAGAAGAAATCCAAAAAGAAGTTGAGCAATTGGCAGCAGACTACAACATGGAAGTTGCTCAAGTACAAAGCTTGCTTTCAGCTGATATGTTGAAACACGACATCACAATCAAAAAAGCTGTTGAATTGATTACAAGCACAGCAACAGTTAAATAATCATAATAAACAAAAATCCCACCTGATTAGGTGGGATTTCTTATGCACTATTTTCCAAAAATCTCTTTGAGGTCTGCGTCTGTAATCCCAATCATGGCGGGGATGCTGTCCCAGTTTTCTTCGGTCAGGATGTAGAATTGTTCAGATGCACTTGATGTGGCAGTTTCTGAGACAGTTTGTTGCTTTTCTTCAACATTCTCCAATAAATCACTGAAGCGTTCAATTAGATAGGTTTTTCGGGCAGTTCCGATGTGTTGGGTGGCATAATCGAAGGCCTGTAATTCACCTAGTAAGATAAGCTTGCTTTTGGCGCGTGTAATGGCTGTATAGATGAGATTGCGCTCCAGCATACGCCTACTAGCACTAGTAATCGGTAGGATGACAACAGGGAACTCACTTCCCTGAGACTTATGGATACTCATGGCATAGGCCAAACGAATCTTGTACCATTCGTTACGTGGGTAAGAGACTTCGTTACCGTCAAAATCAATGACAATCTCGTCTTGCTTCGATTCGGTATATTTACCAGGGATCAGATCTGTGATAGCTCCCAAATCTCCGTTAAAGACATTGATTTCAGCATCGTTGACCAAGTGAATGACCTTGTCGCCCTTACGATAGTGGCATTGGGGAGCCTCAAAACTGAGTTGATCTTTTTGTGATGGGTTAAGGAGGTTTTGCATGAGCTGGTTGATGGCATCAATCCCTGCCGTCCCTCGGTACATGGGAGCCAGAACTTGGATATCACGGGCAGGGATACCACTTCTGAGGGCGGCACCTAAGATCTTTTCAATGGTGGCAGGAATATGGCCACTAGCGATTTCAAAGTAGGAACGGTCAGCTTTTTTCTGGGTGAAATCAGCTGGCAAGATGCCCTGTCGAATCTGACTAGCTAGGGTGACGATGGTTGATTCTTCGCTTTGCCGGTAAATTTTTTCCAAGCGAGTCTGAGGAATCAAAGGAATATGAAGCAGATCCGCTAGAACCTGTCCAGGACTGACAGAAGGCAACTGGTCGCTGTCACCTACGATGAGGATTTTGCTGTTAGAAGAGATGTTGGAGAAGAGTTGATTGGCCAGCCAAGTATCCACCATAGAAAATTCATCTACGATGATAAAGTCAGCATCCAGATAATCTTCCAGATGACTGGTATCATCGTCGCCTGTCATTCCCAAGTGGCGGTGTATAGTAGCGCTAGGCAAACCTGTCAATTCATTCATGCGCCGAGCGGCTCGTCCAGTTGGAGCAGCAAGAAGAATCGGTAGGTTGCTTTTTTTCCTGAGGTCAAGTCCTTCTAAAAGGGCATAAACAGCGATGATCCCATTGATAACCGTTGTCTTACCAGTACCTGGGCCACCTGTCAGAATAAAGACCTTGTTTTGGATAGCATCACAGATAGCTTGTTTTTGAATGTTATCATACTCAATTCCCAGCTCTTCCTCGACAGTAGTGATATGTTTTTGAATGGTTTCTAAATCATGACTCTTCTGTTTTCCTTTTTCAAGGATACGAACCAAGTGACTGCGGATACCTTCCTCAGCGAAAAAGAGGCTGTTGTCAAAAATCTTGGTATCAACTTGCTGAACCTTGTCTTCTTCAATCAGGTAGGAGAGTTCTTGGGCCACTTGACTGGGATCCAGTTCCACGGGGCGAGAAGATTCAAGGAGAGTAAGAGTTTGTTCTAGCAAATCCCGTGCTTCAACATAGGTGTCCCCTGTTTCCATACAGGCCTGAAAAAGACTATGAACTAGACCGGCACGGAAGCGCTCGGGAGCCTGACTTTCGATGCCTAGTTCTTCCGCTAATTGGTCAGCAATAGTAAATCCCAAACCCTTGATATCCTCAACCAATTGGTAGGGATAATTTTCAACCACATCAAGGGTTTCTTCCTTGTAAAAGTCTTGAATCTGAAAGGCTAGTTTGTTGGGAATGCCGTAGTTGGCTAGTTTGGCCAAAACCATCTCTGTTCCGTAGTTGAGACGGAGAGTAGAAACGAAAGCCTCTCGATTTTTGGCAGAGAGTCCTGCGATGCCTTCTAGCTTTTCCGGGTGTTGCAGAATTTCGTCAATGGTATTGTCGCCATAGGTATCCACGATTTTCTGAGCTGTTTTGAGACCAATTCCCTTGAAATGGCTACTCGAAAAGTACTTAACTAGCCCCTTGCTAGTTGGTTTTGCTCGTTCATACCGGCTGATTTGCAGTTGCTCCCCATACTTGGAGTGCTGGACAATTTGCCCCCAAAAGGTATAGTCTTCTCCCTCAATCACGTCAGCCATGGTACCCGTGACAATGATTTCAAAATCATCAAAATCTTCTGCGTCCGTATCTTCGATTTCTAGGAGGAGGATGCGATAAAAATTGCTGGGATTTTCAAAAATAATCCGTTCAATGGTTCCTGAAAAATAAACTTCCATAAGATTCCTTTGCATAAATAGGTGAGAGTTAATACTCTTCGAAAATCTCTTCAAACCACGTCAGCTTCCATCTGCAACCTCAAAACACTGTTTTGAGCAACCTGCGGCTAGCTTCCTAGTTTGCTCTTTGATTTTCATTGAGTATAACTTTGTTTCTATCTTAATCAAACTGGATAGTGAATAATCATATTCTCACGATAGAAGAAGAGGCTGAGATTCTTGATTCTCGGCCTCTTAGGTCTCTTAAAATGTTCCGATACGGGTGATTGGCCAGAAGCGGAATTTAGCTTCCCCTGTGATATCTTTTGCTTTGAAGGTACCTACGTGGCGGCTGTCGCTCGAAACCAAGCGGTCGTCTCCGAGGAGAAGGTATTCTCCTTCTGGAACTGTAAAGCTAAAGTTGGTATTGTAGTTGACATCGACTGTGAAGGCTTGAGCCTTTTGAGCGATACTTCTAAAGAAAGTTCCTTTATTTCCTTCAAAGCCCTTGCCTGAGTAAGTGCTTTGGAGTTTGTCATCCTTGAAACGTTTGATGTAGTCAGCTAGGTAAGGCTCATCCGTCTCTTTATCATTGATGTAAAGTTTATCGTTTTCGTAACGGATGGTGTCGCCAGGCATTCCGATGACACGTTTGACGATGTCCTTATTGCCATCTTCCTCATGGGCCACCACGATATCAAAACGGTCAATAGGGAGGTGTTTGACAACAAAGAGAATTTCGCCATCCGCTAGGGTAGGATCCATGGAATGCCCTTCTACGCGGACATTACTCCAAAAAAAGATACGACTTAAAGCTAGTAATGATAGAATCAGGAGGAACAATCCCCACTCTTTTAGGAAATTTTTAAATGAATTCATAACTTACCTTTCTAAGCGTTTTTTCGCTTTTTCAGTATTTTTAAAGTGCAATTTGGCGCAGAAATTGAGTCCCTGCATACCATAGGCTTGTAAAATCTGGCTAGCCACCTTGTCAGAAGCCGTTCCAGCTCCACTTGGAAGTTGATAGCCCAGTTCTCGTCCCAGATTTTCAAGATTTTCCAGAAAGAGATCACGCGCAATGACAGAAGAAACTGCGACAGCCAAGTATTTGCCCTCAGCCTTTTCTTCTAAGCTGATAGGATTGCTGAAACGATTGGCCTCTTGTGCCAAGTACTTGTCATAATTTTTAGCACTGGTAAAGGCATCAATCACAATTTTCTCAGGCTGAAGTCCTTTTTGAAGGAGGAGATAGATAGCCTGATTATGGAGGGCAACCTTAACCGAAACAGCATTGTAGCGGTCTCCAATGACCTCGTTGTACTTGCTTGGTGAGAGAAGCAGTGCTTGGTGCTGGATTTTTTCCTTGAGAATGGGAGCAATCTGACGAATCTTTTGGTCTGTCAGAGTCTTAGAATCCCCCACACCGAGTTTTCGCAAGAAGGCATGCTGGTCAGGTGTGACAAAGGAAGCCACAACTGCAAGCCCACCAAAGTAGGAACCATTCCCTACCTCATCTGTCCCAATCAAATGGAGATTTTGTCCCGTGTTTTCCTCTACAACCTCATAGCCAAAGAAACTAGCATATTTTTCAGCTCCTTCACCCTGAAGCAAGACCTTTCCAGAAGTATAGATAGAAACCGTTGCTTGAGGTAGTCGCAAAAAGTAGCGAATATAGGGATTCTTGCTGGGAGCCAGACTGGTTTGATAGTGTTCAAGAAAAGCCTGAATCTCCTTTTCGCTTGGTGTGAGTGTTATACTTGCCATAGTTTCTATTGTACCACAAAAGCAGGCAAATTTGTAAAAACTGACAAAATTAGCGAATTTTGGTATAATATCGTGAGGTGAATTTTATGGCAAATCTAAATCGATTCAAATTTACATTCGGGAAAAAATCATTAACCTTGACAAGCGAGCATGATAACCTTTTTATGGAGGAAATCGCCAAGGTTGCGACAGAAAAATACCAAGCAATTAAAGAACAAATGCCTAGTGCAGATGATGAAACAATCGCTCTTTTGTTGGCGGTCAACTGTTTATCGACTCAGCTCAGCCGTGAGATTGAATTTGATGATAAGGAGCAAGAATTAGAAGAACTCCGTCACAAGCTTGTGACTTGCAAGCAAGAACAGAGCAAGATTGAGGATTCCTTATGATTTCACTCCTTCTTCTATTGGTCTTGGCTTGGGGATTTTATATCGGTTATCGGAGAGGCCTGCTCTTACAGGTTTATTACCTGATTTCAGCTATGGCATCGGCTTTTGTGGCTGGCCAGTTTTATAAGGGACTTGGTGAGCAATTTCATTTGTTGGTCCCTTATGCAAATCCGCAGGAAGGTCAGGGAACTTTCTTTTTCCCATCGGATCAACTCTTTCAGTTAGATAAGGTCTTTTATGCAGGTATCGGCTACTTGCTTGTATTTGGGATTGTCTATAGCATCGGTCGTTTGCTTGGTCTTCTTTTACACTTACTTCCTAGTAAAAAACTGGGTGGTAAGTTGTTCCAAGTTTCAGCAGGTATCTTGTCCATGTTGGTGACCTTATTTGTCTTGCAAATGGCCTTGACAATCTTGGCGACCATCCCCATGGCAGCTATACAAAATCCTCTTGAAAAGAGTATCGTCGCAAAACACATCATCCAGAGCATACCAGTAACAACCAGTTGGCTCAAACAAATCTGGGTGACAAATTTAATCGGATAAAAAGGGCAGGAGTTTTCCTAGCCCTTTGTTTACAGATTGACTCGAATCTATCAGAATGTAAAAAGCTAATACTCTTCGAAAATCTCTTCAAACCACATCAGCTTCCATCTGCAACCTCAAAACACTGTTTTGAGCAACCTGCGGCTAGCTTCCTAGTTTGCTCTTTGATTTTCATTGAGTATACCACACCTAGACATTCAAAGACAAGGAAATAAAGATGAATAAGAAAATATTAGAAACATTAGAGTTCAATAAGGTCAAAGCCTTGTTTGAACCCCATTTGTTGACTGAGCAGGGCTTGGAGCAATTGAGACAGCTTGCTCCAACTGCCAAAGCGGATAAAATCAAACAGGCTTTTGCTGAAATGAAGGAAATGCAGGCTCTCTTTGTCGAGCAACCGCATTTTACCATTCTTGCAACTAAAGAAATCGCAGGAGTTTGCAAGCGGTTGGAGATGGGAGCGGATCTCAATATCGAGGAGTTCCTCCTCTTGAAGCGCGTACTTCTTGCCAGCCGAGAACTGCAAAGTTTTTATGCCAATCTGGAAAATGTTAGCTTGGAAGAATTAGCCCTTTGGTTTGAGAAATTACATGATTTTCCGCAATTACAAGGAAATCTCCAAGCCTTTAATGATGCAGGTTTCATTGAAAATTTTGCCAGTGAAGAATTGGCGCGTATCCGTCGAAAAATCCATGATAGCGAGAGTCAGGTACGCGATGTTTTACAGGATCTGCTCAAACAAAAAGCCCAGATGTTGACAGAAGGAATCGTTGCCAGCAGAAATGGGCGTCAGGTTTTACCTGTCAAAAACACCTACCGCAATAAGATTGCTGGTGTCGTTCATGATATTTCTGCTAGTGGAAATACCGTCTATATCGAACCCCGTGAGGTGGTCAAACTGAGCGAAGGAATTGCCAGTTTGCGAGCAGATGAGCGCTATGAAATGCTTCGCATTCTCCAAGAAATTTCTGAGCGTGTTCGCCCTCATGCGGCTGAGATTGCCAATGATGCTTGGATTATCGGCCATCTAGACTTGATTCGTGCCAAGGTCCGCTTTATCCAAGAAAGACAAGCAGTCGTACCTCTGCTGTCAGAAAATCAAGAGATTCAACTGCTCCATGTCTGCCATCCTTTGGTCAAAAATGCCGTCGCAAATGATGTCCATTTTGGTCAAGATTTAACAGCGATTGTCATTACAGGTCCCAATACAGGTGGGAAGACTATAATGCTTAAAACTCTGGGCTTGACACAGGTTATGGCTCAGTCAGGTTTGCCGATTTTAGCTGATAAGGGAAGTCGTGTGGGTGTTTTTGAAGAAATCTTTGCCGATATTGGAGATGAGCAGTCTATTGAGCAGAGCTTGTCTACCTTCTCTAGCCACATGACTAATATCGTGGATATTCTTGGCAAGGTTAATCAACATTCACTCTTACTCTTGGATGAGTTGGGGGCTGGTACAGATCCTCAAGAAGGAGCTGCCCTTGCCATGGCTATTTTGGAGGACCTTCGTCTGCGTCAAGTCAAGACCATGGCTACAACCCACTATCCAGAGCTCAAGGCCTATGGTATTGAGACAGCCTTTGTGCAAAATGCTAGCATGGAGTTTGATACTGCAACTCTTCGCCCAACCTATCGCTTTATGCAGGGTGTTCCTGGCCGAAGCAATGCCTTTGAAATTGCCAAACGTCTAGGCCTATCTGAAGTTATCGTAGGGGATGCCAGTCAGCAGGTCGACCAGGATAATGATGTCAACCGGATTATTGAGCAACTGGAAGAGCAGACGCTAGAGAGTCGCAAACGCTTGGACAATATCCGTGAGGTGGAGCAAGAAAATCTCAAGATGAACCGTGCTCTCAAAAAACTTTACAACGAACTCAATCGTGAAAAGGAAACCGAGCTTAATAAGGCGCGTGAACAAGCTAGTGAGATTGTAGACATGGCCCTAAGTGAAAGTGACCAGATTCTCAAGAATCTCCATAGTAAATCTCAACTCAAACCCCATGAAATCATTGAAGCCAAGACCAAGTTGAAAAAATTGGCTCCTGAAAAAGTAGATTTGTCTAAAAACAAGGTCCTTCAAAAGGCCAAGAAAAAACGAGCTCCAAAGGTGGGAGATGATATCGTGGTTCTCAGTTATGGACAGCGTGGTACCTTGACCAGTCAACTTAAGGATGGTCGCTGGGAAGCACAAGTCGGTTTAATCAAGATGACCTTGGAAGAAAAAGAATTTGACCTCGTTCAAGCCCAGCAAGAAAAGCAGGTCAAGAAGAAACAGGTCAATGTTGTGAAACGAACTTCTGGTCGAGGACCTCAAGCCAGACTGGACCTTCGAGGCAAGCGCTATGAAGAGGCTATGAATGAGCTAGATGCCTTTATCGACCAAGCCCTGCTTAACAATATGGCCCAAGTCGATATCATCCATGGTATCGGAACAGGTGTCATCCGTGAAGGTGTCACCAAATACCTACAAAGAAACAAACATGTCAAGAGTTTCGGCTATGCCCCACAAAATGCTGGAGGCAGTGGTGCAACTATTGTGACCTTTAAAGGATAGAAGTATTTCGGAATTCATAAAGTAAAAACTGTTGAATTAAGTTTTACTAATAAACACATTGACAAAAGCCAACATTTTTTGTAAAATAAGAATCAATTAAATACCAACACCGAATGAAGTTTAATAGAAGTGGCGAATCGTTTGATTTTCCATGACTGTAAATGGACGGAACTCTGGAGAGACCGTAAAGGCACCGAAGGGGCAAGGCAGGCAACTGCTCAAACTCTCAGGTAAAAGGACAGAGCTAGGATAGACCGCTTTTTGGCATTTATCTAAGCATTCCAGAGTACATGTATCTTGCATGTGCTCTTTCTTTTGGGGTTGAAAAGATAGGAGAAGGAAATGTTAGAATTGCTTAAATCAATCGATGCTTTTGCTTGGGGCCCACCCCTCTTGATTCTCTTGGTCGGAACAGGGATTTACCTAACTGCCCGTTTAGGACTTTTGCAGGTTTTGCGTCTCTCTAAGGCCTTCCAGCTTATTTTTACTAAGGACAAGGGGCATGGCGATGTATCCAGCTTTGCGGCCTTATGTACAGCCTTGGCAGCGACAGTTGGTACGGGAAATATTATCGGAGTCGCGACGGCTATCAAGGTCGGTGGCCCAGGAGCTCTCTTTTGGATGTGGATGGCTGCTTTCTTTGGGATGGCTACCAAGTATGCGGAAGGACTCTTGGCTATCAAATACCGTACCAAGGATGACCATGGTGCAGTGGCGGGAGGTCCCATGCACTATATCCTTCTAGGTATGGGAGAAAAGTGGCGACCACTTGCCATCTTCTTTGCCCTAGCAGGTGTTCTAGTAGCTTTGTTGGGGATTGGGACTTTCACCCAAGTCAACTCAATTACAGAATCTATCCAAAATACAACGACTATTTCGCCAGCTATCACGGTTCTTGTGTTGTCTGTATTTGTAGCGATTGCTGTCTTTGGTGGACTCAAGTCCATTTCAAAGGTTTCAACTACTGTTGTTCCTTTTATGGCTATTATTTATATTTTGGGAACTCTTACAGTCATTTTCTTTAATATCGAGAAAATCCCTGCTACAATCGCTTTAATCTTGACATCCGCTTTTAGTCCTGTTGCTGCGGTAGGTGGATTTGCTGGCACTAGCATTCGGATGGCTATTCAAAATGGTGTGGCGCGTGGTGTGTTCTCAAACGAATCTGGTCTGGGTTCTGCTCCCATTGCAGCTGCGGCTGCTAAGACAAATGAACCAGTAGAGCAAGGTTTGATTTCCATGACAGGAACCTTTATTGATACCCTCATCATTTGTACTCTGACTGGTTTGACCATCTTGGTAACTGGTGTTTGGAGTGGCGACTTAAATGGGGTTGCCTTGACTCAGTCAGCCTTCTCAACAGTCTTTTCACACTTTGGACCTGCCCTCTTGACCATCTTCCTTGTGCTCTTTGCATTTACGACAATTCTAGGTTGGAACTACTACGGGGAACGTTGTTTTGAGTTCCTATTTGGGGTTCGCTTTATCTGGCTTTACCGTGTGGTCTTTGTGCTCATGGTCTTGTTGGGAGGATTTATCGAGTTGGATATGGTTTGGATTATCGCAGATATCGTTAACGCCTTGATGGCTCTACCAAACTTGATTGCCCTCTTAGTCTTATCGCCAGTCGTCATTGCTGAGACTAAAAATTATTTTGATAAATAATGAAATCACACAGCTCGTGTGATTTTTTTTGCTTTCATAAAAAATTTCTATCGGTGCAATTTAAAATATATATTATACACGGTATAGAATCTGTGATAGACTAGATTTCAACAAAATGAAAAGAGGTTTTATGATGACAACATTTACCATCCATACAGTAGAATCAGCACCAGCAGAAGTGAAAGAGGTTCTAGAAACAGTAGAAAAAGATAACAATGGCTATATTCCCAATCTAATCGGTCTCTTGGCTAATGCACCGACTGCTTTAGAGGCTTACCGTACTGTCGGAGCTATCAACCGTCGAAACAGCCTAACACCCGTTGAGCGCGAAGTGGTGCAAATCACGGCAGCTGTAACTAATGGTTGTGCCTTCTGCGTCGCAGGTCACACAGCTTTTTCCATCAAACAAATCCAGATGAATGATGACCTTCTTCAAGCCCTTCGCAATCGTACTCCAATTGAAACGGATCCTAAATTGGACACCCTAGCTAAATTTACCTTGGCAGTTATCAATACCAAGGGTCGTGTAGGAGATGAAGCCTTAGCTGAGTTTTTAGAAGCTGGCTACACTCAACAAAATGCCTTGGATGTGATTCTTGGAGTCAGCCTAGCAAGCCTCTGTAACTATGCCAATAATCTAGCCAATACACCAATTAATCCAGAATTGCAACCTTATGCTTAATTAATATCTGAGTAAAAAATGAAGTCTGAAATGAATGGACTTCATTTTTTAAGTCCTCATTTAAGCGCTTTTATGCTATACTGAAATTAACATGATTATTGGAGGTTAGGATGAAAAAACTCCCCTTGGTATTTTCTGGTTGTTTGCTAGGTTTGGCAGGAGCTGGGAATCTCATTTTAGATACGTTGCCGGTTCTGTCCCATCTGTTGAGTCTGACAGGTTTGGTTTTGTGGACTTACTTTCTGATTTTGCATCTCTTTAATTGGAAGGAAACCAAGCAAGAATTGACCAAGCCCCCTCTTTTGTCAGGAATGGCGACCTTTCCCATGGCTGGGATGATTTTATCGACTTATGTCTTTCGCGTCTTCCCTCATCTTCCTTTGGTAGCGCAAGGACTCTGGTGGTTTTCATTTCTCTTGGATGTGGCCTTGATTGCTGGTTTTACCATTAAGTTTGCCTGTCCAGGTAAGAGAGTCAGTGCGACTCCAAGCTGGACTGTTCTCTATGTAGGGATAGCAGTAGCTGCCTTGACCTATCCTCTGGTAGGTATCATCGACATTGCCTATGCGACCTTGAGTTTTGGTTTTCTCCTAACCTTCTATCTCTATCCTCTTATTTATAGCGATTTAAAGAAAACTCCGCTCCCACTAGCCTTGCTTGGACAAGAAGGGATCTACTGTGCTCCTTTTTCTCTACTCTTGGCTTCCCTAGTTCGAGTTGGAGGAGCCAGCCTACCGACTTGGCTCTTGATTGCCATGATTTTGGTTTCTCAATCCTTCTTTTTCTTTGTTTTAACTCGTCTGCCCAATATTTTAAAACAAGGTTTTCAACCAGCCTTCTCAGCCCTCACCTTCCCGACCATTATCACAGCTACTTCGCTTAAGATGGCTCAGGGAATCTTGAAACTTCCATTTTTGGATTATTTGGTAGTGGCTGAAACCGCTATTTGCTTAATTATTTTACTCTTTGTATTAGGCGCTTATCTGATTTGGTTACGAAAAAAGGTCTAGCTAGAAATAGCTAAACCTTATTTTTTATGGTTTGATAACTTCAGCTCCACCCATGTATGGACGAAGAACTTCTGGGATGGTCACAGAACCATCTTCATTTTGGTAGTTTTCAAGAATAGCAGCCACTGTACGTCCAACTGCAAGTCCAGAACCGTTCAAGGTATGAAGGAGTTTCACCTTGCCATCAGCTTCATCACGGTAACGGATTTGGGCACGACGGGCTTGGAAATCTTCTGTGTTTGAACAGCTTGAGATTTCACGGTAATTGTTTTGTGCTGGAATCCAAACTTCCAAGTCGTAAGTCTTAGCGGCTGAGAAGCCCATATCTCCAGTAGAGAGCGCAACGACACGGTATGGAAGGTTAAGTTTTTGAAGAATGTTTTCAGCGTTGGCTGTCATTTTTTCCAATTCTTCGTAAGATTCTTCTGGCTTGGCAAATTTGACCATTTCAACCTTGTGGAATTGGTGTAAACGAATCAAGCCACGAGTATCACGACCAGCTGAACCAGCCTCAGAACGGAATGATGGACTCATAGCAGTGAAGTAGATTGGCAGGTCTTTACCGTCAAGGATTTCATCACGGTAGTAGTTTGTCAGAGGAACTTCAGCTGTAGGGATAAGGACATAATTGCTGTCGCTGAGTTCAAAAGTATCTTCCTTGAATTTTGGATATTGACCAGTACCAAACATAGAGTCATGGTTAACCATGTAAGGCGTGATGACTTCTGTATAGCCTTCCTTACCATGCTCATCCAACATAAAGTTGTAGAGAGCACGTTCTAAACGAGCACCGAGGCCTTTATAGAAGAGGAAGCGAGCGCCCGTTACCTTACCACCTCGTTCCCAGTCAAGGATACCAAGGTCTTCACCAAGATCCCAGTGGGCTTTAGGTTGGAAGTCAAATTCGCGTGGAGTACCCCAACGGCGAACTTCCACATTGTCATCTTCATCAGCCCCAACAGGAACACTGTCAGCTGGGATGTTTGGAAGAGTAGTGGTAAATTCTGTCAATTTAGCATCGATTTCTGCCAATTCAGCATCCAAGGCTTTGACTTCAGAAGATAGATTTTGCATGGCAGCAATCTTGTCATCTGCATTTTCTTTGTTGCGTTTGGCTTGGGCAATCTCAGCAGAAACTGTGTTACGTTCTGCTTTTAAAGTTTCAACCTTGACCAAGATGTCACGACGTTTAGCATCGATTTCTTTCATCTCGTTTAAGATAGCAGCATCTACACCACGTGTAGCTAATTTTTCTACGACAGCATCAAAGTCTGTACGAATACGTTTGATATCTAACATAAGAACTCCTTTATGAAAAAAGCACACCTGACAAAGCGTTGGAGTGGCAGGGCCACGGTTCCATCCAACTTCACAGGTGTGCACTTGATTGTGTATGTAATTGTTATTAACGGTAGAATTTCACCTATCCCTCCTATCTGCTCGCAGCACCCGCAGACTTTCTGAAAGAAGAAGATAACCTACTTATCCGTTGCTATGATTATACTAAAGTTTCTACTTTTTTGCAAATAGATTTTTAAATTTTTGACCAATTGTCTGAATCAGGGTAGGAAGTTTGACGACCTTGTCATTACCCAGTTTTTCGCGTGCAATTTTGAGAATAGCACCTGAGTCTTTTGAAGCAAAGAGGAATTTTCCTCTGTCTGTAAAGACTTCGAAGTGGCGACTGATTTTGCGACCAGAGACATTAGCTCCAATCTGGTTGATATGGCTCCAAGGAATCTGGATAAATTGTTCGACATTGACATCTGGGTAAAATTCAAGAGCCTGATCACCGACAAGAAATTTCCCAACTTTCCCAGCTATAGAGAGGTAAGAGGTGCCTGTTGTATTGAGGAGCACTGTTTTGTTAAGTGATTGAGCCATGCTTAGTCTTCCTTACTTTCACCGAAAAAGGCATTGTAGAGGGCTTTAATCGCTGCTTTCTCTTGGTCCTTATGGACAACAAACATAATAGACACTTCACTAGAACCTTGAGACATCATCTGGATGTTGATCTTATTTTCAGATAGAGCACGTGTCGCAGTAGCAGTTACTCCGATATGACTCTTCATCTTTTCACCAACAATCATAATGATTGAAAGGTCGTGCTCGATTTCTGCATGGTCTACTTCAGCCTTTTGAACCAACTGACGAAGGATTTCTTCTTCCTTGATAGGAGTTAGTTCGCGAGAACGGAGGATGATTGAAAGATCGTCGATACCTGTTGGCATATGTTCCCAACCGATGTTGAGATCTTCAAGGATTTGCAGAACCTTGCGACCAAATCCAATCTCGCGGTTCATGAGGTATTTGGACATGTTGATGCTGACAAAGCCTGAGTCACCAGCAATTCCCACAACTGGGAATTCATCACTACTGTGTTTTAGAACGATACGAGTACCTGGGTGGTCAGGATTGTTGGTATTCTTGATAACCAGAGGGATTTTTCCACGGTAGGCAGGAAGAAGGGCTTCGTCATGAAGGACTGAGAATCCTGCATAGGCCAACTCACGCATTTCACGGTAGGTCAACTCAGGGATTGAGTGTGGCTGGTGGATAATACCAGGGTGGGCTGCAAAGATACCATCAACGTCTGTAAAGTTTTCATAGAGGTCGGCCTTAACACCGGCAGCAATGATAGAACCTGTAATGTCTGATCCTCCACGTGAGAAGGTACAGATTTGATTTTCCTTGGTAACTCCAAAGAAACCAGGAATGACAAGGACTTCATTTGCATTTGTCAATTCTTCAATCTTGTCATAACTTGATGGAATGATGCGAGCGTGACCAGGTTCACTTGTGACCACAATACCAGCTTCTCTAGGGTGAACATAGCGGGCATCAATCCCATTTTGATTAAAGTAGGCTGCGATCAATTTAGCATTGTTATTCTCACCGGCTGCTAGGAAGGTATCGTAGAGAAATTCATTCTCTTCAATAGGAAGAGTGGCCAAGGCGCGAATGCTTTTAGAGATTTTTTCTAAAACAGCTGGTTTTAGTCCTAGTTCACTAACCATAGCAGCATAGCGGTCGATAATCCAGTTTTGGCTCTTGCTAATATCGTTACCAGCAACATAGTCGCGATAGTATTTAATCAAGGCATCCGTAACCTTAGTATCTTCAGCATTGCGTTTACCAGGCGCAGAAACGACTACAAAACGACGCTCTGAATCGCTTTTGACGATGTTTAAAACTTTTTCTAATTGACTAGCAGAGGCAAGAGAGCTACCTCCAAATTTAACAACTTTCATAAGAACTCCTAAAGTAAGTATTTTATACGATTATAGCAGAAAGAAAGCCTTTTTTCAATGAAGAAAATAAGATGCTTTCTAGGATAAAGTGAGCCTTTTTAATCGGATGAGACACTATTAGCCGATTTTTTCTTGCTTTCGACTTTTGAAAAAGATATAATTTGGGAATGAAATAATTTAAACTGCTTATAAAATAAAAAGGAGTCCTGATGGAACACATTATTTATCAGCTTGAAGAGGATTTGGCAATTATTACTTTAAACCGTCCTGAGGTTGCGAATGGTTTTCATATTCCTATGTGTGAAGAGATTTTAGAAGCCTTGACTCTGGCAGAAGAGGATCCAGCTGTGCATTTTATCTTAATCAATGCGAATGGCAAAGTTTTCTCAGTTGGGGGAGATTTGGTAGAGATGAAGCGTGCAGTAGATGAGGATGATATTCCATCATTGACGAAAATTGCAGAACTAGTCAATGCTATTTCTTATAAAATCAAGCAAATTGCAAAGCCTGTTTTGATGGAAGTTGACGGGGCTGTTGCAGGTGCCGCAGCTAATATGGCTGTCGCTACAGATTTCTGTCTTGCAACGGATAAGGCTAAATTTATCCAAGCCTTTGTTGGAGTTGGCTTGGCTCCAGATGCAGGAGGAATTCATCTCTTGAGCCGCAGTATCGGTGTGACACGTGCTGCTCAATTAGCTATGACAGGAGAGGCTTTGACCGCAGATAAAGCTCTGGAGTGGGGGCTAGTTTACCGCGTTTCTGAAGCTGATAAACTTGAAAAGACGAGAGAACAACTTCTTAAAAAATTAAGACGTGGGTCAGCTAATTCCTATGCAGCCATCAAGAAGTTGGTTTGGGAGAGCCAATTTAAAGATTGGCAAGATTATGCTACTTTAGAATTGAAGTTACAGGAATCCTTGGCCCAAACAGAGGATTTCAAAGAGGGAGTTCGGGCCCATTCGGAGAGAAGAAGACCGAAATTTACTGGAAAATAAGAAAATACTTGCACCATTCTTTGAAGTTTGATATAATTCTTTTGTCAAATGTTTTGATTGTAAAAGTTTTTTGAAAGGGAGGGAAAAGAGATTGGACTACCAACGAATTAATGAATATTTAACATCTATATTTAACAATGTCCTCGTTATCGAGGAAGTTAGCTTGAGGGGTAGTCGTTTCAAGGATATCTCCATCAAAGAAGTACATACGATCGATGTAATTGGGAAATTTCCAGATGTGACACCAAGTCAAGTGTCAAAAGAGTTGATGGTGACTCTTGGGACTGTTACGACGAGTTTAAATAATCTCGAACGTAAGGGGTACATTGAACGCATTCGTTCAGAGCAGGATCGTCGTGTGGTGCATCTGCATTTGACAAAGAAGGGTCGCTTGGTTCATAGACTACATAAACGCTTCCATAAGGCCATGGTTGAAAATATTATCGACGGTATGAGCAAGGAAGAAACTGAGGTTATGGGCAAAGGTTTGACGAAACTTTATCAATTTTTGGAGGATTTGAAATAATGGCTTTTGCAAAAATAAGCCAGGTTGCTCATTATGTGCCAGAGCAAGTGGTTACAAATCATGATTTGGCTCAGATTATGGATACAAATGATGGGTGGATTTCAAGTCGGACGGGAATACGACAAAGGCATATTTCAAGAACAGAATCTACCAGTGATTTGGCTACAGAGGTTGCGAAGAAACTGATGAAAAAAGCTGGAATCACAGGAGAAGAGCTGGATTTTATCATCCTAGCTACCATCACTCCAGATTCGATGATGCCCTCTACAGCTGCTCGTGTCCAAGCTAATATTGGTGCCAAAAAAGCTTTTGCTTTTGACCTAACAGCTGCTTGTAGTGGATTTGTATTTGCTTTATCAACTGCTGAAAAGTTTATCGCTTCTGGTCGCTTTCAAAAAGGCTTGGTGATTGGTAGTGAAACCCTCTCTAAGGCAGTCGATTGGTCAGACCGATCAACAGCTGTTTTGTTTGGAGATGGTGCTGGTGGTGTCTTGCTAGAAGCTAGCGAGCAAGAGCATTTCTTGGCTGAGAGTCTCAATAGTGATGGAAGTCGTAGTGAGTGTCTAACTTATGGACAGTCAGGCTTGCATTCTCCATTTTCAGATCAAGAAAATGCAGATTCATTTTTGAAGATGGATGGGCGCGCAGTCTTTGATTTTGCTATTCGAGATGTAGCCAAGTCTATCAAACAGACTATTGATGAGTCTCCTATAGAGGCGACAGACTTGGATTATCTGCTACTTCATCAGGCTAATGACCGTATCTTGGATAAGATGGCTAGAAAAATCGGTGTCGAACGAGACAAACTTCCAGCCAATATGATGGAATATGGCAATACCAGTGCAGCCAGTATCCCGATTTTACTTTCAGAGTGTGTAGAACAAGGTCTTATCCATTTAGATGGTAGCCAGACTGTTCTGCTATCAGGCTTCGGTGGAGGCTTGACCTGGGGCACGCTCATTCTTACAATTTAGGTAATCATGTGGTGAACACATTGTTATAAAAAACTATTTATTTTAAAGGAGTCCTATCATGGCAGTATTTGAAAAAGTACAAGAAATTATCGTTGAAGAACTTGGAAAAGACGCATCAGAAGTAACACTTGAATCAACTTTTGATGATTTGGACGCAGATTCATTGGACTTGTTCCAAGTAATCTCAGAAATCGAAGATGCTTTTGATATCCAAATCGAAGCAGAAGATGACTTGAAAACAGTTGGTGATTTGGTTGCTTACGTTGAAGAGCAAACAAAATAAGAAGAATACAAATAGAAGGAGTAGGGAAACCCGCTCCCTCTTGTTTAGGCAATAGTTTGATTGTCAAATTATGACGATATCGAACTATTACTTAAGCAAGAAACGATGGAGGCACTATGAAAACGCGTATTACAGAATTATTGAATATTGATTATCCTATTTTCCAAGGAGGAATGGCCTGGGTCGCTGATGGTGATTTGGCAGGGGCTGTTTCCAAGGCTGGAGGACTAGGGATTATTGGTGGGGGAAATGCCCCTAAAGAAGTTGTCAAGGCAAATATTGATAAAATCAAATCATTGACTGATAAACCCTTCGGTGTCAACATCATGCTCTTGTCTCCCTTTGTGGAAGATATTGTAGACCTCGTTATCGAGGAAGGGGTTAAGGTAGTGACAACAGGCGCAGGAAATCCAGGCAAATACATGGAACGCTTCCATGAAGCTGGTATTACAGTTATTCCTGTTGTGCCAAGTGTTGCTTTAGCTAAACGCATGGAAAAAATCGGTGCGGATGCTGTTATTGCAGAAGGAATGGAAGCTGGGGGACACATTGGCAAATTAACAACCATGACCTTGGTGCGTCAGGTAGTTGCTGCTTTATCTATTCCTGTTATTGCTGCAGGAGGGATTGCGGATGGTGAAGGTGCTGCAGCTGGTTTTATGCTAGGTGCAGAGGCTGTTCAGGTTGGAACGCGCTTTGTCGTTGCAAAAGAGTCTAATGCCCATCCAAATTATAAGGCGAAAATTTTAAAAGCTAGAGATATTGATACTACGATTTCAGCTCAACATTTTGGACATGCTGTTCGAGCGATTAAAAACCAATTGACTCGTGATTTTGAAAAAGCTGAGAAAGATGCCTTTAAACAGGAAAATCCTGATTTGGAAATCTTTGAACAAATGGGAGCGGGTGCTCTAGCCAAAGCGGTTGTTCATGGTGATGTGGATGGTGGCTCTGTTATGGCAGGTCAAATTGCGGGGCTTGTTTCCAAAGAAGAAACCGCTGAAGAAATCCTAAAAGATTTGTATTACGGAGCGGCTAAGAAAATTCAAGAAGAAGCCTCTCGTTGGGCAGGAGTTGTAAGAAATGACTAAAACAGCCTTTTTATTTGCTGGCCAAGGTGCCCAGTATCTAGGTATGGGACGGGATCTCTATGATCACTACCCTATTGTCAAAGAAACGATTGATCAAGCGAGTCAGGTCCTCGGTTATGATTTGCGTTATCTCATTGATACGGAAGAAGAAAAACTCAATCAGACTCGCTATACGCAACCAGCCATTCTAGCGACATCGGTTGCTATCTACCGTTTATTGCAAGAAAAGGGCCATCAGCCTGATATGGTTGCTGGTTTGTCTCTTGGAGAATACTCTGCCTTGGTGGCCAGCGGTGCCTTGGATTTTGAAGATGCGGTAGCCTTGGTTGCTAAGCGTGGCGTCTATATGGAAGAAGCGGCTCCTGCTGGCTCTGGCAAGATGGTGGCAGTTCTTAATACACCAGTAGAGGTCATTGAGGAAGCCTGTCAAAAAGCTTCTGAACTTGGAGTGGTTAACCCAGCCAACTATAATACACCTGCACAAATCGTGATTGGTGGAGAAGGGGCTGCAGTTGACCGAGCTGTAGAACTCTTGCAGGAAGCTGGTACCAAACGCTTGATTCCTCTCAAGGTATCAGGTCCCTTTCATACCGCTCTCCTTGAGCCTGTTAGCCAGAAACTAGCTGAAACTCTGGCTCAGGTAAGTTTTTCAGATTTTATTTGTCCCCTAGTTGGCAATACAGAAGCTATAGTCATGCAAAAAGAAGATATTGCTCAACTTTTGACGCGTCAGGTCAAGGAGCCAGTTCGTTTTTATGAAAGCATTGCAGTTATGCAAGAAGCGGGCGTAACCAACTTTATCGAGATTGGCCCGGGGAAAGTCTTGTCAGGCTTTGTCAAAAAAATTGATAAGACCGCTAAACTAGCCAATGTTGAAGATCAGACTAGCTTGAAAGCTCTTCTAGGAAACTAGTAATCCCTTCTCCCATAAATACAAGAGGAAACAGGAGAAAAGAATGCAACTAGAAAATAAAAATATCTTTATTACAGGTTCGAGTCGTGGAATTGGTCTTGCAATTGCCCACAAGTTTGCTCAAGCAGGAGCCAATATTGTTTTAAACAGTCGTGGTACAATTTCAGAAGAATTGCTCGCTGAATTTTCAGACTACGGTGTCAAGGTAGTTCCTATTTCAGGTGATGTGTCTGATTTTGCAGACGCTAAGCGTATGGTTGAGCAAGCTATTGCAGAGCTGGGTTCAGTAGATGTTTTGGTTAACAATGCAGGAATTACCCAAGATACCCTGATGCTCAAGATGACAGAAGCAGATTTTGAAAAAGTGCTCAAGGTTAACCTGACTGGCGCCTTTAACATGACACAATCAGTCTTGAAACCGATGATGAAAGCCAGAAAAGGTGCTATCATTAATATGTCTAGTGTTGTTGGTTTGATGGGAAATATCGGTCAAGCTAATTATGCTGCTTCTAAGGCTGGTTTGATTGGTTTTACCAAGTCTGTGGCGCGTGAAGTGGCCAATCGCAATATCAGGGTTAATGCTATCGCACCTGGAATGATTGAGTCCGATATGACAGCAGTCCTATCAGACAAGGTAAAAGATGCCATGTTGGCGCAAATTCCTATGAAAGAATTTGGGCAAGCAGAACAAGTTGCAGATTTAACAGTATTTTTAGCAGGCCAAGATTATCTAACTGGTCAAGTGGTTGCCATTGATGGTGGCCTCAGTATGTAGCAGAAGCTAGAGGTAAAAAAGATGAAACTAAATCGTGTAGTAGTAACAGGTTATGGAGTGACATCTCCAATCGGAAATACACCAGAAGAATTTTGGAATAGTTTGACAACTGGAAAAATCGGAATTGGTCCAATTACAAAATTTGATCATAGTAACTTTGATGTGCATAATGCAGCAGAAATCCAAGATTTTCCTTTTGATAAATACTTTGTAAAGAAAGATACCAACCGTTTTGATAACTATTCTTTGTATGCCTTGTATGCAGCCCAAGAAGCTGTCAACCACGCTAAGCTGGATGTAGAGGCTATTGACAAGGATCGTTTTGGTGTTATCGTTGCATCTGGTATTGGTGGAATCAAAGAAATTGAAGATCAAGTGCTTCGCCTCTATGATAAAGGACCAAAACGTGTGAAACCATTGACCCTTCCAAAAGCCTTGCCAAATATGGCTTCAGGAAATGTTGCCATGCGTTTTGGAGCAAACGGTGTTTGTAAATCCATCAATACTGCCTGCGCTTCATCAAATGACGCGATTGGAGATGCCTTCCGCTCAATCAAGTTTGGTTTCCAAGATGTTATGTTGGTAGGTGGTTCAGAAGCCTCTATCACACCTTTTGCTATCGCTGGTTTCCAAGCCCTAACAGCTCTCTCTACTACAGAAGACCCAAGTCGTGCCTCTATTCCATTCGATAAGGACCGCAATGGTTTTGTCATGGGTGAGGGTTCTGGGATGTTGGTTCTTGAAAGTCTTGAACACGCCGAAAAACGTGGCGCTACTATCCTGGCTGAAGTGGTTGGTTACGGTAATACTTGTGATGCCTATCATATGACTTCTCCACATCCAGAAGGTCAGGGAGCCATCAAGGCCATCAAACTAGCCTTGGAAGAAGCTGAGATTTCTCCAGAGCAAGTAGCCTATGTCAATGCTCATGGAACGTCAACTCCTGCTAATGAAAAAGGAGAAAGTGGTGCTATCGTAGCTGTTCTTGGTAAGGACGTACCTGTGTCATCAACCAAGTCATTCACAGGACATTTGCTGGGTGCTGCAGGTGCGGTAGAAGCTATCGTCACAATTGAAGCTATGCGTCATAACTTTGTACCAATGACAGCTGGAACAAGTGAAGTATCAGATTATATCGAAGCCAATGTCGTTTATGGACAAGGCTTGGAGCAAGAAATTCCATACGCTATTTCAAATACCTTTGGTTTTGGTGGTCACAATGCAGTTCTTGCTTTCAAACGTTGGGAGAATAAATAACTATGAATTTAAACGATATTAAAGACTTGATGGCTCAATTTGATCAGTCAAGTTTGAGAGAATTTTCTTATAAGAATGGGACGGATGAGTTGCAGTTTAGCAAAAATGAAGCTAGACTTGTGCCTGAAGTTGCACCTCAAGTTGCTCCAGCACCCGTTCCAGCAACACCGAGTCCAGTGGCTCCTTCATCTGCTTCAGCAGAGACTGTAGTGGAAGAAACTTCGGTACCAGCCGAAGCAAGTGTGGATGCTGAGGGAGATCTTGTAGAGAGCCCACTTGTTGGGGTGGCTTACTTGTCTGCTGGTCCAGATAAACCTGCCTTCGTTTCAGTTGGTGATAGTGTCAAAAAAGGCCAAACATTGGTGATTATCGAAGCCATGAAAGTCATGAATGAAATTCCAGCACCTAAGGATGGTGTGGTAACAGAAATTCTCATTTCTAACGAAGAAATGGTTGAGTTTGGTAAAGGATTGGTACGCATCAAATGATCGATATTCAAGGAATCAAAGAAGCTCTACCCCATCGTTATCCCATGCTCCTAGTAGACCGTGTCTTGGAAGTGAGCGAAGACACCATTGTTGCCATCAAAAATGTGACCATCAATGAGCCTTTCTTTAACGGTCATTTTCCTCAATACCCAGTTATGCCAGGTGTTCTGATCATGGAAGCCTTGGCGCAAACAGCTGGTGTCTTGGAGTTGTCAAAACCTGAAAATAAAGGAAAACTGGTCTTTTACGCTGGTATGGACAAGGTTAAATTCAAGAAGCAAGTTGTACCAGGCGACCAATTGGTTATGACGGCGACTTTTGTAAAACGTCGCGGTACCATCGCTGTGGTTGAAGCAAAGGCTGAAGTGGATGGCAAGCTTGCAGCTAGTGGTACTCTCACCTTTGCAATAGGGAACTAAGGAGGTTCTCCATGTTTCGAAAAATTTTAATTGCCAATCGCGGTGAAATTGCGGTTCGTATTATTCGTGCGGCGCGTGAATTGGGGATTGCGACGGTAGCGGTCTATTCAACTGCCGATAAGGAAGCCCTTCATACGCTTTTAGCAGATGAGGCGGTTTGTATTGGCCCTGGTAAGGCAACTGAGTCTTATCTTAACATTAATGCGGTTCTATCAGCTGCAGTCTTGACTGAAGCAGAAGCGATTCACCCTGGTTTTGGATTTCTCAGTGAAAACTCCAAATTTGCAACCATGTGTGAAGAGGTTGGCATCAAGTTTATCGGTCCATCTGGCCATGTTATGGATATGATGGGGGACAAGATTAATGCACGTGCTCAGATGATTAAAGCAGGCGTGCCCGTCATTCCGGGTTCGGATGGAGAAGTGCATAACTCTGAGGAAGCCTTGATTGTTGCTGAAAAAATTGGCTACCCTGTTATGCTCAAGGCTTCAGCAGGTGGTGGTGGGAAAGGGATTCGCAAGGTTGAAAAACCAGAAGACCTTGTTTCAGCCTTTGAAACAGCCTCAAGTGAAGCCAAGGCCAATTATGGCAATGGTGCCATGTACATAGAACGGGTTATCTATCCAGCTCGTCACATCGAGGTTCAAATCCTAGGAGATGAACATGGAAATGTAATCCATTTGGGGGAACGAGATTGCTCTCTTCAACGGAATAACCAAAAAGTTTTAGAAGAAAGTCCTTCGATTGCAATTGGGAAAACGCTACGCAATGAAATTGGTGCTGCGGCTGTTCGAGCGGCAGAGTCTGTTGGTTATGAGAATGCAGGGACCATTGAGTTTCTTCTTGATGAAGCTAGTGGCAATTTCTATTTCATGGAGATGAATACTCGTGTACAAGTAGAACATCCAGTAACAGAATTTGTTTCAGGTGTGGATATCGTTAAGGAACAAATTCGCATTGCGACAGGTCAACCTCTGTCTGTTAAGCAAGAGGATATTGTCCTACGTGGTCATGCTATTGAATGTCGTATCAATGCAGAAAATCCAGCCTTCAACTTTGCTCCAAGTCCAGGTAAGATTACCAATCTCTATCTGCCAAGTGGGGGAGTTGGCTTGCGCGTGGATTCAGCAGTTTATCCAGGCTACACCATTCCGCCTTATTATGATAGTATGATTGCCAAAGTCATCGTTCACGGCGAAAATCGTTTTGATGCCTTGATGAAAATGCAACGTGCCCTCTATGAACTAGAGATAGAGGGGGTGCAGACCAATGCTGATTTCCAGCTTGACCTCATTTCAGATCGCAATGTCATTGCTGGGGATTACGATACTTCCTTCTTGATGGAAACCTTCTTACCCAAATATCAAGAAAAAGAATAAAATGACTTTAAGAGTTTAAACCGAAAAGGGGAATCAATGGCTCTATTTAGTAAAAAAGATAAGTATATTCGAATCAATCCCAATCGTTCGGTTAGGGAAAAACCTCAAGCCAAGCCAGAGGTTCCAGATGAACTATTCTCCCAGTGTCCGAGTTGTAAGCATACCATCTATCAGAAGGATCTGGGAAGTGAGCGTATCTGTCCGCACTGTAGCTATACCTTTCGTATTTCTGCCCAAGAACGCTTGGCTTTGACGATTGATATGGGAACCTTCAAGGAATTGTTTACAGGGATTGAAAGTAAGGATCCCTTGCAATTCCCTGGTTACCAAAAGAAACTGGCAACCATGCGTGAAAAAACAGGTCTGGATGAAGCTGTTGTGACAGGAACTGCTCTTATTAAAGGTCAGACTGTGGCTCTTGGGATTATGGATTCCAACTTTATCATGGCTTCTATGGGTACGGTTGTAGGTGAAAAAATCACTCGTTTGTTTGAGTATGCGACTGTCGAACAATTGCCAGTTGTTCTCTTCACAGCCTCTGGTGGAGCCCGTATGCAGGAAGGAATCATGAGTCTCATGCAGATGGCCAAGATTTCTGCAGCAGTTAAACGTCATTCAAATGCAGGCCTCTTTTACCTGACCATTTTGACAGATCCAACGACTGGTGGTGTGACAGCTTCTTTCGCTATGGAAGGCGATATCATTCTGGCTGAACCACAGAGTTTGGTTGGTTTTGCTGGGCGTCGTGTCATTGAAAATACGGTTCGTGAAAGCTTGCCTGAGGATTTCCAAAAGGCAGAATTCCTATTGGAGCATGGCTTTGTGGATGCTATTGTCAAACGAAGAGACTTGCCAGATACTATTGCTAGCCTAGTCAGATTGCACGGAAGGAGTCCTAGATGAATATTGCAAAAATAGTCAGAGAAGCGCGTGAGCAGAGTCGCTTGACAACCTTGGACTTTGCGACAGGCATTTTTGATGAATTTATCCAATTACATGGTGACCGTTCTTTTCGCGATGATGGTGCAGTTGTTGGTGGTATCGGCTGGCTTGGAGACCAAGCTGTGACAGTGGTTGGTATCCAAAAAGGCAAGAGCTTGCAAGACAACCTCAAACGGAATTTTGGACAACCACATCCAGAAGGCTATCGCAAGGCCTTACGCTTGATGAAACAAGCTGAAAAGTTTGGCCGTCCAGTGGTGACCTTTATCAATACAGCAGGTGCCTATCCTGGTGTCGGGGCGGAAGAACGTGGACAGGGAGAAGCCATTGCTCGAAATCTCATGGAAATGAGTGACCTGAAAGTTCCGATTATTGCTATCATTATCGGTGAAGGTGGATCAGGTGGGGCTTTGGCTCTAGCCGTTGCGGACCGTGTCTGGATGCTGGAAAATTCTATTTATGCTATTCTCAGTCCAGAAGGTTTTGCTTCCATTCTATGGAAGGACGGCACTCGTGCCATGGAAGCGGCAGAACTGATGAAAATTACTTCGCATGAGCTGCTAGAAATGGACGTGGTGGACGAGGTGATTTCTGAAGCAGGACTTTCTAGTAAAGAACTGATTAAGAGTGTCAAGAAAGAACTCCAAACTGAGATAGCTAGACTTTCACAAAAACCGCTAGAAGAGCTGTTGGAAGAGCGCTATCAACGGTTTAGAAAATACTAATACTCTTCGTAAATCTCTTCAAACCACGTCAGCTTCGCCTAGCCGTATATATGTTACTGACTTCGTCAGTTCTATCCACAACCTCAAAACCGTGTTTTGAGCAGCCTATGGTTAGCTTACTAGTTTGCTCTTTGATTTTCATTGAGTATAATACTTCAGAATACGCAAAAACTAGATCTGGCAGTCAGTTCTAGTTTTTATGTGGTTCTTTGTGTCGAGGTAACAACAAAAAGTGCTTGGAAGACCAAACACCTTTTCGATTATTCATTTTCTTCAGTTACAAATTGACTAAGTAGTCCGTTGATAAAGCGGGCTGATTTTTGATCTGAAAAATTCTTGGCAAGTTCAATGGCTTCATTGACTGCTACCAGCTGAGGTGTATCAAATGAAGTGATTTCAAAGATACCCAAGCGTAGTAAGTTTTTTTCGACCAAGGTCAAGCGTTCAACTGTCCAGCCTGACTTGAGGTGCTGGTTGATTTGTTTATCCAACTCGTCTTTTTGAGCTTGAACACCAGAAACCAAGTTCAGAAGAAAGGCTGGAATTTGTACATCTTCATCTTCACGGTCATGTGTGTAGGCAAAGCGACAAGCTGTTTCCATGTCTGTGCCAAATTCAAGGCTCATAAGAGCTTGAAAAGCGCATTTACGAAGTTCGCGTCTAGATTCTAATAATGGACTAGTCATTGAGGAAGTCCTCGTTAAATAGATCTTTCAACTCAGGTTTTGGTGTTTTATCTGGAACGATTCCTGTAACATGGATATTGACAGCAGAAAGTTCCACATCAGCCATATCATGGACAGCATCTTTGACCGCTTTTTGAATAGCAAGAGCTACTTTTGGTACTTTCACACCGTACTCAAGATAGAGGTAGATGTCAGCAGTTAGTTCTTCGTTGCTTTCTTTTAAGTAGACGCCACGACCAAGAGAGAGTTTTGATAGGGTATCAGATACGGATTTATTTGAAAATGAGTGGACACCCTCAACTTTAGCAGTTGAGATGGCAATGATTTTTTCAAGTACACGTGGAGCGATAACGATTTCGCCAAATTGTTCTTCAGTTCCCATAGAATGACCTCTTTCTAGAGATTAGGCACGAGAAACGTAAGTTCCTTCTGCAGTGTTGATGATCAATTTTTGTCCAGCTTCGATGAAGTCAGGAACGTTTACAACAAGTCCAGTTTCCATAGTCGCTGGTTTACCAGAACCTGTAACAGTAGCACCTTTGATAGATGGTTGTGTTTCAGCAACTGTCAATTCAACAGTAGTTGGTACAGTTACACCGATTACTTCAGTTCCGTAGAATTGGATTTTCACATCAGAGTTTTCAAGGATGTAAAGCAATTCATTTTCAACATTTACGACTGGGATTTCGTATTGGTCGTAAGTTTCAGTGTTCATGAAGTAGGCAGTTTCATCCATTTTGTATAAGTATTGAGCTGGAACAGTTTCGATAATAGCTTGTTCGAATTTTTCTTCTGGACGGTAGCTTGTGTCAAATGTAGAACCAGTACGGACATCACGCAATTTCATACGCATGATTGTATTCCCTTTACCTGGTTTGTGGTGGCTAGCTTCTAAAACGCGGATCAATTTTCCGTCTGCAGTTTCAAATGTCATACCAGCTTTCAATTTGCTTGCTTCAATCATGTTTTTACCTCTTTAATAAATATTATTACTCTTCATTTTACCATAAAATCTTCTGGAAATAAAGCCAAAATAGTTATTGGGATTTGGTAGGGGAGAAAAAACCAACCTCAGGGCTGGTTTCTTTTACATATTAATCTTCTTTTAACTTAGCCAATTCTTGGGCAAGTAGTTTAAGGGCGACTTGTGGGTTGGCTTGGCCTTTGGTTGCTTTCATAAGGAAGCCTGTAAAGGCCTTATCTGCGTTGCGTTTGCCTGACTTGAAGTCGGCAACTGCGGCTTCGTTATCCGCAAAGACTTGGTGGATAATTGGAATCAAGACAGCTGGATCTGAGATTTGGACCATGCCTGCTTTTTCCACGTATTCACGCGCTCCACCGCCATTTTTCGCCAGGTGGACAAAGACTTTCTTAGCAATCTTAGAAGAGATCGTACCGTCTTCGATGATGGCAATCATTTCAACCAAGTTTTCTGGTGTCAATTCGATTTGTTCCAGTGTCTTGCCTTCAGCGTTCAAGAACTGAGCAACCTCACCTTGGAGCCAGTTAGAGACTTGCTTGGCATCACCACCAAGAGCAACAGCTTTCTCAAAGAAATCAGAAGTGACTTTGTTCGCGGTTAACTGGCTAGCATCATAGTCTGACAAGCCAAGGTCAGATACGTAGCGCGCACGGCGTTCTTTTGGAAACTCGGGCAATTCAGTACGCATTTCCTCAATCCACTCATCTGAAATTTCAAAGAGAGGTAGGTCTGGCTCTGGGAAGTAGCGGTAGTCTGCAGCACCTTCCTTGACACGCATGAGGATGGTTGCCTTGTTGGCTTCATCGTAACGGCGAGTTTCTTGGCGGATTTGACCACCTGAGCGAAGGATTTCAGCCTGACGTTGCACTTCGTATTCAAGACCCTTGCGAACATTTGAGAAGGAGTTGAGGTTCTTCAACTCAGTCTTGGTACCGAATTTTTCTTGACCGTAAGGACGAAGGGAGATGTTGGCATCCACACGCATCGAACCTTCTTCCATCTTAACGTCAGAAATACCAGCATACTGGATAACTTCCTTGAGGGCTGTTAGGTAAGCGTAGGCTTCTTCTGGTGAGCGCATGTCCGCTTCAGATACAATCTCAATCAAGGGCACCCCTTGACGGTTGAGGTCAACATAAGAGTAGCCATCTGTACCGTGGGTGTTTTTACCAGCATCTTCTTCTAGGTGAGCGCGTTCGATACCGATTTTCTTAGTTGTACCGTCTTCTAACTCGACTTCAATCCAGCCGTTATAACCGATTGGCTCATCAAACTGAGAAATTTGGTAGGCTTTAGGATTGTCAGGATAGAAGTAGTTCTTGCGGTCAAAGTGCATCTTTTTGTGGATGTCCATATTGAGGGCAAGAGCAGCCTTGATACCGGCATCAACAACACCTTTATTGAGAACTGGCAGAACTCCTGGGAAAGACCAGTCAATCACGTTAGTGTTGGCATTTTGCTCATTTCCAAAGTGGGCAGAAGTAGGTGAGAAGATTTTTGAATTGGTGTTGAGCTCTACGTGGACTTCAAGTCCAATGACTGTTTCAAAGTTCATTAATTGTCACCTCCAAAAATCACGGGTTGTTGTTTATGGTAGTCTGTTGTTGCTTCAAAAGCAGCAGCAGCTTGGTAAATGGTTTCCTCAGAATACTTAGGACCAATCAATTGGAGTCCGACAGGTAGACCTTGAGAGAATCCAGCAGGTATCGAAATTCCTGGTAGACCAGCTAAGTTGACTGGGATGGTCAAGAGGTCAGCCAAGTACATGGCAACTGGGTCGTGGTTGAGTGAGTCCAAGTCATAAGCAACACTTGGAGCAGTTGGACCCAAAATCAAGTCGTAATCCGCGAAGACTTTTTCGAAATCTTGAATGATGAGTGTACGAACCTGACCAGCTTTCTTGTAGTAGGCATCGTAGTAACCTGATGAAAGGCTGAAAGTACCTAACATGATACGACGTTTCACTTCTTCACCGAAACCTTGGCTACGGCTGTTTACATAGATTTCGTCAAGATTGGTCGCATCCTCTGCGCGGTAGCCGTAACGGATACCGTCAAAGCGTTGCAAGTTTGATGAAGCCTCTGATGAAGCGATGATGTAGTAGACGGCAACACCGTATTTAGAGTGAGGAAGGCTGACTTCTTCGACGATAGCACCAAGTTTTTCAAAGTGTTTAGCAGCATTAAGAATAGTTTCCTTAACCTCTGGGTCAATCCCTTCGCCAAGATATTCTTTAGGTAAAGCGATTTTCATGCCCTTGATGTCTTGACCGATTTTTGAAGTAAAGTCGGCAATGCGGACAGGAGCAGAAGTGGAATCTTTAGCATCTTCGCTAGCAATAGCGTTGAGTAAGAGGGCGTTTTCCTTAACAGTAGGAGCAAAAGGTCCAATCTGGTCTAGCGAACTACCGAAGGCAATGAGACCGAAACGTGAAATTGTTCCGTAGGTTGGTTTGAGACCAACAATCCCGTTGAAGGCGGCAGGTTGGCGGATAGAACCACCAGTATCAGAACCAAGTGACAAGCGGACTTGACCTGAGGCTACGGCTGCGGCAGAACCACTTGATGAACCACCGGGAACCTTGCTTTGGTCCCAAGCATTTTTAGTGGCACCATAGTAAGAAGTTTCACCTGAACCACCCATGGCAAATTCGTCCATGTTAGTCTTTCCGACGACAATCATGCCCTTGGCTTTTGCATTGGTAACAGCAGTCGCATCAAAGATTGGCTCATAGTTGTAGAGCATTTTTGAGGCTGCAGTTGTGAGAATACCGTCTGTAGAGATATTATCCTTAACAGCCAGTGGAATTCCTGAAAGGACATTATCAGCGTCAATTCCAGCTTCATCAATGGCTTTGGCTTGAGCAAGAGCTTGGTCTTCAGCGATGGTAACAAAAGCGTTGATAGCTGTCTCGCGAGACTTGATATCTTCAAGCGTAGCTTGTGTCAATTCAGTTGCTGAAATTTCCTTAGAAACAAGGAGATTGTGCAAGTCTTCAATGGTTTTATTGTTGAAAGTCATTAGGCATCTCCTCCATCGTCTAGGATAGCTGGTACCTTGATATAGTAGTTGTCTTTTTCAGGTACGTTTTTAAACAAGCGATCACGGTCTGTTCCTTCTTCAGCCACATCAGGGCGGAGTACGGTCTTACGGTCAGCCATGGTCGTAGTAGGTGCGACACCAGTTGTGTCAACTTCGCCCAGCAATTCAACCATGTCAACAATTTTAGACAAAGTTGTCGCAAAGGCAGCAGTTTCTTCTTCAGAGAATCTTAATTTTGAAAGATTGGCAACGTGTGTTACCTCTTCTTGCGTAATTTTCATCTTGCATCCTTTCGTGAAATGATGATTTTTAGTCTGTTCTATTTTACCATATTTTCCTATAAATAAGGGAGGGAAAGATGAAAAAAGACAGGTATAGGATGGAGAACGGGTTTTGATGATGATTTATTTGAAAAGCGGATTTCAAAGGGGAAAATATATGGTACAATAGTTTAACAGAGAAGTGAAGACGGTGGTTACGAAATCGAAAGGATGGTGATGCTTATGTGCAGAACCTGTAAAATCTTAGTAGAAAGGAGTAACCAGATTTGTCCCCTTTTGAGGTTTTGACACTCATGTTTGTAGCTGGTAACTTTGTTATCACGCTCCTAAAGTTCATCCTTGAATTGGTAAAAGAGACAAAAAAATAGCCGTCCAAACTTTGGCGAGTTAACGAGCTATTTTTTAGTTATGTAATTACAGCCACCGTCTTAAACGGATCTGTGGGGTGTTGTTGTCGCAACACCTTTTTCTATATTTATTGTAACATTTATTTGAAAAATTGCAAGGGGAGTAGGATGGTTAGTACCTAAGTGGGGCAATAGTTGAATAGTAGGCATTAAAATTGCTAGATAGTTTTTGTTTGTTGTTGATTAGCAAACTAAGATTCTTTGATTTTAGTATGCACTCTTTTGGTATTCATTCCATAAAGCCTGAAGTTCAACTGCATTTTCTAAGACATATTGCCTTATCATTTTTAGGTCTTTTGCTTTTGCTTTACCATCTCTCAGTTCACCGTTCAGAAACATTGAGCCGACTTCTTCTCCGTGGATATAAAAGTGAATATGCGCTTTTTGACCTTTATGGTTATGTTCGTTAGGACGGATTTCAATACCATACTTTAAGAAAGAATATTTAGGCATGTAGTAATCCCACGTAGTCCTTCCATGTTTCAAGGTAGTTATCGCGATTTAACTCAATTTGCTTTTGAGCAAAACGAATATCATAGTCTGCCAAGTCCAAATTTTCCAATACTTCTCCAGTTAGAATACTAAAGGTTCCGATTAATTCATCGTCATCATACATACGCAAAATAGGGTTGCTTGGATTCTTGTAAATATCATCTTTCGTCACTTCTAAATTGGTTACACCAAATTCTTTGAACATGATTACATCTCCTTTTTGTTTTATTATATCATTTTTGCTAGAATTGTCACGGTTTTCGATCTATTTGACTACAAGGAATAGCTTTTATTCAAGTATAGTCTAACATAAAATAGAAATTGAAAAAAATGCTAAAATCCGATATAATGGAGTGTTGAAAGGAATGGTAAAATCCAATGTAAAAATCATTCTTAGCTATTGAAACAAGAAAAATAGAGAATCAAAGAAAGAGAACTTATGAATATTCAAGAAGAAATTAAGAAACGTCGTACCTTTGCCATTATCTCTCACCCGGACGCGGGGAAAACAACCATCACTGAACAACTGCTCTACTTTGGGGGCGAGATTCGTGAGGCTGGTACGGTTAAAGGAAAGAAAACAGGGACTTTTGCCAAGTCTGACTGGATGGATATCGAGAAACAACGTGGGATTTCCGTTACTTCATCTGTTATGCAGTTTGACTACGATGGCAAGCGCGTGAATATCCTAGACACGCCAGGGCACGAGGACTTCTCAGAAGATACCTATCGTACCTTGATGGCGGTGGATGCTGCGGTCATGGTCGTGGACTCTGCTAAGGGTATCGAGGCTCAGACTAAGAAATTATTTGAGGTTGTGAAACATCGTGGCATTCCAGTCTTTACCTTTATGAACAAGCTAGACCGTGACGGTCGTGAGCCACTAGACCTCTTGCAAGAGTTGGAAGAAGTCTTGGGCATTGCTAGCTACCCTATGAACTGGCCAATCGGGATGGGGAAAGCCTTTGAAGGCTTATATGACCTCTATAACCAACGCTTGGAGCTCTACAAAGGGGATGAACGTTTTGCTAGTCTAGAAGATGGGGACAAGCTTTTTGGTAGCAATCCTTTCTACGAGCAAGTTAAAGATGATATTGAGCTTTTAAATGAAGCTGGGAATGAGTTTTCAGAGGAAGCTATTCTGGCTGGAGAATTGACACCTGTCTTCTTCGGTTCAGCTTTGACAAACTTTGGTGTGCAGACCTTCCTTGAGACTTTCCTCAAATTTGCTCCAGAACCACATGGTCACAAGAAAACAGACGGAGAAATTGTGGATCCTCATGATAAGGATTTCTCAGGATTTGTCTTTAAAATCCAAGCCAACATGGACCCTCGTCACCGTGACCGTATCGCCTTTGTCCGTATCGTATCAGGTGAATTTGAGCGTGGCATGAGTGTCAACCTTCCTCGTACTGGTAAGGGGGCTAAACTGTCGAATGTCACTCAGTTTATGGCTGAAAGTCGTGAGAATGTGACCAATGCCGTGGCAGGTGATATTATCGGGGTTTACGATACCGGTACTTATCAGGTTGGGGATACCTTGACAGTTGGGAAAAACAAATTTGAATTTGAACCACTGCCAACCTTTACCCCTGAAATTTTCATGAAAGTTTCTGCTAAGAATGTCATGAAGCAGAAATCCTTCCACAAGGGGATTGAGCAATTGGTGCAAGAAGGTGCTGTTCAGCTTTATAAGAATTACCAAACAGGTGAATACATGCTGGGAGCTGTTGGTCAACTCCAGTTTGAAGTCTTTAAACACCGTATGGAAGGCGAGTACAATGCAGAAGTGGTCATGAGCCCAATGGGTAAAAAGACCGTTCGTTGGATCAAGCCTGAGGACTTGGATGAACGGATGTCATCAAGCCGCAATATCTTGGCCAAAGACCGCTTTGACCAACCAGTCTTCCTCTTTGAAAATGACTTTGCCCTCCGCTGGTTTGCAGATAAGTATCCAGACGTAGAGTTGGAAGAGAAGATGTAGATCGCCAAAGTTACTTGATTGTGTAACAATCTAAGTAACTAACGCCAAGTTTCTATGGAACTTGGCTAGGCGCTCCACTAGTAAAGTTTTACGAATATTATCGATTCGTAAAACTTTACGTCGTGATTGGTAGAAAGTTTCCTACCTGCCTGCCTCACTAACTGAGTTTTACAAATGGAATCGATTTGTAAAACTCAGTGTCGTAATCTAACAATCGGTAACCGCTATGGCGGTTTACCTAAACGCTTCACTAGGAAAAATCCACGAATGGTATCGATTCGTGGACTTTGCCGTCGTAACGGGTAGGGAGTGGCTTAGCTAACTGCCTTACTAACTACGTTTGACAAATAGAATCGATTTGCCAAACTCCGTGTCCTAGTGTAACAATCGGTAAGTGATATGTCATTTGAGCTATCCTCATTATTAGAATAAGTCCATGAATGTTATTGTTCGTGGGCTTTTTCATTGGAATTTTAGATAGTTAGAGTGGCTGTCTTTCTTACTTACTTACTAAAGCTTGGTAAAATAATGTTCTTCTCAACTTTCAGTGGTAGTTCAGCAAAGTTCTTTTTATAAGATAAGAATTTCAGTAACTAAGGAGACTAATCAAAAAATTAAGTTTGGAATAGGATGTATCATTTAAACTCAATGAAAATCAAAGAGCAAACTAGGAAACTAGCCGCAGGTTGCTCAAAACACTGTTTTGAGGTTGTGGATAGAACTGACGAAGTCAGTAACCCTATCTACAGCAAGGCGATGTTGACGCGGTTTGAAGAGATTTTCGAAGAGTATTAGATATAAAAAAACTTGATAGTACACATGTTTTCTTGCCAATCTACTCACGTAATATCCTAGTGAAATTATATGTATTGAAATTTAACAGTGAACTCTAGCTAGCGCTGTGATTCGGCAATAGTATGATTGATTAATGAAATAGAATGTTTGAATATAGAAAATTTTATATTTTTATTTAAAGTAAAATAAATTAGAAGTATACAAAAAACAGTGCAATATATATATATATATATATATATATATTAAATATGCGTTTGCTCTGTCTATAAAAAGATTTGTTTTAAACATAAAACGTTATTATATAGTGTTATTTTTTTTGAATTCTATTGATTTTTAAATCAATTTTTTTTATAATATCAAAGAATAACTTAAAATAGGGTGAATTATACCCTTAACCTAAGTTTAGATAAGGAGATAGCATGTTTTTCAGACGTCAAGAGGGTCAATATCGTGAAACTGATCGTGTGACCCGCTATAAGTTGGTGAAATCCGGTAAGCATTGGCTACGGGCTTCCACTTCTTTATTTGGTTTGTTTAAGGTTTTCCGTGGTAGTGTCGATACTACCCAAGTTATGACCGAAGTGGTTGAGAACCAAACAAACAATACAATTACAGGCCTTGATATTATAAGGGGGCTCGCAGCTACAGGAGCTGTACTAGGCGGAGCAGTGGCAACACAAACTACTGTTCATGCTAATGATGCGGTTGCTCTTGAAAAGACATTAGAGTCATCGGATGTTTTAGCTACAAATGATTCAGTCGTTCTTGGATCTGTTTCGAAAGCAAATCCAGAAGAATCGGCAAGTTTGTCACACTCAGAAAGCGAGAGTGTGTCTAGTTCAGAATCGACTTCTGCTAGCCAATCAGTGAGCGCTAGCACTTCTGCAAGTGTGTCAGAAAGTACTTCGGCTTCTGTTAGTGCGTCGACAAGTGCTTCAGTTTCAGCAAGTGTGTCAGCAAGTACTTCTGTAAGTTCTAGTCAGTTGGTGGTCAATTCTGGGGGTAGTTCGGTTGCGACTAGCACTGCTAGTGTTGAAACTGCTGGAAAATCCGAATCTGCTTCAGCTGAAAATCAAGTAGTTAGTCAAGGTTTGCCAAACTCTAATTTGTCTGCACCTGTCTTGGACTCTGCTAAGTCAGCAACAGGTTTGATAGAGAAAACTTCCGAATTAACAAGTTTGGCAGGATTGACTGCTGGTGCCTTGTCATCGGTAGAAGTATCTACAAAGAAAAATGAAGAAGATCGTAAAAAACTAGCTAAAATTTCAGCTGAAATGGGTGAATATTTAGCTAAGGCGGCAGATCTTCCAGATACAAGTGCAGCCATCCTTAAGGTAGAATCTGCTATAACTGAGATTGAGTCTGCTCTCAAGGATCCAAATGCTGACCTAGGAACAGTTGTCAAGACAGCTACTTCAGCTCGCAACTCTATCGCTAATGCGGTTTCACGTGCAACCTCTGGTCAACGTGATGGCCGTAATGGACAAGCGATAGAGAGAGGATCTTCTCCTAGAGCATCATTCTCTAGTCATGGAACAAAAGCTTCAATTGCGTCTACTAATTATAATCCAAATACTAACGAAGTTGTTTGGCGTATCAATATGCACGCTAACAATGCCTTGCATCATGTAGGGCTGATTGCGGATGTAGATTCCAATACGACGATTAATCGTGTGACCTTCAATGGACAAGAGATGGAGAAACGTGGTGGTTCAAGAAATGAGTATGTTTATGATATCCGCCATGATAAACAAAGAAACCTAGAAGCAACGCTTGAAGTTCATGCTACTGTAAATAAGCAGTCGAAAGCTGCAAGCTTGAACGCAAAAGTTGCTACAAGCAGTCAACCGTTTACAAGTGCGAATACTTCTGGAAATTATAGTGATTCAATGACCTCAACTGTTTCAACTGGTAGGTCAGGTCAGTCTAGAAGTGCAGCAGGTCAGAGCCGTGCGGCATCTCAGCTACCTTCGATTAGTTTGCCTGAGGCTGTTACCTATTTTAATGACGACTCTATCTCCACAATCCACATGTCAATGAGTGATGATAGGGGCTTGGTAAGATTAGATCCAGGACCTAAGAATACAATTATCACAGGTTTGAGTGCTCCTAATTATCCAGTGAATCCACGAGGACAATTTGGTGATTTTGGTGTGTATCAAAATGGTAAGCTTGCCAGTTATCCAACTTCTTATACGGTAACGATAGAAGGTACTATTGGTCGAAACAACGGAAAAGGAAAACCTGGTCGTGCAGACGGGGCTTGGGAACCGTATAAACCTGGTGCACACATTATTCAATATGTTGTAACAGATACCGACGGTCAAAAAGCTACGGCAGAGATGGCTCTTAATATCAGAGGCTTTAATGAACGTAACGAGCCTGTGAGTGGTGCGACAGTCACAGTTAATGACAAAGAACATCTAAGTCAAGAAGAAAAAAATCAAGTTTTGGCTAACTTTAAAACAGCCAATGCAAGAATTCTTTCAAGTACAGACTACGTGAAAGGTTCTGAAGGTAATCATGAAATTACAGTGTCTGATACTGGTGTAATCACCATTACTTATCGAGATGGTACCCAGGATACAGTCAATTCAAATCTGAAATACGGTGTTGAAAAGGTGACTGATACATTCTACGCGGTAAGTAGTGAGTCTGTGTCTGATATAACACTAAGTAGTCTTGTAAGCCCAGTCGGTGGAGCTTCTAGCCTACCTCAAGGGACCTCATTTGCTTGGAAAAACGGACAAGCTCCTACGATGACAGTAGGTAGTCGGACTGCAATTTTAACGGTAACTCACCCAGATAAAACTACTACGGATTTAACATACAATTACACAGTTTACCAAAAGATTGAGACCAAAACCAATAATGGAGTTACTGGTCAATTTTATGCCTTTAAAGCAGTTCCAGGTAAAGATGTAACTGTTGGAGGAAGCTATGCCAATAATATTGGTGGAGATTCATATCTTTATCTCAATAACGATTCCCTTCCTTCAGGAGCGACATTTTCGTATGAGTATCAACTGAATAACAATGCAAGTGCGCAAGTAAGTAGACAGGATGGCTCACCTAGATTTAGCGATGTCTGGCATACAACAGGTGCTAACCCTGTGTCTCACCGTACAACTTATACAGTGAGAGCTACCTATCCAAAAGGGCGACTTGGTGATGTAACAACTTCAAATCCTGCGTTAACAAGTACAGTGAAGTTTAATTATACAGTCGTTGATCCAGTAGCTAATCAAGAGTATACTACAAAAGTTGGGGATACAACTCCGCTCAATGGTATTATTTCCAATCCGAGCAGTGCACTTAAAAATTCTGACTCTAGTGTAGCAATTCCAACTGGCACAACTTATGAATGGGTGTCCAGACCAGATGTTGCAACTTCAGGTATCTTTAAAAAGGAAGTCAGAGTTACTTTACCGCAAGGTTCAACAACTCAATCAAGGAATGCTACAAATGTTCCTGTAACCATCAAAGTCAGACCGAACCCACCACAAATTTCAGCTGTTCAAGTGACAAATACAGGTGGTTTGCCAAATAAAGGAATCACCGTTACAGATGTTGTTCCAGGCGCGACGGTAACCTTGACAATTGGTGGTAAGACTCTTACTAAGACTGCTGGTGCTAATGTAACGAGCTTGACTTTCACTCCAGCCGAAGTCGCAGATAGTAATGGATTGCTTCCAACAGGAAACGTAACAGTTAAACAAAGTAAGGCGTTTACTAATCCTGTAACGAATTCAAATGAAACTTTGGAATCAGGAACAACGACTAAGAACATCACTGGTGAAACTGAAAAACCAGTAGCTACAGATACAGTTGTAGAAGTGAAGGATCGTGTAACTGGTCTGTGGAAAGAAGTTTCAAAAACCAGCGTAGGAAATAAACCAGAACATACCTTCTATGCAGGTGATGAAATTCGTTTCACTACAACCTTCACAGATAATAGTAAATTTATTAAGAGAACTAACGTTCATTCAGGTGAAACAAGTGCAACAATAGTTCCAAATGTCTTGGACCCTTCATTTGGAGAGGCGAATGCGACAAACATTTCTTCTTTGACAGAAGCAACTCCAGCAAAACCAGCTAAATTGGAAGTTACAGGAAAAGTCAAAGATGAGTTGCAGTATAGTACAGGAAATGCTGCTACGCGATCAATTTCCGCAGAAGATGAGTCAGGTAACCGTTCAAATGGGTCTACCTTCCGAATAAGACAAGGTAGTCTAGCAGTAAGAAATGCTAACTTGAATCCAGATAAGAAGATTAAGGTTACAAGTCTTTCTTCCTTGACAGATACGGAAAAAACAAGCATTATAGAAGCTGTTAAGAATGCCCATAATACAGCTACAGAAAAAGAAAAAGATCGTATCCAGAATGTTACCATCGAAGGGAATAATAATGTTAAGATTACCTATAAAGATGGTCAATCTCGTACAAAACCAATCTCAGATTTGGTAATGGAAGTTAACCCACCGGTTATTGAAGACTTAAGTGGACGTGGAGGTTTGCCAAATCAAACCATCACGGTAAATAATGTTCTTCCAGGAGCAACCGTAACCTTGACAGTTGCAGGTCAAACAATTACGCCGAAAAAAGCAGGAAATAACGCTACCAGCGTGACCTTTACTGCAGAAGATTTGAGAACGGCTTACACCGCAAATAATGGTCTACTTCCTTCAGGTAATGTGACTGCAATTCAAAGTGTACCAGCAGGTCCAAATACAACTGAAGTGTTAACTTCAGAGCCAGGGTCTGGGACTATTACTAATGAAACTGAAAGACCAGAACCAACCTTTGATCTTTATATCAAGAATGATAAGACAGGTCAGTGGGAAAAGCAAACAATTAAAGATAATGTTCGTCCAGGTACAAGAGGCTACGAGGTCTTTGCAGGTGATGAAGTTAAAATCGTCATAAGCGGCAAGGATAATAGTGGTAAGATTAAAACTCTGAAATTGCATGATGGAACTTCAGATATCAGTAGAATTTTCCAAGATGGATATTCATCAAACGATCCTGCCCCTGGATTTAAAGATACTCCAACAGAAGCTTCAACAACAAATCCTGCTACTCTAGAGTACACAGCAACCTATGATGCAAACAAGCAATATGCTGATGGTAACAAATGGAGTCGTGGTGTTAAAGCAGTCGATTTATCTAATAACGAAGCACGTACTCAGACAGTAGTAGCTCAAGGGAAACTGAATAAGAAATTCCCAGCTCAGGTGCCAGCAACGGTTCAAGTAAGCAATACAAAAACCCTGTCTCCAGAAGATAAACAAAAGATTCTTGAGGCGGTGAAAGCAGCAAATCCAAAAGATGCAAACCGTATCAAAGATGGAGATGAAGGATATAGAATATCAGATGATGGGACTGTAACGATTACTTATAAAGATGGTACACAAAATACAGTGAAACCACCAGTATCGGATTCTGAAGCGTCTCAATCTGCCTCTGCCTCAGCATCAACAAGCGCAAGCACGTCAGCAAGTACGTCAGCATCAACAAGTGCAAGCACGTCAGCAAGTACGTCAGCATCAACAAGTGCAAGCACATCAGCAAGTACATCAGCTAGCACGTCGGCATCAACAAGTGCAAGCACATCAGCAAGTACATCCGCATCAACAAGTGCAAGCACTTCAGCAAGTACATCGGCCTCAACAAGCGCAAGCACATCGGCTAGCACGTCCGCCTCAACAAGTGCAAGTACGTCAGCAAGTACATCGGCCTCAACCAGTGCAAGCACGTCAGCAAGTACGTCCGCCTCGACAAGCGCAAGCACGTCAGCAAGCACGTCAGCTTCAACGAGTGCAAGTACATCAGCAAGTACGTCAGCATCAACAAGTGCAAGCACATCAGCAAGTACATCAGCTAGCACGTCGGCATCAACAAGTGCAAGCACATCAGCAAGTACATCAGCATCAACAAGTGCAAGTACGTCAGCAAGTACGTCAGCATCAACAAGTGCAAGCACGTCAGCAAGTACATCCGCATCAACAAGTGCAAGCACGTCAGCAAGCACATCGGCATCAACAAGTGCAAGTACGTCAGCATCAACAAGTGCGTCAACATCAGCATCTGAATCAGCAAGCACAAGTGCATCGACATCAGCATCTGAGTCAGCAAGCACAAGCGCGTCAACCTCAGCGTCAGAGTCAGCGTCAACAAGTGCATCGACATCAGCGTCAGAGTCAGCGTCAACAAGCGCGTCGACATCAGCGTCTGAATCAGCATCAACAAGTGCATCGACATCAGCATCTGAGTCAGCAAGCACAAGCGCATCAACATCAGCATCTGAGTCAGCGTCAACAAGTGCATCGACATCAGCATCTGAATCAGCAAGCACAAGCGCATCAACATCAGCATCTGAGTCAGCGTCAACAAGTGCGTCAGAGTCAGCAAGAACATCAGCATCTGAGTCAGCATCAACAAGCGCATCGACATCAGCAAGCACATCGGCCTCTGAGTCAGCAAGCACAAGCGCATCAACATCAGCATCTGAGTCAGCAAGCACAAGTGCATCGACCTCAGCATCTGAATCAGCGTCAACAAGTGCAAGCACATCAGCATCTGAGTCAGCAAGCACAAGTGCATCGACCTCAGCATCTGAGTCAGCAAGCACAAGTGCATCGACCTCAGCATCTGAATCAGCGTCAACAAGTGCAAGCACATCAGCATCTGAATCAGCGTCAACAAGTGCAAGCACCTCAGCATCTGAGTCAGCAAGCACAAGCGCATCGACATCAGCGTCTGAATCAGCAAGCGCAAGTGCATCAACATCAGCATCAGAATCAGCAAGCACAAGTGCAAGCACATCAGCGTCTGAATCAGCAAGCACAAGCGCAAGCACAAGTGCATCGACCTCAGCATCTGAGTCAGCAAGCACAAGTGCATCGACCTCAGCATCTGAGTCAGCAAGCACAAGTGCATCAACCTCAGCATCTGAGTCAGCAAGCACAAGTGCATCGACATCAGCATCTGAATCAGCGTCAACAAGTGCATCGACCTCAGCATCTGAGTCAGCAAGCACAAGCGCATCGACATCAGCGTCTGAGTCAGCAAGCACAAGCGCATCGACCTCAGCGTCTGAATCAGCATCAACAAGTGCATCGACCTCAGCATCTGAATCAGCGTCAACAAGCGCGTCGACATCAGCGTCTGAATCAGCATCAACAAGTGCATCGACATCAGCATCTGAGTCAGCAAGCACAAGTGCAAGCACAAGTGCATCGACCTCAGCATCTGAGTCAGCAAGCACAAGTGCATCGACCTCAGCATCTGAATCAGCGTCAACAAGTGCAAGCACATCAGCATCTGAATCAGCGTCAACAAGTGCATCGACCTCAGCATCTGAGTCAGCAAGCACAAGCGCATCGACCTCAGCGTCTGAATCAGCAAGCACAAGTGCATCAACATCAGCATCAGAATCAGCAAGCACAAGTGCAAGCACATCAGCGTCTGAATCAGCAAGCACAAGCGCATCAACATCAGCATCAACAAGTGCATCGACCTCAGCGTCTGAATCAGCATCAACAAGTGCATCGACCTCAGCATCTGAATCAGCGTCAACAAGTGCGTCAGAGTCAGCAAGCACAAGCGCATCAACATCAGCATCTGAGTCAGCAAGCACAAGTGCAAGCACAAGTGCATCGACCTCAGCATCTGAGTCAGCAAGCACAAGTGCATCGACATCAGCATCTGAATCAGCGTCAACAAGTGCAAGCACCTCAGCATCTGAATCAGCGTCAACAAGTGCAAGCACCTCAGCATCTGAGTCAGCAAGCACAAGCGCATCGACCTCAGCGTCTGAATCAGCAAGCACAAGTGCATCAACATCAGCATCAGAATCAGCAAGCACAAGTGCAAGCACATCAGCATCAACAAGTGCATCGACCTCAGCGTCTGAATCAGCGTCAACAAGTGCAAGCACATCAGCATCTGAATCAGCGTCAACAAGCGCGTCGACATCAGCGTCTGAATCAGCATCAACAAGTGCATCGACCTCAGCATCTGAGTCAGCAAGCACAAGTGCAAGCACAAGTGCATCGACCTCAGCATCTGAGTCAGCAAGCACAAGTGCATCGACATCAGCATCTGAATCAGCGTCAACAAGTGCATCGACATCAGCATCTGAATCAGCGTCAACAAGCGCGTCGACATCAGCGTCAACAAGTGCATCGACATCAGCAAGCACATCGGCCTCTGAGTCAGCAAGCACAAGCGCATCTGAGTCAGCGTCAACAAGTGCGTCAGAGTCAGCAAGCACAAGCGCATCAACATCAGCATCTGAGTCAGCAAGCACAAGTGCATCGACCTCAGCATCTGAATCAGCGTCAACAAGTGCAAGCACCTCAGCATCTGAGTCAGCAAGCACAAGCGCATCAACATCAGCATCTGAGTCAGCAAGCACAAGTGCATCAACATCAGCATCAGAATCAGCAAGCACAAGTGCAAGCACATCAGCATCTGAGTCAGCAAGCACAAGTGCATCGACCTCAGCATCTGAGTCAGCAAGCACAAGTGCATCGACCTCAGCATCTGAATCAGCGTCAACAAGTGCATCAACATCAGCATCTGAGTCAGCAAGCACAAGTGCAAGCACATCGGCCTCTGAGTCAGCAAGCACATCAGCGTCTGAATCAGCAAGCACAAGCGCATCAACATCAGCATCAACAAGTGCATCGACATCAGCGTCTGAATCAGCATCAACAAGTGCATCGACCTCAGCATCTGAATCAGCGTCAACAAGCGCGTCGACATCAGCATCTGAATCAGCGTCAACAAGTGCATCGACATCAGCATCTGAATCAGCAAGCACAAGTGCAAGCACAAGTGCAAGCACAAGTGCATCGACCTCAGCGTCTGAATCAGCAAGCACAAGTGCATCAACATCAGCATCAACATCAGCATCAGAATCAGCAAGCACAAGTGCAAGCACATCAGCGTCTGAATCAGCAAGCACAAGCGCATCAACATCAGCATCAACAAGTGCATCGACATCAGCGTCTGAATCAGCAAGCACAAGTGCATCAACCTCAGCATCTGAATCAGCATCTGAATCAGCGTCAACAAGTGCATCGACATCAGCGTCTGAATCAGCAAGCACAAGTGCATCGACCTCAGCATCTGAGTCAGCAAGCACAAGCGCATCTGAGTCAGCGTCAACAAGTGCGTCAGAGTCAGCAAGCACATCAGCATCTGAGTCAGCAAGCACAAGTGCATCGACCTCAGCATCTGAGTCAGCAAGCACAAGTGCATCGACATCAGCATCTGAATCAGCGTCAACAAGTGCAAGCACATCAGCATCTGAATCAGCGTCAACAAGTGCAAGCACCTCAGCATCTGAGTCAGCAAGCACAAGCGCATCGACCTCAGCGTCTGAATCAGCAAGCACAAGTGCATCAACATCAGCATCAGAATCAGCAAGCACAAGTGCAAGCACATCAGCGTCTGAATCAGCAAGCACAAGCGCATCAACATCAGCATCAACAAGTGCATCGACCTCAGCGTCTGAATCAGCATCAACAAGTGCATCGACCTCAGCATCTGAATCAGCGTCAACAAGTGCGTCAGAGTCAGCAAGCACAAGCGCATCAACATCAGCATCTGAGTCAGCAAGCACAAGTGCAAGCACAAGTGCATCGACCTCAGCATCTGAGTCAGCAAGCACAAGTGCATCGACATCAGCATCTGAATCAGCGTCAACAAGTGCAAGCACCTCAGCATCTGAATCAGCGTCAACAAGTGCAAGCACCTCAGCATCTGAGTCAGCAAGCACAAGCGCATCGACCTCAGCGTCTGAATCAGCAAGCACAAGTGCATCAACATCAGCATCAGAATCAGCAAGCACAAGTGCAAGCACATCAGCATCAACAAGTGCATCGACCTCAGCGTCTGAATCAGCGTCAACAAGTGCAAGCACATCAGCATCTGAATCAGCGTCAACAAGCGCGTCGACATCAGCGTCTGAATCAGCATCAACAAGTGCATCGACCTCAGCATCTGAGTCAGCAAGCACAAGTGCAAGCACAAGTGCATCGACCTCAGCATCTGAGTCAGCAAGCACAAGTGCATCGACATCAGCATCTGAATCAGCGTCAACAAGTGCATCGACATCAGCATCTGAATCAGCGTCAACAAGCGCGTCGACATCAGCGTCAACAAGTGCATCGACATCAGCAAGCACATCGGCCTCTGAGTCAGCAAGCACAAGCGCATCTGAGTCAGCGTCAACAAGTGCGTCAGAGTCAGCAAGCACAAGCGCATCAACATCAGCATCTGAGTCAGCAAGCACAAGTGCATCGACCTCAGCATCTGAATCAGCGTCAACAAGTGCAAGCACCTCAGCATCTGAGTCAGCAAGCACAAGCGCATCAACATCAGCATCTGAGTCAGCAAGCACAAGTGCATCAACATCAGCATCAGAATCAGCAAGCACAAGTGCAAGCACATCAGCATCTGAGTCAGCAAGCACAAGTGCATCGACCTCAGCATCTGAGTCAGCAAGCACAAGTGCATCGACCTCAGCATCTGAATCAGCGTCAACAAGTGCATCAACATCAGCATCTGAGTCAGCAAGCACAAGTGCAAGCACATCGGCCTCTGAGTCAGCAAGCACATCAGCGTCTGAATCAGCAAGCACAAGCGCATCAACATCAGCATCAACAAGTGCATCGACATCAGCGTCTGAATCAGCATCAACAAGTGCATCGACCTCAGCATCTGAATCAGCGTCAACAAGCGCGTCGACATCAGCATCTGAATCAGCGTCAACAAGTGCATCGACATCAGCATCTGAATCAGCAAGCACAAGTGCAAGCACAAGTGCAAGCACATCAGCGTCTGAATCAGCAAGCACAAGCGCATCAACATCAGCATCAACAAGTGCATCGACATCAGCGTCTGAATCAGCAAGCACAAGTGCATCAACCTCAGCATCTGAATCAGCATCTGAATCAGCGTCAACAAGTGCATCGACATCAGCGTCTGAATCAGCAAGCACAAGTGCATCGACCTCAGCATCTGAGTCAGCAAGCACAAGCGCATCTGAGTCAGCGTCAACAAGTGCGTCAGAGTCAGCAAGCACATCAGCATCTGAGTCAGCAAGCACAAGTGCATCGACCTCAGCATCTGAATCAGCATCAACAAGTGCATCGACCTCAGCATCTGAATCAGCGTCAACAAGTGCGTCAGAGTCAGCAAGCACATCAGCATCTGAGTCAGCAAGCACAAGTGCAAGCACATCAGCATCTGAATCAGCATCAACAAGTGCATCTGAATCAGCAAGCACATCAGCATCTGAGTCAGCATCAACAAGTGCTTCAGAATCAGCAAGCACATCAGCTTCAGAATCAGCGTCAACAAGCGCATCTGAGTCAGCATCAACAAGTGCGTCAGAATCAGCGTCAACAAGCGCATCTGAGTCAGCATCAACAAGTGCGTCAGAATCAGCGTCAACAAGCGCATCTGAGTCAGCATCAACAAGTGCATCTGAGTCAGCGTCAACAAGTGCATCTGAGTCAGCGTCAACAAGTGCATCTGAGTCAGCAAGCACATCGGCTTCTGAATCAGCATCAACAAGTGCGTCAGAATCAGCAAGTACATCAGCTTCTGAATCAGCAAGCACATCAGCATCTGAATCGGCATCAACAAGTGCGTCAGAATCAGCAAGCACATCAGCATCTGAATCGGCATCAACAAGTGCGTCAGAATCAGCAAGTACAAGCGCATCTGAGTCAGCATCAACAAGTGCGTCAGAATCAGCAAGTACATCAGCTTCTGAATCAGCAAGCACATCAGCATCTGAATCGGCATCAACAAGTGCATCTGAGTCAGCAAGCACATCGGCTTCTGAATCAGCATCAACAAGTGCATCTGAATCAGCAAGCACATCAGCATCTGAGTCAGCATCAACAAGTGCTTCAGAATCAGCAAGCACATCAGCTTCAGAATCAGCGTCAACAAGCGCTTCTGAGTCAGCATCAACAAGTGCATCGACATCAGCATCTGAATCAGCAAGCACAAGCGCATCAACATCAGCATCTGAGTCAGCAAGCACAAGCGCATCAACATCAGCATCTGAGTCAGCAAGCACAAGTGCATCGACATCAGCATCTGAGTCAGCAAGCACAAGCGCGTCAACCTCAGCGTCAACAAGTGCATCGACCTCAGCGTCAACAAGTGCATCGACATCAGCATCTGAGTCAGCATCTGAGTCAGCGTCAACAAGTGCATCGACCTCAGCGTCAACAAGTGCATCGACATCAGTATCTGAGTCAGCATCTGAGTCAGCATCAACAAGTGCAAGCACATCGATGGCTCATTCAACTTCAACTAGTCAAGCACCTCAAACTAGCACAACTAAGACTCGTAAGCAACTTCCAAATACTGGAACAGCAACTTCGCCTACAAATCTGCTCCTAGGAGCTGTAGCAGGACTAATGGGATTGGGATTAGTAGCTAAACGTCGTAAGCGCGATGATGAAGAGTAAGCCTTGTTTTATAAAGTTGCTAAAAGACTAGGTAAGCTATAAGAAAACCTCCAAGGATTGTAAAATTCTTGGAGGTTTTTGTCTATAGGAAGCGAGTATTAGCTGGTCGGAGTTTTGTTGATTCGTAAGACTCGTTTAAAATCAAAAATAGCAAAAATTCCCACCTCAAAACACATATATCATAGTTTTGTTAGAAACTCTTTCCTTGTTTTCCTAGAATAGAGTAAGATTCATTGATTGGTTGGTTAATCTCCAGCCTTTAAGTAATCCGTTGACAAAAAGTGCACTATGATTTTAATTGAGTATAAAACAATTGAAATTCCATAGTTATCGTTTAGAGCTAGAAAAAAATAAGGTTATGAGCTTTATCTTACTTTATGAAAGTGCATAAAAATGGTATAATATATAGTAGATTTTTGTATCTAAAAATGGATGTATTAAGTAAAGATACCTGAATTTCTATCACATAAAGAATTATAGGGGAATTAGGTTGTTAAATGTTAGTTGAAATAAAGCAATAGCAATAATGTTTATGGTTAAAAAGTGATATAAAGTGATAATCAAGAAATAAAGAATTTATGATAGAAATTTGTTTCAATTAGTTAGAGATTATCATCATAAAGAAGTTCCATAACTACTTCTTTAATTTGATATGGAAAAGGATAGCAGTTAGTCTAGGTTTGCAGTTGTATAAAATGACTTCTATAGTCTTCAGTATGGAATTAGGTAAAAGGAGTTGCATTTTTCATTATCTTTACCAAAGAAATGGAAAAAGCAATTCGAAAAAAAAGTAGGAGTGGGTTGGTATGGAGAAGGAATTAATTAGTGTCATTGTTCCAGTTTATAATGCTGAAAAATACTTACAGAAATGTTTAGATAGTATTTTGGAACAAACATATCAAAACTTGGAAATTATCATTATAAATGATGGTTCTACAGACAACTCGGGACAAATCTGTCAGGAATATGAAAAACAGGATGATCGTATCATCTATATAGAAAAAGAAAACGGTGGTGTATCTGATACGCGAAATGCTGGTCTGGATCGAATGACAGGAACGTATGTTACCTTTGTTGATTCCGATGATTGGGTAGAACCAAACTATATTAAGTTTTTATATGAGAAAGTGATAGAATATCAAGCAGATATTGTAGTTGGAAATTATACTAGTTTTAATGAGTCTAATTCAGTTTTTTATTTCCACATCTCTACTGACTATTATGAAAAAGTATATGATAATAAGTCTATAATACCTTGTTTATACGACTCTAAAGAATTGTTGAAGTCTGCTTTAATTGTCCCTTGGGGGAAAATTTATAAAAAAGAAATCATAGATAATTTTTGTTTTCCAATTGATAGAATCGGAGAAGACGCATTATTTAATTTGAAGGTTTTATTAGATTCGAAAAAAGTTGTATATGTTAATAAATCAGCCTATATTTATAGAGTGCGTGAGGGAAGCTTATCTAATACTTGGACTGATGAATGGATTAGAGATGCTATTTATATAATTGAAGAGAGATTATCTTTATTGGCAACGTTAGGATATCCACTTTCGGAGCATAGGCGAGCATACAAAATGAGTTTGGATTATATCAGTTCTGAAGCTTACAATAGAGGTTTAGCTAATTCTCACGAATTAAACTACATAAAAGAGAAAAAGATGTTATTGGATAGACTTCTTCCTCAGAGTAAAGAAGACAAAAAGCCGTCGTACTGGCAGCTGATTTTTCGAATCTCGATCAGGTTGTGACAACTATGAAATCTATTTGCTACCACAATCGCTCGGTTCGTTTTTATATTATCAATGAGGATTTTCCAAAAGAATGGTTTATACAATTGAATAGTCGATTAGGGGACTTTGATTCGGAAATTGTCAATTGTCGCGTAACATCTGATCAACTAGCGCATCATAAAACAGATATTAGTTATACAGCCTCTTTTCTCTATTTTATATCTGATTTTGTAGAAGAAGATAAGGCACTTTATTTGGATTGCGACGTGCTTGTTACAAAAAATCTAGATGACTTATTTGATACAGATCTACAAGATTATCTATTAGCTGCAGTTCGTGATTATGGCCAGAAAGTGTATTATGATCAAGAAATTTTTAATATAGGTGTATTGCTAATCAACAATCGTGTATGGAAACAAGAACAAATGACCCAACGATTGATTGATTTAACGAATGAATGGCATGACAAGGCGGATCAGGTGGACCAACTTGTTTTGAATAAGCTCTTTGAAAATAGGTGGCTAGAGTTAGATTTTGATAATAATTATATTGTGGATCATAAGCAGTTTACAGATTATAAACTACCAAAATCTCAAGACTATCCCGGTGTTATTCGTTATCTTTCGAATAGAAAACCGTGGGATAATTTGGGGATTCAAGCTTATCGCAATGTTTGGTGGTATTATCATAATCTTGAATGGACAGAATTAGGACAAAACTATCATTTACATACGCTTAAAAAGGCTCATATCTATCCTCAAAAACTACCTGTTACTTGTTTAATTTATACTTTTTCGGATCGTATTGAGCAATTAGAGTCTCTAGTTCAAGCTTTACCGGAAATTCAATTTATAATTGTAGCTAGCGTCAAAGTTAGTGAACAATTGACTAAGAGCATTGTTAATCACAATGTGACTATTTTGTCTGAATTTAATTATTTATCAGAGCTTGAGCAAGAATTATTTGAGATAAGTCAAGTTCTTTTAGATATTAATCATGGTGAAAAAAATGTAGAAATACTGGAGAAGTTTGCAAAATTAGAGAAGCCTATTCTTACTTTTGAAAACACAAAATATTGTGAGGTTGGACAGATAACCTATAAAGTAGAACAAGTTCAAGAAATGATCAATAAATTAAGAGAAGTGGAAGGTGAACATGGATTTTAAAGATTCTGTAAAGTTATTAGGAGATTTTCATCATATAGAAATTTCTCCTACTAGTAGCATTGAACTAGGAACAGATGTTACATTTCGCTCATTTGTAAGTCTAGAAGTGTCTAATAATGCTAAGTTGACACTAGGAAATAGAGTTTTCTTTAACGATCATTGTACGATTCGTTGTGGCAAGGAGATTGAAATTGGTAAGGATACTATGTTTGGTGATGGTGTGAGAATTTTTGACCACAACCATAAATACTCTAATTACCATATTGAAAAAATTCAGTTTAAAGCTGATAAGATAACTATAGGGAAAAATTGTTGGATTGGAACTAACGTTGTTATTTTAAAAGGTGTTACCATTGGAGATAATGTTATCATTGGGGCAAATGCTTTAATTTATAAAGATATCCCAGCTAATTCTGTTGTCACTGCTCAAGAGGATTTAAAAATCACTCCTAGACAACAGCATCAGTTTCACGCCTTTACTTTAACAGCATCAGATACTTTAGAACATTTAGACTATCTTGTACAAGAACTTCCTGAAGTTGCATTTCATATAGCTGCTAAAACAAATGTCTCAGACTATCTAGAAAGCTTTAATCATTACGAGAACGTGAATATTTATACTAATGTGCATCATGATGATATTCTCGAAGATTTATTAAATAGAGCAGATATTTACTTAGATATCAATCATTGGGGAGAGGTTGATAATATTGTAGGTCGTGCTTTAGAGATAGGAAAACCGGTATTTTCTTTTGAAACAGTTGTCCATAGAAGAGATAAAAACGTCCGAGTTTTTAGTTTAGAGGATAAAGAGAGTATGATTAATAGCATTCGTCATCAACTAGCGAATGATGAAAATGGAGATTAGATAATGGGGTTTGATATTTTGGAAGAAAGAAAGGCAGTTGTTCTGGCGGGAGATAAGAATTACCTTATCCCGATACTTACAACAATAAAATCTATTCTATATTACAATCAAAATGTTAAAATTTATATTCTCCATCAAAATATTCCTAGTGACTGGTTCGATGATCTCAAGGTACAAGTGGAGAAATTGGGAAGTGTTGTAGAAGACATTCGTATAGATGAAGAGATTGATTCTGAGTGGAAAACCCAGGAACATATTTCAGCGATTACGTATGCTCGCTATTTCATTCCTCATTATATTGAAGAGGAGAGAGTACTCTATCTGGATAGTGATTTGATTATTAATGGTAGTCTTGATTTACTCTTTAATATTGATTTGGGTGATAAGTATCTTGCGGCTGTTCGAGATGTAGATGGTGTTGGTTTCAACGCAGGAATGTTATTGATTGATAATTCTAAATGGAGACAATATGATATCACTACTAAATTAATAAATAAGACAATTGATTACGTATCTTCACCTGATTTTTCAACCAATGATAGATTTAATGGTGATCAGACTATATTAAATTTGATGTTTGAAAATCATTGGCTAGAGTTGGATAAGCATTTTAACCTTCAAGTTGGTCATGATGTCATTGCATTCTATAGCCACTGGGATTCACATTTTGAATTGGATAAAGAACCTTTGGTTATCCATTATACGACCTATCGGAAGCCATGGTCTACTCTGATGGGCTATCGTTATCGGGACTTATGGTGGGCTTTTCGAGATGTTAGTTATGAACAGATTGCTGACCACTATGCAGGACGTTTTACCATCAAGAGAGTTTATGACCTTCATACGATCAATTTATTTACATTCACAGATTCGCAGGATTTTCTGTATATTGATGAACTAGCCCAAGCTCTGCCTGATGTTGGGTTCCATATCGGAGCCTATACAGATATGGGTCCAATTCTAATGGCTTTGGACAAATATCCAAATGTTTACTTGTATCCTAGCATGGTTGGGGCAGTGATTGATGAAATGATTGAGAAGTCAGACGCCTATCTGGATATTCATAAGGGAAGTTCGATGGACTTTATCGTCAATCGCTATACCAGTGCAGGTAGACCAGTATTGACTTTTGATGTGACCAACAAAAATCAATTGGAACAAATAGTTGTTTCCTCTCAGTCACCACAGCCAATGATAGAAGCAATTAAAGGATTAAAGAAAGATAAAATGGACATGAAGGCAATTGTACTCGGAGCCAACTACCAATATGCAGATAAGGTATTAACGACAATCAAATCCATCTGCTGTCATAATCGAGGACTTCGTTTTTATCTGATTAACAGCGACTTTCCGACAGAATGGTTTTATAATCTCAATCGTAAGTTGATCAAGTTAGACTGTGAAATCGTCAATGCCCGTGTCAATAGTTCTCATATTAGCCAATATAAGACCAACATTCACTATGCAACATTTTTGCGTTATTTTATCTCAGATTTTGTTGAGGAAGATAAAGTTTTATATCTAGACTGTGACTTGGTTGTCACAAGAGACTTAAGTCCTCTATTTGATGTCGAATTAGGAGACTATCCATTGGCGGCAGTCAAGGATCTAGGGGCTCAAGTATATTTTAATGAGCATGGTTTTAACGCAGGTGTCTTGCTAATCAATAATCGTCTTTGGAAACAAGAAGAAGTTCGTAAACAACTGATTGAAATGACTAATGAGTTACATGATAAGGTTGCTCAGGATGATCAAAGTATCTTGAATCTCTTATTTAAAGATCGTTGGTTGGCTTTGGATTTTAAATATAACTGTATTACCTTGCACACACATTTCTCGGATTATCGACCAGAGCCTGGGACTTATCCACCGATTATTCATTATCTGACCGAGAGAAAACCGTGGGGACTGTATGAACGTTCCATCTATCGAGATGTTTGGTGGTATTATAACGCCCAAGATTGGTCGGACATGAGTCAGGTGACGCCTTGTCTGACAAAATATCAGGTGAGCCAGTATACAGGTGTTCAACATTCAGTCCTAGTCTATACCTTCTCAAGTGACTTGAGAAATATGGGCTACTTGATTGAAAATTTACCAGATGTCAAGTTTTATGTAGCAGCTCCCGTTATGGTGGCGGATAGTATTACAGCTTTACTGGCCTACCCAAATGTCTCTGTCTTATCAGATATTGCAGGACAACCACCTTTGATTGATAGCTTGGTTGAAGGCTGCGACTTCTTACTGGATATCAATGCTGAATCCGAAGTTGATGGGATCGTTGGTCGTTTCCGACAAGCAGGAAAACCAGTATTTGCTTTTGAAAGTGTAGCCCATGGTGAGCAAGGTCAGTTTCTTTATGACCAAGCACATCCTGAGGAGATGGTTCTAGCTATTGAAAACTATTGCCAAAATGGAGATCTACCTGTAAAAAAGCTGCAAGCCTACCCAAAGGTACTGGATATCCAGCAGAGTCTTGATTATATACTAGAACACCATTCTTCCGTTATTCGTTATGGAGATGGAGAAATGGATATTATGATGGGACATGGGATTCCTTATCAAGACTATGATGAGACATTGGCAGAACAGCTTAGAAGTATGATTCAACTAGAAAGTTCTCCAGAATTGCTGGTTTGTCTTTCTGATGTTTTTGAAGGCTTGGAACGCTACAAACCCGAAGCTGTCAACTTTTGGCAAAAGCATTTAGAGCATTATAAAGAAGCCTATCATAAATTTTGTACAGCAAGTTTCTATGGTTCGACTTTTATATCTCGTCCTTATATGGACCTCAAAGATAAGTCTGCTTCGGTAGCCCACTTTGAAAAATTAAAGAAACTTTGGGATAAACGAAACGTCTTGATCGTCGAAGGTGAAAACTCACGTTCAGGAGTTGGCAACGATCTTTTTGACAATGCTCAGTCTGTTGAGCGTATCATCTGCCCTTCTAGAAATGCCTATAGTAAAGTTCAGGCTATTCAAGAAGCGATTGAAACGCATGCGGATGGTAAATTAGTATTCTTGATGCTTGGTCCTACAGCCAAGGTTTTGGCTTACCATTTAAGCAAAAAAGGCATACAAGCGATTGATTTAGGTCATATTGATTCCGAATATGAGTGGTTTAAGATGGGAGCAACTTCAAAAGTGAAATTCTCACACAAGCATACCGCAGAGCATAATTTTGATCAAGAAATTCAGCTAGTTGAGGATGTTGCTTATGATTCATCTATCATAGTGAAGCTATAATCAAGGAGTAGTTAATGAATAAAAAAGTATTTGTGTTAGCTGGGGATTACGGTTATATTCGTCAAATTGAAACAACATTAAAATCTATTTGCTATCATAATAGTGATGTCAAGATTTATATTTTTAATCAGGATATCCCCCAAGAATGGTTTGTTTTCATCAGGGAAAAAATGGCATACCGAAATAGTGAGATCGTTGATATCAAGTTGTTTGAAGGTAATATGCGAAATTGGAGCCTACCACCTGTTGGGCAACACATAAACTTTATGACCTTTGCTCGTTATTTTATTCCTAGTTTTGTTTCAGAAGATATTGTTTTATATTTAGATTGTGACTTAGTAGTTACACGTGATTTGACAGATTTATTTTCTATTGATTTAACAAATAAACCTCTAGCTGCTGTAAAAGTCATATATGGTTTAGAAGATAGATTTAATGCAGGAGTATTATTAATCAATAATGCGTATTGGAAGGAAAATGCAATCCAGCAGGAGCTAATTGAAATTACTGAAAGAGAACATGGACACTTACCTGAAGCTGATCAAACAGTTCTCAATATAGTGATGGGAGAAAATTATGTATTATTAGATGATACCTATAATTTTCAGATTGGATATGATCAGGTGGCTGATAATAGAGGACAATATTTTATTTTTGAATTGCCACTGACTCCATTACCAGCGATTATTCATTATTTGTCTGCTGATAAACCTTGGAATACTTATTCTGTAGGTCGTCTACGTGAAGTTTGGTGGAAATATAATCAGCTAGAGTGGGCTCAAATTAATAATCAAGAAGAACTTGTTGTAAAAAAATCTAAATATCAAGCATTGATCATTACAGGTAGTCAGCAATTAGAACAAATTGATTACATAATTAATCATTTGTCTGATTATAATATTCATATTGTGACTTTTACAGCTATGGGAGATACTCTCAAAAGTCTAGCCAGTTACGAGAATGTGAAATTGCATCCAAATGTCATGAAATGGATGTGTCGGAAATTGATTGAGGAATGAGATGTTTATTTGGATATCAATCATGAGGGGAAATTTCCAGATGTGTTAGATTGGGTACAAGGAGCTCAGAAGACAATTTTAACATTTGACAATGTGGTTAATCCTTATCATGTAGATCACATTTTTCCGCATGAGAAACCTCAGGATATGATTGACTTTTTGAAGGAACTTCAAACTAAAGATTGTCTATGAGTGATTTGTTTTTAAAAATACTAAATTAGAGATTTAAAATGAAGATAAATATTACAAATATTTACGGTATGTCTGGTCAAAGTACAGCCTTAATCGCCCAGAATGAAACCGTTAAAATTGCAAGAAAATTAGACTTTCACGAGCTTGGTTTTTACTTTTACAACATCTATAGTGATAGTCAAGGTGAGTTGAATAGCCGTTTAGATGGTGTTTTAGCTAAGTTGGGTTATGGAGATATCGTTGTTTACCAATCTCCTACATGGAATGGTAGAGAGTATGATCAGACTTTTATTAGAAAATGTAAGATTTTAAATACGAAAATCATTACCTTTATCCATGACGTACCACCGCTCATGTTTCCATCAAATTATTATTTGATGCCTGAGTACATTGAGATGTATAACCAATCGGATCTAGTAATTGTTCCATCAGAAAAAATGAAGGAACGTCTGATTCAGGAAGGATTAACAGTTCAAAAGATTATTATTCAAGGTGTGTGGGATCATGTTCATGACTATCCTTTGAGACAACCTGCTTTTCAGAAAAAACTATCTTTTGCAGGTAGTGTGGAGCGCTTTGAACACTTATCCAACTGGACTCATACAACACCTCTCGATATTTTTTCAGAGTCTAATCAAGAGAGTCATCACCCTACAGTTTCCTTTAAAGGCTGGAAAACAGATCCAGAGTTGCTTTTTGCTTTGTCAGAGGGTGGCTTTGGCTTGGTATGGGGGACCAGTGAAAATCCAGCTGATGAGGAAGACTATTATCGATTGAATATCTCTCATAAAGTCAGCACTTATCTTGCAGCAGGAATTCCAGTAGTAGTACCATCCTATCTCTCAAATGCCAGTTTCATAAAGGAAAAAGGCTTAGGTTATGTAGTAGATAGTTTGGAAGAAGCCAGTCGTCTTGTAGAAGAAACTACAGCAGAAACTTATCAACAGATGGTTGAAAATGTATACAAAGTTAGTTATGCCTTGAAACAAGGCTACTTTACAAAAAAATTATTGATTGATGCAGTGATGCAGGTTTTGGATATCTAGAACATGATAGTTATGGATCGCCCTCATCCATTAGGATGAGGGAATGCCATTATTGGCAAAGGATTAATTTATAGATTCAGCTATGTTTATCAAAATATCCCATCAATCGAATAAGTAGGAGAAAAAATTGAAGATAAAATTGACATCAGTCGTTGTGAAACGGGTCCTGTGGACAATTTCTTTCTTATTCATTTACGTTTTAGGAAGCAGAATGACCCTTCCCTTTGTAAACGTTAATGACACGAGTTTTTTGGGTGGAACTGCTGCTTTCTTGGCCTTTTCTACTGCTATAACAGGTGGCAACCTTCGTAGTCTTTCCTTATTTTCAGTTGGACTATCTCCATGGATGTCGGCGATGATTTTATGGCAGATGTTTAGTATGTCTAAGAAACTAGGTTTTCAAAATTTACCAATTGAAATTCAAGATCGTGGGAAAATGATTCTAACGTTTGTTATTGCTTTAATCCAAGCATTAGCTATTACTCTTAATCTCCCTATTCAGTCAGGGGTTAATTATGGACTGGTATTGACAATGAATGTTCTACTCTTGATCGCGGGTACCTTTTTCTTGGTTTGGTTATCGGATCTGAATTCTTTGTTTGGGGTAGGGGGTTCTATAGTTATCTTAATGTCCAGCATGGTTATTAGTATGCCACAAAACATCCTAAATAGTATAAAAGAATTACAGGTTAGTCCTGTATTGATTATGGCTCTTCTAATACTTTCCATCGTATTTTTAGCAATTGTAGTCAGAGTTCAGCGAGCACGTTATAGAATTTTGGTAAATAAGATTATGATCCACAATCGTTTTAAGCGTTATTCTTATTTGGATATTTTGCTAAACCCAGCTGGAGGAATGCCCTTTATGTATGCCATGTCCTTGGTATCCATCCCACAATATAGCTTGTTGCTTCTTCAGATGGTTTTACCGAAAGAATCGTGGATTGGAGAGTGGATTAGCCGCTTTGCAATTGGTCAGCCAATTTGGGTCTTCACTTATATTGTTGTTTTATTTATATTGGGACTTGCTTTCTCTTTTGTTAATATGAATGGAGAAGAAATCGCTGAGAAGATGAAAAAATCTGGGGAGTATATCTATAATATATATCCAGGAGAAGAAACAAGTCGTTATATCAATTGGCTGATCTTACGTTTTGCAGTAATTGGTTCGACCTATACTGTTCTTATGGCAGGATTACCAATGTTGATTGTATTATATGATCCACGCTATATGCAACTAACGATGCTTCCAGGTTTATTTTTGATTTTTAATGGAATGGTGTTTAATATCAAGGAAGAAATTGATGCTTTGACCTTAAATGAGAATTATAGACCACTCTTAGAAATTGATTCATAAATGTGAGGAGAAACTATGTATTATTTCATTCCTTTTTTGGAGCGTAACAATCCATCTTGGCAAGCTAGTATTGTGCCTTGGTATAGAACTCCTTATCGCTTAGAATTTGATGATATCTTACACCAAATTCGTATCTTTAAACGCCAAGAATTAGAATCTAAGATGCTATGGTTGACTTATCATCCTCATCTACGCTATTTGTTACACAGACAAGATCTATTGGAGTCGGAAGTTTTTTCTGTTTTTGACGCTATTCAAAATATTGAAGCTGAGGAGATGCATCCTTTACAATTAAAGGATTTAGCATGGGATGAAGACTGTGACTTTATCTATACTCCTTTTGTAGTTGTAGTTAAGCAACAAGGGGAACTCTATGCTGAAATTGAATATGGTTCAGAAGGCTTTATCAGCTACATCACTTACTTTAAGGATGACCAAGTTGATTTTATTTGCTATTTTGATGATCGAGGCTTTTTATCTAGTCTTATAGAGTATGAGGATCAAAAACCAGTTACTCGTTATTATTATAATGCAAAAGGCCAGTGGCAACTGAGGGAAAATTTGCAGGGAGAAGAGCCAATTGTGAAGGTAAACCCAGCAGTAGGCTATCGTTTTGGAAAATTAGTTTATGACAGTATAGATGAAGTCATTTGGGAATTCTTAACAAAATTTTTAAATCAAGACTATCAAGTTGGAGATTCATTTGTTTTGGCAGCTAATACCAAGTTTCAAGATCAATTGTTAGAAAAATTACCAAAAGAAGCTCCTAAAATTATAAGTTTCTTTATTGAAAGAAATCAAGCAGATGATTTACAAACTCATCGCCAAGTAGTAGAACAATCTAGATTGTTGATTAGTGATCGGAAAGATTTTCTTGAGCAATTACAAGAGGTCTATCCCCAATTTACTTCTAAAATGCATCATTTACCGTCATTTGATACGCGCTTAAAATTAGGGGTTAGCCAACGATTAAAGGAATCAAAAATTTATGTCCAATTAGATATACAGATGCAACAAGATCCAGAAATTTTGTATGAAATCATGCATTTCGTTTCGAAAAATCCCTTGACAGAGGTTGTTTTTTCAGTATTCAATGCAGAAGGTTATCAAATTGAAGCTTTACAGGAGCAACTCGATTCGCTCATTCTTGAACGTCTTAACCCAAGAGATTTGTTAAAGGATTCTGTGGTATCTGATGCAGAAAATACATTAGAAGAAAATACCAAGGATGATTACCGCTTTAAGATTATCAATCTAAATGATGAGATGGGCTTAATTCGTGAGCTAGAGTATACTCGTTTAATTGTTGATTTGAATCCAGTCGCTAATATTTACACACAGATTGCAGGGATTAGTGCAGGAATTCCTCAAATCAATCTACAAGAATCAGAATATGTGACTCACTTACAAAATGGGTATATTCTATCGGATTTATCAGAGTTTAGTAAAGCTGGGCACTACTTTTTAGATACCCTGAAACATTGGAATCAAGCCTTAATTTACTCAATTGATAAGATTCGACAAAATACGGGTGATCAATTTGTAGACAAGTGGGAAAAATGGTTAGAGGAGGCAAAAAGTGAGCAATAAATTACAGATTTTGCAGATAGGTAGCAGAAACTGGAGCCATATCTATGATCTTCCTGAAAATATGGAGTGGCACTTCTTTTGGCCAAAATCAACGACTGCCATAAAGAAGGTCATGAAAATGGAAGGCCTAAGAACTTTTTCAGCTGTTTTGATTGAAAATCCTGAGCATTTATCGGATTTGATTCCGTTGATGAGAAAGATCACTCCTTATACGATTTTCTACCCTGATACAGCTGAGCCTCAATCAAAAGATGTTCAAGATTTTTTGAAAAAAACTTGCGCTCAAGCAACAGATTTTTCAAATCCAGTAGAACTTTTGAGACTCCTATCTAAGGCCCTGTTTAGAGGGCAGTATGGAGATAAGTTAGTTCCAATTGATATGATCGTCAATCCTGCTTTTACGGGAAAGGTTCGATATAACGGTTATGAAAATCTAGAACTCCTAGGAAAGTACGGCGACGACTTCCGCCCCTTAATCAGCTGGAAGTATAATATCCGAGCTAGCGAATTTAACCCAGTCGAACTTTGGCTCGAATATGAGAAAGAATGGACTTGTGATATTCGTCTGATTGTTCGAAATATCCAAGATGGCTCCACTGCTAACTTTGTTAAAGAACGAGTTTTCACAGTTGAAGATATGGAGTCTGCCCTTGTACTGGATGATGACTTTTCTTCATTCATCAGTATCTCTTTAGAAGCCCGAGGAGCAGGATGTCTGAAAATAGGAGCTCTTCACCAGCGTTTGACGCGCTACCAATTTGGTAAATATGTTCTTGGTGGGGGAATCATTCATAATGAAAAGCGTGAGGAAATCAATTACTTTTTCTATCCAGGAGACTTTAAGCCACCTTTGAATATCTATTTCTCTGGTTATCGACGAGCCGAAGGATTTGAAGGTTTCGGAATGATGAGATCTCTTGGTACGCCTTTCATTCTTTTTCAAGATCCTCGGATAGATGGAGGAGCCTTCTACTTGGGTGATGACTGTCTTGAGAATGGTGTTCGAAATGTCATTCAAGAACATCTGGATTTATTAGGATTTTCCAATAAGGAATTGATCCTTTCGGGTATGTCCATGGGGACCTATGGTGCTATGTATTACAGCTCTTTCTTTGAACCTAAAGCTGTGATTGTTTCAAAACCCTTGACCAATTTGGGCTTGATAGCAGAGAGAGGCAGACTTGAGGCACCTGGACTTTTCCCAACCGCCTTTGATATCTTACGCCATCATTCTAGAGGGGATGCTAGTATAGATGCTATGAGATCCTTGGATGATCGTTTTTGGACTCCTTTTAAACAGGCAGATTTTAGTCAAACAATCTTTGGACTCTCTTATATGAAAGACGAGGACTATGATCCATGTGCCTATGATGACTTAGTAGAGTCCCTTTATCATACGGGTGCCCGTATTATGTCAAAAGGAACTTCAGGACGCCACAATGATGATAGTAGTACCAGTACTGCGTGGTTCAAGAATTTTTATAAGATGATTTTAGAGCAGGATTTTGGGAGAAAGTTTTAATGATGTTCAAATGGAATAAAGAAATATACTGGGGAGAGTTTAAAGGAGGAAGTTCAGGGGATGGTAGGCAAAATACATTTTTGTATGGTTCTATTGTCCTCTATCATTCAAGAGACCATGTTTATCTGGAGAATACTATGGTGAATTCTGGTACGATGATTCATGAGTGGACCTCAAGTTTTAACTTTCAAGGGAACCGCTTAACCCCAACATTACCTCTTTTAAAAAAGGGGCATTCTTATCGTTTGACGAGTCAGATGACTGTTCAACCTCAAAATGGTTTATATTTTAGACTCATTTTTATGGATCGTTATGATAGGCAGGTTGGTCAAGTAATAGAAAAAAACTTTGATTTCACCTTTACTTATCCTGAAGACGCCTATCATTACAAAGTACAACTGTTGAGCGCAGGCTTTCAATCAGTTGACTTTCATTCATTTTCAATAGAAGAGGACTATTCTGAACAAGATGTGGAAAAATAATAGACAGTTGAGCAAGGTGAAAAAAATCTTGCATCAAATCAATCTAAAAAAAGATGAGATGGCCTCGCTAACAGATGATGAATTAGCAGGAAAAACTCAAGAATTTAAAGAGAGATTGGCTGCTGGAGAAAGTTTAGATGATCTTCTGGTAGAAGCTTTTGCAGTTGTCAGAGAGGCTGATAAACGAATCTTAGGAATGTTTCCCTACGATGTACAGGTCATGGGGGGAATTGTCATCCACCAAGGGAATGTTGCGGAGATGAATACGGGCGAGGGGAAAACTCTGACCGCTACGATGCCAGTCTATCTCAATGCTTTATCAGGGCAAGGTGTTATGCTAGTGACTACAAATGACTATCTTGCCAAGCGTGATGCAGAGGAGATGGGACAGGTCTATGAGTTCCTAGGTTTGACCATTCGTATTCCTTTTTCTGAAGACGAGGATGAAGAGTTAACTCCTGAAGATAAGCGGGAAATTTATAGTGCTGATATTGTTTATACGACAAACAGTGGTCTTGGTTTTGACTACTTGATTGATAATCTAGCCTCTAGTGACGATAAAAAGTACATGCCGGAATTTAACTTTGTTATCGTAGATGAAGTGGACTCTGTTTTACTGGATAGTGCTCAAACTCCCTTGGTCATTTCAGGTTCACCCAGGGTACAGTCCAATTTTTATGGAATTATTGACACCTTGATGACAACTCTAGTTGAGGGTCAGGACTATATCTTCAAAGAAGAAAAAAAAGAAGTCTGGCTTACTACTAAGGGTGCTAAAACAGCGGAGAGCTTTTTAGGTATTGATAACCTCTATTCAAAAGAGCATAGTGTACTAGCAAGACACTTGACCTTTGCTCTACGAGCTCATACCTTATTTAAACGGGATAAAGACTATATCATCCGTAAGGGCGAGAAGGACGAAGAACTCGTATTGATAGATCAAAGTACAGGTCGTTTATTAGAAATGACTAAATTACAGGGTGGTTTACACCAAGCCATTGAGGCAAAGGAGCATGTTCCCTTGTCTGAAGAAACACGGGCGATGGCCTCCATTACCTACCAGAGCTTATTTAAAAAGTTTAAAAAAATCTCTGGGATGACTGGGACAGGAAAGGTTGCAGAGAAAGAGTTTTTAGAAACTTATGGCATGTCAGTGATTCAAATTCCTACTAATCGTAAGAAACAGCGAATCGATTATCCAGATAATCTCTATGTTACCCTACCTGAAAAAGTGTATGCATCGCTTGCTGAGATTAAATATTATCATGCAAAGGGAAATCCTTTATTGATTTTTGTTGGATCAGTAGAAATGTCGGAACTCTACTCCTCTCTATTATTACGAGAAGGAATTGCTCATAACGTTTTAAATGCCCATAATGCAGCGCGTGAAGCTCAGATGATTGCAGAGTCAGGTCGTATGGGAGCTGTGACAGTTGCGACTTCTATGGCCGGTCGTGGGACTGATATTAAACTTGGTCCAGGAGTTGCTGAACTTGGCGGTCTAGTTGTCATTGGTACAGAACGGATGGATAGTAAGCGTATTGACTTACAAATTAGAGGACGTTCTGGGCGACAGGGAGATCCTGGGCTATCAAAATTCTTTGTGTCACTGGAAGATGATGTGATCAAGAAGTTTGGTCCTTCTTGGGTCCATAAGATGTATAAGGACTATACCGTAAATAAACAGATAAGCCCAGAATTTTTAGAAGGAAGACGCTATCGAAAATTAGTAGAAAAAGCGCAGAAGGCAAGCGATAGCGCTGCTAGATCATCAAGAAGGCAAACCTTAGAGTATGCTGAGAGTATGAATATCCAAAGAGAGATGGTCTATAGTCAAAGAAATCGTTTGATTGATGGAACCGAGGATCTTGATGGTTTTGTTGTAGATGTTCTGGATGAGTTCGTAAGAAAAAGCTTGGCAGAAGAACCCTTTGAAAGTAGAGAAGAACTCTATCATTTTATCGTTAAAAATATCAGTTTTCTTTACCATGCAGTTCCGCGAGAGTTAGATCTGACGGATAAGGATGCAATCAAGCTAGTTCTGGAGACAACCATTCAAAAGAGTCTACAAGAGAAACGAACGCTTCTGGAAACTCATGACTTCTTTTCAGATTTTCAGCGTTTAGCATTGCTAAAAGCAATAGATGATAATTGGGTAGAGCAGGTGGACTACCTTCAACAACTGAGTCTAGCGATTGGTGGACAGTCAGCTGCTCAAAAGAATCCTATTGTCGAGTATTACCAAGAAGCCTATCATGGATTCGAAGAAATGAAAAGGCAAGTCAAGAAGGATATGGTTCGAAATCTTTTATTGAGTCGAGTAGACATTTCACTTGATGGGGAAATTATGGCTTATTTTCCATAAAAAGGGGACAATATGACAATTTACAATATAAATTTAGGAATCGGCTGGGCCAGTAGCGGTGTTGAATACGCCCAAGCCTATCGTGCTGGTGTTTTTCGGAAATTAAATCTGTCCTCTAAGTTTATCTTTACAGATATGATTTTAGCCGATAATATTCAGCACTTAACAGCCAATATTGGTTTTGATGATGATCAAGTGATCTGGCTTTACAACCACTTTACAGATATCAAGATTGCACCTACTAGCGTGATAGTGGATGATGTCTTGGCTTACTTTGGTGGCATTGAAAGTCGTAGAGAAAAGAATGGCAAGGTTTTACGTGTCTTCTTTTCTGATCAAGATAAGTTTGTTACCTGTTATTTGGTGGATGAGAATAAGGACTTGGTTCAACACGCAGAGTATGTTTTTAAAGGAAAACTGATTCGCAAGGATTACTTTTCTTATACGCGTTATTGTAGCGAGTATTTTGCTCCCAAGGACAATGTTGCAGTCCTATACCAAAGAACTTTCTATAATGAAGATGGAACTCCAGCCTATGATATTTTGATGAATCAAGGGAAGGAAGAAGTTTATCGTTTCAAGGATAAGATTTTCTATGGGAAGCAAGCCTTTATGCGTGCCTTTATGAAATCTTTGAATTTGAACAAGTCTGATTTGGTTATTCTTGATAGGGAGACAGGCATTGGACAGGTTGTTTTTGAGGAAGTACAGACAGCACATCTAGCGGTAGTTGTTCATGCGGAGCATTATAGTGAAAATGCTACAAACGAGGACTATATCCTTTGGAACAACTATTACGACTACCAGTTTACCAATGCAGATAAGGTTGATTTCTTTATCGTATCCACTGATAGACAGAGAGAAGTTCTACAAGAGCAATTTGCCAAATACACCCAGTACCAACCAAAGATTGTTACCATTCCTGTAGGAAGTATTGATGCATTAACTGAGTCAAGTCAGGGACGTAAGTCCTTTTCATTGATTACGGCTTCACGTCTTGCTAAAGAAAAACACATTGACTGGTTGGTCAAGGCAGTCATTGAGGCTCGTAAGGAAATTCCTGAATTAACTTTTGATATTTATGGTAGTGGCGGAGAAGATTCTCTGCTCAGAGAAATTATTGCAACTCATCAGGCAGAGGACTATATCCAACTCAAAGGACATGCTGAACTTTCGCAGATTTATAGTCAGTATGAGGTCTACTTGACTGCTTCAACCAGCGAAGGCTTTGGTTTGACCTTGATGGAAGCTATTGGTTCAGGCCTTCCTCTAATTGGTTTTGATGTGCCTTATGGTAATCAGACTTTTATAGAGGATGGGCAAAATGGTTATTTGATTCCAAGTTCATCTGACCATGTAGAAGATCAAATCAAGCAAGCTTATGCAGCTAAGATTTGCCAACTGTATCAAGAAAATCGTTTGGAAGCCATGCGTGCCCATTCTTATCAAATTGCAGAAGGCTTCTTAACCGAAGAAATTTTAGAAAAGTGGAAGAAAACAGTAGAGGAGGTGCTCCATGATTGAACTTTATGATCGTTACAGTCAGGAAAGTCGAGATTTACATGAAAGTCTAGTCGCTACTGGTCTTTCTCAACTTGGAGTAGTCATCGATGCAGATGGTTTTCTGCCTGATGGTCTGGTCTCTCCTTTTACTTATTATCTAGGATATGAAAAGGGGAAACCTCTCTATTTTAACCAAGTCCCTGTTCCAGCTTTTTGGGAAATTTCAGGAAATAATCAGTCTGCTCGTATTGAAGATATGACACAGGAGAGAGCCGTTATTCATTATGCTGATGGAATGCAGGCTCGCTTGGTTAAACAAGTAGATTGGAAAGACTTGGAAGGAAGAGTACGTCAGGTTGATCATTATAATAGCTTCGGAGCTTGCTTTGCTATAACGACCTATAGTGCTGATAGTGAGCCGATCATGACGGTTTACCAAGATGTCAATGGCCAGGAGGTTTTACTTGAAAACCATGTGACAGGCGATATCTTATTGACCTTACCTAGTCAGTCCATTCGTTACTTTGCAAATAAGGTTGAATTTATTACCTTCTTTTTGCAAGATTTGGAAATAGATACCAGTCAGCTTATCTTTAATACTCTAGCGACTCCTTTCTTGGTTTCCTTCCATCATCCAGATAAGTCTGGCTCAGATGTTTTGGTTTGGCAGGAACCTCTCTATGATGCTATTCCAGGCAATATGCAGTTGATTTTAGAGAGTGATGATGTGCGTACTAAGAAGATTATCATTCCAAACAAGGCGACTTATGAACGTGCTTTAGAGTTGGCTGATGAAAAATACCATGATCGGTTTGTGCACTTGGGTTATCATTACCAGTTTAAACGTGATAATTTCCTAAGACGAGATGCCTTAATCTTGACCAACTCAGATCAGATTGAGCAAGTAGAAGCAATCGTAGAATCCTTGCCTGATGTTACTTTCCGTATCGCAGCGGTGACAGAGATGTCTTCTAAGCTTTTAGATATGCTTCGTTATCCTAATGTGGTCCTTTACCAGAACGCTAGTCCACAGAAGATTCAGGAGCTCTATCAATTGTCGGATATTTATTTGGATATCAATCACAGCAATGAGTTGCTACAGGCAGTACGTCAGGCCTTTGAGCACAATCTCTTGATTCTTGGATTTAATCAGACAGTGCACAATAGACTCTATATCGCTCCTGACCATCTATTTGAAAGTAGTGAAGTTTCTGCTTTGGTTGAGACCATTAAACTGGCTCTTTCAGATGTTGATCAAATGCGTCAGGCACTTGGAAAACAAGGTCAACATGCAAACTATGTTGACTTGGTACGATATCAGGAAACCATGCAAACTGTTTTAGGAGGCTAACATGTCAGACGAAGATTTATTTTACAAAGACGTTGAAGGTCGCATGGAAGAGTTGAAACAAAAACCTATCAAAAAGGAAAAAGAAACCCGAGGGGAAAAGATTAGTAAGACTTTTTCACTCTTACTGGGTTTGATGATTCTGATTGGTTTGCTCTTTACTTTGCTGGGAATTTTGAGGTAGGCCTATGATTGACATACTGATTGTTTTCGCTATTGTCCTATCTCTCGCTTTGATTGTACTGATAACCATACAACCACGTCAAAATCAATTATTTTCAATGGATGCGACTAGTAATATTGGTAAACCAAGTTACTGGCAGAGCAACACCCTGGTAAAGGTTCTCACTTTATTGGTGAGTTTGGCCTTATTCGTTTTACTGTTAACCTTTATGGTGATAACTTACAAATAAAAGAAAACTTCAGATATTCACCTTTTGTGATTGATCTGAAGTTTTCTTTTTTATACTCAATGAAACTCAAAGAGCAAACTAGGAAGCTAGCCGCAGGCTGCTCAAAACACAGTTTTGAGGTTGTAGATAAGACTGACGAAGTCAGCTCAAAATACTGTTTTGAGGTTGCAGATGGAAGCTGACGTAGTTTGAAGAGATTTTCGAAGAGTATTACTGTCCATATTTTTGGTAAAAGTCAACTTTTACTTGGATGAAGGTTTTGGCTTCACGTAGGAGTTGGAGGAGTGTGGCGCGAGTTTCAAATTCTTCTCTTGTCTTGGGCAGACTGCGGTTGCGAAAGACTTCCAGATAGCGTTCGATTTCATCTAGTAAATCAGAAGCAGGATTGGTCTGGCTCAGTTGACCTGCAATTTGTGAAAAGAGCTGAGCCAAAATCAGGCTTTCACTGGCAGCTAGGTGACAGGTGTTGATTTGCTGGGCCATATTTCGCAGGATACGACTTTGTCGTTGTCTCATCTCAAAGTAGTGGATATGGTAGTCGGTCTGGTGAAAGAGGTGGTCAGAGTGATCTAGATAGACCAGTTTGAGGGCTTCTTCCAAAAGGGTGTCCAATTCTTCCACCAGCTGTGCTCGGTTGCGTCCATCCCCTCTGGATAAATAATATTTAAAGCGTTGGAGAATATCTTTTAACTTTTCTTCTACTAATGTGTGGTAGTGCTGGATTTCCTCTTCTCGTGAAGGCATGTAGAGATTGACAAGTAAGGCAAATCCTGTACCAATAGCAAAGAGAAGGAATTCATTGACTAGAAGGTCTGGAGAGGTTGATTTTTGCACCAAGAGATGGCTAACCAAAACGCTACTTGGGGTGATGCCAATTTCCCAGCCCATCTTGTAGGCTAGAGGCACATAAAGGGCTAGATAGAGGCCAAGGCTCCAGATATGAAATCCGCTCAAGTGAAAAGCCAGAACTCCGATAACCAAAGCTAGAAGCATGGAAAAGAGGCGATTGCGGGCCAATTTTAAGGTACTTCTACGGGTATCAGATAGGCTCAAGAGGGCGATGATTCCAGCTGAAACTGCTGAGGAGAGATTGAGAAAATAAGCAAGAAGGCAGGCAAGACAGGTAGCTAAGATGAGCTTGGTCGTACGTTGGCTAATAGACATATGGATTTCCTAGTAAGTTAGAATGAAAGCGGAAAAGACAAGACCTGAGCAGGCTTGTCTTTGTGAGTTATTTTTTACGGGCTGCTGCGTATTCGGCAACGGCAGTAAAGAGGACGTCAGTAGAAGAGTTGAGGGCTGTTTCACATGAGTCTTGGATGACCCCAATCACAAATCCAACCCCAACAACTTGCATGGCAATATCGTTAGAAATACCGAAAAGGCTACAAGCAACTGGGATAAGAAGGAGGGACCCTCCGGCAATACCAGAAGCACCACAGGCTGAGATTGCGGCAACTACACTAAGGACAAAGGCTGTGGCGAAGTCAACAGGGATTCCAAGAGTATTTACTGCAGCAAGGGTCAAAACGTTAATAGTAATGGCTGCTCCGGCCATGTTGATAGTAGAACCAAGTGGGATAGAAACAGAATAGGTATCTGGGTTGAGTCCAAGGTCATGACAGAGTTTCATGTTGACAGGGATGTTCGCCGCAGAACTACGAGTGAAGAAGGCTGTTACACCGCTGACACGCAAACATTTCCAAACGAGGGGATAAGGATTTCTCTTCATAAAGAGAAAGGCAATCAATGGATTGACTACTAGGGCCACAAAGAACATGGTTGTCACCAAGAGGGCAAGCAAGATTCCATAGTTAGCTAGACTTCCGATTCCCTTATCAGAAATGGTTTTAAAGACAAGGCCAAGGATTCCAAATGGAGCTAGGTTAATGATCCATTCGACAATCTTAGAAGTCACATCAGCCATGGTTTTCAGCAATTCTTTACTGTTTTTACTTGCCTCTCTCATGGCAATACCGAAAACAACTGCCCAAGATAGGATACCGATGTAGTTAGCAGTAATGAGGGCATTGACTGGATTGTCAACCAGTTTGAGCAAGAGGTTGCTGAGAACCTGGCCAATTCCATCTGGTGGTGCAATTTCTGTATTGGCACTATTCAAGGTAATCTCAACAGGGACAATGAAGCTTGCTAGGACAGCAACAAGTGCCGCTGCAAAGGTTCCCACTAAATAAAGGAAGATAACCGTTTTCATATTGCTATCTTGTCCCTTGTGATGTTGGGAAAGGGCATTGGCAACGAGGGCAAAGACTAGAATCGGTGCGATGGCTTTGAGACCACCAACAAAGAGATCTCCGAGTAGACCAATTCCTGAAACAGTAGGAAATGTCAGTCCAAGGATTCCTCCGACAAGCATGCCAATCAAAATACGTTTGATCAGGCTTGCCTTATTCCAAGCTTGAATGAATTTTTTCATAACAATCTCCTTTGTTGTGTAATGTTTATGATTATAGTATAAATATGAACTAAAATCAAGAATTTTCTGTCTATTTTTGAAATTATTTTTGAATATTTATGGAGAATGAGACTGATGAAAATATGGTATAATAAATGAAAGGAGTTTTCTATGCAAGAATTTATTCAAACCTATCTCAATAAGCTTGATGTTACAGCGATTATCGAGAATATCTTAACCAAGTTACTTTCTCTTTTATTCTTATTTTTACTCTTCTATATAGCTAAAAAATTGCTCCATACCATGGTGCAGAGAATTGTTAAACCTTCTCTAAAAATGTCTCGTCATGATGTCGGACGTCAGAAAACCATCTCACGTCTGTTAGAAAATATGTTTAATTATACCCTTTATTTCTTTTTACTCTACTGCATTTTGTCGATTTTAGGTTTGCCAGTTTCGAGTTTGCTGGCAGGTGCTGGGATTGCTGGGGTGGCTATTGGGATGGGAGCCCAAGGCTTTCTGTCTGATGTCATCAATGGCTTTTTCATCCTTTTTGAGCGTCAACTGGATGTGGGAGATGAGGTCGTTCTGACAAATGGTCCTATTACCGTATCGGGCAAGGTTGTCAGTGTCGGCATTCGAACAACGCAACTCAGAGGAGAAGATCAGGTTCTGCACTTCGTTCCCAATCGGAATATCACCGTCGTCAGCAATTTCTCACGCACAGACTAGACCTGTTATTTTAAGTAATTTGTGGTACAATAGAAAGAGTTTAATAAAGGAGAAAAGATGGTTTTAGAAAAGCAGTTGGGCAATGGTTGTACCTGGATAGACCTTGATGTGGATAAGATTAAAAATATGGAAGATCTTTCTGACATCTATGGATTGGACAAGGAAACCATTGAGTATGCTCTGGATAGAAATGAACGAGCTCATATGGATTATAACCGTGAAACGGAGACGGTAACCTTTATTTATAATGTTCTTGATTTAGAAAAAGACAAAGAATATTATGAAGCGATTCCCATGACCTTTATCGTCGAAAGACAACGAATGATTACCATCAGCAACCATAAGAATGCTTATGTCATTGATCAGATGTCAGCTTATCTGGATAGCCATGAGTCGCTTTCTATTTACAAGTTTCTCTTTGCTGGTTTAGAGATTATCAGTAACGCTTATTATCCTGTCATTGAAGAGATGGATAAAAGTAAGGACGAAATTAGTGCCTTGCTACGTCAAACTACAACAAAAAAAAATCTCTTCGCCCTCTCTGACTTGGAGACTGGTATGGTTTACTTGACAGCAGCAGCAAAACAAAATCGACTCCTCTTGGAACATATCCAGGGCCATGCTCTTTATCGGAGATTTAATGATGTCGAACGAGAGCAGTTTGATGATGCCATGATTGAAGCCCATCAGTTGGTGTCTATGACAGACTTGATTTCTCAAGTCTTGCAACAACTCTCAGCTTCTTACAACAACATCCTAAACAATAACTTGAATGATAGTTTGTCAATTTTGACTATTATCTCCGTCTTACTAGCAGTACTTGCGGTTATTACAGGTTTCTTCGGAATGAATGTTCCTCTACCATTTACAGAAGAGCCAAATGCTTGGATTTATATCTTAGTGACTAGCTTGATTTTATGGGTGGCCTTATCTCAATGGCTGAAGAAAATTACTAGAAAATAAAAGAAAAGGAGCCAAAATGGTGATTGAAAACTACATGCCAGACTTTGCTGTGGAAGCAGTCTATGATCTGACAATCCCAAGCCTGCAGGCGCAGGGAATCAAGGCTGTTTTGGTCGATTTGGACAATACCCTCATTGCTTGGAACAACCCTGACGGGACGCCAGAGATGAAGCAATGGCTACATGATCTTCGGGACGCGGGCATTCGCATCATCGTGGTCTCAAATAACACCAAAAAACGCGTCCAACGCGCAGTTGAGAAATTTGGGATTGACTACGTTTATTGGGCTCTGAAACCCTTCACATTTGGGATAGACCGTGCCATGAAGGAATTCCACTATGAGAAAAAGGAAGTGGTCATGGTCGGCGACCAACTCATGACAGATATACGAGCAGCCCACCGTGCAGGCATTCGCTCGATTTTAGTCAAACCCTTGGTCCAACATGATTCGATCAAAACGCAGATTAACCGAGCTCGTGAGCGCCGTGTCATGCGAAAAATCACTGAAAAGTACGGACCGATTACATATAAAAAAGGAATTTAACTATGGAAGAAATTCTCTGTATTGGTTGTGGAGCAACCATTCAGACGACAGACAAGTCTGGTCTTGGATTTACTCCCCAGTCGGCACTTGAAAAAGGCTTGGAGACTGGCGAAGTCTATTGCCAACGCTGTTTCCGTCTCCGCCACTATAATGAGATCACGGATGTTCAGTTGACAGACGATGATTTCCTCAAGCTTTTGCACGAGGTAGGAGACAGTGATGCCTTGGTGGTCAATGTCATTGATATCTTTGACTTTAATGGCTCCGTCATCCCAGGCTTGCCACGTTTCGTCTCGGGCAATGATGTCCTCTTGGTTGGAAATAAAAAAGATATTCTGCCCAAGTCTGTTAAGGCTGGTAAGATTAGCCAATGGCTTATGGAACGTGCCCATGAAGAAGGTCTCCGTCCTGTTGATGTCGTCCTAACTTCGGCACAAAACAAACATGCCATTAAGGAAGTGATTGACAAGATTGAGCACTACCGAAAGGGCCGTAATGTTTATGTGGTTGGGGTGACTAACGTAGGTAAATCAACTCTCATCAATGCTATTATCCAAGAAATTACAGGTGACCAGAACGTCATCACAACTTCTCGTTTCCCGGGAACAACCTTGGATAAGATTGAGATTCCGCTCGATGATGGATCTTACATCTACGATACACCGGGGATTATCCACCGTCATCAGATGGCTCACTACTTGACAGCAAAAAACCTCAAGTATGTCAGCCCTAAAAAGGAAATCAAGCCTAAAACCTATCAGCTTAATCCTGAACAAACCCTATTTTTAGGTGGTCTCGGACGCTTTGACTTCATTGCGGGTGAAAAGCAAGGATTCACAGCCTTCTTTGACAATGAACTCAAATTCCACCGTACCAAGCTTGAAGGCGCTGGTGCTTTCTATGACAAGCATGTCGGAACCCTTTTAACCCCACCAAATAGCAAGGAAAAAGAAGATTTTCCAAAATTAGTCCAGCATGTATTTAACATTAAGGAGAAGACAGACCTAGTCATCTCAGGACTCGGCTGGATCCGCGTAACAGGCACAGCCAAAGTCGCCGTCTGGGCACCAGAAGGCGTCGCAGTCGTCACACGAAAAGCAATTATTTAAAATAAAATCACTGAGCGAACAAAGTGAGCTCATAAAAAGATAGTTATTGCTGTGGTGTCTGGCCAATCGATAGATTGGCAAGGGGCACAATTGAGACCAAGGCTCAATTGTGAGGTTAGGAAATCCATTTTTCAAAGATGAGATCTTTGGAAAATTAGTTCCGACCGTCCCTCACCACCTAAAATAACTATCAAAAAACAAGGAAGAAAATTATGTCATTAACATCAAAACAACGTGCCTTCCTCAACAGCCAGGCACACACCCTCAAACCCATCATCCAAATCGGAAAAAATGGACTCAACGACCAAATCAAAACCAGTGTCCGTCAGGCTCTTGATGCCCGCGAATTGATTAAGGTGACTCTTTTGCAAAACACCGATGAAAATATCCACGAAGTAGCTGAAATTTTGGAAGAAGAAATCGGTGTGGATACAGTCCAAAAAATCGGACGGATCTTGATTTTGTTTAAACAATCTAGCAAGAAAGAAAATCGCAAGATTTCTAAAAAAGTCAAAGAAATCTAAAAAACCTACTCCAAACAACTGTTTTTACAGAGAAATAAAGGAGACTAGCCTATGGCAATCGAACTATTGACTCCCTTTACCAAGGTAGAGTTGGAGCCAGAAATCAAGGAGAAAAAACGCAAACAAGTCGGGATTTTAGGGGGGAATTTTAACCCTGTTCACAATGCCCATCTCATTGTTGCTGATCAAGTACGCCAGCAGTTGGGACTGGACCAGGTCTTGCTCATGCCTGAATACCAACCTCCTCACGTAGATAAAAAAGAAACCATCCCTGAACACCATCGTCTCAAGATGCTTGAATTGGCGATTGAGGGGATTGAAGGCTTAGCCATTGAAACCATCGAGTTGGAGCGCAAGGGCATTTCCTATACCTACGACACCATGAAGCTTCTAACTGAGAAGAATCCAGACACGGATTATTACTTCATTATTGGCGCTGATATGGTAGACTATCTGCCTAAGTGGTACCGAATTGATGAATTGGTTGACATGGTTCAGTTTGTGGGGGTTCAGCGCCCACGCTACAAGGCAGGGACTTCCTATCCTGTTATCTGGGTGGATGTGCCTCTCATGGATATCTCGTCCAGCATGGTGCGTGACTTCATTGTCCAAGGTCGGAAACCCAACTTTCTCCTGCCTCAGCCGGTGCTAGACTACATCGAGAAGGAGGGGCTCTACTGATGGCCTATCAAGACTATATCAACTGCTCCCGTGAGGTTTTGTTGGAAAAAATGGCAGAGCTTCTACCTGAAAAACGCTTAACCCATTGTTTGGGTGTGGAGCGTGCAGCCATAGAATTGGCTCAGCGATTTGGAGTTGATACTGAGAAAGCAGGACTAGCCGGTCTTCTCCACGACTATGCCAAGAAGCTGTCAGATCAGGAATTTCTAAACTTGATTGACCGTTACCAGCTAGACCCTGATCTCAAAAACTGGGGCAATAATGTCTGGCATGGTATGGTCGGAATTTACAAGATTCAAGAAGACTTGGATTTGCATGATTCTGAAATTATACGAGCTATTGAAATCCATACAGTTGGGGCTGGTCAGATGACAGACCTAGATAAAGTCATCTACGTCGCAGACTATATCGAGCACAATCGTGCCTTTCCAGGAGTGGATGTGGCGCGTGAGATAGCAAGTTTATCGCTCAATAAGGCGGTGGCCTACGAAACAGCTCGAACCGTGGAGCATCTAGCTCATCAGAGATTCCCCATCTATCCCCAAACCCTTGAAACCTATAACGCCTTTGTGCACTATATTTGGAAGAGGACTAAATGAAGACGGCTTTTATAATCATTGATGTTCAGAATATTTTAGTGGAAACCGGTTTTCAGACAAATAGTCTATTGGAAAAAATTTCTTATTTACAAAACCATGCTAGAAGTAAGAATATCGAAATTATCTATGTTCAACATATTGAGAATCCTGAAGCCCAAACATCAGAAGATTGGCAGTTATCTGCGCTTTTAAATCGAAAACCTGATGAAAAGGTCTTTCAGAAGAAGTATAATAGTATTTTCAAAGAAACTGGCTTAAAAGAATACTTGGATAAACAGGGGATTGAAAAATTAGTTTTATGTGGCATGCAGACAGAATATTGTGTGGATACCTCTGTCAAGGTTGCCTTTGAATATGGCTATCAGCTTATTATTCCAGAAGGAACTTGCACAACGTTTGATGGGGATGATATTCCAGCAGAAACGATTAATGAATTTTATGAGGACATTTGGGAGGAGCGCTTTGCAGATGTCCTAGATTACAAACATATTTTCTAGAAAGAGGACTAAATGAACGAAAAAGAATTACTAGAACTAGTCGTGAAAGCGGCGGATGAGAAACGTGCGGAGGATATCCTCGCACTTGATGTACAAGATTTAACTAGCGTGACGGATTACTTTGTTATTACTAGTTCGATGAATAGCCGTCAGTTGGATGCTATCGCTGATAATATCCGTGAAAAAGTAGCTCAATCAGGCTTTAAAGGTAGCCATGTTGAAGGCGATGCAGCTGGAGGCTGGGTCTTGCTGGACCTCGGTGCTGTCGTAGTGCATATCTTCTCAGAAGAAATGCGTGCCCACTATAACCTAGAAAAACTATGGCATGAGGCGGATTCAGTAGATATTTCAGAAGCTCTTGCTTAGAAGATGAACTCAGTTGTAGTCAACTGGGTTTTATTTGCTTATTTTTAAAAGGAATGTGATAGAAAGGTATAGGGCAAGTGGTGTTTGCCATGGAAGCTCTTGGTATCATGATTATGGCAACTTATGAAACCTTTGCGGCGGTCTATGATGCAGTCATGGACGATAGTTTATACGACAAATGGACGGATTTTTCGCTTCGTCATTTGCCTAAGACTAAGGAGAGAAAGAAGCTCTTAGAATTGGCTTGTGGGACAGGAATTCAATCGGTGCGCTTCTCTCAGGCTGGTTTTGATGTGACTGGACTTGACTTGAGTGGGGATATGTTGAAGATTGCCGAGAAGAGAGCTTCTTCAGCCAAACAAAAGATTGATTTTATGGAAGGCAATATGCTGGATTTGTCTAAGGAAGGTCAATACGACTTTGTCACGTGTTATTCGGACTCAATCTGCTACATGCAGGATGAGGTGGAAGTAGGGGACGTTTTTAAAGAAGTCTATAATGTCCTCAACGAAGACGGAGTTTTCATCTTTGATGTGCACTCGACCTACCAGACAGATGAAGTTTTTCCAGGCTATTCTTACCATGAAAATGCAGAAGATTTTGCAATGCTCTGGGATACTTATGAGGATGCAGCACCTCACTCCATCGTGCATGAGTTGACTTTCTTTGTAAAGGAGTCTGACGGTTCCTTTAGTCGCCACGATGAAGTGCATGAGGAGCGGACTTATGAGGTTCTGACCTATGATATTTTACTGGAACAGGCTGGTTTCAAGTCATTCAAACTCTATGCCGACTTTGAGGACAAGGAACCAACAGAAACCAGCGCCCGTTGGTTTTTTGTCGCGCAGAAGTAGGAGAACATCATGACCATCACAGGTATTATCGCAGAGTTCAATCCTTTTCATAATGGGCACAAATACTTGCTGGATCAAGCAGAGGGATTGAAAATCGTTGCCATGTCAGGAAATTTCATGCAGCGTGGAGAACCTGCTATCGTGGACAAGTGGACAAGGGCTCAGATGGCGCTGGAAAATGGAGCGGATCTGGTAGTGGAATTGCCCTTTTTAGTCAGTGTTCAGGCAGCAGATTTCTTTGGACAGGGAGCTGTGGATATCTTGGCTCGCTTGGGGATTGATACTCTAGCTTTCGGGACGGAGGAAGTTCTGGATTATCAAAAAATTGCTGACTTATACACAGAGAAAGGTACCGAGATGGAGAATTTTGTGGACAATCTACCTGATTCATTCTCCTACCCTCAGAAAACCCAAGCCATGTGGAAGGAATTTGCAGGTCTTGATTTTTCAGGCAATACGCCCAATCATGTCCTTGCTCTGGCCTATGCCAAGGCGGTTGCAGGATGCAACATCAAAATGCATCCGATTCAGCGTCAGGGAGCGGGTTATCATTCTGTGGACAAGGATGTGGACTTTGCATCTGCAACAGCTCTCCGCCAGCATCAATCAGACCAAGATTTCTTAGAACGCTTTATGCCTTCTGTTGCTCTCTTTGAGCAAGCCAGTAAGGTGAGCTGGGATGACTATTTTCCCTTGCTCTGCTATCAAATTTTGTCAAATCCAGACCTAACGACCATCTATCAGGTCAATCAAGAAATGGCAGTGCGTATCAAGGATGCCATCAAGATAGCCCAGTCTGTTGAAGAATTGGTCGAGGCAGTTGTGACCAAGCGTTATACCAAGGCGCGTGTCAGACGCCTCTTGACCTATATCTTGGTGCAGGCCAGAGAAAGCGACTTGCCAGAAGGCATCCATGTCCTTGGCTTTACCGAAAAAGGTAGACAGCATCTCAAGTCTCTGAAAGGGCAGGTTAATCTAGTCAGCCGAATTGGCAAAGAACCTTGGGATGCCATGACTCAAAAGGCAGACCAGATTTACCAACTAGGACACCCAAGTATAGCAGAACAGAATTTTGGAAGAGTGCCGATAAGAATAGAAAAGAACTAAGTCTACTGAAAGGTGGACTTTTTGAGATTTTTTACGAATAAATAGATAGAAAAGAAAATCTTGTACAAGTTCCTGACAATTTCTTTCTTTTCGTGTATAATAGTGGAAAAGAGGTAAAACGAGGTATGGTTATGGAAGCAGTTCTTTACTCAACATTCCGAAATCATTTAAAAGACTACATGAAAAAGGTAAATGATGAATTTGAGCCTTTGACGGTGGTCAATAAAAATCCAAACGAGGACATTGTAGTTCTTTCAAAGAGCGAGTGGGATAGTATTCAAGAAACTCTGAGAATCGCTCAAAATAAGGAGTTATCAGACAAGGTTTTGCGAGGAATGGCTCAAGTCCGTGCTGGAAGCACTCAAGTCCATGTTATTGAGGAGTGAGGAATGCTGCTCAAGTTTACAGAAGATGCCTGGGCAGATTATTGCTACTGGCAAACTCAGGACAAGAAAACGTTGAAAAGAATCAATAAACTAATCAAGGATATTCAACGTGATCCCTTTACAGGAATAGGTAAGCCAGAACCACTCAAGTATGACTACCAAGGAGCCTGGTCACGTCGTATCGACGCAGAAAATCGCTTGATTTATATGATGGATGGAGATAGCGTGGCTTTCTTGTCTTTTAAAGATCATTACTAAGTCTACTGCGAAGTAGGCTTTTTATTTTTTAAATTTTTATTAGTAAGTTTAAGATAAAGTTTTTTGGAAAATGACAGAAGCCCTAGTACAAAAGACAAAAACTCAGTAAAGGAATTTAGTATATGAACTTTGTTCTTTACCCTTGAATACGCTTTATAACTCGTATTTTGTGGTATAATGAAGAGAATTGTTAATAATAAAAACAGGGGAAGTAAATGTCTAATTTCAAAGAAAAATTACCACTATTCCAAGCAAATGACATCCAAATTTCTAATGATGTCAATACGGTTTGGTCTATCGCTAACACTCTTAGAGGAGCTTATCGAGCAGATAAGTATCGCGATGTCATTATTCCAATGTTTGTCCTGACTCGTTTAGAAGCTGCTTTGCTGCCAACCAAGGATCAGGTGGTAGCACAATACAAAGCAAATCCCAATACACCTGAGAAAGTGTTGGAGAAACTTTCAGGCTATCGTTACTACAATGTTAGTCCTTTTACGTTGGAAAATCTTCAAAATGATCCAAATGCAATCGAGGAGAATTTTCTAGCCTATCTGGATGGCTATTCTTGTCGTGTCAAGGACATCATTGAAAACCTAAAATTTAAAGAGCAAGTCCGTACTCTGGCCCAGAGTGGTCGCCTTTTCACGGTTATTAAAAAGTTCTCTCAAATTGATTTGTCTCCAAGTTCAGTTGACTCTATGCGTATGGGATACATGTTTGAGGATATCATCCGCCGATTTTCTGAAAATGAGGAAGCGGGGTCTCACTATACCCCTCGTGAAGTTATTGCTCTGATGGTCAATCTCCTCTTGATTGAGGCAGACGAAGAACTTTTTGTTGATAAAAAAGAGTTGAAAATACTAGACATGGCCGCTGGAACTGGGGGAATGCTGGCTACAGCTAAAAGCTATATCCGTCAGTTGAATACAGGAGCCACTGTCCGACTCTTTGGTCAGGAAGTTTTGCCTGAAACCTTTGGGATTGGTCGTGCAGATATGCTAATTCGTCAGGAAGACTCTGACTATTTTGTGAAGGTGGATACCTTAAAAGATCCAGATCCTTTCCCAGATACTAAGATGAGCTTTGTCATCGCTAACCCTCCCTTCGGTCAAGCTTGGGGTGGTAAGGATGCGGATGATGGGGTTGAGGATGCAGTTAAGAAAGATCATCAACTCTTTGATAAAACAGAAGGTCGTCAAGGTCGTTTTGTCGCGACTCCAGGAACTGGAGATGCTCAACTACTCTTCCATCTTCATGCTCTTGCAAAATTAGAAGAAAATGGCCGTGCAGCCATCATTTCAAATGGATCTCCCCTCTTTTCAGGTGGGACGTCATCGGGAGAAAGTCAGATTCGCCGATATATCCTTGAGAATGATTTGCTGGAAGCTATAGTCGCCCTTCCAGGTCAATTTTTCTATAACACAGGAATTGGGATTTATATCTGGATTTATAATAAAAACAAGTCTCCTGAGCGCCAGAACAAGGTTCAGTTTATCGATGCGACGGAGGAGTTTATTCCTCTACGTAAATCTCTAGGTCAAAAACGCCGTGAGTTGTCTCAAGATAATATCCGTCAGATCCTTCGCTGGTACGATGATTTTCAAGAAAATGACCATGTAAAAATCTTTGACAATCAAGAGTTTCTCTATCGAGAGTTTACAGTTATGCAACCTCTGCAACGTCGTGGCCAGATAAGCGAAGAAACAATTGAGAAAGCGAAAAGTGTTCCTTTCCTAGCTAAACTATTTGATGAATACAAGTACCAAGAATTGCTAGAGATGGAACCACGTTCAGCCAAGGATGAGAAAAAATTACAGGACTTTGTAGCTGGTAAGATCAAGCAAGAAGCTATCCTGACAGCTCTTGCTAAGGGAAGCTCTGATAAGACCTATCCTAACTTTGAGAACTTTGCCCAAGTCATCAAGGACTTGCTGGGAGAGTTTAAGCTTACGCCTGCTAATGTCAATGCGCTAGCCTTAGCTATGAGTGAAATGGACAAAACAGCAGAAGTTATCCGAACCAAGAGGAAAGACAAGGCAAATGAGATTGCCGATGGGATTGTCTATGATAAGACCACCAAGGACAGTGAAATCGTTAAGCTGACAGAGGATGTGGAAACCTACTTTGCGCGTGAGGTTTATCCTCATGTACCTGACGCCCACTACTGGTTTGATGAGGAAAAAGGCTATGGAGCAGAGATTCCTTTTACCCGCTATTTCTATCACTACCAAGCACCAGAAAGTGCCGACAAGCTCTTGGCAGAGTTTTATGAACTGGAAGCAGAACTACAGACTCTCTTGGAGGAACTCAAACATGACTAGGATGAAAGAGAGTGGTATCGACTGGATCGGACAGATACCAGAAGAGTGGGAGACGTCTAAAATAAGATATTTAGTAACTACTAGAAGTGAAAAAAGAATAACAGACTCTTCTGTACCTTATATAGGATTAGAAAATATAGAAAGTCAAACTGGGAAATTTGTTAAAACTGGTATACAAGTTGATAAGAGTGAAAATATTGTAGTCGAAATTGGAGATGTTTTATTTGGGAAGTTAAGACCATATTTAAGAAAATATTGGCGAGCCACATTCACTTCAACGGCTAGCTCAGAATTTCTTGTATTTCAATCTTCAGAATTAGATATGAATTTTTTATACTATGCTATTCAAAGTGATAGTTTTATTGAAGAAGTTAATACTTCAACTTATGGTAGTAAAATGCCTAGAGCAAGTTGGGAATATATAAAAAATATGAGAATTGCTTTTCCAACAAGTCTTGTTGAACAACAAAAAATTGCCGATTTTCTTGATAAGAAAACTGCCCAATTAGATAAGGTTAAATCCCTATTGGAAGAGCAAATTCAAAAACTTAAAGACTACCGTGCTAGCCTGATTTATGAGACCGTCACAAAAGGACTGGATAAAAACGTCCCTATGAAGGATTCAGGAATCGACTGGATTGGACAGATACCTCAAGGGTGGGGAGTGAAGCCAATTAAACATGTAGTAGCTACGCCTGTCACTGATGGACCACATGAAACGCCTTTACTATGCGAGACAGGTATTCCATTTTTATCGGCAGAAGCTGTAAAAAATGGTGTATTGGATTTTAATTATAAGAGAGGTTATATCTCGTTGCAAGACCATGAACGTTTTAAGAAAAAAATATCTCCTAAAAAAGATGATATTTTTATTGTAAAATCTGGTGCAACAACTGGGAATGTCGGTATAGTTAACACTGATGAAATATTTGATATTTGGTCTCCACTTGCTCTAATAAGGTGTAAGAAAAGTTTAGCTGTTCAAAAATACATCTATTACTATTTAATATCTAATATTTTTAAAGCTCAAGTTGAATTCAATTGGTCTTTTGGAACTCAACAAAATATAGGTATGGGAATTATTGAAAATATAAAGCTTATCTTACCGCCTTTATCTGAACAAACAAAAATTTCAGATCTTCTGGATAAGAAAACATATCAGATTGATCAACTAATTCAAATAAAAAACAAGCAAATTGATAATATTAACAAACAACGACAAACTCTTATTTATGATTATGTAACAGGGAAGAGGAGGGTGTAGGATTGCTATTTGGAACTGATTTAAAATTTCGTTTAGCTTACTTTTTTACCGCATTTTTTCCAGCATTTTTATTGATTTATTTTTCATTAGTAGACATTCATCAATTTTTATTGAAAGAGACCGAGTCGCTCCCCTGTTACTTAAGTAGAAACTTGTGGATTATTGGGATGTTATTAGTGTTAGTTTTTTTAATGCTAATATCAATTTCCAGTATACGTGGATATATAAACGGACGGAGGAGTGAAGAAAACATTGTTAAAAATATTGTTTTAAATTTTAATGTATCTAAGGTCACGTTGAAAAATATTTCTCAAGGTAAAGTAATTGATATTCAAGATGGACCAAAAGTAAATCCGGGATTCATATCTTTTGTGTCGTCAACTATTGTACCTTCTTTAGTATTAAAATTTATGAATGGAGTTAGTGCTCTAGTAGCAATTGTAATTATCGTTTTCTTTTTTGTGCTATTAATGCTTAGTAATGATATTTTTCCAAACTTGATATTACCTATTTTTGGAATCAATTTACTAGTAACAAAAGATAACTACAATATATTTTTCTTTCGAAAAGACTCGGCTGCATTTTCTGGTGTGAAAAAAATTTGTACTCTAGGAAACACTGGTACAATGGCAAGAACATTTGTTTTTTTTGATCAAGAAGTATTAAACGATGAAATAGGAGAGTAGAATGGTAGAAATATATGCAATTGGCTGGCAGGCTGGACGAGGTAAGTCACCCGGGAAATTGAAAAATTTTCGAAAAGTTATCTCAGATGAAGCTAGTAATTATATAGATAATATTCAATTTGCTAATAATCAAAATTCTGAGAAATTAACTTTAAGAGAAAAATTTGAAGAATCAATTGAGTCATTACAAAATGTTGAAACGAATGGGAATAATACTGAAGTTCCATTTTATAGAAAGGTTGATGGGAGTCTCCAGTCTGAAACAGATAGAATTCAATCAGTCTCATCACAATTAGAACCAGCTTTACCTTCTCTAACGGAATTTGAAGATATACGATTATTTCTAGTTTATGAAGAAAATGATGGTGTACAGTACAAATATTTTTTGAAATCAATTCGAGCTGCGAAATTACAAACTAGATTTATTGCTACTTTGACTTCTGGTAAAGTTAGAATAGTTGATATAGAAAAAGATGAGGGGAGAAGTCTTCCGTTCATCATAAGTTATGCTGAAAAAACTGAAAACAATGAAACTGAACAATATATCTTTGATGTTCAGGATTATGAAATTATGTTTGGTTTAAATGAGACGAAAATAATAACAGCTGAAGAGAATTATGAGAAATTTTTATCTCATAATGATGAAGAGCCACTGTTTAAATTATCGACGGATTTTAAAGTGAAAGTATCTGATGAAGAATATGAAAAAATAAAAGCTAAATTAAAAAGTCATCGTAAATTGATTAATTTGCTTGCAAAATATAATGATGAAGCATCAAGCTATGAATGGGAATGTGTAAAGAGAGCAAATGAATTATCAGAACAGTTTTTTCAAACACCTTTTACTTTTAATGAAGAAAGTAAAGAGATATATCTAACAGCAGAGTCTCTTGAGGCCTTTATTTCTGTGATTACCAATGCAAAGAAATTGGGTATTGCTAAAAATGAATACGAGGATTCACTTGCAGATAAACGTCAGAAAGATAAAAAAGATAATATTGAAGTACAATAAAATATCTGCTTTTTATTGTGTTATCATTTTTAGATTTTAAGAAATTCATTGTAAACTTTAAATTTGTATTATAACGAAATTTTAATTGAATTATAGAAAAAGAAAGTGAGAAACTATGGCAAATTTGTGCTTGAAGGAGCGCTATGATTTCCAGCAGTGGATTATCAAAGACTTGAAAGATAAGAATGGCTATGTTCAGCGGGATAATGCTCAGTACAATCCTCGATTAGCCATGGATGAGGAACTCCTATGGGATTTTTTGATGGAGACTCAAGAAGAGACCATGGAATACCTCCTAAAAAAACTGAGCAAGGAGACGATCATCACTCTTATCAATAAGGAAATCGTCAAGGGTGGTTTTTTGTTCGCCTTAAAAGAGGGAGTCTTTATTGAAAACAAGCAACTGCGCCTCCTCTATCGTAAACCTGCTACTAGTTTTAATGAAAAAGCTGTTCAGCAATACCAAGCCAATTGTCTATCTGTTATGGAAGAAGTGGTTTATGAGGAGAGCGACCGCATTGACCTTGTTATCTTTATCAATGGATTAGCACTATTTGCTATAGAACTTAAATTTAATCCCAGTGGTCAGTCTGTTCAGGATGCTATCAAGCAGTTAAAGGGGCGCAATCCTAAGAATCGTCTTTTCTGTTTTGAACAGGGAGTCTTGGCCTCCTTTGCAGTGGATACCCTAGAAGTCTATATGACGACGCAATTGAAAGGACAAGAAACCTATTTCCTACCTTTTAATGTGGGGAAAGGGGAAGGTATTGAGATGGGAAGTGGTAACCCTCACAACCCTGATGGTGTCGATACAGACTACTTGTGGCTTGATGTCTTGACCAAGGATAGTATTCTCCAGTTAATAGAGAGTTTTATCTTTTTTGAGATGGATAAGCATAAAAAGAAGACCCTGATTTTCCCGAGATACCATCAGCGAAGAGCAGTTAGCCGTCTCCTAGAGGACATGAAAGTCAACTATACTGACAGTAATTATCTGATTCAGCATTCGGCTGGTTCAGGTAAAACCAATACCATTGCCTGGTTGGCTCATAGTTTAGTTTCTCTTCATGATGATCAGAATCAAAACATCGTAGATACTGTATTAATCGTAACAGACCGTATCGTAGTTGACCGTCAATTGCAAGAAGCAGTCAAGGAAATCTCCCACAAGCCTGGAGTGGTCAAGGTAATGGGCGACAAAGAAACCTCCAGTGACTTAGCGGATGCGATTGCAGGAAATACAAAAATCATAGCTACGACTATTCATAAGTTTGCCCAGATCAACCAATCCAACTGGATGTCTGTAGGGAACACTGCGAAAAAGAAATTTGCCATCCTGATTGATGAAGCTCACAGTTCAACGACAGGATCCTATATGAGTTCGGTTAGTCAAGTCTTGACAGAAACAGATACAGAAGATGGAACTATAGATGAGATTCAAGAAGTAAGTGTTGCGGATGCTATCGAGCAGGAGATTGCTCGGACAGGTAAGCAGGACAATGTCTCAATCATTGCCTTCACCGCAACTCCAAAGGCGACAACTCTACAGCTCTTTGGTACAACCCAAGCAGATGGTTCTAAAGCTCCTTTTGATGTTTATAGTATGAAGCAAGCTATCGAGGAAGGTTTTATCTTAGATGTCTTAGATAACTATACGACTTATAAGACCTATTACAAGCTCAATAAAGCAGTCGAAGAAGACCCTGAGCTAAAAACAACTCTTGCTAAGCGTAAGATTGCAAAGTTTGTAGAATTATCTGATGAAAATATCAATCAAAAGATTGAAATTGTCATGGATCACTTTATCAGTCATGATATTATGGCTGAATTGGGTGGTCAAGGTAAGGCTATGATTGTGACTTCGGGTCGTGAGGCAGCAGTTAAGTATCAATTGGCCTTTCAAAAGTACTTCAAAGACCACAGTATCACCAGTATTGGAACCCTGATTGCCTTTTCTGGCAAGGTTGATTATCAAGGTAGTGAATATACTGAGTCGCAAATGAATCAGGTCAAGGAAGATTATTTGAAAGATCATTTTGATACGGAAGACTACCAAATCCTGATTGTGGCAAACAAGTATCAGACAGGGTTTGATCAACCCAAACTAGTTGCTATGTATGTGGATAAAAAGTTGCGAAGTGTTGCTGCGGTGCAAACATTGTCTCGTTTGAATCGTATCTATAGAGGCTACAACAAGAAGACCTTTATTCTTGATTTTAAAAATACTTATGACGATATTCGCTCAGCTTTTTCTCCCTACTACCGTGAGACTATTTTAGCAGATACAGTCACACCTAGTGATGTCTTGACCTTGGATAGGAAAATTGATGAGTATGGTATCTTGGACAGTGATGTTGTTCATGAGTTTAATCAATTCTTATATCAAGAAAAGAGAAACAGCAGAGAAAAACAAAAGATGGTTTCTCTGTTAAATCAAGGTTATGATAGAGTTAGACGGTTTGATGAGAAAGAACAACTTTCTATTCGAAAGGTTATTCGAGGTTTTCTTAGAATGTATACTTTCTTGATTCAGGCAACTGCTTATCAAAATGAAGTTCTACACGAACGTTATAATTATCTGCAAAGTCTTGTTAAGATGATTGATGTTCGCATTGGAGGAGATGATTTTACAATCGCAGATAAGATCGTAGTGGACTATATGAAACATAAGCAAACAGGTTCTTTCAGGTCAGTTTCTGAATTGGAATATCATCCAGAGTTAATACTTACCAAGCCAAGTACTGGAGGCGTTACGACTGACCAGGAGAAGCGTTTATCTGAAATCTTAGATGAAATTAACGAACAGTTGGATTTGGATATTGATCCCCAAGTCGGTCTAAGTGGAGCGGTATCCATTCGTGAATTGATGAAAAAGAACCCAAGACTAAAGCAATCTGCTCGTGTCAACTCTAGAGAAGATTTCGTTTTTGCTTTTGAAGAAGAGATTGACAATGCTCTTATAGAAGGATACTCTCAGAGTCAAGATTTATTTGGTGCTCTATTAAATAATGATTCTTTCAAGAAGAGATTAGCAGATATATTTATTGATGATGTGTTCAAAAGTTTGAAGGGATCCGAAGAAGTGTAATCCTAAAATTCACACCAATTTCCTCAAAACATATTCTATTTTAGGTTTGTGAAAATCACTTTTTTATGGTAGAATGTAAAAGAATGTATGTCATTCGGAATAACAATAAAATGAGGTAAAAACATGGAAATCATGTCGCTTGCGATTGCTGTTTTTGCCGTCATCATTGGTTTAGTCATTGGATATGTCAGCATCTCAGCTAAGATGAAATCATCTCAGGAAGCTGCAGAGTTGATGCTTTTAAATGCTGAACAAGAAGCAACTAATTTACGTGGACAAGCTGAGCGTGAAGCGGATTTACTTGTTAATGAAGCTAAACGTGAAAGCAAGTCTCTTAAAAAAGAAGCACTATTGGAGGCCAAAGAAGAAGCCAGAAAATACCGTGAAGAAGTGGACGCTGAATTCAAATCAGAACGTCAAGAACTCAAACAAATCGAAAGTCGTTTGACAGAGAGAGCTACCAGCCTTGACCGTAAGGACGACAATTTGACGAGTAAAGAACAAACACTTGAACAAAAAGAACAAAGTATTTCTGATAGAGCGAAAAACCTTGATGCGCGTGAAGAGCAATTAGAGGAAGTCGAAAGACAAAAAGAAGCAGAACTAGAGCGTATTGGTGCCCTGTCTCAGGCAGAAGCACGAGATATTATCTTGGCTCAGACAGAGGAGAACTTGACCAAGGAGATTGCCAGCCGCATTCGTGAAGCTGAGCAAGAGGTCAAAGAACGTTCTGACAAAATGGCCAAGGACATCTTGGTTCAAGCTATGCAACGTATCGCTGGTGAATATGTAGCGGAGTCAACAAACTCAACGGTTCATCTGCCAGATGATACTATGAAGGGACGCATTATTGGTCGTGAAGGTCGTAACATTCGTACCTTTGAAAGTTTGACAGGGGTCGATGTGATTATCGACGATACGCCAGAAGTGGTGACCTTGTCAGGATTTGACCCGATTCGTCGTGAGATTGCCCGTATGACTATGGAAATGTTGCTCAAAGATGGTCGTATCCACCCAGCTCGTATCGAAGAGTTGGTTGAGAAAAACCGTCAAGAGATTGACAATAAGATCCGTGAATATGGTGAAGCTGCTGCCTATGAAATTGGTGCGCCGAACCTTCATCCAGACTTGATGAAGATTATGGGACGTTTGCAGTTCCGTACTTCTTATGGACAAAATGTCTTGCGTCATTCGATTGAAGTTGCTAAGTTGGCTGGTATTATGGCTAGTGAGCTTGGTGAGAATGCGGCTCTTGCCCGTCGTGCTGGATTCCTTCACGATATCGGGAAAGCCATTGACCGTGAGGTTGAAGGTAGCCACGTTGAAATCGGTATGGAATTAGCTCGTAAGTACAAGGAACACCCAGTTGTGATCAATACGATTGCTAGTCACCACGGAGATGTCGAAGCAGAAAGCGTGATTGCAGTGATTGTTGCTGCAGCAGATGCCTTGAGTGCGGCTCGTCCAGGTGCTCGTAGTGAGTCTCTTGAAAGCTACATCAAGCGTCTCCACGATTTGGAAGAAATTGCTAACGGCTTTGAAGGAGTACAAACTAGCTTTGCCCTTCAAGCAGGACGTGAAATCCGCATCATGGTCAATCCAGGAAAAATCAAGGACGACAAAGTTACAATCTTGGCTCACAAAGTTCGTGAGAAAATTGAAAACAATCTCGATTATCCAGGAAATATCAAGGTAACGGTTATCCGCGAGCTTCGTGCAGTAGATTATGCTAAATAAATAAGAAAGAGCAGTTGAAAAATTACTGCTTTTTTGTTACACTAGATAGAAAGACTGTAAGGAATAATTTGGCTTTTTGCCGTTATTCTAGAGAAATGTTATTTCACAGACTGACTAAAAGGAGACACAATGGCAGACCGAGGCTTACTAATCGTTTTTTCTGGTCCTTCAGGGGTTGGAAAAGGAACGGTTAGAAGAGAGATTTTTGAGAGTTCTGAAAACCAATTTCAATACTCTGTATCGATGACGACACGCGCACAACGTCCTGGAGAAGTGGACGGTGTTGACTATTTCTTCCGTACTCGTGAAGAGTTTGAAGAGCTGATTCGTCAAGGACAGATGTTGGAATACGCAGAATATGTCGGCAACTACTATGGAACGCCTCTGACCTATGTCAATGAAACCTTGGACAAGGGAATCGATGTTTTCCTTGAAATTGAGGTTCAGGGCGCTCTTCAGGTCAAGAAAAAAGTTCCAGATGCTGGCTTTATCTTCCTGACACCACCAGATTTAGATGAATTGCAAGATCGCTTGGTAGGACGTGGAACAGACAGCGCAGAAGTGATTGCCCAACGAATCGAAAAAGCCAAGGAAGAAATTGCGCTTATGCGTGAGTATGATTATGCGATTGTCAACGATCAGGTGCCCCTAGCTGCTGAGCGTGTCAAACGTGTGATCGAAGCAGAACACTTCCGTGTGGATCGTGTCATTGGTCACTATCAGGAGATGTTACCAAAATCTCCAACTACTCGATAAAATTTAGAAAATAGGTACAAGTAAATGATGTTAAAACCCTCTATTGATACCTTGCTAGACAAGGTTCCTTCAAAATATTCACTCGTAATCTTGGAAGCAAAACGTGCCCACGAATTGGAAGCAGGTGCGCCAGCAACTCAAGGTTTCAAGTCTGAAAAATCAACTCTTCGCGCTTTAGAAGAAATCGAATCAGGAAACGTTACAATTCACCCAGATCCAGAAGGAAAACGTGAAGCAGTGCGTCGCCGTATCGAAGAAGAAAAACGCCGCAAAGAAGAAGAAGAAAAGAAAATCAAAGAGCAAATCGCTAAAGAAAAAGAAGATGGTGAAAAAATTTAAGGTTGGGGGGACTCAATCTTATTTTTTCTATTGCAAGAATGTACTGACAAGGAGGAGGTGAGAAGATGGCTATAGCTAAGATTATCGTAGATGTGCCCTTGATGCAGACGGACCAGCCCTATAGTTACAGGATTCCTAAGGAATTTGAGGGAATGCTAGAAGTTGGGACGCGGGTTCATGTGCCTTTTGGTAAGGGAAATCGTCTGATTCAAGGGATTGTTCTTGGTTTGGAGTCCCAATCAGATGAAGAAGAGATGGCGCAAGATTTAAAAGATATTGTCGAGGTACTGGATTTTTCTCCTGTACTCACGCAAGAACAACTCTGGCTGGCTGAAGAGTTACGCAAGTCCGTCTTCTCCTATAAAATCTCCATCCTTAAGGCTATGTTACCAGGATTTCTGAACTCTAGCTATGACAAGATTCTCTATCCTCTGGAAGGTCTGAGTCAGGAAGACCGAGAGCGTCTGTTTGGTTCAGAGGATTCGCTTGCCTTTTCTTCTCTAGATTTAGCTAAGCAAGCTGAAATGATGCGATTGACTAGAAAAGGCCTGCTTGGTCTAGAATATCAGGCGATTGATCAAAAGAAGGTCAAAACCCAGTCTTGGTATGAGGTTGACCTTGCTCAATTAGAAGGAGTAGAGATTTCTACACGTGCCAAGAAAAAGTTGGAATTGAGAGACTATTTGCTGTCTCATCCTGAGAGTGCTTCCTTGGCTAGTTTGTTAGAATCCTACTCGCGGGAGCAAGTCAACTTCTTTGTGGAACAAGGTGCTGTTACTATAGTCCAAAAGGAAGTTCAACGCTCGGCTGCTTATTTTGAAGGTATTGAGGCAAGTCAGCCTTTGGAGTTGAATCCAGAGCAAAGACAGGCACGTGATGCGGTTGTCAGTGCTATTGGCAGTTACCAGCCTCCCTTCCTCCTTCAAGGGATTACAGGAAGTGGGAAGACTGAGGTTTACTTACAAATAATCCAAGGAGCTTTGGATAAGGGGAAAACAGCCATCTTGTTAGTACCTGAGATTTCCTTGACTCCTCAGATGACGGAGCGTTTTATTGCACGTTTTGGGGACAAGGTGGCCATTCTTCACTCAGGCCTGTCTAATGGTGAAAAGTATGACGAATGGCGCAAGGTGGAACGCGGCGATGCCCAAGTTGTGGTTGGCGCCAGATCGGCCATCTTTGCTCCGCTGAAAAATCTAGGCGTCATGATTATCGATGAGGAGCATGAAGCTACTTATAAGCAGGACAGTAATCCCCGTTACCATGCCAGAGAGGTGGCTATTTTACGGGCTCAGTATAATCAAGCGGCCCTGGTTCTTGGGTCTGCGACACCAAGTCTGGAAAGCCGAGCGCGTGCTGGAAAAGGCGTCTATCAACACTTACGTCTAACCCAGCGTGCCAATCCTTTAGCTAGGATTCCTGAGGTTCAAGTGATTGATTTTCGGGACTATATCGGACAAAATGAGACGTCAAACTTTACGCCTCCTTTGCTAGAGGCTATCCAAGACCGTCTGGTTAAAAAAGAGCAGGTGGTTCTCATGCTCAATCGCCGTGGTTATTCTAGCTTTGTCATGTGTCGGGAATGTGGGACGGTAGATACTTGTCCCAACTGTGACATTTCCCTGACCTTGCATATGGATACCAAGACTATGAACTGCCATTATTGTGGTTTTTCGAAAGATATTCCTCAGGCCTGTCCTAACTGTAAGAGCCGCAGTATTCGCTACTATGGGACAGGGACACAGAAGGCTTATGACGAGCTGGCAGAGCTTTTTCCTCAGGCACGTATTCTACGGATGGATGTGGATACGACCCGTAAGAAAGGCAGTCATCAAGCTCTACTTGACCAGTTTGGACGAGGAGAGGCGGATATCTTGCTTGGCACTCAGATGATTGCCAAGGGATTGGATTTTCCCAATGTGACTTTGGTCGGAGTTCTCAATGCGGATACGGCTTTGAATCTGCCTGATTTCCGTTCTTCTGAGAGAACCTTCCAGCTCTTGACTCAAGTGGCAGGACGCGCAGGTCGGGCTGAAAAAGCGGGTCAGGTCTTGATTCAGTCCTATAATCCGCAGCACTATGCTATTCGATTTGCCAAGGATCAGGACTACGAAGGCTTTTATGCCTATGAAATGGGAATTAGACGACAACTTGGCTATCCGCCTTACTATTTCACCATTGGCATTACCCTTTCTCATAAGAAAGAAGAAGAGGTGGTCAAACGTGCCTATGAAGTCATGAATATTTTGCGGTCAGGCTTGTCCGAAACCAGTAAGATTCTTGGGCCAACGCCCAAACCGATTGCTCGTACCCACAACCTCTATCATTACCAGATTTTAATTAAATACCGTTTAGAAGATGAGCTGGGGCCGACTCTAAATCAGGTTCTGGCCTTGACTCAAGAACGGGAAAATAGTGAGCTCCGTCTCAACATTGACCATGAGCCACAGCAATTTTTATAAGAAGGAGAAGATATGACAAAACTAATCTTTATGGGGACACCCGACTTTTCAGCAACAGTCTTAAAAGGACTTTTGACAGATGAACGTTACGAAATTCTAGCAGTTGTGACCCAGCCAGACCGTGCTGTCGGCCGTAAAAAAGTGATCCAAGAAACTCCAGTCAAGCAGGCGGCCAAGGAAGCTGGACTCCCTATCTACCAACCTGAAAAATTATCTGGAAGTCCAGAGATGGAAGCTATTATGAAGCTAGGAGCAGATGGAATTGTGACTGCTGCTTTTGGGCAGTTTCTTCCAAGTAAACTCCTTGATAGCATGGATTTTGCGGTCAATGTTCACGCTTCCCTCCTTCCAAAACACCGTGGTGGAGCGCCTATCCATTATGCCTTGATTCAAGGGGATGAGGAAGCTGGTGTGACCATTATGGAGATGGTTAAGGAAATGGATGCAGGAGATATGATTTCCCGTCGTAGCATTCCTATCACAGATGAGGATAATGTCGGTACCTTATTTGAGAAATTAGCTCTTGTTGGTCGTGACTTGCTTTTGGACACTTTGCCTGCCTATATTGCTGGTGATATCAAACCTGAACCGCAGGATCCAAGTAGGGTCACTTTCTCTCCCAATATCAAGCCAGAGGAAGAAAAACTGGACTGGAATAAAAGCAATCGTCAACTATTTAACCAAATCCGTGGCATGAACCCGTGGCCTGTTGCCCATACTTTTCTCAAGGGAGATCGCTTTAAGATTTATGAAGCCTTACCAGTAGAAGGTCAGGGTAATCCAGGTGAAATCCTCTCTATCGGCAAGAAAGAATTGGTTGTTGCAACGGCAGAAGGTGCTTTATCCCTCAAACAAGTGCAGCCAGCGGGTAAACCTAAGATGGACATTGCTTCCTTCCTCAACGGAGTTGGACGGACATTGACTGTAGGAGAACGATTTGGTGACTAAAGTAGAAACAGCTAGAAGTCTAGCCCTAGCAGTATTAGAGGATGTCTTTATCAATCAAGCATACTCAAATATTGCCTTAAATAAGCATCTCAAGGGAAGTCAACTTTCGGCAGCGGACAAGGGCTTGGTGACTGAGATTGTCTATGGAACGGTAGCTCGCAAATTAACTTTGGAATGGTACCTGTCCCACTTTATCGAAGACAGAGACCGGTTAGACAGCTGGCTCTATGTTCTGCTTCTCATGAGTGCCTACCAACTCCGCTATTTGGACAAAATTCCAGACCATGCTGTGGTTAATGAAGCAGTAGAACTAGCCAAAGTCCGTAAAAAAGGCAGCGAAAAATTGGTCAATGCTGTCCTTCGCCGTATCCTGCGTGAAGGCTGGCCAGATATTGCCAGCATCAAACGAAAAAACAAGCGTGATTCCATTGCCTATTCTCTCCCAGTTTGGCTCGTGTCTAAACTTAAGGAAGAATACGGTGAAGAGCGAGCGCAAGCTATTTTTGAAAGCCTCTTGGTGCGCAACAAGGCCAGCATCCGTGTGACTGACTTAAGCCGAAAAGAGGAAATACAAGCCTTGTTAGAGGCTAGTGATTCATCCTTGTCTGTTTCTGGTCTGGTCAAGGAGCAAGGGCATTTTGCAGGCCATGATTTGTTTGCGGAGGGAGCCATTACCATCCAAGACGAGTCCAGTCAATTGGTTGCGCCAACTCTTGATCTACAAGGTGATGAGCAGGTTCTAGATGCTTGTGCGGCTCCGGGTGGGAAAACAGCCCATATAGCCTCTTATCTCACGACAGGCCAGGTTACTGCTCTGGACTTGTATGACCACAAGTTGGACTTAATCCAAGAAAATGCCCAACGTCTAGGCGTTGCAGAACGGGTTCAAACTCAAAAATTGGATGCCAGAAAGGTGCATGAGCTTTTTGGTCAGAATTCCTTTGACAAGATTTTAGTAGATGCTCCTTGTTCAGGAATCGGTCTTTTGCGTCGCAAACCAGATATCAAATACAATAAAGAAACGGCAGATTTCGCGTCCTTACAGGAAATTCAGCTAGAAATATTAGGTAGTGTTTGTCAAACACTACGCAAAGGTGGTATAATAACTTATAGTACCTGTACTATTGTCTCAGAGGAGAATTTTCAAGTCGTTGAGGCGTTTTTAGAAAGTCATCCCGAGTTCGAGCAGGTAAAACTAGAACATGAATGTAAGGATATCATGAAAGACGGCTGTATCCTCATTACACCTGAGTTGTATGGAAGTGATGGATTCTTCATCAGTCAATTTCGCAAGATATCAGATTAGGAAGGAACTGACACATGGAAATTTCATTATTAACAGATGTTGGTCAGAAACGAACAAATAACCAAGACTATGTCAACCACTATGTCAATAGAGCTGGACGTACCATGATTATTTTAGCTGATGGGATGGGAGGTCATCGCGCAGGGAATATCGCTAGTGAAATGGCGGTAACAGACCTAGGTATAGCTTGGGTCGATACCCAGATCGATACAGTCAATGAAGTGCGTGAATGGTTCGCCAATTACTTAGAAATTGAAAATCAAAAGATTCATCAACTTGGACAAGATGATGCCTATAAAGGAATGGGTACAACTCTAGAAGCTGTTGCTATTATTGGTAATCAGGCTATCTATGCTCATATTGGAGATTCTCGTATCGGTTTGATTCGTGGAGAAGAATACCACCAGTTAACGAGCGACCATTCTTTAGTCAATGAATTGCTCAAGGCAGGCCAATTGACACCAGAAGAAGCAGCCAGTCATCCACAGAAAAATATTATTACCCAGTCAATCGGTCAAAAAGATGAAATTCAGCCTGATTTTGGAATGATTACCCTTGAGTCAGGTGACTATCTCTTACTTAATAGTGATGGCTTGACCAACATGATTTCAGGTAGTGAGATTTGTGATATTGTAACCAGTGATATTCCTTTGGCAGATAAAACAGCGACGCTCGTGCGTTTTGCTAACAATGCAGGAGGTTTAGACAACATTACGGTTGCCCTTGTTTCTATGAACGAGGAGGATGCAGAATGATCCAAATCGGCAAGATTTTTGCCGGGCGGTATCGAATTATCAAACAGATTGGTCGAGGAGGCATGGCAGATGTTTACTTGGCCAAAGATTTGATTCTAGACGGGGAAGAAGTGGCAGTGAAGGTCCTGAGGACCAATTACCAGACAGATCCGATTGCTGTGGCGCGTTTTCAGCGGGAAGCGAGAGCCATGGCAGATTTGGACCATCCTCATATCGTTCGGATTACAGATATTGGTGAGGAAGACGGTCAACAGTATCTTGCAATGGAGTATGTTGCTGGACTAGACCTTAAACGTTATATCAAGGAACACTATCCTCTTTCTAATGAAGAAGCCGTCCGTATCATGGGACAAATCCTCCTAGCCATGCGTTTGGCCCATACCAGAGGAATTGTTCACAGGGACTTGAAACCTCAAAATATCCTCTTGACACCAGATGGGACTGCCAAGGTCACAGACTTTGGGATTGCGGTAGCCTTTGCTGAGACGAGTTTGACCCAGACTAACTCGATGCTGGGTTCGGTTCATTACTTGTCACCAGAGCAGGCGCGTGGTTCTAAGGCGACTGTACAGAGTGATATCTATGCCATGGGGATTATTTTCTATGAGATGCTGACAGGCCATATCCCTTATGATGGGGATAGTGCGGTGACCATCGCCCTTCAGCATTTCCAGAAACCATTACCGTCAGTTATTGATGAGAATCCATCTGTGCCTCAGGCTTTGGAGAATGTTGTTATCAAGGCAACTGCCAAGAAATTGACAGATCGTTATCAGTCAGTTGCAGAGATGTATGTGGACTTGTCTAGTAGCTTGTCTTATAATCGTCGCAATGAGCCTAAACTGGTCTTTAATGATACTACTAAGGCGGACACCAAGACTCTACCAAAAGTATCTCAGAGTACCTTGACCTCGATTCCTAAGGTGCAAACACAAAGTCCGAAGCCACAGGCTGCGAAACCTAGTCAGCAGGTTTCTGAAGACAATTACGCAACCAAACCTGTTAAAAAACGGAAATTTAGAGTTCGCTATATGATTTTATTGGCCAGCATTGTATTGGTGGCAGCTTCTCTTGTTTGGATACTATCCAGAACTCCTGCAACCATTGCTATTCCAGATGTGACAGGTCAGACAGTTGCGGAAGCCAAGGAAACTCTCAAGAAAGCCAATTTTGAGATTGGCGAGGAGAAGACAGAGGCTAGTGAAAAGGTGGAAGAGGGACGGATTATCCGTACAGATCCTGACGCTGGAACTGGTCGAAAAGAAGGAACGAAAATCAATTTGGTTGTCTCGTCAGGTAAGCAATCTTTCCAATTGAGCAACTATATCGGTCGTAAATCTACAGATGTTATCGCAGAACTCAAGCAGAAGAAGGTTCCTGAAAATCTCATCAAGATTGAGGAAGAAGAATCAAGCGAGAGTGAAGCAGGAACTGTTCTCAGACAGAGTCCAGCTGCCGGAACAACCTATGATTTGAGCAAGGCCTCAACGATTACCTTAACCGTTGCTAAGAAAGTAACCAGCGTTGCCATGCCAAGTTATATAGGATCTAGTCTTGAATTTACTAAAAACAATCTCGTTCAAATTGTCGGTATTAAAGAAGCCAATATTGAAGTTGTAGAAGTGTCGACAGCTCCTGATGGAACTGCTGAGGGTACAGTCGTTGAACAGAGTCCAAAAGCGGGTGAAAAGGTTGATTTGACTAAGACGCGTGTCAAGATTTCAATCTACAAACCAAAAACACCGCCGTCAACGTCATCATCAACACCAGCCCAACGTGGAAACCAAGGTTCTACTACAACACCAAGTCAGGGGAACCAACAAGGAAATCAACGAGGGAATGCACCTGCTACGACTCAATCAAGTAGTGAAGGCAACCACGACAATTCTCGTGATTAAACGAATCTTTGTCATGATTTCATGGCAAAGATTTTTTTTGAGTCCAGATTTGTGATAGAATAGAGGGAGTTGATAAAAGGAGGCAAGCATGGAAGAATCAAGAGAATTAAATGCCGTCATCGATGTGATTATGCTAGCGGGGACTATTCTCCTTAAAAGTGGCTCAGAGATTCATCGTGTAGAAGACACCATGATTCGCATTGCGCATTCGCAGGGGATTGTGGATTGCAATGTTCTTGCCATGCCTGCTGCCATCTTTTTCTCTATTGAAAACACCAATATTTCGCGCATGAAGCGTGTGACCTCCTCTTCTTATAATATTGAAAAAGTCTGCGATGTGAACCAGATTTCTCGTCAGCTGGTTGGGGGGCAGATTGATTTAGAAACAGCCTTCAAGCAATTGACGGCTTTGCAAGCTCAACCGCTTCCCTATACCAAGTTGCAGGTAACTTTGGCTGCGACCTTTAGTGCCCCTTTCTTTTCAATTATGTTTAGTGGAAATATCTACGATGCACTTGGGGCAGGAGTGGCTACCTTATTTGGTTTTGCCTTTTCCCTCTATGTAGAAAAGTTTATCCGAATTCCCTTTGTAACAGCCTTTGCTGGGGCCTTTGTCTTTGGGATGATAGCCCAGTTTTGGGCTCGCTACACGGGCTTTCCTTCAACAGCAGATTTGATTATAGCTGGTGCCGTCATGCCGTTTGTACCAGGTATTGCCTTGACCAATGCGGTTCGGGATATTATGACCAACCACATAAACTCTGGTATGAGTAAAATGTTTGAATCCCTACTCATTACCCTTGCTTTAGGGGCAGGAACTTCTGTCGCCTTGGTATTGATGAACTAATATGACACTAACAACCTTTTTACTACAAGCAGTAGCAAGTCTTCTTGCTATCATCACTTTTTTAATCGTACTCAATGTTCAGCGGTCTATGCTCTTACCGGGAGGGATTTTGGGCATGGCTGTCTGGCTAATCTATCTCTTGCTCAAGGAACCAACCAATGTCATTGTAGCTACCTTCATTGCCGCCATTATCGGTTCTTGTGTCAGCCAGATTTTAAGTATTCTTTACAAGACCCCTGCTGTGGTCTTTATCTTGGCCATTTTGGCCCCTCTGGTTCCGGGATACCTTTCTTATCGGACAACTGCCTTTTTTGTGACAGGGGATTACAGTCACGCCATTGCCAGTGCAACCTTAGTTGTCATGTTGGCTCTGGTAATCTCTATTGGCATGGCTAGCGGAACAGTGATTCTCAGACTGTATTCCTACTTACGAAAACAGCAAAATCGTTAGACTAACAAGAGACTTGATTTGGTGAATCAAGTCTTTTTTCTCTCTTTTACTGCCATTTGTGATAAAATAGTATAGAACGATTTTTTACATGAATGATAAAACAGAGGTAAATATGACAATCGGTATTGATAAGATTGGTTTTGCGACCAGTCAATATGTCTTGAAATTACAAGACTTAGCAGAAGCGAGGGGAATTGACCCTGAAAAATTAAGCAAAGGCCTCTTGCTCAAGGAATTGAGTATTGCTCCCCTAACTGAGGACATCGTGACCTTGGCGGCCGGTGCAAGTGACTCTATTTTAACTGAGCAAGAGAGAGCAGAAATTGACATGGTCATTGTGGCTACCGAGTCAGGAATTGACCAGAGTAAGGCTGCGGCCGTCTTTGTGCATGGCTTGCTGGGTATCCAGCCCTTTGCTCGTAGTTTCGAGATTAAAGAAGCCTGCTATGGAGCGACAGCTGCCCTTCATTATGCCAAATTGCATGTGGAAAATTCTCCAAAGTCCAAAGTTTTGGTTATTGCAAGTGATATTGCCAAGTACGGTATTGAAACTTCAGGAGAACCAACTCAGGGTGCTGGCAGTGTGGCAATGTTGATTACACAAAATCCACGCATTATGGCCTTTAATAATGACAATGTGGCTCAAACCCGTGACATCATGGATTTCTGGCGTCCAAATTACTCAACAACCCCTTATGTGAATGGTGTTTATTCTACCCAACAATACTTGGATAGTTTGAAAACGACTTGGCTTGAATACCAAAAACGCTACCAGCTTACTTTGGATGATTTTGCAGCTGTTTGCTTCCACTTGCCTTATCCGAAATTAGCACTAAAAGGCTTGAAAAAAATCATGGATAAGAGCCTGCCCCAAGAGAAAAAAGATCTCTTGCAAAAGCATTTTGACCAGTCTATTCTCTACAGTCAAAAAGTGGGGAATATCTACACAGGATCCCTCTTCCTTGGACTCTTGTCTCTCTTGGAAAATACAGATAGCTTGAAAGCTGGGGACAAAATTGCCCTTTATAGTTACGGAAGTGGGGCTGTGGCTGAGTTTTTCAGTGGTGAATTGGTTGAAGGTTATGAAGCTTATCTGGATAAAGACCGTTTGAACAAGCTCAACCAACGAACTGCCCTGTCTGTTGCAGACTATGAAAAAGTCTTCTTTGAGGAAGTGGTATTGGATGAAACAAACTCTGCCCAGTTTGCAGGCTATGAAAATCAAGATTTTGCCTTGGTTGAAATTGTGGACCACCAACGCCGTTATAGCAAGGTTGAAAAATAATGAAGATAAGTTGGAATGGATTTTCTAAAAAATCATACCAAGAGCGCCTCGAGCTGTTGCAAGCTCAGGCGCTCCTTAGTCCTGATAAGCAAGCGAGTCTGGAGCAGGATGAACAAATTAGTGTGACTGTCGCAGACCAGCTGAGTGAGAATGTAGTAGGAACTTTTTCTCTGCCTTATTCGCTGGTTCCAGAGGTTCTTGTCAATGGTCAGGAATACACAGTTCCCTATGTGACGGAAGAGCCGTCAGTGGTTGCTGCGGCCAGCTATGCAAGTAAAATCATCAAGCGTGCAGGCGGTTTTACTGCACAAGTCCATGAGCGTCAGATGATTGGTCAGGTAGCTCTTTATCAAGTTGCTGATCCTGAACAAGCGCAGGAGAAGATCACCAGCAAGAAAGCAGAACTCTTAGAACTTGCTAATCAAGCCTATCCTTCTATCGTTAAACGCGGAGGCGGGGCGCGTGATTTGCATGTAGAGCAGATTAAAGGCGAAACAGACTTCCTCGTTGTTTATCTCCATGTCGATACGCAGGAAGCCATGGGAGCAAATATGCTCAATACCATGCTGGAAGCCTTGAAGCCAGTCGTAGAAGAACTCAGTCAGGGACAGAGTCTCATGGGTATTCTGTCTAACTACGCGACCGATTCTTTGGTTACTGCAAGTTGTCGCATCGCCTTTCGCTATTTGAGCCGTCAAAAGGATCAAGGACGAGAAAATGCAGAGAAAATTGCTTTGGCGAGCCAATTTGCGCAGGCTGATCCTTATCGAGCAGCTACCCACAATAAAGGGATTTTTAATGGTATTGATGCCGTTTTGATTGCAACTGGTAATGACTGGCGTGCTATTGAGGCAGGAGCCCATGCCTTTGCTAGTAGAGAAGGACACTATCAAGGTCTTAGTCAATGGACACTGGACCTTGAAAGAGAAGAATTAGTCGGTGAGGTGACGCTGCCTATGCCTGTAGCGACCAAAGGCGGCTCTATCGGCCTCAACCCTCGTGTAGCTCTCAGTCATGAGCTACTGGGAAATCCTTCTGCCAAAGAATTAGCTCAGCTTATCGTGTCTATCGGGCTTGCCCAAAACTTTGCGGCCCTGAAAGCCTTGGTGAGTACAGGCATCCAGCAAGGCCACATGAAATTGCAGGCCAAATCCTTGGCTCTCCTAGCAGGTGCTAGTGAATCCGAGGTTGCTCCCCTAGTCGAGCGCCTCATCGCAGATAAAACCTTTAACCTAGAGACAGCCCAGCGCTATCTCGAAAACTTAAGATTATAAAAAACTCAGACGAATCGGTCTGAGTTTTCTTGTGCTTATACTCTTCGAAAATCAAATTCAAACCACGTCAGCTTCGCCTTGCCGTACTCAAGTACAGCCTGTGGCTAGCTTCCTAGTTTGCTCTTTGATTTTCATTGAGTATTAAATACTTTTTCCAGGTAATAGAGTAACTGGTAAGAAGTAACCAGTTGTCGCAACTTCCTTGCCTTCGATCTTTTGCAAGAGGAGGTCAACGGTAAGGCAGGCAATCTCTTCCAAGGGTTGCTTAATAGTAGCCAGTTGAGGATAGTAATTTTCTATAAAGTAGGTACCATCATAGCCAATGACCTTGAGTTCTTCTGGGACAGAAATACCTAGTTCTTGAGCAATTTTAATGACTAGAATAGCTGTTAAGTCATCCGAAGCAAAGATGGCATCTGGTTTTTGACGGGTCAAGATATTCTTGATTTCCATTTCTTTTCTGACAGGAGAAAAGTCACTGGAAACATTGATAATAGGTGCTTTGGGGAGAACAGATGCAAAGCCAGCGTGGCGTAGTCCGGTTGGCGAATTAGAATTGTCATTCCCTGTAATCATGATGATAGACTGGGCGCCTGTCTTAACCAAGGTCTGGGCTGCGAGAACCCCACCAGCATAATTGTCAGAGGAGACGACAGGAATATCTGGTGACAGATTTCGGTCAAAGGAAATAATCGGCGCTGTCACGCGATTGTAGTCTTCGATTCCCAAGTTGTGACTACCAGAAATGATGCCGTCTACCTGATTGGCTTCCAACATTTCGATGTATTCGCGTTCCTTCTCGGAATCGTGCTCGCTGTTGCAGATGATGGTCTTATAACCATTTTTGAAGAGTTGGTGTTCCAGCTTATCAATCAATTCTGCATAGAAAACGTTGGAAATATTTGGGAAAATCAAGCCGATTAACTTAGCTGATTTTCCTTGTAAACTACGAGCTAGGTTGTTGGGTTTGTAGCCCAATTCTCGCATGGCTTCATTGACCTTTTGAATGGTTTTCTCTGATAAATAGCCTTTTTTATTGATAACCCGAGAAACGGTAGTCGGGCTGACACCTGCAAGTTTGGCGACATCAGTTAGTTTTGCGACCATAATCTAATTCATAGTAAGTTCCAGTTGGGTTTCCAGATTTAATCAGGATCCCATTTTGGTCCGCATGTGGGAAGACACGACCAGAAAATACTTTTTCTCCTTTATTGATGAAAATTTCAAAGACAGAATTATCGATGAAAATCGTAGCAGTAGTAACCTGATTCTCGATAGGGCAAGAACGAGTTGTGCCAAATTCTTGGGCATACTGTTCACCAGCCTGGCTACGATCCACTGTCACTTGACCATTTACAAGGTCAAAGTTGATGGAAAGTCCCTTGCCTTCTTTATCAGCAAGTAAGATAATCTCGCTCTGGCTATTAGCTTCCAAGTTGAGTTCCAGTTCGTAAGTGTTCTTGGTTTGGGCACGGTTTGAGAAAGGTTCTTCAGAAGCACGAAGGTCCTTGATAGCTGCAACTGGGTATTGGTAGAGTTTGCCGTCTTTGATAGTGAGTTCCTTGACCAAAGAGAAGGTTCCTTGGTGGTCAAAACGGTCAGATGGGTAAGAAACATCTGGCAAGCCAAGCCAGCTAACAGCTAGAGCACGTCCATCAGGAGCGTTGAAGGCTTGAGTTGCATAGGCTTCGAAACCATAGTCCATGTTTTGAAGTTGAGATACATCTACCATTTTAGCATTTTCAGGGTCAAAGGAAGCCCCAATCTTATACATATTTGGAAAGATATTATCGTAGTCTAGAACGTTCTTATCCAATCCTTGTGGGCAGTAGAGAAGGACAGGTTGTTCCCCTACAAAGACTAGATTTGGACATTCCATCATGTAGGCAGTACGGTCGTTAGCAAAGTCAAGGTTGCCAACGGCTTGCCAGTTTGTGTAGTCGTTGTCTACAGCCTTGTAGAGACGGACGAAGCCTTTTTTCTCTAAGTCCTGTCCACCGACGATAGCATAGTATTGGCCCTTGAAGTTAAAAATTTGCGGATCACGGAAGTGGTCAGTAGAGTCTGCTGGCTGGTCGATCAAGATCTTATCAATCTTTGTAATCTTGCCATCCTTATCCATCAAAGCTCCAATCTGGTAAGGGTGACGGATCCAGTTTTCATCACGAACATTTCCTGTATAAAATAGGAACAAGTTATCGCCAAACTGCATGGCAGAACCAGAGTAGGCACCGTGGCTATCTAATGGAGTATCTGGTAAAACTTTGATTCCAGTTTCTGTGAAGTGAACCAAGTCCTCACTTTCCAATTGCACCCAAGATTTCAAACCGTGGGCTGCACCAAAAGGAAAATTCTGGTAAAAGAGGATCCACTTGCCATCAAAGTAAGAAAAGCCATTTGGGTCGTTGAGAAGTCCTGTTTTTGGCTCAACATGGTAATGAGTATGCCATGGAGATTGTGCTATATTTTTCTTTATATTTTGAATTTCTTCTTGCGTCCAATCTTCATAGGGTCTATAACGACGCTCAGTTGTCCATTCCATTTATTTTATTCCTCCAAAAATCTTATTACTTTTAATAGTAACCGTTTTCGGTTGAAAAAGCAAGTCTTTTATGTTAAAAAAGAGAAAAAACTGTCAAACGTTTATCACAAATCAAAAGCAGAAAATCAATCAACTATCTACAGAAAATTGAAAGAAAGTGAAATAAAGTCCTTTTTAACTCAGATTTTAAACTATTTTTTTAAAGAATGCTTTCATAAAACTCTCACAATCTATCAAAACAAAGGACCTTACTCTAAGAAACAAATATTTTTTCTGCAAAACGCTTGACATATTTCTAAAACATGATAAAATAATAGTCGTAGGGCGAATAAAATCGCTTTCAAACAATAACAAAATTTTATATAAGGAGATTTTTGCAAATGAACAATCAGGAAATTGCAAAAAAAGTCATCGATGCCTTGGGCGGACGTGAAAATGTCAACAGTGTAGCTCACTGTGCGACTCGTCTTCGTGTCATGGTCAAAGATGAAGGGAAAATTAATAAAGAAGTGATTGAGAACTTGGAAAAAGTTCAAGGTGCTTTCTTTAACTCAGGTCAATACCAAATCATCTTTGGTACAGGTACAGTTAACAAAATGTACGATGAGGTTGTTGCACTTGGTTTGCCAACATCATCTAAAGATGAGATGAAAGCAGAAGCTGCGAAACAAGGAAACTGGTTCCAACGTGCTATCCGTACTTTCGGTGACGTTTTCGTTCCAATCATCCCAGTTATCGTAGCGACAGGTCTCTTCATGGGGGTGCGTGGTCTTTTCAACGCTCTTGAAATGCCACTTCCAGGTGACTTTGCAACTTACACACAAATCTTGACAGATACAGCCTTCATCATCTTGCCAGGTTTGGTTGTGTGGTCAACCTTCCGCGTATTCGGTGGAAATCCAGCCGTTGGTATCGTTCTTGGTATGATGCTTGTTTCTGGCTCACTTCCAAACGCTTGGGCAGTCGCTTCAGGTGGTGAAGTAACAGCTATGAACTTCTTTGGTTTCATCCCTGTTGTTGGTTTGCAAGGTTCAGTTCTTCCAGCCTTCATCATCGGGGTTGTCGGAGCTAAATTTGAAAAAGCTGTCCGCAAGGTTGTTCCAGATGTGATTGACCTCTTGGTAACACCATTCGTGACACTTTTGGTTATGTCTATCCTTGGACTCTTTGTCATCGGACCAGTTTTCCACGTTGTTGAAAACTACATCCTTATTGGTACAAAAGCAATTCTTGGCTTGCCATTTGGTCTTGGTGGTTTCTTGATTGGTGGGGTTCACCAATTGATTGTCGTGTCAGGTGTGCACCACATCTTCAACTTGCTTGAAGTTCAATTACTCGCTGCTGACCATGCTAACCCATTCAACGCTATCATCACTGCGGCTATGACAGCCCAAGGTGCTGCAACTGTTGCGGTTGGTGTCAAAACTAAAAATCCAAAACTGAAAACACTTGCTTTCCCAGCTGCTCTTTCTGCCTTCCTAGGTATTACAGAGCCTGCTATCTTCGGGGTGAACTTGCGCTTCCGTAAACCATTCTTCCTTTCATTGATTGCTGGTGCAATCGGTGGTGGATTGGCTTCAATCCTTGGACTTGCTGGTACTGGTAGTGGTATCACCATCATCCCTGGTACAATGCTTTATGCCGGTAATGGACAACTTCCACTATACCTTCTGATGGTAGCTGTATCATTTGCCCTTGGTTTTGCTCTTACTTACATGTTTGGTTATGAAGATGAAGTAGAGGTTGCTGAAGAAACTACTACAGAACGCTTCGTTGAAGAAGCAGTTACTGGAAATGTTGTTGCTTTTCAAAATGAAACACTTATAACTCCTATCGTTGGTGATGTTGTCGCTCTTGCTGATGTCAATGACCCAGTCTTCTCAAGTGGAGCTATGGGACAAGGTATCGCTGTGAAACCTAGCCAAGGTGTGGTTTATGCACCAGCTGATGCTGAAGTTTCAATTGCCTTTCCAACAGGACATGCTTTTGGTTTGAAAACAACTGATGGTGCTGAAGTTTTGATTCACGTTGGTATTGACACTGTATCTATGAATGGTGAAGGTTTTGAAGCAAAAGTTGCCCAAGGTGACAAGGTGAAAGCGGGCGATGTTCTTGGAATATTTGACTCAAACAAAATCGCTGCAGCTGGTCTTGATGATACAACAATGGTTATCGTTACAAATACAGCTGACTACGCTTCAGTAGCTCCAGTCGCAACAGGTTCAGTTGCGAAGGGGGATGCTGTGATCGAAGTGAAAATCTAATCAATCCTCTCTAATGTGAAAACGAACAAATGACATGTTTGTTCGTTTTTGCTTGAATGGTAAGATTTACAGAGGAAAATCTAAAAAATAGAGAAATTTAGACTTTCGAAATATGCTATAATAAAGAAAATAAAAACAAGAGGTTTATCATGACAAAATTATATGGAAGCTTGGAAGCGGGCGGTACAAAGTTTGTCTGTGCTGTCGGTGATGAAAACTTTAACGTTGTAGAAAAAACACAATTTCCAACAACAACTCCAATCGAAACAATCGATAAAACCATCGAGTTCTTCTCGAAATTCGACAACCTTGCTGGTCTTGCAGTTGGTTCATTTGGTCCGATTGATATTGATAAAAACTCAAAAACCTATGGCTTTATCACAACGACTCCAAAACCAAACTGGGCAAATGTGGACTTGCTTGGTGCCCTTCGTCGTGCCCTAAACGTGCCAATGTACTTCACAACAGACGTAAACAGCTCTGCTTACGGTGAAGTGGTTGCCCGTAACAATGCTGGTGGTCGTATCGAAAACTTGGTTTACTACACAATCGGTACAGGTATCGGTGCAGGTGTCATCCAACGTGGTGAATTTATCGGTGGTGTGGGTCACCCTGAAATGGGTCATTATTATGTTGCTAGACACCCAATGGATATTGAAAAAGAGTTTAAGGGTGTTTGTCCTTTCCATAAGGGATGTCTGGAAGGCTATGCAGCTGGTCCAAGTTTGGAAGCTCGTACAGGTGTACGTGGGGAAAACATTGAACTCAACAACCCTGTTTGGGATGTCCAAGCCTATTATATCGCTCAAGCTGCGGTTAATGCGACAGTGACTTTCCGCCCAGACGTGATTGTCTTTGGTGGAGGGGTCATGGCTCAACAACACATGCTGGACCGTGTCCGTGAGAAATTTACATCTCTTCTTAATGGCTACCTACCAGTACCTGATGTGCGTGAATACATCGTGACACCAGCAGTCGCAGGAAATGGTTCTGCTACTCTTGGGAACTTTGTACTTGCAAAAGAAGTTTCAAAATAAAGCACAAAATCCGCTTGGGAAACCAAACGGATTTTTTATGTGTCAAAGCATTTGCCAGAAGAAGTCAATAATATAGGTTAGACCGTAGGTATAAACCACGAGGGTAAAGGGCTTGGTCAGAATGATGATAGTCATATAGCGCTTGAAACTCATCTTGGTCAGGGCAGCCAGCATACAGAGAAAGTCAGCTGGACTAATGGGCCAAATCATCATAAAGATAAAGAAACGGTCAAAACGATTACCCTTATCCAACCAGCCGATATACTTGTCATAGGTACGCTTGCTGACGACGGACTGGACAAAGGCAGCTCCGTAGAGGCGCACAAGATAAAAGATAATGGCACAGCCAATCACGATGCCGATATAGTTGTAGATAGTCCCGATGATGTGTCCGTAGATAAAGACGCCAGCCACCGAGGTCAAGGCCCCAGGAATGATAGGGACGACCGTCTGTAAAATCTGTAAAAAGATAAAGAGAGGTGGCCCCCAGATACCTGCCTGCTGGATAAAGGCAGAGAGGGTTTCCTTAGACTGTAAAACCCCAGCCTGATAAGCCCAAATACAGAAAATCAAACTCCCAACCCCACCGACAATCGATGAGATATTGATAACTTGCTGCAAAAGGGGAGACACAGCTTTCATTTGTTTATCCTGTGACATGTAAACTCCTCATAGATAGTATATTTCTACTATACCATATTTTGGAGGAGAAAGGGGAAATGGGTGTTTTTACAATGGGAAGAGTGATGGAATTTGAGTCTAAACATGCTATAATAGACCTAGTATAAAATTTGGAAATTTCAGGATATGAATAGTTCAAATGAAACGTAAGGAAGGTTTGCGATGGCAAGACGAAAAGATTTTTCTGAATTAACAAGAGTACAAATCCCAGCAGCTCTGCATTTGATGCGAATGGGTTATACCTATCTTTCTCGTAATAGTAAAGAAATTGAAGAAAGAGACCCAGATACCAATATTCTTGTATCTGTTTTTAAGGAGCAATTTTTAACATTTAATAATTATTTGACAGATGAAGATTTTGAGAGAGAATTGGCCAATATTAAGCTGGAACTGGATCAAAATGATTTAGGGCGCTCCTTCTTTAAAAGGATACAGGGACAAGAAGGTGCTGTTTATATCGATTGGGAAAATCCTGAAGCCAATACCTTCCATCTGGCGCTTGAAGTCACTTGTCAAAATGGACAAGATGAATTTCGCCCGGATATAGTTGTGTTTATCAATGGACTTCCCCTTTCTTATATCGAAGTTAAACAACCAAATGCTATCCGTGATGGCAAGACGGGGATTCAGTCGGAACAGGACAGAACCAGATACCGTTTTGAAAATCGTAAGTTCCGTCGTTTTAACAATATTACCCAGTTGATAGCTCTATCTGATAATTTGCCTTATATCAGTGGCCAAGGTCAACAAAAACAGGGATCTTACTATGCTTCAAATGCCTATTCAAAAACCAAGTTTAATGCTTTCAAGGAAGAAAGAGAAGTAGATTTTCTTGGTTCAATTGTACCTTTAAGAGATGAACAAATTGACTTTGTCCTTGAGGATGTGAAGCGTTTTGTTCTCAAGTCTCAACCAGAATTTGCAACAAACTTACAGCCCGACACTCCTTGCAATACTTTCCTGTCTTCTTTGTATCAAAAAGAACGCCTGCTTTTCATGCTTCGTTTTGGGCTGGTATATGTAGAGGAAGAAAGTAAGGAAGGTCAGATACAATTGCAGAAGCATGTCATGCGCTATCCGCAGTATTTTGCAACTCGTGCTATCGAAGAGACTATCGCAAGAGGTATCAAGAAGGGCGTTATCTGGCATACACAGGGTTCAGGTAAGACTGCCCTGGCTTTCTTCAATATCCGCTATCTGACCAATTATTTTTCAAAACAGGGGATTGTTCCGCAGTTTTACTTTGTCGTTGATCGCTTGGATTTGGCAGACCAAGCCTTTAAGGAATTTACCAAAAGAGGTCTAAAAGTTAAGCGTATCAACAATCCTAGAGAACTTAATCAAAAACAAGATGGCTATGATGTGGCTGTCGTCAATATCCAGAAGTTCAAAGATGATTCAGACCTGACCGACCGCTCTGGCTATGACCTTAATCGTCAAAATGTCTACTTTATCGATGAGGCTCATCGCTCTTATAACGAACGAGGTTCTTATCTGCCAAATCTATACCAAGCAGATACCAATGCAATCAAGATTGCTCTGACAGGAACTCCTTTAATTACTTATAAGAAAGATGGCAAAACTAAGGAAAGTCATGCGACCACACGTGATATTTTTGGGGACTATATCCATAAATACTACTACAACCAGTCTATAGATGATGGTTTTACCTTGCGTCTCATGCGAGAAGATATCGAGACGTCCTATAAAGATAATCTCAGAGCAATTAATGAAGAAATCCAACGTGGGGATTTATCCAAAGAAGATATCTTTGCTCATCCGCACTATGTGGAACCTATGCTTAATTTTATTCTGGAGGACTTTAATCGTGCGCGTGATCTGGTTTTTGATGATCAGACTATTGGTGGAATGATTGTCTGTGATTCGTCCAAGCAGGCGCGTGAGCTTGAAAAGCAGTTAGAAGAACGACGAAAGGATGGAATAACCAACTTGACCTCTGCTCTCATCCTCCATGATGAGGGAGACAAGGAAGAGAAAAAGGAAAAGGTGGATGCCTATAAAGAAGGTAAGATTGACCTCATTATCGTCTATTCGATGCTCCTGACAGGTTTTGATGCGCCTCGCCTCAAGCGTCTCTATCTAGGTCGCAAGATTAAGGCTCATAACCTTCTCCAGACTTTGACTCGTGTGAATCGTCCTTACAAGGACTATCTCTTTGGCTATGTAGTTGATTTTGCGGATATTTCTAAGGAGTTTGACAAGACTAATCGTGCATATCTGGAAGAACTCAATCAAGAGTATGATACGACCCTGACTGGGGAAAATGGAGAGGATGTGTTTGGGTCGCTCTTTGTGCCAGCAGAGGAAATTTCTCAGGAACTAAGCAAGACAGAGCGCATCCTCATGGACTATCCAACCTTTAATCTAGAGTTCTTTTCTCAATCAATTGATGATATCAAGGATAGAAAGCAACTAAATGAACTCCGAAAAGCTTTAGAATCGGTTAAGCAATACTATAATATCGCCCGCTTACTTGGTCATGACCATTTGCTCGAACAGATTGATATTACTCAGATTGCAACTCTGCTTAATGTGATTTCAAGACGCTTGCTGACCTTGTCCCTGATAGATAAGCCAGATGATTTTTCTAGTCGCACCCTTTTAAATATTGCTATGTCTGAGACCAGTTTTAGTTTTGTCAAGATTGCGGAGGAAGAACTCCGTCTAGCGGCCAATGACCTAGAAGATTTGAAGCGTCGAGTTGCTGGAGGCATCATAAAAGAGCGTGATGAGAAAGATCCTGAGTGGGTCTCTCTCTACGAAGAATTTCAGCGCATCATGAAAAAACACCTGATTCATGGGCAAGAAGGCTACACTATGGAAAACATCAAAGAAATTCAAAAAGAGTATGAAGAGCTCTTTAAGTCAGTGGAAGATTATCATACTCATATGAGACGTTTGACTATGAATTTTGACGGAGATGAAATGGCAGCACGTTCCTATAAACACGTAACCAACTCGACTATGGTCAGTGATTTTCCTGCTATTTACCATGTTATCAAGGGTTCTAAAGTCAGACTAGACCGTAAAATCGGTCAAAATCAAGGAGTGCTCGATAACGAGGACTTTCTCAAGAAAATGATTCGAGAAGAAGCTCGGATTGAAATGAAAACCAACCAATCTGCAAGTAGTTTGACAAGACAGGATTTTAATTATATCGTCGAGTCGCTATTTGAAGGATATGAAGAGGAATACCAACATTAATGAATGAAACATATAAAGTCCAAGTCCAAGACTTGGTAGATGATTTGAAAGCAGTCTTTACTCATGCAGGACTAGGAGGAGAAGCGGGTGAGTACAAACTCCTCACCCAGTCCTTCCTCTACAAGTTTTTAAATGATAAGTTTTTATATCAAGCTAAGGTGCTGGATGAATCCAACACTTATGAAAACTTGTTAGCAATGAGTGAAGATGACTATGACTGGCTCTTGGAGGATATCGGTACCAGTACGGCTTGGCTCAAGTCAGAGCAGTTGATAGAAACGCTTCACCGTCAGCAAAATGAAGCGACTTTCTACGAGAGCTTTGAAAATACCCTCAACCAGATCGCCATTGATAATAACGATATCTTCTCTGTGCATACAGACGGAGATACGGCTATTCGTCTCTTTGACGAGCGTTTGATTACAGATACCATCTCAGATAGCAGTAAGCGTAACGAAGTGGCAAAAGCCATCATCAATCTCCTTGCACGCGTCAAGTTTGATGAGACTATTTTTTCACAAGGCTTCGACTTTTTCTCTACTCTCTTTGAGTATATGATCAAGGACTACAACAAAGATGGTGGTGGTAAGTACGCTGAGTACTACACGCCTCACTCTGTGGCTAAGATTATCGCTGATATTCTTGTGGGAAATGACCAACCATCAAACGTGCGGATTTATGACCCGTCTGCTGGTTCTGGAACCTTGCTGATGAACCTGGCTAGTCGTATCGGTGTGGATAAGACCACTGTCTATAGTCAGGATATCTCGCAAAAATCATCCAATCTCCTCCGTCTCAACCTCATCTTGAATGGACTTCAACACTCCATCCATAATATCGTGCAGGGAAATACCATTATCGCCAACCGTCATCCTGAAAAGATGGACTATATCGTCTCCAACCCTCCTTTCAAGCTGGACTTTTCAGAGTGGCGTGACCGAGTGGAAAGCTTGCCAGAAGCCAGTGAGCGTTTCTTTGCAGGTGTGCCAAAGGTTCCAGCTAAGTCTAAGGACAAGATGGCGATCTATGAGCTCTTTGTCCAGCATATCATCTACTCTCTGAAACCAGATGGCCAGGCAGCCGTAGTCCTACCGACAGGCTTTATCACTGCCCAGTCAGGGATTGATAAGGCCATCCGTCAACATTTGGTGGACCATCAAATGCTGGCGGGTGTCGTTTCCATGCCGTCTAATATCTTTGCGACGACAGGTACCAACGTCTCCATCCTCTTTATCGATAAGAAAAATAAGGGCGATGTCGTTCTTATCGATGCCTCAAACCTCGGAACCAAGGTCAAGGAAGGCAAGAACCAAAAGACCGTGCTCTCTCCTGAGGAAGAGCAGAAGATCGTCGAGACCTTTATCAAGAAAGAAGCCGTCGCGGACTTTTCTGTCGCGGTCTCTTATGAGGAAATCAAGGAGAAAAACTACTCTCTCAGCGCAGGTCAATACTTTGACATCAAGATCGACTATGTGGATATCACAGCAGAAGAGTTTGACGCCAAGATGACCGCCTTTCAAAATAAACTCTCAGACCTCTTCCGGCAATCACATGCCTTGGAGCAGGAAATTGAAGAGCAAATGAAGGGGTTGAAGTATGAGTAAGTGGAGAAAAAAACAACTACAAGAAATTGCTTTTTTAAAACCAACGGAAACTCTAAAAAAAGGAGATATTGCTCCCAACATACCGATGGCAAACATTAAAGAATTTCAGAGAGATGTTTTAAAAATTGATTATGGTGAATTTAGGGGTGGAACTAAGTTTAGAAATGGTGATACCCTTTTAGCAAAAATTACTCCATGTTTAGAAAATGGGAAAACAGCATTCGTCAATTGTCTTCAAGAGGATGAAATAGGCTTTGGGTCTACGGAATTTATTGTTTTAAGAGCTAAAGAAAATATTGACGAGCGGTTTTTGTACTATCTATCAATTAGCCCGGAGTTCAGAAAACAAGCGATTAGTCTGATGGAAGGAACTTCAGGTCGAAAAAGAGTAAATGAAAATGCTTTGAAAATCTCAGATTTTTTGATTCCAGGTTTAGAAGAACAAAGAAAAATTGCAAATATTCTCTCAGCAATTGATGATAAAATCCAAATCAACAACCAAATCAACCAAGAGTTGGAAGCTATGACTAAGACCCTCTATGACTACTGGTTTGTGCAGTTTGATTTCCCAGACCAGAATGGCAAACCCTACAAATCATCAGGCGGAAAGATGGTCTATAACCCAGAACTTAAACGCGAGATTCCAGAGGGGTGGGGAGTGGCAAAAGTAGAAGATATAGCTCAAACTGGTTCTGGTGGAACCCCAAAATCTACAAATGTTTCATACTATTCAAATGGTGAAATACCATGGATAAATAGTGGAGAGTTAGAGCAAACTGTTATTACAAGTACTTCTAATTTTATTACAGAAGAAGGGTTAAATAATTCTAGTGCGAAGTTGTTCCCTAGTGGGACAATTCTAGTTGCTATGTATGGAGCAACGGCAGGAAAAGTTAGCTTCTTAACTTTTGAAGCATCAACAAACCAGGCAATATGTGCGATTATGTTAACAGATATTAGGATGCGTTATTATCTCAAAAATGTAATTGAGGACTTGTATCAGTATCTTGTTAAGTTGAGTACAGGTTCTGCAAGAGATAATCTCTCACAGGATATGATTAAAAATATAAAAGTAGTTATCCCTTCAAATGATATTTTAGATAGATTTTATGATTTTTCTAATAATATTATTAAAGAAATAACTAAAAAACAACAAGAAAATGAACAACTCACCCAACTTCGCGATTGGCTCTTGCCAATGCTGATGAATGGACAGGTGAAGGCGGAGTAGAGGAAAGAAAAGAGGAATAAATGGATACGATTGTACTTCCTAAGCGTTTAAATAAAGAATCAATTAGAGAGGTTGTTATTAAATTTAGAGACTACGTAACTAATTCAGAAATTGGTTCGGAGATTCAAATTGATATGAGAAGAATTGAATTCTCTGAGCCTTCTGGTATGGTTTCCTTGAGTAATATTATTAAATGGGCTGAAAAAAACAAGCAGATTGAGGTTACATTTGTTGTTGATACTGATATAGACAATGTTGAAAATAGGAAAGTGATGAATTATTTATCTGATTGTGGATTCTTTAAGAATTTTGGTCAAGAGGGTATTTTCAAAAAACCTAGTTTACGGCCTACGACATTGACTTTGAAACATGTTGAAACAAGTAGAATTAATCAATGGAAACAATTAGATCTCATGATATGGTTGCAGAAACAGACGAAGAGAAAAAATGATTTTTCATCAATCTGTGTAGCTATTGACGAGATATTTAATAATATTTCGGATCATTCAACTGAAAAAATAGGTTGTATCTTTGGTCAGTACTATCCAAAGAAGAACGAAATCATTATCTCAATATCAGACTTTGGTGTAGGAATACCGACGACTATTCGTGAAAAATTTAATTTAGAATTATCAGATAATAAGTTGATAGAATATGCACTACAAGAGGGAGTTTCTTCTCAATCTGTACCACAAAATAGAGGTGCAGGCTTGTCTAATATAATGAATACTTTAACAAAAAATGAAGTTTCTAAAGTGACAATTCTTTCAAATTGTGGTATGATTGAAATATTTAACAACGAAATTGTTAAAACAAAATCTTTTATTGAGTCATATCCAGGTACTTTTTTCGAATTAGTAATTGATGTATCTAATGAACATCTATATGACTTAGAAGAAGAGGAGGAGTTTTTATGGTAACGATTGAAGTGAAAAATATTGTGAACAATTATTCAGATAATCAATCGGGTTTAGTTATACTTGACAAAATCAAAAGAGCATTTGAAGCGAATCAAACAGTCGTTATATCGTTTGAATCGGTTCCATATGTAAGTACGTCATTTGTTAATTCAGCATTTATTAATTTATTAAGTGATTATTCATTTGAGCGAATTAGAAAAGATTTAAAAATTATTAATTCAAATTCGCAAATTAATTCGTTAATTAAAAATCGATTTGCATTTGAAACGTCAAAAATTGCAGTAGTATAGAATCAATGTAAGAAAACCAGCCAAATTTATGTTTGGTTGGTTTTTATTTTCAAAAGATGCTACAATTAAATTACCTAAAAGATAATTTAATTTGATCAAATCGGTTGATTGTAGAATTTCGTGATGAGGACTTAGAAAAAGTGTTTCCAAGTCCTATTGAAATCATAAAAAAGAGGGGGTCAGCGATTACTATGAGTAATAAAATTGTTGAATACAAAGATCTGATTGCTTTTCATCCAGGTCAGTATGTTGAAGAGTTGATTGAAGAGTATAACGTAACGCAGAAGGAATTTGCGAAGCGTTTGGGAGTTTCAGCAAAGACTGTCAGCAAGCTCGTCAATGCTGAGGAGTCCATTAGTAAAGAAATGGCTCATAAGTTAGCCAAGCTAAGCGGAGTTTCCATGCAAACCTGGCTCAATCTACAGAATGCTTACGATGTAAAAATGGCAGAGTTCTTAGAGTAAACATGGTATAATGTCAATTATGAATAACAACAATCAACGTGCCCTTTGTCAACAACTCTGGGCGGAAAATAAATACCTTGTTTTGAGCCATTCTAGCAATATTTACAAGGATATTCGCCAGTATCTCAAGCAAGAAGTGGTGGAGCTGAGTCAGGTTCAAGAGATGATTGACCGTGCCTGCCAGATTCCAGAACACAGAGGTCAGGTTTGCAATGCTTTTCAGCATATTTGGGGCTATTTCAAAAAGAAAGCGACAGATGCTGAGCGCAAGGACTATATGCTCTTGTTGGATCGCTACCGCTTTGGTCAGGCTTCTAAGAAAGACTTGATCACTAAGACTCGAGATTTGCTTGAACGATATCCAAATACCTACTTGCAACATTCGACTTTATTGAAAGGAGACTCCCATGAGACTTTGGCATGAGGACTTAATTTCACAACTCCCTCGTCCTCAACTCTTGGGACAACATCGAGAGTGTTGTGCCCTGCGTGGCAATGGCTGGGGCAGAAAGCATGCGACGGTGGACTATGTCTTTACTCACTCGCCCTATCGTCTCTATGCCTATCATCGCTTGATCATGAAGGAAATGGCTGACCGTGGCTATAATGTCAGTTCAGAGTGGCTGGACAAGAACTACCGCGGTAAAACTTGCCCTTCTTATCAAGACTTAGTAGAGGAAAAGTTGACTAGTCCTATATACAGCGAACATGACGTTGCCTACTATGAGGAGTGTCTGGCTAATCTCCGAGAGAAGGGGATTGAGCTGAAGTAAACGTAAGAATTATCAGCATTTTATAACTCTTTTCGTAATTTTTTCGAATAATAAAGATGAGACCTTTAGAGTTTTTCTAAGGTCTTCTTTTTATGAGTGTTCAGATTTACTTTTAATAACTTTTGAGTTATAATTAAATTAGAAAGAGGTAGCTTGGTGCATACGATTTACTTCTATAAGGACAAAAATAGAAACGAGCCAGTTTTGGATTATATGAGAGAATTGGCTAGTCAGAAAAGTAAGGATAGCCGCATCAAACTCAATAAACTAAATGACTATATCGAGTTGCTTAGTCAGCATGGGTCGAGAGCTGGGGAACCCTATATCAAACATTTGGAAGATGAGATTTGGGAACTAAGACCACTGAGAGATCGAATTTTATTTGTAGCATGGGTCGATGGTAGTTTTGTTCTTTTACATCATTTTGTCAAAAATATTCAGAAAACTCCTAGAAGAGAGATTGAAAAAGCCAAGCGTGAGTTGAAGGACTTAAAAGAAAGAGGGTTAAGTGATGAAGAATAGTGCTATTGGGAGTAACTGGAAGGATGTCAGGTCAGAACTCTTTACCAAGGAGGAAATTCTTGAAAGTGATATGCGAGTGGTTATTATGAGTGAGTTGATTGAGGCCAGACATGAGCAAGGAATCAGCCAGAAAAAGCTAGAAGAACTTAGTCGAGTAAGCCAGCAGGTTATAGCTAGGATGGAAACAGGTAAGACTAGTCCTCAGTTGGATACGGTCTTGAAAGTTTTAGCCAGTTTAGGAAAGACATTAGCAGTCGTCCCCCTCGAACAGAGAAAGAGTTGATAGAAAGAAGTTGGAAAACTTTAACAAATTTAACAGTTATAGTGCCTCAAGTGTATAATATAGAAAAATCAACCTATAGTCTTTTCTAATAACAAGCCATAGTCACTTATAAGAATTACTAATAACGCGTTTGAACCGTCTAACTGAAATAAAGCTATAAAACAAGCTACACAAAGGATTTGAGGTATTTGTCTCAGGTCTTTTTCTTTTTTCTAAAATGGAGATATAGTTTCAAACTATATCAAAGCCTAATTTTTTACAATTATACAGATGATTTCTTTTCTGTTAAGATAGTTTCAACAACAAATTTTGGAGGACACATCATGTCAACTACAATCATCGGTTTCCCTCGTTTGGGCGAATTCCGCGAATTAAAATTTACAACTGAAAAATACTTTAGAAAAGAAATCACAGAAGAAGAACTCCTTGCTGCAGCAAAAGACTTGCGTGCTAAACACTGGAACATTGTCAAAGAAAAAGGCATCACTGAAATCCCATCAAATGACTTTTCTCACTATGACAACTTCCTAGATGCAGCTTTCCTTTTCAACGTGGTACCTGCTTCAGTTCAAAACTTGGACTTGTCTGATCTTGAGCGCTACTTCGCTTTGGGTCGTGGTTACCAAGGAGAAAAAGGGGACGTTCGCGCCCTTCCAATGAAGAAATGGTTCAACACCAACTACCACTACATCGTTCCTAAATTTGAAAAAGACACTCAAGTTAAACTTGCAGGTCACAAGATCTTCGATGAGTTCCAAGAAGCAAAAGAACTTGGTCTCAACACTCGTCCTGTTCTTGTAGGTCCATTCACTTTCCTTCAATTGTCAGATTTTGAAGAAGGCGTGAAATCAGAAGACTTCGTAGACAGCTTAGTGGCTGCTTACCAAGAAGTTTTTGCAAAATTGGCTGAACTTGGTGCAACTCGCATCCAATTGGATGAAGCGGCTCTTGTAAAAGACTTGACAGCTGAAGAAAAAGCTCTCTTCTTGAATCTCTACAACAAACTCTTGGCTGACAAAAAAGGTCTTGAGGTCTTGCTTCAAACTTACTTCGGAGACGTTCGTGACGTTTACGCTGACCTTGTGAAATTGCCAGTAGATGCTATCGGTCTTGATTTCGTTGAAGGTAAGAAAACTCTTGAATTGGTTAAAGGTGGTTTCCCAGCTGACAAGACTCTCTATGCAGGTATTGTCAATGGTAAAAACATCTGGCGCAACAACTACGAAAAGAGCTTGGCTGTTCTTGAACAAATTCCAGCTGAAAACATTGTCTTGACAAGTTCATGCTCACTTCTTCATGTGCCATTTACAACTGCTAATGAAGAATTTGAACCAGCAATCTTGAACCACTTTGCCTTTGCAGTTGAAAAATTGGATGAAATCCGTGACTTGGATGCTATCCGCAACGGTCAAGGTGAAGAAGCACTTGCAGCCAACAAAGAACTCTTTGCGACTGAGCGTGTGGGTGAAAATGCGGAACTTCGTGCGCGTATCGCTGGATTGACGGACGCAGACTACACTCGTTTGCCAGTCTTTGCAGAACGTGAAGCTCTCCAAGAAGAAGCTTTCAAACTTCCAGCTCTTCCAACAACAACTATCGGTTCATTCCCTCAAACAAAAGAAGTTCGTGCTAAACGTTTGGCTTACCGTAAAGGTGAATTGTCTCAAGAAGAGTACGATGCTTTCCTTGCTGAAACAATTGACGAATGGATCAAATGGCAAGAAGACATCGACTTTGATGTCCTTGTTCACGGTGAGTTCGAGCGTAATGACATGGTTGAGTACTTCGGTCAAAACTTGTCAGGTTACCTCTTCTCTAAAAATGGTTGGGTACAATCATACGGTATGCGTGGGGTGAAACCACCAATCATCTGGGGTGATGTCACTCGTCTCAACCCTATCACTGTTAAATGGTCTAGCTATGCACAAAGCCGTACAAACAAACCTGTTAAAGGTATGTTGACTGGACCTGTTACCATCCTCAACTGGTCATTCCCACGTGAAGACATCTCTATCAAGGATTCTACTCTTCAAATCGCCCTTGCTATTAAGGATGAAGTGCTTGACCTTGAAGCTGCTGGTGTGAAAATCATCCAAATCGACGAGGCTGCTCTTCGTGAGAAATTGCCACTCCGTCGTAGCGACTGGTACGAAGACTACCTTGACTGGGCTATTCCTGCCTTCCGCTTGGTACACTCAACAGTAGCGCCAGACACACAAATCCACACTCACATGTGTTACTCAGAATTTACAGATATCATCCCAGCTATCGACAATATGGATGCAGATGTTATTTCCTTTGAAGCTAGCCGTTCAAACCTTGAAATCTTGGACGAACTCAAAGCGAAAAACTTCCAAACAGAAGTGGGCCCTGGGGTTTACGATATCCACTCACCTCGTGTGCCAAATGAAGGCGAAATCGACCACACAATCGAAGCCATCCTTGCTAAAGTGCCAAGCAAGAAAGTTTGGATTAACCCAGACTGTGGTTTGAAAACACGCGGTATTCCAGAAACAAAAGAAAGCTTGATCCGCCTTGTTGAAGCAGCTAAAGCTGCGCGTGAGAAATTGTAAGACAAGATTTCTCTAGAAGCACTGTTTGGTCAATTTGCCCGTTTTACTTGGATTCTAGGAATCCAGCTAACGAAAAAATCAACTAGAAAAGGATAATGACTATGTCACGCCAAACACCGTCACTCTCATTTGAAGTGTTCCCTCCAAACCCAGCAGTGGGTAATGATAACATTATTTCTGCTCTTCAAGATATGCAGGAGTTGGCTCCCCACTTTATCAGTGTAACTGCCAGCAATAATAAATTTAATATCAAGGAAACGACGGTCCGTTTGGCTGACTTTATCCAAAATGACTTGGCGATTCCGACTATTGCTCACTTGCCAGCTATCTATTTGACCAAGGACAAGGTTGCTGAAACCATTGCTGACTTGGACAAGGTTGGGGTGCAGAAAATCTTGGCTCTTCGTGGGGATATCATTCCAGATGTAGAGCCACAGAAAGATTTTCGCTACGCAACCGACTTGATTGAGTTCATTAAGGAACAAGCCCCTCACTTTGATATTATTGGAGCTTGCTATCCAGAAGGGCATCCAGATTCGCCAAGTCAGATTTCAGATATCCAAAATCTCAAGAAGAAAGTGGATGCAGGCTGCTCGAGCCTTGTAACTCAGCTTTTCTTTGACAATGAGCGCCTCTATGATTTCCAAGACAAGTGCATCTTGGCTGGGATTGATGTTCCCATTCATGCAGGGATTATGCCAATTCTGAATCGAAATCAGGCTCTCCGTCTCTTGAAGACTTGTGAGAATATCCATCTTCCACGCAAATTTAAAGCCATCTTAGACAAGTATGAGCATGACCCTGAGTCGCTCAGAGCAGCAGGACTTGCCTATGCAGTGGACCAAATCGTGGACTTGGTAACTCAAGATGTTGCAGGTGTGCATCTTTACACCATGAACAATGCGGATACAGCAAAATACATCCACCAAGCAACTCATGCCTTGTTTAATCATCAGTCTCTAGGATAATAAAAAGCAAACCATTCTTCTCAAGTGAGGGGAATGGTTCCTTTTTAATGGTACAGACCGCACTTTTTAAGAAAAATATGATAAAATAGACTCTGTACGTACTTGATACAAAGATGAGGGTATTTAAGTTTCAAAGGCTTTGTCGATTCTCAATTTTATGACAGAAATTTTTTAATAATTTGTTCTTTTCAGTATTTAGTTTGAGCGACACGAACGAGTCAAATCGACGTTATTTGACGAGAGAGTTAGTAAAGCATTTAGCTAATCGCCTGATAGCGATTAGCGTGAAAGGTTTAGATACTTTAGTATCAAAACTTTCTAATGATTTGTATCTTGATTAATTGAACCCGGCCGAAAAGCTGTGTAAAAAAGATAAACTGTCTTGTCTTCATCGAATACTTCGTCAGTTTCCTATTTTTACTTTGCTTTTGAAGTCCTTGGTATCTTGAGAATTGAACACGCCTACAACTCTGTGGAAAAAGATAAATCTGCCTAAGAGCAGTCGCTCCGTCGTCCGATTTCCTATTTTCCTTTGAGTTGCTTAACGGCTTAGTATCTTGATTTTTGTAGACAAGACGTATAATATTATCAATCCAAAGGGGATTAAAATGACAAAACAAGTGTTTCAAACGACTTTTGCGGGTCGTGAGTTAATCGTAGAGACTGGTCAAGTTGCTAAGCAAGCAAATGGCTCTGTTGTCGTGCGTTACGGTGAGTCAACTGTCTTGACTGCTGCAGTTATGTCTAAGAAGATGGCAACTGGGGATTTCTTCCCACTCCAAGTCAACTACGAAGAAAAAATGTATGCGGCTGGGAAGTTTCCTGGTGGCTTTATGAAACGTGAAGGACGTCCTTCAACAGATGCGACTTTGACAGCGCGTTTGATTGACCGTCCAATCCGTCCTATGTTTGCGGAAGGTTTCCGTAATGAAGTGCAAGTGATTAACACAGTACTTTCTTATGATGAAAATGCCTCTGCACCTATGGCAGCTATGTTTGGTTCTTCTTTAGCGCTTTCTATCTCAGATATTCCATTTGACGGACCAATCGCTGGGGTACAGGTTGGCTATGTGGATGGTCAAATCATCATCAACCCTACGCAAGAACAAGCAGAGCAATCTCTCCTTGAATTGACAGTAGCTGGTACCAAACATGCCATCAACATGGTAGAGTCTGGTGCTAAAGAATTGTCAGAAGAAATCATGTTGGAAGCCCTTCTTAAAGGGCATGAAGCTGTTAAAGAATTGATTGTCTTCCAAGAAGAAATCGTTGCCGCAGTTGGTAAGGAAAAAGCAGAAGTAGAATTGCTTCATGTGGATGCTGACTTGCAAGCTGAAATTATCGCGGCCTACAATAGCGACCTTCAAAAAGCGGTCCAAGTAGAAGAAAAATTGGCTCGTGAAGCTGCAACTCAAGCAGTCAAAGACCAAGTAACTGCAGTTTACCAAGAAAAATATGCGGATCACGAAGAATTTGACCGCATCATGCGTGATGTGGCTGAAATCTTGGAACAAATGGAACACGCAGAAGTGCGCCGTTTGATTACAGAAGACAAGGTACGTCCTGACGGTCGTAAGGTCGATGAAATCCGTCCTTTGGATGCGGTTGTTGACTTTCTTCCTCGTGTGCACGGTTCAGGTCTTTTCACTCGTGGACAAACTCAGGCTCTTTCAGTCTTGACCTTGGCTCCGATGGGAGAAACTCAAATCATTGATGGTTTGGATCCAGAGTACAAGAAACGCTTTATGCACCACTATAACTTCCCTCAATACTCTGTAGGGGAAACAGGTCGTTACGGTGCGCCTGGTCGTCGTGAAATTGGTCACGGTGCTCTCGGTGAGCGTGCCCTTGCTCAAGTCTTGCCAAGCTTGGAAGAATTCCCATACGCTATCCGTCTGGTAGCAGAAGTCTTGGAATCAAATGGTTCTTCGTCTCAAGCTTCTATCTGTGCGGGAACTCTTGCCCTTATGGCTGGTGGTGTGCCAATCAAGGCACCAGTAGCAGGGATTGCCATGGGTCTCATCTCAGATGGAAACAACTATACAGTCTTGACAGATATCCAAGGTTTGGAAGACCACTTTGGAGATATGGACTTTAAGGTTGCAGGTACTCGTGACGGGATTACAGCCCTTCAAATGGATATCAAGATCCAAGGGATTACTGCAGAAATCTTGACGGAAGCTTTGGCCCAAGCCAAGAAAGCTCGTTTTGAAATCCTTGATGTGATTGAAGCAACCATTCCAGAAGTTCGTCCAGAATTGGCTCCAACTGCTCCGAAAATTGATACCATCAAGATTGATGTGGATAAAATCAAGATTGTCATCGGTAAGGGTGGAGAAACCATCGACAAGATTATCGCTGAAACAGGCGTTAAGATTGATATTGACGAAGAAGGAAATGTGTCTATCTACTCTAGCGACCAAGATGCTATTAACCGTGCTAAAGAAATTATTGCTGGTTTGGTCCGTGAAGCTAAGGTGGACGAAGTTTACCGTGCTAAAGTAGTTCGTATCGAGAAATTTGGTGCCTTTGTCAACCTCTTTGATAAGACAGATGCCCTTGTTCATATCTCTGAAATGGCTTGGACGCGAACTAACCGTGTAGAGGACTTGGTAGAAATCGGTGATGAAGTCGATGTTAAGGTTATTAAGATTGATGAAAAAGGACGTGTGGATGCTTCTATGAAAGCTCTTCTTCCTCGTCCACCAAAGCCTGAGCATGATGAAAAGGGTGAGAAGTCTGAGCGTCCTCACCGCCCACGTCATCACAAGGACCACAAACCTAAGAAAGAATTTACAGAAACACCAAAAGATTCAGAATAAGAAAAGGAGAAATGTATGGGATGGTGGCGCGAAACCATTGATATCGTAAAAGAAAATGATCCAGCGGCCCGCACCACTTTGGAGGTTTTACTGACTTATCCAGGTGTCAAAGCCTTGGCGGCCCACCGTCTTTCACATTTTCTCTGGAATCACGGCTTTAAACTCTTGGCTCGTATGCACAGTCAGTTTTGGCGCTTTTGGACTCAGATTGAGATTCATCCAGGTGCTCATATTGATTCAGGTGTCTTTATCGACCATGGTTCTGGTCTGGTGATTGGGGAGACAGCGATTGTTGAAAAAGGCGTTATGCTTTACCACGGAGTAACTCTTGGTGGAACTGGTAAGGATGTTGGCAAACGCCATCCGACCGTGCGAAAGGGAGCTCTCATCTCTGCTCATGCTCAAGTCATTGGACCGGTAGAAATCGGTGAAAATGCCAAAGTCGGTGCTGCAGCGGTTGTTGTTGCAGATGTTCCTAGCGATGTGACGGTTGTCGGTATTCCTGCTAAGATTGTCCGCCTTCATGGTAAGAAGGATGAGCCGGTCATTCACGAAGTCGAAGAAAAACGAGAGTACTATGTCAATAAACTTGAGCAGGCTAAAGATGCCAGTCACAGATCTTCTGGTTTGTAGAGGATATCTATATGATTCAAGCAAGGAGTGAGTTAAGCCAAGAGGAGTTATCTGAGGCGAAAAAACTAATTAACTGTTGTCAAAACTATGACGGTACCTATCGTGAACCCTATCTCTCTAACATGCTTAATTTTGACCCAAACATGCCCGCCTTTTTCCTTTATTATGAAAAAGGCGAACTTGTTGGTTTATTAACTGTCTATGCAGATGATCAAGATGTAGAAGTGACGATACTGGTTCATCCAGCTCATCGCCGTCAGGGAATTGCACGTGCATTGCTTACTAGTTTTGAGAGAGAAACAGCTTCTTTTCCGATTCGTTCAGTTACTTTTCAGACAGAGCGTGTTTTTCTAGATAGTTATCCTGATTTTGTCAGCAACTGGGGATTGGTCGAGGACGAGGATACAGAAACCTGGTTAGGTAAGGGTAGAAGACCTTATCCGTTAGCAAAGGTTTCTAATCTTGAAGTTTTGTTAGCAGATAGTTCGTATCAGGAGCAAATCAGTCAGTTAAAATTTCAGGCATTCTCAGAGGAACATGAATCTAGAGAAGTTGTGGATAGATATGTCGCTGAAGCTCTGAAGGATCCAGAAAGTCGCTTATATATTTTGTTAAAAGACGGTCAGGTTATTGGAACTTGCACGGTAGATTTATCGACTAATACGAATTACTTCTACGGTTTAGCAATATCGGAACCTGAACGTGGGAAAGGCTATGGAAGCTATTTAGCAAAATCCCTTGTCAACCAACTAATTGAGCAAAACGACAAGGAATTTCAGATTGCAGTGGAAGATAGCAATGTAGGTGCCAAACGCTTATATGAAAAGATTGGCTTTGCCAAACAGACTCAGGTGGTTTATCTGAATGATAAAGGAGCAAGGGATTCCGAAGTGTAGAGACATTCGAACTGAAATTCAATTGAACTCTTAGTGATGAAACTAACTGTGCTCGGATTTTAGTTTTCCTGACTATTATTTTATGATTAAAATCTATGACACCTTGAGCCGGAAGTAGACAGGAGAGGCGCTTGAATGTTTAAGAATGAACCGTTCTGCTACAGATTGGAATTGCTGTTTTCTGGCTTATTTTTCTTGTCCAGCAAGGATTTTACTGAATACTTTGATTAGCTTATGTCTAATCATCTGGGTCTATCCCGCTAAGTAAAGGCGAAGCAGAACTAGAAAGGAAACTACAAGAATGGCAGTATATTTTTACGGCTGTATCACCATGGATGGCTACTTGGCAGACAGCCAGCACAGGATAGACTGGCTGCATCAGCTTGGTTCTGTAGAGGATACAGGCTATGATGACTTTTACAGGCAAATGGATATCACCATCATGGGCAAGCGGACCTTTGAGGAAATCCAAGATTTGCAAGATGTAGAACGTTTTTATCAAGCTACGGAAAACTATGTCTTTACGCATGATAGGCACCTGCCTGTCAGCAATTACCAGCCAGTAGCTGGGGATGTGGTGGACTTTGTTCGCCAGATTGACAAAGGCAAAAATATCTTTGTGATTGGTGGTAATTCCTTGGTAGGACCGCTCTTGGATGCGGATCTTTTCGACCATCTCATTATTCAGATAGCGCCCCTTATCCTAGGAAAGGGGGTTCCCCTCTTTACCCAAGAGGAAGGACAGCGCTTTTACCAACTAGATAGCCTCAGACAATTTGGTCCTTTTGCAGAGCTGGTTTTCAGCCGAAAAAGTCAGAAATAGAGAAGGGAGTGGACCGCATGATTAAAATTTACGACACCATGTCTCGTGATTTGCGAGAATTTGTCCCGATTGAGGACGGCAAAGTCAAGATGTATGTTTGTGGGCCAACCGTGTACAACTATATCCACGTGGGAAATGCTCGTTCAACGGTAGCTTTTGATACCATTCGTCGCTATTTTGAATACCGTGGTTATGACGTCGCCTATATTTCCAATTTTACGGATGTGGATGATAAGATTATCAACCGTGCCAAGGAAGAAGGTATTACGCCTCAGGAGGTTGCGGACAAGTACATCGCTGCCTTTCGTGAGGATGTGACAGCCTTGGGCGTCAAACCTGCGACCCGCCATCCGCGTGTGGTGGAGTTTATGGCTGACATCATCCGCTTTGTGGAAGATTTGATTGGAAAAGGTTTTGCTTATGAGAGCCAAGGAGATGTCTATTTCCGTGTGGAAAAATCCCACAACTATGCCAAGTTGGCTAACAAAACCTTGGAAGATTTGGAACTAGGTGCTTCAGGTCGTACCGATGAAGAAACGGCTCGCAAGGAAAATCCTGTAGACTTTGCCCTCTGGAAATCTGCCAAACCAGGCGAGATTTCTTGGGACAGTCCTTGGGGACCTGGTCGTCCGGGCTGGCATATCGAGTGTTCGGTTATGTCAACAGAGATTTTGGGCGATACTATTGATATCCACGGTGGTGGAGCCGACCTAGAGTTTCCACACCATACCAATGAAATTGCCCAGTCAGAAGCCAAAACAGGCAAGACCTTTGCCAACTACTGGATGCACAATGGTTTTGTTAATATCGACAATGTCAAGATGTCCAAATCCTTGGGCAATTTTATTACCGTACATGATGCCCTTAACACTCTTGATGGGCAAGTCCTTCGATTCTTCTTTGCGACTCAACATTATCGCAAGCCTATCAACTTTACAGAAAAGGCAGTGCGCGATGCAGAGACCAATCTCAAGTATCTGAAGAACACTTATGAGCAACCATTTACTGGAACTGTAGATGCTCAAGAGTTACAAGCCTTTAAAGATAAGTTTGTAGCAGCTATGGATGAAGATTTTAACGCTGCCAACGGTATCACAGTTGTCTTTGAAATGGCCAAGTGGATCAATTCTGGCAACTATGATGCAAGTGTTAAGGAAGCTCTTGCGGCTATGTTAGAGGTCTTTGGAATTGTCTTTATTGAGGAAGTTTTGGATGCAGAGATTGAAGACTTGATCCAAAAACGCCAAGAAGCGCGTGCCAATCGTGACTTTGCGACAGCGGACCAGATCCGTGACCAATTGGCTGCTCAAGGGATTAAGCTACTTGACACCAAAGATGGAGTGAGGTGGACACGTGATTGATGTCAATCTCATTAACGGGATTGCGCTAGCCTTTGAAGGAGATGCGGTGTATTCTATGTATATTCGCCGTCATCTCATCCTCAAAGGCATGACCAAGCCCAATAAACTCCACCAAGAGGCGACCAAGTATGTTTCAGCCAAGGCTCAGGCTCGCCTAATTTCCCTCATGTTGGAGGAGCAAGTCCTGACGGAAAAAGAAGAGGAAATCTACAAACGTGGTCGCAATACTAATAGCCACACAAAGGCTAAAAATGCCGATGTGGTGACTTACCGTATGTCCACAGGTTTTGAAGCAGTCATGGGCTATCTTCATATGACTGAAAATCTGGAACGTCTTGAGAGCTTGATTTTGTGGTGCATCCAAAAAGTGGAGGTCTAGGACATGATAGCAAAAGAACTACAAGACTGGTTTCCTGAGGCTCAGATTTCAGACCAACCAGTAGAGAAAGAAGGCTATCTCACGCTCCCTTTAGCTTCTCAGCAGTGGATTTTACTGGAGGAAGCTGGGCTTAGTGAGCGTGAAAAGCAGTTGGTTGCCCTTTTAACCCAGCAGGAGCAGGCTGGTTCGCTCAATCCTTGGTATTCTTATCTGATTGAGGGAAAGGGACAAGCACCACAAGTTTTTAAAAAGATTCAGTTGGTTTATTGTCATCTTTCCTATTTTCAGCAGGAAAATCTAGCTTCTTGGCTAGATATGATGCGGACTCTTTTTCCTAACTGTCAGACGGTGATTCAGGTCGGAGCTCAGGATTACATTTTTGTTCTCCAACAAGATAAGTACACCTCTGTACGTTCAATCTTATCTGATACGATTGAAGCAGTTGAGTATGACTTTGGATTGCGTCTGTCTATTATGCTAGGTCAAGTTTGGTCTCAGACGGGGCATCAAGCCCTATCAGACTTGATCAAAGCAGAGCGGGATTTGTTTAAGACTTGGTGGCGTCAGGGTCACCAAGGTGTTCACACTTTTTCACAACTCTATCTTTGGAGTGTGGGAGAAAGACTTGTGAACCTGAGAGCAATCAAGGAATGCTTGCACCAGATGATTTTGGATCAGGATCAGATTCAGGAAATCATTCTCTCTCTTTGGGAAAATAGTGCTGTCCTAACAAAAACAGCCCAGCAACTCTATTTACACCGCAATTCTCTCCAATACAAGATTGATAAATGGGAAGAATTGACTGGGCTTCAGTTGAAGGAATTGACCGATCTGACCTTGTGTTATCAATTGATTTTACCAGATATTCTCTAAAGTTTTGTGCAAGTTGCACAGAACTTTTTTATTTTTTTGGTCATCTTGCCATAGAAATGTAAAGCGTTTTCATCTATAATAAAACTATCAAAAGACAAAAGGAGTTCACCTCATGGTAGAATTGAATCTTAAAAACATTTACAAAAAATATCCAAACAGCGAACACTACTCAGTTGAAGACTTCAACTTGGACATCAAAGACAAAGAATTTATCGTTTTCGTAGGTCCTTCAGGATGTGGTAAATCAACTACTCTTCGTATGATTGCTGGTCTTGAAGACATCACAGAAGGTACTGCATCTATCGATGGCGTGGTTGTCAATGACGTAGCTCCAAAAGACCGTGACATCGCCATGGTATTCCAAAACTACGCTCTTTACCCACACATGACTGTTTATGATAACATGGCTTTCGGTTTGAAATTGCGTAAATACAGCAAGGAAGATATTGACAAACGTGTACAAGAAGCAGCTGAAATCCTTGGATTGAAAGAGTTCTTGGAACGTAAACCTGCTGACCTTTCAGGTGGTCAACGTCAACGTGTTGCCATGGGTCGTGCGATCGTTCGTGACGCAAAAGTATTCTTGATGGACGAGCCTTTGTCAAACTTGGATGCCAAACTTCGTGTATCAATGCGTGCTGAAATCGCTAAAATCCACCGTCGTATCGGAGCTACAACTATCTACGTAACTCACGACCAAACAGAAGCTATGACACTTGCAGACCGTATCGTTATCATGTCAGCAACTAAGAACCCTGCTGGTACAGGTACTATCGGACGTGTGGAACAAATTGGTTCTCCTCAAGAAGTTTACAAAAACCCAGTTAACAAATTTGTAGCAGGATTCATCGGAAGCCCAGCTATGAACTTCATCAACGTGAAACTGGTTGGTAGCGAAATTGTTTCAGACGGTTTCCGTTTGAAAGTGCCAGAAGGAGCATTGAAAGTTCTTCGTGAAAAAGGCTATGAAGGTAAAGAATTGATCTTCGGTATCCGTCCAGAAGATGTGAATGCAGAACCTGCTTTCCTTGAAACATTCCCAGAATCAGTTGTAAAAGCGACTATCTCTGTATCAGAATTGCTTGGTTCAGAATCTCACCTTTACTGCCAAGTTGGTAAAGATGAATTTGTTGCCAAAGTTGACGCTCGTGACTACTTGCAAACAGGTGCAACAGTTGAACTTGGATTTGACTTAAACAAAGCACATTTCTTCGATGTAGAAACTGAAAGAACAGTTTACTAAGATAAATGAAACTCAAAACACTGCTAGAGAAATCTGGCAGTGTTTTTTGAGTTTTTGGGCAGAAAAAACTCCTGGGAAATCCCAGGAGAATGTGATTGATACTCAATGAAAATCAAAAAGCAAACTAGGAAGCTAGCCGCAAGCTGTACTTGAGTACGGTAAGGCGACGCTGACGTGGTTTGAATTTGATTTTCGAAGAGTATGATTATTTGAACTTGAATCCTTCATAAATAAGCTCTGCTTTTGGATTTTGTTTCTTAATCTGTTTGGCAAGTGACTTCATCATAGAAAGAGGACCACACATATAGACGGTTGCATGTTCGGCTACTTCTTTTTCTTCAAAATTAAGATATCCGTCTTTTGTACTGTCTACCAGATGGAGTTCAAAATTAGGATTTTTCTGAGCATAGTCACGGAGCAAATCTAGGTAGACTGCATTTTCATCTCCGCGGAAGCTATAGTAGAAGTGAACCTGTTTATCTAAAATAGGATGTTCACGGATGTAAGAGATGAAGGGTGTGATCCCAATACCTCCAGCAATCCAAACCTGATTTTTTCGTCCTTCTTTTATGATCATGTGTCCGTAAGCTCTGTCCACGCTTACTTTGCTGCCGACTTGAAGATTGTCATAGATATTCTTGGTATGGTCGCCTGAATTTTTGACAGTAAAGTAAAGAGTTTGACCATGACCTCCTGAGATAGAAAAGGGATGCGGAGCACTTTCAAAGCCTTCTTGGAAAATCTTTAGGAAGGCAAATTGGCCTGATTGATAGTTGAAAGGTCTGCTAAGATGGATTTGAATTTCTCTAGTATCGTGGTTTAAGAGTTTGAGATTGGTAATTTTCCCTAGGTAGGGGAAACCAATCTTTTGATATAGAAAAATGATATAAAAACCAGCTAGCAACCCTAAAAGGGCATAGCTACCAACAAGAAAACTTAGAAGATTAAATGTGAGGAGGCGATTGCCCATCATCATATAGACGTGAAAGAGTCCAAAAATATAGGCTAGATAAACCAGGCGGTGAATCCATCGCCAAGCTTCGTATTGGATGTATTTGCCTAAATAGGCGACAAGGATGATACTGACAAAGATATAGATGGCAAGATTGCCAAACTGAGCGGCTAAGCGAGAGCCCCACAAACCGCCCATACTAAAGTTATGAAAGATGAGTAGAATGATGGATAGAAAGGCTGTGAATTTGTGAACAGTATAGACTCTCTCCAAACCGTGAAACCAGCTTTCTAGTAGTGGGAGACGAGTGGCTAGGATAAAGGTCAGAGATAGGCTTGTTAAAGCTAGTCCTGGAATCATGAATTGGGGAGAAGTGCCCATCCAAGTCAAAATAGTCAAGACAAAACTAGCTATGATAAAGAGTAGTCCTTTGATTGATTTCATAGAAAATTCCATTTCATTTAGATTTGATTTGTTGTAAATAAATTTGTTACATTTTATCATAGAAAAAGTATGGTGTCAAATCTAGGTGTGTAAATCTCTGTTCTCATCAAAAAACTCTCCAATTGAAGTGGAGAGTTATTTTTTATTCTGCAGCTTGTTGCCAACGTTTTGCTAGCATATGAGACAGGCTAGAGATTGCTAGGTTAAAGCTGAAGTAGATGAGGGCAATCAGGATATAAAGACTGAAGACTTGCTCTGGTTCGAAATAACGGCCCATGAGAATTTGGCTAGCTCCAAAGAGTTCTTGTAGGGCGATAACAGAGTAGAGAAGACTGGTATCCTTAATCACGGTTACAAACTGAGAAATGATGGCAGGCAGCATTTTACGAATAGCTTGTGGAAGAATGATGTGGTAGAGGATTTGGGTTGAGGTGAATCCTTGTGACATTCCTGCTTCGTACTGCCCCTTGTCTACGGCATTGAGACCGCCTCGAATAATCTCAGCTAGGGCCGCTGAGGTAAAGAGAGTAAAGGCAGTGATTCCTGCTGGAGTGGATTTCATCTTGAAAACTAAGAAGATAGTAAAGATCCAGAGGAGGTTGGGAACGTTACGCACAAACTCGATATAAATGCTGGAAATAATGCGCAAGACAGGATTTTTCCCATTTCTCATAACTGCTAGCGCTGTTCCGATAAGGGTAGATAGAACGATGGCAATTAGAGAAATATAGAGGGTCAAGCCAAATCCTTTAAAGATAAAGACTAGGTTATCTGGGGTTAAAACTTCTAAAATGGATTCCATAGTAACCTCCTAAAGTGAATAGGCTTTTTTGTTGGCTTGCTCCATCTTGCGACCAAACTGGGCAACAGGGAAGCATAGAGAAAAGTAGAGAAGGGCAGCACCTAGAAAGGCTGGGATGTAGTTTCCGTTAAGAGCCGACCAAGATTTGGTCACAAACATCAAGTCTACACCAGAAATGATAGCGACTGTGGAGGTATTCTTGATGAGGTTGACGATTTGGTTGGTCAAAGGAGGGAGAATAATACGGAAGGCCTGAGGCAAGATAATCAAGCGCATGGCACTGATATAGGTAAAACCTTGCGATAAGGCGGCTTCCATCTGACCGCTAGGAATAGACTGAATACCTGAGCGAATCACCTCAGCAATATAGGCACCGTGATAGAGTCCCACGCAGAGAACGGCTGTCCAATAAATCGGAATCATGATGGTGTGGTCACTGATAAGAGGTAGACCATAAAAAACGATGACAAACTGCACCAAGAGGGGAGTGTTTTGATAAAATTCTACAAAGATACGAGCCAAAATTCTCAATATCGGACGTTTACTGGTTGACATGGCTCCGAAGAAGATGCCTAAAACCATGGCTAGGATAAAGGATCCAATCGCTAGGGCAAGGGTGAAGAGGAAGCCATTGAAAAATTGTCCAAAATCCTGAAAATAGGCTATCCAAGATGATAAATCTGTCATAGGGTATCCTCCTTAATCTGCAGTATGGTTAGATGGTTTGAGCTTGTAACGGTCATAGAGTTTTTGCAAACTGCCATCCTTGCTCCATTTAGTAACCAAGTTATCGAGATAGTCGTTGAGTTCGGTGTTTGATTTCTTGGTAACGATACCGTAGTCAGATGGCTTGAAACTATCATCTAGTAGTTCTGTCCGTTTACTGATGTAACCAGACAGAATCGAGCGGTCAACGGAAAAGGCATCAATTCGATGAGCGTGAAGGGAAGTAATCAATTCTGGGTAGGAACCAAGTTCGACGAATTTAAAGGTTAGACCTTTCTTTTTACCCAGTTCAGTAATCAGGCGTTGGGTGATGGAACCTTGGGCAACACCGATGGTTTTTCCGTTTAGGTCCTCAATGCTTTTGAATTTGGCAGACTTATTGACCAAAAAGCCAGATGCGTCCGTGTAGTAGGGGCTGGTGAAGTTGTAGAGTTTTTTGCGTTCGTCTGTGATGGTAAAGGTCGCGATATCCATATCGACCTGTTCATTGTCTAGAAGGGGGCCACGAGTTTGCGCTGTGACAGGCACATAGCGAACCTTTACCTTGAGCTCATCTGCTACCATCTTGGCCAAGTCAGTTTCGATACCAGAATAGGTCCCTGTCTTGGGATCCTTGTAACCAAAATTGGGAACGTCTTGTTTGACACCGACAACCAGCTCGCCTCTCTTTTGAATGTCTGCGACGCTGGTATCAGCCTGGACTGGTTTTGTAGCAGCAAGGCTGAAAAGGCTAATCAATAATGCGGATAAAAAGAATTTCTTTTTCATAGGCTACTCCTTATTTGACTTTGTCACTTTCGTGGTTGATGATTTTGCTGAGGAATTGTTGGGCACGGGGTTCGCTTGGATTGTCGAAAAAGTCATCGACATCGGTCGTATCTACCAAAACTTCTCCGTCAGCCATAAAGATAATGCGGTCAGCAACTTCACGGGCGAAGCCCATTTCATGGGTAACGACAATCATATTCATACCCTCGTGGGCCAATTTTTGCATAACAGCCAGAACATCACCGATGGTTTCAGGGTCAAGGGCAGATGTTGGTTCATCAAAGAGAAGGAGTTCAGGATGCATAGCGAGTCCACGAGCAATGGCAATTCGTTGTTTTTGTCCACCGGATAGCATGGCTGGATAAGAATCTTTTTTGTCCCACATATTTACAAATTCTAGATATTTTTGGGCTGTTTTTTCAGCTTCTTTTTTATCAATTCCTAGAACTTTTATGGGTGCGAGTGTTACGTTTTCTAACACTGTTTTGTGAGGGTAAAGGTTAAAATGCTGGAAAACCATGCCGACTTCCTTGCGAAGAGGAACCAAATCTTTCTGGCTGGCACCAGCAACTTGGTGCCCATTTACTAGAAGACTTCCTTTATCAACAGCCTCCAAACCATTGATGGTGCGGATAAGAGTGGATTTCCCAGAACCAGAAGGGCCTAGGAGTACAACGACTTGCCCTTTTTCAAAACGGAGATTGATGTCGCGGAGTGCATGGTAGTCTCCGTAATATTTTTCGACGTGTTCAAATTCTACTAAAGCCATAAGGAATCTCCTTTGTGTTAGATTTTATAACATGATTCTACACCAAAAGATTTGTCTTGTCAAATCATATCTGAAAAAATTCACTAAAATTTTATAAAAAGGCAATCTGGATAGAGAAAAAGCCTAAATCGTGTTATAATGAAGCAATAGAATTCTTAGAAAGAGTGGATGTCTTTTTGATAACACCTACTTATGAATGGCAATTTGCCCCGCAGGTTGAAGATGCGGATTTTACAAAGATAGCCAAGAAGGCTGGGCTGGGTCCTGAGGTGGCTCGGTTATTATTTGAGAGAGGGATTCAGGACCAAGAAAGTCTGAAGAAGTTTTTAGAACCTTCTTTGGAGGACTTGCATGACCCTTATCTACTCCATGATATGGACAAGGCAGTGACTCGTATTCGTCAGGCCATTGAAGAAGGGGAAAATATTCTCGTTTATGGAGACTACGATGCGGATGGTATGACTTCGGCTTCGATTGTGAAGGAAAGTTTGGAACAGCTTGGTGCTGAGTGCCGTGTTTACTTGCCCAATCGTTTTACTGATGGTTATGGACCTAATGCCAGTGTTTACAAATATTTTATCGAGCAAGAAGGAATTTCCTTGATTGTGACGGTGGATAATGGGGTTGCAGGTCACGAGGCTATTGAATTGGCTCAGTCTATGGGAGTGGATGTCATTGTGACTGACCACCATTCTATGCCTGAAACCCTGCCAGATGCCTATGCCATTGTCCATCCTGAACATCCGGATGCGAACTATCCTTTCAAATATTTGGCTGGTTGTGGAGTTGCTTTCAAGCTGGCTTGTGCCCTTTTAGAAGAAGTACAAGTGGAACTGCTTGATTTGGTCGCTATCGGAACTATTGCGGATATGGTGAGTCTGACGGATGAAAACCGTATTTTAGTTCAGTATGGTCTAGAAATGTTGGGGCACACTCAGCGCATTGGTCTACAAGAAATGATGGATATGGCTGGGATTGCCGCCAACGAAGTAACAGAAGAAACGGTTGGTTTCCAGATTGCCCCTCGTTTGAATGCCTTGGGCCGCTTGGATGATCCCGATCCTGCCATTGATTTGCTGACTGGGTTTGATGATGAGGAAGCGCATGAGATTGCTCTCATGATTCATCAGAAAAACGAAGAGCGCAAGGAAATCGTCCAGTCTATCTATGAAGAAGCTAAGACCATGGTGGACCCTGAGAAGAAGGTCCAAGTCTTGGCTAAGGAAGGCTGGAATCCTGGAGTTCTGGGTATCGTGGCTGGTCGTTTGTTGGAAGAACTAGGACAGACAGTCATCGTTCTTAATATAGAGGACGGTCGTGCCAAGGGCAGTGCTCGTAGTGTGGAAGCGGTCGATATTTTTGAGGCTCTGGATCCTCATCGAGACCTATTCATCGCATTTGGTGGCCATGCTGGTGCGGCTGGTATGACGTTGGAAGTTGAGAAACTTTCAGATTTATCTCAAGTCTTGGAAGATTATGTTCGTGAAAAAGGTGCAGATGCTGCTGGCAAGAACAAGTTAAATCTAGATGAAGAACTGGATTTGGAGACTTTGAGTCTTGAAACGGTCAAGAACTTTGAGCGCTTGGCACCTTTTGGAATGGACAATCAGAAACCTGTCTTTTATATAAAGGATTTTCATGTCGAAAGTGCCCGTACTATGGGGGCAGGCAATGCCCATCTCAAACTGAAAATTTCCAAAGGTGAGGCGAGTTTTGAAGTGGTAGCATTTGGACAAGGCAGATGGGCGACAGAGTTTTCTCAAACCAAGAATCTAGAGCTGGCAGTCAAATTATCTGTCAACCAATGGAATGGCCAAACTGCCCTCCAGTTGATGATGGTGGATGCGCGTGTGGAGGGTGTTCAACTCTTTAACATTCGTGGGAAAAATGCAGTCTTACCAGAAGGAGTTCCAGTCTTGGATTTTGCTGGAGAACTGCCAGATATAGTGACTAGTGAAGCTGTTATCGTAAAAACAGTTCCTGAGGATATTACTCAGCTGAAGACTATTTTTCAGGAACAACATTTCTCTGCCGTCTATTTCAAAAATGATATTGACAAGGCCTATTATCTGACAGGTTATGGGACTAGAGAGCAGTTTTCAAAATTGTACAAGACCATCTACCAGTTTCCAGAGTTTGATATTCGCTACAAGCTGAAAGACTTGGCTGCTTATCTTAATATCCAACAAATCTTGCTGGTCAAGATGATTCAAGTATTTGAAGAGCTAGGCTTTGTGACGATCAAAGATGGTGTCATGACAGTCAATAAAGAGGCACCAAAGCGGGAAATCGGAGAAAGTCAGATTTACCAAAATCTAAAACAAACCGTCAAAGACCAAGAAATAATGGCGCTGGGTACCGTACAAGAAATTTATGACTTTTTAATGGAAAAAGAATAGCAGATAGGAAAGAGTTGGGAAACCAGCTCTTTTTTGAAAACAAATCTTCATTTTGAAAATCATCAAAAAAATGGTATAATGGTAGGAAAAGATTCGGCTAAAAGTGATAGTGCTTTTAGAATAAAAGGGCAAGTAACCCTATAATCAAGATAAATTAAGCTTTCGGAGGAAAAATGAGTAATATCAGTTTAACAACACTTGGTGGTGTACGTGAAAACGGGAAAAATATGTATATCGCTGAAATCGATGGGTCTATTTTCGTTTTGGATGCAGGTCTAAAATATCCTGAAAATGAACAACTAGGGGTGGACGTCGTTATTCCAAACATGGACTACCTTTTTGAAAATAGCGACCGTATCGCAGGAGTCTTCTTGACCCACGGCCATGCGGATGCTATTGGTGCTCTGCCTTATCTCTTGGCTGAAGCCAAGGTACCTGTATTTGGCTCTGAGTTGACTATTGAGTTGGCCAAACTCTTTGTTAAAGGAAATGATACGGTTAAGAAATTCAATGATTTCCATGTCATCGATGAGGATTCAGAGATTGATTTTGGAGGAACTGTGGTGTCCTTCTTCCGTACGACCCACTCTATCCCAGAAAGTCTGGGTGTTGTCTTGAAGACAGCTGAAGGTAGTATCGTTTATACAGGTGACTTCAAATTTGACCAGACAGCTAGTGAATCTTATGCAACAGACTTTGCTCGTTTGGCAGAAATCGGTCGTGATGGAGTTCTAGCTCTTCTTAGCGATTCAGCCAATGCGGACAGTAATATCCAAGTGGCTAGCGAAAGTGAAGTTGGGGACGAGATTACTCAAACCATTTCGGACTGGGATGGTCGTATCATTGTTGCAGCAGTAGCTAGCAACCTCTCTCGTATCCAGCAGGTGTTTGACGCTGCGGATGCAACAGGCCGTCGTGTGGTCTTGACAGGATTCGATATTGAAAATATTGTCCGTACTGCTATTCGCCTTAAGAAATTATCCCTAGCTAACGAAAGTCTTTTGATTAAGCCAAAAGATATGTCTCGCTTTGAAGACTATGAGTTGATTATCCTTGAGACAGGTCGTATGGGTGAGCCTATCAACGGTCTTCGTAAGATGTCAATTGGTCGCCACCGTTATGTGGAAATTAAGGACGGTGACCTGGTTTATATCGTAACGACTCCATCTATCGCCAAAGAAGCAGTTATGGCACGTGTGGAAAATATGATTTACCAAGCTGGCGGGGTTGTTAAACTGATCACCCAAAGCTTGCGTGTGTCAGGGCACGGAAATGCGCGTGATTTGCAGTTGATGATCAATCTCTTGCAACCCAAGTATCTCTTCCCGATTCAAGGGGAATACCGCGAGTTGGATGCCCATGCTAAGGCTGCTATGGCAGTTGGGATGTTGCCAGAACGCATTTTTATTCCTAAAAAGGGAACCAGCATGTCTTATGAGAATGGGGACTTTGTCCCAGCTGGAGCGGTTTCGGCAGGGGATGTCTTGATTGACGGAAATGCCATCGGTGATGTTGGGAATGTGGTTCTTCGTGACCGTAAGGTCTTGTCAGAGGATGGTATTTTCATCGTAGCAATTACTGTTAACCGTCGTGAGAAGAAAATTGTGGCCAAGGCTCGTGTTCACACGCGCGGATTTGTTTATCTCAAGAAGAGTCGCGATATTCTCCGTGAAAGTTCAGAATTGATTAACCAAACGGTAGAAGACTATCTTCAAGGAGATGACTTTGACTGGGCAGATCTCAAAGGGAAGGTTCGTGATAATCTGACCAAGTATCTCTTTGACCAAACCAAACGTCGTCCAGCTATTTTACCAGTAGTCATGGAAGCAAAATAATCGTTGAAATAAACGGAGAGAAAGTCGAATTTCGGCTTTTTCTTATAGAAAAATAGAGGAAATATTATGGCAGTAATGAAAATCGAGTATTACTCACAAGTTTTGGATATGGAGTGGGGAGTGAATGTCCTCTATCCTGATGCCAATCGAGTGGAAGAACCAGATTGTAAAGACATTCCCGTCTTGTACCTCTTGCACGGGATGTCTGGCAACCATAATAGCTGGCTCAAGCGTACCAATGTAGAACGCTTACTTCGAGAAACTAATCTCATCGTTGTTATGCCCAATACCAGCAACGGTTGGTATACCGATACCCAGTATGGTTTTGACTACTACACAGCTCTAGCAGAGGAATTGCCACAGGTTTTGAAACGTTTCTTCCCTAATATGACTAGTAAGCGTGAAAAGACCTTTATCGCTGGTCTTTCTATGGGAGGCTATGGCTGTTTCAAACTGGCTCTTGCAACAAATCGTTTTTCTCACGCAGCTAGTTTTTCAGGCGCCCTTAGCTTTCAAGATTTTTCTCTTGAAAGCCAAAATTTGGGAACACCAGCTTATTGGAGAGGTGTGTTTGGGGAGATTAAAGATTGGACAGCTAGTCCTTATTCTCTTGAAAGTCTGGCTAAAAAATCAGATAAACAGACCAAGATTTGGGCTTGGTGTGGCGAGCAAGATTTCTTGTACGAAGCCAATAATCTCGCAGTGAAAAATCTCAAAAAACTGGACTTTGATGTGACCTATAGCCATAGTGTTGGAACTCACGAATGGTACTACTGGGAAAAACAATTGGAAAGATTTTTAGCAACTCTTCCAATCGATTTCAAATTAGAAGAGAGATTGAGCTAAGTTTTTATAAATGAACCGCCATTTATAGTTATTCGTGGCTTAAAAACATTGATGGAAGTCTATTTTCGCTAGACTTTTTAATCGAAAATAGTAAAATAGTAGAGAGATACTAGTTGAAAGAGAGAAAAATATGTATCGTTATCAGCTTGGGATACCACTATCAGAGTATGATGGTTTTGTAAAAGAACATCCCATGGTTAATCTATTACAAAGCAGTGCTTGGGAAAAAGTGAAATCTGATTGGAATCATGAGAGGCTTGGTGTCTATGAAGGGGAGAACTTACTGGCTGTGGCTAGTATTCTCATAAAGTCCCTACCTTTGGGGTATAAAATGTTTTATATTCCAAGAGGTCCTATATTGGATTACAGGGATACAGAACTTTTAAAGTTTGTCCTGCAGTCTATTAAGTCTTATGCTCGCAGTAAGAGAGCGGTTTTTGTGACTTTCGATCCAAGCATTTGTCTATCTCAACATTTGGTCAATCAAGATAAAACAGAATATCCTGAAAATCTTGCTATTGTTGATATTTTAGGGCAATTAGGAGTGGAATGGTCTGGGCAGACAATCGAGATGGATGACACCATTCAGCCTCGTATTCAGGCGAAAATATATAAGGAAAATTTTGAAGAAGATAAACTTTCTAAATCAACGAGGCAAGCTATCCGAACAGCACGAAACAAAGGGCTTGAGATTCAATATGGTGGACTGGAACTATTAGATTCATTTTCGGAGTTGATGAAAAAAACTGAGAAGCGAAAAGAGATTCATTTAAGAAACGAAGCTTATTATAAAAAATTATTAGATAACTTCAAAGAAGATTCCTATATCACGCTAACAAGTTTGGATGTTTCTAAGCGTTTAAGAGAATTAGAAGAACAATTAGAAAAAAATAGAGTAGTTGCAGAAACATTTAATGATGCAACCAAACCTTCAAAAGTTCAGGAAAATATAAAAGAAAAAGAACGTTTAGAAGAGGAAATAGATTTCTTGCAGGGATATATGAATATGGGAAAATCAAACATTCCTTTAGCGGCTACTTTGAGTTTGGAATTTGGTAATACCTCTGTCAATCTATATGCTGGTATGGATGATGATTTTAAACGTTACAATGCACCAATTTTAACTTGGTATGAAACGGCTCGCTATGCCTTTGAGCGAGGTATGGTGTGGCAAAATTTAGGTGGTGTTGAAAACTCTCTCAATGGTGGACTTTATCATTTTAAGGAAAAATTTAATCCAACGATTGAAGAATATTTGGGTGAATTTACAATGCCCACTCATCCTCTCTATCCTCTGTTAAGACTTGCTCTTGATTTCCGTAAAACATTAAGAAAAAAACATAGAAAGTAAGTATATGGCACTAACTACACTCACAAAAGAAGAGTTTCGTACTTATTCTGATCAGGCTTCTTCTCGTTCCTTTATGCAATCTGTCCAGATGGGGGACTTATTAGAAAAAAGAGGGGCTCGAATTGTTTACCTTGCTTTGAAACAAGAAGGAGAAATTCAAGTTGCAGCTCTGGTTTATAGCTTGCCCATGCTAGGTGGTCTGCATATGGAGCTCAATTCGGGGCCTATTTATACTCAACAAGATGCTCTTCCAGTTTTTTATGCGGAGTTAAAAGAATATGCCAAGCAAAATGGTGTATTAGAGTTGCTTGTAAAACCTTATGAAACGTATCAAACTTTTGATAGTGAAGGTAATCCAATAGATGCTGAGAAAAAAAGTATTATTCAAGATTTGACTAATTTAGGTTATCAATTTGATGGATTAACAACAGGCTATCCAGGTGGAGAACCAGATTGGTTATACTATAAAGATTTGACTGAATTAACTGAAAAGAATTTGCTTAAAAGTTTTAGTAAAAAGGGTAAACCCTTGGTGAAAAAGGCTGAAACGTTTGGCATTCGATTGAAAAAGTTAAAACGTGAAGAACTATCGATTTTTAAGAATATAACAAAAGAAACCTCTGAACGTAGAGAATATAGTGATAAAAGTTTAGAATATTATGAGCACTTTTATGATTCATTTGGAGAACAAGCGGAGTTTCTCATAGCAAGCTTAAATTTTTCGGAGTATATGAGCAAATTGCAAGGTGAACAAAGTAAACTAGAAGAAGTCTTAGACAAGTTGCGACTTGATTTGAGTAAAAATCCTCATTCTGAGAAAAAACAAAATCAACTGAGAGAATATTCTAGTCAATTTGAAACTTTTGAAGTTCGAAAAGCAGAAGCGAGAGACTTGATTGAAAAATATGGAGAAGAAGATATTGTTTTAGCCGGGAGTTTATTTGTTTATATGCCTCAGGAAACGACTTATCTCTTTAGTGGTTCCTACACTGAATTTAATAAGTTCTATGCCCCTGCGCTACTTCAAAAATATATTATGTTGGAAAGTATAAAACGTGGAATACCTAAATACAACTTCCTAGGGATTCAAGGGATTTTTGATGGTAGTGATGGCGTTTTGCGTTTTAAACAAAATTTTAATGGCTATATTGTACGTAAAGCAGGAACTTTCCGTTATCATCCATCGCCTTTAAAATACAAAGCTATTCAGTTAGTCAAAAAAATATTAGGACGTTAAGATGAACAAGCCAGTATTTAGCTTTCTTTCAGCTTGTTTTAGTAAAATAGTCTTTATTTGCTAGAAAGGTGGAGAGACATGCGCTGGCTTTTTCGTTTGATAGGGGTTTTCTTTTCTTTTGTTTGGCGTTTGTTTTGGCGCTTGGTTTGGATTGTTTTGTTTTTATGCACTCTTGCTTTTGGATTTCTCTGGTATCTGAACGGGGATTTCCAAGGAGCGCTGAAGCAGGCAGAGCGGTCGGTAAAGATTGGTCAACAAAGCATTGACCAATGGGGAAAAACAGGGCAACTGCCTAAGTTAAACCAGACAGATAGCCACCAGCATTCTGAAGGAAGGTGGCCGCAAGCCTCTGCTCGTATTTACTTGGATCCCCAGATGGATTCACGCTTCCAAGAGGCTTATATAGAAGCGATTCAGAATTGGAATCAAACTGGTGCTTTTAACTTTGAACTTGTGACTGAGTCCAGCAAGGCGGATATCTTGGCTACTGAGATGAACGACGGAAACACTCCTGTGGCAGGAGAGGCGGAAAGTCAGACTAATCTCTTGACGGGGCAATTCTTGTCTGTAACGGTGCGTCTGAATCATTATTATCTGTCCAATCCTGACTATGGCTATTCCTATGAGCGCATTGTCCATACGGCAGAACATGAGTTAGGCCATGCGATTGGCTTGGATCATACAGATGAGAAGTCTGTGATGCAACCGGCAGGTTCCTTTTATGGTATTCAGGAAGAGGATGTTGCAAACCTTCGAAAAATATATGAGACCAATGAGTAGGGGACTATCTTTCCCTACTTTTTTGCTATAATGGAATTATGAACAACTTGATTAAATCAAAACTAGAGCTCTTGCCGACCAGCCCTGGTTGCTACATTCACAAGGATAAAAACGGCACCATTATCTATGTAGGAAAGGCTAAAAATCTGCGTAACCGCGTGCGGTCTTATTTCCGTGGAAGTCATGATACCAAGACAGAGGCTCTGGTGTCTGAAATTGTAGATTTTGAATTTATCGTTACTGAGTCCAATATTGAGGCACTCCTTCTGGAAATCAACCTGATCAAGGAAAACAAGCCCAAGTACAATATCATGCTCAAGGATGATAAGTCCTATCCTTTTATCAAAGTTACCAATGAGCGCTATCCTCGTTTGATTATCACCCGTCAGGTCAAGAAGGACGGAGGTCTCTACTTTGGACCTTATCCAGATGTGGGAGCAGCCAATGAAATCAAGCGGTTGCTGGATCGAATTTTTCCTTTTAGAAAGTGTACCAATCCACCGTCTAAGGTCTGTTTTTACTACCATATCGGTCAATGTATGGCCCACACCATCTGTAAGAAAGATGAGGCCTATTTCAAGTCCATGGCTCAGGAGGTTTCTGAGTTTCTGAAAGGGCAGGATGACAAAATCATTGATGCTCTTAAGGGAAAAATGGCAGCGGCAGCCCAGACTATGGAATTTGAACGTGCAGCGGAATACCGTGACCTAATTCAGGCTATTGGAACGCTTCGAACCAAGCAACGGGTTATGGCTAAGGATCTCCAAAATCGGGATGTCTTTGGCTACTATGTGGACAAGGGCTGGATGTGTGTTCAGGTTTTCTTTGTTCGTCAGGGCAAGCTTATCGAGCGCGATGTCAATCTTTTTCCCTACTACAACGATCCGGATGAGGACTTCTTGACCTATGTGGGACAATTCTATCAAGAAAAATCTCACCTGGTTCCCAATGAGGTACTGATTCCGCAGGATATTGACGAAGAAGCTGTCAAGGCTTTGGTAGACACCAAGATTCTTAAGCCTCAACGTGGAGAGAAAAAGCAGCTGGTCAATCTGGCTATAAAGAATGCTCGAGTCAGTCTAGAGCAGAAGTTCAATCTGTTAGAAAAATCTGTCGAAAAGACACAAGGAGCTATTAAAAATCTAGGTCGTTTGCTCCAAATACCGACCCCAGTCCGCATCGAATCCTTCGATAACTCTAATATCATGGGGACCAGTCCTGTTTCAGCTATGGTGGTCTTTGTCAACGGCAAACCGAGTAAGAAGGATTACCGTAAGTACAAGATAAAAACCGTAGTCGGGCCAGACGACTATGCCAGTATGAGAGAAGTCATTCGCAGGCGCTATGGTCGAGTACAGCGTGACGGTTTGACTCCTCCAGATTTGATTGTCATCGATGGGGGACAAGGTCAAGTCAATATCGCTAAGCTAGTCATCCAAGAGGAACTGGGTTTGGATATTCCCATTGCAGGTCTGCAAAAGAATGACAAACACCAAACCCATGAGCTGCTCTTTGGAGATCCGCTTGAGGTGGTGGAGTTGTCTCGCAATTCTCAGGAATTTTTCCTCCTCCAACGCATTCAAGATGAGGTCCACCGCTTTGCTATCACTTTCCACCGCCAACTGCGCTCAAAAAATTCTTTTTCATCACAACTGGATGGGATTGACGGTCTGGGACCTAAACGTAAGCAAAATATCATGAAGCATTTCAAGTCTCTGACTAAAATCAAGGAAGCTAGTGTGGATGAGATTGTCGAAGTTGGGGTGCCAAGAGCAGTAGCAGAAGCTGTGCAGAGGAAGTTGAACTCGCAGGAAACAGAAACCTTGCCTCAAGTGGCAGAAGAAAGAGTAGATTATCAAAGAGAAGGAAACCATCATGAACCATAAAATCGCAATTTTATCAGATATTCATGGCAATGCGACGGCCTTGGAAGCAGTGATTGCAGATGCTAAAAATCAAGGAGTCAGTGAATACTGGCTTCTGGGAGATATTTTTCTACCTGGTCCAGGTGCAAATGACTTGGTAGCCCTGCTAAAGGATCTTCCTATCACGGCAAGTGTTCGAGGCAATTGGGATGATTGTGTCCTTGAAGCTTTAGATGGGCAATATGGCTTAGAAGACCCACAGGGAGTCCAGCTCATGCGCATGACCCAGTTTTTGATGGAGCGAATGGATCCTGCAACGATTGTCTGGCTACGAAGCTTGCCTATGCTGGAAAAGAAAGAAGTTGAGGGACTGCGTTTTTCTCTCTCTCATAATTTACCTGACAAAAATTATGGAGGTGACTTGTTGGTTGGGAATGATACAGAAAAATTTGACCAACTGCTAGATGCGGAAACCGACGTGGCAGTCTATGGTCATGTTCACAAGCAGTTACTTCGTTATGGAAGTCAAGGACAACAAATCATCAATCCAGGGTCGATTGGCATGCCCTATTTTAATTGGGAGGCGTTAAAAAATCACCGTGCCCAGTATGCCGTGATAGAAGTTGAAGATGGGGAATTGGTAAATATCCTATTTCGTAAAGTCGCTTATGATTATGAAGCGGAGTTAGAACTGGCCAAGTCCAAGGGACTTCCCTTTATCGAAATGTATGAAGAGCTACGTCGTGACGATAACTATCAGGGGCACAATCTAGAACTCTTAACTAGTTTAATTGAAAAGCATGGGTATGTAGAAGATGTGAAGAATTTTTTTGATTTTTTGTAAGAGTTTTCTAAAATAACCAATGCAAACTAAAAAAGCGATTGGCTGGTCCAATCGCTTTTAGTATATCTTATTGTAACTGAGATTGATCTGGGAGATAAGAACCACCTAGATAGGTATTGCTAAGTTTTTCAAGGGTTCCATCTTGATAGAGTTCTTTGAGCGCTTTATCAAATTTCTCTTTAAACTCTTTTTGGTCGCTTGAAAAAACGATATAGTTGTTGGGGCTATCGGCAGAAGGTAAATCAACGACTGAGAGATCTAAGCCACGGTCCTTGATAATCTTTTGAACCGATACCTTGTCAAAGACTAGGAAATCAAATTCACCGTTAGAGAGGTCTAGGATTCGTTTACCGATATCCTCACCAGAAAAATCAATTGTAGCAGGATTATCAGTATGTTTTTGATTCCAGTTATTGATGAATTGAGCGTTTGAAGTTCCAGTATCCTCTTGCGTTGTTTTGCCAGCGATTTGGTCAAGTGAAGTCAGAGGATTTTTCTTGTTGCTGACAAGGACGAGGGGATTGTTTGAAATTGGAAGTGAGTAAAGGTATTTTTCAGCACGCTCTTTTGTATAACTCAAGTTATTGGCTGCAACCTGATAGTGACCAGAATCAAGTCCAGGGAAGATGCTCTCCCAGGCAGTTCTTTGGAATTGAATCTCGTAGTCGCTGAGTTTTTCATCCACTGCTTTTAGAACTTCGATATCGAAGCCTGTCAGATTACCCTTGTCTTCGTAGTCAAATGGCGGCACATCACCAGCTGTAGCAACGACAATTGTCTTTTGAGAGCTGGTCTCTTTAGGTGTAGCTTGATTTCCACAGGCAACTAAAAAGGGGACGATAGCTAGTAATAGGCTAAATTTTTTCATAATGTCTCCATTCAGATGTAAGATATCTGCTAGTTTATCAGAAACTTTCTTGATGAACCAATATATATTTTTTATGCCTGTGATAAAAAAACTTAATCATGGAAAATATCTGCAAGCTCTTTCAAATTATGGTAGAATGGAAGCAGTAGAATTAGAAAAGGAAATCGATTATGAAATTTCTTGAATTAAACAAAAAACGTCATGCGACCAAGCATTTCACTGACAAACCAGTGGATCCCAAAGATGTGCGTACGGCTATCGAAATTGCAACCTTGGCACCAAGCGCCCACAACAGCCAGCCTTGGAAATTTGTGGTGGTTCGTGAGAAAAATGCCGAATTAGCAAAATTGGCTTACGGTTCGAACTTTGAACAGGTATCATCAGCGCCTGTAACCATTGCTCTGTTTACAGATACAGATCTGGCTAAACGTGCTCGTAAGATTGCCCGAGTTGGTGGTGCTAATAACTTTTCTGAAGAGCAACTACAATACTTCATGAAAAATTTGCCTGCTGAATTTGCCCGTTACAATGAACAACAGGTTAGTGACTACCTAGCCCTCAATGCAGGTTTGGTTGCTATGAACTTGGTTTTGGCTCTTACAGACCAAGGAATCGGATCAAATCTGATTCTTGGTTTTGACAAATCAAAAGTCAACGAAGTTTTGGAAATCGAAGACCGTTTCCGTCCAGAACTCTTGATTACAGTGGGATACACAGACGAAAAATTGGAACCAAGCTACCGCTTGCCAGTGGATGAAATCATCGAGAAAAGATAGAAAGAAGAAAAAAATGACAGCAATTGATTTTACAGCAGAAGTAGAAAAACGCAAAGAAGACCTCTTGGCTGACTTGTTTAGCCTTTTGGAAATCAACTCAGAACGTGATGACAGAAAGGCTGATGCTGAGCATCCATTTGGGCCTGGGCCTGTCAAAGCCTTGGAAAAATTCCTTGAAATCGCAGACCGTGATGGCTATCCAACTAAGAATGTCGACAATTATGCAGGACACTTCGAGTTTGGTGATGGAGAAGAAGTTCTCGGAATCTTTGCCCACATGGACGTGGTGCCGGCTGGTAGCGGTTGGGACACAGATCCTTACACACCAACTATCAAAGACGGTCGCCTTTATGCGCGTGGGGCATCAGATGACAAGGGTCCTACAACAGCTTGTTACTATGGTTTGAAAATCATCAAAGAATTGGGCCTTCCAACTTCTAAGAAAGTTCGTTTCATTGTCGGAACAGACGAAGAATCAGGCTGGGCAGACATGGACTACTACTTCGAGCACGTAGGACTTGCGAAACCAGACTTCGGTTTCTCTCCAGACGCTGAATTCCCTATCATCAATGGTGAAAAAGGAAATATCACAGAATACCTCCATTTTGCAGGTGAGAATACAGGTGCAGCCCGTCTTCACAGCTTCACAGGTGGATTGCGTGAAAATATGGTACCTGAATCAGCAACGGCAGTTGTTTCAGGTGACTTGGCTGACTTGCAAGCTAAACTAGATGCCTTTGTTTCAGAACACAAACTTAGAGGAGAAATCCAAGAAGAAGCTGGTCAATACAAGGTGACAATCATTGGTAAATCAGCCCATGGTGCTATGCCTGCTTCAGGTGTCAATGGTGCGACTTACCTTGCCCTCTTCCTTAGCCAATTCGACTTTGCTGGACCAGCTAAAGATTACCTCGACATCGCTGGAAAAATTCTTTTGAACGACCATGAGGGGGAAAATCTCAAGATTGCCCATGTGGATGAAAAGATGGGTGCCCTTTCTATGAATGCGGGAGTCTTCCGCTTTGACGAAACAAGTGCTGACAATACGATTGCCCTTAATATCCGTTATCCAAAAGGGACAAGTCCAGAGCAAATCAAGTCAATCCTTGAAAACTTGCCAGTTGCTTCTGTTAGCCTTTCTGAACACGGTCACACCCCTCACTATGTACCAATGGAAGATCCACTTGTCCAAACCTTGTTGAATGTTTATGAAAAACAAACTGGCCTTAAAGGTCATGAACAAGTTATCGGTGGTGGTACCTTTGGTCGCTTGCTAGAACGAGGTGTTGCCTATGGTGCCATGTTCCCAGACTCTATTGACACCATGCACCAAGCTAATGAATTTATCGCCTTGGACGATCTCTTCCGAGCAGCAGCAATCTATGCTGAAGCTATTTACGAATTGATCAAATAAAACGATAGAAGTCTGAGATCTTATGCTTGGACTTCTTTTTGGAGGGAAAATAGATGTCTCAAATCGAAAGAATCAAGCAGGCTATTATGGTGGATCCGCAGAATGCCAGCTATACAGAGCGTGGCATTGAACCTCTCTTTGCGGCGCCAAAGACTGCTCGCATCAATATTATCGGTCAAGCGCCTGGTCTTAAAACCCAAGAGGCAGGCCTTTATTGGAAAGATAAGAGTGGCGATCGCTTGCGAGATTGGCTCGGTGTGGATGAAGATACCTTTTACAATTCAGGCTATTTTGCTGTTCTGCCTATGGATTTCTACTTTCCAGGGCATGGCAAGTCAGGTGATCTGCCACCGAGAACTGGCTTTGCCGAAAAATGGCATCCTCAGCTCTTGCAAGAATTACCAGATATTCAGTTAACTCTCTTGATTGGGCAATATGCCCAAGCCTACTATTTACAGGAGAAAGTCAGTGGCAAGGTAACAGAACGGGTAAAACATTACCAGAACTACTTGCCAACCTATTTTCCACTAGTTCACCCTTCACCACGAAATCAAATCTGGATGGCCAAAAACCCTTGGTTTGAGTCAGAAGTGGTGCCAGATTTGAAAAAAAGAATTAAAACAATTTTATAGTCAATGAAAATCAAAGAACAAACTAGGAAGCTAGCCGCAGGCTGCTCAAAGTACAGCTTTGAGGTTCTGGATGGAACTGACGAAGTCAGCTCAAAACACTGTTTTGAGGTTGTGGATAAAACTGACGAAGTCAGCTCAAAGCACTGCTTTGAGGTTGCAGATAAAACTGACGAAGTCAGTTACATATACGCACGGTAAGGCGACGCTGACGTGGTTTGAAGAGATTTTCGAAGAGTATTAGGAGAAAAAGAATGAAAGAAATAACCTTTGACGCATTTTACCAGCTTTACCAAAACGACCAACTTTCTCTCGTGGATGTGAGAGAAGTGGATGAGTTTGAAGCTCTTCATTTAGAAGGTGCTCACAACCTACCTCTTAGTCAATTAGCTGATAATTATGATCAGTTGGACAAGGACCAGTTGCATTATGTTATTTGTAAAGCTGGAATGAGATCAGCGCGTGCTTGCCAATTCCTATCAGAACAAGGTTATGAAGTTGTCAATGTTCAAGGTGGCATGATGGCCTTTGAAGAACTTTAATACTCAATGAAAATCAAAGAGCAAACTAGGAAGCTAGCCGCAGGCTGTACTTGAGTACGGCAAGGTGAAGCTGACGTGGTTTGAAGAGATTTTCGAAGAGTATAAACATTAGAATTTTCTTCTACTTGGAGTGGACTGGGTAGGAGAATTTTATTTTTAGATAATTCTAATTTTTAAGAATCTTGAAAACATTCAATATTTACTTCATGAAGCTTTTTTCATACTCCTATTCATGATATACTAGGTCAGTATTTTATAAATATGAAGGAGATTTTCATGGCTAAAAAAGGTGCCCTAACAGGTTTGCTCCTGTTTGGAATATTTTTTGGTGCGGGAAACTTGATTTTTCCGCCTTCTCTAGGTGCTCTATCTGGAGAACATTTTCTTCCTGCCATCGCAGGTTTTGTCTTTTCAGGTGTCGGTATCGCCGTCTTGACTCTGATTATTGGAACGCTAAATCCTAAAGGATATATCTACGAGATTTCAACAAAGATAGCGCCTTGGTTTGCGACTCTTTACCTCTCAGTTCTTTACTTGTCAATCGGTCCATTCTTTGCTATCCCACGTACAGCTACAACAGCTTACGAAGTAGGGATTAGCCCTCTTTTGTCGGATGCAAATAAAGGTCTTGGTTTGATTGTCTTTACTATTCTGTATTTTGCAGCAGCCTATTTAATTTCGCTTAATCCATCTAAAATCTTGGACCGTATCGGCCGTATTTTAACACCAGTCTTTGCAATCTTGATTGTCATCTTGGTTGTTCTAGGAGCTTTCAAATACGGTGGAACAAGTCCTCAAGCTGCGTCGGCAGCTTATCAAGCTTCTGCCTTTGGGACAGGTTTCCTAGAAGGTTATAATACCTTGGATGCCCTTGCTTCTGTTGCCTTCAGTGTAATCGCAGTTCAAACCTTGAAACAACTTGGATTTTCAAGTAAGAAAGAATACATTTCGACTATTTGGGTTGTTGGTATCGTTGTTGCCCTTGCCTTCAGCGCTCTTTACATCGGTTTAGGTTTCCTTGGAAATCATTTCCCAGTACCAGCTGAAGCGATGAAAGGTGGAACACCAGGTGTTTACATCTTGTCACAAGCCACTCAAGAAATCTTTGGCTCAACAGCTCAACTCTTCCTTGCAGCTATGGTTACCGTAACCTGCTTCACAACAACAGTTGGTCTGATTGTGTCAACAGCTGAGTTCTTTAATGAGCGTTTCCCACAAATCAGCTACAAGGTTTATGCGACAGCCTTTACTTTGATTGGATTTGCCATTGCTAATTTAGGTCTTGATGCGATTATCAAGTACTCCATTCCAGTACTAGTTATCTTGTACCCAATCACGATTGCCATCGTCATGATTGTCATTGTGAATAAATTTGTGGCTCTTTCAAAACCAGGTATGCAGTTGACAATTGCTGTGGTTACAGCTATTGCCATTGCAAGCGTACTAGGAAGCTCGTTTAAGGTTGAGTTTCTTGCAAACCTTGTTAACGCTCTTCCTTTTGCTAAAGCATCTCTCCCATGGTTGGTGCCAGCCATTGTCGGAATCTTGCTCTCATTGGTTCTACCAAACAAGCAAGAAAGCGATGTTTTTGAAATGGAATAATCACTAAAATCACTTTTGTAGCCAAGTCTACAGGAGTGATTTTCTTTTTTTATCCGATGATAAATGTGTTATAATAGGTAGCAAAAGAGGTGAAGAAATGAATCAAACAGTAGAATATATCAAAGAACTGACAGCCATTGCGTCGCCAACGGGTTTTACTCGTGAAATTTCGGACTATTTAGTCAAGACTTTAGAAGGTTTTGGTTACCAGCCGGTTCGCACAACCAAGGGTGGTGTCAATGTGACCATCAAAGGTCAAAATGATGAAGAACACCGCTATGTGACTGCCCATGTGGATACGCTTGGTGCCATTGTCCGCGCTGTCAAACCAGACGGCCGTCTCAAATTGGACCGTATCGGTGGTTTTCCTTGGAATATGATTGAAGGAGAAAACTGTACCGTTCATGTGGCTAGTACAGATCAAAAGCTATCAGGCACCATCCTCATCCACCAAACTTCTTGCCATGTCTACAAGGATGCAGGAACTGCAGAACGCACCCAGGACAATATGGAAGTGCGTTTGGATGCAAAAGTGACCAATGAAAAAGAAACTCGTGCCTTGGGGATTGAGGTTGGTGATTTTATCAGCTTTGACCCACGAACTGTTGTGACAGAGACAGGATTTATCAAGTCTCGTCATTTGGACGATAAGGTCAGCGCAGCGATTTTGCTTAACCTACTTCGCATTTATAAGGAAGAGAAGATTGAGTTGCCTGTAACAACCCATTTTGCTTTTTCAGTTTTTGAAGAAGTAGGACACGGTGCCAACTCTAATATCCCTGCTCAGGTAGTGGAATATCTGGCTGTGGATATGGGAGCTATGGGAGATGACCAGCAAACAGATGAATATACAGTGTCTATCTGTGTCAAGGATGCTTCAGGACCTTATCACTATGACTTCCGTCAACATTTGGTTGCCTTGGCTAAAGAGCAAGATATTCCATTTAAGCTGGACATCTATCCATTTTATGGTTCGGACGCTTCGGCAGCTATGTCTGCAGGTGCAGAAGTCAAACACGCCCTTCTCGGTGCTGGTATCGAGTCTAGCCATTCATATGAACGCACTCATATTGACTCGGTGGTCGCAACAGAGCGTATGGTTGATGCTTACCTTAAGAGCGGGTTGGTAGACTAATATGTGCCTTATTTGCCAGAGAATTGAGCTCATTAAAGCTGGGGACAATCCTTACTTTGTCAAAGAGTTGGAAACAGGCTATCTTGTGATTGGAGATCACCAGTATTTTTCAGGCTATAGTCTCTTTCTAGCCAAGGAACACGTCACGGAATTGCACCATTTAGAAAAGGAAATGAGACTCCGTTTTCTAGAGGAAATGAGTCTAGTCTAAGAGGCAGTTGCTAAGGTCTTCTCTGCTGAGAAAATGAATATCGAACGTCTAGGCAATGGCGATGCCCACCTCCACTGGCATCTGTTTCCTAGACGAAGAGGTGATATGAATGGTTACGGTCTCAAGGGACGTGGTCCAGTTTGGTGGGTTCCCTTTGAAGAAATGACCTCAGAAACATGTCAAGCAAAACCGGATGAGATTAAACAATTAGTCAAACGTTTATCGTCAGAAGTAGATAAATTATTAGAAATAAAGGAGTAGAAATGAAAAAAAGATATCTTGTCTTGACAGCCTTGCTAGCCTTGAGTTTAGCAGCTTGTTCACAGGAAAAAACAAAAAATGAAGATGGAGCGGCTAAAACAGAACAAACAGCCAAAGCTGATGGAGCAGTCGGCAGTAAATCTCAGGGAGCTTCCCAGAAAAAAGCAGAAGTGGTCAATAAAGGTGACTACTACAGCATCCAAGGGAAATACGATGAAATCATCGTAGCAAATAAACATTATCCTTTGTCGAAAGACTATAATCCAGGGGAAAATCCAACAGCCAAGGCAGAGCTGGTCAAACTCATCAAAGCGATGCAAGAGGCAGGTTTCCCAATCAGCGACCATTACAGTGGTTTTAGAAGTTATGAAACTCAGACTAAGCTCTATCAAGATTATGTCAATCAAGATGGGAAAGAAGCTGCCGACCGTTATTCTGCCCGTCCTGGCTATAGCGAACACCAAACTGGCTTGGCCTTTGATGTGATTGGGACAAATGGTGATTTGGTAACAGAAGAAAAAGCAGCCCAATGGCTCCTGGACCATGCAGCTGATTATGGTTTTGTTGTCCGTTATCTCAAAGGCAAGGAAAAGGAAACAGGCTATATGGCTGAAGAATGGCACCTTCGTTATGTCGGAAAAGAAGCTAAAGAAATTGCTGAGAGTGGTCTCAGTTTGGAAGAATACTACGGCTTTGAAGGCGGAGATTACGTTGATTAAAAATAAACTTTTCTCTTGCAATTCTAGATAAATAGTGTATAATAGATGGGTATGTGAAAAGCATACTTGTGGGAGGTAAAAATATTTAATTACCGCCAAAACCACAAAGGAGGATTTAAAAATGGCTAAAAAAGTCGAAAAACTTGTAAAATTGCAAATCCCTGCTGGTAAAGCTACACCAGCTCCACCGGTTGGACCTGCTCTTGGTCAAGCTGGTATCAACATCATGGGATTCACAAAAGAGTTCAACGCTCGTACTGCTGACCAAGCTGGTATGATCATTCCAGTTGTTATCTCAGTATACGAAGACAAATCATTTACTTTCGTTACAAAAACACCACCAGCTGCTGTTCTTTTGAAAAAAGCTGCAGGTGTTGAAAAAGGATCAGGGACACCTAACAAAACTAAAGTTGCTACAGTTACTCGTGCGCAAGTACAAGAAATTGCAGAAACTAAGATGCCAGATTTGAACGCAGCAAACGTAGAGTCTGCAATGCGTATGATCGAAGGTACTGCTCGTTCTATGGGATTCACTGTTGTTGACTAATCAATAACATCCCTATATAACCCGCAAGACTTCATCATTTCGAGAAGTGACGTGGGAGATGAAAATCGATTGAACCACTTACAAGGAGAATAGAAAATGGCTAAAAAAAGCAAACAACTTCGTGCTGCTCTTGAGAAGATCGACAGCACAAAAGCATACAGCGTTGAAGAAGCTGTAGCTCTTGCAAAAGAAACTAACTTTGCAAAATTCGATGCAACTGTAGAAGTTGCTTACAACTTGAACATTGACGTTAAAAAAGCTGACCAACAAATCCGTGGAGCAATGGTATTGCCAAACGGTACTGGTAAAACAGCTCGCGTTCTTGTATTTGCACGTGGTGCAAAAGCTGAAGAAGCAAAAGCTGCTGGTGCAGACTTCGTTGGTGAAGACGACCTTGTTGCTAAAATCAACGACGGTTGGTTGGACTTCGACGTAGTTATCGCAACACCTGACATGATGGCTCTTGTTGGACGTCTTGGACGTGTCCTTGGACCACGTAACTTGATGCCAAACCCTAAAACTGGTACTGTAACAATGGATGTTGCTAAAGCAGTTGAAGAGTCTAAAGGTGGTAAAATCACTTACCGTGCGGACCGTGCAGGTATCGTACAAGCGATCATCGGTAAAGTTTCATTTGAAGCTGACAAGTTGGTTGAAAACTTCAAAGCATTTAACGAAACAATCCAAAAAGCTAAACCAGCTACTGCTAAAGGAACTTACGTAACAAGCTTGACAATCACAACTACTCAAGGTGTTGGTATCAAGGTTGACGTTAACTCACTTTAATCAGTAGTTTATATCAGAGGACGAGTACGAAAGTGCTCGTTTTTGTATGTAAGTTATAGTCTCTATAAAATGGTTGTCTTATTTGGCTTATAGGGTGAGGAGCAAATGAAATACTGTTTTCTCTTCCTTCTTTACTAGAAAATATGGTATAATAGGGAGTAAAAAACTTTGAAAGAAAGAAAAAGATGAATTTAAAAGATTACATTGCAACAATTGAAAATTATCCTAAGGAAGGTATTACTTTCCGTGATATCAGTCCTTTGATGGCTGATGGAAATGCTTATAGCTATGCTGTTCGTGAAATCGTTCAATATGCTACTGACAAGAAAATTGATATGATCGTAGGACCTGAGGCTCGTGGATTTATCGTGGGTTGTCCTGTTGCTTTTGAGTTGGGAATTGGTTTTGCGCCTGTTCGTAAGCCAGGAAAATTGCCACGCGAAGTCATTTCTGCTGACTATGAAAAAGAGTACGGTGTTGATACCTTGACTATGCACGCGGATGCCATCAAGCCAGGTCAACGTGTTCTTATTGTAGATGACCTCTTAGCAACAGGTGGAACTGTTAAGGCAACCATCGAGATGATTGAAAAACTTGGCGGTGTTGTGGCAGGTTGTGCCTTCCTTGTTGAATTGGATGAATTGAACGGCCGTGAAAAAATTGGTGACTACGATTACAAAGTTCTTATGCATTATTAATGAAAAACAGTCCCTAGGGCTGTTTTCTCTACATTAGGATATAAAAATAGACTATAGCTAGTTAGAGAAAAACTATAATTGAAAACTATATCTTCTTGCAGTATAATAAAGGGACTAAGTGTTTGAGATTTGGCTTCAAATACATGCAATTATTCCTGAAAGAGTACAGTTAGGAGAGGGTTATGCCGATTCGAATTGATAAAAAATTACCAGCTGTTGAGATTTTACGGACAGAGAATATCTTTGTCATGGATGATCAACGTGCGGCCCACCAAGATATCCGTCCCTTGAAGATTTTAATTTTAAATCTCATGCCACAGAAAATGGTCACTGAAACCCAGTTGTTGCGCCATTTGGCTAATACGCCCCTGCAACTGGATATTGATTTTCTCTATATGGAGAGCCATCGTTCTAAAACGACTCGTTCAGAGCACATGGAGACCTTTTATAAAACTTTTCCTGAAGTCAAGGATGGGTATTTTGATGGGATGATTATTACTGGGGCCCCAGTTGAGCATTTACCATTTGAGGAAGTGGACTATTGGGAGGAATTTAGTCGGGTGCTTGAGTGGTCCAAGACCCATGTTTATTCGACCCTTCATATCTGTTGGGGCGCTCAGGCTGGTCTTTATCTACGCTATGGAGTGGAAAAACACCAGATGGACAGTAAGTTATCGGGTATCTATCCTCAGGACACCCTAAAAGAGGGTCACCTTCTTTTTAGAGGCTTTGATGATAGCTACGTTTCCCCTCATTCACGGCACACGGAGATTTCTAAGGAAGAGGTCTTAAACAAAACTAATCTCGAGATTTTATCAGAGGGTCCTCAGGTTGGGGTTTCGATTTTGGCCAGTCGGGATTTACGAGAAATTTATAGTTTTGGGCATTTGGAATATGACCGTGATACCTTGGCAAAAGAGTATTTTAGGGATCGTGATGCAGGTTTAGATCCTCATATTCCAGAAAATTACTTTAAGGATGATGATGTCAACCAGACACCTTGTCTTTGTTGGTCTTCATCAGCAGCCCTCTTTTTCAGTAACTGGGTAAACTATGCGGTCTATCAGGAAACACCTTTTGACTGGAGAAAGATAGAAGATGATGCATCTGCATATGGGTATTTATAAGAGGAATTATGACATATTTAGACGCTTTTAAATCAGGGAACTTGGTTTTACCGAGTGCCCTGCTCTTGCATTTTAAGGAACTCTTTCCTTCTAGCGACGATTTTCTGGTTTGGCAATTTTTCTATTTGCAAAATACGACAGGTTTGGAAGAAATGTCGCCAAGCCAGATTGCTGACAGGATTGGCAAGGAAATTTCGGATGTCAATCAGGCTATTTCCAATCTGACAGAGAGGGGACTGCTTCAGTATCGAACCATCGAATTGAATGGTGAAATCGAATTGCTTTTTGATGCTAGCTTGGCTTTGGAACGTTTGGATGACTTGCTTGGAGTTGCTCATTCAAGTTCAGACCAGTTGACACCTCAAAATCAGCTCAAGGATTTGGTAGAAACCTTCCAGCAGGAGTTGGGACGCTTGTTGACACCTTTTGAGATTGAGGATTTGACTAAGACACTAAAGGAAGATGGAACCAGTGCTGACTTGATTAAGGAAGCTCTTCGTGAAGCTGTTTTGAATGGGAAACCAAACTGGAAGTACATTCAGGCTATTTTGAGAAACTGGCGCCATGAAGGTATCAAAAGTGTGGCTCAAATTGAGGCTAAGCGGGCAGAGAGAGAAGCAAGCAATCCTCAGTTGACACAGGTATCTGCAGATTTCAGAAATGCTATGGATCTCTGGAAGGATTAATCCATGTCAGCAGGCTTGAAATTTGAGTAAGATTTGCAAGCTGTGTCTAATTGTGATAAAATAAATAGAAAATAAATTGAAAAAAGAGGTATGTGAAATGTCACGTAAACCATTTATCGCTGGTAACTGGAAAATGAACAAAAATCCAGAAGAAGCTAAAGCATTCGTTGAAGCAGTTGCATCAAAACTTCCTTCATCAGATCTTGTTGAAGCAGGTATCGCAGCTCCAGCTCTTGATTTGACAACTGTTCTTGCTGCTGCAAAAGGTTCAAACCTTAAAGTTGCTGCTCAAAACTGCTACTTTGAAAATGCAGGTGCTTTCACTGGTGAAACAAGCCCACAAGTTTTGAAAGAAATCGGTACTGACTACGTTGTTATCGGTCACTCAGAACGCCGTGACTACTTCCATGAAACTGACGAAGATATTAATAAAAAAGCAAAAGCAATCTTTGCAAACGGTATGCTTCCAATCATCTGTTGTGGTGAGTCACTTGAAACTTACGAAGCTGGTAAAGCTGCTGAATTCGTAGGTGCTCAAGTATCTGCTGCATTGGCTGGATTGACTGCTGAACAAGTTGCTGCATCAGTTATCGCTTACGAGCCAATCTGGGCTATCGGTACTGGTAAATCAGCTTCACAAGACGACGCACAAAAAATGTGTAAAGTTGTTCGTGACGTTGTAGCTGCTGACTTCGGTCAAGAAGTTGCAGACAAGGTTCGTGTTCAATACGGTGGTTCTGTTAAACCTGAAAACGTTGCTTCATACATGGCTTGCCCAGACGTTGACGGTGCCCTTGTAGGTGGTGCGTCACTTGAAGCAGAAAGCTTCTTGGCTTTGCTTGACTTTGTAAAATAATCAGTAGCAAAAGCTAGGTGGAACAGCATTCAGATGTCTGTTCCATTTTTTATAGGAGAGAAAAGATTGAAAACAAAGATTGGAAAAATTGGATTAGCAAGTCTCTGTTTACTCGGGTTGGCAACTAACCATGTCGCTGCGAATGAAACCGAAGTTTCAAAAACTTCGCAGGATACAACGACAGTTTCAAGTAGTTCAGAGCAACATCAGTCTTCTAATAAAACTCAAACGAGCGAAGGAGTAAAAACCAATTCGTCTGCCCACTGGGATGGGGATTATTATGTAAAGGCTGATGGTTCTAAAGCCAAGAGTGAGTGGATTTTTGATAACTACTATAAGGCTTGGTTTTATATTAAGTCAGACGGTCGTTATGCTCAAAATGAGTGGCAGGGTAATTACTACTTGAAATCAGGCGGTTATATGGCCAAAAATGAATGGGTTTATGATAATGCCTATAAGAATTGGTTTTACCTGAAGTCCGATGGTTCTTATGCTAATCAAGAATGGCACGCTGTTGGAGATAAATGGCACTATTTTAAAAAGTGGGGTTATTTAGCTAAAAACCAATGGCAGGGAACTTATTTCTTAAATGATCAAGGTGCCATGATGAAAAATGAATGGCTTTATGATCCAGCCTATTCGTCTTACTTCTATCTTAAGTCCGATGGTTCTTATGCAAATCAAGAGTGGCAAAAGGTAGACGGAAAGTGGTATTATTTCAAGAAGTGGGGTTACATGGCTAAAGATGAGTGGCAGGGTAACTACTATTTGACAGAAAGTGGTGCTATGGCGACTGGTGAATTAATCATGGATGATACTCGCTATACTTTTGCCGATTCAGGGGAACTGAAAGAAAAGAAAGCCTTGAATGTTGGTTGGGTTTATCGAAATGGCCACCGTTACTTCTTTAACCATCGTGAAGAACAAGTTGGGACTGATCAAGTTAAAAAGGTCATCGATGTCAGTGAGCACAATGGCCGTATTACTGACTGGCAAAAGGTTATCCAGGAAAACGGGGTTGATGGTGTTATTGTTCGTTTGGGTTATAGCGGTGTAGAAGATAAGGAATTGGCTTATAATATCAAGGAGTTAAACCGTCTTGGAATTCCTTATGGGGTTTACCTCTATACTTATGCTGAAAATGAGACTGATGCTGAGAATGATGCAAAACAAACTATTGAACTCTTGAAGAAATACAATATGAACTTGTCTTATCCTATCTACTATGATGTTGAGAACTGGGAATATGTCAATAAAACCAAGAGAGCTTCAAGTGATACTGGAATCTGGGTCAAGATTATCAATAAGTATATGGCAATAATGAAGCAGGCTGGTTATCAAAATGTGAAAGTTTATAGCTATCGTCAACTCTTGCAAACTCGTTTGAACCATCCAGATATTTTACAACATGTCAACTGGGTTGCAGCCTATACGGATGCGCTTGATTGGAATAATCCTCATTATTCAGGTTCAAAAGGTTGGCAATATACTTCATCTGAATACTTAAAAGGAATCCGAGGTCGTGTTGATGTCAGTGTTTGGTATTAAGATGTAGGTTTAAGAAAGTGAGGTTTCAAGTTAACTAACTAAAAGAAATTTTACTATCTACTTGTAGTCAAAGTATTTTATGCTACCTATTGATACAATTTTTTATGACGGAGATTTCGATATAGAGATCTTTGTCAACTGTAAAAATATTGGAAGCTGGGAAAAACTGGCCTCCAAACATAAAATAAGCGAGTATTTCCACACTTGGAGATGCTCGTTTTCTAATAGACTTTCTGCGAAACTAAAGTCCTAGTTCACCGTTGATAATGCCAGCAATCAAATTCATTCGTAATCCAAACTTTTTGTGTCGATTTCGATAGGTTGTTGAAAACAATTGAGTATAACAATTCTTAATCGTCTTCAAAGCTTACATAAGCATGATTTATACTGGCTCTTGTTTCAAAAAGAAGAATCTCTAACACTTTTTTAATATAATATGCTTTGATTTTTCTGTTTATTCAGTGTAAATTGTACAATGTGAAGAAGTTCATTATTTTGTATATTTTCACAATTATATTAAGAAAATTTAAAAAGCTTGTAACTTGGTATTATGTTGTTTAAAAGTATTTTCAAACTGAAAAAAATTGATCAAAAATTTGAATAATTAACTATAATTGGGTAAAATAGATAGTATGGCATATTATATTTAAGAGGAAAAAAATTAAAATGAAACAATGGTTTTATGGAGAAAAACGTCAGCGTTTTTCTTTTAGAAAATTGTCAGTTGGATTAGTCTCGGCTACTATAGGAAGTTTCTTTTTTAGTAGTTTAATAGCTGGAGATTTATCCCCTGTTAAAGCTACAGAGATTTCACATGGACAGTCAGCTCAAGTGAGCTACTATTATGTAATGGAATCTGAATTAACTGAAGCAGAGAAGTCTATCTTGATCAGAGAGATTCCAAAGCATGTTGAAGAGATATCAGAAAGCTATTATTTAGTTTATCGTCCCAAAGATCAAAAACTAGGATATGGAGCATTACCTCAGACCGGCTACTCTGGTGTCTGGGAGTCAATTTTTGCAGTTGCGGGTTTTACATTCTTGGTGTTAATATTTGCTCGGGCTAAGAATGGCAAGAGATATTTATCGTCTATCTTATTGGTGACAGGAATGGGGTCTGTGTTATTATCTCCAACTGCCTTGGCTGTCACCAACATTGAGCTTGCTGCTTATAATCAAAGTATAAATTTAGGTGTTGGAGAATCTCTGCCAAAACCTTTGCATATTGATGGCTTTGAATATATTGGTTATCTAAAGAATGAGGATAAAAGGGGAAATAGCCTTTCTTCTTCTCATAAGAATAAATCATTAGTAGACTATGGCACCAATCCAGATACAGCTCCAGTTCATGAAGTTCCAGAGTTAGCTGAGTATGGCACAAGTCCAGATACAGCTCCAGTTCACGAAATTCCAGAGTTAGCTGAGTATGGTACAAGTCCAGATACAGCTCCAGTTCACGAGGCTCCAGAGTTAGCTGAGTATGGCACAAGTCCAGATACAGCTCCAGTTCACGAAGTTCCAGAGTTAGTAGAGTATGGCACAAGTCCAGATACAGCTCCAGTTCACGAAGTTCCAGAGTTAGCTGAGTATGGTACAAGTCCAGATACAGCTCCAGTTCACGAAGTTCCAGAGTTAGTTGAGTATGGTACAAGTCCAGATACAGCTCCAGTTCACGAGGTTCCAGAGTTAGCTGACTATGGCACCAATCCAGATACAGCTCCAGTTCATGAAGTTCCAGAGTTAGTAGAGTATGGCACAAGTTCAGACACAGCTCCAGTTCACGAAATTCCAGAGTTAGCTGAGTATGGCACAAGTCCGGACACAGCTCCAGTTCACGAGGTTCCAGAGTTAGCTGAGTATGGCACAAGTCCGGCTACAACTCCAGTTCACGAAGTTCCAGAGTTAGTAGAGTATGGCACAAGTCCAGATACAGCTCCAGTTCACGAAATTCCAGAGTTAGCTGAGTATGGCACCAATCCAGATACAGCTCCAGTTCACGAGGCTCCAGAGTTAGCTGAGTATGGCACAAGTCCAGATACAGCTCCAGTTCATGAAATTCCAGAGTTAGCTGAGTATGGTACAAGTCCAGATACAGCTCCAGTTCACGAGGCTCCAGAGTTAGTTGAGTATGGCACAAGTCCAGATACAGCTCCAGTTCACGAAGTTCCAGAGTTAGTAGAGTATGGCACAAGTCCAGATACAGCTCCAGTTCACGAGGCTCCAGAGTTAGTTGAGTATGGCACAAGTCCAGATACAGCTCCAGTTCGCGAAGTTCCAGAGTTAGTAGAGTATGGCACAAGTCCAGATACAGCTCCAGTTCACGAGGCTCCAGAGTTAGCTGAGTATGGCACAAGTCCAGATACAGCTCCAGTTCACGAAATTCCAGAGTTAGCCGAGTATGGCACAAGTCCAGATACAGCTCCAGTTCACGAAGTTCCAGAGTTAGCTGAGTATGGCACAAGTTCAGACACAGCTCCAGTTCACGAAGTTCCAGAGTTAGCTGAGTATGGCACACGTCCAGATACAGCTCCAGTTCACGAAATTCCAGAGTTAGCTGAGTATGGTACAAGTCCAGATACAGCTCCAGTTCACGAAGTTCCTGAGTTGAAGTTTAGTATAAATGACATTATAAAAATAGAAAAGATAGATTTTTCTATCGTCGAGCTATATACAGATGAGATTACAGAAGGCAGTCGTAACATTGTAACCCCGGGAGTTCAAGGAGAGCGTACGATTAAGACTCGTATCTACAGCTCTAATGACCAGGAGATTGACCGACAAGAGTTGTCAAATGAGGAGACCTTATCCCCAATTACCCAGGTTGTTAAAGTTGGTACAGCTAAGCCGACCATGGTTCCGAAAGAATCACCGACAGCAGAATCTCTTCCAGAGTATCCGTTAACCTTCACCGACGAAATTCGAGTAGAAAAAATCAACTTCGCAGTTCGTGAAGAAGAAACGGACGAACTTGTTCAAGGCAGTCGTAACATTGTAACCCCGGGAGTTCAAGGTGAACGTACGATTAAGACTCGTATCTACAGCTCCAATGGCCAGGAAATTGACCGTCAGGAGTTGTCAAATGAGGAGACCTTATCCCCAATTACCCAGGTTGTTAAAGTTGGTACAGCTAAGCCGACTATGGTTCCGAATGAATCACCGACAGCAGAATCTCTTCCAGAGTACCCGTTGACCTTCACCGACGAAATTCGAGTAGATACAATCAACTTCGCAGTTCGTGAAGAAGAAACGGACGAACTTGTTCAAGGCAGTCGTAACATTGTAACCCCGGGAGTTCAAGGTGAACGTACGATTAAGACTCGTATCTACAGCTCTAATGGTCAGGAGATTGACCGACAAGAGTTGTCAAATGAGGAGACCTTATCCCCAGTTACCCAGGTTGTTAAAGTTGGTACAGCTAAGCCGACTATGGTTCCGAAAGAATCACCGACAGCAGAATCTCTTCCAGAGTACCCGTTGACCTTCACCGACGAAATTCGAGTAGATATAATCAACTTCTCAGTTCGTGAAGAAGAAACGGACGAACTTGTTCAAGGCAGTCGTAACATTGTAACCCCGGGAGTTCAAGGAGAGCGTACGATTAAGACTCGTATCTACAGCTCTAATGGTCAGGAAATTGACCGACAAGAGTTGTCAAATGAGGAGACCTTATCCCCAATTACCCAGGTTGTTAAAGTTGGTACAGCTAAGCCGACTATGGTTCCGAAAGAATCACCGACAGCAGATTCTTTAGAAGAGTTCGACTTAATTACACTGCATAATTTATTGACAGAAGCAGCTCAGATTAAAGCAGAGGCACGTTATTTCAATGATAATCAAAGTCATCAATCTAACTATGATTCTGCATTGATGGCAGGTCAGGCGATTCTTACTCAATCCCAAGCTAGTCAAGCAGAAATCAATCAACTGGTGGAACAAATCAAACAGGCTAAGGCGCAATTGAGTGGTCTTGAGGTTGTCAAAACGGCTCTTCAGACTGAGTACGATTTAAATGTCACTGTTAAAACTTCTGCTAAATATAAGAATGCTGATTTGGATAAGAAGACAGTTTATACAGACCAATTAGCCAAGTCAGAAATAGTTCTGAATAGTCAAACGGCCACACAAGTACAAGTCAATCAAGCTCTTGCTAGTCTGCAAGCCGCCAAAGAAGCACTCAATGGAGTGTCAAAAGTCAAGCCAATAGTTTCGATTCTAAGCCTGACTGAAAATGCAGATGATAAGTCTGTTGCGATCCAATATAGCTTGAAAGACCAAACAAAATCCTTCCGTTCAGCCACTGCAGAATTATATCAGGGGGATAAGCTTGTTCGTACTCTTCCAATCACTAATTTCGATGACAGTCTAAAGATTGGAGAGTTGGATTACTACACAGCTTATACTTTGAAAACCAAGCTGACATATGAGCTGGACAATGGTAGTGTCACTGAATTTGAAACAGACAGCCGTGAATTTGAACTCGAATATAAGAAGATCTCCTTCCGAGATGTTGATTCAGTTGAGTTTTACAGTAAAGATAATGACCAATACAAGCGACTGGTATCAATGAGTTCCATGCCTAAAGATTTGTCAAACTACTTTGTCAAAGTCAAATCAAGTGAAGCTAAGGAAATGCTTCTCCCAGTTCACAGTATTTCTGAAATCCAAAAAGACGGAAAAGATGTATACAGGGTAACAGTCTCGTTGCCTGAGTTGGTTCAAGAAGGTGAGACAGGCTATAAGTCTGGCTACGACTTCTATGTCAGTAAGGCAGTTCCTAGTCAGCAAAATGTTTACACTAGCTTTGCTGGATTGATAGATGCTATGAAGAAAAATATGGCTAGTAATTATGTTTTGGGAGCTGATTTGGATGCCAGTGAGGTTAGTCTGGCACCTGCGGATTATGTTTATCTTAGAGGGAACTTCACAGGTAGTCTGACTGGCAATCATAATGGTAAGCAGTATGCCATCTATAATCTAGCTAAGCCTTTGTTCGAAAACCTCAAGAGTGGTTCTTCTATTTCCGGTATGGATTTGAAGGATGTCAATATTGTGGGTAGCTATGACTCTGCTGCCTTAGCTCGGAGTGCAGAAAATGCTCGAATTACAGACGTTTCTGTCCAAGGTAAAGTATCGGTGATAGGTAATGCTTCTAATGTGGCAGGGTTGGTAGTTAATGCAACAAACACACAAATTTCTAACAGTTCCTTCACTGGTGTCATCCAGGCAAACGAGAAACAGGGCAAAGAATATAATGTTGGTGGTTTGGTTGCTAATCTTAAGGGAGGAGATTCCTTGCTCAGTCAAAGCAGAGCAGATGTGACCATCTTAGCAGGCGCTAGAGCCAACAACCAACGATTCGGCGGTTTGGTCGGTCGTTTGGAGAACAATGCCCGTATCAGTCGTTCTTATGTAACTGGAAAGATTCAAAATACTACTAAGAATGGTCAGATTGGCGGTATCGTAGGGTCCAATTACTTTAATGGTTTGGTTGACAATGTGATCAGTAATATTAGTGGTACGAATGTTTATAGTATTTCTGGAGATCAAGCCTACAATAATGATCGTATTACAGAAGCTTATGCCGTTGAAGGAAATCAAACGCTGGAAAATGACAAGTTTGTCACTTCAACACTGACTCTGAACGAGGCAGAAGAGAAGCTAGCTAGTTTAGATATTACGACAAATCTAGAAGACACGAATCTTAACCTCTATTCTGTTAACTATGCCCAAGAGAAGAATGCTCGAGAAGATCGTCTGATAGCTTATTCTAATATGGAAAAACTCCTTCCGTTCTACAACAAGGAGACAATCATTAGCTATGGAAATAAACTCCCAGATCATCATAAGCTCAATACAGAATATTTGTTGGATGTTGTTCCAATGAAAGGTGACCAGATTATCACTGATATTAATAGTAATAAGGCATCTATTGACCGTTTGATGTTACACTTCGAGGATAATACAGTTGATTACCTGAATCTGACTTATAAAGGAGAGTTTAAGAACCAAGCAATTGCAGAATACACTGTAAATGGCTTAGATCTTCTTTATACACCTGAAGCTTTCTTATCAGACTATAGCAGAGTTCTGAATCAAGTACTGCCAGAGTTGAATAAGGTAGTTCTTGACTCACCAGCCATGCGAACTGTTTTAGGTGTAAATGCTGACACTTCCTTGGATGATCTTTATCTTGATACATCCTTTGAACAAGTCAAGACCAAGCTCTCAGAAGAGTTACGCAAAGTGCTGGCTATGGATACGTCAATCAATACTGAAGGCAATGTTGTTGCTGACTATGTAGCTCGGAAGATTAAAGATAATAAGGAAGCCTTCTTACTTGGCCTTACCTATCTTAACCGTTGGTATAATATTAATTATGATAATATTAATGTCAAAGATTTATCTGCTTATAAGTTTGATTTCTTTGGAAATCATAGTGCTTCAACGATAGATACCATTATTTCATTAGGTCAGTCAGGAATGAATAATCTTAAAGCAAAGAACAATCATTTAGCTTATGATAGTTCTCTCTCTGAAGCGACTGGTAAGCGTGGACTTTTCAATTATTTAGAAAATTACCGTCAGCTCTTCTTACCATACAAGACCAATAATGAATGGCTCAAGACCAATACAAAAGCTTATATCGTAGAGTCTAAGTCGGATGTGGCAGAGGCTAGACAGCTTCAGGATGCAGCTGTGGGCAAGAGCAAGTACTCTGTAGGTGTTTATGACAAGATTACCGCCGATAATTGGGAATATAAGGGCATGCTCCTGCCACTATTGACCATGACGGAGAAGGGTGTCTATGCTATCTCTAATATGTCCACTATTTCTATGGGGACTTATGATCGCTATCGTATTGATGCTAATAACAGGGTCCGCACAGATGCAGAACTAGTTGAATATGTCGAAGAACGTGTTAGAAAGTCTGCTGAATGGCAACGTGATCACTATGATTTCTGGTATAAAATTCTCAGTCCAGAAAGCAAGGACAAACTTTTCCGTTCAGTTCTGGTTTACGATGGATTCTCATTGGTTGACAAGAATGGTCAAAAATATTGGGCTCCAGCTAATGACAAAAAATCTCTGGCTATGCAGGAGTTCTTCGGACCAGCCGGCAAGTGGTATCCAAGCAAGGGCTATAATGCCTATGCTACGGGAAGCGTAACCCACTTTGATGCTGCTAAATTGCTAGAAGACTATGGTAACTCAGTCTACACGCATGAGATGACCCATAATTCTGACGGTGCAATTTACTTTGAAGGTTATGGCCGCCGTGAGGGACTAGGTGCAGAACTCTATGCTCGCGGGCTCTTGCAGTCATCGCCGAGCGCAGATGAACCAACCATTACACTCAATACTCTCTTCAAGGTAGACAAGGATTCTAAGACACGTATGCATACCTATAATTTCAAGGAACGTGTTCAAAATGCAGCAGACCTGCAACATTATGTTCATGGTATGTTTGACATGATCTACACCCTAGATTACCTAGAAGGTACTTCTATACTGAAGCAGAGTGATGATGCGAAACTTCAGTGGTTCAGAAAGATGGAGAATTACTACATTACAGATAAGTATGGTAAGGAAACCCATGCTGGTAACCAGACCAGAACCTTCACTGCAGAGGAAATTAAGCAGTTGACTAGTTTCTACTCTTTGATTGAGAATGATGTAATCACACGTCGGGAGAACAGGGATAGTGGTAAATATGGACGGAATGGCTACCTCAGTCTTAGTCTCTTCTCACCAATCTACTCAGCATTGAGCAATCCTAAAGGGGCTCCAGGGGATGTTATGTTCCGACGTACAGCTTATGAGCTACTGGCAGCCAAGGGATATCATGAAGGATTTGTTCCTTATGTTTCTGGTAAGTACTCTAAGGAAGCCTTTGATGAAGGTAAGAAAACGTGGGACGGATGGTCTGGAAGGGATGTAGGTCTAGTGACAGACCAAAAAGTTTTGGAAAATGTATTTAAGGGCGAATATGACTCTTGGGTAGCTTTCAAGAAGGCCATGTATAAGGAACGGATTGATCAGCTGACCAAGCTTAAGCCGATCACTATTGAGTACGAACTTAGAAATCCAAATAGTACTAAGAAAGTAACTATTCGTTCTTACGCAGAGATGCAGAAATTGATGGATGAAGCAGTAGCAGAGGATGTAGGTAACATTACCAATGCGACTAGTCGTGTTGAAGCTAGTTGGGTTAACTTGCTCAAGAAAAAGATTTACAACGCCTATCTTCGTGAGACAGATGATTTCAGACAGTCTATCTTTAAGAAATAAGGAATTTTATATTTCTTCAATTAAATTTTATGGTAGTTTTCTCAGTCTTTAAGTTATGAGTATTTGATATCTATGGATACTATACTTGATAAGATCATCATGGGATGGCTAATGAGAAAAGTCCTGGCTAGACAGTTTCTTAAAAATGAAATCTCTAGAAGAAAACCGTTTTCTATCAAGTGAATGATCGAATAAAAAAAGATTAAGTAACGGCCTTGTTCCTCATTTCAAGAGGGGCAAGGTCGTTCTTGTGCTGTTTAACACTTTGTTAGTATGCGTTTCCTGAGTCAATACTCTCCAAAAGTCTCTTCAAACCACGTCAACGTCGCCTTGACGTGCGTATGGTTACTGACTTCGTCAGTTCTATCCACAACCTCAAAACAGTGTTTTGAGCTGACTTCGTCAGTTCCATCTACAACCTCAAAATAGTGTTTTGAGCAATCTGCGGCTAGTTTCCTATTTTGTTGACAGTCTATTTAGGAAATATCGTAGCTCAATAATACACTATCTAAGAGCTTTTATTCAGTTTGCTAGAAGTTTGTATATTCTTTTTCTTTTCTCTATTAAAGTAAATAGACATGAAATTGACTCTAATATTCTCTAAAAAATTCTTAAATTATCAGTCTATTGCAACTTTTCTCATGTGGGTCATTTGGCTTGCTATTGGTTTTTCTTAGTGGTATACTAAAGTAGTGATCATTAAGAAGTGGTTACAAAAAATAATGAACGAGGTAAAGAAAATGGTAGAATTGAAAAAAGAAGCAGTAAAAGATGTAGCATCATTAACAAAATCAGCGCCAGTAGCATTGGCAAAAACAAAGGAAGTATTGAATCAAGCTGTTGCTGATTTATACGTGGCTCACGTGGCTTTGCACCAAGTACACTGGTACATGCGTGGTCGTGGTTTCCTTGTATGGCATCCAAAAATGGATGAGTACATGGATGCTCTTGATGGTCACTTGGATGAAATCAGCGAACGCTTGATTACACTTGGTGGAAGCCCATTCTCTACATTGACAGAATTCCTTCAAAACAGTGAAATCGAAGAAGAAGTTGGAGAGTTCCGCAATGTAGAAGAAAGTTTGGAACGTGTCCTTGAAATTTATCGTTACCTCATCACTCTTTTCCAAGAAGCTTTGGATGTGACAGATAAAGAAGGCGATGATGTAACCAATGATATCTTTGTTGGAGCTAAGGCTGACCTTGAAAAAACAGTCTGGATGCTTGCAGCAGAACTTGGACAAGCACCTGGTTTGTAAGAAACAATAGAAACATATATAAATCTGTAGGAAATTTCTTACAGATTTTTTCTATTCTGTAAGCTATTCCAAACCAGTCTTTTTTTGAGTTTTTTGATAAAATAGTACTATCAGTGAAAAGGATGGAAGCATGACTAAGAAAATCGTAGCTATTTGGGCCCAGGATGAAGAGGGTGTGATTGGTAAGGACAATCGTCTGCCCTGGTATTTGCCAGCAGAATTGCAACACTTCAAAGAAACAACTCTGAATCATGCTATCTTGATGGGGCGTGTGACCTTTGATGGGATGGGACGTCGCTTGCTTCCAAAACGGGAGACACTGATTTTGACTCGTAACCCAGAAGAAAAGATAGACGAGGTTGTTACTTTTCAGGATGTCCAGTCTGTTCTTGACTGGTATCAGGGTCAAGACAAGAATCTCTATATTATCGGTGGGAAGCAGATTTTTCAGGCTTTTGAACCCTATTTGGATGAAGTGATTGTGACTCACATTCATACTCGGGTGGAGGGAGATACCTATTTTCCTGAAGAGTTTGATCTGTCTCTTTTTGAGACAGTTTCAAGCAAATCCTATAGCAAAGATGAGAAAAATCCTTATGATTTTACCATCCAATACCGCAAGAGAAAGGAAGTCTAATGGAACGTAGTATATTTGGTTTTTTCACAGCCATGCTGTGTTTGGTCTGCTTGCTTGCAGGAGCACAGGCTTTTCGTAAAAAGCGCTATGGACTTTCTGTTCTGCTCTGGTTAAATGCCTTTACCAATTTGGTCAATAGTGTCCATGCCTTTTACATGACCTTATTTTAGATAGAATGATAGTATAGAATAGAACGGAAGGAAATCATGCCTACAAATAGGAATAATGATATGATGGTTTATTGCTCATTTTGCGGCAAAAGCCAAGAAGAAGTACAAAAAATAATCGCAGGCAATAACGCCTTTATCTGTAATGAATGTGTGGAGTTAGCCCAGGAAATCATTCGGGAGGAGTTGGCTGAGGAAGTTTTGGCAGACTTGTCTGAAGTTCCAAAACCAATCGAACTCCTCCATATCTTGAACCACTATGTAATCGGTCAAGATCGTGCTAAACGTGCTTTAGCAGTAGCAGTTTACAATCATTACAAACGCATCAATTTCCACGATACGCGTGAAGAGTCAGAAGATGTGGATTTGCAGAAGTCAAACATATTGATGATTGGCCCAACTGGTTCAGGGAAAACATTCCTTGCCCAGACCTTGGCTAAGAGCTTGAATGTACCTTTTGCGATTGCGGATGCGACAGCTCTTACTGAGGCTGGTTATGTGGGTGAGGACGTGGAAAATATCCTCCTCAAACTCTTGCAGGCCGCTGACTTTAACATTGAGCGCGCAGAGCGTGGGATTATCTACGTGGATGAAATTGACAAGATTGCCAAGAAGAGCGAAAACGTGTCTATCACACGTGACGTTTCTGGTGAAGGGGTGCAACAAGCCCTTCTTAAGATTATTGAGGGAACCGTTGCTAGCGTGCCGCCTCAAGGTGGACGCAAGCATCCACAACAAGAGATGATTCAAGTAGATACCAAGAATATCCTCTTCATTGTGGGTGGTGCCTTTGATGGTATTGAAGAAATCGTCAAACAACGTCTGGGAGAAAAAGTCATCGGATTTGGTCAAAATAACAAGGCGATTGACGAAAACAGCTCCTACATGCAAGAAATCATCGCGGAAGATATTCAAAAATTCGGTATTATCCCTGAGTTGATTGGACGCTTGCCTGTCTTTGCAGCTCTTGAGCAATTGACGGTTGATGACCTGGTTCGCATCTTGAAAGAGCCAAGAAATGCCTTGGTCAAACAATATCAAACCTTGCTTTCTTATGATGATGTCGAGTTGGAATTTGACGACGAAGCTCTTCAAGAGATTGCCAATAAAGCCATCGAACGCAAAACTGGTGCGCGTGGTCTTCGTTCGATTATTGAAGAAACCATGCTAGATGTCATGTTTGAAGTACCGAGTCAGGAAAATGTGAAATTGGTTCGCATCACAAAAGAAGCTGTCGATGGAACGGATAAACCAATCCTGGAAACAGCTTAGGGGTGACTATGGAACTTAATACACACAATGCTGAAATCTTGCTCAGTGCGGCTAATAAATCCCACTATCCGCAGGACGAACTACCAGAAATCGCTCTTGCAGGGCGTTCAAATGTTGGTAAATCTAGCTTTATCAATACCATGCTGAACCGTAAGAATCTGGCTCGTACATCAGGGAAACCTGGTAAAACCCAGTTACTCAACTTCTTTAACATTGATGACAAGATGCGCTTTGTGGATGTGCCTGGTTATGGCTATGCCCGCGTTTCTAAAAAGGAACGTGAAAAGTGGGGGCGCATGATTGAGGAGTACCTAACGACTCGGGAAAATCTCCGTGCGGTAGTCAGTTTAGTTGACCTTCGTCATGACCCGTCAGCAGATGATGTACAGATGTACGAATTTCTCAAATATTATGAGATTCCGGTTATCATCGTTGCGACCAAGGCGGACAAGATTCCTCGTGGTAAATGGAACAAGCACGAATCAGCAATCAAAAAGAAATTAAACTTTGACCCAAGTGACGACTTCATCCTCTTTTCATCTGTCAGCAAGGCAGGGATGGATGAGGCTTGGGATGCAATCTTAGAAAAATTGTGAGGAAAAGAAAATGGCAAAAACAATTCATACAGACAAAGCTCCAAAGGCTATCGGGCCTTATGTTCAAGGAAAAATCGTTGGCAATCTTTTGTTTGCTAGCGGTCAAGTTCCTCTCTCTCCTCAAACTGGGGAAATCGTTGGAGAAACGATTCAAGAACAGACAGAACAAGTCTTAAAAAACATCGGTGCTATTTTGGCAGAAGCAGGAACAGACTTTGACCATGTTGTCAAAACAACTTGCTTCTTGAGTGATATGAACGACTTTGTTCCTTTTAATGAGGTTTACCAAACGGCCTTTAAAGAGGAATTTCCAGCTCGTTCAGCTGTGGAGGTAGCTCGTCTTCCTCGTGATGTAAAAGTCGAAATCGAAGTCATCGCAGAGATTGGATAAGCTAGTTGAAGTTTGGTGTTGCCAAACTTCTTTTGATATAAGGAGAGATAGATGACAAAGAAACAACTTCACTTAGTGATTGTGACAGGGATGAGTGGTGCAGGGAAAACCGTGGCCATTCAGTCCTTCGAGGATCTAGGTTATTTTACTATTGATAATATGCCGCCAGCTCTCTTGCCTAAGTTTTTGCAGTTGGTTGAAACAAAGGAAGACGACCATAAGTTGGCTTTGGTAGTGGATATGCGTAGCCGTTCTTTCTTTTCAGAGATTCAAGCTGTTTTGGATGAGTTGGAAAACAAGGAAGAACTGGATTTTAAAATTCTCTTTTTGGACGCAGCAGATAAGGAATTGGTCGCACGTTACAAGGAAACTAGACGGAGTCACCCACTAGCTGCAGATGGACGGATTTTGGATGGAATCAAGCTGGAACGTGAACTCTTGGCGCCTTTGAAAAATATGAGTCAAAATGTGGTGGATACGACTGAACTCACTCCTCGTGAGCTGCGTAAAACCATTGCAGAGCAGTTTTCAGATCAAGAACAAGCCCAGTCTTTCCGTATCGAAGTTATGTCTTTTGGCTTTAAATATGGAATCCCGATTGATGCAGATTTAGTCTTTGATGTGCGTTTTTTACCAAATCCATATTATCTTCCAGAACTGAGAAACCAAACGGGTGTGGATGAACCAGTTTATGACTATGTCATGAATCATCCTGAGTCAGAAGACTTTTATCAACATTTGTTGGCTTTGATTGAGCCGATTTTGCCAAGTTACCAAAAGGAAGGGAAGTCTGTTTTGACTATTGCCATGGGTTGTACGGGTGGACAACACCGTAGTGTGGCCTTTGCTAAACGCTTGGCGCAGGACTTATCCAAGACTTGGCCTGTCAATGAAGGGCATCGCGACAAAGACCGAAGAAAGGAAACGGTAAACCGTTCATGAGAAAACCAAAGATAACGGTGATTGGTGGAGGGACTGGGATCCCCGTCATTCTTAAAAGTCTGCGTGAAAAAGATGTGGAAATCGCTGCTATCGTAACGGTGGCAGATGATGGTGGTTCTTCAGGTGAACTCCGAAAAAATATGCAGCAGTTGACACCGCCAGGTGATCTTCGCAATGTCCTTGTGGCAATGTCGGATATGCCTAAGTTTTATGAGAAGGTCTTTCAGTATCGCTTTTCTGAAGATGCTGGAGCCTTTGCTGGCCATCCATTGGGAAATCTCATCATCGCTGGTCTGTCAGAAATGCAGGGTTCGACCTATAATGCCATGCAGTTATTGAGCAAATTTTTCCATACAACTGGAAAGATTTATCCTTCCAGTGACCATCCTTTGACCCTGCATGCAGTCTTCCAGGATGGGACAGAAGTAGCTGGAGAGAGTCATATTGCAGACCATCCAGGCATGATTGACCATGTTTATGTAACCAATACCCTCAACGATGATACGCCTCTGGCCAGTCGTCGAGTAGTGCAGACCATTCTTGAAAGTGACATGATTGTCCTAGGACCTGGTTCCCTCTTTACCTCGATTTTGCCCAATATCGTGATTAAGGAAATCGGGCAGGCGCTTTTGGAAACCAAGGCAGAAATCGCCTATGTCTGTAATATCATGACCCAACGTGGGGAGACAGAACACTTTACAGATAGCGACCATGTGGAAGTCTTGCATCGTCATCTTGGTCGACCTTTTATCGATACTGTATTGGTGAATATCGAAAAAGTGCCTCAGGAATACATGAATTCCAACCGCTTTGATGAATACTTGGTGCAGGTGGAACATGATTTTGCAGGTCTTTGTAAGCAAGTTCCGCGTGTGATTTCATCCAACTTCCTTCGCCTGGAAAATGGGGGTGCCTTTCACGATGGGGATTTGCTCGTGGATGAGTTGATGCGGATTATACAGGTGAGAAAATGAGTTTCACAGTAGCAGTAAAAGAAGAAATCCTAGGTCAACACCATCTAAGCAGACATGAATTATCTGCCATTATCAAGATGTCTGGTAGCATCGGTCTCTCGACCTCGGGCCTGACCTTGTCTGTCGTGACAGAAAATGCCAAACTGGCTCGTCACCTCTATGAGTCCTTTCTCCATTTCTATGAAATCAAATCGGAAATTCGCCACCACCAAAGAAGCAATCTTCGCAAGAATCGCGTCTATACTGTATTTACAGATGAAAAGGTGCAGGACTTGTTAAGTGATTTACATTTGGCAGATTCTTTCTTTGGCCTAGAAACAGGTATTGATGAGGCGATTTTATCGGACGAGGAAGCAGGGCGTGCCTATCTCTGTGGTGCTTTCTTGGCAAATGGAAGCATTCGTGACCCTGAGTCAGGCAAGTACCAGTTGGAAATCAGTTCTGTTTATCTGGACCACGCGCAAGGGATTGCCTCCCTTCTCCAGCAGTTTTTACTGGATGCTAAGGTGCTTGAGCGTAAGAAGGGGGCTGTGACCTATCTCCAGCGTGCCGAAGATATTATGGACTTTCTTATAGTAATCGGAGCCATGGAGGCGCGTGATGATTTTGAGAGAGTAAAGATTTTGCGGGAAACTCGTAATGACCTCAATCGGGCTAATAATGCTGAAACGGCTAATATCGCTCGGACAGTTTCTGCCAGCATGAAGACTATCAACAATATCAGCAAAATCAAAGATATTATGGGCTTAGAAAATCTTCCAGTGGATTTGCAAGAAGTGGCGCAGCTACGGATTCAACATCCAGACTATTCTATTCAGCAGTTAGCAGATAGCCTCAGCAATCCCCTTACCAAAAGTGGTGTCAACCACAGACTCAGAAAGATAAATAAATTAGCCGATGAATTATAAAGACATAAAACACCTCTTTCTTGACAATTGAACAGAACATGTGAGATAATAAATAAGAATTGAGAAGTTCTAGCATTTTAGTGCTAAAACAGAAATCCCCTCGGTACTGCAATACCAAGGGGATTTTTTCTGGGTTAGATAGCACTAACCAGGAAAGTTACTTGTCGAAGTGATCGTCTAACCAACGAGTCACCAGCCATGAGATGATACTCTCGATGACTGCGATAAGTACTATTTTGAGAAGTTCTAGCATCTGTAATACCTCCTTTTCCAAGGCGTATTATTAGTGCCGTTCTTATTATATCACATGTTTTATCAGTTTGATAGGCATTTTTATTTTTGCTAAAAAAGGGAAAGATATGAGCTAACAAGATTGTAGATGAACTATAAAACCACGAATCCTATGTGACTCGTGGTTCTTTTTTATAAACTGGTTGAGTGTTTTGGCTGCACTTTTTGCTCAGGGTCAATGTAGTTGATGGCATTGTTGACAGCGGTTGGAGCTTCTCCGAGGCCTGTCGCAATCAGGTCAATTTTTCCGTCATAGTAGCAGCAGTCTCCGATAGCATAGATACCTGCTTGGCTAGATTCCTGTTTGCTGTTGACAATAATCTTGTGACGATTGAGGTCCAGACCCCAGTTTTTAAGGTTACCAACAGAAGATTTGAAACCATAGTTGACAAAGAGGTGATCTAAGTCAATCGATTCTGTTTCATCAGATTTTACTTTTGTGATTTCAAGTTTATCGAGCGTTTTTCCATCTCCAAGGAGTTGACTAGGGACGAATGGTGTCTTGATGGTCACAGATGATTCCTGCAAGGCTTGGACACTGTGTTCCAAGGCACGGAAATTATCTCTGCGGTGAACAAGGGTAGTTGGCGCAAACTTTTCAAAAGCCAAAGCCCAATCCACAGCTGAGTCTCCCCCACCAAGAATGGTCACTTTCTTACCAGCGTATTGCTGGATGTTGGAAACGTGGTAGTGGATATTTTCATAGCCCTCAACCCCTTCAAGTTCCAGCGGACGTGGTTTGAAGGCACCGCCACCCATAGCGATGATAACTGTTTTAGTTAGGTGACTTCCTTTAGAAGTTGTGATGACAAAGCCTTCTTCTTGTTTTTCAATCTCAAGAACCGTTTCGTTGAGATGAATAGGGGTATCGAAGCTGTTTAGCTGTTCAATCAAGCGGTTAGTCAACTCTTCTCCAGTCAGATTTGGGAAGCCTGGGACGTCTAGGATTTCCTTTTCAGGATAGAGAATGGCAGGTTGTCCACCTAGTTGGGGAAGAGAGTCGATGATTTGGACTTTGGCTTGGCGTAAGTGGGCATAGAAGGCCGCAAAAAGACCGACAGGACCACCACCTACAATGGTAATATCATAGAGTTGAGACATGGTTTCTCCTTTGTTTTTTCTAGTCAGTTTATTTTATCATATTTTTTCCTTAATTTAAAATGAAGTAGGATAGGGAAAAAAATGCCAGAAAAATGGTATAATAGAAAAGAACGTGTTTGGACAGAGAGGAGACAGCAGATGAACTTTCAACAATTATCCAACCTGCAATATTGGACTAGCTTGTTTTCTAGTCCTTGGAGTATTGCCATCAATCTGTTTGATATTTTGATTGTGACCTATGTTTTGTATCGTTTTACAAAAGCGATAGCTGGTACCAAGATTATGATTCTGGTGCGGGGGGTCTTGATTTTTGTATTAGCCCAGGTTGTGGCCAATATCCTTGGTTTAACCACGATTTCTTGGTTGATTAATCAGATTATCACTTATGGAGTCATTGCTGTGGTTGTTATCTTCTCTCCAGAAATTCGAACTGGTTTGGAACGTTTGGGAAGGGCGACAGATTTCTTTTCTACTACTCAAATAAGTGCAGAAGAGCAAATGATTCGTGCCTTTGTCAAGTCAGTTGAATACATGAGTCCTCGTAAGATAGGTGCTCTGGTTGCCATTCAACGGGTTCGAACCTTGCAAGAATATATTGCGACAGGAATTCCCTTGGATGCCAAAATTTCGGCAGAACTCCTCATCAATATTTTTATTCCCAACACTCCTCTACATGATGGTGCTGTGATTATTAGAGAAAATCGGATTGCAGTCACCTCTGCCTATCTGCCCTTGACAGAAAGCACAGGGATTTCCAAGGAATTTGGGACCAGACACCGGGCGGCTATCGGTTTATCAGAAGTGTCTGATGCCTTGACCTTCATTGTCTCAGAGGAAACAGGTGGTATTTCTATTACCTACAACGGGGTCTTCAAGCATGATTTGACGATTGAAGAATTTGAAGCAGAGCTACGAACAATTCTTTTGCCAGCTGTTGAGGAAAAAGCCAGTTTCAAGGACCGTTTGCTAGGAGGTTGGAAATATGAGAAAAAATAGTCTATATATCATTTCATCTCTCTTTTTTGCTTGTGTTTTATTCATTTATGCAACGTCGACCAACTTTCAAAATAGTAATACCACAAGGCAGGTCAAATCGGAGACCTACACCAATACGATAGCAAATGTTCCCATCGATATTCACTATGATAATGACCAGTATTTCATTAGCGGATTTGCATCAGAAGTTTCAGTTGTGTTGACAGGTGCCAATCGTGTGACCTTGGCCAGTGAAATGCAGGAAAGTACTCGTAAGTTTAAGGTAATAGCGGATTTGACAGATGCTAGTATTGGAACGATTGAAGTTCCTTTGAACATTGAAAATCTTCCTAGTGGATTGACCGCTGTGGCAACGCCTCAAAAGATTACAGTGAAAGTTGGGAAGAAGGTTAAGCGAGATGGGATGATTGTTGTGCCACAAGTTGACCAAAGCCAGATTGATCCCAAGCTACAACTTGATAGTGTAACTGTGTCAAATGAGCGAGTTTCGGTCACAACTGACCAGGAAACATTAGCTAAGATTGATAAAGTTATTGCGCTTTTACCAACCAGCGAACGGATTACAGGTAATTACAGTGGTTCGGTACCTTTGCAGGCAATCGACCGCAATGGGGTTGTCTTACCAGTAGTTATCACTCCGTTTGATACAACAATGAAGGTCACTACAAAGCCTGTGGCACCAAGTTCAAGCACATCAAATTCAAGTACAAGTAGTTCATCGGAGACATCTTCGTCAACGAAAACAACTAGTTCAAAAACGAATTAAAAATAGGAAAAGGATTTTATAAAAATGGGTAAATATTTTGGGACTGATGGAGTCCGTGGAGAAGCTAATGTAGAACTAACACCAGAATTGGCCTTTAAACTAGGACGTTTTGGAGGCTATGTTCTTAGTCAACATGAAACGGAAGCACCGAAAGTCTTTGTAGGACGTGACACACGTATTTCAGGGGAAATGCTAGAATCAGCCTTGGTGGCAGGTCTCCTTTCAGTAGGGATTCACGTTTATAAACTCGGTGTTCTTGCGACGCCAGCAGTAGCTTACTTGGTCAAAACAGAGGGAGCAAGTGCAGGTGTCATGATTTCTGCTAGTCATAATCCAGCCCTTGATAATGGAATCAAGTTCTTTGGTGGGGATGGCTTCAAACTAGATGACGAAAAAGAAGCAGAAATTGAAGCCTTGCTAGATGCTGAGGAAGACACTCTTCCTCGTCCAAGTGCAGAAGGCTTGGGAACCTTGGTAGATTATCCAGAAGGTTTGCGTAAGTATGAAGGATACCTTGTTTCAACTGGAACTCCTCTTGAAGGAATGAAGGTTGCCTTGGACACAGCAAACGGTGCAGCGTCTACAAGTGCCCGTCAAATCTTTGCAGACCTTGGAGCTCAATTGACTATTATCGGGGAAACACCAGATGGTCTTAATATCAACCTTAATGTTGGTTCAACCCACCCAGAAGCCCTTCAAGAAGTGGTCAAAGAAAGCGGATCAGCTATTGGTTTAGCCTTTGACGGAGACAGTGACCGCTTGATTGCTGTTGATGAAAATGGGGATATCGTTGATGGTGACAAGATCATGTACATCATCGGGAAATACCTTTCTGAAAAAGGACAATTGGCCCAAAACACAATTGTGACAACTGTGATGTCTAACCTTGGTTTCCACAAGGCCTTGGACCGCGAAGGTATTAACAAGGCAGTTACTGCAGTTGGTGACCGCTACGTTGTTGAAGAAATGCGAAAATCAGGCTACAACCTTGGTGGTGAACAGTCTGGTCACGTCATCTTGATGGACTACAATACAACAGGTGATGGTCAATTATCAGCTGTCCAATTGACAAAAATCATGAAGGAAACTGGTAAGAGTTTGTCAGAGTTGGCAACAGAAGTAACCATCTATCCACAAAAATTAGTCAATATCCGAGTGGAAAATGCCATGAAGGAAAAGGCTATGGAAGTGCCAGCTATCAAGGCTATCATCGAGCAGATGGAAGAAGAAATGGCAGGGAATGGCCGTATCCTTGTTCGTCCAAGTGGAACAGAGCCCCTCTTGCGTGTTATGGCAGAAGCGCCTACAACAGAAGAAGTGGACTACTATGTTGATACCATCGCAGACGTAGTGCGAGCTGAAATTGGGATTGACTAAATCCTAGAAAACTAGATGAAAATAAAAAATTATGGTACAATAGCTTATAATATTGTAGCCGAGGGAGAAAGACATGAATCTTAAACGTGAACAAGAATTTGTCAGTCAGTATCATTTTGATGCGCGTAATTTTGAATGGGAAAATGAAAATGGAGCTCCTGAAACTAAGGTGGATGTGAACTTCCAATTACTCCAACATGACCAAGAAAATCAAGTGACTTCCGTGATTGTCATCTTGAGCTTTATGATTGTATTTGATAAGTTTGTCATCAGTGGAACCATTTCACAAGTGAACCATATCGATGGTCGTATTGTTAACGAGCCAAGTGAATTGAACCAAGAAGAGGTGGAAACTTTGGCTCGTCCATGTTTGAACATGCTCAACCGTTTGACTTACGAAGTAACTGAAATTGCATTAGACTTACCAGGAATCAATTTGGAGTTCTAATATGAAACTAGCTGTTATCACAGATTCCTCTGCTTATCTCAGTGCAGAGACCTTGCAAAGAGAAGATTTATTTGTCTTGGATATTCCTGTCAATATTGATGGTGAGGAGTATGTCGAAGGCATTAATCTGACTGCTGAGGAATTTTACCAAAAAATGGCTCAGGCTTCTGAATTGCCTAAGACTAGTCAACCAAGTATTGCTAAGTTAGATGAAATATTAACTTCGCTCAAAGAACAAGGCTATACCCATGCCTTGGGGCTTTTTCTATCTTCTGGAATTTCAGGTTTTTACCAAAATATCCAGTATATGATAGATGAATATGAGGGCTTAACCATTGCTTTTCCAGACACTTTGATTACAAGTGCTCCTCTGGGAATCATGGTTGAAAGCGTCTTTAGCTGGCAAGACCAAGGCGATGATTTTGCCATCATTCAGGATAAGCTAGCCATTCAAATTAGTCGTACGTCAGCCTTTATCATGGTAGATGATTTGGATCATTTGGTGAAAGGTGGACGCCTTTCAAATGGGGCTGCCATTTTGGGCAATTTGCTTAGCATTAAGCCAATCCTTTATTTCAACGACCAAGGTGTGATTGAAGTTTACGAAAAAGTTCGTACTGAAAAGAAAGCAACCAAGCGCTTAATTGAGATTATCAAGGAAACAACAGCTTCAGGCCAATACCGTATCATTGTCATTCACGGGAATGCTCCCGAAAAGGCTGAGGAATTGCGCCAGCACTTGCTAGAATCTGGAGTGGGTTCGGATATTTCACTTGCTACATTTGGTAGTGTCATTGGAACACACCTAGGTGCAGGAAGTATTGCTCTGGGTTATATTCCAGTGATTTAGTTGGCATTTCTAGACTAGTTAAGAAGTTAGCAGTTGAACAAGCCTGGAACCCTGTGTGAAAAAGATAGTTCTTCCAAGGAGTAGACACTTCTTGATCAGAACTCCTATTTTCACTTTGTGTTCCTACAGGCTTTGTATCTTAGACAGGAGTAGAGATGAGTATTCGAGTAATTATTGCTGGTTTTAAGGGAAAGATGGGGCAAGCTGCTTGTCAGATGGTCTTGGCTGAGCCAGACTTGGACTTGGTAGCAGTTTTGGATCCTTTTGAGTCTAAATCAGAATGGCAGGGTATTCCTGTTTTCAAGGACAAGGCTGATTTAGCAGGCTTTAAAGCGGATGTCTGGGTAGATTTTACAACTCCAGCTGTTGCCTATGAAAATACACGCTTTGCTCTTGAAAATGGCTTTGCTCCAGTAGTTGGAACAACAGGTTTTACTAGTGAAGAAATTGCAGAGCTAAAAGAATTTTCTCGTGAACAAGATTTGGGTGGCTTGATTGCCCCTAACTTTGCCTTGGGTGCTGTCTTGCTCATGCAATTTGCGACGCAGGCTGCTAAATATTTCCCAAATGTGGAGATTATCGAGCTTCATCATGATAAGAAAAAGGATGCCCCGAGTGGAACAGCCATTAAAACAGCTGAATTGATGGCCGAGGTTCGAGAGTCTATTCAGCAAGGTGCGCCTGATGAGGAAGAATTGATTGCTGGTACCCGTGGTGCTGACTTTGATGGCATGCGGATCCACTCAGTTCGTTTGCCAGGCTTAGTAGCCCATCAGGAAGTCATCTTTGGCAATCAGGGAGAAGGATTGACCCTTCGTCATGACTCCTATGATCGCAGCTCCTTCATGACAGGGGTCAATTTGGGAATTAAAGAAGTTGTCAAGCGTCATGAGCTTGTCTATGGATTAGAACACTTATTATGAGATTAACGCAAATGCCTTCTGAATTTCAGAAGGCTTTACCAGTATTAGAAAAAATTAAAGAAGCAGGCTTTGAAGCCTATTTTGTTGGGGGCTCTGTTCGAGATGCCCTTCTCAATCGTCCTATCCATGATGTGGATATTGCGACTTCTTCTTATCCAGAAGAGACCAAGCAGATTTTTCCGCGAACGGCTGATATCGGAATCGAGCACGGAACTGTCTTGGTCTTAGATGGGGATGAAGAGTACGAAGTAACCACTTTTCGGACAGAGGATGTCTATGTTGACTATCGCAGACCCAGTGCGGTTTCCTTTGTGCGTTCGCTAGAAGAAGACCTCAAACGCCGTGATTTCACAGTCAACGCCTTTGCCTTGGACGAGACAGGGGAAATCATTGACTTGTTCCATGGTTTAGAAGATTTAGAAAATCAAGTTTTGCGGGCGGTTGGCGTGGCTAGTGAGCGTTTCAACGAAGATGCTTTGCGGATTATGCGTGGTTTTCGTTTTCAGGCTAGTCTTGGCTTCGAACTTGAGCCAGAAACCTTTAAAGCTATGAAGACCTTGACGCCACTTTTGGAGAAAATTTCTGTGGAGCGTACCTTCGTTGAGTTTGATAAACTCTTGCTGGCTCCGTTTTGGAGAAGTGGTTTGGCTTCCATGATTGAGAGTCAAGCTTATGATTATCTCCCTGATATGGAATCTAGCCAGGACAAGCTCAATAGACTGTTTGATTTGGAGACTGATTTTATCTTTGAATCCTCTGAACAAGCTTGGTCGGCTCTACTGTGGGCTTTGGAGATTGAAAATGCGCAGCCATTTTTGAAGGCTTGGAAGACATCACGCCAGTTTGCCAAGCAGGTACAGGATTTGCTGACTATTTTGGACTTGCGCGAAAAGGGAGAATTGAGCAAGCGCGATTGTTATCGCTTTGACTTGGATTTACTTTTACAGGCTGAAAATCTTCGTCAGGCTCAAGGGAAAGCAGTCAATCCGCAAGTTATCACAGAAACCTACCAGAGTTTGACCATTCATGACAAGAAAGAAATCCAAATCAATGGTGGTATTTTGATTAAGGAATATGGCTATCAGCCGGGACCAGACTTGGGAGAGATTTTAACAGAGATTGAGTATGCCATTGTCGATGGAGCATTAGAAAATGATCGTCAAGCCATCCATACTTATCTGAGGGAGAAAAAATGAGTGATTTTATCGTTGAAAAACTAAGTAAATCCGTCGGTGACAAGACCGTTTTTAAGGATATTTCCTTTATCATCCATGACCTAGACAGAATCGGTCTAAACGGTGTTAATGGAACGGGCAAAACCACCCTTTTGGATGTCCTTTCTGGTGTTTCTGGCTTTGATGGGGATGTCAGTCCCTTTTCAACGAAGAACGATTACCAGATTGGTTACTTGACCCAAGATCCTGATTTTGATGATAGCAAGACGGTTTTGGATACGGTCCTATCCAGCGACCTCAAGGAAATCCAACTCATTCGTGAGTATGAACTTCTCATGCTCAACTACAGTGAGGACAAGCAGGCTCGTTTGGAACGGGTCATGGCAGAGATGGATTCTCTCCAAGCTTGGGAAATTGAGAGTCAGGTCAAGACTGTCCTTAGCAAGTTAGGTATTCAGGACTTATCCACTCCAGTTGGGGAATTGTCAGGTGGTCTGAGAAGACGAGTTCAGTTGGCGCAAGTTTTACTTGGCAACCACGACCTCTTGCTACTTGATGAGCCAACCAACCATCTGGATATTGCGACTATTGAGTGGCTGACCCTCTTTTTAAAAAATTCCAAGAAAACTGTCCTTTTTATCACCCACGATCGTTATTTCCTAGACGCTTTGTCAACACGGATTTTCGAGTTGGACCGAGCTGGATTAACTGAGTATCAGGGAAATTATCAGGATTATGTCCGCCTTAAGTCGGAACAGGATGAGCGTGATGCGGCTCTCCTTCACAAAAAGGAACAACTTTATAAGCAAGAATTGGCCTGGATGCGTAGACAACCGCAGGCGCGTGCTACCAAGCAGCAGGCTCGTATCAATCGTTTCCATGATCTGAAAAAGGAAGTTTCAGGTGGCATTGCTGAGACAGACTTGACCATGAACTTTGAAACCAGTCGAATCGGTAAGAAAGTCATTGAGTTTCAGGATGTTTCCTTCGCCTATGAAAACAAGCCTATTTTGCAAGATTTTAATCTCTTGGTGCAGGCTAAAGATCGTATTGGAATCGTTGGGGACAACGGTGTTGGGAAGTCAACCCTTCTTAACCTCATTGCAGGAAGTCTTGAACCAACTGATGGACAAGTTATCATCGGCGAAACGGTTCGCATCGCCTATTTCTCTCAGCAAATTGAGGGCTTTGATGAAAGCAAGCGTGTTATCAATTACTTGCAGGAAGTAGCAGAAGAGGTCAAGACCAGCGGTGGTTCTACGACTTCCATTGCAGAGTTACTGGAGCAGTTCCTTTTCCCACGTTCGACGCATGGAACCTTGATTGAGAAATTGTCTGGGGGAGAGAAAAAACGTCTTTATCTCCTCAAATTGCTATTGGAAAAACCAAATGTTCTTCTCTTGGACGAGCCGACCAATGATTTGGATATTGCTACTCTTACAGTTTTGGAGAATTTCTTGCAAGGCTTTGCTGGTCCAGTTTTGACTGTTAGTCACGACCGCTATTTCTTGGATAAGGTAGCGACCAAGATTCTCGCTTTTGAGGATGGTAAAATTCGTCCTTTCTTTGGTCATTACACCGACTATCTTGATGAAAAAGCCTTTGAAACAGAGATGGTCAATCAAGTGCAAAAAGCCGAAAAGGAAAAAGTAGTCAAGGTCCGTGAAGACAAGAAACGCATGACTTACCAAGAAAAGCAGGAGTGGGCAAGCATTGAAGGCGATATTGAAGCCTTGGAAAATCGTATCGCTGCTATTGAAGAGGAGATGCAGGCCAACGGCTCTGACTTTGGTAAGCTGGCTACTCTCCAAAAAGAACTGGATGAGAAAAACGAAGCACTCCTTGAAAAATACGAACGTTATGAGTATTTAAGTGAGTTTGATAGCTAGAAGAATGGAAAAATCCCGTCTTATGGACAGGATTTCTCTATTCTTTTTTGGTTTCTTGATGAAAGATATTTTGCCAAGTTTCATGGCGACGCCAGATACTGGTATGGACGATGCCATCTAATTCATAGCAGATGAGTTTGGTCTTCTGACTGATGGAAGTGATTTGGATGTCCTTGATAGCAGCATTCAACTCTTTTTCGGCTTTATAGGCCTCTTTATCCATCTGTTCTCCATCCTGACGAATATAGACAAAATCATCAGCCAAGAGTTCTACCAGTTGATTTCCCTGGTCAATCAATTGTTCACGCATGAGCAATTTTTTGTAGACGTTATCTAAAATTTCATCCTCAGGGATAGGTGCTGGCTCGATATGGACATCGGTATCAAAGACACCGAAACGTTCTTCCAGCATAGACTCGACTTGATCCGCAATTTCGTGGCTCTCATAAACCGACAAGTCAGGATTCATCTCAAGCGTGATATCCAGGTAGATATTGCTACCGTAGGTGCGACCTCTTTGAGATTTAACCTTGCTAATTTTGGGAATTTCCATAATGGCCTTTTGATAGTCCTCAAGCAGACGGTCGTCAAAGCCATCTGAAAGACTAAAGGAAGACTCGATGAAGATATCATAGGCAGTTTTCAAGATAAAGTAAGTGATGATGATAGCAACCAGTTTATCCACAATGGGATAATTGAAACTGCTAGCCAGGATGGCAATGGTAGTACCAAGTGAGGTGACAGCATCAGAAAGATTGTCTTTGGCGGCAGCCTTGAGTGCCTTAGAGTTGGATTTCTTACTGAGGCCAGTATTGTAGAGATAGACCAGAAACATGATTGCTGCAGACATAATTCCTAGAGTTGCACCAAGAGGATCAATGACTGTTTCTTCACGACTGAGAATCTTCTGAATGGTATCCCTTAGTACATCAAAGCCGACATAGAACATGATAATAGAAGTGACCAAGCTAGCCAAATCTTCAATCTTCCAGTGACCAAAACGGTGGTCACGGTCTGCAGGCTGGCGCGCCATCCGAATCCCAATCAAGAGGGCCACATTTCCAATGATGTCCGACACGTTGTTGAAACCATCGGCTACCAAACTGGATGAATGAAGAAGATGACCAGTTGCTAATTTGGCTGCAGACAAGATCAAATAGGTCGAAATACTGATAATGGCCCCACGTTCAGCTAACTTGAGATTTGAGATAGATTGCTTCATTCAACTTCCTTTCTAGTCACATAGCATTCTACCATTATACTGGTTTTCAAGGGAAAATTCAAATAAGTCATTTTTTACTCTTTGAAAACTTTTCAAAATTTGGTATAATAGAACTACTCAAGGGAGTAGCTGGCAGAAACCTGTGATAGTGTCGTCATTCCGAATTTTATACTGAAAAGTATGCTTTCCGGCACTATCTTAAACAGCGAGACTTGTTATGATTAACAGGTCTCTTTTTGTTTGTCGTGAAAAGATGCGATGAGGGAAAAGAGAGTCTGTTTTGCACACAATGTCAAGGAGGAGACACATGTCAAAAGAACAAAAACGCCAAGCGTTTTACACTCAGAGTCCTGAAGAGGTCTTGAAGGCTGTGGATGCGACCGAGCAAGGTTTGTCATCAAGTGAGGCGGAAAAGCGCCTTGCTGAATTTGGCCACAATGAACTCGAAGAAGGCGAGAAACGATCAATACTGGTCAAATTTATCGAGCAGTTTAAGGATTTGATGATTATCATCCTAGTTGCGGCAGCTATTTTGTCAGTTGTGACTTCTGGTGGGGAAGATATCGCAGATGCCATTATCATCTTAGCCGTGGTTATCATTAACGCTGCCTTTGGTGTTTACCAAGAAGGGAAAGCAGAAGAAGCGATCGAAGCCCTCAAATCCATGTCTAGTCCAGCCGCCCGCGTTCTTCGTGATGGGCATATGGCGGAGATTGATTCAAAAGAATTGGTTCCAGGTGATATCGTTGCCCTCGAAGCAGGTGATGTTGTACCAGCAGACTTACGTTTACTAGAAGCCAACTCTCTTAAGATCGAAGAAGCAGCTCTTACAGGTGAGTCTGTGCCAGTCGAAAAAGACTTGACTGTCGAGCTCTCTGCAGATGCTGGTATTGGTGACCGTGTCAATATGGCCTTCCAAAACTCAAACGTTACTTATGGTCGTGGTCTTGGTGTTGTTGTCAATACAGGTATGTACACTGAAGTGGGTCATATCGCTGGCATGCTCCAAGATGCGGATGAAACGGATACACCACTTAAACAAAACTTGAACAACCTTTCTAAGGTCTTGACCTATGCAATTTTGGTCATTGCCCTTGTTACTTTTGTAGTCGGAGTCTTCATTCAAGGTAAAAATCCACTTGGTGAGTTGATGACCTCTGTTGCGCTTGCTGTTGCAGCCATCCCAGAAGGACTACCTGCTATCGTGACCATCGTTCTTGCCCTTGGTACTCAAGTTTTGGCAAAACGTAACTCTATCGTTCGTAAGTTGCCAGCAGTTGAAACGCTTGGTTCAACTGAAATCATCGCTTCTGATAAGACTGGTACGCTGACCATGAACAAGATGACAGTCGAGAAAGTCTTCTATGATGCAGTCCTACATGATTCAGTTGATGACATTGAACTAGGTCTCGAAATGCCTCTTATTCGTTCTGTTGTTTTGGCTAATGATACTAAGATTGATGCAGAAGGAAACCTGATCGGGGATCCAACGGAAACAGCCTTCATCCAGTATGCCTTGGATAAGGGCTATGATGTTAAAGGATTTTTAGAGAAATATCCTCGTGTGGCTGAATTGCCATTTGACTCAGATCGTAAGCTCATGTCAACGGTTCATCCATTGCCAGATGGGAAATTCCTAGTGGCAGTCAAGGGAGCTCCAGACCAACTCTTGAAACGTTGTGTTGCTCGTGATAAAGCTGGTGATATTGCTCCGATTGATGAGAAGGTTACAAACCTCATTCATACAAACAACTCTGAAATGGCCCACCAAGCCTTGCGTGTCCTTGCAGGTGCTTATAAGATTATTGACAGCATTCCAGAAAATCTCACTTCTGAAGAGCTTGAAAATGATTTAATCTTCACTGGTTTGATTGGGATGATTGACCCTGAACGTCCTGAAGCTGCTGAGGCTGTTCGTGTGGCTAAGGAAGCGGGAATCCGTCCAATCATGATTACGGGTGACCATCAAGATACTGCAGAAGCTATTGCCAAACGTTTGGGAATTATTGATGCAAATGATACAGAAGGACACGTTTTAACTGGTGCTGAACTCAACGAACTGTCAGATGAAGAATTTGAAAAAGTAGTTGGTCAATACTCTGTTTATGCCCGTGTGTCTCCAGAACATAAGGTTCGTATCGTTAAGGCTTGGCAAAAACAAGGTAAAGTCGTTGCCATGACAGGTGATGGTGTCAATGATGCGCCAGCTCTGAAAACAGCCGATATCGGTATCGGTATGGGAATCACTGGTACAGAGGTTTCTAAGGGGGCTTCTGACATGATTCTTGCAGATGATAACTTTGCGACTATCATTGTTGCAGTTGAAGAAGGACGTAAGGTCTTCTCAAACATTCAAAAGACCATTCAATACCTGCTTTCTGCCAATACTGCTGAAGTATTAACCATCTTCCTATCAACCTTGTTTGGTTGGGATGTTTTGCAGCCAGTTCATCTCTTGTGGATCAACTTGGTAACGGATACCTTCCCAGCTATCGCTCTTGGTGTTGAACCTGCTGAGCCTGGTGTCATGAACCATAAACCACGTGGACGCAAGGCAAGCTTCTTCTCAGGTGGTGTTTTCAGTTCTATCATCTATCAAGGTGTACTCCAAGCAGCTATTGTTATGAGTGTTTATGGTCTTGCCCTTCTTTACCCAGTTCATGTGGGTGACAATCATGCTATTCATGCAGATGCCCTTACCATGGCCTTTGCAACCCTTGGTTTGATTCAGCTCTTCCATGCTTACAATGTCAAGTCTGTTTACCAGTCCATCTTGACAGTTGGTCCATTCAAGTCTAAGACCTTTAACTGGTCTATCCTAGTATCCTTCATCCTTCTCATGGCAACAATCGTTGTAGAACCACTTGAAGGAATCTTCCACGTAACCAAACTAGACTTATCACAATGGGGAATCGTTATGGCTGGAAGCTTCTCAATGATTATTATCGTCGAAATTGTTAAGTTTGTTCAACGTAAACTCGGTTTTGACAAGAATGCGATTTAAGGGAGGTTCCTGATGTCAGCGTATCAATTACCGACCGTATGGCAGGATGAAGCTAGTAATCAAGGAGCCTTTACAGGACTAAATAGACCAACAGCAGGTGCGCGTTTCGAACAAAACTTGCCAAAAGGAGAACAACCTTTTCAACTTTATTCGTTGGGAACACCAAATGGTGTGAAGATCACTATCTTATTGGAAGAATTACTAGAAGCTGGTTTTGAGCAAGCAGCTTACGACTTGTATAAGATTGCTATCATGGATGGGGATCAATTCGGTTCAGACTTTGTAAAGCTAAATCCAAATTCAAAGATTCCAGCCTTGCTGGACCAGTCAGGGGCTGAAGAAGTGAGAGTCTTTGAGTCTGCTCATATTCTCCTTTATCTTGCTGAGAAATTTGGAGCTTTTCTACCAAGTAATCCTGTGGAAAAGGTAGAAGTTTTGAATTGGTTATTCTGGCAAGCAGGTGCTGCACCTTTTCTAGGTGGGGGATTTGGACATTTCTTTAATTATGCCCCTGAAAAATTGGAATATCCAATTAATCGCTTTACGATGGAAGTGAAACGCCAGTTGGATTTATTGGATAAGGAATTGGCTCGGAAACCATATATTGCAGGCAATGACTATACGATTGCAGATATTGGTATCTGGTCTTGGTATGGACAGTTAGTTCAAGGAAAGCTTTACCAAGGTTCTGCAAAATTCTTAGATGCCTCAGGTTACCAGAATTTAGTAAAATGGGCAGAAAAAATTGCCAATCGTCCAGCTGTTAAGCGTGGTATGGAAGTAACTTATAAAGAAATTAAATAGCAAAAAAGTCATCTTCGGATGGCTTTTTGCTACAGTTGAGGGAAAGGGCTTGCAGTTATCGGCTTTTGTGCTATAATTGCTATAATATAGTAAAGATCAAGAGGGGTGTGAGGAAGTGGAAAAGAAAATTGTGAAGGATATCTTATTTTTATCTCAGGTATCTCAGCCGGCAAGTCAGGAAGACCTTTATCTTGCCAGAGATTTACAAGATACGCTCTTAGCAAATCGTGAGACTTGTGTCGGTCTGGCAGCCAATATGATTGGGGTGCAGAAGCGCGTGATTATTTTTAATCTTGGCTTGGTTCCTGTGGTCATGTTTAACCCAGTGCTCCTGTCCTCTGAAGGACCTTATGAGACAGAAGAAGGATGTTTGTCCTTGGTAGGTGTGAGACCTACTAAGCGTTATGAAACTATAAAGGTTGCCTATCGTGACAGCAAGTGGCAGGAACAGACCATTACTTTGACAGGCTTCCCAGCCCAGATTTGCCAGCATGAACTGGATCACTTGGAAGGACGAATCATTTAGGAGGAAAGCAAATGAAACGGATAATCTTTGAACTTATTTTTATCGCAACGACCTGGTATATCTTTTTACCGCCTCTTAACCTGACCAGCTGGGAATTTCTCTTTTTCCTCTGTGGGCATTTGCTGCTTGTAGCAATCTTATTTGGCTTTGGCAAGGGAATCAATCTGGTCAAAACGGTTCATGTGCGCCACGGCAAGGCGGAAGCTGCCTTAAATCTTGATGGTTTCAAAATCAATCGGTTAGGGAAAATTCTTTTAGCTTCTATTGGAGGAATTCTTCTCTTGGCAGCTTTGGTTTCCTTGGTGACTTCCAGCATTTTTCAGGCTAAAAATTATGCCAATGTAGTCACAGTTACGGAAAAAGACTTTACTGAATTTCCTAAGACTGATACCAGTAAGGTTCCTATTCTAGATAGAAGTACTGCTGAGAAAATTGGTGACCGCTACTTGGGTTCCCTAACAGATAAGGTGTCGCAATATGTAGCCGCAGATACCTATACCCAACTGACGATTGATGGAAAGCCTTATCGGGTTACGCCACTAGAATACGCAGATCCTATCAAGTGGTTTAATAATCAAGCTAAGGGAATCGGCGAGTATATCAAGGTGGACATGGTAACTGGAAATGCCAACTTGGTGGACTTGAAGACACCAATCAAGTATTCGGACTCGGAGTATTTTAACCGCGATGTCAAACGTCACCTGCGCTTGAAGTACCCAACCAAGATCTTCAAAACTCCATCTTTTGAGGTGGACGATGAGGGCAATCCTTTCTATGTAGCAACGGTTTATCAAAAGCAATTTGGGCTTGCGGTTCCTCGTCCTGTTTCAGTCATTATCTTGGATGCCACAAATGGAGAAACCAAGGAATACAGCTTGGCAGATGTTCCAGAATGGGTGGACAGGGTTTATCCAGCTGAGGAAACTATTGAGCAAATAAACTACAATGGCAAGTACAAGGACGGTTTCTGGAATGCCATGATTTCCAAGAAAAACGTGACCCAGACTACCAAGGGATATAATTACTTGTCTATCGGTAATGACATCTACCTCTACACAGGTGTGACGTCGGCCAATGCGGATGAAAGTAATCTTGGTTTCATCCTTGAAAATATGCGAACAGGAGAAATCACCAAGTATAGCTTGGCTTCTGCGACCGAAGAATCAGCCAGTGAATCAGCCGAAGGTGCTGTTCAGGAGAAATCCTACAAGGCAACCTTCCCAATCCTCATCAACATCAATGACAAGCCTCTCTACATCATGGGCTTGAAGGACAATGCGGGCTTGGTCAAAGAGTACGCTCTGGTAGACGCAGTTGAGTACCAAAATGTTATCGTAGCCACGACAGTAGAAGAACTGCTCAGCAAGTACGCTAATAAAAACGACCTTGAGATTGATAATGCAACAACAGAAAGCATCAAGGGTGTGGTAGCAGACCTCAAATCAGCTGTTATCAAGGGAGACACCGTCTACTTCTTTAAAGTTGATGGCAAGATATATAAGGTTAAGGCCTCAGTATCCGATGACCTTCCTTACCTTGAAAATGGTAAAGCTTTCGAAGGTCAAGTAGGAAAAGACAACTATCTCAAGACCTTTAAGCTACAGTAAAAACAGAATTTCTCAGAAAGTATATGTTATAATAAGGTGAATTAAGACTAATGGAGGACAACAAATGGGGTTTTATGTGATGCTTGCTTCAATGCTACTCGGACTGCTCGCTTTGAAGATAGGTTTTTCTCAGTTCAAGGAGAAAAAAGATAAATTCTTATCTATCCTAACAAGCTTAGCTGGCATAGCCCTTGTTCTCGTGTCTATCTGGTTAGGATGGCCCAAATAAACAGAGGAACCTCGGTCAAACCGAGGTTTTTCAAATGAATTTCTTGGTTGTAGCTAAAAAATATGCTACACTATCAATATGAAAATTTTAATCCCAACAGCAAAAGAAATGAACACAGACTTGCCGAGTATCGAGGCAACTACTTTAAGACCAGAAAGTCAGGACGTGCTTGATGCCTTGGCTCTCTATTCTGCTAGCCAATTGGAGAGTTTTTACAAGGTTTCAGCTGAGAAGGCTGCGGAAGAATTTCAACATATCCAAGCTTTAAAAAAACAAACTGCTTCACACTATCCAGCCTTGAAACTTTTTGATGGGCTCATGTATCGCCATATTAAGCGAGATAAATTGACCGAGGTAGAACAAGCCTATCTTGAAAATCATGTCTTCATTACCTCGGCTTTGTATGGCGTTGTTCCAGCCTTGTCACCCATTCCTCCTCACCGTTTGGACTTTTTGATGAAGTTAAAAGTCGCTGGTAAGACTTTGAAGAGCCATTGGAAGGCGGCCTATGATGAAGCTGTGAAGCAGGAAGAAGTGATTTTCTCCCTCTTGTCATCCGAGTTTGAGACCGTATTTTCTAAGGAAATCAGAGAAAAGATGGTAACCTTCAAATTCATGGAGGATAGAGATGGTCAGCTGAAGATTCACTCAACCATTTCAAAGAAGGCGCGTGGTGCCTTCCTAACGGCTTTAATAGAAAATCAAGTACAGACGGTGGAGGAAGCTCGTCGCTTAAGCTTTGCAGGATTTAATTACCGAGAAGATTTGTCCCAGCCACAGGAATTGGTTTTTGTAAAGGAAGTCTGAAAAGAGAAAAATTCAAATCGAGGCTTAGCTTCTTCGTTTTTAAAACGCATGAGGTTAGATAAAAAGTCTTTAAAATCAGAAAATGCATATTATCAGATATTGAAAAAATTTGATGATATGCATTTTATTTTTCTAGAGTATTTTGGAGATTTTATACTTTAATTTTACTAGGATTGAAAGAAAAAATTAGTCATTTCCTATCTTTTCTATTGCTTTATTTCCTATCATTTGTTATATTAAAAGTGTAATTATTTTTTATTTAATGACGTAAGTGTTACACTTTTTAGACAGAAAGGAGTATTTTTTTAAATAACAGATGTAAACGCTTACGCATATAGTGAAAGGATTTAGGACTTAATGGATAAAGGATTGTTTGAAAAACGTTGTAAATATAGTATTCGAAAATTTTCATTAGGGGTTGCTTCTGTCATGATTGGTGCAGCTTTCTTTGGAACTAGTACTGTCCTAGCAGATTCTGCACAAACAGGTTCAACAGCAAATATGCCGGCAGATTTGGCTGCAGCTCTTGCAAATGCTAAAGAGGACGGAGGGCATGATTTTGAAGCACCAAAAGCTGGTGAAGACCAAGGTTCTCCTGAAGTAACTGAAGGACCAAAGACTGAAGAAGAATTACTGGCAAAAGAAAAAGAAACTGCAACAAGCTCTTCAGCTTCAGATACTCTTCCTGATGAACTACGTGGAAAACTTGATAAGGCTGAAGAAAATGGCCACACTGCCTCAAAAGAAGAACTAGAAAAAGAAGATAAAAGCTTAGTTCCAGAAGATGTCGCTAAAACAAAAAATGGTGAATTAAACTATGGTGCGACTGTTGAAATTAAAAGCGCTGCGGGGATTGGCAGTGGTATCGTTATTGGGGAAAATCTAGTTTTATCTGTTTCTCATAACTTTATCAAAGATGTTCCAGATGGTAATAATCGTAAGGTAGCTGATAATGTTGAGAGTGATGGAGATGTCTATACAGTTTCTTACAAAGGAGCACCAGATGTCAAATTTAGTAAGAATGATGTAAAACACTGGGACCGTGAAGGCTTCCTCAAAGGCTATAAAAATGACTTGGCAATTGTTAAGCTTCGTACACCTCTTGCAAATGCTCCCGTTGAAGTGACTGAGAAACCTGCAACAACTAAGGTAGGAGATAAGGTTCATGTATTTGGATATCCAAAAGGAGAGCTTGATCCAATTTTGAATACTACCGTTGAGGATATTAACAATCACGGAGAAGGTGTTCGTGGAATTAGCTATCAAGGAAGTGAACCAGGTGCTAGTGGTGGCGGTATTTTCGATGAAAATGGGAAATTGATTGGTATCCACCAAAATGGTGTCTCTGGTAAACGTAGTGGAGGTATTCTCTTCTCACCTGCTCAGCTAGAGTGGATCCAAAACTATATCAAGGGTATTGAAACAAAGAAACCAGCTGGTCTAGATGCTCTCGATAAACAAGTGGAAAACAAGGAAGAAAAACCAAAAGAGGATAAACCTAAAGAAGAAAAACCAGCTGACAATAAGCCGGCAGAAAACAAACCAGCAGAAAATAAACCTGCTGAAACTAAACCGACTGAATCAAAAGAAGTCACTCCAGAATGGAAAACAGTTGAAAAGAAAGAACAACAGGGAACAGTAACTGTCCGTGAAGAAAAAGGAGTTCGTTACAACCAACTAGCTTCAACTGCTCAAAATGACAATGGTAAAAAACCAGCCTTGTTTGAAAAAGATGGTTTGACAGTAGATGCTAATGGGAATGCTACCGTTGATTTGACCTTTAAAGAAGAATCCGAAACAGGTAAATCTCGCTTTGGTGTCTTCATGAAATTTAAAGACACTGACAACAACGTTTTTGTAGGATATGACCAAGGTGGATGGTTCTGGGAATACAAGACAAATGGTAGTGGGCTTTGGTATCAAGGTGGACGTGTTGCAGCTCCAGTAAATGGATCTGAGAACCATTTGACGATCAGTCTAAAATCAGATGGACAGCTCAATGCAACTAACAATGATGTGAAACTTTTTGACACAGTGACCTTGCCATCTGCAGTAAATGACAAACTCAAAGATGAGAAGAAAATTGTTCTTAAAGCTGGAACCTATAATAGTAGTGAACGAACAATTGTCAATGTCAAAACTGACAACCAAGAAGGAGTTAAAACAGATCAAGAATCCACTAAAAAAGAAAAGGGCGATACAGTAGATGATAGCAATGTAAAATACGACACTATTCAATCTACAGTATTGAAAGCAGTTATCGACCAAGCCTTCCCACGTGTTAAAGAATATGTTCTAAATGGAAACAAGCTTCCAGGACAAGTGCAACCAATTAATCAAGTTGTGATCAACAAGCACGCTGTGACTCCTGAAGTTACCTATAAAAAGGTCAATGCAACGACTGCCGAGTATGACATGAAACTCCGTGATGAGAAAAATCTCATCAATGCAGATATGACCGTTCGTTTGCAAGTAGTGGACAACCAACTTCACTTTGATGTGACTAAGATTGTCAACCATAACCAAGTGACACCAGGACAAAAGATTGATGACGAACGTAAATTACTTTCTTCCATCAGCTTCCTAGGAAATGCCTTGGTATCTGTTTCTAGTGACCAAGCAGGAGCTAAGTTTGATGGGGCAACCATGTCAAACAACACTCACGTCAGTGGTGATGACCATATCGAAGTAACCAATCCAATGAAAGAATTGGCCAAAGGTTACATGTATGGATTTGTTTCAACAGACAAGCTTGCAGCTGGGGTATGGAGTAACTCACAAAACAGCTACGGTGGTGGTTCTTACGACTGGACACGATTGACAGCTTACAAGAATACGATTGGTAATGCCAACTACGTTGAAATCCATAGTTCTGAATGGCAATGGGAAAAAGCTCATAATGGTGTAGTCTTCCCAGAATATACGAAGGAACTTCCAAGTGCAAAAGTTGTCATCACTGAAGATGCCAATGCTGACCATAAGGTTGACTGGCAAGATGGTGCCATCGCTTACCGTAGTATTATGAACAACCCTCAAGGATGGGAAAAAGTTAAAGACATTACAGCTTACCGTATCGCTATGAACTTTGGTTCACAAGCGCAAAACCCATTCCTCATGACCTTGGATGGTATCAAGAAGATTAACCTTCATACAGATGGTCTTGGTCAAGGTGTACTTCTTAAGGGATACGGAAGTGAAGGACATGACTCTGGACACTTGAACTACGCGGATATCGGTAAACGTATTGGTGGTGTTGAAGACTTTAAGACTCTTATTGCGAAAGCTAAGAAATATGGTGCCCACCTCGGTATCCACGTTAACGCTTCAGAAACCTATCCTGAGTCTAAATATTTTAATGAAAATATTCTTCGTAAAAATGCAGATGGTAGCTACAGCTACGGTTGGAACTGGCTTGACCAAGGTATCAATATTGATGCTGGTTATGACCTCGCTCATGGGCGTCTAGCTCGTTGGGAAGAGTTGAAGAAGGAATTGGGTGAAGGTCTAGACTTCATCTATGTCGACGTATGGGGTAACGGCCAATCAGGTGACAATGGTGCCTGGGCAACTCATGTTATTGCTAAAGAAATTAATAAACAAGGTTGGCGCTTTGCTATTGAGTGGGGCCATGGTGGTGAATATGATTCTACCTTCCAACACTGGGCAGCTGACTTGACCTACGGTGGCTATACAAATAAAGGTATTAACAGTGCTATTACTCGCTTTATCCGTAACCACCAAAAAGATTCTTGGGTTGGTGACTACAGAAGTTATGGTGGTGCAGCTGACTACCCACTTCTAGGCGGTTATAGCATGAAGGACTTTGAAGGATGGCAAGGACGTAGTGACTATAACGGTTATGTAACAAACTTGTTTGCTCATGATGTTATGACTAAGTACTTCCAACACTTTACAGTCAGCAAATGGGAAGATGGCAAACCAGTAACCATGACTGACAATGGTAGTACCTATAAATGGACTCCAGAAATGAAAGTCGAATTGGTCGATGCTGCAAATAACAAGGTTGTTGTAGCTCGTAAATCAAATGATGTCAACAGTCCACAATATCGTGAACGGACAGTTACGCTTAATGGTCGTGTTATCCAAGATGGTTCAGCATACTTGACACCTTGGAACTGGGATGCAAATGGTAACAAGCTTGCGAGCGACAAGGAAAAAATGTACTACTTCAATACTGAAGCAGGTGCAACAACTTGGACACTTCCTAGCGACTGGGCAAATGGTAAAGTTTACCTTTATAAACTAACTGACCAAGGTAAGACTGAGGAAAAAGAAGTTGCCGTGAAAGACGGTAAGATTACCCTTGATCTTACTGCAAATCAACCTTATGTACTCTATCGCTCTAAACAAACAAATCCTGAAATGTCATGGAGTGAAGGAATGCATATCTATGACCAAGGATTTAACAGCGAATCTTTGAATCATTGGAAGATTTCGGGAGATGCTTCTAAGGCTGAAATCGTGAAGTCTCAAGGTGCAAACCAAATGCTCCGCATACAAGGCAATAAAGAAAAAGTGAGTCTGACTCAAAAATTAACTGGCTTGAAACCGAATACCAGATATGCAGTTTATGTAGGTGTGGATAACCGTAGTGATGCTAAAGCAAGTATTACAGTAAATACTGGTGAAAAAGAAGTAACTAACTACACCAACAAGTCGCTCGCTCTCAACTATGTAAAAGCCTATGCTCACAATACTCGTCGAAGCAATGCGACTGTTAATAACACAAGTTACTTCCAAAACATGTATGCTTTCTTTACAACAGGTTCAGATGTATCAAATGTAACCTTGACCTTGAGTCGTGAAGCAGGTGATGAAGCAACTTACTTCGATGAAATTCGTACCTTTGAAAATGAATCAAATATGTACGGTGACGGTCATGATACTGCAACAGGTGTCTTCAAACAAGACTTTGAAAATGTTGGACAAGGTATCTTCCCATTTGTCATCGGTGGTATCGAAGGTGTTGAAGACAACCGTACTCATTTGTCTGAAAAACATGGTCCATACACACAACGTGATTGGAATGGTAAGAAAGTTGATGACGTTATCGAAGGAAATTGGTCACTCAAGACAAATGGTCTCGTAAGTCGTCGAAACTTGGTTTACCAAACAATTCCACAAAACTTCCGATTTGAAGCAGGCAAGACCTACCGTATTACATTTGACTATGAAACTGGATCTGACAATACTTATGCCTTTGTAGTCGGTAAAGGAGAATTCCAATCTGGACAGGCAAGTAATTTGGAAATGCATGAATTACCAAACTCATGGACAGATTCTAAAAAAGCTAAACGCGCAACTTTCCTCGTGACAGGTGCTGAAACTGGCGATACATGGGTAGGTATCTACTCTACAGGAAATGCAAGCAATACTCGTGGAGATTCTGGTGGTAATGCGAATTTCCGTGGTTACAATGATTTCATCATGGATAGACTTCAAATTGAAGAAATTGTCTTGACTGGTAAGATGATGGCAGAAAATGCTGTTAAGAACTACCTTCCAACTGTTGCTATGACCAATTACACCAAAGAAACAATGGATGCTTTGAAAGAGGCTGTCTTTAACCTTAGTCAAGCAGACGATGATATTAGTGTAGAAGAAGCTAAAGCAGAGATTGCTAAGGTCAATGCTCTTAAAGATGCTTTAGTGATGAAGAAAACAGCTCTTGTAGCAGATGATTTTGCAAGCCTAAGCGCTCCTGCTCAGGCTGGTGAAGGTCTTGCAAATGCCTTTGATGGAAACTTATCTAGTTTATGGCATACATCATGGGGCGGAGGAGATGTTGGTAAACCAGCTACAATGGTCTTGAAAGAACCGACTGAAATTACTGGTCTCCATTATGTTCCACGTGGTTCTGGTTCAAACGGTAATTTGAGAGATGTGACTCTTGTCGTAACTGATGAAACAGGTAAGGAACATACTTTCAATGCAACAAATTGGGCTGACAATAACAAACCTAAAGATATCAACTTTGGCAAGACGATCAAAGCTAAGAAGATTGTTCTAACAGGAACACGAACTTACGGAGATGGTGGTAATCAATATCAATCAGCTGCAGAATTGGTCTTTACTCGTCCACAAGTGACTGAAGCAGGTCTTGATACAGCAGTCTATGAAGCAGCCTTGGCTAAAGCTCAAAAATTGACTGATAAGAGTAATCAAGAGGAAGTAGCAAGTGTTGTTTCCAGCATGAAATTTGCAACAGATAACCATCTCTTAACAAATAGAATGATTAAATACTTTGCAGATTATCTTGATCAATTGAAAGACCAAACACCTACCCCAACTCCAGATCCAGAACCTAAACCTGAAACTCCAACTTCAAGCAAGGGAGATGAAGCAGCCCCAGTTGTTGACCTTCCAGAATTCACAGGTGGTGTAAATGGTGTTGAAGCCGCAATCCATGAAGTTCCAGAGTACACAGAACCAATCGGTACAGCAGGAGATGAAGTGGCTGTAAAAGAGGTTCCAGAGTTCACTGGAAGTGTGAATGCGGTAGAATCAGCTGTACATGAAGTTCCAGAATATACAGGTGCAATGGGAACAGCAGGTGACCAAGCAGCACCTACGGTAGACAAACCAACTGAAGAGGTTCGTGTCTTATCAGATAAATCAACAGGCGTTGTAGTTGCAGGACTAGCAAGAGACTTGGCACCAGACATGCACCTTCAAGTTCAAAAAGTAAAAGACCAAAGTCTACAAGGTATGGAATTTGATGCTTATGCTCTTCATTTGGTAGATAAGGATAATCATAAGGTTCAGCTGAAAGGTGCAGTCCTTGTTAGATTACCAGTTTCTGGTGAAGTAGCTGGGGTATACTATACTGCATCAGGTGAGTCAGTAAACTTTACAAATGGTCAAGGAACAATTGAATTCATAACCAGTCAACTAGGACATTATGCTGTTGTTTATAAACAAGTTTCTAAACAAGAGTCACCATCAACTGAAGAACCTGGAGCTAAGGCGCAGACTCCATCAACTGAAGAATTTGGAGGAAATGCACAGACTTCATCAACTGAGGAAGTTGGAGGTAAGGCACAAACTCCATCGACAGATCAATTCAATCAGAAGCAGCAGGATCCAGCAGTACAGGAATTTGAATATCAAGCGGTTGATGGCTCTAAACCAGGAATGAAGATAGAAGAAGCAAAAGAAGAAATGAAGGCTAAACTTCCAGAAACTGGTACTAGCCAGTCAGATAAGCTCTTCTTCCTTGCCAGCCTCAGTCTAGCAATGTCTGCTCTATTTCTTGCAAAGAGAAAAGAAGATTAGAATATACAAGAGTTTTCATTAAAAGGGAGCTCAAACTCTCTGCTTGTTCTAGTGGAGAAAAAAGAATACCCAGAGAGGACCTCTAGGTCCTCTCTTTTTCTAAAGGAAATGAGAACGTTTACGATTGTGATTATATGAAAGGAAATAGGAAAAAATGGGAAAACATTTTTTTGAGAAACGGTGTCATTATAGTATTCGTAAATTTACGATTGGTGCAGCTTCTGTTATGATTGGTGCCAGTATCTTTGGAGCTGGTATGGTTCAAGCTGCTGAAACAGAAGGACCTGCTGAGACAGAAGGAACAATAACACAGGCTAAGCCTCTGGATAAACTGCCAGCAGATATAGCAGCAGCTATTGAAAAAGCAGAAGCGAGTGCTGGAACTGTAGATGATCAACCTGCAGCGTCAGAAACTGAAGCAACTGCAGCTGAAACAACTACTCCAAAACCAACTGAAACTCCTGCTCCTAAGGAAGAAACAACTCCAAAACCAGCAGAAACTCCAAAAGAAGAAGTAGCTCCAACAGCTAAACCATCTGAAAAGCCAGTGACTAAAGATTTGGTCGAAACACCAGATGTCAATCATTTGGAAAAAGCTTCTGCTACAACATCAAACCATGAAGCAAACACACAATACACAGCAGAAAAGGCAATTGACGGAAAACCTGACACTCGATGGGCAACTGACCAAAACATTGATAAACCAACCATCGAATTTACACTGGAAAAGACAACAGTGATTAAGCATGTGGAGATTGATTGGGATCGCCGTGTTCGTGGTGAAAAAAATGACCCCAATATCAAATCATGGAATCTTTATTACGCTGGCCAGGATGATGTGAATGGTTCGGGAGTTAAAGAATGGAAGTTAGCTTATCAAAGAACAGGAACTCCACTTCTTGATGAAAAAGTTGATTTGAAAGAGGCTATTCAAGCCAAGTACCTTAAACTTGAAATCACAGATTACCAAGCTGGTACTATGAATTGGAAAAATGTTGGTATTCAAGAAATTCGTGCCTATTCAAACATTCCGGATGCAAGCAAACCTACAGATATTCGTCAAGTGACAGAACTAACAGTTGCTGAAGATGGAAAATCACTTGTCTTGCCTAAATTACCGGGTGAAGTGAGCTTGATTGGTAGCAACAAACAGGGTGTTGTTGATCTCAATAACAAAATCTACAAACCTTTAACAGATCAAACTGTTAAGGTCATGGTCCAACAAGTCAAAGATACTCATACCTTCACAAAAGAATTTGAAGTTCTTATTAAAGGCTTGCATGCAGACGAAGGTGTTGGAACTAAGCCAGCAGTTGCTCCAGCAGTTCAACAATGGTATGGAGCTGAAGGAAAAACTTCTATTACATCATCTACTGTTATTTCAGTCGGAGATTCTGGATTTGGTCAAGAAGCGAAATTCTATCAGACGGACCTTGAAAGTCGTGGCTTAGAAATCGCCACAGGTGGTCAAGCAGCACAAAACCGAATTGAGTTTAAAAAGGTTGAAGATAAGGGCTATGGCAAAGAAGGCTATGGTATCAGCATTAAAGATGGAGTTATTACAGTAGAAGCTGCAACAAATGCAGGTGCCTTTTATGCTACACGTACACTTCTTCAAATGGGAGAAAAAGATCTACAGAACGGTGAGATCCGTGACTTCCCAAGCTTCAGCCACCGTGGCTTTATGCTAGACACAGGTCGTAAGTTTATCCCTTATGATACGCTTGTAGACATCATGCTAAACATGGCCTACTACAAGCTGAACGATCTTCAGTTGCACTTGAATGATAACTATATCTTCCTAAAAGAGCACTTGGCAGGTAAGAACTTAAGTCCAGAAGAAGAACTGAAGTATGTTCTAGAGCATGCCAAGACAGGCTTCCGTGTGGAGACAGATATTGTTGGTAAGGATGGCCAAAAATTAACATCAGATGAGCACTATACCAAGGAAGAAATGCAAGAAATCATCAAGTTAGCAAAAGCTTTGCATATCAACCTTGTTCCTGAAATTGACACACCAGGTCACGCCCTTTCATTCGTTAAAGTTCGTCCAGACTTGATGTACAAGGGTCAACTTAGTGCGAGAAAACACAATGTAGAACGTGTAGCTATGTTGGACTTGGATAACAAGTACGAAGAAACACTTGCTTTTGTTAAATCAGTCTATGATAAACTTCTTGATGGTCCAGATGCACCCCTTCATGGCGTTTCTACCGTTCATATCGGTACAGATGAGTATTATGGAAGTCCAGAAAGTTATCGTCGCTATGTTAATGACCTCATCAAGTATATCAAAGGAAAAGGTTATACACCACGTATTTGGGGATCACTCAGCGCCAAACAAGGAAAAACGCCAGTTGATTGGAAAGATGTAGAAGTGGATATCTGGAGCCTTGGATGGCAACGTCCAGCAGCTGCAATTGCTCAAGGTGCCAAGATTATCAATATCACAGATGTTCCAACCTATAGTGTCCCAAGTGGTAGCAATAGCCAAACTGCTTATGGTGATTATGCAAATTATGAAATTCAATACAATCGTTGGATACCAAATGACTTCTCAACAGGTGGTGGCCCACGTCTAGAAGCTTCTAATCCTAATATCATTGGTGGTGGTCATGCGGTTTGGAATGATAATATTGACCTCCATGAAACTGGACTTACTTCTTATGATATATTTAAACGTTTCTTCAAGAGTATGCAGTCTACTGCAGAACGCACTTGGGGTTCCGATCGTGCAGCTAAGACCTATGCAGATCGTATTCAACCAGCAAGTGTCTATGCACCACAATCTAATCCAGAAAAGACCGTAGCTGAAGAAGATTTGTTTAAGATAAATCCTGATACTGTCAAAGATTACCTTGCTAAGAAAGTGAAGACAAGTGAAAAAGGATTGAATTTCGATAAAGACAGTACAATCGAAGGTCTAGTTGGTGACGCAGGACCAAGTCATGTCCTGAAAATGGATGTTACTGTAACTGGTGACGGTGAACAGACCTTCTCAACAAGTGGCAATAATCAACTTTATCTTGCAGATAAGGATGGCTACCTTGCCTATACTTTTGAGCAATTCCATATTCAATTCAACAAGAAACTTGAAAAGAACAAACGTTATCAAATCTCTGTTGTAACGAAACCACAATCTACAGAAGTTTATGTAGATGGTGAAAAGGTTGAACGGATTGCAAATTCAGCTAATCCTCGTTTTGCTCATAATAGCTTAGTTTTACCGCTTGAAACAATCGGTGGTTTCAAAGGAATTTTACATAGTGCTGAGTTGTCAAATGAACCATTTGTCAATCCACGTTTGATTCCAAATGATCATTTTACAGTTTCTGCAACTAGTCAAGAATTACCAGGTACCAATGCAGAAGGTCCAGTAGAAAAAGCCTTTGACAATGATCCAAATACCTTCTGGCATTCAAAATGGTCTGGACATCAAGCACCATTCACAGTTGCTATGAACTTGAAAGCAAGTGAAAAAGTCAATGGTTTGACTTACCTTCCACGTCCAGGTGGAGGTAATGGTGTCGTGACATCTTATGAAATCTATGCTCAAAAAGATGGTCAGATGGTTAAAGTTGCTTCAGGAACTTGGGAAAACAATGCCAAAGAGAAAACAGTGAACTTTGATGCAGTTGAAACGAATAAGGTAGAATTAAAAGTCCTAGCAGGTGTTGCAGGATTTGGTAGTGCTGCAGAAATTCAACTTCTGAAACCAGTTTCTACTAACAATGCAGAAGAGCCAGCTACTCCAAAAACACCTAAAGTTGAGGAAATGGGTGATGGTACAACTGAACTTGCTGATAACTTTGTAGCGACGAAACCTACAAGTGATGAAACAGTTGCTGCAGCAGCGAAAAGTCAAGATTACCTTAAGAAAGAGTACAAGGTCTTCCCAACGCCACAAAAAGTAACTTACGATGAAGGTGTTACAAAACTCCATAAACAAGTCAATCTTGTTATGGGGGATAATTTGGATATCTATACTCGTAACCGCTTGAAGAGTGTTTTACAAGATCATCAAATTTCATACACAAGCAGTCAATCAGCAGTGGCAGGTGCTACCAATATCTATCTTGGTGTTCATGGTCAAAATTCACAGGCTGAAAAAGAAGTGTCTGGAATTTCTCAAGGACTCTTTGATAAGATTGATGCCTATGCCTTGTCAATCAAGAACAATACAATCTCTATCGTCGGTAAAGATACAGATGCTGTCTTCTACGGTTTGACAACTCTTAAACACATGCTGAATGAAAGTGAAGCTCCAGTCTTGCGTAACGTAACAGTTGAAGACTATGCTGAAATTAAGAACCGTGGCTTTATCGAAGGATACTATGGTAACCCTTGGAGCAATGCTGATCGTGCTGAGTTGATGCGTTATGGTGGTGACTTGAAGTTGACCCAATACTTCTTTGCACCAAAAGATGATCCATATCACAACAAGAAATGGCGTGAACTTTATCCAGAAGAAAAACTAGCTGAAATTCGTGAATTGGCGCGTGTCGGAAACCAAAACAAGACTCGTTATGTGTGGACCATCCATCCATTCATGAATAATCGTATCCGTTTTGGTAACGATGCTGACTACCAAAAAGACCTTGAAACTATTAAAGCTAAATTCACTCAATTGATGGATGTCGGTGTTCGTGAGTTCGGTATTTTGGCCGATGATGCCCCAAGTCCAGTTGGTGGCTACAATAGCTACAACCGCTTGATGAAGGACATGACAGACTGGTTGACTAAAAAACAAGCAACTTATGTCGGCCTTCGTAAGGAAATGATTTTTGTCCCAGGTCAGTATTGGGGTAATGGACGTGAAGATGAGTTGAAAGCACTCAATGAAAATCTTCCAACTTCAACCTCTATGACCCTTACTGGTGGTAAGATTTGGGGTGAAGTATCAGAAAACTTCCTTTCAAATCTTAAGAACAACCTGACTGCAGGTGGTAAGACCTACCGTCCAGTTTCTCTATGGGTCAATTGGCCTGTTACAGATAACTCTAAACAACACTTGATCTTGGGTGGTGGTGAGAAATTCCTTCATCCGAATGTAGATCCTAGCCTTCTTTCAGGTATCATGTTGAACCCAATGCAACAATCCGAGCCATCTAAGATTGCCCTCTTCTCTGCAGCTCAATATGCATGGAAACAATGGAAGTCAGAAGAAGAAGCTAAGAAAGTAAACGATATCGCCTTTAACTTTGTTGAAAATGGTAAGTTTACAGATAGCGAAGCATCTCTTGCCTTCCGTGAACTTGGTAAACATATGATCAACCAAAACATGGATGGTCGTGTTGTGAAGTTGGAAGAGTCTGTTGAACTTGCACCGAAATTGGCGGCCTTCATGTCTAAGTTAAAAGCTGGTCAAGATGTTGGTGCAGAGCGTGAAGGCTTGCGTGCAGAATTTGCGAAACTAAAAGCAGCAGCTCAACTTTATAAAGCATCTGGTGATGAAAAAATGCGTGCTCAAATCCACTACTGGTTGGATAATACTATTGACCAAATGGACGCCTTGAGTGCTCTTCTTGATGGTACAGAAGCTATCGAAAAGAACGATTCTGCAAAACTTTGGGATAGTTACTATAAGGGATTGAAACTATATGAACAGTCTCAAACTTATACCTTCCACTATGTAGACCATGATGAAAGAGCTGAGTTGGGTGTTCAACATATCCGTCCATTCTTGCTTGGACTGCGTGAAATCTTGGCAACAGAAGTTCAAAAAGCTTTGCATCCTGACCAAGTCATTAGTACCTTTATCACGAACCGTACAGGTGTAGAAGGCGGACTTGCTGAGGTGACTGATGGAGATTTGGGAACTCATGCATTGATCAAATCGCCAAACAGTATCAAGACTGGTGATTACATTGGATTGAAATTTAACAAGGCTGTTCCACTCCAAAACTTGACCTTTGCAATGGGAACTCAAGCAAATCCTCGTGATACCTTTAACAATGCTAAGGTTGAGTACCTCAATGAAAATGATGAGTGGGTAACACTTTCAGAACCAAGCTACACTGGAAATGAATCTCTTATTAAATATGAAAAACTCAATATTCGTGCTAAGGCTGTTCGAATGATTGCGACTTCAGATCGTGATAATACTTGGTTTGCTGTAAGAGAAATTGCTGTTAACCGCCCTGTGGAAGTTACTCGTGCTAAACAGCCAGCTACTGTGACGATTAGTCCAAATCTGATGTACAAGTACAACACAACAGTTGGTCAGATTACAGACGGACGTGACAATACTGAAGCCATGCTTGCGAATGCTGATCGAACTGATACAACTCCAGTAAATAGTTGGGTACAACTAGACTTAGGCGAAGTCAAACCTGTGACTAAGGTTCGTCTCCACCAAGGTTCAGGAGATAAATTAGCAGAAGGTGTTCTTGAATATTCTGCAGATGGTAACTCATGGCAAGAATTGGATCGCTTGACTGGTGAGCAAACCAAAGAAATCGAAACTCCAATTTCAGCTCGCTATGTCCGTATTCGCAATACTAAGAACATCAACCTATGGTGGCGTATCGCTGACTTCTCAGTTGAAACACGTACAGGCAATAGCCAATTGACTGATACAAACGTTGAAAACTTGAAGTCAACTCCAGTTGATGATAGCCTAGGCCGTTATAATATGCAAATTCCGAGCGGAACAAAACTTCCAGCTAAGAGTTATTTGGGTATGAAACTTGATCGTCTTCACCAAGCTGAAAGCATTCAAGCAGTTGGTACAGAAAATCCATCCCTCAATTTGGAATACTCTCCAAATGCTCAAGAATGGTATCCAGCTGATCAAGTGACAGATAAGTCCTTGGTACGTTATGTTCGTTTGGTCAACAAGACTGATCAAGAACAAGCAGTAACAGCAACCTCTCTACTTGTTCAGACAAAAGAAGTTCAACCAACCACACTTGATTCGACATCAATGGGAATCCATCCAACATACGGTAGAAATGATGTCCGTAAGATTAAGAACTTGGATCAATTGTTCGATGGAGTTTACAATAACTTTGTAGAGTTTTCAGACTATGCGCGTAAAGATGGTCATATCACCTTGAAACTTGGTAGCGAACGCGACATTAAGAAGATTAGAGCTTACATCCAAGACGGCACTCAAAACTATCTTCGTGATGGTAAGATTCAAGTCAGTCAAGATGGCAAGACTTGGACAGATCTTGTAACAGTTGGTGACGGCCTTGCTAATGAAACACGTGATGATTCCTTGACAGATGGCTGGACACATGATTCTAAGATGCCAGGAAACCGCTACATCGAGGGTGAACTTTCAAGCCCAGTTAAAGCCAACTATCTCCGTGTTCTATATACAGCAGACTATAATGCTCGTTTTGTAGGCTTCACTGAGTTGGTGATCAATGATGGCGAATTCGTGAAACCGATTAATGATCCAACTGTTCAAGGAAACAGTGGTGAAAGCCAAGGTAACCTCTACACCAACCTCGTAGATGGTAAGGTATTGACTAGCTATAAAGCTGAGAAAGACCAAGGTGAGCTTGTTTACCACTTGTCAGAACCGACAGATGTGAACCATATCCGACTTGTTTCAAGTCTTCCGCAAGGAGTGAAGGCTCGAGTATTGGCTCGAACTCTTAAATCAGATAAAAGAGATTCTTGGTCAGAAATAGGTGAGATTACCTCAAGCTTCCAAACATTTGCTGTCCGAGATAAATCTCCATTAATGGATGTGAAACTTGTTTGGGAAGGAGGTAAACCAGAGTTCTATGAAATGACGACATTCCACCAAGAACTTCCAGAAGAACCAGCCAAACCAGCTCCAACTACAAGTAAGGGAGATGAACCAGCTTCAGTAGTAGAAGTCCCAGAATTTACTGGTGGCGTAAATGGTGTCGAAGCAGCTGTTCATGAAGTTCCAGAATACACTCAAGCCATTGGAACAGCAGGTGATGATGTGGTTCCAGTAGTAGAAGGGCTAGAATTCAAAGGCGGAGTAAACGCAGTTGAGGCAGCTACCCATGAAGTTCCAGAGTATACTGAATCTATGGGAGACTCAAGCAAGCTACCATCACCAGTAGTAGAAGTCCCAGACTTCAAGGGTGGCGTAAACGGCACTGAAGCAGCTGTCCATGAAGTCCCAGAATATAAAGAAACAGCAAGCACTCAAGCCACTCCAACAGAGGAAAACTTGAAAGATTCGGTTGATAAAGTCGATGGAGATAAGATGAGCAGTGGCAATAGTGATGTTGAAACTACTGTTGAAAAGTCCGATGAATTTGCAAGTGCATCAGTGAAAACAGATCAAGCACAAAAACAAGAACAACCACAAACATCGGTTGCTAAAGTTAAAGATCAACTTCCAGCAACAGGTGGAGAAGAATCAGCTACTTTAGCCTTGTTAGGTGGTCTTGGGCTAGTTCTCTCTGCCGTGTTTGTCAAAAAAGGGAAAAAGGATTAAGAATTCGAAAAAGAGTTATTCAATAATCCTAGATAAACATTAATGTCCCAATAAAACCACACAGTGATTTCAGTATTGAGAATCATCAAGCTGAAAGCAATACTGTGTGGTTTTTGAATAGTTGATAGTTTCGGACCAGATTCTTTATCCATTGTTAAGCTTCTCGTTATAGGATGCGGCCTCAATATTTTTTGTTATATTAAAATCATAAAAAAGATTGCAATTTTTTGTTCATTTTGATATATTCAATATATATAAAAACAAACTTGATGCTTAGTTGTGTATTCTGAAGGAGGTTATTTTTTCTAAAAAGTAAACGCTTACTTAGTATCAAGAAAAAGAAATGAGGATTTTAATGAACAAAAGACTTTTCGACAAACGTTGTCATTATAGCATTCGTAAATTTGCTATAGGTGTGGCATCTGTGATGATTGGGGCTAGTATATTTGGTATTTCAGCTGTACAAGCTGAGGAGGTGGCTTCATCCAATACTCAAACAGAAGAAACAACGGTTCATCAAGCCCAACCTTTAGATAAGCTTCCTGATGATGTGGCAGCTGCTATCGCAAAGGCTGATGAGAATGGTGGACGTGAGTTTGTAAAGCCAAAATCTGAAGTAGCAGAAGAAAATGAGATTAAGGATACTGAAACTACTACACCTGCTAACGAGGGCAGTCATGAATTGGCTGGTCCTAAAGTTGAAACTCCGAATAAAGTAGGAGAAGGAAACGAAGCTGAGGAGAAGCAAAAATCTGAAGAGACAAAACCAAAGACTGTGGAAGATGGTCCGAAATCTACAGCAGCAGTTGAAACAGATGTAAAAGAGGATGCTAAGAAAACTTCAGAAAAGGATCAGGTAAAACCGACTGCAGATCTCAAATCTTCTTCTGAAAAAACGCAAGCGCTTTCTAAAGAGTCAAGTAAAGCGGATGTTGAAAAAGAGAAGCAGCTATTATCAGATCGAAAACAAGACTTCAATAAAGATTGGTACTTTAAACTAAACGCCCAAGGAGATTTTTCAAAAAAAGATGTGGATGTTCATGATTGGTCTAAATTGAATCTTCCACACGATTGGAGTATTTATTTTGACTTCGATCACAAGTCTCCTGCTCGCAACGAAGGTGGTCAGTTAAATGGTGGAACAGCTTGGTATCGTAAGACTTTTACACTGAATGAAGCAGACAAGAACAAAGATGTTCGTATCAATTTTGATGGTGTTTACATGGATTCTAAGGTTTATGTAAATGGTAAATTTGTAGGCCATTATCCAAGTGGTTATAATCATTTTTCTTATGATATTACAGAATTTTTGAACAAGGATGGCAGTGAAAATTCCATTACCGTTCAAGTGACCAATAAGCAACCAAGTAGTCGTTGGTATTCTGGTAGTGGGATTTATCGTGATGTAACCCTTAGTTATCGTGATAAAGTCCATGTTGCGGAAAATGGGAACCACATTACAACACCAAAATTAGCTGAACAAAAAAATAGCAATGTTGAAACACAAGTTCAAAGTAAGATTAAAAATACAGATAAAAAGGCTGCGAATGTCTTTGTGGAGCAACAGATTTTTACTAAGGAGGGTAAAGCTGTTTCAGAACTAGTTCATTCTGCAACTAAGAGTTTGGCAGAAAATGAAACAGCACAATTTAATCAGAATATCCTGGTTAATCAGCCAACTCTTTGGACAACGAAAAGTTACCATCCTCAACTTTATGTTCTAAAAACAAAAGTCTATAAAGAAGGCCAGTTAGTTGATGTAACAGAAGATACATTTGGTTACCGTTATTTTAACTGGACAGCTAAGGAAGGATTTTCTCTCAATGGTGAGAGAATGAAATTCCATGGGGTAAGTATTCACCATGACAATGGAGCCTTGGGTGCAGAAGAGAACTATAAGGCTACTTATCGTAAATTAAAACTTCTGAAAGATATGGGAGTGAACTCCATTCGTACCACTCACAACCCGGCGAGCCCTCAGTTGCTAGATGCTGCGGCGAGTCTAGGACTTTTGGTTCAAGAGGAGGCTTTTGACACTTGGTATGGTGGCAAGAAGACTTACGACTATGGACGTTTCTTTGATCAAGATGCGACTCATCCCGAGGCTAAGAAGGGAGAGAAGTGGTCTGATTTTGATCTTAGGACAATGGTAGAACGTGATAAGAACAATCCGTCTATTGTGATGTGGTCTCTTGGAAATGAGGTAGATGAAGCGAATGGTAGTCCTCGTTCTATCGAAACTGCTAAACGTTTGAAGGCTGTCATTAAAGCGATTGATACCGAGCGTTATGTTACTATGGGTGAGAATAAATTTAGTCGTGCAGCGACAGGTGATTTCTTGAAAGTTGCAGAAATCATGGATGCTGTGGGTATGAACTATGGAGAGCGTAATTATGAAGCTGTTCGTAGAGCTCATCCAGACTGGCTCATCTATGGTTCTGAAACTTCTTCAGCTACTAGAACGCGTGATTCTTATTACAATCCTGCTCAAATCCTTGGACATGATAACCGTCCAAATCGTCACTATGAACAATCTGACTATGGTAATGACCGTGTTGGATGGGGAAGAACAGCTACTGAGTCATGGACTTTTGACCGTGATCATGCTGGCTATGCTGGACAATTTATCTGGACAGGAATTGACTATATCGGTGAGCCAACTCCATGGCACAACCAAGATAATACACCCGTAAAAAGTTCTTACTTTGGTATCATCGATACGGCTGGTTTACCCAAGAATGATTTTTACCTTTACCGTAGTGAATGGTATAGTGCTAAAGAAAAACCAACTGTCCGAATTTTACCACATTGGAACTGGACTGATGAGACACTTAGGGATCGTAAGATGCTGGTCGATGGAAAGGTTCCGGTTCGTACCTTCTCAAATGCAGCAAGTGTCGAATTGTTCTTAAATGGAGAGTCACTTGGTAAAAAGGAATTTACTAAGAAAACGACAGAAGATGGACGTCCATATCATGAGGGGGCTAAACCAAGTGAATTGTATCTTGAGTGGCTTGTGAAATACCAACCAGGCACACTGACTGCGATTGCTCGAGATGAAAATGGCAACGAAATTGCGCGTGATAGTGTGACAACTGCTGGGGAGCCAGCAAGAGTTCGTCTGACTAAAGAAGAGCATGTTATCACAGCAGATGGTAAAGATTTATCTTACATCCATTACGAAATTGTTGATGGCGATGGTAATGTGGTTCCTACAGCGAATAATCTTGTTCATTTCAATCTCCATGGTCAGGGACAAATCGTTGGTGTAGATAATGGGGAACAAGCTAGTCGTGAGCGCTACAAAGCTCAAGCAGATGGAACATGGCAGAGACGTGCCTTCAATGGTAAAGGAGTTGTCATTGTAAAATCAACAGAAAAAGAAGGTAAATTTACTCTTTATGCAGATTCTGCTGGTTTAACTTCTGATAGCGCAACGGTCGCGACTGTATCTGGTAAGAAAGAAAACCGTCATTTTGTAGCCTTTGCTCCTGTAAAAGCAACAACTGATGTGACTACAAATCCTGAATTGCCTCAAACAGTAACAGCTATTTATAGCGACGGTAGTGTTGAGGAAAAGACTGTAACATGGGACGTGCCATCTGACTTGCTTACAAGCGCAGGTGAGAAAAAAGTATTTGGTAATGTAGAAGGTCTTGAAGCTAAGGCTGAAGCCCTTGTCAAGGTAGTTGCCCTTGATAAGTGGTTGCCTAAGGTAGCGACAGTTCCAGTTGGTACAACTGCAGCTGATTTGGATAAAACGGTCACTGCTGTTTTGTCAGATGGTAGCTTGATTGATACAGATGTTGTGTCTTGGACCTTGAAAGATCCTGCTGCTTTGAACAAGGAAGGTGGACGAACTGAAGCAACTGGTAAATTGACAGATGACGATCGTGAAGTAACTGCAACCTTTATCGCAAGCGACAAGGAAACAGAAAGTACTGTTACAGGTCTCACGGTTGGAGATAAGACTCTTGAAAACTTTGAGCCTGGAAAGACTTATTACCGAGTATCCCTTCCTTACAGTGCTAAAATCCCAAGTGTTGGAGCACAGACTACAGGCTATCAGGTAACAGTTCAGCAAGCTTCTGCTGATAATGGATATCAGGCTTCTGTCTTCTTGAGTGACCAAAAGGGGGATTTAGTTCAAACTTACTTGATTCAATTCGTGAAGGAAGCACCTGCCTTGACACGCTTGGAAGTAAACATTGAAGGAAAAGAGAAGGCAACAGAAGACCAAGTTCTCCCTTATCATGTAATTGGGCATTATGAGGACGGTTCACAGACTGAATTTGCAGCGTCAGATGTCCACTTAGAAGCCAAGTCAGCTGATGGTGGTCATCTTGAGGTAAATGGACAGAACTTGTTGCTCTATACTAAGGGTCGTGTTACTCTAACTCCTCGTATTGACAATCAAACAGAAAAAACGCAATCTGTCGCAACTGAATTGGTGATTAAAGAAAATAAAGTAGAGAAGAAAATTGTCAAACTTCATCCAGTTTCTATCTCTACCGATATCAATCAGCAACCTAATTTACCTAGTCAAGTTGGAGCAGAATTTGATAAAGGCTTGCCTCGTAAGGTAGCTGTAACTTGGGACAAAGTAGCTGAAAAAGAATTGGGGCACTATCATAGCTTTACCCTTAAAGGACATGTAGAAGGTACAGATATTGAGGCTCAAGCAACGGTGACGGTTGAAGGCTTGCAAGTTGCAGAGGAAATCAGCCTTACTCTTCCTAAGGGTGAGACAGTTCAATTGCCAGCTAGTGTACGTGCTTACCATTCTAATGGAACCACTATCTACAAAGATGTGGTGTGGGATCAGGTACCAGCTAACTTTAGTCAAACTGAAGGGATGTATGAAATCAATGGTCATTTAGTTGGTAGCAATCTGACCACCAAGGCTCATGTCCGTGTTTCTAGTCAAGTGGTTGCTGGAAATAATATCTCTAAACAATGGACAGGTTCCCAATTGCCAGCAGCTATTGTATCTAATACAGGAGGGGATGATTCAGCTAATGCTTTGAACGACCTGACTGTGTCAAGAACGCCTACAGATGCTAAAAATAGATGGACTACTTGGAGAACAAATACTGATAATGACTGGGCATCAATCTTATTTGGAAACTCTGGTGATTTGACCAAGCGCTTTGTTGATAATCTTTCAGTTGATTTCTATACTGATGGAGCGATTGGTCTTCCAAAAGAATATGTTATTGAATACTATGTCGGTCAAGAAGTTCCAGATCTTCCGAATGATGTCAATAATGCTCAACGTGATAGCAACCATCCATTTAATAATGCAGCTAACTGGAAAGAGGTGGAACACCTCAAAGCTCCTGGACAATTATCTGCAGGTAAAACCAACCACTTTACATTTGATAAGGTAGAAACCTATGCTGTTCGTATGCGCATGAAGAAAGCAGATGGAACTGCTGGTATTGGTTTGACAGAGCTAACTGTCCTTGGAAATAAGGTAGTGAGCTCTACAAGTTCAGAGATTTCTATCAAGGTAGATGGCAAGGATCATGAACACTTTAATCCATCTAAGACTGATTACTATATTCCTCAATCTAGCAAAGAAATCACTGCAACAGCAAGCAACAATGGCTTGGTGACAGTTGTTCCTGCAACAAATGAAAAAGGTGCGACACGTCTTATCTTGAAAGCTGAGGATGGAACTGTTCTTAAAGAATATCGTATCTTCCGTGATGACGAAAAAGAATCAACACAACCAGCAGCTGCAGAAAATAGTGCCAAGACCCTGAATGTTGGTGATCAACTTCAATTGCCTGCTGAAGTGACAGTCTATTATCCTTCACAAACTGGCTGGGTTAAGGCTAACCTTGCAGTTCAATGGGATGCCATTCCTGAACATGCGACAGAACAGGAGGGAAGTTTTGAAGTAACTGGTCATGTCATTGGTACAAATCTAACAACTAAAATACAGGTGACAGTTGTAGCTAAAGGTAACCAAGTTCTGTCAGAAAATCCAAGCAACAATGAAACGGATTCTAAAGCCTTTGCTTCGACAACGAACGATACACAAGCAGCTTCACATGATAGAATTTTCTATATCAATGATGGAAAATACAATGAAGACGGACGTTGGACAAACTGGTCTCGTACTCCGAAAAATCAAGAAACTTCTGTCGGACTACTCTTTAAGAAGGATGGAAAAATTGCCTCTCAATCCATTGGAAAAGTAGCTATTCAGTTCTTTAAAGATAGTGGAACAGATGCTCCAGAGAAAATGGTTCTAGAAAGATATATTGGTCCTGCCTTTACAGAACCAAGTACGATTTCTCGTTACGAAGAAAATGCTGACCATCCATTCAACAAGGCAGAGAATTGGCAAGAAATTCCTTACAAAGCTTCTGGAGAAATCGTAGCTGGTAAACCAATAGAATTTAACTTTGATCCGATTCAAACGACAGCCATTCGAGCACGTATGACTCGTAAGTCTACTACTAATGGTTTGGCAGTTGTAGAATTTACAGCCTACTCTACAGGCAAAGGAGCAGAAGTGGAAACACCATCAGCCACTATTTCGGTTGATGGAAAAGCATTGGAAAACTTTGATCCAAATGTGACAGATTATACACTAACAGCAATGAGTTCCCAACCAAAAGTCACTGCGACAACTAGTGGACATGGAGTAGTCACAGTTGTGAATCCTGGAAATACCAATCTTCCAACACTCGTTCGTCTTGTTTCCAAAGATGGAAATCTTGTGAAAGAGTATCGTTTACACTTTAAGGCAGCCTTCCAAACAACTCCGACAGAAGGAGTTAAAAACTTAGTAGCAGAAACTCCAAGCTTGGAAATTGAAAAGACTCCGCTTCCATTTAAAGAAGTTATTCGTGAAAATCCTGAACTTTCTCAAGGTCAACGTCGTGTTGTTTCTGAAGGACAAGATGGAGAAAAAGTTGACTATATTCAAGTTGTGGGAACTACTAGAACTCTTGTTCATACTGAACAAAGAAAGGCTCAAGATCGCATTATCGAGGTAGGAGTAAAACCATCTATTTCAAATAGCAAGGGCGAGGAGTCTGCGCCAGTCAACGAAGTTCCAGAATTCAAAGGAGGGGTCAACTTTGTAGAAGCATCGGTTAATGAAGTCCCTGAATTTAAGGGAGGAGCTAACTTTGTTGAAGGAGCAGTTAACGACATTTCAGAATACAAAGGGAAACAATCAACTGTAGGTAATCAGGTAGCACCAGTCGATGAGAAGCCTGACTTTAAAGACGGGGTAAATCCAGGAGTGCCTCAAGATAGTAAACTTCCAGAGGATACAGCTGCTCCAGCAACAGTAGGAAATCAGGAAGTACCAGTTCGGGAGAAAACAGAGCATCCAGTACAGAACATAGCTAATAACCAGACTGCAGAAAGAAAGGCTTCAGTAGTCAAAGGAGATCAAAATAGCTTACCAGAAACTGGCGAGAGAGAATCTGATACAGCCATCTTCTTAGCAGGTGTTAGCTTAGCCTTGTCAGCAGCACTATTAGCTACAAAACGTAAAGAAGATTAGACTTTATCTCTAAAGCATTCTGATTTTTATAAATTGATCGAGGATTAAAAATTGAATCGGTGAATGAGCAGAGCTACTATGATGTAGAACCTCAATTTGAGGAGAAATATAGTAGATCATTGCATGATAAAACGCATCGTATTAAGGTTTTGAATACCTAATAGGATGCGTTTTTTATAGTGAAATGAAATCAAAAACGAACAAATTGATTGGGAAATGTAAATCAAATTCTAAAAATACTTTAGAATTTGTTCTGAACTACTCTAAATTCAATTATACTTAATGAAAATCACAAAGCAAACTAGGAAGCTAGACGCAAGCTTTAATTGAGTACGGTAAGGCGACGCTGACGTGGTCTGAAGAGATTTTCGAAGAGTATTAGGTATGAAAAAACCACCCAAATGGGTGGCAAAGAGTAATAAAATATCTTTATTTGATAGCATTAACCAAGTCTTGAGCTTGTTTTTCAAGTGAGTTTAGGACTGTTTCTTCAAGAACCAATGTTCCGTCTGCCCAAGCAGAGTCATTAACACGTGCAGCAGTGAAATCACCAACGACTTGTGTACGAATAAATGGCAAGAGGTCTTTGTAGATAGCGAAGAGTTGATCGTGACCTGCATTGGCTACAGATGATACTGTGACAAGTTTGTCTTGAAGGGCAGAAGCGCTGCGTGTATCAGACAAGTCAAGGGCACGAGATAGCCAGTCAAGCAAGTTCTTCACTGTTCCAGGGATAGAGAAGTTGTAGACTGGAGAGAAGATCCAGATAGCATCCGCAGCGAGAACTGCTTCACGAGCAGCAGCTACAGCTAGGTAAGTTGGAACTTCCAAATCTTGGCTGAAGAGAGGAACAGCTGAATAATCAAGGTAGCTAACTTCTGCTTTACCAGCAAGTGCTTTCTCAGCTTCGAGCGCCATTTGGTGGTTGAAAGAACCTTGGCGTAGGGATCCGACGATAAATAATACTTTTTTAGACATGATGTGTCTCCTTTTTCTTAAATTTTCGAGAACTCTCTCGTTGTTATAAAATATATTACAACAAAATAAAACAACTTGCAAGAAATTTGCTCAGGGTTTATTTGAAAATTATAAAATTGATGAAACTCTAGTCACTTGAGACTGGAAAGTAAGAATTGTATCACTTTCAAAATCGGTTTTGTTTGAAGGGAGAAATAGAATTGGTTACTTATGCTCAATGAAAATCAAAGAGCAAACTAGGAAGCTAGCCGCAGGCTGTACTTGAGTACGGTAAGGCGACGTTGACGTGGTTTGAATTTGATTTTCGAAGAGTACTCCTATATTCTCTTGTAATGTGATGACATAAGTGTTAAAATAAACGAGAAAATTTGCAATAGAAACTACAGAACAGTTTTTTCGGTATCATTTCATAAACAATTAAACGAAAATAATGGCATTGAAGAATGCTTCTAAAAGGAGTGGAGATCATGTAAGGCATAGATTAACAAGTGACGGACAAAAGAAATAATAATACACTTGTTAAGGAGAAAAGATGTTAATAAGAAATTATCGGAAAAATATTGGCCTGATGGCCGGAGTTGAGTTTTTTGCATTTTTAGGGATTACCAGTTTTTGGATTCTCTTTCTCAGTCAAAACGGCATGTCTCTTTGGCAGATTGGACTTCTGGAAAGTATCTTTCATACGACCAGTCTTATCTGTGAAATTCCATCTGGAATGTTAGCTGACCGCTATTCCTATAAGACCAACCTTTATTTAAGTCGTATAGCAGGGATTGTGTCTTCTATTTTTATGTTGGCTGGGCAGGGAAATTTTTGGATTTATGCCTTAGCGATGGCGGTAAGTGCCTTGTCTTATAATTTTGATTCAGGCACAAGCGCAGCAATGGTCTATGACTCGGCTGTAGAGGCTGGACTAAAGGAGCGTTACTTATCTATTTCAAGTTTTATGTCAGGAGTAGCAGAAGGAACTCGGTCTTTGGGGACAGTGTTGGCGGGATTTTTTGTCCATGGTCAATTGCATCTGACCTACTATATCATGATTGCCGCTTCTATTATAGTTCTTTTCCTGATTTGGATGCTGAAAGAACCCAGTGTCAAGCTAGAAAAAACTGATAGTGTGACCATGAAACAGATTATTTGGACCGTTAAGGAAGAGTTGGAGCGAAATCCCATGCTCTTCAACTGGATGATTTTATCTCAGATTGTCGGAACAATCATGTGCATGTTTTATTTTTACTATCAAAATCAGTTACCAGATTTAAGTAGTTGGCAAATTTCAGCAGTTATGCTACTTGGTAGTCTCTTGAATATCCTTGCAGTCTATCTAGCGAGTAAGATTGGAAAGAAATATGCTGCATTGAAGCTTTTCCCTATCCTCGTCCTGCTGACTGGAGTTACCTATATGTTGTCCTATTTTGGAACACCTCTAATCTATATTTTGATTTATTTGATTAGCAATGCTCTATATGCTCTTTTTCAGCCGATTTTTGACAATGATTTGCAAGAGCGGCTCCCAAGTGAAGTAAGGGCAACCATGCTAAGTGTCTACTCTATGATGTTTAGCCTAAGTATGATTGTATTCTTCCCACTGACAGGGTGGTTGATTGACAATTTAGGCTTTGTAGTAGCATTTCTTTATCTAGGATTATTTTTAGTCATGATTAGCCTTTTATTAGCTATCTTTTTAGGAAAAATGGCTAAAAGAATGGATGATAAAATAATTCCATAGATTAAAAGAACTTCTAAAAACTTGAGTGCCAAGCTCAGGTTTTTTAATAGGTTGATTTTGGAGCTGTCTTTACTTTTCTTGCTCGGTTTTAACTAAGAAAAATCTGTTTGCTTTGAAGGAAGAAATAATATAGGTTTGTTCTTGCATTCACTTGTAATAAAGCCCAATAGATGGTAAAATAGACGAGTGAAAAAAAGACAAAAAAAAGCAAAAAATAATCTACTGTGGCAGTATGGTCTAGGGATGACGATTTTGTTTGTGGTTATCAGTGCTTCCTTTCTGTATCTGGTTTATCTCGGGATGAAACCCTACCAAACAGCTAAAAGTGAAGGAGAAAAATTAGCTCAGCAGTATGCAGGATTAGAGCAGGCTGATCAGGTTGATTTATACAATGGCTTGGAATCCTATTACAGCGTTCTTGGTCGTAATAAACAGCAAGAAGCACTTGCTGTCCTGATCGGAAAAGATGACCATAAGATTTATGTTTATCAGCTAAATCAGGGTGTTTCACAAGAAAAAGCAGAAGCTGTTTCTAAGGAAAAAGGAGCTGGCGAGATTGACAAGATTACCTTTGGCCGTTATCAAGACAAGCCAATCTGGGAAGTCAAGTCAGGTTCTGATTTTTATCTAGTAGATTTTGAAACAGGAGCATTGGTCAAAAAGGAGGGCCTATGAAACTATCCAAGCGTGTTTTAGAAATGGAAGAAAGTGTCACTTTAGCTAGTGATGCGAGAGCAAAAAAATTAAAAGCTCAAGGTAAGGATGTCCTTTTCTTGACCTTGGGACAACCAGATTTTCACACTCCTGAAAATATTCAGGATGCAGCAGTTAAAGCTATTCGGGAAGGACAGGCTTCCTTCTATACAGTAGCTTCAGGTCTACCAGAATTAAAAGCTGCAGTGAATACCTACTTCGAGCGCTACTATGGCTATTCTGTCGCAAGTAATGAGGTTACCTTTGCTACAGGTGCCAAGTTTTCCCTCTATACCTTCTTTATGGCTGTAATTAATCCTTTAGATGAGGTTATTATTCCCACTCCATACTGGGTTAGTTATGGAGATCAGGTCAAGATGGCAGAAGGGCTTCCAGTTTTTGTTCAAGCCAAAGAAGACAATGATTTTAAAGTTACGGTGGATCAACTAGAACTAGTTAGGACAGATAAGACAAAGGTTTTGGTTCTCAATTCACCATCTAATCCGACTGGTATGATTTATACTCGTGAAGAATTACTAGCTATCGGAAATTGGGCAGTTGAACATGACATTCTCATCCTAGCAGATGATATTTATGGTCGTTTGGTTTATAACGGGAATGAGTTCGTACCAATCTCTAGTCTATCAGAAGCCATTCGCAAGCAAACCATTGTTATCAACGGTGTATCTAAGGCTTATGCCATGACGGGTTGGCGAGTTGGTTATGCGGTAGGTGATCCTGAAATCATTGCAGCTATGAGTAAATTGACGGGACAAACAACTTCAAATTTGACATCTGTTTCTCAATATGCGGCTATAGAAGCCTTAACAGGACCACAGGATTCTGTTGATATCATGCGTCAGGCTTTTGAGGAGCGTCTCAATACCATTTATCCGCTATTATGTGAGGTTCCTGGTTTTGAAGTCGTTAAGCCACAAGGAGCCTTCTACCTCTTCCCAAATGTCAAAAAGGCCATGGAGATGAAAGGCTATATGGATGTGACAGACTTTACAACTGCTATCCTTGAAGAAGCTGAAGTGGCCTTGGTAACAGGAGCAGGATTCGGAGCGCCAGAAAATGTGCGCCTCAGCTATGCGACAGACCTAGACACGCTTAAAGAAGCAGTTAAACGCTTGAAAGTATTTATGGAAAAATAAAAGAAAAGGAAAAATAATGACAAAACGTGTAACGATTATTGATGTAAAAGACTATGTTGGTCAGGAAGTGACGATTGGCGCTTGGGTTGCCAACAAATCTGGAAAAGGGAAAATTGCCTTCTTACAATTACGTGATGGAACCGCCTTCTTCCAAGGTGTGGCTTTTAAACCAAACTTTGTCGAAAAATTTGGTGAAGAAGTGGGAGTTGAGAAGTTTGATGTTATCAAACGCTTGAGTCAAGAAACGTCTGTTTATGTGACAGGTATTGTCAAAGAAGACGAACGTTCTAAGTTTGGTTATGAGTTGGACATTACAGACATCGAAGTGATTGGTGAATCTCAAGACTACCCAATCACACCAAAAGAACACGGAACAGACTTCTTGATGGACAACCGTCACTTGTGGCTACGCTCTCGTAAGCAAGTAGCTGTTATGCAAATCCGTAACGCTATTATCTATGCAACTTATGAGTTCTTTGACAAGAACGGCTTCATGAAATTTGATAGCCCGATTCTTTCAGGAAACGCAGCAGAAGACTCAACTGAACTCTTTGAAACGGACTACTTCGGAACTCCAGCCTACTTGAGCCAATCAGGTCAGCTTTACCTAGAAGCAGGCGCTATGGCCCTTGGTCGTGTCTTTGACTTTGGTCCAGTATTCCGTGCTGAAAAATCAAAAACGCGCCGTCACTTGACTGAGTTCTGGATGATGGACGCAGAGTACTCATATTTGACACATGATGAATCACTTGACTTGCAAGAAGCTTATGTAAAAGCTCTTCTTCAAGGTGTTCTTGACCGTGCGCCTCAAGCCTTGGAAACCTTGGAACGTGATACAGAGCTCTTGAAATGCTACATTACAGAGCCATTCAAACGTATCACTTACGATCAAGCTATTGACCTCTTGCAAGAGCATGAAAATGATGAAGACGCTGACTACGAGCATCTTGAGCATGGTGATGACTTTGGTTCACCACACGAAACTTGGATTTCAAACTACTTTGGTGTGCCAACTTTTGTCATGAATTACCCAGCAGCCATCAAGGCCTTCTACATGAAACCAGTTCCTGGAAATCCAGAGCGCGTACTTTGTGCAGATTTGCTTGCTCCAGAAGGCTATGGAGAAATCATCGGTGGCTCTATGCGTGAGGAAGACTACGATGCTCTTGTAGCTAAGATGGATGAACTTGGTATGGATCGTACAGAGTACGAATTCTACCTTGACCTTCGTAAATACGGTACTGTACCACATGGTGGATTTGGTATCGGTATCGAGCGTATGGTAACCTTCGCAGCAGGAACAAAACACATCCGTGAAGCTATTCCATTCCCACGTATGTTGCACCGTATCAAACCATAAGAACAGGAAAACGCCCATGTGGCGTTTTTTCGAATTCCAGAGTTTTTACTTGCGTAAAAAATTGTTTTCTAGTATAATAGTTTATTGTGAGCGAACCTCACTTACCCCTTGCAAAGTCTGGGGGTCATTAGACCAAAAGGAGGAACATATCAATGGCTAAATACGAAATTCTTTATATTATTCGTCCAAACATTGAAGAAGAAGCTAAAAACGCTTTGGTAGCACGTTTTGACTCTATTTTGACTGACAACGGTGCAACTGTTGTTGAATCAAAAACTTGGGAAAAACGTCGTCTTGCATACGAAATCAAAGATTTCCGTGAAGGACTTTACCACATCGTTAACGTTGAAGCAAACGACGATGCAGCTCTTAAAGAGTTTGACCGTCTTTCAAAAATCAACGCTGACATTCTTCGTCACATGATCGTCAAAACTGACGCGTAAGAAGGTAAACTATGATTAACAATGTTGTACTTGTAGGGCGTATGACACGTGACGCTGAGTTGCGTTATACCCCATCAAATGTAGCAGTTGCGACTTTTACTCTTGCAGTAAACCGTACATTTAAGAGTCAAAATGGCGAACGTGAGGCTGATTTTATCAATGTCGTTATGTGGCGCCAACAGGCTGAAAACCTTGCTAACTGGGCTAAAAAAGGCTCACTTATCGGGGTGACAGGTCGTATCCAGACTCGTAGTTACGATAACCAGCAAGGACAACGTGTCTACGTGACAGAGGTCGTGGCTGAGAATTTCCAAATGTTGGAAAGCCGTAGTGTGCGTGAGGGTCATACAGGTGGAGCTTACTCTGCACCAAGTTCAAACTATTCAGCGCCTACAAATTCAGTACCAGACTTTTCACGTGATGAAAATCCATTTGGAGCAACAAATCCATTGGATATTTCAGATGATGATTTACCATTCTAATGGACAACTAAAATTATAAAGGAGAAAAAACATGGCTCAACAACGTCGTGGCGGATTCAAACGCCGTAAAAAAGTTGATTACATCGCAGCAAACAAAATTGAATATGTTGATTACAAAGATACTGAGCTTCTTAGCCGTTTCGTTTCAGAACGTGGGAAAATCCTTCCTCGTCGTGTAACAGGAACTTCAGCTAAAAACCAACGTAAAGTAACAACAGCTATCAAACGCGCTCGCGTAATGGCTTTGATGCCTTTCGTAAACGAAGATTAAAGAAAAGACCCCGACGGGTCTTTTTTTCACGAGCCTTGAAATGAGAGAGCGAGTTGGATCCGGGGGACCTCTTTTTCAGACCCGCTTGGGTCTTTTTTTCACGAGCCTTGAAATGAGAGAGCGAGTTGGGTCCAGTGGACCTCTTTTTCATGAGCTATAAAACAAGAAAGCGAATTAAGATCCCGACGGGTCTTTTTTCACGAGATAGTTTTTTTCTGACCTTGGCGTGCTATAATGGTAATAAAAAGAGTAAAGGTGGGTAAGTCAAAGATGAATTGTACGATTAGAAATATGATTAAGTCTGATATTGAATCCTTATCTCATGGATTTATGACTCAAGGTTGGCCTGGTAGAGAGGAAATTTTGGCTAGATATTTTCTGGAACAGGAAAGTGGGGAGAGAGAAGTCTTAGTTGCAGAGATTGATGGTGCTGTAGCGGGCTACGTTACCATTTTGCCCTCTGCTAAACATGGTCCTTTTGCAGAAGTCTATCCAGAGTTATCAGATTTTAATGTGTTTGAGCCTTTTCGAAATCAAGGGATTGGGAATCAACTGCTAGAAGAAGCAGAAAAACGAGTCAAGTTTGTTTCGAGTAAGATCACTCTTGGTGTAGGTTTGCACTTAGGCTATGGCCCTGCCCAGAGATTGTATATCAGACGGGGCTACATTCCAGATGGGACAGGTGTCTGGTATAGAAATCAACCCTTGGAAATGAATGCAACTAGCCAAAATAATGATGATTTGGTTTTGTATCTAGTAAAGGAATTCGGATAAGAGACAAGGATTTTATTGGGGATGTGGGATTTCTCTACTTTATGGTATAATGGAAAGAGTTAGATTGAAAGAGGTAGTGAGATGGATGCGAAATTAAGATACAAGGCAAAGAAGATCAAGATTGTCTTTTTTGATATTGATGATACATTGAGAAATTCAAAGACAGGTTTTATTCCGTCTTCAATCCCAACTGTTTTTAAGCAATTACGTGAGAAAGGAATTTTGACAGGTATTGCTTCTGGACGGGGGATTTTGGGTGTTGTACCAGAGATTCGTGAACTCAAGCCTGACTTTTTTGTGACCTTAAATGGGGCTTATATCGAAGATAAAAAAGGTCAGGTTATTTATCAACATCAGATCGAGAAGTCAGATGTTGCGGAGTATATCTCTTGGGCTAAGAAAGAAGGAATTGAGTATGGTTTGGTTGGGAGTCATGATGCCAAGTTGTCGACTCGCACCGATATGATTAGTGAAGCTATTAATCCAATTTATCCTGATTTAGATGTAGACCCAGATTTTCATGAGAAAGAAGACATCTATCAAATGTGGACTTTTGAAGACAAGGGAGATGACTTGCACTTGCCTGATAGTCTCTCAGACAAACTTCGCATGGTTCGTTGGCACCAACATTCGTCTGATATTGTTCCGATTTCAGGCTCCAAAGCGATGGGTGTGGAAAAGGTTGTGGAACACCTTGGCTTGAAACCAGACAACGTCATGGTTTTTGGAGATGGGCTGAATGACTTGGAACTCTTTGATTATGCTGGAATCAGTGTAGCAATGGGAATTTCTCATGATAACATCAAAGAAAAAGCAGATTATATTACAAAAACATTAGAAGAAGATGGCATTTTTGATGCCTTAGAAGGATTTGGTATGGTAGAAAAAGAATTGCATTTCCCACAAGTAGACATTGAAACAGTAGAAGGTCCTATCGCGACTATTAAGACCAATCACGGAGACTTGCGTATCAAGCTCTTTCCTGAACATGCTCCTAAAACAGTGGCTAACTTTGTTGCACTTTCAAAAGATGGCTACTATGATGGTGTCATTTTCCACCGTATTATCAAGGACTTTATGATTCAAGGTGGAGACCCAACTGGAACTGGTATGGGTGGCGAGTCAATCTACGGCGAATCATTTGAGGATGAATTCTCAGAAGAACTTTACAATATCCGTGGTGCCCTTTCCATGGCCAATGCTGGTCCAAATACCAACGGCAGCCAGTTCTTTATCGTGCAAAATCAACATTTGCCTTATTCTAAGAAAGAAATTGCTCGTGGTGGTTGGCCAGAACCGATTGCGGAAATCTATGCTAACCAAGGTGGGACACCTCACCTAGACCGTAGACACACGGTTTTTGGTCAGTTAGCTGATGAAGCATCTTACGCAGTCTTGGATGATATTGCTGCTGTTGAGACAGGGGCTATGGACAAGCCAGTTGAAGATGTTGTGATTGAAACAATTGAAATCGAGGACTAAGATGAAAATCGGTGATAAACTAAAGGGCCGTATTACAGGGATTCAGCCCTACGGTGCTTTTGTTGAGCTAGAGACGGGTGATACGGGGTTGATTCACATTTCAGAGATTCGGACAGGCTTCATTGAAAATATCCAAGAAGCCTTGAAAGTCGATGAAGAGGTTCAAGTTCAAGTAGTGGATTTAGATGAATTTACAGGGAAAGCTAGTCTTTCTATCCGCACTTTGGAGGAAGAAAAGCACCAATTTCCGAGACGGCGACGCTTTTCAAGCGACCGCTTTAACTATGGTTTTGCACCTCTCAAAAGAATGATGCCAATTTGGACCAAGGAAGCCCTTCAACATTTGAAGAATCAGAAGCACTAGTTAGAAATTTCTATCTTTTGTAATATTAATATAAATTTGCTATAATAGGACCATGGAAGAAGAACAATTATTAAAATCAGGAGAGCGCATTAACCAGCTCTTTTCGACAGATATCAAAATCATTCAAAATAGAGAGGTTTTTAGCTATTCGGTGGATAGTGTTCTCTTGTCACGCTTTCCACGTTTTCCTAAGAAGGGCTTGATTGTGGATTTTTGTGCTGGGAATGGAGCAGTGGGGCTTTTTGCCAGTACTCGTACCCAAGCACAGATTTTGGCTGTTGAGATTCAAGAGCGTTTGGCGGATATGGCTGAACGCTCTGTCCGTTTGAATGGATTAGAGGAGCAGATGCAGGTCATCTGCGATGATTTGAAAAATATGCCTTCTCGTATACAGGGAAGTAAGGTGGATATGATTTTGTGTAATCCGCCCTATTTCAAGGTGGATCCTCATTCTAATCTGAACGAGAGCGAACATTATCTCTTGGCGCGACACGAAATCACGACCAATTTGCAGGAAATCTGTCGCAGTGCCCAGAGTATTCTCAAATCTAATGGGCGTTTGGCTATGGTTCATCGTCCTGATCGACTTTTAGATATCTTGGACAGCTTACAACGGCATAATCTAGCCCCTAAGCGCCTGCAGTTTGTTTATCCAAAAAGAGAAAAGGAAGCTAATATGCTCTTGATTGAGGCTATCAAGGATGGTTCAACAAGCGGCTTTAAGGTCTTACCACCTCTCATTGTACACAATGATGATGGCTCTTATACGCCGGAACTCGAAGAGATTTATTATGGATCATAAGGCTTATATGTACGTGCTGGAGTGTCGTGATGGATCTTACTATACAGGCTATACGACTGATGTGAGAAGACGCCTCGCTGTCCACAATAGTGGGAAGGGAGCCAAATATACACGAGCACGCTTGCCAGTCAAACTTATCTATGCTCAAGGTTTTGCCAGTAAGGAAGAAGCCATGTCAGCTGAAGCCCTTCTCAAGCGTAAGAAGAGACCACAGAAGGAGCAATTTTTATCTGAAAATCAAGATAGAAATTTACTCAGTTATTTTGAAGAATCGTGAGGAGTCCTTTGACTCCTCTTACTTTTGTCAAAAAGCGAAAAAAATGCTACAATAAAGAGAATAAACAAAATGAGGTATTATCATGTCTAAGATTCTAGTATTTGGTCACCAAAAACCAGACTCAGATGCCATCGGGTCATCTGTAGCCTTTGCCTACCTTGCAAAAGAAGCTTACGGTTTGGATACGGAAGCTGTTGCTCTTGGAACTCCAAATGAAGAAACAGCCTTTGTCTTGAATTATTTTGGTGTAGAAGCACCGCGCGTTATCACTTCTGCTAAAGCAGAAGGAGCAGAGCAAGTTATCCTGACTGACCACAATGAATTCCAACAATCTGTATCAGATATCGCTGAAGTAGAAGTTTATGGTGTTGTGGACCACCACCGTGTTGCTAACTTTGAAACTGCAAGCCCACTCTACATGCGTTTGGAGCCAGTTGGATCAGCGTCTTCAATCGTTTACCGTATGTTCAAAGAACATGGTGTGGCTGTGCCTAAAGAGATTGCTGGTTTGATGCTTTCAGGTTTGATTTCAGATACCCTTCTTTTGAAATCACCAACAACACACCCAACAGATACAGTCATTGCTCCTGAATTGGCTGAATTAGCTGGTGTAAACTTGGAAGAATATGGTTTGGCAATGTTGAAAGCTGGTACAAACTTGGCTAGCAAATCTGCTGAAGAATTGATTGACATCGATGCTAAGACTTTTGAACTCAACGGAAATAATGTCCGTGTTGCTCAAGTAAACACAGTTGACATCGCTGAAGTTTTGGAACGTCAAGCAGAAATTGAAGCTGCAATGCAAGCTGCTAACGCAGCAAATGGTTATTCTGACTTTGTCTTGATGATTACAGATATCGTCAACTCAAACTCAGAAATCCTAGCACTTGGTGCTAACATGGACAAGGTTGAAGCAGCCTTCAACTTCAAACTTGAAAACAATCATGCTTTCCTTGCTGGTGCTGTTTCACGTAAGAAACAAGTGGTACCTCAATTGACAGAAAGCTTTAATGCTTAAGATTTTGGGTTTCAGTTCAAAATCGGAAAGTCTAGTTTGACTTATATCGAAAGGAGTTTCGGCTCCTTTTTTTCTAGGAGTGAAGCATGTTAGAAAATGGCGATTTGATACTCAATGAAAATCAAAGAGCAAACTAGGAAGCTAGCCGTAAGCTGTACTTGAGTACGGTAAGGCGACGCTGACGTGGTTTGAAGAGATTTTCGAAGAGTATGATTTTTGTGAGAGATGAGTCAGACATGGGACAGGCCATCCAGACTTCCATAGGCAACTATAACCATGTTGCCATTTGTTTGGGTGGAATGATTTACCACGCTAGTGGACAGGCTGGTGTTGTCTGTCAAGAACCTGCAGACTTCTTTGAGTCCAATCACTTGTACGACCTCTATGTTTACCCAGAAATGGATATCCAGTCTGTGAAGGAAAAAGCTTGAAAACATCTAGGAGCACCCTACAATGCTTCTTTCTATCCAGATGGAGCTGGTTTTTACTGTTCCCAGTATATAGCAGAAATTTTCCCCATTTTTGAAACTATTCCAATGAAATTTGGGGATGGGAAGCAGGAGATTAGTGATTTTTGGAGAGAGTATTATAGAGAACTGGGTTTGCCTGTCCCTCTGAATCAAGCTGGGACCAATCCTAGTCAGTTGGCAGCATCGCCTCTGTTAGAATGTAAAGAAAGGAATCTTCATGATTCAGATTTTTAATCCATCTCGTTTGACGAGACAGCCTTTTTTTGGAGAATTAATCCGCTATCTGGACCAGCATGATGATGTGATTTTGCGGGAAATTAAGGCTCAATTTCCAGATCTAGCAGTTGACAAACTCATGGAAGAGTATATAAAGGCAGGCTTGATTCTACGAGAAAATAAGCGTTATTACCTCAATCTTCCTATGCTGGAGTCACTTGATAGTCTCGAACTGGACCAAGAGATTTTTGTCAGCGAAGATAGTCCGATATATCAAGCCTTGTTGGAGCAGTGTTTTGAGACGGAATTACGAAATCAAACCAATGCTGCTATTTTAGTTGAAAAGACGGACTTTGCGAGATCAAAAATGACCCTGTCCAATTATTTCTACAAGGTCAAACATCAGTATCCTTTGACAGAAAAACAGCAGGAGCTTTATGACATTTTGGGAGATGTCAATCCTGAGTATGCTCTCAAATATATGACGACTTTTTTGTTGAAATTTCTCAAAAAAGACCAGCTTATGCAGAAACGCCGTGATATCTTTGTGGACAGTTTAGTTGCCCTAGGTTATATTGTCCAAAAGGAAGATGGAAAGTATGAGTTGGCTATCGATTTTGATAAGGAAAGATTAACTTTCTACTTGGCGTGATTTCTTGTTTCTGAGCACATTGTTTGACTTTCCTTAGTATTCGGTATAAACTATATGTAACCGGTAACACATATCGGAATAAACTAAAGGAGACAATCATATGTCACTTGAAAACAAATTGGAACAAGCAACAGGCGCTATCAAAGAAGGATTTGGTAAAGTTACTGGGGATAGCAAGACAGAACTTGAAGGAGCTGTTGAAAAGACAGTTGCTAAGGCAAAAGAAGTAGTTGAAGATGCTAAAGATGCTGCAGAAGGTGCCGTTGAAGGTTTGAAAAACGCTTTTAAATAAAGATAGAAAAAATCAAGGGTTTCGTTTCCCTTGATTTTTTTACGATCCTTATAAATAATTTTCTGCTACGGCGGCATCTCCAGGATAGGTTTCTTTCTTTCCTTGAACGATTTGGTAGCAATCGGCTCCCTTACCAGCAATAATAACTGCATCTAGTTCTTGACTTGTGATAGTCATCGCTGCCTTGATGGCTTCTTGTCGATCCGCAATTTTTTCAACAGGATGATTGATATAGCTACTAATTTCATCTGCAATGGCCATTGGATCTTCATAGTTGGGGTCATCAGCAGTCAGAAAGACTTGAATCTCAGGATGTTGATTAAGGAGGAGGCCAAAGTCCTTACGACGGCTTTCTCCTTTATTTCCTGTCGAACCCAGAACCAGAGCAATTTTTCCAGTTTGATGAGTTTCAACCACATTGATGAGTTTTTTGAGACTATCCCCATTGTGGGCGTAGTCGATGAAGACCTTGGCTCCATTTTTCTGGGTGAGGACTTCCATACGACCAGGAACGCGGGTTGCTGCGATTCCTTTTTTGATGTCCTCAAGACTAGCTCCGAGACGGAGGCAAGCAAGTCCAGCAGCAACTGCATTTTCTTGGTTGAAGTGCCCAATTAACTGGATGTCATATTCTCCAGTTAATTTACCAGTAGTTGAAAAGCTAAAGGCTTTGGAATTCTCGATGTGGTTATCAGACTGACTACCATAGAAGTCATGGTTTTGATGTTCCACTTGTTCTTTCAAGACAGAAAAGTGATCCATGTCACTGTTAATGATGACTGCACGGCTATTTTTCATCAAGAGACGTTTGTGGTAGAAGTAGTCTTCAAAGCTAGGGTGTTCAATCGGGCCGATATGGTCTGGGCTGATATTGAGGAAAACTCCCACATCAAAGGTTAGTCCATAGACACGTTTGACTAGATAGGCTTGGCTGGAAACCTCCATGATGAGGTGGGTACGGTCATTTTGCACAGCCTGATTCATCATATCAAAGAGGTCGATGCTCTCAGGGGTTGTCAATGCAGACTTAAAGAAAGTCTTGCCATCTAGAGTTGTATTCATGGTAGAGAGCATAGCTGGTCGATGCTCTTGAGATAAGATGTTATAAGCGAAATAGGCTGCTGTTGTCTTACCCTTAGTACCAGTAAAGGCAAGGAGTTTGAGTTTTTCCTGTGGATTGTCATAAAACTCCATAGCTACTAAACTCATGGCTTTCTTGATATCACTGACGATAATAGCAGGAATACCAACCTCATAGTCTTCTTCAGACACATACCAACCGAGGCCTTGAGAGATGGCTGAAAGCAGAAATTCCTTCTTAAAGGTAGCGCCCTTGACGAAAAATAGACTATTTTCTTTGGCCTTGCGGCTGTCATAGCAGATAGCGTCAAATACAACATTGCTATAGTTGTAGTGGTAGTGTCCTTGGTCTATGATCTCGCGGAAGAGACTATCTTTCTTTAAAATATCTAATACGGTTTCAATCTTAATCATACTTTCTATTGTAAACCTTAAGTCTGAATTTTACAAGTAACAAGGAAAAGTTTATAATGGAAGATAAGGAGTTTTTCTTAGTTATTAAAATTGAATGAGGAATCTATGTCGCACGAAAACAATCACCAGCAGGCCCAGATGTTACGGGGGACTGCTTGGTTAACGGCTAGTAACTTTATCAGCCGCCTACTCGGGGCTATTTATATTATCCCTTGGTATATCTGGATGGGATCTTATGCAGCTACAGCAAATGGTCTCTTTACCATGGGCTACAATATCTATGCCTGGTTCTTGCTGGTTTCAACAGCAGGTATTCCTGTTGCGGTGGCTAAGCAAGTTGCCAAATACAATACCATGAGAGAAGAGGAGCATAGCTTTGCCCTGATACGGAGCTTTTTAGGCTTTATGACGGGACTAGGTCTGGTCTTTGCTCTAGTCTTGTATCTCTTTGCTCCTTGGCTAGCAGACTTATCGGGTGTGGGCAAAGACTTGATCCCAATCATGCAGAGCTTGGCTTGGGCGGTTTTGATTTTCCCGTCTATGAGTGTTATCCGAGGTTTCTTCCAAGGAATGAATAACCTGAAACCTTATGCCATGAGCCAAATCGCTGAGCAGGTCATTCGTGTTATCTGGATGCTCCTAGCTACCTTTATCATTATGAAGCTCGGTTCAGGAGACTACCTAGCAGCGGTTACCCAATCCACATTTGCTGCTTTTGTCGGAATGGTAGCCAGTTTTGCAGTCTTGATCTATTTCCTTGCCAAAGAAGGTTTACTAAAAAGAGTTCTTGAAACAGGGGATAAGATTAATAGTAAGCGTCTCTTGGTCGATACCATTAAGGAAGCCATTCCTTTTATCCTGACAGGGTCTGCCATCCAGCTTTTCCAAATCTTGGACCAGATGACCTTTATTAATAGTATGAGTTGGTTTACCAACTACAGCAACGAGGACTTGGTTGTCATGTTTTCTTATTTCTCAGCCAATCCTAATAAAATTACTATGATTTTGATTTCTGTTGGGGTTTCGATTGGGAGTGTCGGTTTGCCGCTTTTGACTGAAAACTATGTCAAGGGGGACTTGAAGGCGGCTTCTCGTCTAGTTCAGGATAGCATCACCATGCTTTTCGTATTCCTGATACCAGCAACGGTTGGAGTGGTCATGGTCGGAGAACCTCTTTATACAGTCTTCTATGGCAAGCCAGATAGTTTGGCCATGGGCTTGTTTGTCTTTGCAGTTTTGCAGTCTACTATTTTAGGCTTGTACATGGTCTTGTCTCCCATGCTTCAGGCCATGTTCCACAATCGCAAGGCAGTTCTCTATTTTATCTATGGTTCCATTGCCAAGCTAGTCTTGCAACTTCCAACAATCGCTCTCTTCCACAGTTACGGACCTTTGATTTCCACTACAATCGGTCTCATTATTCCTAATGTCTTGATGTATCGGGACATTTGTCAAGTAACTGGTGTTAAGCGTAAGGTGATTTTGAAGAGAACCATTTTAATCAGTTTGTTAACTCTTTTCATGTTTCTAGTAGTTGGGACATTGCAGTGGATTTTAGGATTTGTCTTCCAACCAAGTGGACGTTTGTGGAGTTTCCTATACGTAGCCCTTGTTGGTGCCATGGGTGGCGGTGTTTATGGATTCTTGAGTCTCCGTACCCATTTGTTGGATAAGGTGATTGGAAAAGCCCAAGCAGATCGCTTACGAATCAAATTAAAGTTAACTTAAAAAACATTTATAAATAAAAGGGATAATTTGAACGTTTCTACCATGAAATGCTTGAATTATTCTCTTTTTTATTAATTTGTAGAATAATAACTAAAGTTTGTAGATAGTAATTTAATTTTTCTTAATTTTTACTTAAAAAACTATTGACTAAATAAAACTCAAGTTGTATAATAAGACAAATATTTAAATCAGGAGGTTCTGGAGATGAAAAAGTCTAAAGCCAAGTATGCAGCACTTGCAGGTGTAGTGTTAAGTGCAGGTATTTTATTAAGTGCATGTGGAAATTCTAGCACAGGGTCAAAAACATATAACTATGTTTACGTAAGTGATCCATCAAGTTTGAACTATCTAGCAGAAAACCGTGCAACAACCAATGATATCGTGGTTAATTTAGTAGATGGTCTAATGGAAAATGACCAGTATGGGAACTATATCCCATCCTTGGCAGAGGATTGGAGTGTTTCTCAAGATGGTTTGACCTATACCTACAAACTGCGTAAAGATGCTAAATGGTACACTGCAGATGGGGAAGAATACGCACCTGTAACCGCCCAAGATTTTGTCACTGGTTTGAAATATGCGGCTGATAAAAAATCAGAAGCCTTGTACTTAGTGCAAGAATCCGTTGCTGGTTTAGATGACTATATCACTGGTAAAACAACAGACTTTTCAACTGTCGGAGTTAAGGCTCTCGATGACCAGACAGTTCAATATACCTTGACACGACCAGAATCTTACTGGAACTCAAAAACAACCTCAACTATTCTCTTCCCAGTCAATGCAGATTTCTTGAAATCAAAAGGGGATGATTTTGGTAAGGTAGACCCATCTAGCATTTTGTACAATGGACCTTTCTTGATGAAATCCTTTGTTTCAAAATCTGTCATCGAATTCAAGAAAAATCCTAACTACTGGGATGCTAAAAATGTCTTTGTAGATGATGTGAAATTGGCCTATTATGATGGTAGTGACCAAGATGCACTGGCTCGTAACTATGTAGAGGGAGCCTATAGTTACGCTCGTCTCTATCCAAATAGTTCAAGTTTTGAAGGGATTAAAGAGAAGAATAAGGATAATATCATCTATAGCTTGCAAGATGCTACATCTTATTTCTTAAACTTTAACCTGGATAGAAAATCTTATAAATTTACTTCCAAGACAAGTGATGCTGAAAAGAAATCGACTCAGGAAGCGGTTCTTAATAAAAACTTCCGTCAAGCCATTAACTTTGCCTATGATCGTACAGCTTACGGGGCTCAATCTCAGGGAGAGGATGGTGCAACTAAGATTTTACGTAACCTAGTCGTTCCTCCAAACTTCGTAAGTATCAATGGAAAAGACTTTGGTGAAGTAGTGGCTTCTAAGATGGTGAATTATGGCAAGGAATGGCAAGGAATCAACTTTGCAGATGCCCAGGATCCATACTACAATCCAGAAAAAGCCAAGGCTAAATTTGCAGAAGCTAAGAAAGAACTCCAAACAAAAGGAGTCCAATTCCCTATCCACTTGGATATGACAGTTGACCAAGCTGCTAAAAAGGGTGTTCAAGAGGCAAATTCTATGAAGCAATCTATTGAAGCAGCCTTAGGTGCAGAGAACGTTGTAATTGATATTCAACAACTCACTACTGAAGATTATGACAATACAAGCTATTTGGCTCAGACCGCAGCTCAGAAGGATTATGATCTTTACAACGGTGGTTGGGGTCCTGATTATCAAGATCCTTCAACCTACCTTGATGTCTTAAACATTAATTCTGGTGGTTTGTTGCAAAATCTAGGTTTAGAGCCAGGTGAAGCCAATGACAAGACCAAGGCTGTTGGACTGGATCTCTACACTCAAATGTTGGAAGAAGCAAATAAGGAACAAGATCTTGTAAAACGCTATGAAAAGTATGCTGAGATCCAAGCGTGGTTGGTAGATAGCGCTTTAGCAATTCCAAATGTTTCTAAGGGTGGAACACCAGTATTGAGAAAAACTGTTCCTTTCTCAGAACCATATTCATTAGCTGGTAATAAAGGTATTGAATCATATAAATACCTCAAAGTACAAGATAAGACAGTCACAAAAGACGAATATGAAAAAGCCAAAGAAAAATGGCTGAAAGAAAAAGAAGAATCCAATAAAAAAGCTCAAGAAGAATTGGCAAAACATGTCAAATAAGGATTTTTCAAGAAAAAACGATGGTTTCAAAGAAGCTGTCGTTTTTTATATAGTTTGAAACTATAACTAGCTCTTGAAAAGAAGAAAATGAGTTGATGAAAATAAGTGGTACAATAGTTACTATAGATTTGGAGGTATTGTATGAGCAAGGAATTACACATTAACACAATTTTGGCCCAGGCGGGTATTAAGTCAGATGAAGCGACAGGAGCTTTGGTGACACCGATTCATTTTTCAACGACTTATCAGCATCCAGAGTTTGGTCAATCTACTGGGTTTGACTATACGCGCACTAAAAACCCAACTCGCAGTAAGGCGGAAGAAGTCTTGGCGGCTATTGAGTCAGCGGACTATGCTCTAGCGACTAGCTCAGGTATGTCAGCTATTGTACTGGCCTTTAGCGTCTTTCCGGTAGGAAGTAAGGTCTTGGCGGTCCGTGACCTTTATGGAGGTTCTTTCCGCTGGTTCAATCAAGTGGAGCAGGAAGGCCGTTTCCATTTTACCTATGCCAATACAGAAGAAGAGTTGATTGCTGAGCTGGAAAATGATGTAGATGTTCTCTATATCGAAACCCCAACCAACCCCTTGATGTTGGAATTTGACATAGAAAAACTAGCAAAATTGGCTCATGCTAAGGGTGCCAAAGTGGTGGTGGACAATACCTTTTACAGCCCTATCTACCAACGCCCGATTGAAGATGGAGCGGATATCGTTCTTCATTCAGCAACCAAGTATCTAGCAGGCCACAATGATGTCTTGGCTGGAGTGGTTGTGACAAATAGTTTAGAACTATACGAGAAACTCTTTTACAATCTCAATACGACAGGGGCAGTCTTGTCTCCATTTGACAGTTATCAATTGATTCGTGGTCTCAAGACCTTGTCTCTTCGTATGGAGCGCTCAACAGCTAATGCCCAAGAAGTGGTTGCCTTTTTGAAAGATTCTCCAGCAGTTAAGGAAGTTCTCTACACTGGTCGTGGAGGCATGATTTCCTTTAAAGTAGCGGATGAAACACGCATTCCGCATATCTTGAACAGCCTCAAGGTCTTCTCTTTTGCAGAAAGTTTGGGTGGGGTGGAAAGTCTCATTACTTATCCAACGACGCAAACTCATGCTGATATTCCAGCAGAAGTGCGCCATTCTTATGGTTTGACAGATGACCTCTTGCGCTTGTCGATTGGGATTGAGGATGCTAGAGATTTGATTGCAGATTTGCGCCAAGCCTTGGAAGGATAAGAAAAAGATGGGAAAATATGATTTTACAAGCCTGCCCAATCGTTTAGGCCACCATACCTATAAATGGAAAGAGGCAGAAACGGATAGTGAAGTCTTGCCAGCTTGGATAGCGGATATGGACTTTGTAGTCTTGCCTGAAATCCGCCAAGCCGTGCAAACTTACGCTGATCAACTGGTTTATGGTTATACTTATGCCAGTGAAGAGTTAATCAAGGAAGTTCAAAAGTGGGAAGCTACACAACACGGTTACCACTTTGATAAAGAGGCCCTTGTCTTTATCGAGGGTGTGGTACCAGCCATCTCAACAGCTATTCAAGCCTTTACAAAAGAAGGTGAAGCGGTTCTGATTAACACACCTGTCTATCCACCCTTTGCTCGCAGTGTCAAGTTGAACAATCGTAGATTGATTACCAATTCTTTGGTGGAAAAGGATGGTCTGTTTGAGATTGACTTTGACCGACTTGAAAAGGATTTGGTGGAAGAGGAGGTCAAACTCTATATTCTTTGCAATCCTCACAATCCTGGTGGACGTGTTTGGGAAAAAGAAGTGTTGGAGAAGATTGGCCAACTCTGCCAAAAACACGGTGTTTTGCTAGTTTCAGATGAAATTCACCAAGATTTGGCCCTCTTTGGTCATAAGCACCATTCCTTCAATACCATCAATCCTGCCTTCAAAGAATTTGCAATTGTCTTGAGCAGTGCCACTAAAACCTTTAATATTGCTGGGACAAAAAATTCCTATGCCGTCATTGAAAATCCGAAATTGAGAGTGGCTTACCAGAAACGCCAGTTGGCCAATAACCAGCATGAAATTTCAGGTTTGGGCTATTTGGCGACAGAAGCTGCTTATCGCTATGGGAAGGATTGGCTAGAGGAACTCAAGCAAGTCTTTGAAGACCATATTAATTATGTGGTAGATTTATTTGGAAAAGAGACAAAAATCAAAGTCATGAAACCGCAAGGAACCTACTTGATTTGGCTTGATTTTTCAGCCTATGACCTGACTGATGAAAGATTGCAAGAGCTGTTGAGAAATGAAGCCAAGGTTATCCTCAATCGTGGTTTGGATTTTGGGGAGGAAGGAAGTCTCCATGCTCGCCTCAATGTAGCCATGCCTAAATCTCTGCTGCAAGAAGTTTGTCAGCGGATTGTGACAACTTTTGCTAAACTTTAAAAATCCAGCCTTTTAGGAGAAAAGTCTTCCTAGGAGGCTATTTTCGTAGGGAATATGGTATAATGAAAAGATAAGGTACAGGTAAAAATATGGCTAAATTGATTCCCGGGAAAATCCGTATCGAAGGCGTTGCCCTTTATGAAACTGGTAAAGTTGACATCATCAAGGAAAAGAATAATCGGCTCTACGCTCGCGTTGCAGAAGAAGAACTGCGCTATAGTTTAGAGGATGATTTGGTTTTTTGTGCTTGCGATTTTTTCCAAAAGAGGGGCTACTGTGTGCATTTGGCAGCGTTGGAGCATTTTCTTAAAAATGATGAGCGTGGTCAGGAAATCTTGCAGAGTCTGGAAGAAGGTCATGAGGAAAAAGAAGCCGTTGAAACCAAGGTGACCTTGGGTGGCAAATTTTTAGATCGAATCTTGTCTCCAAGCCCAGACCGAGCATATGAATTATCGGCTGTGGGGCAGGTGGAAGCAGGAACCAATCATATCTTGTGGACCTTGAGAATCGGGCAAATCAATAGTCAAAAATACTATGTCATTCGGGATATCCCACTCTTTTTAAAAGTTGTCGAGCAGAGAAAGTCGTATATGATTGGCAAGGTCTATGAGGAGTCCTTGTCTTGGGAATCCTTTGATGAGGCCAGCCAAGAGCTTCTGACTTTCTTGCGTGGACTGATGGAGGAAGGACAGGCTCCAGACCTCTTTTTCCAAAATCAAGGACGGCACCTCTTTTTTCCTCTGACCTTTTTTGAGCAGGGTGTGAATTTACTGATGGCCTTGCCCCATTTTCAATTTGACCATCAAGTGGATAGCTATCAGGTTTTCTTTTTTCAGGATATGCATGCTGATGCTAATTTATTTGCCTTTACAGTAACAGAATACTCGGATTATTTTGAAATGGAAATCAGCGAGAGCCCCAGGGTCAATGTCTTTTATCAAGGAGCTGTGCTGTTTCATAAAGGACAGGTTTATTTTCTAACCGATCAGCAGACGCGTCTTCTCAAAGAAATCAAAGCACTGCCTTTGGATCAGTATGGAAAGAAATACCTACAATTTGATAGTAGTGATCGAGATAAGTTGGCTTCTTGTTTAACTCTTTTTAGCCAAATGGGGACCGTTTCAGCTCCAGAACGTCTACAAATCAAATCCTTTGCGCCCTCTTTTTACTTTGATAGGGAAGAGGATAATCGAATTCGTCTAGAAATCCAGTTTGATTATGGAAATAGACAGGTATCTAGCCGACAAGAGCTGGAAGAATTACCATTTTCGAGTGATGATGACTTAGAAGAAAGAGTTTTCCAAGCCTGTTTGGTAGCGGGATTTGAAGCAGACTTTCAATCTTGGCGTCAGGCCCTAAAAGCGGAGTCTATCTATCATTTCTTCCATGAAATCATTCCAGTCTTTGAAAAACTCGGGAATGTTGACCTATCAGACAAGTTAGAAGAACTCTATAACCTAGCGAGCCCCCAAGTGCAGATTGCGTCCAAGGGAGGCCTCTTGGAAATCCAGTTTGATTTTCAAGATATTGCCCAAGAGGAAATTGACCAAGCCATGCAGGCTTTGGTTGCCAACAAGGATTTTTACATTGATTCGTCCAATCAAGTCTACTTTTTCGATGAAGAAACCAAGAAAATTCGCCAAAATCTACAGGAACTAGGACAATTTGAATTAAAAGATGGGGCCTTGCAGGCTCGAAAATCCTTGGCCTACAGTTTAGCTCATCTCTTTGAAGGGCGTGACCGTGTTTCTTTTTCACAAGAATTCCAGAATCTGGCCCACGATTTGACACATCCAGAGGATTTTCCTCGACAGGCAACTCAGGTTCAGGCTGACTTGCGAGATTATCAGGAAAAGGGAATCGGCTGGCTGCAAATGCTCCATCATTATGGTTTTGGTGGAATTTTGGCTGATGATATGGGACTTGGTAAAACCCTGCAGACCATTGCTTTTTTGACCAGTCAAGTGACAAAAGAAAGTCGGGTTTTGATTTTAGCACCGTCAGGTTTAATCTACAACTGGGCAGATGAATTTCAGAAATTTGCTCCACAGTTGGATGTGGCTGTTGTTCATGGCTTGAAATCTGGTCGAGAAGAGATTCTTGTCGAGAGCCATCAAATTTATGTGACGAGTTATGCTACTTTCCGTCAGGACAGTGAGCTTTATCAGGGGATGGCCTTTGACTTCCTTTTCTTAGATGAGGCTCAGGTCATGAAAAATGCCCAGACTAAGATAGCTCAGACCTTGAGACAGTTTGTGGTGCCGTCAGTCTTTGCCTTGTCAGGGACTCCTATTGAAAACCATCTAGGTGAGCTGTGGTCTATTTTCCAAATCGTCATGCCAGGACTTTTGCCAAGCAAGAAAGAATTTATGAAATTGCCAGCTGAGCGCGTGGCTCAGTTTATCAAGCCTTTCGTGATGCGACGCAAGAAAGAAGAAGTGCTGACTGAATTGCCAGACTTGATTGAAGTGGTTTATAAAAATGAACTGGAAGACCAGCAAAAGGCTATCTACCTAGCCCAGTTGCAACAGATGAGAGATAGATTGGCTCAGGTGTCAGATCAGGAATTTCAGCGTAGTCGAGTGGAAATCTTGTCTGGTCTGATGCGCTTGCGTCAAATCTGTGACACCCCTGCCCTCTTTATGGAAGATTATCAGGGAGCCAGCGGCAAACTAGATAGTCTCCGAGACCTGCTGCTACAGGTGGCAGACGGCGGACACCGTGTCTTGATTTTCTCTCAGTTCAAGGGAATGTTGGAAAAAATTGAACAAGAACTGCCAGACTTGGGCTTGACTTCCTTTAAAATTACAGGTTCGACCCCAGCCAAGGAAAGACAAGACATGACCAAGGCCTTTAACCAAGGGGAACGAGATGCCTTTCTGATTTCCCTCAAGGCAGGTGGGGTCGGTCTGAACCTGACAGGTGCTGATACGGTTATTTTGGTTGACCTTTGGTGGAATCCTGCGGTGGAAGCGCAAGCCATTGGCCGTGCCCATCGGATGGGACAAGAGGAAATGGTTGAGGTCTATCGCTTGGTAACTAAAGGAACTATCGAAGAAAAAATTCAGGAACTCCAAGAACAAAAGAAACATTTGGTGTCACAAGTATTGGACGGAACAGAGTCACGTGGCAGCCTGACCCTAGCAGAAATTAGAGAAATTTTGGGAATTTCTGAAGTCAGCACTTGAAAAATCAAGACAATACGCTATAATGAAGTGTTGAAAGGAAATAGAAAATGAAACAAGAACGATTTCCATTGGTGTCAGATGACGAGGTCATGTTGACTGAAATGCCAGTCATGAATCTCTATGATGAGTCTGATCTGATCAGTAATATCAAGGGTGAGTATCGAGATAAAAATTATTTAGAATGGGCTCCTATTGCTGAAGAAACACCAGTCAAACCGATTGAAAAGCAAGTAGAGAAAACTAAAAAGGCTCCTTTAGGGGTAAAAAAAGAAGGAAAGAGCTATGCGGAGGTGGCGCGTGAAGAAGCACGTGCAGATTTGAAAAAGAAACGCTCGGCAAGCTATCTTACTAAGGACATCACTCCTACAAGACGCCATTCTCAGCCAAGTCTAGTTAGAAAGGGCAATCAACCTACCGCGCCTTTCCAAAAGGAAAATCCTGGTGAATTTGTCAAATATAGTCAAAAATTGACTCAGTCTCATTATATCTTGGCGGAAGAAGTTCATTCTATACCTACTAAGAATGAAGAAGTGTCAGCACCCGCTCCAAAGAAAAATAACTATGATTTTCTAAAGAAGAGCCAAATCTACAATAAAAAAAGTAAACAAACAGAACAAGAACGTCGGGTTGCCCAAGAGTTGAATCTGACCAGAATTACAGAATAGGGGAGGAAACATGTCAAAGACATATCATTTTATCGGAATTAAGGGATCAGGGATGAGTGCCTTGGCCTTGATGTTGCACCAAATGGGGCACAAGGTACAGGGATCAGATGTTGAAAAGTACTACTTCACTCAACGTGGTCTTGAGCAGGCAGGAATTACCATTCTTCCTTTTGATGAAAAGAATCTAGACGGTGATATGGAAATTATCGCTGGAAATGCATTCCGTCCAGATAACAACGTCGAAATTGCCTATGCAGACCAAAATGGTATCAGCTACAAACGTTACCATGAGTTCCTAGGTAGCTTTATGCGTGACTTTGTTAGCATGGGGGTAGCAGGAGCGCATGGAAAAACTTCAACGACGGGTATGTTGTCTCACGTCTTGTCTCACATCACAGACACTAGCTTCTTGATTGGGGATGGAACAGGTCGTGGTTCGGCCAATGCCAAATATTTTGTCTTTGAATCTGACGAATATGAGCGTCACTTTATGCCTTACCATCCAGAATACTCTATTATCACCAACATTGACTTTGACCATCCAGACTACTTCACAAGTCTAGAGGATGTTTTCAATGCCTTTAATGACTATGCTAAACAAATTACCAAGGGTCTTTTTGTCTATGGTGAAGATGCAGAATTGCGTAAAATTACAGCCAATGCTCCGATTTATTATTATGGTTTTGAAGCGGAAGGTAATGACTTTGTAGCTAGCGATCTTCTTCGTTCAACAACTGGTTCAACCTTCACAGTTCACTTCCGTGGACAAGAATTGGGTCAATTCCACATCCCAACCTTTGGTCGTCACAATATCATGAATGCGACAGCCGTTATCGGATTGCTTTACACAGCAGGATTTGATTTGAACTTGGTGCGTGAGCACTTGAAAACATTTGCCGGTGTTAAGCGTCGTTTCACTGAGAAAATTGTCAATGATACAGTGATTATCGATGACTTTGCCCACCATCCAACAGAAATCATTGCGACCTTGGATGCAGCTCGTCAGAAATACCCAAGCAAGGAAATTGTAGCAGTCTTCCAACCTCATACTTTTACCAGAACCATTGCTTTGTTGGACGAATTTGCCCACGCTTTGAACCAAGCGGATGCCGTTTATCTAGCACAAATTTATGGATCTGCGCGTGAAGTAGATCATGGTGATGTTAAGGTAGAAGACCTAGCCAATAAAATCAATAAGAAACACCAAGTTATCACTGTTGAAAATGTTTCTCCACTCCTAGACCATGATAATGCTGTCTATGTCTTTATGGGAGCAGGAGATATCCAAACCTATGAATACTCATTTGAGCGACTCTTGTCTAACTTGACAAGCAATGTTCAATAGGATTTTCCCATGGAAATTCCAATTAAGATCATTCAGGCGAGTAAGTCTGATTTGGCTGAGATAGAGGCACTCCAGGCTTCATCTTTTCCAGCTGAAAAGCAGCAACCTTCCCATATTTTAGAAGAAAGTATCCGTAAGTATGCGGATACCTTTCTTCTAGCTAGGGATGAAAATCAGCTGTTGGGCTATGTTCTAGGTGGTCCTTATCCACATAATCCGAAATGTCTAGAAATACATTCTTTAGTCATTGATACTGACCATCAGAGACAGGGCTTGGGAACGCTTCTTCTTGCGGCTTTGAAAGAGGTGGCAGTTGAGCTGGAGTACAAAGGGATTCGTTTGAAGAGTCCGGAAGAGTTGCTTTCCTATTTTGAAATGAACGGTTTTATTGATGAAGAAACCTCGCTTTATGCAACTAGCCAGGGTTTTAGTATGATTTGGTTTAATCTCTTTTTTTAGGAGGCAAAATGGAAATTAGGAAAGCAAGATTAGAAGATTTGGATCGTATCGTTGAGATTGAACTAGAAAATTTCTCGATTGAAGAAGCCATTCCTCGCTCTGTTTTTGAGGCGCATTTGCGAGAAATTCAGACCTCTTTTCTGGTTGCAGAAAAAGAGGGTAAGATTATTGGGTATATAGAAGGACCAGTTGGCCCCCAACGCCATCTGCAAGACCAGTCTTTTACAGAAGAGATAGAAGACTATGGTCATGAGCCTGGTGGCTATATCTCTGTCACCTGTCTGTCTATTGCCAAGGAAGCACAGGGACTTGGACTTGGTCAGAAATTGCTAACAGCCTTGAAAGACCTGGCTCTTACCAACGAAAGAGAAGGTATTAATTTAACCTGTCATGACTATCTCATCGCCTACTATGAAAGACATGGATTTGTCAATGAAGGTCTGTCTCAGTTAACCTTTGCAGGGGAAACCTGGTATGATATGGTCTGGGAAGCTAAAAAATAGGCTAGAAAAGCATGCTAGGTTGCTTTTCTTTCGTTTTTAAGATATAATATTATGGATTGTCAACGAGGAGGAAAAACTTTTGAGTGAAAAATCAAGAGAAGACGAAAAATTAAGCTTTAAAGAGCAGATTTTACGTGATTTAGAACGAGTTAAAAAACATGAAGAAGATCAGGAAGAAGTTAATTTAGCTTCAATAAAACCCCAACTTTCTTCTAAAAATGATCAGTCAATAGAAGATTTGATGGAAGATTCTCTATCAGCTGTAGAGGATATTATGAGAAACGCTCCTACCGTGCCGACTCACCCCAGCCAAGATTTACCAGCTTCTCCATCAGATGAGATAAAAAGAGAAACTCTTACTGTTCCAAGCCATCCAAGTCAAGATGTTCCTTCTTCTCCAGCAGAAGAGGCTGCAAGACAAGCTCCACTTACTCCTAGTCACCCGAGTCAAGAAGGACCTTCTACTCCATCAGCGGAAGGAGTATCAAGACCAACTCCAGGACCTGTTAGTCCTAGAAACGTAGAGAAGGAATTTAATGAAATTCCAACAAGGGTAGCTGTTTCTTATAAGACAGAAGGTCAGAGAGAGGTAAAAAGAGAAGTTCCTACTTCAAAACCAGTAGTGGAAAAGAAAGCTGTAGAAGAAATGCCTGCAACTCCACGTCGTAGCCGTCGTGAGACAGTTCAGCCTACTAAGAAGAAAAAATCAGGATTCAAGGCCTTCTTCATTTCTCTGCTGATTTTCCTAGGCTTGATTTCAGCAGGTGGTTACTTCGGTTATCAGTATGTTCAGTCGTCTTTGAAGCCTGTGGATGCTTCATCTAAACAATATGTGACAGTGCAAATCCCAGAAGGAGCTAATGTTCAAACAATTGGTTCAACTCTTGAAAAGTCTGGCTTGATTAAACACGGAGTGATTTTTGCTTTTTATGCAAAATATAAAAATTATTCAGATTTGAAATCTGGCTATTACAATTTGCAAAAGAGCATGAGTACAGAAGATATCATCCACGAACTACAAAAAGGTGGAACAGCTGAAGCTCAAGAACCTGCGCTTGCGAATTTAACAATTCCAGAAGGTTATACGATTGATCAAATTGCACAAGCAGTAGGTCAATTGCAAGGTGAATTCAAAGAGCCTTTGACAGCTGATGCCTTTCTGGCAAAAGTTCAAGATGAGAACTTTATCAGCCAAGAAGTTGCCAAATATCCTAGTCTACTTGAAAGCTTGCCAACGAAAGAAAGTGGAGTTCGTTATCGTTTAGAAGGTTTCCTCTTCCCAGCGACTTACTCTATCAAGGAAAGCACAACTATTGAAAGCTTGATTGATGAGATGCTGGCAGCTATGGACAAGACTTTGGCGCCTCATTATAGTGCAATCAAGTCTAAAAACTTGACAGTCAATGAATTGCTAACAATTGCGTCACTTGTTGAAAAAGAAGGTGCTAAGACTGAAGATCGTAAGTTGATTGCAGGTGTCTTCTACAATCGCTTGAATCTTGGTATGCCACTTCAAAGCAATATTGCCATCTTGTATGCCCAAGGCAAACTTGGTCAGAAGATTAGTCTTGCTGATGATGCTGGAATTGATACGACAATTAATTCACCGTATAATGTTTATACGAAAGCTGGTTTGATGCCAGGCCCAGTAGATAGTCCAAGTTTGGATGCCATCGAGGCAAGTATTAATCAGACTAAGAGTGATAACTTATACTTTGTAGCTAATGTTACAGATGGCAAGGTCTATTATGCTGCTACTCAGGAGGAGCATGATCGTAATGTCGCTGAACATGTCAACAGCAAATTAAACCAAACAAACTAAAATCATGTGATGCTTCACATAATTTTCTTTAGAGAATATCATTAGAAGAAAGTTGAGAAAAATGGCAGAAAAAACATATCCTATGACCCTTGCGGAAAAGGAAAAACTTGAAAAAGAATTAGAAGAATTGAAATTGGTTCGCCGTCCAGAAGTGGTAGAACGCATTAAGATTGCCCGTTCATACGGTGACCTTTCTGAAAACAGTGAATACGAAGCAGCTAAGGATGAACAAGCCTTTGTCGAAGGGCAAATCTCTAGCTTGGAAACAAAAATTCGCTATGCTGAAATCGTCAATAGCGACTCAGTTGCCCAAGACGAAGTAGCGATTGGTAAAACAGTCACTATCCAAGAAATTGGTGAGGATGAAGAAGAAGTTTATATTATCGTAGGTTCAGCGGGTGCGGATGCCTTTGCAGGTAAGGTTTCAAATGAAAGCCCAATTGGACAAGCCTTGATTGGCAAGAAAACAGGTGACACAGCAACCATTGAAACACCTGTTGGTAGCTATGATGTAAAAATCTTGAAGGTTGAAAAAACAGCCTAAAAACAGAAAAAAGGGGTGGGGAGGCGATGCGCTTCACTCACTCCTTTTTCCATTTTAAATTGAATTGGAGACGATATGAGTTCAAAGAAGAAAAAAAATAAGATGGAGCGTGGTCTGACCAATCGTCATGTGCAGGTTATGGCCATTGCTGGAACAATCGGAACAGGACTCTTTTTGGGAGCAGGTCGCTCTATCAGCCTAACAGGTCCTTCCATTGTACTGATTTATATGATTACTGGGGCTTTTATGTTCCTCATGATGCGTGCAGTTGGGGAAATGCTCTACCAAGACCCTGAGCAACATACCTTTATCAACTTTATCACGCGCCATTTGGGTAAGGGCTGGGGCTATTTCTCAGTCTGGTCTTACTGGCTATCCGTTGTTTTTATCGGTATGGCGGAAATCACTGCTATCTCTCACTATGTTCAGTTCTGGTTCCCTAGCTGGCCCAGTTGGATGATTGAGATTGGATTTTTGACCATTTTAGCCTTGGTCAATCTGATCGCGGTTAAGCTCTTTGGGGAAGTCGAGTTTTGGTTTGCTATGGTCAAGATTGTGGCTATTTTAGCCATGATTGCCACAGGGATCTTTATGGTCTTGACAGGATTTAAGACACCTCATGGAGTAGCAAGTTTAGCTAATATCGCCGACAATTTCTCCCTCTTCCCTAATGGTGGAGTGAACTTTGTTATGGCTTTCCAGATGGTGTTCTTTGCCTACCTCATGATTGAGTTTATTGGGGTAACGACTTCAGAAACAAAAAATCCACGTCAGGTCTTACCAAAAGCCGTTAAGGAAATTCCTTTGCGTATCGCCTTTTTCTACGGTGGTGCCCTCTTAGCCATCATGGCTATCATTCCATGGCGTGAACTTGCTTCTGCTGATTCACCTTTTGTAACAGTATTTGAATTGGCAGGTATCAAGTGGGCAGCGGCCTTAATTAACTTCGTCGTTTTGACATCAGCAGCTTCTGCCCTTAACTCAACCCTTTATTCAACAGGTCGTCATTTGTATCAGATTGCCCATGATTCGCCAAATTCATTCCTAAAAGCAATCAAGGCGGATACTCTTTCTCGCCATAACGTACCACAAAATGCCATCATTGCTTCAGCAATCTTGATTGCCCTAGCAGCCTTTATTAATGTCTTGCCAAGTGTTTCGGATGCCTTTGCCTTGATTACGGCATCATCATCAGGTGTCTATATCGCCATTTATATCTTGATTATGGTGGCTCACCTTAAATACCGCAAGTCACCAGACTTTATGGCAGATGGTTATCTCATGCCCCATTATCGTTTCCTAAATCCTTTAACCATGCTCTTCTTTGCCTTTGTCTTTGTAACCCTCTTTTTACAAGAGTCTACATTTGTAGGAGCAATCGGATCAGCTATCTGGATTATCGGTTTCGGGATTTATAGCCAGTGGAAATTTAGAAAATAGATTAAGGACTCATCAACTCGGCTTGGTGAGTTTTTCCTTTAAAATAAAGTCAAAAAAGCACCAGAGTCTAAAGTGACTTTGGTGCTTTGAAGTTAATACTCTTCGAAAATCTCTTCAAACCACGTCAGCTTCGCCTTGCCGTAGGTATAAGGTTACTGCCTTCGTCAGTCTTATCTACAACCTCAAAACGGTGTTTTGAGCAACCTGCGGCTAGCTTCCTAGTTTGCTCTTTGATTTTCATTGAGTATAAAAACATTTTGCTCTAGACTGATGTTGTTAGTTATTTCTCATCTTCTGTAGGGAATGGAATGCCAGTTTTATTTAGTCGTTTAACTTCTTGGACGAATATGTTTTTAGTTTCAAACAGCCATGCTAGTGGGAAGAGGTTGTTTTGGGAATCCATGTAATGAAGAAGAATATTAGCTCGTTCAATACCCTTTGGGTTATTTTGTCGAAGTAGATTGTAAACTTCATACATATTCAAATGAAATAGGTGAAATGCTGAATATTCTTGATAGAATTCTTCAGATATTATGATTTTCAACTTATAGATGAGCTTCTCTGCTTTATCGTAGTATCCATAGTGAGAATATGTTCTAACTAAAAGGCTTCCAGTTGTAACATATCTGCGAGAAAAACGCTCAGTTCTATGCTTAGTTTCTTCTAATCCTTTGACAATTAGCTTTTCGAGGTATTCAAGGAATTTTAACTCAAAACATTGAGTCTTAAATAATAAAAGAATTTCAATAATAGTAAAATCACGAAGATAAAGAGTATCAATACTAAATATATAGTTGAGCAAGTAATTAATAGCTTCTACTTGATCAGGAGTCAATTCATCCAATTTATTTTCTAAACTTAAAATGACTAATTTTAGTGAGTAATAGTCTATGAGATTTTCCCACTCACTTTTCTTTCCTAGTATTTGTCTAGCTTTTGTTCTATCATTTTTAGACAATGCATTTAGAATTTGTTTTACTCTTTGGGCTGACTCGTACTGAATATGTAAAACTTCTATAAAGTCTTCCCCATCTAAATTAAATCTGCTCAAAATTTCAAAAAAAGTATCGACTTTGATAGAAGTTAATCCTTTTTCAAAGCGACTGAGGTTATTGGGAGTAATAGCATCTCCAGCAGCCTCTTTGAGGGTCATATTACGATCTTGACGGATCTTTTGAATGATTTCTCCATAGTGTTTCGGTTCCATGATAGTCTCCTTAGTCTTGATTTATTTTATTATAACTTAAATTTTTATAATTTTGAAAAAATCTACTGTTTTTAGTAGATTTTTGTTTAAAACTCAAGATAAGGAATAAAATTATACTGTTTTCAATGGAAAGTTCCAAAAAGGGGATTATTTACTGTATAATCAAGTCAATCAAAAGTAAAGGAGATAAGGATGAAAAAGTCCCTAATTATGACAACTGCTACAGTGGCTGGTTTAGGAGTAGTAACAACTACTCAAACAGTATTTGCTAGTGAAGCGCCAACTGAAAACACGGTCAACGCTATTACAAACAATAAGGTCACAGACAAAGACTTATCTAATGCTGAGAAACGTGTCATTGACACCGCTAAAGATGCTGACCAGAAAACCAAAGATGCTAGTAAAGCTCAAGATGAGCTCAATAAGGCTCAAAACGAAAAAAATACCAAAAAAGCTGAAAAAGAAGCGCTTGAAAAAGACCTTGAAAAAGCAAAGGAAGCTACACCAGAAAAAATCCAAACGGAAACCCAAGATGTTGCCGCTAAAGAAGAAGCTAAAGCCGACAAAGAAGCTAATGCCAAGAATAAGGCCGACCAAGTTGGTAACAAGTCTGATGATGCTAAACGAGCCCAAGACGAGCTTAATAAGGCTCGTACAGGTGTTGAAAAAGCTGATAGAGAGTTAAAAGACGCGACAGATGACTTTGACCCAGCTGCGAAAAACAAAGCTCAAAAAGAAAAAGATGACGCTGATAAAGACGTACTTATGAAAGACCAAGCTAAACGCAACGCAGAAGCCGAGCTTGAAAAAGTAAAAGAAAACGACAAAACGCGTGAAGCTAAAAAAGTACAAGAACGACAAAACAAAGCCAACAAAGAAGCCGAAAAGACCGTAAAAGAGGGTCTCGTAAAAGATGCGGATAAGGCGATTAAAGGAGCCGAAGAAAAACTCAAGTCCGCTCAATATCCAACAGAGGTCACTGCGACACCAGAATGGATTGCCAAAGCTAAAGAGCTTATCAGACGTCGTATGGATAAATTTCCAGAGCCATCTCCTGACACCACAGGTATGACGGCAGACCAAATCAAAAAAGCGTATGACGAAAGGAACGCTCGATTCAAAGAGTGGTTGAAAACTAATCGTAACGATATTCAACGACTTGAAAACGAGTTGCGTAAGCTTGACCAAAAAACAAACGAAAAATGGCGAGACAACATCCGTAACATCAGGAATAATGGAATCCAAGACGACACAGATGACGTCCAATATGACCCCAACAACCTACCTCAAGATGTTGTTGATGACTTAAATAACCATTTTATTACTCTTTTAAACAGTCTTCGCAAACAATTAGACTTACCTGAAGCTAAACTCAACACAAACAACAAAGACTTCGCCAAAGAAGTCGCAAAAGTCTACAAAGACAATGACTATCAAGGTTACGGACATTTTGGAAGAGGTATCAATGAGGTGGCTCGAAAACGAGGTCTCAAAGCATCTGCAAATCCAGGTGTTGATACATACAGCCAATATTATGAAAACCTTATGCCTATTCCAATGAACACAGATAAAATGTCAAGACAAGAATTACTCTCGAAGATAACTGAGACATTCATGTCATTCTTTGCAGAAGGTTACTTGACAGGTCATTATCTCCATTTTTATAGTTTGCTCCAAGTTGACAACTTGGGATTAAACACATCACTTATCAAAGACAAGGATCTCAATTTATTATATTATTTCCGTATACATGTATTATCAGTTGGCGGGCCTAATTATATAGACAGCACTGATTCAACAGCACAAAAAGCTAAGTTCAATGAACTCTACGGACCAAACTCTAAAGCCAATCTTCCAACCCCAATTCTACAAAACAAACAAGAAGTAGAAGCTGAATTACAAAAAGCTAAAGCGGACAAGAAAACAGCCGAGGCTAACTTAGAAAAAGTGAAAACAGAGCTTCAAGAAATTGAGAAACGCATCGCATCCCTCGAAAAAGAAGTTTCTGAAACACCAGATAAAGAAGCGAAACGTGCTGAAGCGGTCAAAGAGTTGGAAAAAGCCAAAGAAAAAGCAGAAGATGCTAACCGTAAGCTAGAACAAGCAACACTTGACGACAAGGCTAAATCATTACGTCTGGATAAAGCTCGCAAGGCTAAAGAAAAAGCGGACAAAGAATTAGCTAAGAAATTGGCAGAAAGTCAACAAAAAGACAAAGATTTGGAAAATGCTAAGATTGAGCGTTTGAAGGCTGACAAAGAGTTAAAAGACGCTAAAGACGCACTTCAAAAAGCAAAAGATAAGTTGGCAGAAACACTTCGTTTGAGCCAAGAAAAAGCCAAATTGGAAGTTGAATTGAAAGCTAAGTCAAAAGAGTTGGATGAACTTTGCAAACACGTAGACGACTTGAAACGCGATGTGAAACAAAAAGAAGAAGACGCAGAACAAGCGCGTAAAGCCAGAGACGAAGCGGAACGCGATTATCAAAAACTTCTCCTTCGTAAGACAATCGACGACGCTCTCATTCCAGAAAAACCAGAATTTAAAGGTGGTGTGAATGGTGAAGGTTTAATCCAACCGGAACTACCAGCCTTCCCGCTTGATAAGTTGCCGACGGTAGAACAACCAAAAGTTGATGAGCCTAAGAATGAGAAACCAAGCAAAGAACCAGGCAAAGAACCAGGAAAAGAGCCAAGCAAAGAACCAGGTAAAGAACCAGGCAAAGAACCAGGCAAAGAACCAGGAAAAGAGCCAGGTCAAGAGCCAGGCAAAGAACCAGGCAAAGAACCAGGCAAAGAACCAGGCAAAGAGCCAGGCAAAGAGCCAGGTCAAGAGCCAGGCAAAGAGCCGAGCCAAGAACCAGGCAAAGAACCAGGTAAAGAACCAGGCAAAGAACCAGGTCAAGAGCCAGGCAAAGAACCAGGTAAAGAACCAGGTCAAGAGCCAGGTAAAGAACCAGACAAAGAACCAGGTCAAGAGCCGGGCCAAGAGCCAGGTCAAGCTGACAACCAAGATGTGAAACCTGTAGTGCCAGCACCAAGCTACCAAGCACCAGCAGTTTTATCTCTAACACAAGAAGAAGCCGGACAAAAAGTATTACCAAATACAGGAAGTCAAGTGAGCCTACTAGCTTTATTAGGATACGGCTTCTTGGCAGGATTAGGAATTGTTTTAAAGAAAAAAGAGGGATAAACATTGAAAAAGAAAGTTGCATTTGTATTATCGTTAGCAACGAGTCTATTGCTTTTGGTGGCCTGTTCCTCAGCAGATGGAACTTATGTCTACCAAGGTAGCATGCCATTTATGGAAGAAGTAACCGTGACCATCCAAATCAAGGGTGATAAGGGACAAGTTCATACAAAAGGAAAAACAATTGGTTTCCTAACAGAGGGTAAGCAAACAGAGCAGACAGATGAGATGAAGGTCAACCAGAAAGAAAAGACCTTTGAATTGTCTTCAATGAAACTAGGTTATGAGATCAAAGGTGGAGAGTTGACCATTACTTCAGATCCGACTGGTATACTGGCTGGCAAATCTTTTAAAAAGAAATAAAGGGGTATTATGTCCAAAAAAAGCATTTTAAGTGGCTTGTTATTGGCTGGCTCAGTCATTTTATTAGCAGCCTGTGGTCAACAAGCTAGTCAGACGAGTGGGGGAGAGTCAACTGACGCTACAGTCCAAACCAGTTCTTCAGAAGATAAAAAAGCTGAACAACCAAAGATTAATTACCATGTGGCTTATCAAAATGTTTTGGAATCTTATAAAGAGAGGGTTAAGACAGCACAGGCTAAACAAATGCCTCAGTCTTCCTTGGATGATAAAGAGGAGGCTTATATTAATTCCATTTTATTTGATTATGATGGAAGAGATATCGCTTATACTTTTTATGATATCAATAAGGATGGAAAAAAGGAATTACTGATTAAGCAAGATACGATTTTACTTGGAATTTATTATCTAACTGATCAAGGTACTCTGCTAGTGAAGTCTGGTGGAGTAGCTGGAAGAGGTGGAGAACGTCGTATACTTATTCCTTATGAGAACGGTGCGATTTCTTATCTAAATTTCAATTCTCCTAGACCTGAGGCCATTGCTAAAACTTATCTCTTTGTAGATGGCCGTTATCAGGAAGCCAGTTCAGTTAACTATGATTTGAGAGAAACCAAGGATCCTTCAAGTTTACAAGGGCTAGATGGGATTAAAAAGGTTGATTTGGAAGGCTTGAACTGGATGACTTTTGATGATGCTTCAGCTAGTCGTCCCTTTATTGACCTAGAGGAGCAGGCTAAGGAACCTGGTGCTCACCTGGCTGAGATTTACCAGAAAAACTTCAGCAGTATCAAAGGAACTTGGAAGAATAACAAGGGTGGCGAAGTCACTTTTGATGAGCATGGATTTACAAACGGAGATGAAGTAACACCGGCTCCACCTAGAATTGTAAATAATATGGCAAAATTTGGAATCGGATTTAGTGGTGGCGGTGGTGCGTCGGTTATACTTATTCCAAAAGGAGTTGTGCATCCAGATATAAATGTAGGTGATACCACTTTCAAAGATGCGTCTGACAGTAGCAAGGATCGTTTGTTACTTACTCAAAGTGTGGATACAGTGTCCAATCCAAACGAATTTTATTATAAGGTTAGTGAATAAAAAGGAGAAATAGAAGATGAAACTAAAACATGTATTGACAGGATCAGTAATGGGGTTGAGCCTCGTAACAGCAGGAGTTATCACAACAAGTGTACTCCCTACAAGCAGTGTAGAAGCTGCAGAATACCGTAAGATTTATGCGGATGTAACTGCCCAGATGGGACTAGATGGAAAATTATACTTGGAAATTGTTGGAGAACGTCCTGATGTAACTGTTGCAACTGGCCAGTATAAGGCTGTTGAAATTTTAGAAGCAAATACAGGACGGGTGGTAAATCCAAATACTTTCATTGTTATTAATCCAGTTACAAATGGGGAAGCTAAGAAAAATGTTGGTAGAGCAAAGTTGAATTTATCTTTTCTAAATGGGAACCCTTACCCAGATGGAACCTATCTAGTTTCATTTAAGGATTTGACACTTTCTCATGAGTCAGGTTACTTTACTTTAGTTGGAGCAATTAAATTGACCATTAAAGATGGAGAATTTGTTAAATACGAAAAAGTTAACTTAAAGCCAACATCAACACCAACATCTGATCCAAAAATTCCAGAACAACCAAGTGGAAAGAATGGTTGGGTAGGTCGTTCTTACTACCAAAATGGCCAAAAGGTTATCAGCAAATGGATCTATGATTCACAATATAAGTCTTATTTCTATTTGAATGCTGCTGGTGACTATGTTGAAAATGCTTGGGTAGGGAACTACTATCTCAAATCAGGTGGCTACATGGCTAAGAGTGAATGGATTTATGATGGCAACTACGGTTCTTACTATTACTTGACATCAGAAGGAAGCTATGCGCGTAATGCTTGGTCAGGAAGTTACTACCTCAAGTCAAATGGTAAGATGGCTAAGAGCGAGTGGATTTATGACAATAACTACAAATCATATTACTATTTGACATCAGAAGGAAGCTACGCTCGTAACAAATGGGTAGGAGATTATTACCTTAAATCAGATGGTAAAATGGCTGTTAGCGAACGTACACCAGATGGTTACCGTGTAGATGGATCTGGTAAATGGATCAAATAATTCCATTTTGGTTATACAAAGGAGATTTTAAGTGGAAGAGTTGGAAAATAAGGTAAACGAAGAGACTTCAAATAACACAGAAGTTTCGGAGCAAGAGACAAGCGTTAAGCAGGAAAGTGAACATGCCAATCCTGTAGCTCCTGTCCCAAGTCAGTTAGGATTTGTGGATAAGGTAAAACACATCATTGAGACACGACGTAAGGAAACTCTTGGTGTACTGATTGCTCTTGGACTTGCTATTATTGCTTTTGTAGGTTATAACTTTTATCAAGGGCAACCTAAAAGTTTAGCAAAAGAAGTTAGGGTTGAATTTTCAGGTTATTCAGAGTCAGGAACCTTGACCTATAATGAAGAAGTGATTGCGGCTATGGTTAAGGAACTATCCTACAAAAAGGCTGGCTTTAATAAGGAACAAGCTCAAGCCCTTTCCCAGAATGATCCTGTAGCCTTATCAGCCTTGGCAACCAATCCACAATTAGCCTCAAAGGCTTCTCTAGCTAAGGCTATGATTAGTAGTGTCCGCTACGAGTTTGATAAGAAAAGTGAGTTAAAAAATGGGGATGAAGTGACTTTCACAGTCACAACGACTTCGCAAAACTCACCTGTTAAAGCTGAAAAGAAATCATTTAAGGTTGAAACACTGAAGGAATATGAAAAAGTTTCAAAAGAAGAACTCTTAAAACTAACTCCTTTAAGTTTTGAAGGTTTCAATGGCTATGGTCGAGTTTCTATTCCTAAAACAAAAGATGAGGAAGATATCTTCACTATTGATGGTAATTCTGATGCCAATGATTTGAAAAATGGAGATAACATCAAACTTGTGGTTCGTGACTACTATTTGACAAAATTGAAAAAAGAAGGGAAAGTACCTGCAGAAAAGAGTTTTGAAGTTCCAGTTTCAGGCCTAAAAGAGGTCAGTGAAATTAAGGAATTAAAGGATATTCTTAAGAAAATTGATGACTACAGTAAGTCTGAAAACAAGAATAATTCTTCATCTTCTTATACCCTAGAACCACAAGGAACATTCTTAGGAGTATTTTCATCAAGTAACAGTGCTTATGAAAATGTAATTGTTATAAGTATTCTCTATAAGGTCACTGAGACCAAATCTGATGGATCTAAAGATACTAATTATAAAGATTATAGTTATGCTGCAGGAGTCAAAAAAGATGGCAGTGTAGATATGGATAAGCTAGAGAAAGCCCAGTTTAATACTACGACAGATTTAGAAGGGTTGAAGTCCTATTTATCGAATTATAAATTAAAAGAATATAAGCAGGGATAGTATTAAATTTGAAACTCATCAACTCAGATTGGTGGGTTTTTGCTAATTTGACAGTCTATTGAAATAAGGCTATAATCAAGCTGTAACAGTGTTTGAGGAGGTTTAGATGTACTTTAGATTGGAAAACAAGGAGTCTCAGAAAGCGCAGGAAATTGGGAATTTGATTCGTGCTTATAATCGTTCAAAAAGAGAAGAAGCTGAAAGTGAGTCACTTAATCTTTATGTTGAAGATGAAAAGGGCAATCTCCTTGCAGGTTTGATAGCAGAGACTTTCGGAAATTGGCTAGAAATCGAGTATTTATTTGTAAAAGAGGAACTGAGAGGGCTAGGAATCGGTTCAAGACTATTGCAGCAAGCAGAAACTGAAGCTAAGAATCGAAACTGTCGTTTTGCTTTTGTCAATACTTACCAGTTTCAAGCTCCAGATTTTTATAAAAGGCATGGCTACAAGGAAGTCTTTACCTTACAAGACTATCCCTACATTGGGCAAAGATATTATTACCAAAAGGATTTGTAAGGAGAATAAAGCAAAGAGGGGAGCTTGACATAAGTCTCGATAAATACTAGTTAAATCCTACAAATTGTGTCTTTCTAGACGATATTGAGGACAATGCAATCGCAGCTGAGAAATTGGGAATCAAGGTCTATCAGGTTAAGAAAAGAAGCGATGTTGTCGAAATTTTGAAATCATATATTTAAAGTCAAAACTCTCTATCTTTTTGTGGTAGAGAGTTTTTGTTAATAAAACTTTACAAAATGAAATTTATATATTGCATTAAGTTATGGCGAATGGGCTCAGAAAAAGTTTGAACAAGATATGGATGAACTGGAGAGTGGAGAATAGCTTGTTACTCTTTTCTCAATCCAGCCAAAATGTGATATAATAGTACTAATTTATTGGAATATGTGAAAATTCTTGAAAATTTTCATGAGTTTCTAGCTAAGGAAGTAGGAAAAGTATGTATCCAGATGATAGTTTAACATTGCACACGGACTTGTACCAGATTAACATGATGCAGGTTTACTTTGACCAAGGGATTCACAATAAAAAAGCGGTTTTTGAGGTCTATTTCCGTCAGCAACCGTTCAATAATGGCTATGCGGTTTTTGCTGGTTTGGAAAGGATTGTGAACTACTTAGAAAACCTGCGCTTTTCTGATAGCGATATTGCTTATCTAGAGTCACTGGGTTATCATGGAGACTTTTTGGAATATCTGCGTAATCTCAAGTTAGAGTTGACCGTTCGTTCTGCCCAAGAAGGGGATTTGGTCTTTGCTAATGAACCGATTGTGCAGGTGGAAGGCCCTCTAGCTCAATGTCAGTTGGTCGAAACGGCCCTTTTGAACATCGTCAACTACCAGACATTGGTGGCGACTAAGGCAGCTCGTATTCGTTCGGTTATCGAAGATGAACCCTTGATGGAGTTTGGAACACGTCGTGCGCAAGAAATGGATGCTGCTATCTGGGGAACTCGAGCAGCTGTCATTGGTGGTGCTAACGGAACTAGTAATGTGCGTGCAGGTAAGCTCTTTGGCATTCCTGTACTAGGTACTCACGCGCATGCCTTGGTACAGGTTTATGGTAACGACTATGAGGCTTTCAAGGCTTACGCTGCGACCCACAAAAATTGTGTCTTTCTTGTAGATACCTATGACACCCTTCGCATTGGGGTACCAGCTGCCATTCAGGTGGCGCGTGAGCTGGGTGACCAGATTAACTTTATGGGTGTTCGGATTGACTCTGGGGATATTGCCTACATTTCCAAGAAAGTCCGTCAGCAGCTGGACGAGGCTGGATTTACAGAGGCTAAGATTTATGCTTCAAATGATTTGGACGAAAATACCATCCTCAACCTTAAGATGCAAAAGGCCAAGATTGATGTCTGGGGAGTGGGAACCAAGCTGATTACAGCCTATGACCAGCCAGCTCTTGGGGCAGTTTATAAGATTGTTGCGATTGAAGATGAAAATGGTAACATGCGCAATACGATCAAGCTGTCTAATAATGCGGAAAAAGTTTCGACGCCAGGTAAGAAGCAGGTGTGGCGCATTACCAGTCGTGAAAAAGGCAAGTCAGAAGGTGACTACATCACTTATGACGGTGTGGATGTGAGCGACATGACTGAAATCAAGATGTTCCATCCGACTTATACTTACATCAAGAAGACTGTTCGTAATTTTGATGCTGTTCCTCTCTTGGTGGATATTTTCAAGGACGGGCAATTGATTTACAACCTGCCTAGCTTGACTGAGATTCAGGCTTATGCCCGTAAGGAATTTGACAAGCTTTGGGATGAGTACAAGCGCGTGCTTAATCCGCAGCACTATCCAGTGGATTTGGCGCGTGATGTATGGCAAGACAAGATGGACTTGATTGACAAGATGCGCAAGGAAGCCCTCGGCGAAGGAGAAGAAGAATGAGTTTGCAAGAGACTATTATTCAGCAACTGGGTGTCAAACCAGTGATTGATGCCCAGGAAGAAATCCGTCGTTCCATTGACTTCTTAAAAAGATACTTGAAAAAACACCCCTTCCTTAAAACTTTTGTACTAGGGATTTCTGGGGGACAAGACTCAACCTTAGCAGGTCGATTGGCCCAACTTGCTATGGAAGAACTGCGAGCTGAAACAGGAGATGCCAGCTATAAATTTATCGCTGTCCGCCTGCCTTATGGAGTACAAGCCGATGAAGCAGATGCTCAAAGAGCCCTAGCCTTCATCCAGCCAGATGTCAGCTTGGTAGTTAATATCAAGGAATCTGCAGATGCTATGACGGCAGCAGTCGAAGAGACAGGTAGCCCTGTTTCAGACTTTAACAAAGGCAATATCAAGGCACGTTGCCGTATGATTGCTCAATATGTCCTTGCTGGTGCCCATAGCGGAGCGGTCATTGGAACAGACCACGCTGCGGAAAATATCACAGGTTTCTTTACCAAGTTTGGTGACGGTGGTGCGGATATTTTACCCCTTTTCCGTCTTAATAAACGTCAAGGAAAACAACTCTTGCAGGAACTTGGTGCAGACCCAGCCCTTTATGAAAAAATCCCAACAGCAGACCTAGAAGAAGACAAACCAGGCCTAGCTGATGAAGTAGCCCTCGGAGTCACTTATGAAGAGATTGATGACTACCTAGAAGGAAAAACAATCAGCCCAGAAGCCCAAACAACTATCGAAAACTGGTGGCACAAAGGCCAACACAAACGCCACCTACCAATCACCGTATTTGATGACTTTTGGGAGTAAAAACCTCCAGTGGAGGTTTTTACCCCGAGCATGGAAACAGGTAAGCGAGGAATGTCCGGTGGACCTTTTTAGCTTCTTGCCCTGAAACTCGAGAGCAAGAATAACCTCCAGTGGAGGTTTTTACCCCGAGCATGTAAACAAGTAAGCGAGGAAGGTCCAGTGGATCTTTTTAGCTTGAGCCTTGAAATTCAAAAGCAAAACAAATTTCAATGCTGACTGGACAGAGAATCATCTATTAGAAAGCGAGGTAGCGACATGAAAGCTATCGGTACGCAAATCTTGCAGACAGACCGTTTGGTTTTGAGACGATTTGTGGAAAGTGATGCAGAAGCCATGTTTCAGAATTGGGCTTCATCCGCTGAGAATCTGATCTATGTCACTTGGGGTCCCCATTCTGATGTCGAGGTGACTCGAAATTCGATTCGTAACTGGGTTGCCTCCTATACAAATCCCAACTATTACAAATGGGCTATTTGTCTCAAAGAAAACCCAGAGCAAGTGATTGGAGATGTCAGCATCGTTGCAATAGATGAGAACGATTCTTCTTGTGAAATTGGCTATGTGCTAGGCAAGAAATACTGGGGTCATGGTATGATGACAGAGGCCTTGAAAGCTGTATTGGACTTTTGTTTTACTCAAGCAGGTTTTCAAAATGTTAGAGCACGATATGCTAGTCTCAATCCAGCTTCAGGTCGTGTTATGGAGAAGGCTGGAATGTCCTATCTCAAGACTATTACCAATGGTGTAGAGAGAAAAGGCTATCTTGCTGATCTTATTTATTACCAGGTAAGTAGGGAAGACTGTTAAGCTTAAAATTTATTGCTTATCCGCTGTTCTTATTTTTTTCATTTATCCTTTCTTTTCCGAATAAATAGATAGAGTCAGTGAATCTAGTAAAACTAGATTTAATACTCTTCGAAAATCAAATTCAAACAACGTCAACGTCGCCTTGCCGTACTCAAGTACAGCCTGCGGCTAGTTTCCTAGTTTGCTCTTTGATTTTCATTGAGTATAAAACTGTGGTATAATAAAAGGAGGAAAAGGATGATTCTCAGACATCCGGGCATCAGCCCGACTAATGACTTGGTAGCTAAGAAAATCTTTAGCAATCCAGAAATCACTTGTCAATTTATCCGCGATATGCTGGACTTACCAGCTAAAAATGTAACTATTTTAGAGGGAAGCAATATTCACATCTTACCTTCCCTACCTTACTCAGCTCAGGATTTTTACACTAGTATAGATGTCTTGGCGGAGTTGGACAACGGTACTCAAGTAATTATTGAGATTCAGGTGCATCATCAGAATTTTTTCATCAATCGCCTGTGGGCTTATTTGTGCAGTCAGGTCAATCAAAACCTAGAAAAAATTCGTCAGCGTGAAGGTGATACTCACCAGAGCTACAAACACATTGCCCCAGTATACGCTATTGCTATTGTCGATAGTAATTACTTCTCAGATGACTTGGCTTTCCATAGCTTTAGTATGCGCGAGGACACGACAGGTGAGGTCTTAACCATAACAAATAACGGTCAAGAAAACCATCTGGTCAAGATGGCATTCTTGGAATTAAAAAAATACAGAGAAACCAGCAAAGACGAGGTTCGCAAGCCGTGGTTGGAGTTTTTCGGTAATAAGCCCTTTACCCAAGAACCCGAGCGAGCCATCAGCCAGGCAGACCAACTGCTGGACTACAAGAGCTGGTCTGAGGAGGACAGGAAAATGTTTAGTCAACTACGTATGCGCGAAGAACAGGCATTGTTGGCACAGGACTATGCCTTGGAGCAAGCTGAGGAAAAAGGTTTAGAGCGTGGTCTTGAACGCGGTCGTGCTGAGGGTATTGAACAAGGACTTGAACGAGGACGATCTGAGGGTATTGAACAGGGTTTAGAACGTGGAAAACTTTTTGCCTTCTTAGACATGGTCCGCCAACATGTTTTAACTTCCGAATTTGCGAGTGAACAATTGGGTATGACCGTCGCTGAGTTTGAGAAGCTATTGAAAGATTATCACCAATAATGGACAAGAACACCATCTAGTCAAGATGGTGTTCTTGGAATTAAAAAAATACAGAGAAACCAGCAAAGACGAGGTTCGCAAGCCATGGTTGGAGTTTTTCGGGAACAAACCCTTTACTCAAGAACCCGAGCGAGCCATCAGCCAGGCAGACCAACTGCTAGACTATAAGAGCTGGTCCGAGGAGGACAGGAAAATGTTTAGTCAACTACGTATGCGTGAAGAACAAGCCTTGTTAGCGCAGGACTATGCCTTGGAAACAGCTAGGGCAGAAGGTATTGAACAGGGACTAAAAAAAGGGTTAGTAAATCTTGTTCGCCAGCATCTTTTAACAGCAGAGGTTGCGAGTGCGCAATTAGGCATGACCGTCGCTGAGTTTGAGGCACTATTGTAAGAACTTCACAATAATGGCATTCTTGGAACTAAAAAATACAGAGAAACCAGCAAAGACGAGGTTCGCAAAGCGTGGTTGGAGTTTTTTGGGAATAAGCTCTTTACCGAGCGAGCTATCAATCAAGCAGACCAACTGCTAGACTAAAGGGATGCTCTGAGGAGGAGTTTTTGTAAATCAATAAGTCAATGACAGATTTTTTCCGTGATAAAGGGAAGAATCTGTTTTTTTAGTTTACTAGATGTTGGTTCAAAAACGTAAGATAGCTTACCCTTTTACTCATGTTTTTTTGATTTATTTGAAGTATAACCTGATTAAATTCCTATTTTTCCCTATCATTGTCCCTGTTTTTTCTGGAGTTTTGGGGCTATAATAGTCCTATCAAATCAAAGAATGGAGGAAGGCAATGGACAATGTAATCTTTTTTATCAGTGTTTTTCTTGCTGGAATTCTTTCCTTCTTTTCTCCTTGTATCTTACCCTTGTTACCAGTTTATGCAGGGGTCTTGTTGGATGACAAAGATGGTTCTCAGGTTTCTAGTGGAAAATATTCAATCTCAGTTGTTAGTCTGTTACGAACTCTGGCCTTTATAGCGGGGATTTCTTTTATCTTTATCATACTAGGTTATGGAGCTGGTTTTGTAGGTAATTTGCTTTATGCCTCTTGGTTTCAGTATGTGACGGGTGCGGTCATCATTCTCTTGGGCTTGCATCAGATGGAAGTCTTACATTTGAAGGGACTCTACAAGGAAAGAAGGCTACAATTAAAGAGACAGGGGCAAAAGGGTAAGGGCTATAGTCAGGCATTTTTACTGGGGTTGACCTTTAGTTTTGCTTGGACGCCTTGTGTGGGGCCGGTTCTTGGCTCTGTTTTGGCCTTGGCGGCTTCAGGTGGCTCAGGTGCTTGGCAGGGAGCTGGTCTCATGTTGATTTACACGCTGGGTTTGGCGCTACCATTTTTGGTTTTAGCTCTAGCCTCCAGCTATGTTTTGAAACATTTTCGAAAATTCCATCCTTATCTAGGAACCCTCAAAAAAGTGGGTGGTTTCCTCATTATTGTGATGGGAATCTTGGTGCTTTTGGGAAATGCTTCCATTTTGACTACATTATTTGAATAGAGAGGAAAAAGAAATGAAAAAATGGCAAACATGTCTCCTTGGAGTAGGCTCAATCTGGTGCTTGGCAGCCTGTTCGGCTAAAAACGTGTCAGACGAGTCTACTATGAAGGAGCAAACAAAAACAGAACAAGTTAGTTCACAAACTGCTACTAAAGGTCAGGCAGTCGCTGATTTCGAACTGACAGGAGTAGATGGCAAGACCTATCGCTTGTCTGATTACAAGGGCAAGAAAGTCTATCTCAAATTCTGGGCTTCTTGGTGTTCCATCTGTCTAGCTAGCCTTCCAGATACGGACGAAATCGCTAAAGAAGCTGGTGATGACTATGTAGTTTTGACGGTGGTCTCTCCTGGACACAAGGGGGAACAAGCTGAAGCAGAATTTAAGAATTGGTACAAGGGCTTGGATTATAAAAATTTCCCAGTTTTAATTGATCCATCAGGCAAACTCTTGGAAAGTTATGGTGTCCGTTCTTACCCAACTCAAGCCTTTATAGACAAGGAAGGCAAGCTGGTCAAAACACAACCAGGTTTTATGGATAAGGATATGATTTTAAAAGAATTGAAAGAAATGGGGTAGAGAAAGGTCATGAATGATAAAGTAAAATTGTTTGTCTTGGCAGGGATCTTTTTCCTAGCCATAACCGGTTTCTATTTTCTATTGATGCGAAATGCAGGGCAGACAGATAGCTCTCAAATTGAGAAAGCGGCAGTTAGCCAAGGAGGAAAAACAGTGAAAAAAACAGAAATTAGTAAAGATGCAGACTTGCACGAAATTTATCTAGCTGGGGGATGTTTCTGGGGAGTGGAGGAATACTTCTCACGCGTGCCTGGAGTGACAGATGCCGTTTCAGGCTATGCAAATGGTAGAGGGGAAACAACCAAGTACGAATTGATCAATCAAACAGGGCATGCGGAGACTGTCCATGTCACCTATGATGCCAAGCAAATTTCCCTCAAGGAAATCTTGCTTCATTACTTCCGCATTATCAATCCAACTAGCAAAAATAAACAAGGAAATGATGTGGGGACCCAGTACCGTACCGGTGTTTATTACACAGATGACAAGGATTTGGAAGTGATCAATCAAGTCTTTGATGAGGTGACTAAGAAATATGACCAACCTCTGGCAGTTGAAAAGGAGCCCTTGAAGAATTTTGTGGTGGCTGAGGATTATCACCAAGACTACCTCAAGAAAAATCCAAATGGCTACTGTCATATCAATGTCAATCAGGCTGCTTATCCCGTCATCGATGCCAGCAAATATCCTAAGCCAAGTGATGAGGAATTGAAAAAGACCTTGTCACCTGAGGAGTATGCAGTCACCCAGAAAAATCAAACAGAACGCGCTTTTTCAAACCGCTACTGGGATAAATTTGAATCCGGTATCTATGTGGATGTAGCAACTGGCGAACCCCTCTTTTCATCAAAGGACAAGTTTGAGTCTGGTTGCGGTTGGCCTAGTTTTACCCAACCCATCAGTCCAGATGTTGCCACCTACAAAGAAGACAAGTCTTACAATATGACGCGCATGGAAGTGAGAAGCCGAGTTGGAGATTCTCACCTTGGCCATGTCTTTACGGACGGCCCACAGGACAAGGGTGGCTTGCGCTACTGTATCAATAGTCTTTCCATCCGCTTTATTCCTAAAGACCAAATGGAAGAAAAAGGATATGCTTATTTACTAGATTATGTCGATTAATACTCTTCGAAAATCAAATTAAAACCACGTCAGCGTCGCCTTACCGTGGGTAGGGTTGAGACTGGGCAAAAACTCAATTTGAGGAGAAAATAAAGCAAATTTTCTAATTTAAAAGCCTTTTTGCCCAGTATCTCTATCTACAACCTCAAAGCAGTGCTTTGAGCAAACTGCGGCTAACTTCCTAGTTTTCTTTTTGATTTTCATTGAGTATAAGAGGGCTTTCCTAAGCAGTTAAAGGAGAATTTTGCTATACTGATACTAGTAAGTGACAAAGGAGCAGAGCATGACCTACACAATCTTAATCGTAGAAGATGAATATCTGGTGAGACAAGGCTTGACCAACTTAGTCAATGTAGCAGCCTACGATATGGAAATCATCGGTCAGGCTGAAAATGGAAGGCAGGCTTGGGACTTGATTCAAAAGCAGGTGCCAGATATCATTTTAACCGATATCAACATGCCTCAGCTAAACGGCATCCAGTTGGCCAGTCTTGTACGAGAAACCTATCCTCAGGTGCATCTAGTTTTTTTGACAGGCTACGATGATTTTGATTATGCCTTGTCTGCTGTCAAACTCGGTGTGGATGACTACCTGCTCAAGCCCTTTTCCCGTCAGGACATTGAGGAGATGTTGGGGAAAATCAAGCAAAAACTAAACAAGGAAGAAAAGGAAGAGCAGTTACAAGATTTATTGACCGATAAGTTTGAGGGAAACCTGGCTCAGAAAATCCACTCCCATCTGGCTGATAGCCAATTTAGTTTAAAGTCTTTGGCCAGTGACTTGGGCTTTAGTCCGACTTATCTGAGCTCCTTGATTAAGAAAGAGTTGGGGCTGCCTTTTCAGGATTATTTGGTAAGAGAGCGTGTCAAACAAGCCAAACTCTTGCTTCTGACCACAGATTTAAAGATTTATGAGATAGCCGAAAAGGTTGGCTTTGAAGATATGAACTACTTTACCCAACGTTTTAAACAGATTGCAGGTGTGACTCCTCGTCAGTTTAAGAAGGGGGAAGGTCGATGAAGCGTTCTTCTCTACTAGTCAGAATGGTTATTTCCATCTTTCTGGTTTTTCTCATTCTCCTAGCTCTGGTTGGGACTTTCTACTATCAATCTAGTTCATCAGCTATTGAGGCCACTATTGAGGGCAATAGTCAAACGACTATCAGCCAGACTAGTCACTTTATTCAGTCTTATATAAAAAAATTAGAAACAACCTCGACCAGTTTGACCCAGCAGATGGATCTCTTAGCCTATGCTGAGAATCCTAGTCAAGACAAGGTCAAGGGAATTCGAGATCTATTTTTGACTATCTTGAAGGCAGACCAGGACTTGAAAACGGTGGTACTGGTAACCAAATCTGGTCAGGTCATTTCTACAGATGATAGTGTGCAGATGAAAACCTCCTCAGATATGATGGCTGAAGATTGGTATCAAAAGGCCATTCATCAGGGTGCTATGCCCGTTTTGACTCCGGCTCGTAAATCGGATAGTCAGTGGGTTATTTCTGTCACTCAAGAACTGGTTGATGCAAAGGGGGCCAATCTTGGCGTTCTTCGTTTGGATATTTCCTACGAAACTCTGGAAGCCTATCTCAACCAGCTCCAGTTGGGTCAGCAGGGCTTTGCCTTTATCATCAATGAAAACCATGAATTTGTCTACCATCCTCAACACACAGTTTATAGTTCATCTAGCGAAATGGAGGCCATGAAACCTTACATTGAGACGGGACAGGGTTATACTCCTGGCTACAAATCCTACGTCAGTCAGGAACAGATTGCTGGAACTGATTGGACGGTTATAGGAGTGTCTTCGCTGGAAAAGTTAGACCAGGTTCGGAGTCAACTCTTGTGGACCTTGCTTGGGGCTAGTGTCACATCTCTTCTTACCTGCCTCTGCTTGGTGTGGTTCAGTCTCAAGCGTTGGATTGCTCCTTTGAAGGATTTGAGAGAAACCATGCTGGAAATTGCTTCTGGTGCTCAAAATCTTCGTGCCAAGGAAGTTGGTGCCTATGAACTGAGAGAAGTGACTCGCCAATTTAATGCCATGTTGGATCAGATTGATCAGCTCATGGCAGATATTCGTAGCCAGGAAGAAACGACCCGTCAGTACCAACTTCAAGCCCTTTCGAGCCAGATTAATCCACATTTCCTCTATAACACCTTGGATACCATCATTTGGATGGCTGAATTTCAGGATAGTCAGCGAGTGGTGCAGGTGACAAAGTCTTTGGCAACCTATTTCCGCTTGGCACTTAATCAAGGCAAGGATTTAATTTGCCTGTCTGATGAAATCAATCATGTCCGCCAGTATCTCTTTATCCAGAAACAACGCTATGGAGATAAACTGGAATACGAGATTGAGGAAAATCCTGCCTTTGCTAATCTAGTCTTGCCTAAGCTGGTCCTACAACCCCTTGTAGAAAATGCTCTTTACCATGGCATTAAGGAAAAGGAAGGTCAGGGCCATATTAAACTTTCTGTCCAGAAACAGGATTCAGGATTGGTCATCCGTATTGAGGATGATGGAGTTGGCTTCCAAGATGCTGGAGATAGTAGTCAAAGTCAACTCAAACGTGGGGGAGTCGGTCTTCAAAATGTTGACCAACGGCTCAAACTTCATTTTGGAGAACATTACCAGATGAAGATTGATTCTACACCCGACAAAGGAACGACGGTTGAAATATACATAAATAGAATAGAAACTAGCTAACTCCCGGTCAATTCTGGGAGTTTTATGCGTAATTGAGCAAGCTTTCTAGGTTGTCTATCTTGCTAAAAACAAGAAAAAACGATATGATAGATAATGACAAAAGAGGTATCAAGTATGAAGGAAAAAGACATTCAAAGAGAAACAAGCCAGATTGTAAAAGATGTATTAGAAAAGGCCAATTTGAAGCAAGGATCTATCTTTGTTTTGGGCCTTTCTTCTAGTGAGGTGATAGGTGGCCAGATTGGTAAGGAATCCAGCCAAGAAATTGGCGAAATCATTGTGAAGACCATTCTAGATATCCTAGAGGAAAAAGGAATTCATCTAGCTGTTCAAGGCTGTGAACATGTCAATCGGGCTCTCGTTGTTGAACGTCAGGTTGCAGAGCAGTTTAGTCTGGAAATGGTCAGTGTCCTTCCTACCCTTCATGCAGGAGGTTCGGGTCAATTGGCAGCCTTCAAGTTTATGCAGGATCCAGTTGAGGTTGAATTTATCAAGGCCCATGCTGGATTGGATATCGGAGACACTGCTATTGGCATGCATGTCAAGCATGTTCAGGTTCCGATTCGTCCTCTTTTGAGAGAGATTGGTCATGCCCACGTAACGGCGTTGGCTAGTCGTCCAAAATTAATCGGAGGTGCGCGTGCGCACTATCCGCAAGATTCTATTAGAAAGTCGTGAAAATGAGAAAAACAAAACAGCAACTAGAAAAAATCACAAAATATTCGATTCGTAAGCTAACTGTTGGGGTAGGTCCTGTAGCCATCGGGGCCTTCCTTTTTGGTGCTAGTCCCCTTTCAGTAGACAAAGTTCAAGCCAATGAAGTTGGTGGTGCTCATAGCGTTCATTACCGTTATTTGGCGGAGCAGGAATTGACCGAGTCTGAAAAAGCCCTGATTCATCATGAGGTTCCAACAGAATTTCAAGATGAAGATATTCTTTATGTAGTTTATCGCAAGAAAGCAACTAACAGTCAACAACTTCCTTACACAGGAAGTAAGGAGCTAGCTCTAGCAGGCCTTGGCTTGGCAACCGCCTCGTTAGCAGTCTTTTTAGTGTCTAAAAAAGGTCGCAAAGAAGTTCTAGGTGTTCTCTTGATTGGTTCTTTAGGAGCTAGCACCTTTGTACCTTATGGGACATTTGCATTTGAAAATAAAGAATTACTTTCTTATAACCAAACTATTTCAGCTTCTACACATGAAGGCTTGGCTGAAGGGATTATCCACATTGATGGTTATGAGTACATTGGATACTTTAAGGAAGCAGATCTTCATCCATCAAGACCAGCTTCAGCTGAACAGCCTCAGTTGCCAGTAGAGAAGCAAAATTCAAAAGAAAATGAGAAAACTGAAGTTGTTCAAGAAAGAGCTGCGGTTACTCCAGAGACTGTCATCGAAAAACCTGTAGTAGAGAATTCAGTTGCTCCTGCTGTTGAAGAAAAACCAGTTTCTGAGAAGTTTCAGGCTAAACAGGAAGAGAGCTTGGTAGAAATTCCTTTTGAAACGGTCACAAGTTCAGATGCGAATCTAGCAGAAGGACAGACTCGTATCGTCACAGCTGGAGTCAATGGTCAGCGTCGCCTTGTAACCAAAGTTTCGATAGTTAATGGTCAAGAAGTTAGAGAAGTCATTGAAGACCAAGTGGTTCAAAATCCTGTATCGCAAGTCATTGCGGTTGGAACTAAGAAAGAGGTACAACCTGCCCCAACTCCAGTACCACAAACTGAACCGAGCCACCAAGTAGCTAAAGGAACTCAAGAGGTAGGTAAGGAAGGTCAATCCTTAACACAACCTGAACTACCAGAAGCTATAGTAGAATCTAAAGGAACCCAAGAGGTAGGTAAGGAAGGTCAATCCTTAACACAACCTGAACTACCAGAAGCTATAGTAGAATCTAAAGGAACCCAAGAGGTAGGTAAGGAAGGTCAATCTTTAACGCAACCGGAACTACCAGAGGCTACAGTAGAGTCTAAAGGAACTCAAGAGGTAGGTAAGGAAGGTCAATCTTTAACGCAACCGGAACTACCAGAGGCTACAGTAGAGTCTAAAGGAACTCAAGAGGTAGGTAAGGAAGGTCACTCCTTAACGCAACCCGAATTGCCAGAAGCTACAGTAGAGTCTAAAGGAACTCAAGAATCTGGTAAGGAAGGCCAATCCTTAACGCAACCCGAATTGCCAGAAGCTACAGTAGAGTCTAAAGGAACTCAAGAATTTGGTAAGGAAGGCCAATCTTTAACTCAACCTGCATTACCAGAAGCTACAGTCGCAGTTAAAGGAACTCAAGAGGCAGGTAAAGAAGGTCAATCTTTAGTACAGCCAGAACTACCAGAGGCTACAGTAGAGTCTAAAGGAACTCAGGAGGAAGGTAAGGAAGGTCAATCTTTAGTACAGCCAGAACTACCAGAGGCTACAGTAGAGTCTAAAGGAACTCAAGAGTCAGGTAAGGAAGGTCAATCTTTAGTACAGCCAGAACTACCAGAGGCTACAGTAGAGTCTAAAGGAACTCAAGAGGAAGGTAAGGAAGGCCAATCTTTAACGCAACCTGAACTACCAGAAGCTCAAGTAGAAGTAAAAGGAACTCAAGAGGAAGGCAAGGAAGGTCAAGCACTTGTTCAAGATCAGTTACCTGAGTATAAGGTGACTGAGGGAACCCTTGTTGAAGAATCAACTACAGAAATTGACTACAAAACTGAAACGACTGAGGATCCAACTAAGTATACAGACGAAGAAACTGTCCTACGAAATGGTGAAAAAGGAAGTCAAGTTACCAAAACAACCTATAAAACGGTAGAAGGTGTCAAAACTGACCAAGTTCTTTCAACCAGTACGGAAGTGACTAAGGAGCCTGTAAATCAACAGGTAAGCCGTGGTACAAAACCAATTGAAGGAACTCTTGTAGAGGAAAGCCTTGAAAAGATTCCATTCAAAGAAAAGATTGAAGAAGATAATCAACTGAAAAAAGGTTTAGAAGTCGTAGCTCAAGAAGGGAAAGAAGGTCAGAAAAAAATCACTAAGACCTTTAATACTATCAAAGGAGTTAAGACTGAGGATGCACCAAAAGTAACAGAAGAAGTTATTGAGGCCCCTCAAGACCGAATTTTGAAACGTGGTACTAAGAGCTTTGAAAAACCAGTATTGACCATCACTGCAGTTGAACCTAAGGATTTGAAACGGACTTCAGATGTTAAATACAGTCTAGAAAATCCAAGCAAGGCGGCCATTAAATCTATCACCTTAACTCTGAAAAAAGGTGATGAGATTGTGAAAACTTTAAATGTTTCACCTGACAACTTGACAGCTAGCCTGACAGATCTGCAATACTATAAGGATTATAAACTTGAAACTAAGATGGTTTATGACCGTGGTGAAGGCGATGAGGAAGTAGTTCTGAATGAAGAACCTCTAAGAATTGACCTCAAAAAAGTTGAAATCAAAAATATCAAAGAAACAAGCTTGATGAGTGTGGACGCTGACGGTAATGAAACAGATACTAGTTTGCTTACAGAAAAACCAGCCGATGTTGCCCCACTTTACCTACGAGTTACAACTCAAGACAACAAAGTTACAAGACTTGCAGTTGACAAGATTGAAGAAGTAGAAAAAGACGGAAAAACTTTATACAAAGTCACTGCCAAAGCACCTGATTTGATTCAACGTAATGCTGAAAACACACTTAGCGAAGAGTATGTTCATTACTTTGAAAAACAAAAAGCCAAAGAAGGTAATGTTTACTACAACTTCAACGAGCTTGTAAAAGATATGAAAGCTAACCCTAGCGGTGAGTTCAAACTTGGTGCAGATTTAAATGCAGCCAATGTACCAACTCCAAATAAAGAGTATGTTCCTGGTACATTTAAAGGTAAGTTATCAAGTGTTGACGGGCAACGTTATTCAATCCACAATATGTCTCGTCAATTATTTGGTGGTATTGAAGGTGGTTCAGTTAAAGATGTTAACTTGGCTAATGTTGATATTAATATGCCTTGGATTGACAATATTTCTGCTCTTGCTAGAACTGTCAAAAATGCTACGGTTGAAAACATTAAAGTAACTGGTAGCATAACTGGTAGAGATGGAATTGCCGGACTTGTTAACAAACTAGATAACGGCGGGCAACTTACTAATGTTGCTTATATCGGTAAACTTACTGGTGTAGGTGATAGAGGATGGGATTTCGCTGGTATGGTTGGTGAAATCTGGAAAGGTAATGTTGATAAAGGATATGTAGAAGCTGATATAGTTGCTAATAAAGCTCGTATCGGTGGATTTGTCGCTAGATCAGATAACGGTTCTGATCCTAACGGAATTGGTAAATATGGTTCTGTTCGTAACGCTGTTACGAAAGGAACTATTAAGGTAAATACACCTGTTGAAGTAGGTGGTTTCCTTAGTAAGAACTGGGCATGGGGTAAAGTTGCAGACTCTGTGTCTATGATGAAAGTTGAAAATGGTGAAGTGTTCTATGGATCTAAAGATATTGACGAAGATGGTGGATACTTCTCAAATAACGCTTTAGAACGTAACTTTATCGTGAAAGATGTAAGTACAGGTAAACGTTCATTTAAATTCTCTGTTTCTAACCGAATTAAAGAAGTGTCTCAAGATGAAGCTGACCAGAAAATTGCAACATTAGGAATTACAGCTAATGATTATGTTATCAAGCCTCTTGTTTCAGATACATTAAATAATGTTAAACCAAAATCTGACACTTACAAAGATACTCAAGATTACGATGCATCTCGTGAGCTTGCTTATCGTAATGTTGAAAAACTTCAACCGTTCTACAACAAAGAATGGATTGTCAACCAAGGGAATAAGATTCCAGCTGGATCAAACTTATTAACGAAAGAAGTGTTATCTGTAACGGCGATGAAAGGCAATGACTTTGTCACAGACCTTACAGATGCTGACCATATTTTGGTTCATTACGCAGATAAGACAAAAGACATCTTTAACATCTCACCTAAAGAATCTCAAGTGAAACAAGTTAAAGAATACAGTGTCGCTGAGCTTGGTGAAGTTGTGTACACACCAAACATGGTTGTTAAAGATCGTGCTGACTTAATCAGTGCTATCGAAAGTAAATTGAGTCCAGTAGAATTACAATCTGATTCGATTTACCAACACTTGGGTAGAACTGGTGGCAACAAAGTCAATGCAATTAAGGATTTGTACTTAGAAGAAAGCTTCAAGTATGTGAAAGATAATCTTACTAAATTCGTTACGAAGTTAGTAGAAAATGAAGATCACCAGCTTAACACAGATGAAGCCGCTAAACGTGCCTTGATTAAGAAAATCGATGACAACAAAGCAGCAGTTCTTCTTGGTTTGTCTTACCTCAACCGTTACTACGGCGTTAAATTCGATGATTTTAACATTAAAGAGTTAATGTTATTCAAACCTGATTTCTATGGTAAGAATGTTGGTGTGTTAGACTTCTTGATTAAGGTTGGTTCTAAAGAAAGTAACATTAAAGGTGATAGAACTTTAGAAGCTTATCGCGAAACTATCGGTGGAACTATCGGTATAGGTGAGTTAAACAGTTTCTTAGACTATAACATGCGTCTATTCACAAGTGATACTGACTTAAACGATTGGTTCATAAAAGCAACTAAAGATAATGTATATGTCGTTGAACCAAAAACAACAACTCCTGAATTTGCCGATAAGAAACACAGAGCATACGAAGGATTAAATAATGATGTTCACGGTAAGATGATTCTGCCACTTCTTAACTTAAAAGATGCTCACATGTTCTTAATCTCAACATATAACACTATGGCTTACAGTTCATTTGAGAAATATGGTAAGAACACAGCAGCAGAGCGTGAAGCATTCAAGAAAGAAATCGATAAAGTAGCAAAAGCTCAACAAAATTATCTAGACTTCTGGTCTCGTTTATCATTAGATAAAGTTCGTAACCAACTGCTTAAGAGCAACAACATGGTACCAACACCAGTACTAGATAACCAAAACTATCCAGAAGGTACTGACAAATACGGTCACACTAACAGCGGTAAAGATGTCGCTCCAGTTCGTGAATTGTACGGACCAACAGGTCGTTACCATGCTACTGACTGGCGTATGGGAGCTGTAGCTCGTATCTACGGTAATCCTTATAAAGATGATTCAGTTTTCTTCATGGTTACCAATATGATTAGTGACTTTGGTATCTCTGCATTTACTCACGAAACGACTCACGTAAACGACCGTATGGTTTACTTAGGTGGTTCAAGACACCGTGAAGGAACTGATTTAGAGGCATTCGCACAAGGTATGTTACAATCACCTGCTGAAACAAGTCCAAACGGTGACTTTAAAGCACTAGGATTGAACATGGCCTACGAACGTCCAAATGATGGAAATCAATGGTATAACACTAATCCAAACGACCTCACTTCTCGCGCTGAAATCGATCATTACATGAAAGGTTTCAATGATACGCTCATGCTTCTTGACTACCTTGAAGGTGAAGCCGTTCTTGATAAACAGGATAAAGCCTTAAATAGTGCTTGGTTCAAGAAAGTGGATAAAAAATTACGTAACGCTAATACGAAGAACCAGTATGATGAGGTTCGTGATTTGAATGCAGAAGAAAAAGAATATAACTTAACTTCTGTTAACGATCTAGTAGACAAGAATTTCATGACCAAGCACGGTCCTGGTAATGGTACTTATGACCCAACTGGATTTGGCTCTGCCTATGTAACGGTGCCTATCACTGCTGGTATCTATGGTGGTAATACAAGTGAAGGAGCTCCAGGAGCAATGTCATTCAAACATAACACCTTCCGTATGTGGGGTTACTTTGGATATGAGAAAGGCTTCCTAAATTATGCTTCTAACATGTTGAAAAATGAGTCTAAAAAAGCTGGTCATGCTACTCTAGGTGATGACTTTATCATTAAGAAAGTTTCTGATGGTAAATTTAATACTCTAGAAGATTGGAAGAAAGCATACTTCAAAGAAGTTGTTGATAAGGCTAAAGCAGGATTTAATGCTGTTGAAATCGATGGAACAACTTATAATAGTTACGATGAATTAAAACAAGCATTTGCTGCAGCTGTTGATAAAGATAAAGCAACTCTTAATAATGGCTCAGTTAAATTTGATAATACCGTATCACTTAAAGAGAAGCTCTTCAAGAAACTTCTTCAACAAACAAACAGCTTTAAAACTTCAATCTTTAAATAATTGAACTCTCTCATCTGCTTTGCGGATGAGGGTTTTCTTATTTTGTGCTATACTTAAGGTATGCATAGAAAAACAGTGATTGATTTTAGGGCTTTGGGGGAGAGATACATCTTTACCCAGCCCATTAAAGAGTTGAAAACGAGAAATGTAGCAGAAGTAACAGCCTTATTGGCACAAGTGGAAAGCTACCAAGAGCAGGGCTACTATGTGGTGGGCTATGTCAGCTACGAGGCTGCACCTGCTTTTGAGGAGAAATTAGCAGTTCACAAGGCTCCTTTATTGGACGAGTATTTGCTTTACTTTACTGTTCATGATAGGGTGGAAACATCCCTTATTCCTCTGATTTATGACGAGGTTAATTTGCCGTCTGATTGGCAGGAAGTAACGTCTGCAGCAAACTATGAAAAGGCTATTGCTCAGATTCACCATCATTTGCGGCAGGGAGACACCTATCAGGTCAACTATACCGTCCAACTCAAGCAAGATTTAAGCGCTAATCCTTTTGCCATCTACAATCGCATGGTGGTAGAGCAGGAGGCGGGCTACAATGCCTATGTTGAACATGACGAGATGGCAGTGATTTCCATGAGTCCAGAACTCTTTTTTGAGCAAAATGACCGTGAGTTGACAACGCGACCAATGAAGGGAACGACTCAGCGTGGCATGACTGACCAAGAAGACTTGGAGCAGGCCAGTTGGTTAGAGCAGGATCCCAAAAATCGCTCTGAAAATATGATGATTGTGGACCTCTTGCGCAACGATATGAACCGTATTTCTGAAGTGGGAAGTGAGCATGTGGAGCGTTTGTGTCAAGTGGAGCAATATTCGACTGTCTGGCAGATGACTTCGACCATCAAGAGTCAGTTGCGAGAGGATGTGGATTTGGTTACCATTTTTCGCTCTCTCTTTCCTTGTGGTTCCATAACGGGCGCACCGAAAATTGCGACTATGGAAATCATTAAGGACTTGGAACCACAACCGCGTGGAGTCTACTGTGGAACCATTGGTCTCTTGCTTCCAAATGGACGACGGATTTTCAATGTCGCCATTCGGACCATTCAACTGTATCAAGGGAAAGCCATCTATGGAGTTGGCGGAGGCATTACATGGGATAGCACTTGGGAATCTGAATACCGCGAGGTTCATCAAAAGGCAGCCGTTCTTTATCGTAAACAAGCTCGTTTCAAACTGATTACTACAGGGAAAATCAGCCAGAAGAACTTGTTGTTTGAGAATCAACATATAGAAAGGCTGAGAAAAGCTAGTCGATATTTTGCCTTTCCTTTTGATGCAGAAGACTTAAGACAAAAGATAGAGGAAGAGTGTCAGGCTTGTGATGCTAATCAAGATTACCGCTTGCGAATTTCTCTCAGCAAGTCTGGAGAGATAGAAGTCGATCGCCAAGTATTAACACCCCTTAGTACAAGCTTTTGTCAGGTCCAACTCTGCCTTCAGGAAGCCAATTTGCAGCAAGCCTTTACCTACTTCAAAACCACTCACAGACCGCATTTGAACCTAGGGGAACAAGAGAAGATTTACCACAATAAGTCAGGAGAACTGCTTGAAACCTCTATCGGAAATTTGGTTTTGAAAATCTCTGGTAAACTCTACACACCGCCTATCAGACTTGGTATCTTACCAGGAATTTATCGTCAGCACTTGCTGGAAACAGGACAGGTAGAAGAGAAAGTCTTGACTTTAAAAGACTTAGCCCGAGCGGAAGCTATTTACGGCTGTAATGCAGTGAGAGGTTTGTATGAATTAAGACTTGAGGAAAACTAGGTGAAACTGATATTTTTACACGGGTTAGGGCAGTCAGCAGAGAGTTGGAAAGAAGTTCGGAATAAAACGAAGGATAGGCTTACAAAGACTCTTGAATTGCTGAAATAAGTTTGATAAAATAATATTGAAAACGATATCATAATTATGGGAGAAAGAAATGAACAAACGTCTATTTTTAAAAATGAGTCTGGCTACCCTGCCAGCTTTAGCCTTGTTTTCACAACCTGTGTTAGCAGAAGAAAACGTTCATTTTTCTAGTTGTAAGGAAGCTTGGGCGAATGGATACTCGGATATTCACGAGGGAGAACCAGGATATTCTGCCAAGTTAGACCGTGATCATGATGGTGTGGCTTGCGAATTGAAAAGTGCTCCTAAGGGTGCTTTTAAAGCAAAACAAGCGGCTACAACTCAAACTGATACAAATTCATCCACAGCAAGTGGTTGGGTTAAGCAGAACGGTGCTTGGTACTATTTTAATGGAAATGGAAATCTAGTGAAAAATGCTTGGCAGGGAAGCTATTACCTTAAAGCCGATGGTAAAATGGCACAGAGCGAATGGATTTATGACTCTTCTTATCAAGCTTGGTATTATTTGAAATCAGATGGTTCTTATGCAAAGAATGCATGGCAAGGAGCTTACTACCTTAAGTCAAACGGTAAAATGGCACAAGGTGAGTGGGTTTATGACTCTTCTTATCAAGCCTGGTATTACTTGAAATCAGATGGTTCTTATGCTCGCAATGCATGGCAAGGAAACTACTATTTGAAATCAGATGGTAAAATGGCTAAGAACGAGAGAGTAGATGGTGGACGTTACTATGTAGATGCCTCAGGTCTCTGGAAACCATAAATCAGATAAAATTTAGAAAGTTAATGCAAACCTTTGCATAAGGAACTGAATTTTGTTATACTATATCTGTAAGCATTTTCAATTACTACACAATGAAAAAGGAGAATATGATGAGTCAAAAGATTATTGGGATTGACCTTGGTGGAACTTCTATCAAATTTGCAATCTTAACAACAGCAGGAGAAATCCAAGAAAAATGGTCTATCAAGACCAACATTTTGGATGAGGGAAGTCATATTGTTGATGATATGATTGAGTCTATTCAACACCGTTTGGACTTGCTTGGATTGGCAGCAGCAGACTTCCAAGGTATTGGAATGGGATCACCAGGTGTGGTTGACCGTGAAAAAGGAACTGTTATTGGTGCCTACAACTTGAACTGGAAAACCCTTCAACCAATTAAAGAGAAAATTGAAAAAGCCTTGGGCATTCCATTCTTCATCGATAATGATGCCAACGTGGCAGCTCTTGGTGAGCGTTGGATGGGGGCTGGTGATAACCAACCAGACGTTGTCTTTATGACACTCGGTACTGGTGTTGGTGGCGGTATTGTTGCTGAAGGCAAATTGCTTCATGGTGTTGCTGGTGCAGCAGGTGAGCTTGGCCACATCACTGTTGACTTTGACCAACCAATCGCATGTACTTGCGGTAAGAAAGGTTGCCTTGAGACAGTTGCTTCAGCAACAGGGATTGTCAACTTGACTCGTCGCTATGCTGATGAATACGAAGGCGATGCAGCCTTGAAACGTTTGATTGATAACGGAGAAGAAGTAACTGCTAAGACTGTCTTTGACCTTGCAAAAGAAGGAGACGACCTTGCTTTGATCGTTTATCGTAACTTCTCACGTTACTTGGGAATCGCTTGTGCCAACATCGGTTCAATCCTAAACCCATCAACAATTGTTATCGGTGGTGGTGTGTCAGCTGCAGGAGAATTCCTTCTACAAGGTGTTCAAAAAGTCTACGACGAAAATACCTTCCCACAAGTACGTACATCAACAAAATTGGCTCTTGCAACTCTAGGAAATGATGCTGGAGTTATCGGAGCAGCATCACTTGTATTGCAATAAAATAATAAAAGAGGAAAAATGCTAACCTAGAGTTAGTAATGTTCCTCTTTTCTTTTCTTTTCTTTTTTATGCTATACTAGTTAGGAAATAAATGAGGTGAGAGTAAATGACAAAAGCAGATACGATTTTTAAAGAAAATATTGAACGAATCCTCAAAGACGGTGTCTTTTCTGAGCAGGCCCGTCCCAAGTACAAGGATGGGACTGTTGCTAACTCCAAGTATGTAACTGGTGCCTTTGCCGAGTATGATTTGGCTAAGGGGGAATTCCCCATCACGACCTTGCGTCCCATTGCCATCAAATCCGCCATCAAGGAAGTGCTCTGGATTTACCAAGACCAGTCTAATAGCCTAGAGGTTCTGAATAGCAAGTACAATGTTTACTATTGGAATGACTGGGAAGTGGGGGATACAGGAACCATTGGTGAGCGCTATGGTGCTGTTGTTAAGAAACACGATATCATTAACAAGCTTCTCAAGCAGTTGGAAGCCAACCCTTGGAACCGTCGCAATATCATTTCGCTCTGGGATTATCAAGCTTTCGAAGAAACAGAAGGACTACTCCCATGCGCCTTTCAGACCATGTTTGATGTCCGCCGTGTTGATGGAGAAATCTATCTGGATGCGACCTTGACCCAGCGTTCTAATGATATGCTGGTGGCCCACCACATCAACGCTATGCAGTACGTAGCTCTTCAAATGATGATTGCCAAGCATTTTGGCTGGAAGGTTGGGAAGTTCTTCTACTTCATCAACAACCTCCATATCTATGACAATCAATTTGAACAAGCTCAGGAATTGCTTCGTCGTGAGCCGTCAAACTGTCAACCACGTTTGGTCTTGAATATTCCAGATGGGACCAATTTCTTTGATATTAAAGCAGAAGATTTTGAGTTGGTGGATTATGACCCTGTTAAGCCTCAGCTGAAGTTTGACCTAGCTATTTAAAAGAATAGAAAAAAGAAGTTGAGACAATGAATCCCAACTTCTTTTGTTTCTTAACGTGATACGCGGCGGCGAGCTGCTTTTTTACGGTTTTCTTCGACGAAAGCTGCTTTTTGCTCTTCTGGTTCGATTACTTTCTTTTTAAATGCGTATACCGCGCCTGCAAGTGCAGCAACAGTTCCTGCGACACCTGTTACAAGACCTTTAGCGAATCCTTTAGCCATGAGTCTTCCTCCTTTATATTCTCAATCAGTCAGCCTCTTCAAGAGGTCACATTTTTCTGACTGATCTTTTTGTGTTATAATAATAGTAACGAAAAAATGGGAATTTTTCAAGGAAAAAAGATGAAAACAAAAATAATTGTGATTGTTGGACCGACTGCTGTTGGAAAGACAGCTCTAGCCATTGAAGTTGCAAAGCGTTTTAATGGCGAAGTGGTTAGTGGAGATAGCCAACAAGTCTATCGAGGACTTGATATTGGGACGGCCAAGGCTAGTCCAGAAGAGCAGGCAGCTGTTCCCCATCATTTAATCGATGTTAGAGAGATAACCGAGTCTTACTCGGCTTTTGATTTTGTTTCAGAGGCCAAGCTGGCTATTGAGGATATTCACAGCCGGGGCAAGCTAGCTATTATTGCTGGCGGGACTGGACTTTATATCCAGAGCTTGCTAGAAGGCTACCATCTGGGTGGAGAGACTCCCCATGAGGAGATTTTGGCCTATCGGGCTAGTTTGGAGCCTTATACAGATGAGGAGTTAGCCCATCTGGTAGAGCAAGCAGGTCTTGAAATTCCCCAGTTTAATCGTCGTCGTGCTATGCGCGCCTTGGAAATCGCCTATTTTGGTCAGGATTTGGAAAATCAAGAGACCTTGTATGAACCATTGATTATCTGCTTGGATGATGAACGTAGTCAACTTTATGAGCGTATTAATCACCGCGTGAACTTGATGTTTGAGGCTGGGCTTTTGGATGAGGCAAAGTGGCTTTTTGACCATTACCCTGAAGTTCAGTCTGCTAAAGGCATTGGCTACAAGGAACTCTTTCCTTATTTTCGAGGAGAGCAGTCCTTGGAAGAAGCTCGTGACAGTCTCAAACAGGCGACCCGTCGTTTTGCCAAGCGCCAGCTAACCTGGTTCCGTAATCGCATGCAGGTCACTTTTTATCAGATAGGAGAATCTGGTGTACAAGACCGTATTTTAAACCAGATTGAGGAGTTTTTAAATGATTGAAACGGAGAAAAAAGAGGAACGCGTCCTTCTCATCGGTGTGGAATTACAGGGCATGGACAATTTTGACCTCTCTATGGAAGAATTGGCCAGTCTAGCCAAGACAGCTGGGGCAGTCGTTGTAGATAGCTACAGGCAAAAACGTGAAAAGTATGACTCCAAGACCTTTGTCGGCTCTGGTAAGTTGGAAGAAATTGCGCTCATGGTGGATGCAGAAGAAATCACCACTGTCATCGTCAACAACCGTCTGACCCCAAGGCAGAATGTCAATTTAGAGGAAGATCTGGGTGTCAAGGTCATTGACCGTATGCAGTTGATTTTGGATATCTTTGCTATGCGAGCTCGAAGCCATGAAGGGAAGCTCCAAGTTCACCTAGCCCAGCTCAAATATCTCTTGCCTCGCTTGGTTGGCCAGGGAATTATGCTCAGCCGTCAGGCAGGGGGAATTGGTTCCCGTGGACCTGGTGAAAGCCAGCTGGAGCTGAACCGTCGTAGAGTTCGCAATCAAATCACGGATATCGAGCGACAGCTCAAGGTGGTTGAGAAAAATCGGGCGACTGTCAGAGAAAAACGTCTGGAGTCGAGTACCTTTAAGATTGGTTTGATTGGTTATACTAATGCTGGGAAGTCAACTATTATGAACACCTTGACCAGTAAGACTCAGTATGAAGCAGATGAGCTCTTTGCGACTCTAGATGCGACGACGAAGAGCATCCATCTTGGGGGCAATCTCCAAGTAACTTTGACTGATACCGTTGGCTTTATCCAAGATTTGCCGACTGAATTGGTGTCCAGTTTCAAATCAACCTTGGAAGAAAGTAAGCATGTGGACCTTCTGGTTCATGTCATTGATGCCAGCAATCCTTACCACGAGGAACATGAAAAAACAGTCCTGTCCATCATGAAAGATTTGGATATGGAAGATATTCCTCGCCTGACCCTTTATAATAAAGCGGATTTGGTGGAGGATTTCACGCCGACCCAAACGCCTTATGCCCTCATTTCTGCCAAGTCTGAGGATAGTCGTGAGAATTTGCAGGCTTTATTGCTAGATAAGATTAAGGAAATTTTTGTAGCATTTACTCTGCGCGTGCCTTTTTCTAAGTCTTACAAGATTCATGATTTGGAAAGTGTAGCGATTCTGGAAGAACGCGATTATCAGGATGACGGGGAAGTCATTACAGGCTACATTTCTGAGAAAAATAAATGGAGGTTAGAAGAATTTTATGACTGATATTAAAACTTTGGCTCTAAAGTATGGAGGTTATACAAGTCTGGATAAGGTCTATTTAGAACAACTTCTAGCTGGTAAAACAGAGCAGGAGCAGTTGGCACTGATCACTCCTCCGCCAAGTGTGGTCAATGCCTATTTTGCAGAACTCTACCAGAAAAAGAGTCCTGAGGCTGCGACGGATTATTTTGCTGAACTCAGTCAGGAACTAAATCTCTACAACGTTGAGCCAAGTTTCACCCTAGAAAATAAGCCTTTTATTAGGCTTAATCTGTCTGGTAAATCCTTTGGTTTTTGCTATGAGAGAGAGGGCCTTGGTCGAATTTTCTCTGAGAATGAAGAGAAGATTTCAGATAACTTGCTTTTTGAGATTGCACAAATTTTCCCCCATCAGCTAGTCTTTGAAGAGTCTGGTAAGATTTACATGAAGGCTGTCGGGGACGAGGAAGTTGTTAGCGTGGAAAGTCTCACAGCTTTGACTGATTTGGAAAGCTTGGCTGATGGTCGCAAACGTCTTAAAGGCTACAGCCAAGAGGATTTACTGCAAGAAGCCACAGCTTTTTCTGGCAAGCGCTATTTCCGATCGGAAAACCGCACAGCTATGTTATATATTGATTAATTAGAAAGTATCGAATGGATATTCAATTTTTAGGAACAGGGGCTGGTCAGCCCTCTAAAGCCCGCAACGTTTCAAGTCTCGCCCTGAAACTCTTGGACGAGATTAACGAAGTCTGGCTCTTTGACTGTGGAGAAGGTACGCAAAATCGCATTCTGGAAACCACAATTCGACCACGCAAGGTCAGCAAAATCTTTATCACTCACCTGCATGGAGACCACATATTTGGCCTGCCAGGATTTCTTTCTAGCCGTGCCTTTCAGGCCAATGAAGAGCAGACAGATTTAGAAATCTACGGACCTCAAGGGATCAAGTCATTTGTTTTAACCAGCCTTCGTGTGTCGGGTTCTCGTCTGCCCTATAAGATTCATTTCCATGAGTTTGACCAAGATTCTCTAGGGAAAATCCTTGAAACGGATAAGTTTACCGTTTATGCAGAGGAGTTGGATCACACTATTTTCTGCGTTGGTTATCGTATCATGCAAAAGGACCTTGAAGGAACGCTGGATGCTGAAAAACTCAAGGCGGCTGGTGTCCCATTTGGCCCGCTTTTTGGAAAAATCAAAAACGGTCAGGATGTTGTTCTAGAAGACGGCACTGAAATCAAGGCTGCTGACTATATCTCAGAGCCACGTCCAGGTAAGATTATCACTATTCTAGGTGACACCCGCAAAACCAATGCCAGCGTACGTCTGGCTGTCAATGCTGATGTCTTGGTCCATGAATCAACTTATGGCAAAGGCGATGAGAAAATTGCCCGTAATCATGGTCACTCAACCAATATGCAGGCGGCGGAGGTCGCAGTAGAAGCAGGTGCTAAACGCCTCCTGCTCAATCATATCAGTGCTCGCTTCCTCTCAAAAGATATCAGCAAACTCAAGAAAGATGCGGCTACAATTTTTGAAAATGTGCATGTAGTCAAAGACTTGGAAGAAGTGGAAATCTAAAAGATTGAGAAAGGATAAGTATGCGTACGATTCTCATTACCGGAGCTAGCGGTGGTCTAGCTCAAGAAATGGTCAAACTTTTACCAGAAGACCAGCTTATCTTGCTTGGTCGAGATAAGGAAAAATTAGCTCAACTCTACGGAAATCATCCCCATGCAGAATTGATTGAAATCGATATTACCGATGATTCAGCCCTAGAAACTCTGGTAACTGACCTCTATTTCCGTTATGGTAAGATTGATGTCTTGATAAATAACGCTGGTTACGGGATTTTTGAAGAATTTGACCAGATTTCTGCCCAAGATATTCATCAGATGTTTGAGGTCAATACCTTTGCCCTGATGAATCTGTCTCGTCGCCTTGCTGCTCGTATGAAAGAAAGCCGAAAAGGCCATATTATCAATATCGTCAGTATGGCAGGTTTGATCGCTACTGGCAAGTCCAGCCTTTACTCAGCGACCAAGTTTGCGGCCATTGGGTTTTTAAATGCTCTACGTCTCGAACTCATGTCCTACGGTGTTTATGTAACGACGGTCAATCCAGGACCAATCCGTACAGGATTTTTTGACCAGGCTGACCCAGATGGCACCTATCTTAAATCAGTTGATCGCTTCCTGCTAGAACCAGATGCAGTAGCTAAAAAGATTGTTAATTGTATAGGAAAAAACAAACGAGAACTCAATCTTCCGTTTTTGTTGAATCTAGCCCATAAGTTTTATACCCTCTTTCCCAAGCTAGCTGATAAGTTGGCAGGGGAGACTTTTAATTATAAGTAAAAAAGTTGTTCCTAAAATGGAGCAACTTTTTTTGAGGATTAGAATAAATCAATTCCAGTCTTATTTAATGCATGGTAGTGGTAGGTGAAGGCGTTGATAAAATTAGAGTAGTATTGCTGATCAATAAATTTTGCGCTTTGAAGATAATTAAATAGATTTTTGGCTAAGGGAATAGCCTCAGGTTTATTCCATCTAAATTGATTGTAAACATGTTCAACTTCTAGAAACATGAGGGGGATAGCTAGATAGCCTCGTTCGAAGGTTTGAAGTGATTTAATTTTTTTAATAATATCATCAGCCTTTTGATAGTAACCCAGTTCAGAGAAGTACTTTACGGAGAAAGTGAGAGCATTTAAAATGCGGATGTAGGTGTCAGTATTAGCACTTTCCTTGTACATAAGTAGTAATTGTTTGCTCATATGGTCAATAAGTTCCATAGGAGAATGATTGACGATGACGCGATAAATTTCAAGTTCGATACTATTAAAGACATCAGATTTCATTAAATGATTGATAATGTTTTGAATTCTGGCAACAGTTTCAGGACTTTTTGATATGGTTGGATAATGTCTTAATTTAATAGATTTGAAAATCATCTCTGCTTGAAGTGGATTGTCTTTTAGGTAGACATCAAATAATTTTTCGTATTCTTCAATATAAGTGAGGATATCTTCTTCATGGACCACATGCTTACCAAATTCTATAGCTGGTAATTCTAAGCAGTCTCCACCTTTATTTGCATAGGCGAGAACAAAATCATTCCATTCAACTCCGATAACAATTAACAGTTTGGCAAAGTTTTCAAGTGAAATTCCTTTGTCTCCTTTTTCAAATTGACTTAGGAACTGCGGCGATACGATATCTGAGGCGGCTTCCTTTAGGCTGAGGCCTCGTGCTTCGCGCAGGTACTTAAATGTAGCTCCAAATGGATATAGGTTTTCCATAAATAGTCTCCTTACATACTTCTAAGACTATTATACAAAAATTTAGAGAAAAAAATGGAGAAAGAAAACTATAGTTACAAAATATTAGAATTCTATGCTATTTTTTGTTTTTATGAACAAGATTGAAACTATAGTTTAAATGACGAAAAATTTAAATATCTATTATGGTATGATAGGGGAAAGAATAGCTCATAAAGCCGGCTTGTTATACTAGTATAACAAGGATTGACTTACCACTCAATCCTATTCTATCAGTCATTAAAGGAGAAAATGATGAAGAAACTGAAAACCCTCACAACTTCAACAGCTATTGCGCTTGCGTCTGTTGGTGCGCCTGCATTTGCACAAGAAGCTCAAGCAACACCAGTACCTGCTGACACTATCAATGAACCAGCTCTTGTTTCTAAACCTGTAGCTGACGCAAAACCAGAAGTGAAGAAATCTTCTGATGTCAAGCCTGCTCTTGATGCTCAAGCGTCTACTGTTAAGCAAGTTGAAGCTGAGAGTGAAACAGCAAGTGCTGAAGCTACTTCTGCTAATAAAGTTGTCACAACTACCGAAACTGCTTTGACAAGTGCTAAAGAGGACTTGAAGTCTGCTGAAGTCGTTAAAGCAAATGCTACAGAAGAAAATATCACGTCTACAAAAGCTAAACAAGATGCGAATGTAAAAGCTCAAGAAGCCAATCAAAAAGCAACTGAAGCGTCTACTGAAGCGATTAAAGCTCAAACTGAGACTGTAGCAACTGAAACAGCTAACGTTGCAAGCGCAACAAGTAAGAAAGCTGAATCGGATAAAACAGTAACCGCTAAAGAAGCAAATGTAAAATCAGCTGAAGACGCGCTAAATGGTTCAGGACTTGGCGAAGCAAAAGCCTCACTTGCCCAAGCTGAAAAAGATATTGAACAAGCAAATGCAACTATCTCAAGCGCAACAACAGCTGTCGAAACCGCTAAGAAAGCAGATAGCAACCGCGCAGATGCTATCAAACAAGCTGAAAACAATGTGAATGTCAAAAATGACGCCTTGAAATTAGCTAAAGAAATGATGGACGCCGACAAAAACAAAGTGGATTCTATCCAAGAAAAAGCAGATGCTACAGCGTCTAAAGAAAAAGAAGCGCAAACTGCGTTGGATGTGGAAAAAGCTAAGTTTAATAAATCTGAAGGAATGAACATTCCAAATCCAAGATTCACTATTCCATCAAATTTGTATAATGGATTTTCAGCAGATGTATTGAAATCAGCTGGTGTGTCTTCAAATGTTGTAACATTTGGACAACTATTAAAACTAGAAAAAGCTAATAAAAATAATTCAATCAAAGATGATTTAGATGATTTTATTCTTACATCTGTAGCTGATATCGTTAAAAAATCAAATGCTAACGTTAAATATGATGAAGCTGATCAAAACCGTCCAGTTGATATTGACAATTTAACAGATGCTCAAAAACTTGAAATCTCAGAATTTTACGTCAATGGATTGAAACAAATCAGAAATGCATTTAGGGATTCATTCAACGTAGAATCAGAAACAGGAACAACTAAAGAAGCTGTTACTTTAGCGTCAACACAAGCTGAAAAATATGAAAAACGTGGATTAGACCCAATGGTTCATGGTCACGTAACTAATGCTGTTGAAAACGTTGCATCGATGAGTTCTGATATTTCAAATATGTATGAATTAAAACAAGCTGTATACAACAATTTAATGTTCACAACATATTTTGATGGCGTTTCAAATGCTAATAAACGTCGTCCATGGGGACACCTTTATGCAAACCTAAACTTTGCAAAATATGTTGGTATTGACGTAGCTAATATCAATGGTCGTCATTACATGATTACAGCATTTTCAAATGAAGGAACTCCAGTTTCTAAATCAAATGACCTTGCCCAACTTGAAGCTAAACTAGCTGAAGCACAAAAACAAAACAGTCAAGCTCAAACTGCTCTTACAAATTCTAAAGCAGAATTGGCAGAAGCTTCACGCAAATATGCTTCTGCACTTGACGCTAAAACAGAAGCTGAAAAAGAATTGGCAAGCAAATCAAATAGTCCACTTCAAACAGAAGTTGCTGAAAAGAACTTGCAATTGGCAAACCTTGCTTTGAAAAATGCACAAGAACGTAAAGCAACTGCTGAAAAAGCTGTTGAAAACTTCTCAAGAAGCCAAGCAGAAAAACAAACTGCTCTTGAAACAGCTAAAGATGAACTTGCTACAGCCAAAAATGCTCAAAAAGATGCTGAAACTGCTCTTACAAATGCGCAAGCAAAATTGCAAGCAGAAGAAAACAAGTTAAAAGCTCTTCAAGCTGAACAAGCGAAACTCCATGCAGAAAAAGACCAATTGGTGTCAGATGCGCAAGCAATTGCAACTGAATTGAGTGCTTATCTAAATGCAGATAAGAATCTTGCAGATGCGCAAGCAAAAGTAGCTGATTTGGAAGCAAAACTAACTCAAGCAAAATCTGCTGCAAAATTGGCACAAGATAAATTGGATGCAGTTACAGCTAAATTGAAAGCTGAACAAGCTAAATTAGCTGAAATCCAAGAAGAGTTTGATAAGTTAGTTAAGGCTGAAAGCAAGGACGACTACAATTTATCAGGTTGGTATCTGGAGTATCTTGCAGGGAAACAAGCGGATAAGAAAACAGATACAGAACTCAAGAAAGTAGAAGATGAAAAACCTTCACAAGATGGCAACTGGATTGAGTCAGCTGGTCGCTGGTGGTACAAACATGCTGACGGTTCATATACAACCAACGGCTGGGAACAAATCAAGGGTACTTGGTATTACTTTGACCACGCAGGTTGGATGCAAACTGGCTGGGTCAAAACTGGTGGCACATGGTATTACTTGAACAACTCAGGCTCAATGGCTACAGGTTGGGTTAAAGATAATGGGTCATGGTACTATTTGAATAACTCAGGTTCACTGGCTACAGGCTGGGTTAAAGAAAATGGCTCATGGTATTATCTTGACCAGTCAGGTGCTATGAAAACAGGCTGGTTTACAGTTTCTGGTAAATGGTACTATGCCTACAGTTCAGGAGCTCTAGCAGTAAACACCACTACACCAGATGGCTATACAGTCAATGCTAACGGTGAGTGGATAGGATAAGAAAAAAAGAAAAGGAATTTGAAATCATGAAAAATAAAAAAATATTAGTTAGTTCTTTATTAGCAGGTTCGTTGTTATCAGTGGGTCTTATGGCTTCTAAACCAATGGAGGTTCATGCCTTAACAGATATGAGTGTCAAGGATACTCAAAATCCCTTGAAAATCACCTTAATACCGACAGCGGGAGGTTCTACATCAGCTACTCTTTTAGTTGACCTACAAAGAAGTTCCAACGTTAATGATAGCACTTCTCTCTATTTTGATATAGTTAATGAGAGTACTGGAACTTTGACTGAATCGCATTATTTTGGTAAATTTGATGGCAAGAATAGATTACAGTCGGGTATTAATTTACTTCTAGTAGAGGATGGCAATTATTATTTAGATATATATAGTGTAGATGATTTTGGAAAACGTTATTTTGGACGTTCAGAAATTTTTAGAATATCAGATAAGGAATATTATCCGATTAAGAAGGTAGAAACACCAAAAGCGACTGAAACTCCAAAACCAGCTACTAACTCTACCTCAGGTCAGACTGGCTGGTCAGGTTCTTCTTACTACAAAGCTGGTGTTAAAGTAGTCAATCAATGGATTTTTGATGTTCAGTACAATTCATACTTCTATCTAAATGCTTCAGGTAACTTTGTTCAAAATGCTTGGTCAGGTAACTACTATCTTAAATCAGGTGGCTACATGGCTAAGAGCGAATGGATTTATGACAATAACTATAAATCATACTATTACTTGACAGCAGAGGGTAGCTATGCCCGTAATGCTTGGGCTGGAAGTTACTACCTCAAATCAGATGGTAAAATGGCTAAGAGTGAGTGGATTTATGATAGTAGCTACAGTTCTTACTATTACTTAACTTCTGAGGGTAGCTATGCTCGTAATAAATGGGTTGGTGACTACTATCTCAAGTCAAATGGTAAGATGGCAGTCAACGAACGTACCCCAGATGGCTACAAAGTAGATGCATCAGGTAAGTGGGTAAGATAAGGAACTAGAATTCAATATGGAAAATGTAGTTGGTAAATTAAAAAGCTTATTTGAAACCAAACGTAAGGAGAGCATTGCAGGTTTAGTTGTAATTGCACTAGTGTTAATTTTTGGAATAAAGAAATTAACGACTGATCCCTTAGATGGAACTTATGAAATTTTAACAAAACGTGATCATTTAGTCATGGTGATTAAAGGAAATGCTGGGACCGTCACCTCTGAGGATTCAGACGGAGACAAAGTACAAAGACTAGTGAAAATTGATAAACGAAAGCAAGAATTGACAATCACAGACGATGAAGGAAGAGAATTAGGGAAAACAAAATATATGTTAAAAGATAAGGAACTCTATCTTCAAAAGTCAGATCAAACGTATAACCGAGTAAGATAGACTACACATTAAAATCTTACCTCAGTACCCTATACTCAATGAAAATCAAAGAGCAAACTAGGAAGCTAGCCGCAGGCTGCTCAAAGCACAGCTTTGAGGTTGGAGATAAAGCTGACGTAGTTTGAAGAGATTTTCGAAGAGTATTAAAAGCTACTGGGGTAGGATGTTGTATATAGGGAGAATATCAAATGAAATTTAAAAAATTAATAACTCTAGCTAGTTTAGTAGGAATGATTACTTTCTTATTGCCAGTTGTTTCATCAGGTAATCAATATCTACCTCCATTAAGTGAACATGTTTCAGAATATTTCGATAGACCATTATGGTATCTATTTTTGATTTGGTACGGAGCGTTTGTGATTAATTTCTTATTATCTTTAGTAATTGGAAAAGGAAGAGTGCTTCAAATAATTACATCGATTATAGTTATTCTGGTAAGTATATTTGGAATTCTTGTTCATTTTTCAATAACACAAGAATTGGTTGGAAGATCGAATTTAGGTTTTGGAGCGATTCTATATTATGTCTGTGTTGTAATAAATCTTTTTGCAGCAATAATGATTATAAAAGGTGATAAAGCTACTAGTGAAAAAATGAATTAAATAATTTCTTTTAAGTAGTAGTTGGCATTAATGTGATAGTAATAGCAGGGGCTTTAATAAATTAGAAAATGGGAATAATGATGGAGAATGAAATGGTAGAAAAATCAGTATTGTTAGAAAATTTATATAATCTACATAGAGGTATAGATTATATTTATCAAAAACAAAACTATAAGATGAAGTTAGAAAATGATAGAAGAAAAGCTAAGCAAATACAAGCTCAATTACAAAATTTATTAGAAAGTAATTCATCTAACAAAATAGAGAAAATGATGAGGCAATCATTTTATGTAGTTCTGTTTGGTGCTTTGGGAAATCTAGCTAAATTTCTACTAATGTTTTGGTTTGGTGACGGTAATCTTCTTGAACTTGTTATGTATTTGGCAGCAACAGCTATTTTAATTTTTTATCTTCAAAAGAAGATACGCAGAAAAACAGAGAAATGGTTAAATATATGGACAGGGATTATTTTAGTCATGTTATTAGCTGCACCTCTTAGGATAATTTTTTTAGCAATAATAGGGTTAATAAGTTTTAACTTATTTGACGGTATATTTTTTTCAATTATAACTTTAGGGATGCTTTATTTAACTTCTATTTTAGGTAAAATTTGGTATCCTAAATGGGTTGATTTCATTAATACGCTAATTGATGATGATAATAAACAACTTATTAAAAAGTCAGGTATGAGACAGTCTGATTATGATAGACAGATTAAACGTGAAAAAGAAATTAAGGAAGAGCAACAGTAGTGTGAAATAGAGATGCAAGAAGCTGCAGGAGCTCTAGTAGCTTTTGGTAGTGGATGGTATCCCAAAGATTACTATTTCATAGAAGCTATAGAGTTTTTTATCGGAGCTTTAGAAAATTTCAAAGCTGATAATATGAAGGAACTGGTAAATTTATATGATGAAACAAAATATAAAGAATTACAGTTGAACTATCAGAAAGAAATGCTACAGTTACAAAGGGAACAATATATTGATACTAAGAAAATGCTTCAAGCATTAAGATACAACAATTATGTTCAAACTTTGCAATTACAGCAGTTAGATGGAATCCGTAGAAATACAGAAGAAGCAGTTGATTACTTGAGAAATTTACGTGTTCAAGAAAATCATTACCATACGCATAACAATTACAATAATATTTATTAGTTTATATGGGTTAAATTAAAATTAGAAATAATATGAAGAAAATTATAAAAATGCTGGCCTGTTTGGGCTTAATTTACAACTTGTTTGCACTAGTGAATTCAGCCCAAGCTGACAGTACTGACTACAACCAACTATTGCCACAAATCACTGAGAAGTGGGAGAGTAAACATCTATTTGAAAATAATATTAATAGACTTGGTTACGCTTTGAAGGATATTGACAAAAATGGGACGGATGAATTATTAATTGGTCTTACTAATGGTGAAAAATGGGAACTGTTTGAAGTATATTATATGAATGGTAATACCCCAACTCCCTTATTTGATAGATTTTGGGATATAAGTCTCAGGATGGGGACAGTTATTGAAACATACACAGATGGTAGTATTATAGTGTTCGAAAGTTCTCCAGGGATTATGTCATATAGATTGTTCCAACTTTCTAAAGAAAATAAGGAGCCAAGTTTAATTAAAAAAGGTGAATTTAGAGCAGGAGAAGGTGATCTAGACGAGTTAAATCTTGATTCTAAAACCAAAATAGATACCTCAACTATTGAATATACTTCTCTAAATCTCCCGATTATTGGTGAAAATATGGATCCTAATCCTCCCATGCCAAAGTCCCTTGTCGATGCTAAAATTGGAGATGAAATTCCTCTCCCATCCGAATTAGTAGGTACTTGGATTAATAAAGAACCTAATAAAGGTACCAAACCTGGTAGAGCTTCATCACTCATTTTAGGAGAGGATGGAAGCTACACTGGAACCTTTAAAGATGGAGATATTAGAGGAAAATTATCTCGACTTAAAAAAGTTAGTGAGAACGGATTTATTGTCTTAAAAGAGAACAATGACGGAGAAGCTTTCTTTTTTAGTGTAGGTTTAGGAGCAGTTTTGCTTCCTGGTGAGCGAATTGATTTTGGGATGGTATTGGAAGGACGGAATTTATATAATGCGTCATGGTTAGTCAAAGAAGGCGAGGAAGACTATTCTAAGCCCACCATGCTCGCAACTTTTGTAAATCCAAATTATGGTCCTAAGAAAATAGAGAAAAAAGTAGAACAAGACGTAGCGAAACAAGGCGATACAGTGGCAGAATCAACTCAAGACAGTAGTGAGAAGACAAAGCTAGAACAAAAACTATTTGAAAACATTCCAGTATTTGGACTGGTTGCGGGAGCTGGACTCGTCCTAGTTTTAATCCTTGCTATATTTTTATTTAAAAAATAAGATTTTATAAAATCCTTATGATTTACTATTAGATAAAAAACCTCAAGAACTAGGGTTGAAAGCTAGTTCTTGAGGTTTTTAGGTTATTCGATTTAGAGTGATTCTCAACTATCAAACTGAACTTCTTCTAGTAGATAGTCGATAAAGCGTTCGCCCATCTTAGATAGGCTGGTTTTCTCATGCTGGATATAGACCAGCTCAATTGGGTCATCAATATCCAGTGGGATGGAAACGATGTTGTCTCCGTTGAGGTTGCTGTTCAAAATCCCTGTCGCAATGGTATAACCATCCAGACCAATCAAGAGATTAAAGAGGGTGGCACGGTCACTAACCACGATAGATTTTTTGTGGTATTCCTGCGAGAGAATCTCTTCTGAAAAGTAGAAGGAGTTGTGAGTTCCTTGGTCATAACTCAAATAAGGGAAATTTTCCAAATCAGACAGTTTGACCTTGTCTTTCTTTGCCAGAGGATTGGTCTTGCTGACAAAGATATGCGGTTGGGCTGTGAAGAGATGGTGAGCCAGCAGGTGGTTGTCATCCAGCATCTTGGTTAAAACATCACGGTTGTAGCTGTTCAAAAATAGGACACCGACCTCACTACGGAAGTTCTTGACGTCGTCGATAATTTCCCAAGTTCGAGTTTCACGAAGGAAGAGCTCGTATTTCTCCATATCGCTTTTCTTGAGCAAAGAGACAAAGGCATTGACCACAAAGGCATAGTGTTGGGAGGAAACGCTAAAGAGTTCACGGTGGGCGACAGGATTTTTATAACGTTCCTCTAGAAGCTGAGTTTGCTCGACAACCTGACGGGCATAAGATAGAAACTCCATCCCATCACGGGTCAAGGTGATACCCTTGGGATTGCGGATAAAGATTTCAATGCCCATTTCATTTTCCAAATCTCTTACTGCATTGGAAAGACTAGGTTGAGTGATGAAGAGTTGCTTGGCTGCCTCATTCATAGAGCCAGTTTCGACGATTTTGATAATATAATGTAATTGTTGAATTCTCATGTTTTTATTGTACCACACTTGCGTCAGAATCGCCAAAGAAGATAGGAAAATCAGGAGCATTGTGTGAGTCTCTTCTTGAAAAAAACACAAAAATTTGCTAGAATGAGTCTTATGAAAACATTCTATGATGTGCAGCAATTCCTCAAACGATTTGGTATTATTGTTTACATGGGAAAACGCTTATATGATATTGAGCTGATGAAGCTGGAACTCTCTCGGATTTACGATGCAGGGCTGATGGACAAACTGGATTATCTGGAAGCGGAAGCAGTTCTTCGCAGAGAGCACAAGGTAGAATTGGATTATATTGAGAAAAATGGAGAAAAGAACTAATGGTTACTTGGATTTTGTGGGCACTTATACTAGCAATGTTGGCGTGGATGGGCTTTAACTATCTTCGTATTCGTCGTGCGGCTAAAATTGTGGATAATGAGGAATTTGAAGCCTTGATTCGTACGGGTCAATTGATTGATTTGCGCGACCCAGCAGAGTTCCACAGAAAGCATATCCTTGGGGCCCGCAATATTCCTTCAAGTCAGTTGAAGACTAGTCTTGCAGCCCTTCGTAAGGATAAACCTGTCCTTCTTTACGAAAATCAACGTGCGCAACGGGTTACAAATGCAGCCCTTTACTTGAAAAAACAAGGTTTTTCTGAGATTTATATCCTTTCTTATGGTTTGGATTCTTGGAAAGGGAAAGTCAAAGTTGAGAAATAAGAAAACGAGCTTGGATATTTCCGAGCTCATTTTTTAACCACTTTTTCTGAGAAATTCACGAATGCTTGCTAATTCTTGGGAGTTTAGGGGGCGATAGTCTCCCTCTTGAAGATTGTCATCCAAGCTCCAAGGACCAAAATGGGTACGTTTAAGGGAGGTTACCTTAACACCAACCGAGAGGAACATTTTCTTGACCTGATGAAATTTCCCCTCTGAAATGGTGATGGAGGCTTGGCTGTGGGAAGGACTTGCTGATAGAATCTCTAGTCTTGCAGGTTTACAGATAGTGCCATCTAAAAAGACAATTCCCTTTTGAATGGCTTGAATATGGTCAGGTGTCAGAAGTCCATTAACCTCAACTTGATAAGTTTTATCTACATGATACTGAGGATGAAGGAGTTGAAAGCCCAAAGGACCGTTATCGGTCAAGAGGAGGAGTCCAGTCGTATCTCGGTCCAGTCGGCCGACGGCATAGAGCTTGTTAGACTGGATGTCAGGTGACAGCAGGTCCATGACAGTTGGAAGTTCCTTGTCTTTGTTGGCTGTAACGACACCAGCAGGCTTATGAAGCATAAGATAGGTGTGCTCATAGCCTTGAATGATTCGGTCCTGAAAAAGGAGTTCTTGTAGTCCTGTATCGATATTTTGGGCTAGGGAGTGGGCTGGGCAACCCTCGACTAGAATTTCTCCTTTGAGTAAGGCTTGCTTCATGGCCTTTCGGCTGATTTTTTCTTGAGCTAATAAATTATCTAAACGCATACTGTGCCTATCTTATCATAAGTCGCTTGCTTTGAAAAGGCTTGACGTGAAAAGAAAAGCACAGTGAAAACATTTACACTTGCTTGAGTTATGTTATTTACTTGAAAATATGGTATAATCGTTCAGTTAGAAAATAAATTTTGAATATTATAGAGGAAATCATGACAAAATTAAGAGAAGATATCCGTAACATTGCGATTATCGCCCACGTCGACCACGGTAAAACAACCCTCGTTGACGAATTATTGAAACAATCAGAAACGCTTGATTCACGTACTGAATTGGCAGAGCGTGCTATGGACTCAAACGATATCGAAAAAGAGCGTGGCATTACCATCCTTGCTAAAAATACAGCCGTTGCCTACAACGGAACTCGTATTAACATCATGGACACACCAGGACACGCGGACTTCGGTGGAGAAGTTGAGCGTATCATGAAAATGGTTGACGGTGTTGTCTTGGTCGTAGATGCCTACGAAGGAACAATGCCACAAACTCGTTTCGTGTTGAAAAAAGCCTTGGAACAAGACCTTGTCCCAATCGTGGTTGTCAACAAAATCGATAAACCATCAGCTCGTCCAGCAGAAGTAGTGGACGAAGTATTGGAACTCTTCATCGAGCTTGGTGCAGATGATGATCAGCTTGACTTCCCAGTGGTGTATGCTTCAGCTATCAACGGAACTTCTTCATTGTCAGATGATCCAGCTGACCAAGAAGCGACTATGGCACCAATTTTTGACACGATTATCGACCACATCCCAGCTCCAGTAGATAACTCAGATGAGCCTTTGCAATTCCAAGTATCACTTTTGGACTACAATGACTTCGTTGGACGTATCGGTATCGGTCGTGTCTTCCGTGGTACTGTTAAGGTTGGGGACCAAGTTACCCTTTCTAAACTTGATGGCACAACTAAAAACTTCCGTGTTACTAAACTCTTCGGTTTCTTTGGTTTGGAACGTCGTGAAATCCAAGAAGCAAAAGCAGGTGACTTGATTGCCGTTTCAGGTATGGAAGATATCTTTGTCGGTGAAACTATTACTCCGACAGATGCAGTAGAAGCTCTTCCAATCCTACACATCGATGAGCCAACTCTTCAAATGACTTTCTTGGTTAACAACTCACCATTTGCTGGTAAAGAAGGTAAATGGGTAACTTCTCGTAAGGTAGAAGAACGTTTGCAGGCAGAATTGCAAACAGACGTTTCCCTTCGTGTTGACCCAACTGATTCACCAGATAAATGGACAGTTTCAGGTCGTGGAGAATTGCACTTGTCAATCCTTATCGAAACAATGCGTCGTGAGGGATATGAACTTCAAGTATCTCGTCCAGAGGTTATCGTAAAAGAAATCGACGGTGTTAAATGTGAGCCGTTTGAACGTGTTCAAATCGACACTCCAGAAGAATACCAAGGGTCTGTTATCCAAAGCCTTTCTGAACGTAAGGGTGAAATGTTGGATATGATTTCAACTGGTAATGGTCAAACTCGTTTGGTCTTCCTTGTTCCAGCGCGTGGTTTGATTGGATACTCAACTGAGTTCTTGTCAATGACTCGTGGTTATGGTATCATGAACCATACCTTCGACCAATACTTGCCATTGATTCCAGGGGAAATTGGTGGACGTCACCGTGGTGCCCTTGTTTCTATCGATGCTGGTAAGGCTACAACTTACTCAATCATGTCTATTGAAGAACGTGGAACAATCTTTGTCAACCCAGGTACTGAGGTTTATGAAGGAATGATCATCGGTGAAAACTCTCGTGAAAACGACTTGACAGTTAACATCACTAAGGCTAAACAAATGACTAACGTTCGTTCAGCTACTAAGGACCAAACAGCTGTTATCAAGACACCTCGTATCTTGACACTTGAAGAGTCTCTTGAGTTCTTGAACGACGATGAGTATATGGAAGTAACTCCTGAGTCTATCCGTTTGCGTAAACAAATCCTTAACAAGGCAGAGCGTGAGAAAGCTAACAAGAAGAAAAAATCAGCTGAATAAGAGCTAGAAAGAGATAAAGATGGTTTATTTAATCATAGGAATCCTCTTATTACTACTCTATGTATTTGCGACACCACAAAGCATTAAAGGGACAGTCAATATCGTCCTTGTAGTCTTTGCTTTCGTAGCACTTTTGATTTTGCTGATGCTGTCTGTCCTGCAAATCTTTCAGCTACCGACAGAATTCTTTATCGCAGTCGCTATGCTCTTCCTAGCATACTTTAGCTTGCGAGATATTACCCTCATGTCGGTCAGTAAAAGTAAAAGAAGATAAAAGAGAGTTTCGGCTCTCTTTTTGCTTGTTAGAATGCCTAATCTGAGCATTTTCATTTAGAATTATTTCCATAAAAATGGTAAAATAGTAGGAGTAGAAATGGAGTTTGAGACATGAAAGTAATAGATCAATTTAGAAATAAGAAAGTCCTTGTTTTAGGTTTGGCCAAGTCTGGTGAATCTGCAGCTCGTTTGTTGGATAAGCTAGGTGCCATTGTGACGGTAAATGATGGGAAGCCTTTCGAAGACAATCCAGCTGCGCAAAGTTTGCTGGAAGAAGGGATCAAGGTTATCACAGGTGGCCATCCTTTGGAACTTTTGGATGAAGAGTTTGCCCTTATGGTGAAAAATCCAGGCATTCCCTACAGCAATCCCATGATAGAAAAGGCTTTGGCAAAGGATATTCCAGTCTTAACTGAGGTGGAATTGGCTTACTTGATTTCAGAAGCACCGATTGTTGGTATTACTGGTTCAAATGGTAAAACAACCACAACGACCATGATCGGGGAAGTTTTGACTGCTGCTGGTCAACATGGTCTCTTATCAGGAAATATCGGCTATCCAGCTAGTCAAGTGGCTCAAACTGCTACAGATAAGGACACTCTTGTTATGGAACTTTCTTCTTTCCAACTCATGGGCGTTCAAGAATTCCATCCTGAGATTGCGGTTATTACTAACCTCATGCCAACTCATATTGACTACCATGGTTCTTTTGAAGAGTATGTGGCAGCTAAGTGGAATATCCAGAACAAGATGACAGCAGATGATTTCCTTGTTTTGAACTTTAACCAAGACTTGGCAAAAGAATTGGCTAGCAAAACACAAGCTACTGTTGTTCCATTTTCAACATTGGAAAAGGTTGATGGTGCTTATCTGGAAGATGATCAGCTCTACTTCCGTGGAGAAGTGGTCATGGCAGCGAATGAAATTGGAGTTCCAGGTAGCCACAATGTGGAAAATGCCCTTGCGACTATTGCAGTAGCCAAGCTCCGTGGCGTGGACAATCAAACGATCAAGGAAACTCTTTCAGCCTTTGGTGGGGTGAAACACCGTCTCCAATTTGTGGATGAAATTAAGGGTGTCAAATTCTATAATGATAGTAAGTCAACCAATATCTTGGCAACTCAAAAAGCCTTGTCAGGATTTGACAACAGCAAGGTCATCTTGATTGCAGGCGGTTTGGACCGTGGGAATGAGTTTGACGAATTGGTACCAGACATTACTGGACTTAAGAAGATGGTCATCCTCGGTCAATCTGCTGAGCGTGTCAAACGGGCAGCGGATAAGGCTGGTGTCGCTTATGTGGATGCGACAGATATTGCAGATGCGACCCGCAAGGCCTATGAGTTTGCGACTCAAGAAGATGTGGTTCTTCTCAGTCCTGCCAATGCCAGCTGGGATATGTATGCTAACTTTGAAGTACGTGGCGACCTCTTTATCGACACAGTAGCGGAGTTAAAGGAATAATATGAAAAAAATTGTCTTTACAGGTGGGGGGACGGTTGGACACGTCACCCTCAATCTTTTGTTAATGCCCAAGTTTATCGAAGATGGCTGGGAAGTCCACTATATCGGGGACAAGCGTGGTATCGAACACCAAGAAATTCTTAAGTCAGGTTTGGATGTTACCTTCCATTCTATTGCGACTGGAAAATTGCGTCGCTATTTCTCTTGGCAAAATATGTTGGATGTCTTCAAAGTTGGTTGGGGAATTGTCCAATCGCTCTTTATCATGTTGCGACTTCGCCCACAGGCCCTTTTTTCAAAGGGGGGCTTTGTCTCTGTACCGCCTGTTATCGCTGCGCGTGTGTCAGGAGTGCCAGTCTTTATTCACGAATCTGACCTGTCTATGGGCTTGGCCAATAAAATCGCTTATAAATTTGCGACTAAGATGTATTCAACCTTTGAGCAAGCTTCAAGTTTGGTTAAGGTTGAGCATGTGGGAGCAGTGACCAAGGTTTCAGATCAAAAAAATCCAGAACCCGATGAATTGGTGGATATTCAAACCCACTTTAATCCCCAATTGCCAACAGTGCTGTTTGTCGGCGGTTCAGCAGGAGCTCGTGTCTTTAACCAATTGGTGACAGACCATAAGAAAGAACTGACAGAGCGCTACAATATTATCAATCTAACTGGAGATTCTAGTCTGAACGAGTTGAGCCAAAATCTTTTTCGTGTTGACTATGTGACCAATCTCTATCAACCCTTGATGGAATTGGCGGATATTGTTGTGACACGAGGTGGTGCCAATACGATTTTTGAGCTCTTGGCGATGGCAAAATTACATGTCATTGTGCCGCTTGGGCGTGAAGCTAGTCGTGGTGACCAGATTGAAAATGCAGCCTACTTTGTAAAAAAAGGCTATGCAGAAGAGCTTCAAGAAAGCGATTTGACCTTGGATAGTTTGGAAGAGAAGCTGTCTCACTTACTAAGCCACAAGGAAGACTACCAAGCTAAGATGAAGGCTTCTAAGGAATTGAAATCTCTAGCAGATTTTTATCAATTATTGAAAAAAGATTTATCATAAGGAAAGTAAATGTCAAAAGATAAGAAAAATGAGGGCAAAGAAATCCTCGAAGAATTGAAAGAGTTATCAGAATGGCAGAAACGAAACCAAGAATATCTAAAAAAGAAGGCTGAAGAAGAGGCGGCCCTAGCTGAGGAGAAGGAAAAGGAAAGACAAGCTCGAATGGGAGAAGAATCTGAGAAATCAGAGGACCAGGAGAGTGAAACAGACCAGAAAGATGAAGAATCAGCTAAGGAAGAGTCTGAAGAAAAAGTAGAAGCCCCAGAGGCTGACAAAGAGGAAGAAGAGATAGAAGAATCAGGGTCTAAAGAGAAGGAGGACCAGGATAAAAAGCTTGCTAAAAAGGCTACAAAAGAAAAACCAGCCAAAGCAAAGATTCCTGGCCTCCATATCTTACGAGCCTTAACGATTTTATTTCCAAGTCTGCTTTTATTGATTGTCTCTGTTTACTTACTCAGTCCTTATGCGACTATGAAGGATATCCGTGTTGAGGGAACGGTGCAAACTACAGCTGATGATATTCGACAGGCTTCAGGCATTCAGGATTCGGATTATACGATTAACCTTCTGCTAGACAAGACAAAATATGAAGAGCAGATCAAGTCTAACTATTGGGTTGAATCAGCTCAACTTGTCTATCAATTTCCAACCAAGTTTACTATCAAGGTCAAGGAATATGATATTGTTGCCTACTATGTTTCTGGTGAAAATCATTATCCTATTCTTTCCAGTGGTCAGCTTGAGACCAGTGCTGTGAGCTTGGTCAGTCTACCAGAAACTTATTTGTCAGTTCTCTTTAATGATAGTGAACAAATCAAGGCTTTTGTCTCAGAACTTTCTCAAATTAGCCCAGAACTCAAGGCTGCTATCCAAAAGGTGGAGCTAGCCCCAAGCAAGGTGACTTCCGATTTAATTCGATTGACCATGTATGATACAGATGAAGTCTTGGTTCCCCTGTCTGAAATGAGCAAGAAATTACCTTACTACAGTAAGATTAAGCCTCAATTGTCAGAACCGAGTGTGATTGACATGGAAGCTGGAATCTACAGCTACACTGTAGCGGATAAATTAATTATGGAGGCAGAAGAAAAAGCTAAAAAAGAGGCCGAAGAAGCTGAGAAGAAACAGAAAGACGAAGAGAAGAAAAGGCTAGAAGAACAGCAGAATAAATTGGAAGAAGAGAAGAAAAAGCTGGAGGAAGAAAGCAATCGAAATCAAACGCCCCAGCGTTCACCGCGTCGCTAGGTTTACCTTTTTTCTCATAGTACTTTAGTGACTAGTTTTTACTTGACAAGTGCTAGTAGAAATAATAGAATAGTAAAAAACCTTTAAAGCAGTCCAGAGAGGCAGCTAAGGTTAGACGATGAAAGGGTGGAGACTACCCATTTTTCGTGGAACCTTGCTGTTGGCAGGTTCCTTTTTTCGTGTCTTCTGTTGGCCAGACTCTCTCACTAGCAAAGGTAAAAGGAGAAACCTATGCGAGAACATCGTCCAGTCATTGCTCTTGATTTTCCTAGTTTTGAGGCAGTCAAGGAATTCTTAGCTCTTTTTCCAGCAGAAGAAAGTCTTTATTTAAAAGTAGGGATGGAGCTTTATTATGCGGAAGGTCCAGAAGTTGTCCGTTATTTGAAGTCATTGGGGCATAGTGTCTTTTTGGACCTCAAGCTACATGACATTCCAAATACAGTCAAGTCAGCCATGAAGGTCCTATCTCAGCTTGGTGTCGATATGACCAATGTTCATGCGGCTGGTGGTGTAGAGATGATGAAGGCTGCGCGTGAAGGACTTGGGAGTCAAGCCAAATTGATTGCCGTCACTCAGCTGACCTCAACGTCGGAAGCCCAGATGCAGGAGTTTCAAAACATCCAAACCAGCCTGCAAGAGTCTGTGATTCATTATGCCAAGAAGACGGCTGAAGCGGGATTAGATGGTGTTGTTTGCTCGGCTCAGGAAGTGCAACTCATCAAGCAGGCCACCAATCCGGATTTTATCTGTCTAACACCGGGGATTCGCCCTCAGGGAGCTGCAGTTGGAGACCAAAAACGTGTGATGACGCCAGCGGATGCTTATCAAATCGGTAGTGACTATATCGTAGTGGGACGTCCCATTACGCAAGCTGAGGATCCTGTTGCAGCCTATCATGCCATCAAGGATGAATGGACACAGGACTGGAATTAAAGAAATAGATTATAAAAATAAAAGGAGAATACTATGACACTTGCTAAAGATATCGCTAGCCACCTCTTGAAAATTCAAGCAGTTTACCTCAAACCAGAGGAGCCTTTCACTTGGGCATCTGGTATCAAGTCACCGATTTACACAGATAACCGTGTGACTCTGGCCTATCCAGAAACTCGTACACTCATTGAAAATGGTTTTGTAGATGCTATCAAAGAAGCCTTTCCTGAGGTTGAAGTGATTGCAGGAACTGCGACAGCTGGGATTCCACACGGAGCTATCATTGCTGATAAGATGAACCTACCTTTTGCCTATATTCGTAGCAAACCAAAAGACCACGGTGCTGGTAATCAAATCGAAGGCCGTGTAGCTCAAGGTCAAAAAATGGTAGTGGTTGAAGATCTCATTTCAACAGGTGGTTCTGTTCTCGAGGCCGTAGCAGCAGCTAAACGCGAAGGAGCTGACGTTCTTGGTGTTGTGGCGATTTTTAGCTATCAACTGCCAAAAGCAGATAAGAATTTTGCAGATGCCGGTGTTAAGTTAGTCACACTTTCAAACTACAGCGAACTCATCCACCTAGCCCAAGAAGAAGGTTATATCACACCAGAAGGACTCGCTCTCCTAAAACGCTTTAAAGAAGACCAAGAGAATTGGCAAAATGCCTAAAACATAGAAAATCAGGTAGTCACTAGGATTACCTGATTTCTTTTTGTAATGTTATTGGATCTTATGCTCAATGAAAATCAAAGAGCAAACTAGCCGCAGGTTGCTCAAAGCACGGCTTTGAGGTTGTAGATAAAGCTGACGTGGTTTGAAGAGATTTTCGAAGAGTATTAGTCAACTTTTCCACCTTCAACAACTAGGTCATCTGCCTTAGCAGCGTCACCGTAGGTTGGGTGAAGTGTTTTTTCATAGGCCTTGTGGAAGAAGTTTTCCTTACCTAATTTTTCAATATCTTTATTGATGAAGTCTAGCAATTCTTGGTTGCCTTTTTGAACTGCTGCCGCAATGGTATCTGGATTACCAAGAGAAGTAATTCCTACTTCAAATCCTTTGTTTTCAAGCGCCCAAGCTAGAACTTCAGTATTGTCAGTAGAGAAGGCATCTCCACGTCCGTCAAGAAGAGCTTGGTAAGAGTCGCTGTATTGGTCGTATTTTTGGAGTTTGATTTCTGGATGATTCTTTTCAAAATAAGTCTCAGCCGTCGTTCCTTTTGTGACAATCAAGGTTTTACCTTCCAATTGTTTGACGTCTGTAATGAGACCAGTCTTAGGTGATACGACACCCAGAGAAACTTTCATATATGGAAGGGCAAAATCAACTTGTTTCTTACGTTCATCAGTCACTGTAAAGTTGGCAAGGGTAATATCCACCTTGTTTGAAATCAAGTATTCAGCACGGTTGGCAGCGTCGACTGAAACGTATTTAACCTTGACACCAAGGTCTTGAGCCAGTTGGTTCCCTAGTTCAATATCGTAACCTTGGTAAGAACCATCATTGTCAACGTAACCAAATGGTTTCTTGTCCCCAAATACGGCGATTCGTAGCTCACCGCTTTTTTTGATTTCATCGATTGTACGGGCCTTGGCCGTCGTTTTTCCAGATGAGGAACCAGAATTTCCACCTGAGCTACAAGCTGTGACAAAGATAAGGGCAAAGGCAAGCGCCAAAACAGTTAAGAGTGGTTTGATTAGTTTCATAAGAATCTCCTTTATAGATATGAGCCAAATTGGCTAAAGTCAAAGACGTTTAAAAATTCTTGTGCTCGTTTGGTTTGTGGATTTGTGAAGAATTCTTGAGCCGTTCCTTCTTCAGCGATTTTCCCTTGGTCTAGGAAGATAATGCGGTCTGCAATGGCTTGGGCAAACTGCATTTCATGGGTTACTAAAATCATGGTACGGCCTTCTTGAGCTAAGTCATTGATGAGTTCCAGAACTTCACGCACCATTTCTGGATCGAGTGAAGCTGTCACTTCGTCAAATAGGATAATTTCTGGATGCATGAGGAGGGCACGGACGATCGCAACCCGTTGCTTTTGTCCACCAGATAACTGGCGAGCAAAGCTATGTTTTTTATCTAGAAGACCGACTCGTTCTAGTAGTTTCAAAGCTTCTTCAGTGACTTCCTTCTTGTCTTTCCCTTGAGCCTTGATAGGGCCTAGGATGAGGTTTTGAAGGACATCCAAGTGAGGGAAGAGTTCATAATTTTGAAAGACCATACCAACCTTTTGGCGAACCAGGTGAAAGTCTTTTTTATTTTCAACGATAGACTGACCGTCCAGAAGAATATCTCCACCTTGAATATTTTCTAAGCCATTGAGGCAACGAAGGAGGGTACTTTTCCCACAACCAGATGGCCCTAGGATAACCACAACTTCCCCTTTTTTGATATCTAGAGAAAGTCCTTGGAGGATGGGATTGTCTCCGAAGGATTTTTTTAGTTCCTTGATTTCTAAAATAGTTTCAGACATTTAGTTCCTCCAATGTTTTTCTAGATGAGTAGATAGTTTGGAAATAGGGAAGCAAACTGCGAAATACAAGACTAGGATGGTTCCGTAAATCCAAAAGGAAGCGGTTGGGATAGTCAAACGATTGCTATCAATGATTTGTTGTCCAACCTTGGTAACCTCAACAACTCCAATCAAAACAACCAAGGAAGTGGTTTTGATCATCCGAGTGACAAGGTTAATGGCTTGTGGAAGCAATCTTCTCAAGACCTGTGGGATGATGATGTGGTAGTAAAGTTGAACATTGGTCAAGCCGAGCGCCTGTCCACTTTCAAACTGATGTTTAGGGAGGGAAGTGATGGCTCCACGAACCAAGTCTCCCATTTCAGCTGTTCCCCAGAGGGTAAAAACGATAATAGCAGAAGTCTCGCCTGAGATATTGATATTAAAGTTTCGAGCCAAGCCAAAGTAAACGATGAAAAGTAGCACCAGCTGAGGCATGATACGGATGAATTCCAGATACAATCGTGTTAAAAATCGTACGATTCTAGAATGGGAGGTCATGATGATTCCCATGATTGTTCCGAACATCATGGATAAGAGGACAGACAGGATGGATATTCCAATCGTAACGCCCAGTCCCTGTAAGATTCTCAGGAGATTATTTCCCTGAAAGAGTACTTGGATTCCCGAATCCTGCATGGCGGAGCCTCCTTTCTATCCAGCTAAAGACCAGTGAGATAGGTAGTAGCATAATCAGGTAAGCAATTACCAACATAGCCAACGCAATATCTGTCTCATAGTAGAGCCCAATCAAGTCCTTGGCGACGTACATGAGATCGGCCAAAGCCACTGCTGAGAAAACAGAGGTTTCCTTGATGAGGAAAATGACATTGGCACTAAAAGACGGTAGGGCAACTGCTGTTGCTTGCGGCAGAACCACATAGCGAAAAACCTGAAATGGAGTAAGCCCGATGGCTAAACCAATTTCATGCTGGGTTTGACTGACAGCTTCTAGTCCACTTCGGAAGGATTCCGCCATGTAGGAACCACCTAAAAAGACCAGTCCTAAAGTGGCACAGACTTCCGAAGATAGCACAATCCCTATTCGGGGAAGTCCGAAATAGAGAAAGAAGAGTTGAATCAAAAGGGGCGTGTTGCGTGATAATTCAATGTAGGCTGTCGCTATTTGCGCCAAAACAGGGATGCGGTAATGCCGGATGATACTAACGATTAAACCGAGCAGAAAGGATCCCAGAATTCCCCAAAATGCAATATGCAAGGTAAGAAGAAATGCCTTTTGATATAGTGGTAGATATTGTTCAACAATGGACCAATCCAAAACTAGAACCTCCCATCTAGAAATAATACAGTTATTGTAGCACTTAAAATCTCCTTTGGATAATATGTATTTTTTATTGACCTTATAAGGATTTTTTATCATAGAAATAAAATTTCTGAAATTTCCAAACAAAATATTTGAAAAATTTTGAAAAAAGAGTTAAAATATCTTTGTAATATACAAAGTAAACGCTTACTTATTAAGGAGGGCATTTTATGTCATACAAAACAAGCAATGCAGAAGGTCCTGTAGATTTCATCAATACCTATGATTTGGAGCCAATGGCACAACAAGTTATTCCTAAAGCAGCATTTGGCTATATCGCTAGTGGGGCGGAAGATACTTTCACTTTAAGAGAGAATATCCGCGCCTTTAACCACAAACTCATCGTTCCTCATACGCTTTGTGATGTTGAAAATCCAAGTACAGAGATTGAATTTGCTGGTGAAAAATTGTCTTCACCAATCATTATGGCGCCTGTTGCGGCCCATAAATTGGCAAACGAACAGGGTGAAGTGGCGACTGCGCGTGGTGTGCATGAGTTCGGTTCTCTTTATACAACTAGCTCTTACTCTACTGTCGACCTTCCAGAAATTACGGAGGCCCTTCAAGGGACACCTCATTGGTTCCAATTTTACTTTAGTAAAGATGATGGCATTAACCGCCATATCATGGACCGTGTGAAGGCTGAAGGTTATAAGGCGATTGTCTTGACGGCGGATGCTACTGTAGGGGGCAATCGTGAGGTGGACAAGCGCAATGGGTTTGTCTTCCCAGTTGGCATGCCGATTGTTGAAGAATACCTACCAGAAGGTGCTGGTAAATCAATGGACTTTGTTTACAAATCAGCTAAACAACGCTTGTCTCCACGTGATGTAGAGTTTATCGCTGAATACTCAGGACTTCCTGTGTATGTCAAAGGACCACAATGCCGTGAGGATGTTGAACGTTCGCTTGCTGCGGGAGCTTCTGGTATCTGGGTAACCAACCATGGTGGTCGCCAAATCGACGGTGGACCAGCTGCCTTTGACTCGCTTCAAGAAGTGGCAGAAGCAGTTGATAAACGTGTGCCAATTGTCTTTGACTCTGGTGTTCGTCGTGGTCAACACGTCTTTAAAGCCTTGGCTTCAGGAGCAGACTTGGTAGCTATTGGGCGCCCTGTTATCTATGGCTTGGCTCTCGGTGGTAGTGTTGGTGTGCGTCAAGTCTTTGAACACTTGAATGCAGAATTGAAGACAGTCATGCAATTGTCTGGAACTCAGACCATTGAAGATGTCAAACATTTCAAACTCCGTCACAATCCATACAACCCAACCTTCCCAGTTGATCCTCGTGACTTAAAATTGTATTAATAAAACAGCTTGCCTCCACTGAATGTGGAGGTTTTTCTTCGTCTATAGGAAGAATAAACCACCATTAAAAACTATATAAATATATTTTCCAATCAAATATCTTGCTAGGGCTTTCATTTTTTGCTATACTGGTGCAGTAATTAAACAATAAAGACATTTGGGGTGCTTTAAGCTGAGATGATACCCATTGAACCTGATACAGTTAAGACTGTCGAAGGGAAATGTGAAACGTTTTTTTCGTGTGTCGAAATGAACGGTCTAATCTTGTAAGCTAAACTCCAGTTCCTATATGTAATTGGAGTTTTTTTGTTTATATAAGCTGGATGAAGATGATACAAAGTATTTAGGTAGCTCTTCTTGAACGCCCTTGATTTTCTTTAAAAAGGTCAAGTAAAACTAGGATTTTCTTGGTGTTTTGTTGATTACGAACGAGTAAAGAGAGGAAAAATAAATATGGAAACACAAGACTATGCATTTGAGCCAGGTTTGACTGTTGGAGAATTATTAAAAAGCAGTCAGAAGGATTGGCAGGCTGCAATCAATCATCGTTTTGTCAAGGAACTTTTTGCGGGGACAATTGAGAATAAGGTCTTAAAAGACTACCTAATTCAAGATTATCACTTCTTTGATGCTTTCTTATCCATGCTGGGCGCCTGTGTAGCCCACGCAGACCAGCTTGAATCCAAACTTCGTTTTGCCAAGCAACTAGGCTTTCTTGAAGCAGACGAAGATGGTTATTTCCAAAAGGCTTTCAAAGAATTAAAAGTATCTGAGAATGACTATCTAGAAGCGGACTTGCACCCTGTAACAAAAGCCTTTCAGGAGCTTATGTATTCTGCTGTGTCATCATCAGACTATGCCCATCTTTTGGTCATGCTGGTCATTGCAGAAGGTCTCTATTTAGACTGGGGTTCTAAAGATTTGGCTCTACCTGAAGCCTATATTCATTCGGAATGGATCAATCTCCACAGAGGTCCTTTCTTTGCAGAGTGGGTTCAATTTCTGGTTGACGAACTCAATCGTGTCGGGAAAGGTAGAGAAGATTTGACAGAACTTCAGCAACGCTGGAATCAAGCAATCGCTTTGGAATTAGCCTTTTTTGATATTGGTTATGATGATTAGAGAAAGTTCAGGATACTGATAAATTTGACGAGGTAAATCATTCAATGTAAATGAAAAAAATTTCTTAACGAAAGATAGGGATAAATCGAAATCAGTAGATCGTATAAAGTGAAAAGGAAGGATTTCAATATGACAAGTTTAAAATTATTAAAAGAAAAAGCACCTTTGGTCATTTGCATCACCAATGATGTAGTAAAAAATTTCACAGCAAATGGATTAGTAGCACTGGGTGCATCACCAGCCATGAGTGAGTTTCCTGCAGATTTAGAGGATTTGTTAAAGTATGCTGGTGGTTTATTAATAAACATAGGAACATTGACAGATGAAAATTGGAAATTATACCAAGCTGCTCTGAAAATTGCAGAGAAATATAATGTCCCAGCAGTTTTAGATCCTGTAGCCTGTGGAGCAGGAGAATATAGAAAAAAAGTAGCAGATGATCTAATCAACAATTACAAACTAGCTGCGATTAGAGGAAATGCTGGCGAGATTGCTTCTTTAGTAGGAATAAATGTGGCATCTAAAGGAGTAGATAGTGCGGGCGTAGATAATATTGATGAAATTGCTTTAGCAGCAAATGAGAAGTTCAATATTCCTATAATAGTAACAGGTGAAGTGGATGCCATTGCTGTTAATGGAGAAGTGGTAACGATTCATAATGGTAGTGCCATGATGCCAAAAGTTATTGGAACAGGATGCTTATTAGGTGCTGTAGTAGCAAGCTTTATCGGACTAGAAAAAGGTCAAGAATTGAAATCATTAGAAACAGCAATGTTGGTTTACAATATCGCTGGAGAAATGGCAGAAAAACGTCCAAATGGACATCTTCCTGGAACATTTAAAGTTGAATTTATAAATGCCTTATACGAGATTACAGACGAAGATATAAAGGAATTCAAAAGAGTGAAGTAAGATGTTTCATAAAGAATTACTAAAACTATATTTTATTTGTGGAACGACTACTTGCCAAGGAAAAGATCTATATACAGTCGTTGAGGAAGCCTTAAAAGGTGGTATAACCTTATTTCAATTTCGTGAAAAAGGTGAGGGAGCCTTAGAAGGTAAAGAAAAAGTCGAATTAGCAATTAAACTACAGGATCTTTGTAAAAAATACAATGTGCCATTTATTGTTAATGATGATATTGATTTGGCAATGGAAATTGACGCTGATGGCGTACATGTAGGACAGGATGACCTTGGAGTTGATGAAATTAGAAAATTGATGCCAGATAAAATAATTGGTCTTTCTATAAAAAACGAGGAAGAATTTCAACAATCAAAAGTTGAATATGTAGATTATGTCGGTGTTGGTCCTGTATTTGATACCCAGTCAAAAGATGATGCTGGTGGCGCTATAGGTTATGAAGGTCTTAAATTGATGAGAAAACTATTGCCACAACTGCCTTTAGTTGCAATTGGTGGGATACAGACGCAACATATTAAAGACATTATGAAGACCAATATGGATGGTGTTTCAATCATTTCAGCAATATCGTATTCAAAAAATATAGAAAAAACTGTTCGGGAAATGAGTGAACAATAGCTATCAATTTTTCCTTGTATTCTGATGGAGTAGGATTTTCTTTTTTCTAAAAAGCTATGTCCAGATTCAGCTCAAATGGCTAATCTATCAAACAAGACATTTGGTTTTTGCAAAAGAAAGATCTGCTGTCTTTGTGAGTGCAAGGCTGTATTTCCAGTTCAATTTCTTGAACTAGAATAAATCATTTGTTAAAATAATTATATAATTAAATAATAAAGACATTTGGGGTGCTTTAGGCTGAGATGATACCCATTGAACCTGATACAGTTAAGACTGGCGAAGGGAAATGTGAAACGTTTTTTCGTATGTCGAAATGAACGGTCTAATCTTGTAAGCTAAACTCTAATTCCTATCTGTAATTAGAGTTTTTTCTTTTACGAAACTGGATGAAGGTGATACAAAGCATTTAGGTAGGTCTCCTTGAATGCCCCACTTTTCTTTAAAAAGGAGTTTTTTATGTTGAAAAAATGGCAGTTAAAAGATGTTATCTTACTTGCTTTCTTGTCTATCTTTTTTGGTGGCGTTTTTGTAGGATCTGGCTATCTGTTTGATATCCTCACCCTGATTTTAGCACCTCTTGGTTTACAGGCCTTTGCCAATGAAATCCTCTTTGGTCTCTGGTGTATGGCTGCACCCATTGCTGCCATCTTTGTTCCAAGAGTGGGAAGCGCAACGATTGGAGAAGTGCTAGCTGCGCTTGCTGAAGTTCTTTATGGTAGCCAATTCGGTCTAGGTGCCCTTTTGTCTGGCTTGGTTCAAGGTTTGGGAAGTGAACTTGGTTTTATCGTAACCAAGAATCGCTATGAAAGTTGGCTCTCTCTAACTGCTAATAGTATTGGGATTACGCTTGTTAGCTTTGTCTATGAATACATTAAGTTAGGTTACTACGCCTTCTCCCTTCCTTTTGTCCTTTCCTTGCTTGTAGTACGTTTTATTTCCGTCTTTTTCTTCTGTACCATCTTGGTTCGTGCCATTGTCAAACTTTATCATCAGTTTGCAGCTGGAGGAAAAGCATAGATGGGTCTGGAATTACGGGAGATTCAGTCCCCAATTTTTTCGGAACCGATTGATTTTACTTTTCATGCGCAAGCCTTTACCTTGTTAGTTGGGAGCAGTGGTTCAGGGAAATCGAGTCTCTTTCAAATGATTGCCCAAGTCAGTTCTCTTCCCTATAGCGGTCAAGTCCTGATAAATGGGAGCGAGGTCAGTCAGCTTTCTATCATCGAACGTGTCCAGACGGTTGGTATCCTCTTTCAAAATCCCAATCATCAATTTACCATGGAGAACTTGTTTGAGGAGCTGGTTTTTACCTTGGAAAATACTGGGCATCTCGTTCAGGAAATTGATTCTAAAATAGCAGAGGTGGTCCAGCAATGTCGCTGCAAGGCAATCTTGCACCGTCCCATTCATCACTTATCAGGTGGGGAAAAGCAAAAGGCTGCACTGGCAGTTCTCTTTGCTATGAATCCTAGGGTCTATCTCTTGGATGAGCCTTTTGCTTCCATTGACCGCAAGAGTAGGATAGAGATATTGGAGATTCTAAAAGAGTTAGCTTCTAATGGGAAGACAGTTATTTTGTGCGACCATGATTTAACGGACTATGAAGCCTATATCGACCATATGGTGGAGCTAAGAGATGGGCAACTAAGGGAAGTGTTTCAAATCCCTACCTCTGAGATGACACAGGTTGCTTCAAAGGAAGTTGCTTCTAGCCCAGAACTATTCCACATGGATAGAGCAACTTGTGAGCTGGATAAGCGCCCCCTCTTTTCAATTGCGGATTTTACAGTTTACCAAGGAATTTCCTGTATCTTGGGTGACAATGGTGTCGGGAAATCAACCCTCTTTCGCTCCATTCTTCAATTTCAAAAGTATAAGGGGCGCATTACTTGGAAGGGTTCGGTTCTAAAAAAGAAAAAGAGTTTGTACCGTGACCTGACGGGTGTTGTTCAGGAAGCTGAGAAACAGTTTATCCGAGTCAGTCTGCGAGAAGAGCTTCAATTAGATGGACCTGATTCTGAAAGAAATCAGCGGATTTTTCAAGCTTTACGATATTTTGATTTGGAGCAGGCGCTCGATAAGAGTCCCTATCAATTAAGTGGTGGTCAGCAAAAGATTCTACAGCTCTTGACAATCTTGACTAGCAAGGCTTCTGTGATTTTGCTAGATGAACCTTTTGCTGGATTGGATGATAGAGCCTGCTCTTATTTTTGTCAGTGGATTGTGGAGGAGAGAAATCAAGGAAGAAGTTTTCTAATCATTAGCCATCGTTTGGATCCCTTGATCTTTGTGGTTGATTATTGGATTGAGATGACTAGTCAGGGGCTCAGTTATGTGAAAGAAGTGACAATTACCAAACCACTCACATCTCAGAGTAGAAATGCTCAAGGGGAGGTGAGGTAGTATGGTCAAAGTAGCAACCCAGACACCGATTATCAGTCTCTTCTTGCTGATTTTATCCTTGGAAACATCTTTCATTCCTTCGATTGCTCTTAATCTCTCAGTAGTAGCATTTTGTATTCTCTTTATGCTCTATTACCGTCGATTTAAGATGTTGGCTTGTATGATTCTACTTGCCATTTTGCCATCTTTGGCCAACTACTGGGCAGTTCAGTTACATGGGGATGCTTCGCAGGCAGTCATGCTCGGAACGAGGGCTTTCGTTACAGTTTGTATAGGCCTTGTCTTTGTTTCCTCTATTTCCCTAAAAGAGCTTCTTTTGTACTTGGCTCAAAAGGGGTTATCACGGTCTTGGGCCTATGCCTTGATTGTGGTATTCAATTCCTTTCCCCTTATTCAGAAAGAAATCAAGTCCCTAAAAGAAGCTTGCCTATTACGTGGTCAAGAACTGCATGTTTGGTCTCCCTTGATTTACAGCAAGGTCCTGATGACAGTCTTTAGGTGGCGCCATCTTTACCTGAGAGCTCTGTCGGCGCATGGATATGACGAACATGCACAGGTGGATAATAGCTATCGGATCTTTTATATTTCTAAAAAAACAAAATTAATCTACCTGCTTTTCTTTTTATTGCTTCAAACCAGTCTATTTTTATAAAGGAGTTATTATGGAATTTACAGATATTGCGATGGAATTATCCAAGGAAGCTTGGCAGGCTTCTTTTCATCATCCCTTTATTTTACAATTACAAGAGGGAGATTTAGACCCGTCCATTTTCCGCTATTACCTGATTCAGGATGCCTACTATCTGAAGGCTTTCTCAGAAATCTATCACCTTTTGGCTGATAAGACTTCGAATCAAGAGATGAAAAGACTCTTGAAACAAAATGCTCAGAGTCTAGTGGAGGGTGAGTTATTTATCCGACAACAATTTTTCAAGGAATTGGAAATCAGCGACCAGGAAATGGAGCAACATCCAATCGCTCCAACCTGCTATCATTATATTTCTCACATTTATCGGCAATTTGCAGAGTCAAACTTGGGCATTGCCTTTGCAAGTTTGCTGCCTTGTCCTTGGTTATACCATGATATAGGCAAATCACTTAATCTTAAACCATCACCAAATCCTCTCTACCAACAATGGATTGAAACTTATATTACGGATGAGTTAGAGCAACAAATCAGAGAGGAGGGAGCGCTAGTCAATCAACTCTATCGCGAAAGTGATGAGACAGACAAGAAAAAAATGCTAGATGCCTTCCACATCAGTGTTCACATGGAAGCCAAGTTTTGGCAAATGGCCTACCAACACCAGACATGGAAGAGTGATTTACACTCTTTAGAAAAAGGAGAAAAAGGAGAAGAATAGAAACATGAGAAAGCACCAATTGCAAGTTCACAAATTAACCATTTTATCCATGATGATTGCCCTTGATGTAGTCCTTACGCCTATCTTTCGGATTGAGGGAATGGCACCGATGTCCAGTGTAGTCAATATTCTAGCAGGAATCATGATGGGACCTGTTTATGCGTTGGTTATGGCTACAGTCACAGCCTTTATCCGTATGACGACTCAAGGGATTCCGCCTTTAGCTCTCACAGGAGCGACTTTTGGAGCCCTCCTTGCAGGTCTCTTTTATAAGTATGGTCGAAAATTTTATTTTTCAGCCTTGGGAGAAATTTTGGGAACAGGTATTATTGGTTCTATTGTTTCCTATCCTGTTATGGTACTCTTCACAGGATCGGCTGCTAAACTTAGCTGGTTTATCTACACGCCTCGATTTTTCGGAGCAACCTTGATTGGTACAGCGATTTCCTTTATTGCCTTTCGATTTTTAATCAAGCAGGAATTCTTTAAAAAAGTGCAGGGATATTTCTTTGGTGAAAGGATAGACTGATGCAGAAATTGACAAATCCCTTTCCTCTGGAAACGACTTCCCTCATTCACTGTATTACCAATGAGATTTCTTGTGAGATGCTGGCAAATGGGATTTTAGCTCTGGGATGTAAACCTGTTATGGCAGATGATCCCCGTGAGGTTCTTGATTTTACCAAACAGAGTCAGGCTCTCTTCATCAATTTGGGGCATTTGTCTGCTGAGAAGGAAAAAGCAATCCATATGGCAGCTTCGTATGCAAACCAATCTTCTCTCCCGATGGTAGTAGATGCGGTTGGCGTAACAGCGTCGCCTATTCGTAAGGGACTAGTCAGAGACCTTTTAGACTATAGCCCTACGGTTCTTAAAGGAAACATGTCAGAAATACGAAGTCTTGTTGGCTTAAAGCACCACGGCGTTGGGGTCGATGCGAGTGCTAAAGATCAAGAAACTGAGGATTTACTTCAAGTCTTGAAAGACTGGTGTCAGACCTATCCAGGTATGTCATTCTTAGTCACAGGCCCCAAGGACCTCATCGTTTCGAAGAATCAGGTCGCTGTACTGGGAAATGGCTGTGCAGAATTAGACTGGATAACAGGGACAGGAGACTTGGTTGGAGCCTTGACAGCAGTTTTTCTCGGCCAAGGAAAGACTGGTTTTGAAGCTTCTTGCCTAGCGGTTTCTTATCTCAATATCTCTGCTGAGAGAATAGTGGTCCAAGGAATGGGATTGGAAGCATTTCGCTACCAAGTACTCAATCAGCTTTCGCTCCTAAAAAGAGATGAAAATTGGCTAGATACCATCAAAGGAGATGTTTATGAATAGAGAGGCGCTTAGACTGTATCTGGTAACCAATCGCTACCAAGATTCCATGGAAAGATTTCTTGAAAAGCTTGAGACGGCTTGCCGTTCAGGTGTTACCATAGTCCAATTACGAGAAAAAAATCTCACAACCAATCAATATTATCAACTGGCAAAACAAGTCAAGGAAATAACAGATGCCTATCAGGTACCCTTGATCATCGATGATCGTTTGGATGTTTGTCTTGCGGTTGATGCTGCTGGTCTGCATATAGGAGACGATGAACTACCAGTTTCGGTTGCCCGACAAGTCTTGGGCCCTGACAAAATCCTCGGTGTTACAGCTAAAACTGTAAAAAGAGCTCTCGAGGCAGAAGAAGGAGGGGCGAATTACTTGGGGACAGGAGCCATTTTCCCAACCACCACCAAGGAAAATGCACCCATCACCCTGATTTCAACCTTGAAGACAATTTGCCAAACGGTTGCCATTCCAGTAGTTGCTATTGGAGGCTTGACTTCGGAGAACATTGACCAACTTGCCGCAACTGGCATAGCTGGAGTAGCTGTAGTGCGTGATCTAATGCAAGCAGAAGATATAGAAGCAAAAACGCAAGCCTTTTTGACAAAGTTGGATGACATTATTTTCTAATTAATACATAATGAAAATCAAAGAGCAAACTAGGAAGCTAGTCGCAGGTTGCTCAAAGCACAGCTTTGAGGTTGCAGATAAAGCCGATGTAGTTTGAAGAGATTTTTGAAAAGTATAAAAACTCTCTAATTCCCTTAAAGTGGGAACTAGAGAGTTTTTTAATCTTTAAAGCTTGTATGGTTGACTGGGCCAGAACCATGACCGAGTTGAGGGGCATCTTGAATAGCTTTCGTGATAAAAGCCTTGGCCTTATCAACTGCCTGATAAAGACTTCTTCCCTTGGCTAGTTCAGCCGTAATCACTGCAGCAAAGGTACATCCAGTACCATGTGTATGACAGGTTTGAATTCGTGGACTTTCCCAGACAAATTGGTCATCCTTGGTAAAGAGGAAATCCTTGGCACCGCCTTCGAGATGACCACCTTTGATGACTACAGACTGAGGACCAAATTCTTTTAAAATCAGGCGACCAGCACGCTGCATGTCTTCTGGATTATGGATTGAAAAACCAACAATCTCTTCTGCCTCAGGAAGATTGGGTGTGATAATGCTTGCAAGGGGAAGCAGATTTGTTTTTAGGTAGTCTCTGGCACTGGAATCAATCAGGGTGTCCCCACTCGTAGCGACCATAACAGGGTCAAGAACATAGGGACAGTCCAACTTTTTAAGATAGGGTTGGATGATTTCCATGATTTCGGTAGTTGCCAACATGCCAGTTTTTACAGCCTGAGGCTTGATATCCGAAAAGACACTGTCCAATTGGGCTTTCAACATTTGAGGAGACACGTGCTCGATTAGCTGAACGCCTCTGGTATTTTGAGCGACAAGACTTGTCACAACAGCCATTCCATAGACATCTCTAGCTTGGAATGACTTTAAATCAGCCATAATGCCAGCACCACCACTAGGGTCAGTTCCTGCAATGGTCAAAGCAACGGGTAAATAAGTCATCTAAAACCTCCCAACCAACTGAAGTTTGTATTCTTAAGAACAAGCTGGTCTGTTTTAGGAAGACAATAGAAGACTGCTAGTCCCCATTATCATTTCCACTTCCATCAGCTAGCATTACCTAGATTGAGTCAAAGGGTCTAACAGTTGTTAATCTCAGCTTTACGCACCCCTAGTGGTTGTTTTCTTTTTTCTTTAGTATAGCATATTTTTATAGTTTATATAGTAAAAATTGACTGGAAATAGTTTTTCAAATGATTAAAATTCTATTTTCCAAAGAAAAGATTAAGTTCATAGTTGACAAATGTAGATTATAAGAGTATACTAATAACTGTGATCGACAAATGTAGATTTTAGGAGGTGTGATTATGCAGATTTCAGATGCAGAATGGCAGGTTATGAAGATTATTTGGATGCAGGGGGAGCAGACCAGTTCAGATTTGATCAGGGTTCTGGCTGAGCGATTCGACTGGTCCAAGTCAACCATTCAAACTCTTTTGGCTCGTTTGGTCGATAAAGAGTGTCTGACGAGGAAAAAAGAAGGCAAGTCCTTTGTCTATTCAGCCCTTTTAACTTTGGACCAAAGTCGGGATTTACTTGTCAAAGATATCAAGGACAAGGTTTGTTCTCGTAGGATTAAGAACTTGTTGGCTGATTTGATTGCTGAATGTGATTTTACTCAGGCTGACTTGGAAGACTTGGAAGCTGTGATTTCTGAGAAGAAATCAAGCGCTGTAACAGAAGTAAAATGTAATTGTATGTAAAGGAGACGTCATGTTAAATAGCATTGTAACCATTATTTGTATTGCCCTTATCGCGTTTATCTTGTTTTGGTTTTTCAAAAAGCCTGAAAAATCTGGACAAAAGGCCCAGCAAAAAAAGGGCTACCAAGAGATTCGAGTGGAGGTTATGGGGGGCTATACGCCTGAGTTGATTATCCTCAAGAAATCAGTGCCAGCCCGCATTGTCTTTGACCGTAAGGACCCTTCACCCTGTCTGGATCAGATTGTTTTTCCAGACTTTGGTGTTCATGCGGACCTGCCAATGGGGGAAGAGTATGTAGTGGAAATCACGCCTGAGCAGGCTGGAGAGTATGGTTTCTCTTGTGGCATGAATATGATGCACGGTAAGATGATTGTAGAATAGGAGAATGATATGACTGAAATTGTAAAGGCAAGCCTTGAAAATGGTGTTCAAAAAATCCGTATTACGGCAGACAAAGGCTACCATCCAGCCCACATTCAACTGCAAAAAGGGATTCCTGCTGAGATTACCTTTCATCGTGTGACACCCTCAAACTGTTATAGAGAGATTCTCTTCGAAGAAGAAGGGATTCTAGAACCAATCGCTCAAGACGAGGAAAAAGTCATTCGCTTTACTCCTCAAGACTTGGGCGAGCATGAATTTTCATGCGGCATGAAGATGCAAAAGGGGAGTTATACTGTAGTTGAGAAGACTCGAAAATCTCTAAGCCTTTTACAACGTTTTTGGATTACTAGTATCTTTACTGTGCCTCTTGTGATTCTCATGATTGGGATGTCGACAGGAGGAATTAGTCACCAAGTTATGCGTTGGGGAACCTTTTTAGCCACAACACCGATTATGCTAGTAGCAGGTGGTCCTTATATCCAAAGTGCTTGGGCTAGTTTTAAAAAGCACAATGCCAACATGGATACCTTGGTTGCTCTGGGAACCCTAGTGGCCTATTTCTATAGCTTAGTTGCCCTCTTTGCTGGTCTCCCCGTTTACTTTGAAAGTGCTGCATTTATCTTCTTCTTCGTTCTTATGGGAGCCGTTTTTGAGGAGAAAATGCGGAAAAATACTTCCCAAGCTGTGGAGAAATTGCTGGACTTGCAGGCTAAAACAGCAGAAGTCTTGCGTGAGGATAGCTATGTCCAAGTTCCTTTGGAACAAGTCAAGGTAGGTGACCTGATTCGAGTGCGTCCCGGTGAAAAGATTGCTGTTGATGGTGTCGTAGTAGAAGGTATCTCTAGTATTGATGAGTCTATGGTGACAGGTGAGAGTCTGCCTGTGGACAAGACAGTTGGAGATACCGTCATTGGTTCAACCATCAATAATAGTGGAACACTTGTTTTTAGAGCAGAAAAAGTTGGTTCAGAGACTGTTTTGGCTCAGATTGTGGATTTTGTGAAGAAAGCTCAGACAAGTCGTGCTCCGATTCAGGACTTGACTGATAAAGTTTCAGGGATTTTTGTTCCAGCAGTTGTCATTTTAGGGATTGTGACCTTTTGGGTTTGGTTTGTCTTGTTGAGAGATAGTGTAGTCGTGCTTGGAGCTAGCTTTGTGTCCTCTCTTCTCTACGGAGTGGCGGTTTTGATTATCGCCTGCCCTTGTGCCTTGGGGCTCGCAACACCGACAGCCCTTATGGTAGGGACAGGACGCAGTGCCAAGATGGGAGTTCTCCTCAAAAATGGAATGGTTCTACAGGAAATCCAGAAAGTCCAAACTCTTGTCTTTGATAAGACTGGAACTTTGACGGAAGGGAAACCTGTGGTAACAGATATCATCGGCGACGAAGTAGAAGTGCTTGAATTGGCAGCCTCCTTGGAAGAAGCTTCTCAACACCCACTGGCTGAAGCCGTTGTGAAACGAGCCAGTGAAGCTGGACTTGAGTTACAAACTGTTGAAAATTTCCAAGCCTTGCACGGAAAAGGTGTCTCAGGGCAAATCAATGGAAAACAAGTTCTGCTTGGAAATGCTAAAATGCTGGATGGCATGGATATTTCTAGCATTTATCAAGAAAAACTAGAAGAACTGGAAAAAGAAGCTAAGACAGTTGTGTTTTTGGCTGTGGACAATGAAATCAAAGGCTTGCTTGCTTTGCAGGATATCCCTAAGGAAAATGCTAAGCTAGCCATCAGTCAGTTGAAAAAACGAGGCCTTAAAACAGTCATGCTGACAGGAGACAATGCAGGTGTGGCGCGTGCTATTGCAGATCAAATCGGAATTGAAGAGGTCATTGCAGGTGTCTTGCCAGAAGAAAAAGCTCATGAAATACATAAACTACAATCAGCTGGAAAAGTAGCCTTTGTTGGTGATGGCATCAATGACGCTCCTGCCCTCAGTGTAGCAGATGTGGGGATTGCTATGGGAGCTGGAACAGATATTGCCATCGAGTCAGCAGATTTGGTGTTGACAACTAATAACCTCCTAGGAGTGGTTCGTGCCTTTGACATGAGTAAGAAAACCTTTAATCGAATTCTGCTCAATCTTTTCTGGGCCTTTATCTACAATGTCGTTGGAATTCCGATAGCAGCAGGAGTCTTTTCAGGTATTGGATTGGTCCTCAACCCAGAATTGGCAGGTCTAGCTATGGCCTTTAGTTCTGTATCTGTTCTGACCAGTTCCCTTCTGTTAAACTTTAGTAAAATAGATTAAAAGCGGGCTTGCTCGCTTTTTATTATAAAACAGAAGCTAAAACGTTTTCAAACTGTACTGTAATAGAGAATAAAAACTTCTGAGCAGATTCTTAGAAAAGTCGAACGAAATGTGATAAATTAGTAGAGTAAAAATTTGCTGAAACGTTTTCAAAAAGTATACGAAACCTTTTTTAGTAGATTTAAAAATATTTGAAGGAGAGTTATCATTATGACTCAAGGGAAAATTACTGCATCTGCAGCAATGCTTAATGTATTGAAAACATGGGGCGTAGACACAATCTACGGTATCCCATCAGGAACACTCAGCTCATTGATGGACGCTTTGGCTGAAGACAAAGATATCCGCTTCTTGCAAGTTCGCCACGAAGAAACAGGTGCTCTTGCAGCGGTTATGCAAGCTAAATTCGGCGGCTCAATCGGGGTTGCAGTTGGTTCAGGTGGTCCAGGTGCGACTCACTTGATTAACGGTGTTTACGATGCAGCTATGGATAACACTCCATTCCTAGCGATCCTTGGATCACGTCCAGTTAACGAACTCAACATGGATGCTTTCCAAGAATTGAACCAAAACCCAATGTACAACGGTATCGCTGTCTACAACAAACGTGTAGCTTACGCTGAGCAATTGCCAAAAGTTATCGACGAAGCTTGCCGTGCTGCAGTTTCTAAAAAAGGTCCAGCTGTTGTTGAAATCCCAGTAAACTTCGGTTTCCAAGAAATCGACGAAAACTCATACTATGGATCAGGTTCATACGAGCGTTCATTCATCGCTCCTGCTTTGAACGAAGTTGAAATCGATAAAGCTGTTGAAATCTTGAACAATGCTGAACGTCCAGTTATCTATGCTGGTTACGGTGGTGTTAAAGCTGGTGAAGTGATTACTGAATTGTCACGTAAAATCAAAGCACCAATCATCACTACTGGTAAAAACTTTGAAGCTTTCGAATGGAACTACGAAGGTTTGACAGGTTCTGCTTACCGTGTTGGTTGGAAACCAGCCAACGAAGTGGTCTTTGAAGCAGACACAGTTCTTTTCCTTGGTTCAAACTTCCCATTTGCAGAAGTTTACGAAGCATTTAAGAACACTGAAAAATTCATCCAAGTGGATATTGACCCTTACAAACTTGGTAAACGTCATGCCCTTGACGCTTCAATCCTTGGTGATGCTGGTCAAGCAGCACAAGCTATCCTTGACAAAGTGAACCCAGTTGAATCTACTCCATGGTGGCGTGCAAACGTTAAGAACAACCAAAACTGGCGTGATTACATGAACAAACTCGAAGGTAAAACTGAGGGTGAATTGCAATTGTATCAAGTTTACAATGCAATCAACAAACATGCTGATCAAGACGCTATCTACTCAATCGACGTAGGTGACACTACTCAAACATCTACTCGTCACCTTCACATGACACCTAAGAACATGTGGCGTACATCTCCACTCTTTGCGACAATGGGTATTGCCCTTCCTGGTGGTATCGCTGCTAAGAAAGACAATCCAGATCGCCAAGTATGGAACATCATGGGTGACGGTGCATTCAACATGTGCTACCCAGACGTTATCACAAACGTTCAATACGACCTTCCAGTTATCAACGTTGTCTTCTCAAATGGTAAATATGCCTTCATCAAGGACAAATACGAAGACACAAACAAACACTTGTTTGGTTGTGACTTCCCTAATGCTGACTATGCGAAAATCGCTGAAGCGCAAGGTGCTGTAGGGTTCACTGTAAACCGTATCGAAGATATCGATGCAGTTGTTGCAGAAGCTGTTAAATTGAACAAAGAAGGTAAAACTGTTGTTATCGATGCTCACATCACTCCACACCGTCCACTTCCAGTAGAAGTACTTGAATTGGATCCAAAACTTCACTCAGAAGAAGCAATCAAAGCCTTCAAGGAAAAATACGAAGCAGAAGAACTCGTACCATTCCGTCTCTTCTTGGAAGAAGAAGGTTTGCAATCACGCGCAATTAAATAATTCCTTCGTGGAACTTAAAAAGATCGGAGCAATCCGGTCTTTTTATGGAGGATAGTAAATGAATTTAAATCAATTAGATATTATCGTTTCAGATGTTCCCCAAGTCTGTGCTGACTTGGAGCATATCTTGGATAAAAAGGCAGATTATGCTGATGATGGTTTTGCTCAGTTTACGATTGGCAGTCACTGTCTGATGTTGTCCCAAAATCATTTGGTTCCTTTGGAAAACTTTCAGTCAGGAATCATTCTTCACATTGAGGTTGAGAATGTAGACCAGAACTACCAACGGTTGAAAGAACTTGGTATCCAGGTTTTAAACGGTCTAACTGTAACCGATTGGGGAACAGAATCCTTGCTAGTGAGTGGCCCTGCTGGTCTAGTGATTGATTTTTATCGTATGAAATAGGACGCTTAGTCATTGACGTTAACCTTAGCTATTTTTACAACAGAAATTGCGAATATGAACTATTGAAAGATCGGAGCAATCCGGTTTTTTTTCTGTTATGCGATTTTCAGTCCGTCTCGTTCCATTAGGTGCGAGACAAAAAACCACCCGCTGACGGGTGGTTATGATTTCTACACTTATTGTTTGGCTTCCTGTTTTAATTGTTGCACCTGTTCCTTGTACTGGAGAAGCTCCTTGTCTTTTTTATGGATAGTCGTTTCTGCTTCAGCAATGCGGCTTTTCAGCTCTTGAGTCTTGCCATGGTGATAGCTAAAACCAATAGCACTACCAACAATGATCCCGATTACTAGACAAGTAAAAATCACCAAAATCAAGGGAGCAGATAGTTGTGTAAAGACAAGACTGACAGTTACTGTTTGACGATTGAGCAGACCAAAGGAGATCACAATGACTAATAAGATCAAACCGCCAATTAGATAAGCCTTATCTTTCAGTGACAATTCATTAAATTTTTTTAGCATAAGTTCCTTTTCTCCTGACTATGTTGATAGAAAATTACACACCATTTAGGTATTAACAAAATTCATTTTACTAGAAAATTTCGATACTGTCAATAATTTCTAACAGCTTATTTACCATCAATCGATTCATTGAAAAGGAGTATTCATTTTCTAATATTTGATTGACTAAACAGATCGGAGCAATCCAGTCTTTTTTCTGTTCCCTCTTTCTTCTCACAAGATTGTGATAGTTTACATCTTTATAACAAAAGCTTCAAAGTCTTGATTGTTTTGAAAGAAGATTATAAAATAAGATTCAGTAAAAATGAAATAGGTTTTGAAAATAACTGAAAAACAAATGAAAATGTTAGGTTGGGTAGCGACCTTTATGTCTGTTATGATGTATATGTCTTACTTCCCACAAATCATGGACAATCTGGCTGGTCAAAAAGGAAATTTCATTGAGCCCTTGGTTGCAGCGATCAACTGTAGTCTATGGGTCTACTACGGTCTTTTCAAAAAAGAAAGAGATATCCCCCTTGCAGCAGCGAATGCACCAGGTATTATTTTTGGCCTAGTAACCGCTATCACAGCTTTGATTTAAAAGGAACAGAGGAGACTAGTTTTCAGTCTTCTTTTTTTGTTTCCGGGGAGGCTATTTGCTTTTTCGAGAGGATAATTTTTTAAAAAACAATCTGATCAACTTAAATAGTAGAATAGTATCAGTATGTCACAGTATTTTATAAGAAAAGGTTTCAGAATGAGCTATAATATAAGTAAATGAACAAGCAAATAAGAAAGTTGAGTAGACTTATGACCGAAAAACTGACTTTTCCGGATGGTTTCGGCTGGAACAGGCGAAATGAACAAGCGCTATGGCTTTATCTATGTGGATCGAGATAACGCAGGAAATGGGACTCTCAAACGTAGCAAGAAGAAATCCTTCTACTGGTATAAGGATGTCATTGCCAGCAATGGTGCAAGCATTGAGTAGAGCACATTTGTTCACTATTTTTATAAAATCTTCTCCCTAATTTATAAGATGTGAAAAAGAGTTCAATTCGAACTCTTTTTTTGCTATAATGAGGGGAGAAAAATCAGACAGGAGATTGACATGTCAGAACCGTTATTTTTACAATCAGTTATGCAAGAAAAAATCTGGGGTGGAACCAAGCTACGTGATGAGTTTAGCTACGACATTCCAAGTGAAAAAATCGGAGAATACTGGGCCATCTCAGCCCATCCAAATGGAGTCTCTAAAGTTGCCAATGGTCGCTTTGAAGGAACAGACCTAGCTACTTTGTATGCAGAGCACCGTGAATTGTTTGGCAATCGTCCAGAGCCTGTATTTCCACTTTTGACCAAAATCCTCGATGCCAACGACTGGCTCAGCGTCCAAGTCCATCCAGACGATGCCTATGGACTAGAGCATGAAGGCGAACTCGGAAAAACAGAATGTTGGTACATCATTGCAGCAGATGAAGGTTCAGAGATTATTTACGGTCACAATGCCAAGTCAAAAGAAGAACTCCGTCAGCAAATCGAGGATAAAAACTGGGAGGACTTGCTGACAAAAGTGCCTATTAAGGCTGGAGATTTCTTCTATGTGCCAAGTGGCACCATGCATGCTATCGGAGCAGGTATCTTGATTCTTGAAACCCAGCAGTCTAGCGATACCACCTACCGTGTCTATGACTTTGACCGCAAGGATGATAATGGCAACTTGCGTGAACTTCACCTTGAAAAATCCATCGATGTTTTGAACATTGGTGAACCAGCAAATAGCCGTCCAGTAAGTATCAAAGCTGACGATTTACGCTCAACTCTCCTTGTATCCAATGATTTCTTTGCAGTTTACAAGTGGGAAATTACTGGAAAAGTTGACTTCGAAAAAACAGCTGACTACAGCTTATTGAGTGTCTTAGCTGGTCAAGGTCAACTGACTGTTGACGGAAAAAACTATCCAATCCAAAAAGGCAGCCACTTTATCCTACCAAGTGATGTTGAAGCATGGACTCTGGAAGGGCAAGGTTTGGAATTGATTGTTAGCCATCCATAAAAAAAGAAAGGGCCTGAGTTCACTACTCAAGTCCTTTTTAATTACATAAATTGGGCGATAAAGACCACGATGATGATGATTGGAATAATAAAGCGAAGAAGGAAGAGCCAGACTTGGAACAGTCCCTGTTTCCATGCTGTTTCATCAAGATGGAATTCCTCCATAGCAAGAGCCTTCTTAAAGATATAGCCTGTAAAAAGTGAAAGGCAGAGAGCTCCAAATGGCATGAAGAGATTAGAAACCAAGAAATCCATAGCATCAAAGAAGGTTTTCCCAAAGATATGAACATCCGCCATAACACCGTAAGATAGGGCTGAAGGAATGCCAAAGACAAAGGTCAAAATTCCTAAAATAACACTCCACTTGGTACGCTTGCTGTTGTCCTGGTTGGTGATATTGCCTACATTGATTTCCAACATAACGACAGAAGAAGTGACCGTCGCAAAGAGGAAGAGCAGGAGGAAGAGGATGTAGAAAATGGTTCCAAAGGGCATCTTGTCAAAGAGTTGAGGCAAGACGATAAAGAGCAGGCTTGGTCCCCCTTCAGACTGGATATTGAAAGCTGACATGGCTGGGAAAATGGCTAGACCTGCCATGATAGATACCGAGATGTTCATGGCTACGATGGAAATTCCTGACTGGACCAGATTGATTTTCTTATCCAAGTAAGAAGCATAGGTCAGCATGGCTGTAACCCCTAGTGAGAGGGCAAAGAAAGATTGTCCCAGAGCATAGAGGAGACCAGCACTTGTCAGCTTAGAGAAGTCTGGTTTGAGGAAGTAAAGAACCCCTTCCATGGCATTTGGCAAACTGAGAGAACGACCAATGATGACAACAAAGATGATAAAGAGCAGGGGCATCATGACCTTAGAAGCTCTTTCAATCCCTTTTTGAACCCCACGTGATACAATAAAGATATTCAACAAGATAAAGGCAGCTTGAGCTCCAAGCGCAATGGCTGGATTGGAAATGATTGAAGTAAATAACTGAGCATAATCCCCCGTTCCACCAAGCTGGAACAATTTCCCAAACTCAATGCCTAGATAGACTAGAATCCATCCTCCAATAACACTGTAGAAAGATAAGAGGATAAAGAGGGCAAAGGCACCAATCCAACCGATGAAGTTGTACTTGCCATTCTTGCCAAGTTTTCCAAAGGTTTTAATCCCAGAGACACCAGCACTTCGACCGAGGGCAAATTCAGCTAGTAAAAGGGGAAAACCAATTAAAATAGTGGAAATGAGAAAGACTAATAAAAAGCCTCCTCCACCGTTAGCAGCAGTCATGTAGGGGAATTTCCAAACGGCACCAAGTCCGATGGCTGAACCAGCAGATGCTAGGATAAAGCCCAGTTTAGAACCCCATTGCGATTTTTCAGACATAGTTAAACTCCTAAAATTAGTGTTACAAAAGAAAAAGCTACTGCCCTTGGCAAATAGCCTCATCAGTACTCAAGATGAGCGTTTCTTTTGATTGATAGACTTGACTATCCTATCATGTTTTCTAAGGTCTGTCAAGAAAACCATTTTCAAGTTTTCACACCTTTCTCAAAATTTTTTAAAAATTTCGCAAAAACGCTTGACTCTGACCTAAGGGAAGGGGTTATACTATCAATGTAATACTCTTCGAAAATCAAATTCAAACCACGTCAGCGTCGCCTTACCGTACTCAAGTACAGCCTGCGGCTAGCTTCCTAGTTTGCTCTTTGATTTTCATTGAGTATAAGGAGGAAATCATGTACCATATAAAAGAAGCTGCGCAGTTTTCGGGCGTATCTGTCAAGACCCTGCACCACTACGACAAGATAGGACTTTTGGTTCCTTTAAAGTCGGAAAACGGTTATCGAACTTACAGTCAAAAGGATTTGGAACGCCTTCAGGTTATTCTTTATTACAAATATCTAGGTTTTTCTTTAGAAAAAATAGCAGAGCTATTAAAGGAAGAAAGGACAGATTTATTGCCTCATTTGACCAGGCAGTTGGACTATTTGACTCGAGAAAGGCAACATCTGGATACCTTGATTTCAACCTTGCAAAAAACCATTCAAGAACAAAAAGGAGAAAGAGAAATGAGCATTCAAGAGAAATTCGCTGGATTTAACTACCAAGACCATCAAAAATACCACCAAGAGGCGGTAGAGAAATATGGACAAGAAGTGATGGACCAAGCGCTCGAGCGCCAAAAAGGTCACGAAAACGAAGCTACGGCTGCCTTCAATCAAGTATTTCAAGCATTGGCACAAAATCTTCAAGCTGGTCTACCGACAACAGCGTCTGAAAACCAAGAAGAAGCAGGTAAACTCTTGCAAGCCATCCGTACTTATGGATTTGATTGTACTATTGAAGTATTCGGTTATATCGGTAAAGGCTACGTTTATAACCCAGAGTTTAAGGAAAACATTGACAAATTTGGACCTGGAACAGCCCAGTACACATCAGATGTGATTGCTCATTATGTCCAAATTCAGACAAAATAAAATCGGAGGAGTATTCTTCCGATTTTTATTAAATTCAAGCACTACTTGCTTAATAATTTTTCTACCACATTTAACTTTCGCATGGTCAGATCAACGCCGAACAGCTTTTCAAGATAGTTGGTATTAAGTTTTTTTCGTTTTGCAGTTCTAGGGAGATAGAGGTAGAGACAGTGGTTACCGACACAAATTTCTTCTTCGCCGTAATCAATTTTCAATTTTTCTAAAGGGAGACTTTGAATAGATTCTTGATAAAAAATCACGTGTATACGGTCATAAAGATAGTGTTCTCCAAACGGGTGTTCTTGGACAATTTTTTTAAAATCACTTTTGTTCTTGATTACCATTTTTAAATCAGCACCAATATTTTCATTTATTAGAGTATGGACACGTTCTCGTATTTTTTCTAAATCTAAGTCACTTTCAAGAATGATATTCCCACTTTGAATATAGGTTCGAACTTGTTGAAAACCAGCTTCTGTCAAGATATCTACTAGATAAGACATTTTAGGGATAGCATTTTTTCCATTAGGAGTAACTCCCCTTAACAAGATAATATGTTCCAAAGTAGTTCCTTTCTTTTGGGGCTGATTTAGCCATTGAAAAATTTAGATTTAGATTGGATTTGATCCCGCCACCCAGCCAGTGCAGAGGGCTGAAGTGATATTAAAACCACCCGTGTGAGCGTTGATATCCAGTACCTCGCCAGCAAAGTGGAGCCCAGGCATCAGCTTACTTTCAAGGGTTTTAGGGTTGATTTCCTTAAGACTGACGCCACCCTTGGTAACAAATGACTTGGCGAGGGACATTTTACCAGTCACAGGGATTTTGAGATTTTTGATAGACTGGAGCAGTTGTTCTTGTTCCTTTTCAGTCAGTTGTTTGACTTTGTCAGGATAGCCTTGCACAAAAAATTCTGCCAAGCGTTCTGGCAACAAGGTTCTTAAAGCATTTTTCAAGGATTTTTCCCGATTTTCTTCTAGAAATGTAGCCAAGTCCTTCTCAGAAAGTTGAGGCAAAACATCTAGCGAGAGAACCTCCCCACCCTTGACAAAACTTGACATACGCAGAGCAGCAGGACCTGACAAACCAAAGTGGGTAAAGAGTAGATCATGAGTGATGACATGCTTACCATAGCTTAGGGTCACATCGTCCAATGAAATTCCTTGCAAGGTCTTGTGTGGAAAATCTGTTAATAAAGGACTTTCAGCAGCCTCAAGCTCGGTGATGGTGTGCTTAAAATGACGAGCAATCTCGTGACCAAAACCAGTCGAACCAGTCGAAGGATAAGACTTACCACCTGTTGTGACAATGAGTTTCTCACAAGTGAAGGTTTGATCTGTGGACTTAAGGACAAACTGGTCATCTACCTTTTTAACCGAAACAATTTCGGTTTGAGTAGAAACTTGACCACCTAGCTCAGTGATTTTCTTTTCTAAGGCCTCGATAATGGTACGAGACTTGTCACTAGCAGGAAAGACGCGGCCGTGGTCTTCGACTTTAAGTTTAACACCATTTTCTGTAAAAAAGTTAATGATATCATGGTTATCAAACTGAGAGAAGACACTGTAAAGAAAGCGTCCGTTCCCAGGGATTCCAGCTAGTAGGTCATCTAGAGTTCCGTTGTTGGTTACATTGCAACGTCCCCCACCAGTCCCAGCTAATTTTTTTCCAAGTTTCCGATTTTTTTCGATGAGGAGAGTTTTCTGTCCATAAAAGCTACTGGAAATTGTAGCCATCATGCCAGCAGGTCCTCCACCGATGACAATAGTATCAAAATGTTTCATAGCTCTATTGTACCACAAAAAACAAGAGATGATGGTCACCTCTTGTCAAGAATGCAATTAATCAATTTCATACCCCATCAGCAAACCACCATCTTCTGCATAAAAACTGCAGAGACCAGATGTTGGGAGAATTTTAATATCCGCATGTGGGAAGGTTTCACGGATTCGCTCTGAAAGCTGTTGACAACATTTTTCGTTATTGCGTTGGGCCATGATAATACGGCCACCAGCATATCCAGCTTTAATGATTTCATCATAGGCAGCTTGAACTGATTTCTTTGGACCTCGTGCTTTTTGTAGCAATTCAAGGGTTCCAGTTTCACTAGCTTCTCCGACCATACGAATGTTGAGAAGGCCAACAACTGTACCGATGAGCTTGCTCAAACGGCCGTTTTTCACCAAGTTATCGACTTTGGCTAGGACAAAGAGTAACTTGGTTTTTTCTTGATAGGTAGTGACAGCTTCAACCACTTCTTCAAAAGATAAGCCCTGGTCAATCAAGTCATTTAATTTTTCTACGAGTAGGTCAACCTCACCACCAGCAGACAAACTATCAATCACATGAATCTTAGTATCAGGATGGTCTTCCAGATAAATATTCTTGGCCAGTTGAGCACTATTGTGACTACCAGAAAGAGTACCAGTTATGGTTACGAGGAAAATGTTTTTGGCTCCTTCAAATGCTCGTAAATAATCATCTGGGCTTGGACAAGCTGATTTTGAAGCTTCTGCGGTTGCATACATGGTTTCCATCATTTGGTCAATGTTAAGACTAGCATCATCAACAAAGACCTGATCAGCTACTTGAATGGTTAAGGGGACACTCACAAAGGTTGTATCAATTGCTGGTGTCTCCAGCTGACGATAATCACAACCAGAGTCAGCAATAATCTTCCAAGTCATAGAAATTCTCCATCTTTGTCAGTTATACATTGACAAAGGTTCTGTCTTTTTTTACAATTATATCATGAAAACCCTTGAAACAAAAGCTTCATCCGTCTGTTGTGACAAGTAGAAAGAAAATGTTATGTCTGAACGTAGAATCTCCGAAAAGTCTCTTGAAAATCTCAGAAAATCAAACCAAGAATCCAATTTATTAACCAGAGAAGCCATCGAAACAGCCCTCTTGCAACTCTTGGAAAAAAAGGACTTGACCAAGATTAGTATTTCTGAATTGGTCAAACGTGCAGGTGTTTCGCGTGCGGCCTTTTATCGCAATTATGATTCCAAAGAGGAAATTTTAGAGAGCGTCTTTAAACGAACTGTCCACAATATCATGGAACAGCTGCATCATTACGATTTAAAGACAGACCTCTATTTGGTCTGGGTTCACCTTTTCCGAGAAGCAAGAAAAGAAGCCAGAGTGATTCAATTGGCCTTAGATTACCATTTGGAAAAAATCTTTGTCCAAGCCATGCAGGAATTTCTAGAAAAATACCATGGGAAATCAAAAGGTGTCAGCTCTTATCTTCATTCCTTCTGGAGTTCGGCCATCGTCTCAGTCCTACTAAAATGGATCAAGGATGGCATGAAAGTACCTGCTGAAAAGATTGCGGATTTACGGTTACCATTTTTTAAAAAATAGAGAAAAAGGAGAAAAGAGATGACTGAAAAAAGACTAGCCTGGGATGAGTACTTTGCAGCCCAAGCCCTACTAATTGCCAATCGTTCCACTTGTAAACGTGCCAAAGTGGGCGCAATTCTAGTTAAGGATAATAAGGTGATTTCCACTGGTTACAATGGTTCAGTTTCAGGTACCGAGCATTGTATTGACCACGAATGTTTGGTTATTGAAGGCCACTGTGTTCGCACCCTTCACGCTGAGGTCAATGCTATCCTTCAAGGTGCAGAACGTGGTGTTCCTAAAGGCTTTACAGCCTATGTGACCCATTTTCCTTGTCTCAACTGTACAAAACAATTGCTTCAGGTCGGCTGCAAGCGCGTGGTTTATATCAACCAGTACAGAATGGACGACTATGCCCAATACCTTTACCAAGAAAAGGGAACAGAATTAACCCATTTACCACTTGAGACAGTACAGGCAGCTCTTAAAGAGGCAGATTTAATGTAAAAATTATCAAAAATAAATGGTTTAGAAAGATTTTTAAACCGTTTTTTGGTATAATAAGAAGAATAAATTGAAAGAAGGAATTCCAAAAATGGGAAAAATTGAAGTTATTAATCACCCGCTGATTCAACACAAATTGTCCATCTTGCGTCGTACAGATACTTCTACAAAAGCTTTTCGTGAGCTAGTAGATGAGATTGCAATGTTGATGGGGTATGAAGTACTTCGTGATCTTCCACTAGAAGATGTGGAAATCGAAACACCAATTACAAAAACAGTTCAAAAACAATTGGCAGGTAAGAAATTGGCCATCGTTCCAATCTTGCGTGCTGGTATCGGGATGGTTGATGGACTCTTGAGCTTGGTTCCAGCTGCTAAGGTTGGTCACATCGGTATGTACCGTGATGAAGAAACGCTTCAACCAGTTGAGTACTTGGTGAAATTGCCTGAAGATATTGACCAACGTCAAATTTTTGTAGTAGACCCAATGTTGGCAACAGGTGGCTCAGCAATCTTGGCTGTTGATTCTCTTAAAAAACGTGGCGCATCAAATATCAAATTTGTCTGCCTTGTATCAGCACCAGAAGGTGTAAAAGCTCTTCAAGAAGCTCATCCAGATGTAGAAATCTTTACAGCAGCCTTGGATGAACGTTTGAACGAACACGGTTATATCGTTCCAGGTCTTGGAGATGCTGGAGACCGCTTGTTCGGTACAAAATAAAATTAAAAAGAGATTGACTTTGAAAAGGATTTCCAGTCGTGAAAGGAGGTTGAATTTTTGTTTCTGTCTAATGAAAACAGAGCAAAAATTTGACCTTTTTTGACCAAGATATTATAATAGTCTTATCTTCAGTCATTTGACCAACAAAATAAAACTCAAAAGGAGAAATAAATGATTCCTGTAGTTATTGAACAAACAAGCCGTGGAGAACGTTCTTACGATATTTATTCACGTCTTCTCAAAGACCGCATCATTATGCTGACAGGTCCAGTTGAAGACAATATGGCCAACTCTGTTATTGCCCAATTGCTTTTCTTGGATGCCCAAGACAGCACAAAAGATATTTACCTTTATGTAAACACACCTGGGGGTTCCGTTTCAGCTGGTTTGGCAATAGTTGATACCATGAACTTTATCAAGGCAGATGTCCAAACCATTGTTATGGGAATGGCCGCATCTATGGGGACGGTCATTGCATCAAGTGGAGCAAAAGGAAAACGTTTCATGCTTCCAAATGCTGAATACATGATCCACCAACCAATGGGTGGTACAGGTGGTGGTACTCAACAAACCGATATGGCGATTGCTGCAGAACACTTGCTTAAAACTCGTAACACTTTGGAAAAAATCTTGGCTGAAAATTCAGGTCAGTCAATCGAAAAAGTTCACGCAGATGCAGAGAGAGATAACTGGATGAGTGCCCAAGAAACACTTGAATATGGCTTCATTGATGAAATCATGGCCAACAATTCATTGAACTAATGATTAAAGAAGGCAAACTCGACTGGGTTTGCTTTTTTTGGTATAATAGGGGGAGATTTCTTAGAAAGAGGATTTATCATGTTTGAAAAAGTAAATCGATCTGGCTTGATTATCTATCTTTACTATAATCGAGATGCAAAAAAACTGCAGGATTATGGAGATATTACCTATCATTCCAAGAAACATCGTTACTTACAACTCTATGTTCCAACAGAGAATCTAGAGAACGTAGTTGAGAGATTAGGTAAGGAAAGATTTATCAAAAAAGTTAGAGCTTGTCATATTCAAGAGCTGGAAACACCCTTTGTGGGCAATCTTTATCGAGAGGAAAACGTTATCATCGAAAAAGTTCAAGAAAAGTGTTGACAATTTTCTGATAATTCGGTATATTCTTAACATGCTATTTATTTAAGAAATAAGGAGTCAAAAAAGATGAAGAAAAAATTTGCCCTATCGTTTGTGGCGCTTGCAAGTGTAGCACTTCTTGCAGCCTGTGGAGAAGTGAAGTCTGGAGCAGTCAACACTGCTGGTAACTCAGTAGAGGAAAAGACAATCAAAATCGGATTTAACTTTGAAGAAACTGGTGCCGTAGCAGCCTACGGGACATCTGAACAAAAAGGTGCTCAACTTGCTGTTGATGAAATCAATGCAGCAGGTGGTATCGACGGAAAACAAATCGAAGTAGTCGATAAAGATAACAAGTCTGAAACAGCAGAGGCTGCTTCAGTAACAACTAACCTTGTAACCCAATCTAAGGTATCAGCAATCGTAGGACCTGCGACATCTGGTGCAACTGCAGCTGCGGTAGCGAACGCTACAAAAGCAGGTGTTCCATTGATTTCGCCAAGTGCGACTCAAGATGGGTTGACTAAAGGTCAAGATTACCTCTTTATCGGAACTTTCCAAGATAGCTTCCAAGGAAAAATTATCTCAAACTATGTTTCTGATAAATTAAACGCTAAGAAAGTTGTTCTATACACTGACAACGCCAGCGACTATGCTAAAGGGATTGCCAAAGCCTTCCGTGAAGCTTACAAAGGTGAAATCGTTGCAGATGAAACTTTCGTAGCAGGTGATACAGACTTCCAAGCAGCCCTTACAAAAATGAAAGGGAAAGACTTTGATGCCATTGTTGTTCCTGGTTACTACACTGAAGCTGGTAAAATTGTAAACCAAGCGCGTGGTATGGGAATTGACAAGCCAATCGTTGGTGGTGATGGATTCAACGGTGAAGAGTTTGTACAACAAGCAACTCCTGAAAAAGCATCAAACATCTACTTTATCTCAGGCTTCTCAACTACTGTAGAAGTTTCAGCTAAAGCAAAAGCCTTCCTTGATGCTTACCGTGCTAAGTACAACGAAGAGCCTTCAACATTTGCAGCCTTGGCTTATGATTCAGTTCACCTTGTAGCAAACGCAGCAAAAGGCGCTAAAAATTCAGGTGAAATCAAAGATAATCTTGCTAAAACAAAAGACTTTGAAGGTGTAACTGGTCAAACAAGCTTCGATGCAGACCACAACACAGTCAAAACTGCTTACATGATGACCATGAACAATGGTAAGGTTGAAGCAGCAGAAGTTGTAAAACCATAATAGAAAAATGATGAAATAGGGAATGAGCCTCGGACTCACTCCCTGTTTCGATGTTTAGTACTCTTCGAAAATCAAATTCAAACCGCGTCAACGTCGCCTTGGATTATATATGTGAATGACTTCGTCAGTCTTATCTACAACCTCAAAGCAGTGCTTTGAGCAACCTGCGGCTAGTTTTCTAGTTTGCTCTTTGATTTTCATTGAGTATAAGAACCTATCAAAAAGTGAGGGAAAACCCTCAAAATTATAAATAGAAAGAGTGAATTTTATGCTCCAACAACTAGTAAATGGTTTGATTCTAGGTAGTATTTACGCGCTGTTAGCCCTAGGATATACCATGGTTTACGGAATTATCAAGCTCATCAACTTTGCCCACGGTGATATTTATATGATGGGAGCCTTTATCGGTTATTTCTTGATTAATTCTTTTCAAATGAATTTCTTTGTAGCGCTTATTGTAGCGATGCTAGCGACAGCCATTCTTGGTGTCGTGATTGAGTTCCTTGCTTATCGACCTTTACGCCACTCTACTCGTATTGCTGTTTTGATTACAGCTATTGGAGTTTCCTTCCTACTGGAGTATGGTATGGTCTATTTGTTTGGTGCCAATACTCGTGCCTTCCCTCAAGCGATTCAAACAGTTCGCTATGATTTGGGACCAGTTAGCCTAACAAACGTGCAGTTAATGATTTTGGCTATTTCCTTGATTTTGATGATTTTGTTACAAGTTATTGTTCAAAAGACAAAGATGGGGAAAGCCATGCGTGCAGTATCTGTAGATAGCGATGCGGCGCAATTGATGGGGATCAATGTAAACCGTACTATCAGCTTTACCTTTGCTTTGGGTTCTGCTCTTGCGGGTGCGGCTGGTGTTCTGATTGCTCTTTATTATAACTCTCTTGAGCCTTTGATGGGGGTTACTCCAGGTCTTAAGTCATTCGTTGCCGCAGTACTTGGTGGTATTGGAATTATTCCTGGTGCTGCTCTTGGTGGTTTTGTGATTGGTCTATTGGAAACTTTTGCGACAGCCTTTGGAATGTCAGACTTCCGTGATGCCATTGTTTATGGAATCTTGTTGTTGATCTTGATTGTCCGCCCAGCTGGTATCCTTGGTAAAAATGTGAAAGAGAAGGTGTAAACGATGAAAGAAAATTTAAAAGTTAATATTCTATGGTTACTCCTTTTGTTAGCTGGCTATGGCTTGATTAGTGTACTGGTCTCAGTCGGAGTACTCAATCTATTCTATGTACAGATTTTACAACAAATTGGAATTAATATTATTTTGGCTGTTGGCCTTAACTTAATCGTTGGTTTTTCAGGACAATTTTCACTTGGACATGCTGGTTTCATGGCTATTGGTGCCTATGCAGCAGCTATTATTGGTTCTAAATCACCAACCTACGGTGCCTTCTTTGGAGCTATGCTTGTAGGGGCTTTGATTTCAGGAGCAGTTGCCTTGCTTGTCGGAATTCCAACCTTGCGTTTGAAGGGTGACTATCTTGCGGTAGCGACTCTAGGTGTTTCTGAAATTATTCGTATCTTTATCATCAATGACGGAAGCCTTACAAATGGTGCGGCAGGTATCTTGGGAATTCCTAACTTTACAACTTGGCAAATGGTATACTTCTTTGTTGTGATTACAACCATTGCAACATTGAACTTCTTGCGTAGCCCGATTGGTCGATCAACCCTATCCGTTCGTGAGGATGAAATCGCTGCTGAGTCAGTTGGGGTTAATACGACTAAAATTAAAATTATTGCTTTTGTCTTTGGTGCTATTACTGCAAGTATTGCAGGGTCACTTCAGGCAGGATTTATCGGCTCTGTTGTACCGAAAGATTACACCTTCATCAACTCGATCAACGTTTTGATTATTGTTGTATTTGGTGGACTTGGTTCCATTACGGGTGCGATCGTTTCAGCTATTGTCCTTGGAATTTTGAATATGCTTCTCCAAGATGTTGCTAGCGTACGTATGATTATCTACGCTTTGGCCTTGGTATTGGTAATGATTTTCAGACCAGGTGGACTCCTTGGAACATGGGAATTGAGCCTATCACGTTTCTTTAAAAAATCTAAGAAGGAGGAACAAAACTAATGGCATTACTTGAAGTAAAACAGTTAACCAAACATTTTGGCGGTCTAACAGCTGTTGGAGATGTGACTCTTGAATTGAACGAAGGGGAATTGGTTGGACTAATCGGTCCAAACGGAGCTGGGAAAACCACTCTTTTCAACCTCTTGACGGGTGTTTATGAACCGAGTGAGGGAACTGTTACCCTTGATGGTCACCTTTTAAATGGGAAGTCACCTTATAAGATTGCTTCTTTGGGACTTGGACGTACTTTCCAAAATATCCGTCTCTTTAAAGATTTAACCGTTTTGGACAATGTTTTGATTGCCTTTGGAAACCATCATAAACAACATGTTTTTGCTAGTTTCTTACGCCTACCAGCTTTTTACAAGAGTGAAAAAGAATTAAAGGCTAAAGCTTTAGAATTGCTGAAAATCTTTGATTTAGATGGAGATGCAGAAACTCTTGCTAAAAACCTTGCCTACGGACAACAACGTCGTTTGGAAATTGTTCGTGCCCTCGCTACGGAACCTAAAATTCTCTTTTTGGATGAACCAGCCGCAGGTATGAACCCACAGGAAACAGCTGAATTGACTGAGTTAATTCGTCGCATCAAAGATGAATTTAAAATTACGATTATGTTGATTGAACATGATATGAATCTGGTCATGGAAGTAACAGAACGTATCTACGTACTTGAATACGGTCGCTTGATTGCTCAGGGAACTCCGGACGAAATTAAGACCAATAAACGCGTTATCGAAGCTTATCTAGGAGGTGAAGCCTAATGTCTATGTTAAAAGTTGATAATCTTTCTGTGCATTACGGCATGATCCAAGCAGTCCGTGATGTAAGCTTTGAAGTTAATGAAGGAGAAGTTGTTTCCCTTATCGGTGCCAATGGTGCAGGTAAGACAACCATTCTCCGTACCTTGTCAGGTCTGGTTCGACCAAGCTCAGGAAAGATTGAATTTTTAGGTCAAGAAATCCAAAAAATGCCAGCTCAGAAAATCGTGGCAGGTGGACTCTCACAAGTACCAGAAGGACGCCACGTCTTCCCTGGATTGACTGTTATGGAAAATCTTGAAATGGGAGCTTTCTTAAAGAAAAATCGTGATGAAAATCAAGCTAACTTGAAGAAGGTTTTCTCACGCTTTCCTCGTCTTGAAGAACGGAAGAACCAAGATGCAGCCACTCTTTCAGGAGGGGAACAACAAATGCTTGCCATGGGACGCGCCCTTATGTCAACACCTAAACTTCTTCTTTTAGATGAGCCATCAATGGGACTTGCCCCAATCTTTATCCAAGAAATTTTTGATATCATTCAAGATATCCAGAAACAAGGAACAACCGTCCTCTTGATTGAACAAAATGCCAATAAAGCACTCGCAATCTCTGACCGAGGCTATGTACTGGAAACAGGAAAAATCGTCCTATCCGGAACAGGAAAAGAACTCGCCTCATCAGAAGAAGTCAGAAAAGCATATCTAGGTGGCTAAAAAGGTCCGGGGGACCTTTTTAGTCGGTAGATTGAGATTGCAAACAAATCTGCATCTACATTAAAAGCTTAATTTCTAATAATTAAAAAATCGAATGAAAGGTATCTTACCTTCATTCATAGAGCTCGATTTTAGAGCTCTTTTTGCTAGCTTATTCATACTTTTCTGAATTTTGAAAAAGAAATGTAAGCGTTTGATAGATTTACAAAAAGATTGTATAATAGGGATAAGAATAGAAAAGGAGAAGTCTCATGGCAGTTAAAGATTTTATGACCCGCAAGGTAGTGTATATTAGTCCAGATACAACAGTATCTCATGCAGCAGATTTGATGAGAGAGCAAGGGTTGCACCGCTTGCCTGTTATCGAAAATGATCAATTGGTTGGTTTGGTAACTGAGGGAACCATTGCTCAAGCTAGTCCATCAAAAGCCACAAGTCTTTCTATCTATGAGATGAACTATCTTCTGAATAAGACCAAAGTAAAAGATGTCATGATTCGTGATGTTGTCACTGTTTCAGGTTATGCTAGTCTAGAAGATGCAACTTATCTGATGCTGAAAAACAAGATTGGTATTCTTCCTGTAGTAGATAACCATCAAGTATACGGAGTTATTACTGACCGTGATGTTTTCCAAGCCTTTCTTGAAATTGCTGGTTATGGTGAAGAAGGAATTCGAGTGCGCTTTGTTACAGAAGATGAAGTTGGTGTTCTCGGAAAGATTGTTTCTTTGATTGTAGAAGAAAATTTGAATATCTCCCATACCGTAAATATTCCACGCAAGGATGGTAAGGTGATTATCGAAGTTCAAATCGATGGATCAGTTGATTTGACAGCCTTAAAGCAAAAATTTGAAGCTGAAAATATTCAAGTAGAAGAGATTAGTCGTACTTCTGCTAAAATTTTGTAAGCATGGAAGCCGAAAGGCTTCTTTTTTCATGAAAGGGAGATTAGAGCAAAAGATGGAAAGAAATGATAGAATATGGTATAATAAAACGATACAAAAAAGGAGTATTTATGGACATTTCAGTAATTCGTCAGAAAATTGACGCAAATCGTGAAAAATTAGCTTCTTTCAGGGGGTCTCTTTGACCTAGAGGGTCTAGAGGAAGAGATTGCCATCTTGGAAAACAAGATGACAGAACCTGATTTTTGGAACGATAATATCGCGGCCCAAAAAACGTCGCAAGAATTAAATGAATTAAAAAACACCTATAACACTTTCCACAAAATGGAAGAGTTGCAGGATGAAGTCGAAATTTTATTGGACTTCTTAGCAGAAGACGAGTCGGTTCAAGAAGAACTGGTAACGCAGTTGTCAGAACTTGATAAGATGATGACCAGCTATGAGATGACTCTACTCTTGTCAGAACCTTATGACCATAATAATGCCATCTTGGAAATCCATCCAGGATCCGGTGGTACAGAGGCTCAAGACTGGGGTGATATGTTACTTCGTATGTACACTCGCTATGGAAATGCTAAAGGCTTTAAAGTGGAAGTATTGGATTACCAAGCAGGAGATGAAGCTGGTATTAAGTCGGTAACTTTATCATTTGAAGGGCCTAATGCCTATGGTCTTCTTAAGTCAGAAATGGGTGTTCATCGCTTGGTACGAATCTCACCATTTGACTCTGCCAAACGTCGCCATACATCTTTTACATCTGTAGAAGTGATGCCAGAATTGGATGATACTATTGAAGTGGAAATCCGTGAAGATGATATCAAGATGGACACCTTCCGTTCAGGTGGTGCTGGTGGACAGAACGTCAATAAAGTTTCAACAGGTGTGCGTTTGACACACATTCCTACGGGAACTGTCGTCCAGTCAACGGTCGATCGTACCCAATATGGAAATAGAGATCGTGCCATGAAGATGTTGCAGGCTAAGCTCTATCAAATGGAGCAAGAAAAGAAAGCTGCGGAGGTTGATTCCCTCAAGGGTGAGAAAAAGGAAATCACATGGGGAAGCCAAATCCGTTCTTATGTTTTCACGCCATATACTATGGTAAAAGATCACCGAACTAGCTTTGAGGTTGCTCAGGTAGATAAGGTTATGGATGGAGACCTAGATGGTTTTATCGATGCCTATCTCAAGTGGCGCATCAGTTAAGATAGAAAGGAACTCACATGTCAATCATTGAAATGAGAGATGTCGTCAAAAAATACGACAACGGAACGACTGCCCTACGCGGTGTTTCGGTCAGCGTTCAACCGGGGGAATTTGCTTACATCGTAGGTCCTTCAGGAGCAGGAAAATCAACCTTTATTCGTTCTCTATATCGTGAAGTAAAAATCGATAAAGGAAGCCTATCAGTTGCTGGTTTTAATCTGGTTAAGATTAAAAAGAAAGATGTCCCGCTTCTCCGTCGTAGTGTTGGGGTTGTCTTCCAGGATTATAAACTCTTGCCAAAGAAAACTGTCTATGAAAATATTGCTTACGCTATGGAAGTAATTGGTGAAAATCGCCGTAATATCAAAAAACGGGTGATGGAAGTTTTGGACTTGGTTGGACTGAAGCATAAGGTTCGTTCTTTTCCAAATGAGCTCTCAGGTGGGGAGCAACAGCGGATTGCGATTGCGCGTGCTATTGTAAACAATCCAAAAGTACTGATAGCCGATGAACCAACAGGAAACTTGGACCCGGATAATTCATGGGAAATTATGAATCTCTTGGAACGGATTAACCTACAAGGAACAACTATTTTGATGGCGACTCATAATAGCCAGATTGTAAATACCTTGCGCCACCGTGTCATTGCCATTGAAAATGGTCGTGTCGTTCGTGACGAATCAAAAGGAGAGTATGGATACGATGATTAGTAGATTTTTTCGCCATTTATTTGAATCACTAAAAAGTTTGAAACGAAATGGTTGGATGACAGTGGCTGCTGTCAGCTCAGTCATGATTACGTTAACCTTGGTGGCAATATTTGCTTCTGTTATTTTCAATACAGCGAAACTAGCTACAGATATTGAAAATAATGTCCGAGTGATGGTTTACATTCGTAAGGACGTAGCTGATAATAGTGAGACTATTGAAAAAGAAGGTCAAACTGTTACCAATAATGACTACCACAAGGTATACAATGCCTTGAAGGGGATGTCTACAGTTAAGAGTGTTACTTTTTCAAGTAAAGAAGAACAATATGAAAAATTAACCGAGACAATGGGGGACAACTGGAAAATCTTTGAAGGTGACGCTAATCCTCTCTATGATGCCTATATCGTTGATACAAATACACCAAGTGATGTTCAAAAAGTAGCTGAAGAAGCTAAGAAAATTGAAGGTGTGTCAGAAGTCCAAGATGGTGGAGCCAACACACAACGTCTGTTCCAACTTGCTTCCTTCATTCGTGTTTGGGGATTAGTCATAGCAGGACTCTTGATTTTCATTGCAGTCTTCTTGATTTCTAATACCATTCGTATTACCATTATTTCTCGCAGTCGCGAAATTCAAATTATGCGCTTGGTTGGTGCTAAGAATAGCTATATCCGAGGACCATTCCTCCTTGAGGGTGCTTTCATCGGATTACTTGGAGCAACAATTCCATCAGCTTTAGTATTCGTTGTTTATCAAATGGTTTACCAATCGGTTAATAAGTCATTAGTAGGTCAAAATCTTTCTATGATTTCACCAGAAGTATTTAGTCCACTGATGATTGTCCTCTTGTTTGTTATTGGAATTTTTATTGGTTCAATTGGATCAGGAATTTCAATGCGCCGATTCTTAAAAATTTAAATTTGAATAGATGTATATTTGAGGAGATTTTAATATCTCCTCTTTTACTACAAAAATTTTAGAAAAAAGTCTACTTTTTTCTATAAAAGCCTTTACAAAAAAAATTAAAGTGGTATAATTAATACATAGTTAAGTGCAAACGTTTTCGTAAAACGTTTGCCTAAATAAAAATAAAGGAGATTTGAATGATGAAAGATACATTCAAAAATGTCTTGTCTTTCGAATTTTGGCAAAAATTCGGTAAGGCTTTGATGGTGGTTATCGCCGTTATGCCGGCTGCTGGTTTGATGATTTCAATCGGTAAGTCGCTTGTGATGATTAACCCAACCTTTGCACCACTTGTAGTTACAGGTGGAATTCTTGAGCAAATTGGTTGGGGGGTTATCGGTAACCTTCACATTTTGTTTGCCCTAGCAATTGGAGGAAGCTGGGCTAAAGAACGTGCTGGTGGTGCTTTCGCCGCTGGTCTTGCCTTCATCTTGATTAACCGTATCACTGGTACAATCTTTGGTGTATCAGGAGATATGTTGAAAAATCCAGATGCTATGGTCACAACTCTCTTTGGTGGTTCAATCAAAGTTGCTGATTACTTCATTAGTGTTCTTGAAGCTCCAGCATTGAACATGGGTGTGTTTGTAGGGATTATCTCAGGTTTTGTAGGGGCAACTGCTTACAATAAATACTACAACTTCCGTAAACTTCCTGATGCACTTTCATTCTTCAACGGGAAACGTTTCGTACCATTTGTAGTTATTCTTCGTTCAGCAATCGCTGCAATTCTACTTGCTGCCTTCTGGCCAGTAGTTCAAACAGGTATCAATAGCTTTGGTATCTGGATTGCCAACTCACAAGAAACTGCTCCAATCCTTGCACCATTCTTGTATGGTACTTTGGAACGTTTGCTCTTGCCATTTGGTCTTCACCATATGTTGACTATCCCAATGAACTACACAGCTCTTGGTGGTACTTATGACATTTTAACTGGTGCAGCTAAAGGTACTCAAGTATTTGGTCAAGACCCACTATGGCTTGCATGGGTAACAGACCTTGTTAACCTTAAAGGTACAGATGCAAGTCACTACCAACAATTGTTAGATACTGTTCACCCAGCTCGTTTCAAAGTTGGACAAATGATCGGTTCATTCGGTATCTTGATGGGTATGATCGTTGCTATCTACCGTAATGTCGATGCTGATAAGAAACATCAATATAAAGGTATGATGATTGCGACAGCTCTTGCAACATTCTTGACAGGGGTTACTGAACCAATCGAATACATGTTCATGTTTGTAGCAACACCTATGTATCTTGTTTACTCACTTGTTCAAGGTGCTGCCTTCGCTATGGCTGACGTAGTAAACCTACGTGTCCACTCATTCGGTTCAATTGAATTCTTGACTCGTACACCACTAGCAATTAATGCTGGTATTGGTATGGATATCGTTAACTTTATCTGGGTAACTGTTCTCTTTGCCGTAATCATGTACTTTATCGCAAACTTCATGATTCAAAAATTCAACTACGCAACTCCAGGACGTAACGGAAATTACGAAACTGCTGAAGGTTCAGAAGAAGCTAGTAGCGAAGTGAAAGTTGCAGCAGGCTCTCAAGCTGTAAACATTATTAACCTTCTTGGTGGACGTGCAAACATCGTTGATGTTGATGCATGTATGACTCGTCTTCGTGTAACTGTAAAAGATGCTGACAAAGTCGGTGATGCAGAACAATGGAAAGCAGAAGGAGCTATGGGTCTTGTCATGAAAGGACAAGGAGTTCAAGCTATCTACGGTCCAAAAGCAGACGTATTGAAATCTGATATCCAAGATATCCTTGATTCAGGTGAAATCATTCCTGAAACTCTTCCAAGCCAAATGACTGAAGCACAACAAAACACTGTTCACTTCAAAGGTCTTACTGAGGAAGTTTACTCAGTAGCAGACGGTCAAGTTGTTGCTTTGGAACAAGTAAAAGATCCAGTATTTGCTCAAAAAATGATGGGTGATGGATTTGCAGTAGAACCTGCAAATGGAAACATTGTATCTCCAGTTTCAGGTACTGTATCAAGCATCTTCCCAACAAAACATGCTCTTGGTATTGTGACTGAACCAGGTCTTGAAGTATTGGTTCACATTGGTTTGGACACAGTAAGTCTTGAAGGTAAACCATTTACAGTTCATGTTGCTGAAGGACAAAAAGTTGCAGCAGGAGATCTTCTTGTCACAGCTGACTTGGATGCTATCCGTGCAGCAGGACGTGAAACTTCAACAGTAGTTGTCTTCACAAATGGTGATGCAATTAAATCAGTTAAATTAGAAAAAACAGGTTCTCTTGCAGCTAAAACAGCAGTTGCTAAAGTAGAATTGTAATATACTTGAGGTTGGAAGCTGTATTCCAACCTCTTATTTTGGGAGAAAAGAATGAAATTTTTAACACTCAATACTCACAGTTGGATGGAGAAAGAAGCAGAGGAAAAATTCCAGATTTTGCTTGAGGATATTCTTGAAAAAGACTATGATTTGATTTGTTTCCAAGAAATCAATCAGGAGATCACTTCGCCAGTGGTGGAGGTTAATGACCTTTATCAAGCTTTGCCAGCAGCTGAGCCTATTCACCAAGACCATTATGTTAGACTTTTGGTTGAAAAGTTGTCAGAGCAAGGGAAAGATTACTACTGGACTTGGGCCTATAACCATATTGGTTATGACCGCTACCATGAAGGTGTGGCTATCTTGTCTAAAACACCTATTGAAGCAAGAGAAATTTTGGTTTCAGATGTGGATGATCCAACAGACTATCATACTCGCCGTGTCGCCCTGGCTGAAACTGTAGTTGATGGCAAGGACCTTGCAGTTGCCAGTGTCCACCTTTCTTGGTGGGATAAAGGTTTCCAAGAAGAATGGGCGCGATTTGAGGCTGTCTTGAAAGAATTGAACAAGCCACTTTTGCTGGCTGGAGATTTCAACAATCCAGCAGGTCAGGAAGGTTACCAAGCTATTTTAGCTAGTCCATTAGGCTTACAAGACGCATTTGAAGTTGCTCAAGATAAAAGTGGTAGCTATACTGTTCCACCAGAAATTGATGGATGGAAGGGGAACACTGAACCCCTTCGAATCGACTATGTTTTTACTACCAAGGAGTTAGCGGTGGAAAAATTACATGTCGTATTTGATGGTAACAAGAGTCCACAAGTTAGTGATCACTATGGCTTGAATGCTACTTTAAACTGGAAATAATGACTGAAAAGAGGTTGGAATTATAAAATTCTAGCCTTTTTCTGACTAGAAAAGCTACAGGAAATAGCCTAAATAAGTGAGACTACTGAAATGGAATAAAATATGGTATAATTGGTAAGATAGATAGAATCGAGGATATTATGTCATTTACGAAATTTCAATTTAAAAACTATATTAGAGAAGCCTTGGAGGAGTTAAAATTTACAACTCCTACAGAGGTGCAAGATAAGTTGATTCCGATTGTTTTGTCAGGTCGTGACCTAGTAGGAGAATCAAAAACAGGTTCAGGTAAGACTCATACTTTCTTGTTACCGATTTTCCAGCAATTAGATGAAGCTAGTGATAGTGTACAGGCAGTGATTACTGCACCGAGTCGTGAGTTGGCTACTCAAATTTACCAAGCAGCCCGTCAGATTTCAGCTCACTCAGATGTCGAAGTTCGTGTGGTTAATTATGTGGGTGGTACGGATAAGGCTCGTCAGATTGAGAAATTGGCAAGCAATCAGCCTCATATTGTTATTGGAACACCAGGCCGTATCTACGACTTGGTTAAATCCGGTGATTTGGCTATTCACAAGGCTAAGACCTTTGTGGTCGATGAGGCAGACATGACCTTGGATATGGGATTCTTGGAAACTGTTGATAAGATTGCTGCCAGCCTTCCAAAAGACCTGCAATTCATGGTCTTCTCAGCGACTATTCCACAAAAACTACAACCATTCTTGAAAAAATACTTGTCAAATCCTGTTATGGAGAAAATCAAGACCAAAACGGTTATTTCTGACACTATTGATAATTGGTTGATTTCAACCAAGGGACGTGACAAGAATGCTCAAATTTATCAATTGACTCAGTTGATGCAGCCTTATTTGGCAATGATTTTTGTTAACACTAAAACACGTGCTGATGAATTGCATGCATACCTGACTGCTCAAGGATTGAAGGTAGCGAAGATTCATGGAGATATTGCCCCTCGTGAACGTAAGCGAATCATGAATCAGGTGAAAAATCTGGATTTTGAGTACATTGTCGCAACAGACTTGGCAGCGCGTGGAATTGACATTGAAGGTGTCAGTCATGTCATCAATGATGCCATTCCGCAAGACCTATCCTTCTTCGTGCACCGTGTTGGTCGTACCGGACGCAATGGCTTACCAGGCACAGCTATTACCCTTTATCAGCCAAGTGATGACTCGGATATCCGTGAGTTGGAGAAATTGGGAATCAAGTTTATTCCTAAGATGGTCAAAGACGGGGAATTTCAAGATACCTATGACCGTGATCGTCGTGCCAACCGTGAGAAAAAACAAGATAAACTTGATATCGAAATGATTGGTTTGGTTAAAAAGAAAAAGAAAAAAGTCAAACCAGGTTATAAGAAAAAAATTCAATGGGCGGTTGATGAAAAGCGCCGTAAAACCAAGCGTGCTGAAAATCGCGCTCGAGGTCGTGCAGATCGTAAAGCAAAACGCCAAACGTTTTAATAGCAATTGTTGGAGTGCTGAGCTCCAACTTTTTTAATTATGTGATTTGCAGTCCGTCTCGCTCAATTAGGTGCGAGACAAAAAAACCACCCGCTATGCGGGTGTGCGTCGAAGGTTATACCAAAAAAACTCCAAACGCGATACAATAAAGGTGTTAAAGCCAATTGTAAAGCGAAAGGAGAAAAATATGGCACAAAAGGCTCATAGTTTATCGCACACAAAGTGGCACTTTTCTATCACATTGTGTTCACCTCTAAGTATAAACGAAAAATCATCTATAATCAATATCGAAGTAGCTTATCACATTCGAATCACAAAAAAATTTAAAAGAATGGCAATATTTGTTAACAAGGCTTTCATATTTTGTTATAATATAGTTTTAAATGATTAAGATTGGTAATCAAAAATATAAGGAGGAATATTTTGAATAAGAAATATAATATAGTTCTATTATTGTTGTTTATAGTTTATTTATTTGGATATTTTTCAATTTCAAAAACGTTAATTCCTATAATGTGTGTGATCGAAGTATTTTTGATAGAACATATATTTAAAGTTCGAAATAGAATGATGCAAATAGGTGAAATTTTAATTATTGTTGCTTCTATAATATTATTTATTGATAGTATATTGAGTTTGTAACAAAAGGCTTTTCTATAAAATCAAATTTTCCAGATACCTGCTGAAGCTGATTTATTTCTTCATCTTTCTTCTACCTTTGTCACTAAATTTGACAGACACATATTGTAGGTACAACATCTCTACCTATAATCTCAAAGTTAAACTGAGGTTAGTTTCTTAGTTTGCTCTTTGATTTTCATTGATAAGAAGAAATGCTCCTCCAAGACGGAAGAGCATCTTTTATTGTGATTCTCACACAATTACTTCCTAAGTTTTTATTAGTATTAGTATAGCATTTTTTAAAACTAGAGTAACAAAGCAAGGGTAGTTTCTTTTTTGAGAATTGTCATAAAATTTGCTATAATAGGGATTATGAATAAAATAAGAGTCAGTAAACGGGTTGAAAAAAAGCTTTCCAAGGGGCTTGTTTTACTAGAAGCCAGTGACCTTGCAGATGTTCATCTCAAGGATCAGGAAGTAGAAGTCCATAGTCAAGAAGGAACCTTTCTTGGAACTGCCTACCTTTCTCAGCAAAACAAGGGCTTGGGCTGGTTTGTTAGTAAGGACAAGGTGGCCTTCAATCAAGCTTTCTTTGAAACGCTGTTTAGAAAAGCCAAAGAAAAGAGAAAAGCCTACTATCAAGATGATTTGACAACTGCCTTTCGTCTCTTCAACCAAGAGGGGGATGGCTTCGGGGGTCTAACAGTGGACCTGTATGGCGACTATGTCGTCTTTTCTTGGTATAACTCTTATGTTTATCAGATTCGCAAGATTATCTCGGAAGCCTTTAGACAGGTTTTTCCTGAGGTTTTAGGGACCTATGAGAAGATCCGTTTTAAGGGTTTAGACTATGAATCTGCCCATGTTTATGGTCAAGAAGCACCTGAATTTTTCACTGTTTTGGAAAATGGTGTCCTGTATCAAGTCTTTATGAATGATGGCTTGATGACAGGGATTTTCCTAGACCAGCATGAAGTTCGCGGTAGTTTAGTGGATGGATTGGCTATGGGTAAATCCTTGCTCAATATGTTTTCTTATACAGCAGCCTTTTCAGTAGCTGCGGCCATGGGAGGATCTAGCCAGACAACTTCTGTTGACCTAGCCAAACGTTCACGAGAATTGTCTCAAGCGCATTTTCAGGCAAATGGAATCAGCACAGACGACCATCGTTTTATAGTCATGGATGTCTTTGAATATTTCAAATATGCCAAACGAAAAGGCTTGACCTACGATGTGATTGTCTTAGATCCGCCTAGTTTCGCTCGGAACAAAAAACAAACGTTCTCTGTGGCCAAGGATTATCACAAGTTAATATCCCAGAGTCTTGAGATTTTAAATCCTGGAGGGATTATTATTGCTAGTACCAATGCTGCCAATGTTTCCCGCCAGAAATTTACAGAACAAATTGATAAAGGCTTTGCAGGAAGAAGTTACCAGATTTTAAACAAATACGGTCTTCCAGCAGATTTCGCCTATAACAAAAAAGATGAAAGTAGTAATTACCTCAAGGTGATTAGTATGAAGGTTAGTAAATGAAATTAATCGTTTCAGTAATGCCAAGAAGTTTAGAGGAGGCCCAGGCCCTGGATGCCACGAGGTACCTGGATGCCGACATCATTGAATGGCGTGCCGACTATCTGCCTAAAGAAGCGATTTTGCAGGTAGCTCCAGCTATTTTTGAAAAATTCGCAGGCCGTGAGTTGGTTTTCACGCTGCGAACTCGTTCTGAAGGGGGAGAAATTGATCTTTCTCCAGAAGAATATATCCATCTGATCAAGGAAGTGGCGCAACTCTATCAACCAGACTATATTGATTTTGAGTACTTTAGCTACAAGGATGTTTTTGAGGAAATGCTGGACTTCCCGAATCTCATTTTGAGTTACCACAATTTCCAAGAAACACCTGAAAACATGATGGAAATCTTGTCAGAGTTGACGAGCCTAAATCCAAAACTTGTTAAGGTTGCGGTGATGGCTCACACGGAGCAGGATGTGCTAGACTTGATGAACTATACACGAGGCTTTAAAACCCTCAATCCTGAGCAGGAATATGTAACTATTTCTATGGGAAAGGTGGGTAAGGTCTCTCGTATCACTGCAGATGTGACTGGTTCTAGCTGGTCCTTTGCTAGTCTAGATGAGGCTAGTGCCCCAGGTCAGATTTCCCTAGCTAATATGAAAAAAATCAGGGAGATTTTGGATGAAGCTTGATGGCTATACGCGTTTAGCAGCAGTTGTTGCCAATCCAATTAAGCATTCTATTTCCCCCTTTATCCACAATAGGGCCTTTGAAGCGACAGCTACCAATGGTGCTTACGTGGCTTGGGAGATTGAAGTGGCTGACTTGGAAGCCACAGTGGCCAATATTCGTCGCTACCAGATGTTTGGCATCAATCTGTCCATGCCCTATAAGGAGCAGGTGATTCCTTATTTGGATGAGCTGAGCGATGAAGCGCGCTTGATTGGTGCGGTTAATACGGTTGTCAATGAGAATGGCAATTTAATTGGATATAATACAGATGGCAAGGGATTTTTTAAGAGCTTGCCTTCTTTTACAATTTCAGGTAAGAAGATGACCCTGCTGGGTGCAGGTGGTGCGGCTAAATCCATTCTGGCGCAAGCTATTTTGGATGGTGTCAGTCAGATTTCTGTCTTTGTTCGTTTCGTTTCTATGGAAAAAACAAGACCTTACCTAGACAAGTTACAGGAGCAAACAGGCTTTAAAGTGGACTTGTATGCTTTAGAAGATGTTCCTGAACTGCAAGCAAGGATTGCTGAGTCGGATTTACTTGTCAATGCGACAAGTGTAGGGATGGATGGTCAATCATCTCCAGTTCCTGAAAGCATAGTTTTACCGGAAACTCTCTTAGTGGCTGATATCATTTATCAACCCTTTGAAACACCATTTTTGAAATGGGCTAGAAGTCAGGGCAATCCAGCGATCAATGGGCTGGGAATGTTGCTCTATCAAGCTGCAGAAGCTTTTCAACTGTGGACAGGAAAGGAAATGCCGACGGAAGAGATTTGGCAGTCCTTAACAGAAAAATACCAATAAAGAAAAGGAGATTCTCCTATGAAAATCAGAATCGATATTCCTCACCATCCTTATGATATTCAGATTGAAAAAGGTTGTCTGGCTCAGACTGGTCAATGGTTGCAAGAACTCTGGCAACCACAAAAAGTGGTTATCGTAACAGACAACCATGTAGCTTCTCTTTATGCAGAGAAGGTCAAGCTCAGCCTAGAAGATGCTGGTTTTCAGGTAGCGGTATTTGACTTTTTGGAAGGGGAAGAAAGAAAGAATTTAACCACTGTCCAGAAAGTCTATGAATTTTTAGTCAAGCAAGGTTTGACTCGTAGCGATGGAATCGTGGCTCTCGGTGGCGGTGTCGTTGGGGACTTGGCTGGCTTTGTGGCCTCTACCTATATGCGGGGTATTCATTTTGTTCAGATTCCGACCAGTTTAACTGCCCAGGTGGATTCGTCTATCGGTGGAAAGACTGGTGTCAACACTCCCTTTGCTAAAAATATGGTGGGGACCTTTGCCCAACCAGATGGGGTTCTGATTGATCCGCTTGTTCTTGAAACCCTCGGAAAAAGAGAGTTGATTGAAGGGATGGGCGAGGTTATCAAGTATGGCTTGATTGAGGATGTGGAACTCTGGAATCTTTTGACGGAGTTGGATGGTTCTGTGGAGAGCATTTTGGAGCATGCAGAGACCTTGATTGAACATTCTTGTCAGGTCAAGCGCAAGATGGTGGTTGAGGATGAGTTGGACAATGGTGTTCGTCTTTACCTCAATTTTGGCCATACTATTGGCCATGCCATTGAAGCAACTGCCGGTTATGGAAAAGTCATGCATGGTGAAGCTGTGGCCATGGGAATGGTACAGATTTCCAAGGTTGCTGAGGAAAAAGGCCTCATGCCAGCTGGCATAACTCAGTCTATTACAGAGATGTGTCAGAAATTTGGCTTGCCTGTTGACTATGAAAACTGGGATGTTGATAAGCTTTATCAAGCTCTTACTCATGACAAAAAAGCGCGTGGCAATACCTTGAAATTGGTCTTGGTGCCAGAGTTTGGCTCAGCGACCATTCACCCAGTTTCTCTGGAAGAGATGAAAGACTACTTGGTAAAATAAGGAGAGTGTATGAGATATTTAACTGCAGGAGAATCGCACGGACCCCGTCTGACAGCTATCATTGAGGGAATTCCAGCTGGGCTTCCTTTGACAGCTGAAGATATCAATGAGGACCTTAAGCGCCGTCAGGGTGGTTACGGTCGTGGTGGCCGTATGAAGATTGAGAGTGACCAGGTTGTCTTTACTTCTGGAGTTCGTCATGGGAAGACGACAGGGGCTCCTATTACCATGGATGTCATTAATAAAGACCACCAAAAATGGCTGGATATCATGTCTGCCGAAGATATTGAAGACAAACTTAAAAGCAAGCGAAAAATCACTCATCCTCGTCCAGGTCACGCCGACTTGGTTGGGGGTATCAAGTACCGTTTTGACGATTTGAGAAATTCCTTGGAGCGCTCATCTGCTCGTGAAACCACTATGCGGGTGGCAGTTGGGGCTGTAGCTAAACGCCTCTTGGCTGAGCTGGATATGGAAATTGCCAACCATGTCGTGGTCTTTGGTGGCAAGGAAATCGATGTTCCTGAAAATCTAACAGTCGCTGAGATTAAGGAACGAGCTGCCCAGTCTGAAGTTTCTATTGTCAACCAAGAACGGGAACAGGAAATCAAGGATTATATTGACCAAATCAAACGTGACGGTGATACCATCGGTGGGGTTGTGGAGACAGTCGTTGGAGGTGTTCCAGTTGGTCTTGGTTCCTATGTCCAATGGGACAGAAAATTGGATGCAAGATTAGCTCAAGCTGTTGTCTCTATCAATGCCTTTAAAGGGGTAGAATTTGGTCTTGGCTTTGAAGCGGGTTACCGTAAAGGCAGCCAAGTCATGGATGAAATTCTCTGGTCTGAAGAAGAGGGCTATACCCGTCGCACCAATAACCTGGGTGGATTTGAGGGTGGTATGACAAATGGACAACCTATCGTTGTTCGTGGTGTCATGAAACCCATTCCTACTCTCTACAAACCACTCATGAGCGTTGATATTGAAACCCATGAACCCTACAAGGCAACTGTCGAGAGAAGCGATCCGACTGCTCTTCCAGCTGCAGGAGTGGTCATGGAAGCCGTTGTGGCAACGGTTCTGGCGCAAGAAATCCTTGAAAAATTCTCATCAGATAATCTCGAGGAACTAAAAGAAGCAGTAGCCAAACACCGAGACTATACAAAGAACTATTAAGGAGTTCCTATGGCAAAAACAGTCTATATCGTAGGTCTTGGATTGATTGGAGCCTCTATGGCCCTAGGTATCAAACGCGATCATCCAGATTATAAAATTTTAGGTTATAATCGCAGTCAAGCTTCGAGAGATATCGCCTTGAAAGAAGGCATGATTGACCGTGCAACGGATGATTTTGCCAGTTTTGCTCCTTTGGCAGATATCATTATTCTCAGTTTGCCAATCAAACAAACCATTGCTTTCATTAAGGAGTTGGCCAACTTGGACTTGAAAGAAGGCGTCATTATTTCAGATGCTGGTTCGACCAAGTCAGCTATTGTGGATGCGGCGGAGCAGTATTTGGATGGCAAGTCTGTTCGATTTGTCGGAGCCCATCCCATGGCTGGTAGTCACAAGACAGGAGCTGCTTCTGCGGATGTCAATCTCTTTGAAAATGCCTATTATATCTTTACACCTTCAAGCCTGACAAGTCCTGACACACTTGAGGAAATGAAGGACTTGCTTTCAGGTCTTCATGCTCGCTTTATCGAGATTGATGCCAAGGAGCATGATCGTGTGACTTCTCAGATTAGCCATTTCCCTCATATTCTGGCTTCTAGTCTCATGGAGCAGACCGCGGTTTATGCTCAAGAACATGAGATGGCAAGGCGTTTTGCTGCAGGTGGTTTTCGAGATATGACCCGAATTGCGGAAAGCGAGCCAGGTATGTGGACCTCCATTCTATTGTCCAATCGCGAGACTATCCTAGAGCGAATTGAGGATTTTAAGGAACGTTTAGATGAGGTTGGCCAGGCCATCAGCAAGGGAGATGAAGAGCAAATCTGGAACTTTTTCAATCAAGCGCGTGAACAACGCCAGGCCATGGAAATCCATAAGCGTGGTGGTGTGGATAGCTCTTATGACCTTTATGTCGATGTTCCCGATGAAGAAGATGTCATTTTACGAATCTTGGAACTGCTACGTGGAACTTCCTTGGTTAATATCCACATCAATGAGGAAAACCGTGAAGATATTCACGGGATTCTACAAATTTCATTTAAAAATGCTCAAGACTTGGAACGAGCCGAGCACCTCATAACAGAAAATACCGACTACACAGTTGTTATCAAATAAGGAGAAAATTATGTCAAATATTTACGATAGTGCAAACGAACTCAGTCGCGGCCTACGCGAATTACCAGAATACAAGGCTGTTAAAACAGCTAAAGATGCGATTTCAGCAGATGCTGAGGCGAGCAAAATCTTTACGGAATATGTTGCTTTCCAAGAGGAAATTCAAAGATTAGCGCAGACAGGTCAAATGCCAGACGCTTCCTTCCAAGCTAAGATGGAAAACTTTGGCAAGCAGATTCAGGGAAATAACCTATTGTCAGAATTCTTTACCAAGCAACAACAATTGGCCATTTACCTTTCTGACATTGAAAAAATTGTTTTCGAACCAGTTTCAGAATTGCTAAAATAAGAAAATAACAATCCTAAAGTCAGGAATTTTTAAGGAATTTCTGGCTTTTTATGATAAAATAAGTAAAAGTATTGCAAGTATGAGGTCCAGTATGAAACTAAAAACAAACATTAGCCACTTACACGGCAGTATACGAGTTCCAGGTGACAAATCTATCAGTCACCGTTCCATTATCTTTGGAAGCTTGGCTGAGGGTGAGACCAAGGTTTATGATATATTACGTGGCGAAGACGTCCTTTCGACCATGCAAGTCTTTCGTGATCTTGGTGTTGAGATTGAGGATAAAGATGGCGTTATTACCATTCAAGGTGTAGGTATGGATGGTTTAAAAGCTCCGCAAAATGCCCTTGATATGGGAAATTCTGGCACCTCGATTCGTCTGATTTCAGGTGTTCTTGCTGGTGCAGACTTTGAAGTAGAAATGTTTGGAGATGATAGTCTTTCCAAACGTCCTATGGACCGCGTGACCCTTCCACTGAAAAAAATGGGCGTTAGTATTTCAGGACAAACTGAGCGAGACCTGCCTCCTCTTCACTTAAAAGGGACGAAGAACCTAAGACCTATTCACTATGAGTTGCCAATTGCCTCTGCCCAAGTAAAGTCTGCCTTGATGTTTGCAGCTTTGCAGGCTCAGGGGGAGTCCGTTATTATCGAAAAAGAATGCACCCGTAATCATACTGAAGATATGTTGCAACAATTTGGTGGTCATTTAAGTGTGGAGGGCAAGAAAATCACAGTCCAAGGGCCACAAAAATTGACAGGGCAAAAGGTAGTTGTTCCAGGAGATATTTCCAGTGCAGCCTTTTGGTTAGTCGCAGGATTGATTGTTCCAAACTCTCGTCTAGTACTGAAGAATGTGGGCATCAACGAAACGCGTACTGGTATTATTGATGTCATTCGTGCAATGGGTGGAAAACTAGAAATAACTGAAATTGACCCAGTCGCTAAATCTGCTACCTTGACTGTTGAGTCTTCTGACTTGAAAGGAACAGAGATTGGCGGTGCCTTGATTCCACGCTTGATTGATGAATTGCCTATTATTGCCCTTCTGGCGACCCAAGCTCAAGGTGTAACGATTATTAAGGATGCTGAGGAACTCAAGGTCAAGGAAACAGACCGTATTCAGGTTGTGGCAGACGCTTTAAATAGCATGGGTGCGAATATCACACCTACAGCAGATGGAATGATTATCAAAGGCAAATCAACCCTTCACGGTGCTAGAGTCAATACTTTTGGAGACCATCGTATCGGCATGATGACAGCTATCGCAGCTCTCTTGGTTGCAGATGGAGAGGTGGAGCTTAATCGTGCAGAAGCCATCAATACCAGTTATCCTAGCTTCTTTGATGATTTGGAGAGCTTGATTCATGGCTAAGGTATTACTAGGATTTATGGGGGCTGGCAAATCGACTATTGCAAGAGGCTTGGACCCAGATTATCTCGATATGGATGCTCTGATAGAGAAACGCCTAGGCATGTCCATTGCGGAATTTTTCTCTGAAAAGGGAGAAGCGGCCTTTCGTCAGGTAGAATCAGAAGTCCTAGCTGATTTACTACAAACAGACCAAGTCGTGTCAACTGGTGGAGGAGTAGTCGTTTCTCAGAAAAATCGCGACTTACTCAAAACCAATTCTGATAATATTTACTTAAAAGCCGATTTTGAAACCCTCTACCAACGCATATCAGCTGATAAGGACAATCAGCGCCCGCTTTTTCTAAATAATAGCAAAGAAGAACTAGCAGCTATTTTTCAAGAACGACAGGCTTGGTATGAGGAAGTGGCTAGTCGGATTTTGGATGTGACCAAGCTAAGTCCAGAGGAAATTATAGAGGAACTGAGATGAAAATTGCTTATCTAGGTCCCAAGGGATCATTTTCACACCACGTTGTGCAGACAGCTTTTTCTCATGAGGAATTGCAGGCCTTTGCCAATATTACAGATGTCATCAAGGCCTATGAGCAAGGCTTGGTGGACTATTCTGTGGTGCCAGTTGAAAATTCTATCGAGGGTAGTGTTCATGAAACCTTGGACTACCTTTTTCATCAGGTTCACATTCAAGCAGTGGCAGAAATCGTTCAGCCTATTCATCAGCAGTTGATGGTGGTTCCAGGTCATACTAAGATTGAAAAGATTTTTTCACATCCACAGGCCTTGGCGCAAGGAAAGAAATTTATCGATGAACAGTATCCAGATGCTCAAATCGAGGTGACTGCTAGTACAGCCTATGCGGCCCGCTTTATTTCCGAACATCCAGACCAGCCCTTTGCAGCAATTGCACCTAGAAGTTCTGCTGAAGAATATGGCTTAGAACTGATTGCCGAGGATATTCAGGAAATGGAAGCCAATTTCACACGTTTCTGGGTTTTAGGAGCTGAAAAGCCTAGTATTCCCTTGCAAGCACAAACTGAGAAAATGAGTTTGGCCTTGACCTTACCTGACAACCTTCCAGGTGCACTTTATAAGGCCCTGTCGACCTTTGCTTGGCGAGGAATTGACTTAACAAAAATTGAAAGTCGTCCACTCAAGACAGCACTGGGCGAATACTTTTTCATTATCGATGTGGACTATGCTGATAAGGATCTGGTCCGCTTTGCCCAAAAAGAATTAGAAGCGATTGGAATCCAGTATAAGGTTTTGGGTACCTATCCTATTTATCTAATATCAGACCATGGAAAGGAGAGAAGATGAGTAAAGAAAATCCCTTAAGTCACCACGAGCAGTTACGCTATGACTATCTACTTAAGAATATTCACTATCTCAATGAGCGAGAAAAAGAAGAGTTTGCTTACTTGCAAGATAAATTGAATGGGGAAAGTAGTGACGCCACCTCAGAAAGTCAAGAATTGACCGAGGATTATAGAAAGACACGTGCTAACACTTCGATCCCTTCTTATGATAGTCGTAGTCGCTCTGAGAGATACCAGAAAATCAATTCTCTTCCAATGAAAAAAACTAAAAAGTGTAAGCTACGGTGGGGGCGTATTTTCGCAGGCTTACTGGCTATCTTAGCTTGTGTAGCGCTTGGCATGATTTTTATGTTCCTAAAAGGCTATTCAAATGCTGATTCAACCAAAACTGCCAATGCTAAGGCCGCTCAAGTAGAAGTCTTTAATGGTCAGGATACCAGAGATGGTGTTAATATTTTGATCATGGGTACCGATGGGCGAATCGGTCAAAATAGTGCTGAGACGCGTACTGACTCTATTATGGTATTAAATGTCGGAGGTTCAGATAAGAAAATCAAGCTAGTCAGTTTTATGCGCGATAATTTGGTCTATATAGACGGTTACAGTCAAGTGATTAACGGTAGAAAACAGACAGATAACAAGTTAAACGTAGCCTACGAGTTAGGAGAACAAGAGGGGCAAAAAGGGGCAGAAATGGTTCGCCAAGTCTTGAAAGATAATTTTGACTTGGACATTAAGTACTATGCCTTGGTTGACTTTCAGGCCTTTGCAACAGCGATTGACACGCTTTTCCCTGATGGAGTGATGATTGACGCTAAATTCTCAACCTTGGAAGGTCAACCGTTAACTGAAGCTACGGTGGGAGATGACTTACATGCTACGGAAACAGAGTCTCCGACCCAGACTATTAAAGTCGGGAAACAGCAGATGAATGGTTCGACCTTGCTTAATTATGCTCGTTTCCGTGATGATGATGAAGGCGATTATGGTCGTACCAAGAGACAGCAGCAAGTGCTGACAGCAGTTCTTCAGCAAATCAAAGATCCAACCAAGCTCTTTACAGGCTCAGAGGCACTTGGCAAGGTCTTCGGAATGACCTCAACGAATGTTCCTTATAGTTTCTTATTGACCAATGGTTTATCCTTCCTAAATGGAGCACAAAACGGCATTGAGAGATTAACAGTTCCAGAACTGGGTGATTGGGTAGATGCCTATGATGTCTATGGAGGCTTGGGGTTGCTGGTCGATCAAAATAAATATCAGAATAAATTGTCTCAGATGGGTTTGAGATAAGATAAGACAGAAGAATCAAAGTTTGATAGCTATTTGGATAGTAGTCAGGCTTTGATTTTTTACAGTCTGCAATAGATTTTCAGTCCTAATTTGTGGTATAATGAAACGATACGATAGAAAGAATAATGAACAATATGACTGATTTAAAAGCAATTCAGGCTCGTAGTCTGGAGATGGCTGAATATTTTGTGGCTTTTTGTAAAGAACATGATTTGCTTTGCTATCTTTGTGGTGGAGGTGCTATTGGTGCCCTTCGAAACAAGGGTTTCATTCCTTGGGACGATGACCTAGACTTTTTTATGCCCCGTAAGGACTATGAAAAATTGGCAGAATTATGGCCTCGTTATGCAGATGAACGTTATTTCTTGTCAAAGAGTAACGCGGATTTTGTCGACCGCAATCTTTTTATTACCATTCGTGACAAGGAAACGACCTGTATCAAACCTTATCAGCAGGATTTGGATTTGCCACATGGTTTGGCCTTGGATGTCTTGCCTTTGGATTATTATCCGAAAAATCCAGCTGAGCGGAAGAAACAGGTTCGCTGGGCCCTGATTTATTCACTTTTTTGTGCCCAAACTATTCCAGAAAAGCATGGGGCTCTCATGAAATGGGGAAGTCGTATTTTACTGGGCGTGACGCCCAAATCTCTCCGTTATCGCATTTGGAAAAAAGCTGAGAAAGAAATGACCAAATATGGTCTAGCTGAGAGTGATGGCATCACGGAATTATGCTCAGGTCCTGGCTACATGAGAAACAAGTACCCAATCGCATCTTTTGAAGATAATCTTTTCTTGTCCTTTGAAGGAACAGAGATGCCTATTCCAGTTGGTTATGATGCTTATCTCAGCACTGCTTTTGGGGATTATATGACTCCTCCGCCAGCAGATAAACAGGTACCGCATCATGATGCTGTCATCGCTGATATGGATAAGTCTTATACAGAATACAAGGGAGAATATGGTGGCTAAGAAAAAAATCTTATTTTTTATGTGGTCTTTTTCTCTCGGAGGTGGAGCAGAGAAGATTCTATCTACCATTGTTTCAAATCTGGATCCAGAAAAGTATGATATTGATATTCTTGAAATGGAACATTTTGACAAGGGATACGAATCAGTTCCTAAACATGTACGAATACTAAAATCCTTTCAGGATTATCGCCAAGCCAGATGGTTACGAGCTCTTTTGTGGAGAATGAGAATTTATTTTCCAAGACTGACTCGGCGTTTGCTTGTGAAAGATGACTATGATGTTGAAGTTTCCTTTACCATTATGAATCCACCACTCTTGTTCTCTAAAAGAAAAGAAGTCAAGAAAATCTCTTGGATTCATGGAAGTATTGAAGAATTTCTTAATGATAGCTCAAAAAGGGAATCACATAGACGCCAGTTGGATGCTGCGGATACCATTGTAGGAATTTCGAATAAAACCAGCAATTCTATCAAGGAAGTCTATCCAGATTATGCTTCGAAATTACAGACGGTCTACAATGGATATGATTTTAAGACTATTTTAGAAAAATCTCAAGAGAAGATCGATATCGAGATTTCACCTCAAAGTATCTGTACTATCGGACGGATTGAGGAAAATAAGGGTTCTGACCGTGTGGTGGAAGTGATACGGTTATTGCACCAAGAGGGAAAAAACTATCATCTTTACTTCATAGGGACTGGTGACATGGAAGAGGAACTGAAAAAAAGAGTCAAAGAGTATAAGCTTGAAGACTATGTACATTTCCTTGGTTATCAAAAAAATCCTTATCAGTATTTGTCTCAGATGAAAGTTCTCTTGTCTATGTCTAAACAAGAAGGTTTTCCTGGAGTGTATGTGGAGGCCTTGAGTTTAGGACTTCCTTTTGTCTCTACGGATGTTGGAGGTGCTGAGGAATTATCCCAAGACGGACAATTTGGACAAATCATTGAGAGCAATAAAGAGGCGGCTCAGGCAATTACGAACTACATGACTTCTGCCTCAAACTTCGATGTTAATGAGGCTAGCCAATTCATTCAACAATTCACAATTGCCAAACAAATCGAACAAGTAGAAAAACTATTAGAGGAGTAGCATGGAAACTGCATTAATTAGTGTCATTGTGCCAGTCTATAATGTGGCACAGTACCTAGAAAAATCGATAGCTTCCATTCAGAAGCAGACCTATCAAAATCTGGAAATCATTCTTGTTGATGATGGAGCAACGGATGAAAGTGGTCGCTTGTGTGATTCAATCGCTGAACAAGATGACAGGGTGTCAGTGCTTCATAAACAGAATGAAGGATTGTCACAGGCACGAAATGATGGAATGAAGCAGGCTCATGGGGATTATCTGATTTTTATTGACTCAGATGATTATATCCATCCAGAAATGATTCAGAGCTTATATGAGCAAATAATGCAAGAAGATGCCGATGTTTCGAGCTGTGGTGTCATGAATGTCTATGCTAATGATGAAAGTCCACAATCAGTCAATCAGGATGACTATTTTGTCTGTGATTCCCAAACATTTCTGAGGGAATACCTCATAGGTGAAAAAATACCTGGAACGATTTGCAATAAGCTAATCAAGAGACAGATTGCAACTGCTCTATCCTTTCCTAAGGGGTTGATTTACGAAGATGCCTATTACCATTTTGATTTAATCAAGTTGGCCAAGAAGTATGTGGTTAATACTAAACCCTATTATTACTATTTCCATAGAGGGGATAGTATTACGACCAAACCCTATGCAGAGAAGGATTTAGCCTATATTGATATCTACCAAAAGTTTTATAATGAAGTTGTGAAAAACTATCCTGACTTGAAAGAGGTCGCTTTTTTCAGATTGGCCTATGCCCACTTCTTTATTCTGGATAAGATGTTGCTAGATGATCAGTATAAACAGTTTGAAGCCTATTCTCAGATTCATCGTTTTTTAAAAGGCAATGCCTTTGCTATTTCTAGGAATCCAATTTTCCGTAAGGGGAGAAGAATTAGTGCTTTGGCCCTATTCATAAATATTTCCTTATACCGATTCTTATTACTAAAAAATATTGAAAAATCTAAAAAATTACATTAGAACGGGGGTGAGCAAGTGATTGATGGAAAACGATTATTATTTAGTTTGACCATAGTCAGCTATGCCTTGACGCTAGTAAGTGGAATTGTGTATCTGTTTAATAATAATAATGTTAGCTTACTTTCTACTTTATTGTTCTTGTTAGTTAGTAGCTTAATTGCTTGTTGGAATGATATCAAGTATTACTTAATCCATTTTATTTTCTATTTAACTATTTTCGTCTTCCTAGTATCAAGACCGACCATTGATTATTTTAGGGATGGCGCTCTGGATACCTATCATCCAATAGCCTATCGCTTTGCCTTTATAGTCGTTATGGTTTCGATTCTGGGCTTGACCACAGGAGGCGTCCTGGCTCGTTACTTCATAGCTAGGAAGAATATAAAAGTACCAAATATAGGAAGTTCTCTAAAAGATGTTTACATCAAGCGGCTACGCTTTGTATCGCTAGGAGTTTTTCTTCTAACCTATCCTTTCTATTTCATTCGCTTATTTGAACGGCTCCTGTATCGCTTGCAGACTTCCTACTATGCATACTATGCAAACTTTGAAAGTAAACTGCCCTATTTTACCTACATTTTATCTACCTTTACGGTCTATGCAATGTGTATGTATTTGGCAACCAAGCCAAAGAAATTGCAGGCAACAGCAGTACTTGTCTCCTTTATTGCAGCTAATACCATTCATTTGGCAATCGGGACACGAAATCCCTTTATTTTAAGTATTTTATTTGCTTTTGTTTATTACTTTATGAGGGAGCAAACTGAAAAAGGAAAATGGATTGGGTTTAAAGAAAAGTTAGCGATTTTTGTTGGTTCTCCTCTTCTCATGTTAGCAATGGGAGTGCTCAATTATGTACGGGATAATGTTCAAGTTTCCCATACAGGTTTCTGGGATATCCTGCTCGACTTTATCTATAAACAAGGGACCAGTTTTGGTGTTTTGGCTCGAGGTTTTCTATTTAACAGTAGCCTACCTTATCGAGATTTCCGTAATTTCACTTTTGGTCCTGTCTTTGATTATTTTGCAAGGGGAAGTTTGGGGGCTATTTTCGGAGGAAAAGCCTTTGAGCATACAACCAATAGTGTGGAACTAGCTATTGATAGTAATAGTTATGCCCACAATCTATCCTATCTTGTTTTGAACAAGGAATACTTGAAAGGACATGGTATCGGAAGTAGCTATATTATGGAATTGTATACCGATTATGGTATGATAGGAGTCTTTCTACTTAGTCTCTTACTAGGTATGTTATTCATAGCCATGCTGCAAGTAGCCTATCGTTCAAGAACAATCCTATTTGCCTTATCCTTACTCATTTTGAATAATCTATTCTTTATGCCTAGAAGTAGCTTTTCAGAAAGTTTCTTCAATTTATTTACAATGCAATTCTGGGGAATTGTTCTTGTGATTATATTTGTAGCAAAAATGCTTACAAAAGAAAACCAGTATTTACTAAACAAAGGAGAAAAAAATCATGTTTGAACATTATTCAGTAGCTGATTTGTTTGCAAATCTTTACAAAAAACGAAAAGCAAATATCCTAGCTCTCATCGCTTTATTTGCTCTCATTGCTGTACCATTTACAATTAAAGCAGTTAAGAATAAAAATACTGTCAAAGACACAACAAGTTATTCAACTTATATCAGCTATAAAATCACCCCTCCAGAAGATTCAGCTAAAACAATTTTGAATCATCAAATTGGTGGTTATAGTGATTTCTACGGAAAATTGATTGATGGGAATTTGAATGGAGCTTATCTTTTCAATGATGTAGAGCCGAGTGAGTTGAAAAAAATTGCCAGTGAATTGGATACGACAGAGACAACCTTGAAAAATTCTACAAGTGACTATTGGTGGAAAAAACTGACCGTTTACTATATGATTGACGATGCAGGGGTTGGTGTGAAAATTTTGACACCAAGTAAAGACGCTAATGACTTGTTGGAGCGAAAAATTGATGGATTGATTGAGAAATTTAAACACACTTATGCAAATGTGAAAATTGAAAAATTGGAAACCATCAACTCTAAAGAATTGAATGCAAATGGTGAGACAGCGCTTGGATTAAATGTGAAAAATCTGATTCTTCGTTTAGCTGTTATTGGAGTGATTTGTGTGATTTTGGTTGTAATGGGAAATGTGTTGATTTATCTCTTTAATCCAACAATCAATAGAGCAGGTGATTTTTCTCAATATCAAATTGATTTTGTAACAGAGATTACAACAATTGCTAACCTAGCAGATGTCTTGTCATACAAAAATGCTGGACAGGAATTGACCATCGTTAGCTCAAATAAAGCTATCCTAGATAAATTGAAACAGAGTCAAGAGGCTTTAAAAGGAATGCATTTTGTAGATTTACAAGATGTATCATCTCTTTTGGAAAGAGATACAGTCCTTCTTGTTGAAGAGTACGGAGTAACTCGTTATAAGAAATTTGAGCAAAGTCTTCAAATTCTTCGAAACTTAAATCGTTCTATCCTCGGTGTAGCAACCTTTAAATTATAAGCATTCTGATACATTAGGTCTTCAAAGTCGGACAAGAGCTGATTTTGAAGGCTTTTTTCTATTTGTCTGCAGAAATTTTCTTTTAGAGTCTTCTACAGAAGTTACCCTAGGGAAAATCTATCCCGACAGAGAAGCCTTCTTTTGATAAAATCATAAAAATCTAGTATAATAGATAGAACTGAAAGTATGAGGTTACTAGCAATGAAAATGAAACAAATTAGTGATACAACTTTGAAAATCACGATGTCTTTAGAGGATTTGATGGATCGAGGAATGGAGATTGCTGACTTTCTTGTTCCTCAAGAAAAAACAGAAGAGTTCTTTTATGCTATCTTGGATGAGTTAGAGATGCCTGAGAGCTTTCTGGATACAGGCATGTTGAGCTTCCGTGTGACTCCAAAACCTGATAAGGTGGACGTCTTTGTAACCAAGTCAAAGATTGACCAAAATCTAGATTTTGAAGACTTATCGGATTTGCCAGATATGGAAGAATTGGCTCAAATGTCGCCAGATGAATTTATCAAAACCTTAGAAAAAAGCATCGCAGATAAAACCAAGGATGATATCGAAGCCATTCAATCTCTAGAGCAAGTAGAAGCCAGGGAAGAAGAGCAGGAACAGGCTGAACAAGAAGTTGAAAGCAAGAAAGAGCCTTACATCTACTACATCCTTTCTTTTTCTAAGTTAGCTGATTTGGTGGCTTTTGCCAAGACAGTGACTTTTGAGATGGAAACTTCTGAACTCTACAAGATGAATGAGCGCTATTATTTGACCATTTTAGTCGATATTGAAAATCATCCAAGTCCATATCCAGCTTGGCTGTTGGCTCGTATGCGCGAGTTTGCGGAAGATAGTGATATCAGTCGTTCAGTCTTACAAGAGTATGGCCAAGTCTTGATGAATCACGATGCAGTGATCAATCTGCAAAAGATTGGATAATCATTTCTGGAAAATTATTTCTAAATTTTAGGAAGAGCGAATCGTTTGATTCGTTTTTTTCTTTTCTAAACTGAAATAGTGATTTACTATAATAGGAATTTTCACAAAATTCTGTTATAATGGCTATATTAGAAAATTTCGAGGAGACAAACATGACAGTTAAAATTGCTTTACTAGGATTTGGTACCGTTGCAAGTGGCGTGCCTTTCCTCCTAAAGGAAAATGGAGAAAAAATCAATCAATCAGCACATTCAGAGATTGAAGTTGCCAAGGTATTGGTCAAGGATGAAGATGAAAAGAATCGCTTGCTTGCAGCAGGGAATGACTTTAACTTTGTAACCAATGTAGATGATATTTTATCAGACAAAGACATTACGATTGTAGTGGAATTGATGGGGCGTATCGAACCTGCTAAGACCTTTATCACTCGTGCCTTGGAAGCTGGAAAGCATGTTGTTACTGCTAACAAGGACCTTTTGGCTGTCCATGGTGCAGAATTGTTAGAAATCGCTAAAGCTAACAAGGTAGCACTTTACTACGAAGCAGCAGTAGCTGGTGGGATTCCAATTCTTCGTACTCTAGCAAATTCCTTGGCTTCTGATAAAATCACGCGCGTGCTTGGTGTAGTCAATGGAACTTCTAACTTCATGATGACCAAGATGGTGGAAGAAGGATGGTCTTACGACGATGCTCTTGCGGAAGCGCAAAGACTTGGATTTGCAGAAAGCGATCCAACAAATGACGTAGATGGGATTGATGCAGCCTACAAGATGGTGATTTTGAGCCAATTTGCCTTTGGCATGAAGGTTGCTTTTGATGATGTAGCCCACAAGGGAATCCGCAACATCACACCAGAAGATGTAGCTGTAGCCCAAGAACTTGGCTATGTAGTGAAATTGGTTGGTTCTATTGAGGAAACTCCTTCAGGAATTGCTGCAGAAGTGACTCCAACCTTCCTTCCTAAAGCGCACCCACTTGCTAGTGTGAATGGGGTAATGAACGCTGTCTTTGTAGAATCTATCGGTATTGGTGAGTCTATGTACTATGGACCAGGTGCTGGTCAAAAACCAACTGCTACAAGTGTGGTGGCGGATATTGTCCGTATCGTTCGTCGTCTGAATGATGGAACCATCGGTAAAGACTTCAACGAATACAACCGTGCCTTGGTCTTGGCAAATCCTGAGGATGTTAAAGCAAACTACTACTTCTCAATCTTGGCACCAGACTCAAAAGGTCAGGTCTTGAAGTTGGCTGAAATCTTTAATGCCCAAGATATTTCCTTCAAGCAAATCCTCCAAGACGGAAAAGAGGGTGACAAGGCGCGTGTCGTTATCATTACACACAAGATTAATAAAGCCCAGCTGGAAAATGTCTCAGCTGAATTGAAGAAGGTTTCAGAATTCGACCTCTTGAATACCTTCAAGGTGCTAGGAGAATAAAATGAAGATTATTGTACCTGCAACCAGTGCCAATATCGGGCCAGGATTTGACTCGGTCGGTGTAGCTGTAACCAAGTACCTTCAAATCGAGGTCTGCGAAGAACGAGATGAGTGGTTGATTGAACACCAGATTGGTAAATGGATTCCTCATGACGAGCGTAATCTCTTGCTCAAAATTGCTTTGCAAATTGTACCAGATTTGAAACCTAGACGCTTGAAAATGACCAGTAATGTTCCCTTGGCGCGTGGTTTGGGTTCTTCTAGCTCGGTTATTGTTGCTGGGATTGAACTAGCCGATCAATTGGGTAAGCTCAACTTGTCTGACCATGACAAATTGCAGCTGGCGACCAAGATTGAAGGTCATCCTGACAATGTGGCTCCAGCCATTTATGGAAATCTCGTTATTGCAAGTTCCGTTGAAGGACAAGTCTCTGCTATCGTAGCAGATTTCCCAGAGTGTGACTTCCTAGCCTACATTCCAAACTATGAATTGCGTACTAGAGACAGCCGTGGTGTCTTGCCTAAGAAATTGTCCTATAAGGAAGCTGTTGCAGCTAGTTCTATCGCCAATGTGGCGGTTGCGGCCTTGTTGGCAGGAGACATGGTGACCGCTGGGCAAGCAATCGAGGGAGACCTCTTCCACGAGCGCTATCGTCAGGACTTGGTGAGAGAATTTGCGACGATTAAGCAAGTGGCCAAAGAAAATGGTGCCTATGCAACCTACCTCTCTGGTGCTGGGCCGACAGTTATGGTTTTGGCTTCTCATGACAAGATGCCAGCGATTAAGGCAGAATTGGAAAAGCAACCTTTCAAAGGAAAACTTCATGACTTGAAAGTTGATACCCAAGGTGTCCGTGTCGAAGCAAAATAAAGAATAGAAGATAGGATGGGGAAACTCTTGACCAGAGGGCTTCCTATCCTTTTTTTGAAAAGAAGTTTATACTCAATGAAAATCAAAGAGCAAACTAGGAAGCTAGCCGCAGGCTGCTTAAAACAGTGTTTTGAGGTTGTGGATAGAACTGACGAAGTTAGCTCAAAATACTGTTTTGAGGTTGCAGATGTAAGCTGACGTGGTTTGAAGAGATTTTCGAAGAGTATTAGTTAAAAACTTGATAAAGGAGAAATTAAGATGGCAGAAATTTATCTAGCAGGTGGTTGTTTTTGGGGCTTAGAGGAGTATTTTTCACGTATTTCTGGAGTGCTAACAACCAGAGTCGGCTACGCTAATGGTCAAGTCGAAACGACCAATTACCAGTTGCTCAAAGAAACAGACCATGCAGAAACGGTTCAAGTGATTTACGATGAGAAGGCAGTGTCACTTAGAGAGATTTTACTTTATTATTTCCGTGTTATTGATCCATTATCAGTCAATCAACAAGGGAATGACCGTGGTCGTCAATATCGGACCGGTATATATTACCAGGATGAAGCAGACTTGCCAGCTATCTACACAGTGGTGCAGGAGCAGGAACGCATGCTGGGTCGAAAGATTGCAGTAGAAGTGGAGAAACTTCGCCACTATATTTTAGCTGAAGATTACCACCAAGACTATCTCAAGAAAAATCCTTCAGGTTACTGTCATATTGATGTGACCGATGCTGAGAAACCATTGATTGATGCAGCAAACTATGAAAAGCCTAGTCAAGAGGTGTTAAAGGAAAGCTTAACTGAAGAATCCTATCGTGTTACCCAAGAAGCTGCTACAGAGGCTCCATTTACCAATGCCTATGACCAAACCTTTGAAGAAGGGATTTATGTAGATATTACGACGGGTGAGCCACTCTTTTTTGCCAAGGATAAGTTTGCCTCAGGTTGTGGTTGGCCAAGTTTCAGCCGTCCGATTTCCAAAGAGTTGATTCATTATTACAAGGATCTCAGCCATGGAATGGAGCGAATCGAAGTTCGTTCTCGGTCAGGCAATGCTCACTTGGGTCATGTTTTCACAGATGGACCTCGGGAGTTAGGTGGACTTCGTTACTGTATTAATTCTGCATCCTTGCGCTTTGTGGCCAAGGATGAGATGGAAGAGGAAGGATATGGCTATCTACTGCCTTACTTAAACAAATAAAACAGAGATGGTGGGTGCTTCCCACTTTCTTCATTTCCAGAATAAGAATAGAAGGGACTTATGAAACACTTACTATCTTACTTCAAACCCTACATCACAGAATCAATTTTAGCCCCCTTGTTCAAGCTGTTAGAAGCTGTGTTTGAGCTCTTGGTTCCCATGGTGATTGCTGGGATTGTTGACCAATCCTTGCCCCAGAAAAATCAAGGTCATCTCTGGATGCAGATTGGTCTGCTCCTTATCTTTGCAGTAATTGGTGTTGTAGTGGCCTTGGTAGCTCAGTTTTACTCAGCTAAGGCTGCGGTTGGATTTGCCAAAGGACTGACAGATGATCTTTATCGACATATTCTTTCCTTGCCCAAGGATAGCAGAGACTGTCTGACCACTTCTAGTTTGGTGACTCGCTTGACTTCGGACACCTATCAGATTCAGACTGGTATCAATCAATTCCTGCGTCTCTTTTTGCGAGCACCTATTATTGTCTTTGGCGCTATCTTTATGGCCTATCGCATCTCAGCTGAGATGACTTTCTGGTTCTTGGTTATGGTTGTCATTTTGACCATTGTCATTGTAGGGCTCTCTCGACTGGTCAATCCTCTCTACAGTAGTCTCAGAAATAAAACGGACCAACTGGTTCAGGAAACACGCCAGCAATTACAAGGCATGCGAGTTATTCGTGCTTTTGGACAAGAAAAACGAGAGTTACAGATTTTTCAAACTCTTAATCAAGTTTATGCTAGTTTACAAGAAAAAACAGGTTTCTGGTCTAGTTTATTAACACCTCTGACCTATCTGATTGTTAATGGAACTCTCCTTGTTATCATCTGGCAAGGCTATATTTCTATTCAAGGAGGCTTGCTCAGTCAAGGTGCTCTTATTGCCCTCATCAACTATCTCTTACAGATTTTGGTGGAATTGGTCAAGCTAGCCATGCTGATCAATTCTCTCAACCAGTCTTACATCTCAGCTAAGCGAATCGAGGAAGTCTTTGCCGAACCTCCAGAAGATATCCATTCAGAATTAGAACAAAAGCAAGCTACCAGTAATCAGGTTTTACAAGTCCATGAATTGACCTTTACCTATCCTGATGCGGCCCAGCCTTCTCTGAGAGACATTTCCTTTGATATGACTCAAGGCCAAATCCTTGGTATCATTGGGGGAACGGGTTCTGGTAAGTCAAGCTTGGTGCAAGTCTTACTTGGACTTTATCCAGCAGACAAGGGAAGCATTTACCCTTATCGAGATGGATCTAGTCCTCTTAATTTAGAGGAGTGGCGGTCCTGGATTGCCTATGTGCCCCAAAAGGTCGAACTCTTTAAAGGAACCATTCGTTCCAATTTGATTCTAGGTTTACATCAAGAACTATGTGACCAAGAACTTTGGCAGGCCTTGGAGATTGCGCAAGCTAAGGATTTTGTCAGTGAAAAGGAAGGACTCTTGGATGCCCTAGTTGAAGCAGGAGGAAGAAATTTCTCGGGCGGTCAAAAACAAAGGCTGTCTATCGCACGAGCAGTCTTGGGCCAGGCTCCGTTTCTCATCCTAGATGATGCTACCTCGGCACTGGACACCATTACCGAGTCTAGTCTCTTGAAAGCTATCCGAGAAAATCTGCCAAATACAAGTTTAATCTTGATCTCTCAACGAACCTCGACTTTACAGATGGCTGACAAGATTCTCCTCTTGGAAAAAGGTGAGTTACTAGCTATCGGCAAGCACGAGGACTTGATGAAATCGAGTCAAGTCTATCGTGAAATCAATGCATCCCAACATGGAAAGGAGGACTAGCATGAGACGACAAACTGCAAACCAGACGCTCACACGTTTGGCCAAAGATTTAGCAAGTCATCCCTTCCTCCTTTTCCTAGCTTTTCTAGGAACCATTGCCCAGGTTGGTTTATCGATCTACCTACCTATTCTGATTGGGAAGGTCATTGACCAGGTCCTAGTGACTGGCTCTTCACCAGTTTTTTGGCAGATTTTTCTCCAGATGCTCTTGGTAGTTATAGGAAATACTCTGGTACAATGGGTCAATCCTCTCCTTTATAATCGCCTAATCTTTTCTTATACTAAAGATTTGCGAGAGCGAATCATCCATAAACTCCATCGTTTACCGATTGCTTTTGTCGATCGGCAAGGAAGTGGAGAAATGGTTAGTCGTGTAACTACAGACATCGAACAGTTGGCAGCTGGCTTGACCATGATTTTTAACCAATTTTTCATTGGCATCTTGATGATTTTGGTCAGTATTCTAGCCATGCTCCAAATTCATCTCCTCATGACCCTCTTGGTCTTGCTGTTGACGCCACTGTCTATGGTGATTTCACGCTTTATTTCTAAACGCTCCTATCATCTATTTCAGAAGCAAACAGAGACGAGGGGGATTCAGACACAGTTGATTGAAGAATCGCTTAGCCAACAGACCATTATCCAGTCCTTCAATGCTCAGGAAGAGTTTATCCAAAGACTGCATGATGCTAATGACAACTACGCAGGCTATTCGCAGTCGGCCATCTTTTATTCTTCAACGGTCAATCCTTCGACTCGCTTTGTAAATGCGCTCATTTACGCACTTTTAGCTGGAGTAGGAGCTTATCGCATTATGATGGGCTCCACCTTGACCATTGGTCGTTTGGTGACTTTTTTGAACTATATTCAGCAGTATACCAAGCCCTTTAACGATATTTCTTCAGTGCTAGCTGAGTTGCAAAGCGCTCTGGCTTGTGCAGAGCGCGTCTATGCTGTCTTAGAAAGTCCTGAGGTGGCTGAAACAGGTAAGGAAATCTTGACCAGTGACCAAGTCAAGGGAGCTATTTCCTTTAAGCATGTGTCTTTTGGCTACCATCCTGAAAAGATTTTAATTAAGGACTTATCTATCGATATCCCAGCCGGTAGCAAGGTAGCCATAGTTGGTCCGACAGGTGCTGGAAAATCAACCCTTATCAATCTTCTTATGCGTTTCTATCCTATTAACTCGGGAGATATCTTGCTGGATGGGAAATCCATTTATGACTATAGTCGTGCCTCCTTACGCCAGCAGTTTGGCATGGTGCTCCAAGAAACCTGGCTCAAGCAAGGGACTATTCATGATAATATTGCCTTTGGAAATCCTGATGCTAGTCGGGAGCAGGTGATTGCTGCTGCCAAAGCAGCCAATGCAGACTTTTTCATCCAACAGTTGCCACTGGGATACGATACCAAGTTGGAAAAAGCTGGAGAATCTCTCTCTGTCGGTCAAGCCCAGCTCTTGACTATCGCGCGAGTCTTTCTGGCTATTCCAAAGATTCTCATCTTAGACGAGGCGACTTCTTCCATCGATACACGGACAGAAGTATTGGTTCAGGATGCCTTTGCTAAGCTCATGAAGGGACGTACAAGTTTTATCATCGCCCACCGCTTGTCAACTATTCAGGATGCAGATTTAATTCTAGTCTTGGTGGATGGTGACATCGTTGAGTATGGCAATCATCAAGAACTCATGGCTCGAAAGGGCAAGTATTACCAAATGCAGCAAGCTGCAGCTTTTAGCTCAGAATAAGCCTTCCTATTTTAAAATCTTATGAACGAAAAAAGTTGCCTTCGGGTGACTTTTTTGTTAGAATATCTAGAAAAATTATTCACTGTAATACTCAATGAAAATCAAAGAGCAAACTAGGAAGCTAGCCGCAGTCAGCTCAAAACACTGTTTTGAGGTTGTAGATAAGACTGACGAAGTCAGTAACCATATATCTAATCCAAAGTGAAGCTGACGTGGTTTGAATAGATTTTCAAAGAGTATAAATTGTCTTTTAGAAAAGGAGCCTATAATGAAAGTCTATCAGCATGTAAATATCGTGACTTGTGATCAAGATTTCCATGTCTATCTAGATGGAATCTTAGCTGTTAAAGATTCTCAAATCGCCTATGTCGGTCAAGAGAAGTCAGAGATTTTAGATCAAGCTGAGCAGATTATAGACTATCAGGGAGCTTGGGTCATGCCTGGTTTGGTCAATTGCCACACCCATTCTGCTATGACAGGCTTGAGAGGGATTCGAGATGATAGCAATCTTCATGAATGGCTCAATGACTATATATGGCCAGCAGAAGCTGAGTTTACTCCCGACATGACTACCAAGGCGGTCAAAGAAGCGCTGACAGAAATGCTCCAGTCAGGAACAACAACCTTCAACGATATGTATAATCCCAATGGAGTGGAGATTGAGCAGATTTATCAGGTAGTCAAGGCTTCCAAGATGCGTTGTTATTTCTCACCGACCCTCTTTTCTTCAGATACAGAAACAACTGCTGAGACCATTGCTAGAACACGAGCCATCATTGAGGAAATTATTGGATATAAAAATCCAAATTTCAAGGTTATGGTAGCCCCACATTCTCCCTACAGTTGTAGTAGAGACTGGCTGGAAGAAAGCTTAGATATGGCAAAAGAGTTGAATATTCCTCTCCATATCCATGTGGCGGAGACCAAGGAAGAATCGGGAATTATCCTGAAACGATACGGCAAACGTCCCCTTGCTTTTCTAGAAGAACTGGGTTACTTAGATCATCCTTCTGTCTTTGCTCATGGGGTAGAACTAAACGATAGAGAAATTGAACGTCTGTCATCTTCTCAAGTCGCTATCGCCCACAATCCTATCAGCAACCTCAAACTGGCCTCAGGAATTGCTCCAATTATCCAGCTCCAAAAAGCAGGAGTGGCAGTAGGAATTGCGACAGATTCGGTTGCTTCCAATAACAATCTAGATATGTTTGAGGAAGGACGGACTGCAGCCCTTCTTCAGAAGATGAAAAGTGGAGATGCCAGCCAATTTCCTATCGAAATGGCTCTAAAAGCGCTGACAATCGAAGGGGCTAAGGTTCTTGGAATGGAAGAACAGATTGGGAGTCTGGAAGTTGGCAAGCAAGCAGATTTTCTAGTCATTCAACCAAAAGGGAAAATCCATCTTCAACCCCAAGAAAATATGCTTTCCCACTTAGTCTATGCTGTCAAATCCAGTGATGTTGATGATGTCTATATTGCCGGAGAACAAGTTGTGAAGCAAGATCAAGTACTGACAGTAGAACTTTAAAAGAAAAATTACGAAAAAATTTTAAAAAAAGTTTGCAAAAATCTTGCATTCTTTTTTTGACTATGCTATACTTATATACGGTTTGAAAAAACTGCCTAAGACAGTAGGGGAGCTCGACTCATAAGTATCCTACCGAGGACAAAACGTATCATGTAAAAAGAAGCGTATTGTACTTTCGTGTCTAGGTTTGGGCGCGTTTTTCTTTTGGAAAAATTTCCCCAAGCAAAATAATTACGGAGGTGAACACACTAATGAGTGAAGCAATTATTGCTAAAAAAGCGGAACTAGTTGACGTAGTAGCTGAAAAAATGAAAGCTGCTGCATCTATCGTCGTTGTAGACGCTCGTGGTTTGACAGTTGAGCAAGATACAGTTCTTCGTCGTGAGCTTCGTGGAAGCGAAGTTGAGTATAAAGTGATTAAAAACTCAATCTTGCGTCGTGCAGCTGAAAAAGCTGGTCTTGAAGATCTTGCATCTGTATTTGTTGGACCATCTGCAGTAGCATTTTCTAATGAAGATGTTATCGCGCCAGCGAAAATCTTGAACGACTTTTCTAAAAACGCTGAAGCACTTGAAATCAAAGGTGGTGCAATCGAAGGCGCTGTCGCATCTAAAGAAGAGATTCTTGCTCTTGCAACTCTTCCAAACCGCGAAGGACTTCTTTCTATGCTCCTTTCTGTACTTCAAGCGCCAGTGCGCAACGTTGCTCTTGCAGTCAAAGCGGTTGCAGACAACAAAGAAGACGCAGCTTAATCTTAAGCTACGCAGCGTAGCCTAGCTACAAAAAATATTATAAATTTAAAAACATATTTGGAGGAAATAACAATGGCATTGAACATTGAAAACATTATTGCTGAAATTAAAGAAGCTTCAATCCTTGAATTGAACGACCTTGTAAAAGCTATCGAAGAAGAATTTGGTGTAACTGCAGCTGCTCCTGTAGCTGTTGCTGCAGCTGGTGCTGCTGACGCTGGTGCTGCTAAAGATTCATTCGACGTTGAATTGACATCTGCAGGCGATAAAAAAGTTGGCGTTATCAAAGTTGTACGTGAAATCACTGGTCTTGGACTTAAAGAAGCTAAAGAACTTGTTGACGGTGCACCAGCACTTGTTAAAGAAGGCGTTGCAACTGCAGAAGCTGAAGAAATCAAAGCTAAATTGGAAGAAGCTGGAGCTTCAGTTACTCTTAAATAATAGAGCAACTACATTAGTAGCTTAAAAACATGATTAAACCGCTATTCTTAGGAGTAGCGGTTTTTCCTATTAACTCTTTTCTATTTCCTGTCATTCATGTTATAATGGATAAATATGAAGAATCGGAGTGAGACTATGAAATACAAACGGATTGTCTTTAAGGTGGGGACTTCTTCTCTGACGAATGAGGATGGAAGTTTATCACGTAGTAAGGTAAAGGCTATTACCCAGCAGTTATCTATGTTGCACGAGGCTGGTCATGAATTGATTTTGGTGTCGTCAGGTGCCATTGCGGCTGGTTTTGGGGCTTTAGGATTTAAAAAGCGTCCGACTAAGATTGCTGATAAACAGGCTTCAGCAGCGGTAGGGCAGGGGCTTTTGTTGGAAGAATACACGACAAATCTTCTCTTGCGCCAAATCGTTTCTGCACAAATCTTGCTGACTCAGGACGATTTTGTGGATAAGCGCCGTTATAAAAATGCCCATCAGGCTTTGTCTGTTCTACTTAGCCGTGGCGCGATTCCTATCATCAATGAGAATGATAGTGTCGTCATTGATGAACTCAAAGTTGGGGACAATGATACTCTGAGTGCACAGGTAGCGGCCATGGTCAAAGCTGACCTTTTGGTTCTCCTGACAGACGTAGATGGTCTTTATACTGGAAATCCTAATTCAGATCCAAGAGCCAAACGCTTGGAGCGAATCGAGACCATCAATCGTGAGATTATTGATATGGCTGGTGGAGCTGGCTCGTCAAATGGAACTGGGGGCATGCTAACAAAAATCAAGGCTGCGACTATCGCGACAGAATCGGGCGTTCCTGTTTATATCTGCTCATCCTTGAAGCCAGATGCCATGATTGAAGCAGCTGAGGAGACCAAGGATGGTTCCTACTTTGTTGCGCAAGAGAAGGGACTTCGTACCCAGAAACAATGGCTGGCCTTCTATGCTCAGAGTCAAGGTTCTATTTGGGTTGATAAAGGGGCTGCAGAAGCTCTCTCTCAACATGGAAAGAGTCTTCTCTTATCTGGTATCGTTGAAGCAGAAGGAGCCTTTTCTTACGGTGATATCGTGACAGTATTTGACAAGGAAAGTGGAAAATCACTTGGAAAAGGGCACGTGCAATTTGGAGCCTCTGCTTTGGAGGATATGTTGCGTTCTCAAAAAGCCAAGGGTGTCTTGATTCACCGTGATGACTGGATTTCCATTACTCCTGAAATCCAATTACTCTTTACAGAATTTTAGAGGTAAACTATGGTAAGTACACAAGAACAATTTGAACAGGTACAGGCTGTTAAAAAATCGATCAACACAGCTAGTGAAGAGGTAAAAAACCAAGCCTTGCTAGCCATGGCTGATCACTTAGTGGCTGCTACAGAGGAAATTTTAGCGGCCAATTCCCTTGATATGGAAGCTGCTAAGGGTAAAATCTCAGATGTGATGCTGGATCGTCTTTATTTGGATGAAAGTCGTATAGAAGCGATGGCAACTGGGATTCGTGAAGTGGTTGCTTTACCAGATCCAATCGGTGAAGTTTTAGAAACCAATCATCTTGAAAATGGCTTGGTTATCACAAAGAAACGTGTGGCTATGGGGGTTATTGGTATTATCTATGAAAGCCGTCCAAATGTGACGTCTGATGCGGCAGCTTTGGCTCTCAAGAGTGGAAATGCGGTTGTTCTTCGTAGTGGGAAGGATGCCTATCAAACTGCCCATGCTATTGTTAAAGCTTTGAAAAAGGGCTTGGAGACAACGACCATTCATCCAGATGTGATTCAACTGGTGGAAGATACTAGCCGTGAAAGTAGCTATGCTATGATGAAGGCCAAGGGCTATCTAGATCTTCTCATTCCTCGTGGAGGAGCTGGCTTGATTAATGCCGTGGTTGAAAATGCTATCGTACCTGTTATCGAGACAGGGACTGGGATTGTCCATGTCTATGTGGATAAGGATGCAGATGACGACAAGGCACTGTCTATCATCAATAATGCTAAAACTAATCGTCCTTCTGTCTGCAATGCCATGGAGGTTCTCCTCGTTCATGAAGACAAGGCTCCAAGCTTCCTTCCTCGCTTGGAGCAAGTTCTAGTTACAGAGCGTAAGGAAGCTGGACTGGAGCCAATTCAATTCCGCTTGGATAGCAAAGCAAGCCAATTCGTTTCAGGTCAAGCAGCTGAGGCCAAAGACTTTGACACCGAGTTTTTAGACTATATTCTAGCTGTTAAGGTTGTGAGCAGTTTAGAAGAAGCGGTTGCCCATATTGAAGCCCACAGTACCCATCATTCGGATGCCATTGTGACGGAAAATGCTGAGGCTGCAGCTTACTTTACAGATCAGGTGGACTCTGCAGCAGTCTATGTCAATGCCTCAACGCGTTTTACAGATGGAGGTCAATTTGGTCTGGGTTGTGAAATGGGGATTTCTACTCAGAAATTGCATGCGCGTGGTCCAATGGGCTTAAAAGAATTGACTAGCTATAAGTATGTGGTTACTGGTGACGGACAGATAAGGGAGTAAGAGATGAAGATTGGATTTATCGGCTTAGGAAATATGGGAGCTAGTTTGGCCAAGGCTGTTTTGCAGACCAAGACGGGTGCCCAGATTCTTCTTGCCAATCGTAGTCAAGCCAAGGTGGATGCTTTCATTGCAGACTTCGGTGGTCAGGCTTCTAGCAATGAAGAAATTTTCGCAGACGCAGATGTGATTTTTCTAGGTGTTAAGCCAGCTCAGTTCTCAGACTTGCTTTCTCAATATCAAACCATCCTTGAAAAAAGAGAAAGTCTTCTTTTGATTTCGATGGCAGCTGGATTGACCTTAGAAAAACTCGCTAGTCTTCTTCCAAATCAACACCGAATTATTCGTATGATGCCGAATACCCCTGCTTCTATCGGGCAAGGAGTGATTAGTTATGCCTTGTCTTCTAATTGCAGGGCTGAGGACAGTGAGCTCTTTTGTCAGCTGTTAGCCAAGGCAGGTCTCTTGGTTGAACTAGGAGAAGGTTTAATCGACGCAGCGACAGGTCTTGCAGGTTGTGGACCAGCCTTTGTCTATCTTTTTATCGAGGCCTTGGCAGATGCAGGTGTTCAGACTGGATTGCCAAGAGAAACGGCATTGAAAATGGCGGCTCAAACTGTGGTAGGAGCTGGGCAATTGGTCTTAGAAAGCCAGCAACATCCTGGAGTTTTGAAAGACCAAGTATGCAGCCCAGGCGGTTCGACTATCGCTGGTGTAGCAAGCTTAGAAGCACATGCCTTTAGAGGAACCGTTATGGAGGCAGTTCATCAAGCCTACAAACGAACTAAAAAACTGGGTAAATAAGAGGTGGCTTTGACTGCCTCTTTTATGGTGGTTGAAATGAGAAGACAAAAAGATTGTCACAAACCCCTATTTTTTTGATAGAATAGAAGTAGTAAAAAAGAAATGAGTTAGACATGTCAAAAGGATTTTTAGTCTCTCTTGAGGGGCCAGAGGGAGCAGGCAAGACCAGTGTTTTAGAGGCTCTACTCCCAATTTTAGAGGAAAAAGGAGTAGAGGTGCTGATGACCCGTGAGCCAGGCGGAGTCTTGATTGGGGAGAAGATTCGTCAAGTGATTTTAGACCCAAGTCATACTCAGATGGATGCTAAGACAGAACTCCTTCTCTATATTGCTAGTCGTAGACAGCACTTGGTGGAAAAAGTTCTTCCAGCCCTTGACGCTAGTAAGTTGGTCATTATGGACCGCTTCATCGATAGTTCTGTTGCCTATCAGGGATTTGGTCGAGGCTTAGATATCGAGGCCATTGATTGGCTTAATCAATTTGCTACAGATGGACTAAAACCCGATTTAACCCTTTATTTTGATATTGAGGTGGAAGAAGGACTGGCGCGTATTGCAGCAAATAGCAATCGAGAGGTCAATCGTTTAGACCTAGAAGGCTTAGACTTGCATAAAAAGGTCCGTCAAGGATATCTTTCTCTTTTGGAGAAAGAAGGAGACCGTATTGCCAAGATTGATGCCAGTCTTCCTTTGGACCAAGTGGTGGAAGATACCAAGTCTGTCTTGTTTGAGAGAATGGGATTAAGTAAATGAAGCAAGAGCGATTAAATGATTTGCAACCAGAGCAGTTTGACCGTTTTGTCCGTATCTTGGAGCAAAATCAGCTCAATCATGCTTACCTCTTTTCAGGTTTCTTTGGAAGCTTAGAAATGGCGCAGTTTTTGGCTAAGAGCCTCTTTTGTACAGATAAGGTAGGCGTTTTACCATGTGAGAAATGCCGAAACTGCAAGTTGATTGAACAGGAAGAGTTTCCCGATGTCACCTTGATTAAGCCAGTCAATCAGGTCATCAAGACAGAACGCATTCGGGAATTGGTGGGTCAGTTTTCCCAAGCAGGGATTGAAAGTCAACAACAGGTTTTTATTATCGAGCAAGCTGAGAAAATGCATCCTAACGCAGCTAACTCTCTGCTCAAGGTCATCGAAGAACCCCAGAGTGAGGTTTATATTTTCTTCTTGACCAGCGATGAGGAAAAGATGTTACCGACCATCCGTAGTCGAACCCAGATTTTCCATTTTAAAAAGCAAGAAGAAAAACTCATATTATTCTTAGAACAAATGGGGCTGGTTAAGAAAAAAGCGACTCTCTTAGCTCAGTTTAGTCAATCGCGAGCTGAAGCAGAAAAGTTGGCTAATCAGGCAAGTTTTTGGACCTTGATCGATGAAAGTGAACGCCTGCTGACCTGGTTAGTAGCTAAGAAAAAAGAAAGTTATCTGCAGGTTGCTAAATTAGCCAACTTGGCAGATGACAAGGAAAAACAAGATCAGGTCTTACGGATTCTCGAATTCCTCTGTGGGCAGGACCTTCTGCAAGCAAGGATTCGACAGATTCTACAAGATTTGCTAGAAGCTAGAAAAATGTGGCAAGCTAATGTCAGCTTTCAAAATGCCATGGAATATCTGATCTTGAAAGAAATATAAACTCAAAAATGAACGATAAAGAAAGGAAAGGGCTGTTTTATGGACAAAAAAGAATTATTTGACGCGCTGGATGATTTTTCCCAACAGTTATTGGTAACCTTGGCCGATGTGGAAGCCATCAAGAAAAATCTCAAGAGCCTGGTAGAGGAAAATACAGCTCTTCGTTTGGAAAATTCTAAGTTGCGCGAACGCTTGGGTGAGGTGGAGGCAGATGCTCCTGTCAAGGCCAAGCATGTTCGCGAAAGTGTCCGTCGCATTTACCGTGATGGATTTCACGTATGTAATGATTTTTATGGACAACGTCGAGAGCAGGACGAGGAATGTATGTTCTGTGACGAGTTGTTATACAGGGAGTAGGCATGCAGATTCAAAAAAGTTTTAAGGGGCAGTCTCCCTATGGCAAGCTGTACCTAGTGGCAACGCCGATTGGCAATCTAGATGATATGACCTTTCGTGCTATTCAGACCTTGAAAGAAGTGGACTGGATTGCTGCTGAGGACACGCGCAATACAGGTCTATTGCTCAAGCATTTTGACATTTCTACCAAGCAAATCAGTTTTCATGAGCACAATGCCAAGGAAAAGATTCCTGATTTGATTGGTTTCCTGAAAGCAGGGCAAAGTATTGCTCAGGTATCCGATGCAGGTCTGCCTAGCATTTCAGACCCTGGCCATGATTTGGTCAAGGCTGCGATTGAGGAAGAAATCGCAGTTATCACTGTTCCAGGTGCCTCTGCAGGAATTTCTGCCTTGATTGCCAGTGGTTTAGCGCCACAGCCACACATATTTTACGGCTTCTTACCCAGAAAATCAGGCCAGCAAAAGCAATTTTTCGACTTGAAAAAAGACTATCCAGAAACTCAAATTTTCTATGAATCGCCTCATCGTGTGGCAGATACGCTAGAAAATATGCTAGAAGTCTATGGTGACCGCTCGGTAGTCTTGGTAAGAGAATTGACAAAGATTTACGAAGAATACCAACGAGGAAAAATCTCTGAATTGCTGGAAAGTATCGCTGAAACACCTCTCAAGGGTGAATGCCTTCTCATCGTGGAAGGTGCCAGTCAGGATGTGGAGGAAAAAGACGAGGAAGACTTGTTCTTAGAAATCCAATCCCGCATCCAGCAAGGTATGAAGAAAAATCAAGCTATCAAGGAAGTTGCTAAGATTTACCAGTGGAATAAAAGCCAGCTCTATGCTGCTTACCACGATTGGGAAGAAAATGACTAAACAGGGAAGTTTGCCTTCTTCCCTTTTTTTGTTATACTAGTAGAAGAAAAAAATAGAAAGATTTGTGGGAGTGAAAAAGTCCTGTGGACTTTTTCAGCCTGAGCCAAGAAATTCGAAAGTGAGTAAGTTCGGTTGGCTTTTTCAATGTGAATCTTGACTTCACACTCCCAAAGAGGTATTAGTGTCGTGTCTCAATCTTATATCAATGTTATCGGTGCTGGTTTGGCAGGTTCTGAAGCAGCCTACCAAATTGCAGAACGTGGTATTCCAGTTAAACTCTATGAAATGCGTGGTGTCAAGTCAACACCTCAGCACAAAACAGACAATTTTGCAGAGTTAGTTTGTTCCAATTCTCTACGTGGAGATGCTTTGACAAATGCTGTCGGGCTTCTCAAGGAAGAAATGCGTCGCTTGGGTTCTGTCATCTTAGAGTCTGCTGAAGCTACTCGTGTTCCCGCTGGAGGAGCCCTTGCGGTGGACCGTGATGGTTTCTCCCAAATGGTGACCCAAAAAGTTGCCAACCACCCCTTGATTGAAGTGGTGCGTGATGAAATTACAGAATTACCAACTGATGTTATTACAGTTGTCGCTACTGGTCCTTTGACTAGCGATGCCCTAGCTGAGAAGATTCATGCCCTTAATGACGGCGATGGTTTCTATTTCTACGATGCGGCAGCGCCTATTATCGATGTCAACACCATTGATATGAGCAAGGTTTATCTCAAGTCTCGTTATGACAAGGGAGAGGCGGCCTACCTCAATGCCCCTATGACCAAGCAAGAGTTTATGGATTTCCATGAAGCCTTGGTCAATGCGGAAGAAGCGCCGCTGAATTCTTTTGAAAAAGAAAAGTACTTTGAAGGATGTATGCCTATCGAAGTCATGGCCAAACGTGGTATTAAAACTATGCTTTATGGTCCTATGAAGCCAGTCGGTTTGGAGTATCCAGACGACTATACAGGACCTCGTGATGGAGAGTTTAAAACACCGTACGCGGTTGTCCAACTTCGTCAGGACAATGCGGCTGGTAGTCTCTATAATATTGTCGGTTTCCAGACCCATCTCAAATGGGGAGAACAAAAGCGTGTCTTTCAAATGATTCCAGGTCTTGAAAATGCTGAGTTTGTTCGCTATGGTGTCATGCACCGCAATTCTTACATGGATTCACCAAATCTTCTGGAGCAGACCTATCGTTCTAAGAAACAGCCAAACCTCTTCTTTGCTGGTCAAATGACGGGTGTGGAAGGCTATGTTGAGTCAGCAGCTTCAGGCTTAGTTGCGGGGATTAACGCAGCTCGTCTCTTCAAGGGAGAAAGCGAGGTTATTTTCCCAGAGACGACAGCTATTGGAAGCTTGGCTCATTACATCACCCATGCGGACAGCAAACATTTTCAACCAATGAATGTCAATTTTGGGATTATCAAAGAGTTGGAAGGCGAGCGTATCCGTGATAAGAAGGCTCGTTATGAAAAAATTGCAGAGCGTGCCCTTAACGATTTAGAGGAATTTTTAACGGTCTAATTTTTTTGAAAGAATTGCTCATGGTACTATAAAAATCTTAGAAATTGTGATAAAATAGGTAGGATAAAAAAAGGAGAGTGAAAATGGCGAATCCCAAGTATAAACGTATTTTAATCAAGTTATCAGGTGAAGCCCTTGCCGGCGAACGTGGCGTAGGGATTGATATCCAAACAGTTCAAACAATCGCAAAAGAGATTCAAGAAGTTCATAGCTTAGGTATCGAAATTGCCCTTGTTATCGGTGGAGGAAATCTCTGGCGTGGAGAACCTGCTGCAGAAGCAGGTATGGACCGCGTTCAGGCAGATTACACAGGAATGCTTGGGACTGTTATGAATGCTCTTGTGATGGCAGATTCATTGCAACAAGTTGGTGTCGATACGCGTGTGCAAACAGCCATTGCAATGCAACAAGTTGCAGAGCCTTACGTACGTGGACGTGCCCTTCGTCACCTTGAAAAAGGTCGTATCGTTATCTTTGGTGCCGGAATTGGTTCACCTTACTTCTCAACAGATACAACAGCGGCTCTTCGTGCAGCTGAAATCGAAGCAGATGCCATCCTTATGGCTAAAAATGGCGTCGACGGTGTTTACAATGCCGATCCTAAGAAAGACAAGACAGCCGTTAAGTTTGAAGAATTGACTCACCGTGACGTTATCAATAAAGGTCTTCGTATCATGGATTCAACAGCTTCAACCCTCTCAATGGACAACGACATTGACTTGGTTGTCTTCAATATGAACCAACCAGGCAACATCAAACGTGTCGTATTTGGTGAAAATATCGGAACGACAGTTTCAAACAATATCGAAGAAAAGGAATAAGAATGATTATGGCTAACGCAATTATTGAAAAAGCTAAAGAGAGAATGACCCAGTCTCACCAATCACTTGCTCGTGAATTTGGTGGTATCCGTGCCGGTCGTGCCAATGCAAGCTTGCTGGACCGTGTACATGTAGAATACTATGGAGTAGAAACTCCTCTTAACCAAATCGCTTCAATTACGATTCCAGAAGCGCGTGTTTTGTTGGTAACACCATTTGACAAATCTTCATTGAAAGATATCGAACGTGCCTTGAACGCTTCTGATCTTGGTATTACACCAGCTAATGATGGTTCTGTGATTCGCTTGGTTATCCCTGCTCTTACAGAAGAAACTCGTCGTGACCTTGCTAAAGAAGTGAAGAAGGTCGGTGAGAATGCTAAAGTGGCTGTCCGCAATATTCGTCGTGATGCTATGGACGAAGCTAAGAAACAAGAAAAAGCAAAAGAAATCACTGAAGACGAATTGAAGACTCTTGAAAAAGATATTCAAAAAGTAACAGACGATGCTGTTAAACACATCGACGACATGACTGCCAACAAAGAAAAAGAACTCTTGGAAGTCTAAAAATAAACAGAAAAACTCAGTTGGCATTGCTGGCTGAGTTTTATTCGAAAGAAGGAAATATGAATACAAATCTTGCAAGTTTTATCGTTGGATTCATCATCGATGAAAATGACCGTTTTTACTTTGTGCAAAAGGATGGTCAGACCTATGCTCTCGCTAAGGAAGAAGGCCAACATACAGTAGGGGATACGGTTAAAGGTTTTGCCTATACAGATATGAAGCAAAAGCTCCGCTTGACAACTCTAGAAGTGACTGCCACTCAGGATCAATTTGGTTGGGGCCGTGTCACAGAAGTTCGTAAGGACTTGGGTGTCTTTGTGGATACAGGCCTACCTGACAAGGAAATCGTAGTGTCACTTGATATCCTTCCTGAGCTCAAGGAACTCTGGCCTAAGAAGGGCGATCAACTCTACATCCGTCTTGAAGTAGACAAGAAAGGCCGTATCTGGGGTCTCTTGGCTTATCAAGAAGACTTCCAACGTCTGGCTCGTCCTGCCTACAACAACATGCAGAACCAAAACTGGCCAGCCATTGTATATCGTCTCAAGCTGTCAGGAACTTTTGTTTACCTGCCAGAAAATAACATGCTTGGCTTTATCCATCCTAGCGAGCGCTATGCAGAGCCACGTTTGGGTCAAGTCTTAGATGCGCGTGTCATTGGATTCCGCGAGGTTGATCGCACTCTGAACCTCTCTCTCAAACCTCGCTCCTTTGAGATGTTGGAAAATGATGCCCAGATGATTTTGACCTACTTGGAAAGCAATGGCGGTTTCATGACCTTGAATGATAAGTCATCTCCAGAGGACATCAAAGCAACCTTTGGCATTTCTAAAGGTCAGTTCAAGAAAGCTTTAGGTGGTCTTATGAAAGCTGGTAAAATCAAGCAAGACCAGTTTGGGACAGAGTTGATTTAGGGTGGCATATGAGAAAATCATTTTACACTTGGCTCATGACCGAGCGCAATCCTAAAAGTAATAGTCCTAAAGCTATCTTGGCAGACCTAGCCTTTGAAGAATCAGCTTTTCCAAAACACACAGACGATTTTGATGAGGTCAGTCGCTTTTTGGAGGAGCATGCCAGTTTCTCTTTTAACCTAGGTGACTTTGACGCTATCTGGCAAGAATACTTAGAGCACTAGCATGATTCACTGGGGTTGGGCTAGTAATTTCTCCGCCCCTTTGCTATAATAAAAAGAAATAAAAGAATTAGAGAGGTTCTTTATTTGAAGGAACATTCAATAGACATTCAACTGAGTCATCCAGATGACCTGTTTCATCTTTTTGGTTCCAATGAACGCCATCTTCGTTTGATGGAAGAAGAGCTTGATGTTGTGATTCATGCTCGTACGGAGATTGTCCAGGTTTTGGGAGAAGAGTCTGCTTGTGAGGAAGCCCGTCAGGTTATTCAAGCCCTCATGGTCTTGGTCAATCGTGGGATGACCGTTGGTACACCAGATGTGGTGACTGCGATTAGCATGGTCAAAAACGATGAAATCGACAAGTTTGTTGCTCTTTACGAAGAAGAAATTATCAAGGACAATACAGGGAAGCCGATCCGTGTCAAAACCCTGGGTCAAAAACTTTATGTTGACAGTGTCAAACAGCATGATGTGACCTTTGGAATCGGACCTGCAGGAACAGGGAAGACCTTCCTTGCAGTGACCTTGGCAGTAACTGCACTTAAACGTGGTCAAGTCAAAAGAATTATCTTGACACGTCCAGCGGTGGAAGCAGGAGAGAGTCTAGGTTTTCTTCCGGGTGATCTCAAGGAGAAGGTGGACCCTTACCTTCGACCTGTTTATGATGCCTTGTATCAGATTCTGGGAAAAGACCAGACGACTCGTCTCATGGAGCGTGAAATTATCGAAATTGCGCCCCTTGCCTATATGCGTGGCCGGACCTTGGATGATGCTTTTGTCATTCTCGATGAGGCGCAAAATACGACCATCATGCAGATGAAGATGTTTTTGACTCGTTTAGGCTTTAATTCTAAGATGATTGTCAATGGAGATATTAGTCAGATTGACCTTCCGCGTAACGTCAAGTCCGGTTTGATTGATGCCAAAGAAAAACTCAAGAACATTCACCAGATTGACTTTGTTCATTTTTCAGCTAAGGATGTGGTTCGCCATCCAGTTGTCGCTCAGATTATCCGAGCCTATGAACCAGTACCAGTTAAAAAAGCAGAGAGTGAAGAAGTCCAAGAAGAAACAGAATAGCAAAAAAGAGCAGTTCAGGTGGAATTGCTCTTTCTTTTATCTGATAATTAGATTTTTTAGATTAGTTCATCAATTGGAGTATGTTTTTTATCGAGACCTTGGGCTACTGGAAGACTGGTTAAGTAACCTTGATAAGTAGTAACACCTTGGCGCAAGCCCTCATCTTCAGAGATTGCTTGTACAAAACCTTTACCAGCCAAAGCTTCAATATAAGGAAGAGTGACATTGGTTAGGGCAATGGTTGAAGTACGAGCAACCGCACCAGGGATATTGGCAACGGCATAGTGGAGCACACCGTGTTTTTCATAGACAGGCTCATCGTGCGTTGTCACACGGTCAGCTGTCTCGATAACACCACCTTGGTCAACAGCAACGTCAACGATGACGGATCCTGGACGCATTTGCTTGACCATCTTATCTGTGACCAGTTTTGGTGCCTTGGCACCTGGGATGAGAACCGCTCCGATCACCACATCCGCATCTCTCACACTGGCTTCGATGTTAAATGAATTGGACATGAGAGTTTGAATTTGGTGACCAAAGACCTCCTCTAAAACGGAGAGACGTTTAGCACTGATATCAAGGATGGTCACTTGCGCTCCCAATCCTAAAGCGATGCGGGCAGCATGGGTCCCTACGACACCGCCACCGATGATGGTTACTTTCCCTTTAGGTACACCCGGCACACCACCCAGTAAGACACCAGAACCTCCTGCTTGCTTAGTTAGGAAATGAGCACCGATTTGGACTGCCATACGGCCTGCAACCTCACTCATAGGTACGAGGAGTGGTAATTGACCTTGGTAATCACGGACAGTTTCATAGGCAATCCCAGTTGTTTTTGCTTCCAACATAGCATCTGCTAATTCAGGCGCAGCGGCCATGTGCAAGTAGGTGAAGAGAAGCAGGTCGTCACGTAAGTAACCATATTCAGAAATTAATGGTTCTTTTACTTTCACGACCAACTCTGCAGCCCAGGCTTCACCAGCAGTAGCGACAATTTCAGCTCCTTGCTTTTGATAGTCAGCATCAGTAAAGCCAGAACCAAGACCAGCATTTGTTTCGATAAGGACGCGATGACCACGGCCGACTAAGCTGTGGACACCAGCAGGTGTTAGAGCAACACGGTTTTCATTATTCTTAATTTCTTTTGGAATTCCGATTAACATAGAGAAAAACTCCCTTTCTATTGACGGGTTGTAAATGATCTATCACATTATCTATAAAAATAAGGTGATGATTTTATTCTATATGAAACCGCTTTAAAAAGCAAGAAAAATTTGTTGTAATTTATTTTTTATGCTAGACTGGTAGAAAATATTTTTAAATGGAGGAGAAGTATGGAATCAATCTTTTTAAAACTAGCTCAGTATCCGATAGTGGAAACAGAGCGTTTATTGCTTAGACCTGTAACCTTGGATGATTCGGAAGCAATGTTTGACTATGCCTCGGACAGAGAAAATACGCGTTACACTTTTCTAACCAATCAAAGCTTGGAAGAAACCAATAATAACATTGCTCAGTTCTACTTGGCCAATCCTTTGGGACGCTGGGGAATAGAACTAAAAAGAAATGGTCAGTTTATTGGAACCATTGACTTGCACAAGATTGATCCTGTTCTTAAGAAGGCAGCTATTGGCTACATTATCAATAAAAAGTATTGGAATCAAGGATTAACGACAGAAGCCAATCGTGCTGTGATTGAGCTAGCTTTTGAGAAGATAGGGATGAATAAGTTGGTTGCTTTACACGATAAGTCTAATCCCGCGTCAGGAAAGGTCATGGAGAAATCAGGCATGCGTTTTTCCCACGTAGACCCATATGCTTGTATGGACCAGCATGAAAAAGGAAGAATCGTTACAAGAGTTCATTATGTATTGACCAAGGAAGACTATTTTGCAAATAAATAAGCAGTTGAGAAGAAATTTTCAACTGTTTTTTCTTCCTCTTACGAATAATCTAAGAGAGGAGAAAATATGGAAGTAATTATCGAGAAAATCAAAGAGTATAAAATCATTGTCATCTGTACTGGTCTGGGCTTGCTTGTAGGAGGATTTTTCCTGCTAAAGCCAGCTTCACACATACCTGTCAAAGAAACGAATTTGCAGGCTGAAGTTGTAGCTGTTTCCAAGGATTCGGTATCCGAAAAGGAAGTAAAGAAGGAAGAAAAGGAAGAACCGGTTGAACAAGATCTAATCACAGTAGATGTCAAAGGTGCTGTTAAAGCACCTGGAATTTATGATTTGCCGGTGGGTAGTCGGGTCAATGATGCTGTTCAGAAGGCTGGTGGCTTGACAGATCAAGCAGACAGCAAATCGCTTAATCTAGCTCAGAAAGTTAGTGATGAAGCTCTGGTTTATGTTCCCACTAAGGGGGAAGAAGTGGCTAGTCAACAGACTACTTCGGGGACAGCTTCTTCAACAAGCAAGGAAAAGAAGGTCAATCTCAACAAGGCCAGTCTGGAAGAGCTTAAACAGGTCAAAGGATTAGGTGGCAAACGAGCTCAGGACATTATCGATCATCGTGAGACGAATGGCAAATTCAAGTCGGTTGATGAACTTAAGAAGGTCTCTGGCATTGGTGCTAAAACGATAGAAAAGCTAAAAGACTATGTTACAGTGGATTAAGAACCTCCCTATTCCCCTAATTTACCTGAGTTTTCTATTGCTCTGGCTTTACTACGCTATTTTCTCAGCATCCTATCTTGCTTTGTTGGGTTTCGTTTTTCTGCTAATCTGTCTTTTTTTCCAATTTGCTTGGAAATCTGCTAGTAAAGTTCTAATAATTTGCGGAATCTTTGGCTTCTGGTTTCTGTTTCAAAATTGGCAACAGAGTCAAGCTAGTCAAAACCTAGCGGATTCTGTTGAAAGGGTACGGATTTTGCCCGACACTATTAAGGTCAATGGTGACAGTCTATCCTTTCGTGGCAAGGCTGATGGACGCATTTTTCAAGTCTATTATAAATTCCAGTCCGAGGAGGAGAAAGAAACCTTTCAAGCTTTAACCGACCTTCATGAGATAGGACTAGAAGGAAAACTTTCAGAACCAGAGGGGCAGAGAAATTTTGGTGGCTTTGACTACCAAGCCTATCTGAAGACTCAGGGAATTTACCAGACTCTCAATATCAAAAAAATCCAGTCACTTCAAAAGGTTAGCAGTTGGGATATAGGTGAAAACCTGTCCAGCTTACGTCGAAAGGCTGTAGTTTGGATTAAGACACATTTTCCAGACCCTATGCGCAATTACATGACAGGGCTTTTGCTAGGGCATCTGGACACTGACTTTGAGGAGATGAATGAACTTTATTCTAGTCTAGGAATTATCCACCTCTTTGCCTTGTCGGGCATGCAGGTAGGTTTTTTCATGGATGGATTTAAGAAACTATTCTTGCGATCAGGCTTGACCCAAGAAAAGTTGAAATGGCTGACCTATCCCTTTTCCCTTCTCTATGCTGGTATGACAGGATTTTCAGCTTCGGTCATTCGCAGTCTCTTGCAAAAATTACTGGCTCAACATGGTGTTAAGGGCTTGGATAATTTTGCCTTGACGGTTCTTGTCCTCTTTATTATCATGCCTAACTTTTTCTTGACAGCAGGAGGAGTCTTGTCCTGCGCTTATGCTTTTATCTTGACCATGACCAGCAAAGAAGAGGAGGGGCTCAAGGCTGTTGCTAGAGAAAGTCTAGTCATATCCTTGGGCATATTGCCCATTCTGTCCTTCTATTTTGCAGAATTTCAGCCTTGGTCTATCCTTTTGACCTTTGTCTTTTCCTTTCTATTTGACTTAGTCTTCTTACCGCTCCTGTCTATTTTATTTGCCTTTTCATTTCTCTATCCAGTCATTCAGCTGAACTTTATCTTTGAGTGGTTGGAGGGGACTATTCGCTTGGTATCGCAGCTGGCAAGCAGACCGCTTGTCTTTGGACAACCCAATGCATGGCTTTTAATCTTATTGTTAATTTCCTTGGCTTTGATCTATGATTTGAGGAAAAATATCAAAAGAGTAGCTGGCTTTAGCTTATTGATTACGGGTCTCTTTTTCTTGACCAAGCATCCACTGGAAAATGAAATTACCATGCTGGATGTTGGGCAAGGAGAAAGTATTTTCCTACGGGATGTAACTGGTAAAACCATTCTCATAGATGTAGGTGGCAAGGCAGAATCTGATAAGAAAATCGAAAAATGGCAAGAAAAGACGACGACCAGCAATGCTCAACGAACCTTGATTCCCTATCTCAAAAGTCGAGGAGTAGCCAAGATTGACCAGCTAATTTTGACCAATACGGACAAGGAGCATGTTGGTGATTTGTTGGAGGTGACCAAGGCTTTCCATGTAGGGGAGATCTTAGTATCAAAAGGCAGTCTGAAGCAGAAGCAATTTGTGGCAGAACTACAGGCGACTCAAACCAAGGTTCGTAGTATGTCAGCGGGAGAGAACTTGCCAATTTTTGGAAGTCAGTTAGAAGTCCTATATCCAAGGAAAATTGGAGATGGAGATCATGAAGATTCCCTGGTTTTGTATGGAAAACTCTTGGATAAAAATTTTCTTTTCACAGGAAATTTGGAGGAGAAAGGAGAGAAGGACTTGCTGAAGCAATATCCTGACTTAGAGGTGGATGTTTTGAAAGCTAGCCAACATGGCTCTAAAAAATCATCAAGTTCAGCTTTTCTAGAACAGCTCAAACCAGAGATCACTCTCATCTCAGTTGGAAAGAACAATCGAACAAAACTCCCCCATCAGGAAACCCTGACCCGACTGGAAACGATCAATAGCAAAGTTTACCGAACTGACCAGCAAGGGGCTATACGCTTTAAGGGGTGGAATAGTTGGAAAATCGAAAGTGTTCGATAGGAAGGACAAATATTATATATTAGTAAAATAAACTAAAAATCTGTTGCATAATAATGATAAAAACGATATAATGAAAGCGTATTCAATTTTAATGATATAAAACCATTAAAAATTAGCAAAAACCGTTTAATTAGTTAGTTTATGATCTATTGGTCTTTTTTAGTCCAGTGTATCTGCTGTGAGCGTCCTTAAAACTTATCGGTATGATTGGAAAGTATAGTACGAACTATCACAGTCTCGTTATGATAGCTATTCTGAGTATAAAGTTGGTTCTGGCTGGAATTACGATCGTTATGAGGTACTAAACTACTACAGCGGAGGCTATTAATCCAAAAAGGAGGGCTAGATATGTTGCAGCTTACTCATGTGACCTTAAAAACGCGACAAGTCATTTTACAAGATGTTGATTTTACATTTGAAAAGGGTAGGATTTATGGTATTCTTGCTATCAATGGCTCTGGAAAGACGACACTGTTCCGTGCCATTAGCAATTTAATTCCTATAAGTAGTGGAAATATTGCAGCCCCTCCTTCTTTATTTTATTATGAGAGTATTGAATGGCTGGATGGAAACTTAAGTGGAATGGACTATCTTCGCCTTATCAAAAACATCTGGAAGTCAGGGCTGAACTTGGGGGATGAAATTGATTACTGGGAAATGTCTGACTATATCAGACTTCCCATTCGCAAGTATTCCTTAGGCATGAAGCAACGTTTGGTGATTGCCATGTATTTCCTCAGTCAGGCGAAATGCTGGCTTATGGATGAGATTACAAATGGCTTAGATGAGTATTATCGACAGAAGTTTTTTGATAGGCTGGCACAAATTGATAGACAAGAACAGCTGGTTCTTTTAAGTTCCCACTATAAGGAAGAGTTGCTTGATGTCTGCGATAGAGTAGTAACCATTCATCAGGGGCAGATAGAAGAGGTTTAGTTTATGAAAGATGTTAGTCTATTTTTATTAAAAAAAGTTTTCAAAAGTCGCTTAAACTGGATTATCTTAGCTTTATTTGTATCTGGACTCGGTGTTACCTTTTATTTTAATAGTCAGACTGCAAACTCCGTCAGCTTGGAGAGCGAGTTGGAAACCTATCTTGTAAAAAATGAGAGAGTCATCAATGAATATGAAGAGGAACTCTCCCAAATATCTGATACCAACTCGGAGGAATACCAGATTGCTAAAATTAATTTAGAATCGCAAAAAAATCATTCGACTCAAAAGACAGAAATTCTGACTTTATTAAAAGAAGGGCGATGGAAAGAAGCCTACTATTTGCAGTGGCAAGATGAAGAGAAGAATTATGAAAGGATATCAAATAACCCGACTGTTAGCTCTGACTTTAAAATGGCGGTTGACCGCCAAAGAAAGATTTACCAAGCCCTGTATCCCTTGAACATAAAAGCACATACTTTGGAGTTTCCGACCCACGGGATTGATCAGATTATCTGGATTTTAGAGGCTATCATCCCAAGCTTGTTTGTGGTTGCTATTATTTTTATGCTAACGCAACTATTTGCAGAAAGATATCAAAATCATCTGGACACAGCTCAGTTATATCCTTTTTCAAAAGTGGCATTTGCCATGTCCTCCCTTGGAGTTGGAGTGGGCTATGTAAGTGTGCTGTTTATCGGAATCAGCGGATTTTCTTTTCTAGTGGGAAGTCTGATAAGTGGTTTTGGACAGTTAGATTATCCCTACCCGATTTATAGCTTAGTGAATCAAGAGGTAACTATTGGAAAGATACAAGATGTGTTATTTCCTAGCTTGCTCTTAGCTTTCTTAGCCTTTATCGTCATTGTGGAAGTAGTGTACTTGATTACTTACTTTTTCAAGCAAAAAATGCCTGTCCTCTTTCTTTCACTCATTGGGATTGTTGGCTTATTGTTTGGTATTCAAAAAATTCAGCCTCTTCAAAAGATTGCACATCTGATTCCCTTTACTTACTTGCGTTCAGTGGAGATTTTGTCTGGAAGATTACCTAAGCAAATTGATAATGTCAATCTAAATTGGAGCATGGGGATAGTCTTACTTCCTTGCCTGATTATCCTTTTGTTAGTGGGGATTCTATTTATCGAAAGATGGGGAAGTTCACGGAAAAAGGAAGTTTTTAATAGATTCTAGCTTTCCTATACAGAAAATAAGAAAAAACTAACATAGAGAGGGAATCACCTTGGTTCTCTCTTTTTGATGCGGAAACCAAGACAAAATACAAACACAAACTTTTCAAAAAAATAACTTTTTATCTTGACAAGGGCTAGAAAACTTGGTATCATATAAAAGTTGAGAAAAGCAGAAGTGAGAGCTTCTCGCCTTGTGACATTAAGTTGCCTGGCCCTACGGATGAAAAGTTTCTAAGAAACGCTATCATAACGTGCGGGCTTGTATATTTACGAGTCCGCTATTGTTTTTCTCTAATAAAACAAAAGAGGTGAAAACCATAGCAAAGCAAGACTTATTCATCAATGATGAGATTCGTGTACGTGAAGTTCGCTTGATTGGTCTTGAAGGAGAACAGCTAGGCATCAAGCCACTCAGTGAAGCGCAAGCTTTGGCTGATAACGCTAATGTTGACCTAGTATTGATTCAACCCCAAGCCAAACCGCCTGTTGCAAAAATTATGGACTACGGTAAGTTCAAATTTGAGTACCAGAAGAAGCAAAAAGAACAACGTAAAAAACAAAGTGTTGTTACTGTGAAAGAAGTTCGTCTAAGTCCAACTATTGACAAGGGTGACTTTGATACAAAACTTCGCAATGCACGCAAATTCCTTGAAAAAGGAAATAAAGTTAAGGTATCTATTCGCTTTAAGGGTCGTATGATTACCCATAAAGAGATTGGTGCAAAAGTTTTAGCCGAGTTTGCTGAAGCAACTCAAGATATTGCCATCATCGAACAACGTGCTAAAATGGATGGACGTCAAATGTTCATGCAATTGGCGCCAGCGACTGACAAAAAATAATTGTCAGAAAGTTAAATAAAGGAGAAAAAATCATGCCAAAACAAAAAACACACCGCGCATCAGCTAAACGTTTCAAACGTACAGGTTCTGGTGGACTTAAACGTTTCCGTGCTTACACTTCTCACCGTTTCCACGGAAAAACTAAGAAACAACGTCGTCATCTTCGTAAAGCATCTATGGTGCATTCAGGAGACTACAAACGTATCAAAGCAATGCTTACTCGCTTGAAATAATAGCTTGACTGTAAGTAAACAATTCTAGGAAATATTTGGAGGAAATAAAACATGGCACGTGTTAAAGGTGGCGTTGTATCACGCAAACGTCGTAAACGTATTCTTAAATTAGCAAAAGGTTACTATGGAGCTAAACACATCTTGTTCCGTACTGCAAAAGAACAAGTAATGAACTCTTACTACTATGCATACCGTGACCGTCGTCAGAAAAAACGTGACTTCCGCAAATTGTGGATCACTCGTATCAACGCGGCAGCTCGTATGAACGGACTTTCATACTCACAATTGATGCATGGTTTGAAATTGGCTGAGATCGAAGTTAACCGTAAAATGCTTGCTGACTTGGCTGTTAACGATGCAGCAGCTTTCACAGCTCTTGCAGATGCAGCTAAAGCAAAACTTGGTAAATAATAACAGATAAGACTGGAACAGGATTGTCCCAGTCTTTTTAAAAATAAAGGAGAAAAATATGGCTTCAAAAATGCTACACACTTGCTTGCGAGTAGAAAATCTTGAAAAATCAATCGCATTTTATCAAGATGCTTTTGGTTTTAAAGAATTGCGTCGCAGAGATTTTCCAGACCATGCCTTCACGATTGTCTATCTAGGACTTGAGGGTGACGACTATGAGTTGGAGTTGACTTATAACTACGATCATGGTCCTTATGTGGTTGGAGATGGGTTTGCCCATATCGCCCTCAGTACACCTGATCTTGAGGCACTTCATCAAGAGCACAGTGCAAAAGGATATGAAGTGACTGAGCCAAATGGCCTACCAGGAACTGCACCAAACTATTACTTTGTCAAAGACCCTGATGGCTACAAGGTCGAAGTCATTCGTGAAAAATAATCTCGTGAAGTCAAGTAGAATGTTCGTTTTCTACTTGACTTTTTTTAGATGAAAGAGTATACTAATAAAAATTTAACCTTTAAGGGGAGTCCAGAGAGACTCACAAGGTGTCAGATAAAAGAATAGTACAATTTTCTAGAGGGGACTTTTTGAGTGTGCTCTCTTGTGTTGTACGATTTTAACTGAGGCCTTGCACTAGCAAGGTCTTTTCTTTGTCTGGTCCCCTTAAAATTTAAGGAGGAAAAGTCATGAATCCCACATGTAAGAAACGTTTGGGTGCAATTCGATTGGAAACCATGAAGGTGGTTGCACAGGAGGAAATCGCACCAGCAATCTTTGAATTAGTCCTAGAAGGGGAAATGGTTGAAGCCATGCGAGCAGGCCAATTTCTTCATCTGCGTGTGCCTGATGATGCCCATCTTTTGCGCCGTCCTATTTCGATTTCATCTATTGATAAGGTTAAGAAGCAGTGTCATCTCATTTATCGGATTGAAGGAGCTGGGACAGCTATTTTCTCAACCTTAAGTCAGGGAGATACTCTTGATGTGATGGGTCCTCAGGGAAATGGTTTTGACTTGTCTGACCTTGATGAGCAGAGCCAGGTACTCCTTGTTGGTGGGGGGATTGGTGTTCCGCCCTTGCTTGAGGTTGCCAAGGAATTGCATGCGCGTGGTGTGAAAGTAGTGATAGTTCTCGGTTTTGCTAATAAGGATGCTGTTATCCTTGAAAAAGAATTAGCTCAATATGGTCAAGTCTTTGTAACGACAGATGATGGTTCTTATGGTATCAAGGGAAATGTTTCCGTTGTCATTAAGGATTTAGACAATCAATTTGATGCTGTTTACTCATGTGGGGCGCCTGGAATGATGAAGTATATCAATCAAACCTTTTATGACCACCCAAGAGCCTATCTATCTTTGGAATCTCGTATGGCTTGTGGTATGGGGGCTTGCTATGCCTGCGTCCTAAAAGTGCCAGAAAGCGAGACGGTTAGTCAACGCGTCTGTGAAGATGGCCCTGTTTTCCGCACAGGAACAGTTGTATTGTAAGGAGAAAATCATGACTACAAATCGTTTACAAGTTTCTCTACCAGGCTTGGATTTGAAAAATCCGATTATTCCAGCATCAGGCTGTTTTGGTTTTGGACAAGAGTATGCCAAGTACTATGATTTAGACCTTTTAGGTTCTATTATGATCAAGGCGACAACCCTTGAACCACGCTTTGGCAATCCAACTCCCAGAGTTGCTGAGACACCTGCTGGCATGCTCAATGCAATCGGCTTGCAAAATCCTGGTTTAGAGGTTGTTTTGGCTGAAAAGCTACCGTGGCTGGAAAGAGAATATCCAAATCTTCCTATTATTGCCAATGTGGCTGGTTTTTCAAAACAAGAGTATGCAGCTGTTTCTCATGGTATTTCTAAGGCAGCCAATGTAAAGGCTATTGAGCTCAATATTTCTTGCCCCAATGTAGATCACTGTAATCATGGACTCTTGATTGGTCAAGATCCAGATTTAGCCTATGATGTGGTGAAAGCAGCTGTCGAAGCCTCAGATGTGCCAGTTTATGTCAAACTGACCCCTAGTGTGACGGATATCGTTACTGTCGCAAAGGCAGCAGAGGATGCAGGAGCAAGTGGCTTAACCATGATCAATACTTTAGTCGGTATGCGCTTTGACCTCAAAACTCGCAAACCAATCTTGGCAAATGGAACGGGTGGAATGTCAGGTCCAGCAGTCTTTCCAGTAGCCCTCAAACTCATCCGCCAAGTTGCCCAAACAACAGACCTGCCTATCATTGGAATGGGGGGAGTGGATTCGGCTGAAGCTGCCCTAGAAATGTATCTGGCTGGTGCCTCTGCTATCGGAGTTGGAACAGCCAATTTTACCAATCCATATGCCTGTCCTGATATCATCGAAAATCTACCAAAGGTTATGGATAAATATGGCATCAGCAGTCTAGAAAATCTACGCAAGGAAGTAAAAGAGTCTATGAGATAAACTGCAATCAATCTGTTCTTGATGAACAAAGTTGTCAAGGAAGTAAGTTATAGTTGATTGAATCTAGAATAGTACGCTGTGACTGCTAAAATATTTCTAGAAATTAATTTGACTTTCCTAATTGATTTGTTTATATCTTATTGCAATCTACTATAAAAATCCTGATTTCAAGTAAAATCAGGATTTTTTCATGGATGCGATTTTTTCTGGGTCTGGTGTGACACGGAGGGTCTTTTGTCCTGTGTAGGTGACAAAGCCGGGTTTTCCACCAGTTGGTTTGTTGAGTTTCTTGACTTCAATCATATCTACCTGGACCAGATTTGACAGGCGACCTTGAGAGAAGTAGGCGGCTAGCTCTGCTGCGTCTGTTTTGACTTCATCAGATGGGTCAAGATTTCCTGAGATGACAACATGGCTTCCAGGAATGTCCTTGGCATGGAACCAAAGTTCCTCCTTGCGGGCCATTTTAAAGGTTAGCTCTTCATTTTGCAGGTTATTGCGGCCGACATAGATGATGGTTTTGCCATCGCTTGCTAGATATTGTTCTGGTTTTTTGCGTTTCTGGATTTTCTCCCGTTGTCTTCTGCGGATAAAGCCTGTTTGGATCAATTCTTCACGGATTTCAGCGATTTCTTCCAGTCCAGCTTGGTTGAGGACAGTTTCCACACTTTCTAGATAGAGAATGGTTGCCTTGGTTTCTTCAATCAGATCAGTTAAGTATTTGACAGCTTCTTTGAGTTTCTGATACCGTTTAAAATAGCGTTGGGCATTCTGGTTGGGAGTCAAGGCCTTATCAAGCGCAATGGTGATAGGTAGGTTGGTATAGTAGTTGTCTAGGATAACCTGGTCTTGGTCGTTAGGCACTTGATGGAGGAAGGTTGTTAGCAATTCCCCTTTTTGGCGAAATTCTTCAGCATTGTCTGTCGCCAGTAATTCTTTTTCCTGTTTTTTGAGTTTGTGGCGGTTTTTCTGAAGTTCATTTTCAACACGACGAATGAGTTCACTGGCTTGCTGTTTGACGCGGTCGCGCTCAGCCTTATCCTTATAGTAGGTGTCCAACAAATCAGAAAGACTGGCAAAAGGCTCTCCCATCTGATTTGCAAAAGGAACTGGACTGAAGGAAGTCTCAGTCAAGCATGGCTTGGTTTCTTGATTGAAAAAGTTTCGGAAAGTGGAAAGTTTTTCACTAACCAGTATCCTTTCCAATTCATTTGCCGTATCGCGTCCCAGACCTTGAAAGAGGCTTTGAAGATTTTTAGCTGTCGTTTCCTGTGTTTGCAGGATTTCAAAGAGTTTCTCGTCCTTGATCGTAAAAGGATTGAGAGATTCCGTACTTGGCGGAGCGATATAACTCGATCCAGGAAGCAAAGTGCGGTAGCTATTTTGTGAAAAGCCGACGTGTTTAATGACTTCGAGAATTTTATGACTGCTCTTATCAACCAGTAGAATATTACTGTGTTTCCCCATGATTTCGATAATCAAGGTAGCCTGAATATGGTCCCCAATCTCGTTTTTATTGGAAACTGTAATTTCCACAATACGGTCATTTTCAATCTGCTCGATCGATTCAATTAGGGCACCCTGCAAATATTTTCTTAAAACCATGATAAAGGTAGAAGGTTGGGCTGGATTTTCAAAAGTTGTTTGGGTCAGCTGAATGCGTCCAAAAACTGGATGGGCAGAAAGGAGCAGGCGATGACTTTGGCGATTGCTGCGGATTTGCAAGACCAACTCTTGTTCAAAAGGTTGATTGATTTTCTGGATGCGACCATTCACTAACTCTCTTCGCAATTCCTCAACCATGTGGTGTAAAAAAAATCCGTCAAATGACATCGTTCTCTCCTTGTGATTGTATTCCATAGTATTATATCAAAAAGGTAGAATAAAATCATGGAAATGTGGTATAATAAAGCCAAGTAAAGAGAAACGAGAAGCACATGTATATTGAAATGGTAGATGAAACTGGTCAAGTTTCAAAAGAAATGTTGCAACAAACCCAAGAAATTTTGGAATTTGCAGCCCAAAAATTAGGCAAAGAAGACAAGGAGATGGCAGTCACTTTTGTGACCAATGAGCGTAGTCATGAACTCAATCTGGAGTACCGTGACACGGACCGCCCGACAGATGTTATCAGTCTTGAATATAAACCAGAGTTGGAAATTGCCTTTGACGAAGAGGATTTGCTTGAAAATCCTGAATTGGCAGAGATGATGTCTGAGTTTGATGCCTATATTGGGGAACTTTTCATCTCTATCGATAAGGCTCATGAGCAGGCCGAGGAATACGGTCACAGCTTTGAGCGTGAGATGGGCTTCTTGGCAGTACACGGCTTTTTACATATCAATGGCTATGATCACTACACTCCGGAAGAAGAAGCGGAGATGTTCGGTTTACAAGAAGAAATTTTGACAGCCTATGGACTCACAAGACAATAAACGAAAATGGAAAAATCGTGACCTGATATCTAGTTTAGAATTTGCTCTCACAGGAATTTTGACTGCAATCAAGGAAGAACGCAATATGCGAAAACATGCAGTGACGGCTCTTGTAGTCATTCTTGCAGGTTTAGTTTTTCAGGTGTCACGAATCGAATGGCTCTTTCTCCTATTGAGCATTTTCTTGGTAGTAGCTTTTGAAATTATCAATTCTGCTATTGAAAATGTGGTGGATTTGGCCAGTCACTATCACTTTTCCATGCTGGCTAAAAATGCCAAGGATATGGCGGCTGGCGCGGTATTAGTGGTCTCTCTTTTCGCAGCCTTAACAGGCGCATTGATTTTTCTCCCACGAATCTGGGATTTATTATTTTAAACAGTAAGAGGAAATTATGACATTTAAATCAGGCTTTGTAGCCATTTTAGGACGTCCCAATGTTGGGAAGTCAACTTTTTTAAATCACGTTATGGGGCAAAAGATTGCCATCATGAGTGACAAGGCGCAGACGACGCGCAACAAAATCATGGGAATTTACACGACTGATAAGGAGCAAATCGTCTTTATCGATACACCAGGAATTCACAAGCCCAAGACAGCCCTCGGAGATTTCATGGTTGAATCCGCCTACAGCACTCTCCGTGAAGTGGATACAGTTCTATTTATGGTTCCAGCTGATGAAGCGCGTGGCAAAGGGGACGATATGATTATCGAACGCCTCAAGGCTGCCAAGGTTCCTGTGATTTTGGTTGTGAACAAGATCGATAAGGTTCATCCAGACCAGCTTTTGTCTCAGATTGATGATTTCCGTAACCAAATGGATTTTAAGGAAATCGTTCCAATCTCAGCTCTTCAAGGGAATAACGTCTCTCGTCTAGTGGATATTTTGAGTGAAAATCTGGACGAAGGTTTCCAATATTTTCCAGCTGACCAAATCACAGACCATCCAGAACGTTTCTTGGTTTCAGAAATGATTCGCGAGAAAGTCTTGCACCTAACTCGTGAAGAGATTCCTCACTCAGTTGCTGTAGTGGTTGATTCGATGAAGCGAGATGAAGAGACAGACAAGGTTCACATCCGTGCAACTATCATGGTCGAGCGCGATAGTCAGAAAGGGATTATCATAGGTAAAGGTGGCGCTATGCTTAAGAAAATCGGTAGCATGGCTCGTCGTGATATTGAACTCATGCTAGGAGACAAGGTCTTCCTAGAAACCTGGGTCAAGGTCAAGAAAAACTGGCGTGATAAAAAGCTAGATTTGGCTGACTTTGGCTATAACGAAAAAGAATATTAAGAAGAGGTGGGCACTAGCCTGCTTCTTGTTTTTAGAGAAGGAGGAGTTATGCCTGAATTACCTGAGGTTGAAACCGTTCGTCGTGGATTAGAAAAATTGATTTTGGGAAAGAAGATTTCGAGTGTAGAAATTCGCTATCCCAAGATGATTAAGACAGATTTGGACGAGTTTCAAAAGGAAGTGCCTGGCCAAGTTGTTGAGTTAATGGGGCGCCGTGGAAAATATTTGCTTTTTTACCTGACAGACAAGGTCTTGATTTCCCATTTGCGGATGGAGGGCAAGTATTTTTACTATCCGAACCAAGTGCTTGAACGCAAACATGCCCATGTTTTCTTTCAGTTTGAAGATGGTGGCACGCTTGTTTATGAGGATGTTCGCAAGTTTGGTACTATGGAACTCTTGGCTCCTGACCTTTTAGACGCCTACTTTATTTCTAAAAAACTAGGTCCTGAACCAAGCGAACAAGACTTTGATGTGCAGGTCTTTCAAGTAGCTCTAGCTAAATCTAAAAAGCCTATCAAATCCCATCTTTTAGACCAGACTTTGGTAGCTGGACTTGGCAATATCTATGTGGATGAGGTTCTCTGGCGAGCTCAGGTTCATCCAGCTAGACCTTCCCAGACTTTGACAGCAGAAGAAGCGACTGCCATTCATGACCAGACCATCGCTGTTTTGGGACAGGCTGTTGAAAAAGGTGGTTCCACCATTCGGACTTATACCAATGCCTTTGGGGAAGATGGAACCATGCAGGATTTTCATCAAGTCTATGACAAGGCTGGTCAAGAATGTTCACGTTGTGGCATCATCATTGAGAAAATCCAACTAGGTGGACGAGGCACCCATTTTTGTCCTCAGTGCCAAAGGAGGGGCTGATGGGAAAAATCATTGGAATCACTGGGGGAATTGCCTCCGGTAAGTCAACCGTGACAAATTTTCTAAGAAAGCAAGGCTTTCAAGTAGTGGATGCCGACGCTCTTGTTCACCAACTACAGAAACCTGGTGGTCGTCTGTTTGAGGCTCTAGTCCAGCACTTCGGGCAAGAAATCATCCTTGAAAACGGAGAACTTAATCGCCCTCTCCTAGCTAGTCTTATCTTTTCAAATCCTGAAGAACGAGAATGGTCTAAGCAAATCCAAGGAAAGATTATCCGTGAGGAACTAGCTACGTTGAGAGACCAGTTGGCTCAGACAGAAGAGATTTTCTTCATGGATATTCCCCTACTTTTTGAGCAGGACTACAGCGCTTGGTTTGATGAGACGTGGTTGGTCTATGTGGATCGAGATGTCCAAGTAGAACGCTTAATGAAAAGGGACCACTTGTCCAAAGATGAAGCTGAGTTTCGTCTGGCAGCCCAGTGGTCTTTAGAAAAAAAGAAAGGTTTGGCTAGCCATGTTTTAAACAACAATGGCAATCAGGATCAGCTTCTTACTCAGGTGTTCTCCCTGCTTGAGGGAGGTAGGCAAGATGACAGAGATTAACTGGAAGGATAATCTGCGCATTGCCTGGTTTGGTAATTTTCTGACTGGAGCCAGTATTTCTTTGGTTGTGCCTTTTATGCCCATCTTCGTGGAAAATCTAGGTGTAGGGAGTGAGCAAGTCGCTTTTTATGCAGGATTAGCTATTTCTGTCTCTGCTATTTCGGCGGCGCTCTTTTCTCCTATCTGGGGGATTCTTGCTGATAAATATGGTCGAAAACCCATGATGATTCGTGCTGGTCTGGCCATGACTATCACTATGGGAGGCTTGGCCTTTGTGCCAAATATTTATTGGTTAATCTTTCTTCGTTTACTAAATGGTGTATTTGCGGGTTTTGTTCCTAATGCAACGGCCTTGATAGCCAGTCAGGTTTCCAAGGAGAAATCAGGCTCTGCCTTAGGTACTTTGTCTACAGTCGTAGTTGCAGGTACTCTAACTGGTCCTTTTATTGGCGGCTTTATCGCAGAATTATTTGGTATTCGTACTGTTTTCTTACTGGTTGGTAGTTTTCTATTTTTAGCTGCTGTTTTGACTATTTTCTTTATCAAGGAAGATTTTCAACCAGTAGCCAAGGAAAAGTCCATCCCAACAAAGGAATTATTTACATCAGTTAAATATCCCTATCTTTTGATCAACCTCTTTCTGACCAGTTTTGTCATCCAATTTTCAGCCCAATCAATCGGCCCTATCTTAGCTCTGTATGTGCGCGACTTAGGCCAGACAGAGAATCTTCTTTTTGTCTCTGGTTTGATTGTATCCAGTATGGGCTTTTCCAGTATGATGAGTGCAGGAGTTATGGGAAAGCTAGGTGACAAGGTTGGCAACCATCGCCTCTTGATTGTAGCCCAGTTTTATTCAGTTATCATCTATCTCCTCTGTGCCAATGCCTCTAGCCCCTTTCAACTAGGACTCTATCGTTTCCTCTTTGGCTTGGGAACCGGTGCTTTGATTCCCGGAGTTAATGCCCTTCTCAGCAAGATGACGCCCAAAGCTGGTATTTCGAGGGTCTTTGCCTTCAATCAGGTATTCTTTTATCTGGGAGGTGTCGTTGGTCCTATGGCAGGTTCTGCAGTAGCAGGAAAATTTGGCTACCATGCAGTCTTTTATGCGACAAGCCTTTGTGTTGCCTTTAGTTGTCTCTTTAACCTTCTTCAATTTCGAACATTATTAAAAGTAAAGGAAATCTAGTGCGAGTAAAAATTAATCTCAAATGCTCCTCTTGTGGCAGTATCAATTACCTAACCAGTAAAAATTCAAAAACTCATCCAGACAAGATTGAGGTTTTAAAGTATTGTCCCAAGGAAAGAAAAGTAACCCTACATCTTGAATCTAAGTAGATTTTATGGTAAAATAATAAGGATTTTAAGGAGTTTGATATGTATAACCTATTATTAACCATTTTATTAGTATTATCTGTTGTGATTGTGATTGCGATTTTCATGCAACCAACCAAAAACCAATCCAGCAATGTATTTGATGCCAGCTCAGGTGATTTGTTTGAACGCAGTAAAGCACGCGGTTTTGAAGCTGTAATGCAGCGTTTGACAGGGATTTTAGTCTTTTTCTGGCTAGCCATTGCCTTAGCATTGACGGTATTATCAAGTAGATAAGAAAATAATGGGCAGGACTAGGTCTTTGCCTCTTTTTATTTTTAAAAGATATTTTAGAAGGTTTTACAGTAAAAGAAAATAAAAAAATCTAGAAAGAAAATATGAAAGATAGAATAAAAGAATATTTACAAGACAAGGGAAAGGTAACTGTCAATGACTTGGCTCAGGCTTTGGGAAAAGACGGATCCAAGGATTTTCGTGAGTTGATCAAAACCTTGTCCCTAATGGAAAGAAAGCACCAGATTCGCTTTGAAGAAGATGGTAGTCTGACATTAGAAATTAAGAAAAAACATGAGATTACTCTCAAGGGGATTTTTCATGCCCATAAAAATGGTTTTGGCTTTGTTAGTCTGGAAGGCGAGGAGGACGACCTTTTTGTAGGGAAAAATGATGTCAACTATGCTGTTGATGGTGATACCGTTGAAGTCGTTATCAAAAAAGTTGCTGACCGTAATAAGGGAACAGCAGCCGAAGCCAAAATTATTGATATTCTAGAACACAGCTTAACAACAGTTGTCGGTCAAATCATTCTAGATCAGGAAAAGCCTAAGTATGCTGGCTACATCCGTTCGAAAAATCAGAAAATCAGTCAACCGATCTATGTTAAGAAACCAGCCCTTAAACTCGAGGGAACCGAAGTTCTCAAGGTCTTTATCGATAAATACCCAAGCAAGAAACATGATTTCTTTGTCGCTAGTGTCCTCGATGTGGTGGGGCATTCAACGGATGTCGGAATTGATGTTCTTGAGGTTTTGGAATCTATGGACATTGTCTCAGAATTTCCAGAGGATGTTGTCAAAGAAGCAGAAAGTGTACCTGATCTTCCATCTCAAAAGGATATGGAGGGTCGTCTGGATCTGAGAGATGAGATTACCTTTACCATTGATGGTGCTGACGCTAAAGACTTGGACGATGCTGTGCATATCAAGGCTCTGAAAAATGGCAATATCGAACTCGGAGTTCACATAGCAGATGTTTCCTATTATGTTACTGAGGGTTCTGCCCTTGATAAGGAAGCTCTTAACCGCGCAACTTCTGTCTATGTGACAGACCGTGTGGTCCCAATGCTTCCAGAACGACTGTCAAATGGCATTTGCTCCCTCAATCCTCAAGTTGATCGCCTGACCCAGTCTGCCATTATGGAGATTGATAAACATGGTCGTGTAGTCAACTACACCATCACACAAACGGTTATCAAGACTAGCTTCAGGATGACCTACAGTGATGTCAATGATATCCTAGCTGGAGACAAGGAAAAGAGACAAGAATATCAGAAAATTGTCCCTAGTATCGAACTCATGGCCAAGCTTCATGAAACTTTAGAAAATATGCGTGTGAAACGTGGAGCCCTCAATTTTGATACCAATGAAGCTAAGATTTTAGTGGATAAACAAGGTAAGCCTGTTGATATCGTTCTTCGTCAGCGTGGTGTTGCCGAGCGCATGATTGAGTCCTTCATGTTGATGGCCAATGAAACAGTTGCCGAACATTTCAGCAAGTTGGATTTGCCTTTTATCTATCGAATTCACGAGGAGCCTAAGGCTGAAAAAGTTCAGAAGTTTATTGATTATGCTTCAAGCTTTGGCTTGCGCATTTATGGGACTGCTAGTGAGATTAGCCAGGAGGCTCTCCAAGACATCATGAGTGCTGTTGAGGGAGAACCTTATGCAGATGTATTATCCATGATGCTTCTACGCTCTATGCAGCAGGCTCGCTATTCGGAGCACAATCACGGCCACTATGGATTAGCAGCTGACTATTACACTCACTTTACCAGTCCGATTCGTCGTTATCCAGACCTTCTTGTTCATCGTATGATTCGTGATTACGGCCGTTCTAAGGAAATAGCAGAGCATTTTGAACAAGTGATTCCAGAGATTGCGACCCAGTCTTCCAACCGTGAGCGTCGAGCTATCGAGGCCGAGCGTGAAGTCGAAGCCATGAAAAAGGCTGAGTACATGGAAGAATACGTGGGTGAAGAGTATGATGCAGTTGTATCAAGTATCGTTAAATTCGGTCTCTTTGTTGAATTGCCAAATACAGTCGAGGGCTTGATTCACATCACTAATTTACCGGAATTTTATCATTTTAATGAACGTGATTTGACCCTTCGTGGAGAAAAATCGGGTACAACCTTCCGTGTAGGTCAACAGATTCGTATTCGGGTTGAAAGAGCGGATAAGATGACAGGTGAAATTGACTTTTCTTATATCCCAAGTGAGTTTGATGTGATTGAAAAAGGCTTGAAACAGTCTAATCGCAGTGACAGGGGACGTGGTTCAAGTCGTCGTTCAGATAAGAAGGAAGACAAGAGAAAATCAGGACGCTCAAATGATAAGCGCAAGCATTCACAAAAAGACAAGAAGAAAAAAGGGAAGAAACCTTTTTATAAGGAAGTAGCTAAGAAAGGAGCCAAACATGGCAAAGGGCGAGGGAAAGGTCGTCGCACAAAATAAAAAGGCGCGCCACGATTATACAATCGTAGATACGCTAGAGGCAGGGATGGTCCTGACTGGAACTGAAATTAAGAGTGTACGAGCTGCTCGAATCAATCTCAAGGATGGTTTTGCCCAAGTGAAAAATGGGGAGGTCTGGTTGAGCAATGTTCATATCGCTCCTTACGAAGAGGGCAATATCTGGAACCAGGAACCAGAACGTCGTCGAAAACTCTTGCTCCATAAGAAACAAATCCAAAAGTTGGAACAAGAGACCAAAGGGACAGGAATGACGCTGGTTCCTCTTAAAATCTATATCAAAGATGGTTATGCCAAGCTTCTTTTAGGTTTAGCTAAAGGGAAGCATGACTATGATAAACGGGAGTCAATCAAGCGACGTGAGCAAAACCGTGACATCGCGCGCGTGATGAAGGCTGTTAATCAGCGATAAAAAGAGGAAATGAAAATGGAAAAACTAGTTGCCTATAAACGTATGCCCTTGTGGACTAAAGAGACCATGCCAGAGGCTGTTCAGCAGAAACACAATACCAAGGTTGGGACTTGGGGCAAGATTACAGTTCTAAAAGGAACTCTCAAGTTTATTGAATTGACAGAGGATGGTGAGGTTCTAGCTGAGCATCTCTTTGAAGCAGGAGCCGACAATCCCATGGCGCAACCTCAAGCTTGGCACCGAGTGGAGGCTGTAACAGACGATGTAGAATGGTATTTGGAATTTTATTGTAAATCTGAGGATTATTTTCATAAGAAATACAATACCAATTCTGTTCATTCGGAAGTCCTAGAGGCAGTGCAGACAGTGAAACCGGGTAAAGCCTTGGATTTGGGCTGTGGTCAAGGCCGTAATGCACTCTTTCTAGCCCAGCAAGGTTTTGATGTGACAGCTGTAGATCAAAATGAACTGGCTCTTGAAATCTTGCAAAGCATTGTGGAGCAGGAAGATTTGGACATGCCTGTTGGTCTTTACGATATCAATTCAGCTAGCATCGGGCAAGACTATGATTTTATCGTATCAACTGTTGTTCTCATGTTTCTACAAGCGGATCGCATTCCTGCAATTATCAAAAATATGCAGGAGCATACCACGGTCGGTGGTTATAATCTTATCGTTTGTGCCATGGACACGGAGGATTATCCTTGCTCGGTTAACTTCCCATTCACATTTAAAGAGGGAGAATTGGCAGACTACTACAAGGATTGGGAGTTGGTCAAGTACAATGAAAATCCAGGTCATTTGCACCGTCGTGATGAGAATGGCAATCGTATTCAACTACGCTTTGCGACCATGCTAGCTAAGAAAATCAAATAAACATGAATGAAGGTTGGGGAATTCCCTAACCTTTTTAAAAATGCCAAATGTTATAAAAATGTAATATTTCTGACAATATGATTTTTATTTCAAAAAAATATATAATTATATTACAAAAGAACCTTTATGCGTATATATATATATATATATACGCATAAAAATTATAATAGATTAAAAAATATGAAAAATGTTCTATTGAATTTTTATAGTAAAAGAGTATTATATAATATGATAAATTATTTATTTTGGAGGAAATTAAATGTTTCATAAAGGTAAACACGATCGTGAAAAGCAATTACGTTTTTCTATTCGTAAGGTCAGCTTTGGTGCAGCTAGTGTAGCAGTAGCTGCATTGTTCATGTTTTTAGGAAATGGAGCAGTATCTGCTGCAGAGCAAGGAGTGCCTTCAACTAATGAGGAGACTCAAGCACCGCAACCTAAAGATCAGAATGTCCAGAATGGGACCTACGAAGGGAACACAGTAGCAATTAGTCCTGCTGCAACAGTAGAGACAAATACTCAACCTTCAACAGTTGAAAATAGTTCTTCTCCAGAATCAGCACCTCAGAAGGTGGAGACTCTAGACAAGAAAGAATTAACAGATTTAACCAAAGAAATTGATGGAAAGTTTGCTAAAGGAACTTATGCTACTAAGACAGAAGAAAGCGTTAACAATCTTAGAACAGTCTTAGAAGCAGCAAAAACAGCATTAAGTACTGCAAAGACACAAGCTGAATTAACACAAGCACACGCAAACTTAGTTGTAGCAACAACAAAATTACAAACAAAACCAGAAGAGAAAAAAGAAGCACCAGCGGTAGACACTACAAATGGAAAAACAACTGTAGGTAAAAAAGCAACCAATACTGAGAAATCTTCAGAATCTAACTCGATCGCAAATGCAGGTTCTAGAGATGAACGTAATGGAAAAGCATTGGATAAAAGTAACCCATTCCGTACAGATACAACTCCTAGCACGACAGATGATACATCAGCAAATCAAGTATTTGATAATCCAGCAGAAGGTGCCGATTTAACAACCCTTTCAAACAAATTGGAAACGCTACCCGAAAATATTCAGAATAATGGAAAAATTCAGAATATGGATGAACTTGGAAATGCTAAAAATGTAGATAAAGGACAAGTTCTTGAAATTGATGAATTTGGTGGTTGGAGAGCTGTATCTTCTGATGGGCAACAAGGTAGATTTGCAATTGCAAGAAAGACAGACCGAGACGTATTTCCTGTTGAAACAATTAATACGACAAATAATCAATATGACACCAACAGACAGATCTGGCTGCGAGAACAGTCGTTTGATAGAACTAGTAAATATATGCTTTTTCTAACAAAAGTTAGATCTTATAAAAATAGTACAGAAACAGCTTATGATAACTCTAATTATGTAAGAGTTGGGGAAGGCGGAGCTTCTACTGCAAAAGCTGTCAAAGGTTTTCAAGGTATTGAGAAAACGTTTCGTGCATATTCTTCAAACGATGGTTCTAGAATAAAAATTGCTTTTAAAACAGGATACTCTGGAGATATTAACAATACTAAAGCAGGATATAAGGTCGAAGTTTATTCGATTGGACAAGATGGGGCAGAAAGTAGTATTTATACAACTACATTTTATCCTCAAAATAGTGTGAAAGATAAAGATAAAACGGTTGTTGCAGCTAAAGATGGTACTACGAGAAATGCCACACTAAAAGCTAATGGATTGACAGAAAATCAAGTGAATGAAAAATTAGCAGAGGAGAACAATAAACCTAATGGTACAGGAGGTTCTTTTACTAGCCGTGATATAGAACTTCCAAAGGGTGCAGTTTCATATAAAGTACGAATTAGTAATGCAAACGATAAAGAAGTGGGGCTTTCTTATCAATCTCCGTATTTAGGTTATGCACTTCCAGTTACTGGTGTAGATTTTTCAATTGAACAAGATACAAAAAATGTTGCGAAGAATTTACTACAAAGAATATATGATAAATTAATAGAACAAAAATCAGAAGATACTAAGTGGTCTACTCCTGAAACTAAGGCTGCTTATGAAACAAAATTGACTGAGATTAATAATTTACTTAGTTCAGAAATAAGTACCACAAGTAATTATAAAGAATCTGCTAAGTCACTTATTGAAAAATATAATTCTTTGAACAATAGAGGTACAATTGTTGCAGCAGCGAAAGCAGACTTGGCTCAAGCGGTAGAGGCAGAGAAGAATGAAATCAATGCCGATAACAGTTTGACAAGTGCAGCGAAAGCTGAAAAAGTTAAGGCTGTAGAAGCTAAGAAAACAGAAGAAGAAGCTAAGATCGCAGCAGCCGAAAACGCTGATAAAGTAGCGGACGCTAAAACAGCAGGTGAAGCAGCAGTCAAAGCAGTTCATGACAATGGTGACTTAGAAGCAGTTAAGACAGCAGCGAAAGCCGACTTGGCTCAAGCGGTAGAGGCAGAGAAGAATGAAATCAATGCCGATAACAGTTTGACAAGTGCAGCGAAAGCTGAAAAAGTTAAGGCTGTAGAAGCTAAGAAAACAGAAGAAGAAGCTAAGATCGCAGCAGCCGAAAACGCTGATAAAGTAGCGGACGCTAAAACAGCAGGTGAAGCAGCAGTCAAAGCAGTTCATGACAATGGTGACTTAGAAGCAGTTAAGACAGCAGCGAAAGCCGACTTGGCTCAAGCGGTAGAGGCAGAGAAGAATGAAATCAATGCCGATAACAGTTTGACAAGTGCAGCGAAAGCTGAAAAAGTTAAGGCTGTAGAAGCTAAGAAAACAGAAGAAGAAGCTAAGATCGCAGCAGCCGAAAACGCTGATAAAGTAGCGGACGCTAAAACAGCAGGTGAAGCAGCAGTCAAAGCAGTTCATGACAATGGTGACTTAGAAGCAGTTAAGACAGCAGCGAAAGCCGACTTGGCTCAAGCGGTAGAGGCAGAGAAGAATGAAATCAATGCCGATAACAGTTTGACAAGTGCAGCGAAAGCTGAAAAAGTTAAGGCTGTAGAAGCTAAGAAAACAGAAGAAGAAGCTAAGATCGCAGCAGCCGAAAACGCTGATAAAGTAGCGGACGCTAAAACAGCAGGTGAAGCAGCAGTCAAAGCAGTTCATGACAATGGTGACTTAGAAGCAGTTAAGACAGCAGCGAAAGCCGACTTGGCTCAAGCGGTAGAGGCAGAGAAGAATGAAATCAATGCCGATAACAGTTTGACAAGTGCAGCGAAAGCTGAAAAAGTTAAGGCTGTAGAAGCTAAGAAAACAGAAGAAGAAGCTAAGATCGCAGCAGCCGAAAACGCTGATAAAGTAGCGGACGCTAAAACAGCAGGTGAAGCAGCAGTCAAAGCAGTTCATGACAATGGTGACTTAGAAGCAGTTAAGACAGCAGCGAAAGCCGACTTGGCTCAAGCGGTAGAGGCAGAGAAGAATGAAATCAATGCCGATAACAGTTTGACAAGTGCAGCGAAAGCTGAAAAAGTTAAGGCTGTAGAAGCTAAGAAAACAGAAGAAGAAGCTAAGATCGCAGCAGCCGAAAACGCTGATAAAGTAGCGGACGCTAAAACAGCAGGTGAAGCAGCAGTCAAAGCAGTTCATGACAATGGTGACTTAGAAGCAGTTAAGACAGCAGCGAAAGCCGACTTGGCTCAAGCGGTAGAGGCAGAGAAGAATGAAATCAATGCCGATAACAGTTTGACAAGTGCAGCGAAAGCTGAAAAAGTTAAGGCTGTAGAAGCTAAGAAAACAGAAGAAGAAGCTAAGATCGCAGCAGCCGAAAACGCTGATAAAGTAGCGGACGCTAAAACAGCAGGTGAAGCAGCAGTCAAAGCAGTTCATGACAATGGTGACTTAGAAGCAGTTAAGACAGCAGCGAAAGCCGACTTGGCTCAAGCGGTAGAGGCAGAGAAGAATGAAATCAATGCCGATAACAGTTTGACAAGTGCAGCGAAAGCTGAAAAAGTTAAGGCTGTAGAAGCTAAGAAAACAGAAGAAGAAGCTAAGATCGCAGCAGCCGAAAACGCTGATAAAGTAGCGGACGCTAAAACAGCAGGTGAAGCAGCAGTCAAAGCAGTTCATGACAATGGTGACTTAGAAGCAGTTAAGACAGCAGCGAAAGCCGACTTGGCTCAAGCGGTAGAGGCAGAGAAGAATGAAATCAATGCCGATAACAGTTTGACAAGTGCAGCGAAAGCTGAAAAAGTTAAGGCTGTAGAAGCTAAGAAAACAGAAGAAGAAGCTAAGATCGCAGCAGCCGAAAACGCTGATAAAGTAGCGGACGCTAAAACAGCAGGTGAAGCAGCAGTCAAAGCAGTTCATGACAATGGTGACTTAGAAGCAGTTAAGACAGCAGCGAAAGCCGACTTGGCTCAAGCGGTAGAGGCAGAGAAGAATGAAATCAATGCCGATAACAGTTTGACAAGTGCAGCGAAAGCTGAAAAAGTTAAGGCTGTAGAAGCTAAGAAAACAGAAGAAGAAGCTAAGATCGCAGCAGCCGAAAACGCTGATAAAGTAGCGGACGCTAAAACAGCAGGTGAAGCAGCAGTCAAAGCAGTTCATGACAATGGTGACTTAGAAGCAGTTAAGACAGCAGCGAAAGCCGACTTGGCTCAAGCGGTAGAGGCAGAGAAGAATGAAATCAATGCCGATAACAGTTTGACAAGTGCAGCGAAAGCTGAAAAAGTTAAGGCTGTAGAAGCTAAGAAAACAGAAGAAGAAGCTAAGATCGCAGCAGCCGAAAACGCTGATAAAGTAGCGGACGCTAAAACAGCAGGTGAAGCAGCAGTCAAAGCAGTTCATGACAATGGTGACTTAGAAGCAGTTAAGACAGCAGCGAAAGCCGACTTGGCTCAAGCGGTAGAGGCAGAGAAGAATGAAATCAATGCCGATAACAGTTTGACAAGTGCAGCGAAAGCTGAAAAAGTTAAGGCTGTAGAAGCTAAGAAAACAGAAGAAGAAGCTAAGATCGCAGCAGCCGAAAACGCTGATAAAGTAGCGGACGCTAAAACAGCAGGTGAAGCAGCAGTCAAAGCAGTTCATGACAATGGTGACTTAGAAGCAGTTAAGACAGCAGCGAAAGCCGACTTGGCTCAAGCGGTAGAGGCAGAGAAGAATGAAATCAATGCCGATAACAGTTTGACAAGTGCAGCGAAAGCTGAAAAAGTTAAGGCTGTAGAAGCTAAGAAAACAGAAGAAGAAGCTAAGATCGCAGCAGCCGAAAACGCTGATAAAGTAGCGGACGCTAAAACAGCAGGTGAAGCAGCAGTCAAAGCAGTTCATGACAATGGTGACTTAGAAGCAGTTAAGACAGCAGCGAAAGCCGACTTGGCTCAAGCGGTAGAGGCAGAGAAGAATGAAATCAATGCCGATAACAGTTTGACAAGTGCAGCGAAAGCTGAAAAAGTTAAGGCTGTAGAAGCTAAGAAAACAGAAGAAGAAGCTAAGATCGCAGCAGCCGAAAACGCTGATAAAGTAGCGGACGCTAAAACAGCAGGTGAAGCAGCAGTCAAAGCAGTTCATGACAATGGTGACTTAGAAGCAGTTAAGACAGCAGCGAAAGCCGACTTGGCTCAAGCGGTAGAGGCAGAGAAGAATGAAATCAATGCCGATAACAGTTTGACAAGTGCAGCGAAAGCTGAAAAAGTTAAGGCTGTAGAAGCTAAGAAAACAGAAGAAGAAGCTAAGATCGCAGCAGCCGAAAACGCTGATAAAGTAGCGGACGCTAAAACAGCAGGTGAAGCAGCAGTCAAAGCAGTTCATGACAATGGTGACTTAGAAGCAGTTAAGACAGCAGCGAAAGCCGACTTGGCTCAAGCGGTAGAGGCAGAGAAGAATGAAATCAATGCCGATAACAGTTTGACAAGTGCAGCGAAAGCTGAAAAAGTTAAGGCTGTAGAAGCTAAGAAAACAGAAGAAGAAGCTAAGATCGCAGCAGCCGAAAACGCTGATAAAGTAGCGGACGCTAAAACAGCAGGTGAAGCAGCAGTCAAAGCAGTTCATGACAATGGTGACTTAGAAGCAGTTAAGACAGCAGCGAAAGCCGACTTGGCTCAAGCGGTAGAGGCAGAGAAGAATGAAATCAATGCCGATAACAGTTTGACAAGTGCAGCGAAAGCTGAAAAAGTTAAGGCTGTAGAAGCTAAGAAAACAGAAGAAGAAGCTAAGATCGCAGCAGCCGAAAACGCTGATAAAGTAGCGGACGCTAAAACAGCAGGTGAAGCAGCAGTCAAAGCAGTTCATGACAATGGTGACTTAGAAGCAGTTAAGACAGCAGCGAAAGCCGACTTGGCTCAAGCGGTAGAGGCAGAGAAGAATGAAATCAATGCCGATAACAGTTTGACAAGTGCAGCGAAAGCTGAAAAAGTTAAGGCTGTAGAAGCTAAGAAAACAGAAGAAGAAGCTAAGATCGCAGCAGCCGAAAACGCTGATAAAGTAGCGGACGCTAAAACAGCAGGTGAAGCAGCAGTCAAAGCAGTTCATGACAATGGTGACTTAGAAGCAGTTAAGACAGCAGCGAAAGCCGACTTGGCTCAAGCGGTAGAGGCAGAGAAGAATGAAATCAATGCCGATAACAGTTTGACAAGTGCAGCGAAAGCTGAAAAAGTTAAGGCTGTAGAAGCTAAGAAAACAGAAGAAGAAGCTAAGATCGCAGCAGCCGAAAACGCTGATAAAGTAGCGGACGCTAAAACAGCAGGTGAAGCAGCAGTCAAAGCAGTTCATGACAATGGTGACTTAGAAGCAGTTAAGACAGCAGCGAAAGCCGACTTGGCTCAAGCGGTAGAGGCAGAGAAGAATGAAATCAATGCCGATAACAGTTTGACAAGTGCAGCGAAAGCTGAAAAAGTTAAGGCTGTAGAAGCTAAGAAAACAGAAGAAGAAGCTAAGATCGCAGCAGCCGAAAACGCTGATAAAGTAGCGGACGCTAAAACAGCAGGTGAAGCAGCAGTCAAAGCAGTTCATGACAATGGTGACTTAGAAGCAGTTAAGACAGCAGCGAAAGCCGACTTGGCTCAAGCGGTAGAGGCAGAGAAGAATGAAATCAATGCCGATAACAGTTTGACAAGTGCAGCGAAAGCTGAAAAAGTTAAGGCTGTAGAAGCTAAGAAAACAGAAGAAGAAGCTAAGATCGCAGCAGCCGAAAACGCTGATAAAGTAGCGGACGCTAAAACAGCAGGTGAAGCAGCAGTCAAAGCAGTTCATGACAATGGTGACTTAGAAGCAGTTAAGACAGCAGCGAAAGCCGACTTGGCTCAAGCGGTAGAGGCAGAGAAGAATGAAATCAATGCCGATAACAGTTTGACAAGTGCAGCGAAAGCTGAAAAAGTTAAGGCTGTAGAAGCTAAGAAAACAGAAGAAGAAGCTAAGATCGCAGCAGCCGAAAACGCTGATAAAGTAGCGGACGCTAAAACAGCAGGTGAAGCAGCAGTCAAAGCAGTTCATGACAATGGTGACTTAGAAGCAGTTAAGACAGCAGCGAAAGCCGACTTGGCTCAAGCGGTAGAGGCAGAGAAGAATGAAATCAATGCCGATAACAGTTTGACAAGTGCAGCGAAAGCTGAAAAAGTTAAGGCTGTAGAAGCTAAGAAAACAGAAGAAGAAGCTAAGATCGCAGCAGCCGAAAACGCTGATAAAGTAGCGGACGCTAAAACAGCAGGTGAAGCAGCAGTCAAAGCAGTTCATGACAATGGTGACTTAGAAGCAGTTAAGACAGCAGCGAAAGCCGACTTGGCTCAAGCGGTAGAGGCAGAGAAGAATGAAATCAATGCCGATAACAGTTTGACAAGTGCAGCGAAAGCTGAAAAAGTTAAGGCTGTAGAAGCTAAGAAAACAGAAGAAGAAGCTAAGATCGCAGCAGCCGAAAACGCTGATAAAGTAGCGGACGCTAAAACAGCAGGTGAAGCAGCAGTCAAAGCAGTTCATGACAATGGTGACTTAGAAGCAGTTAAGACAGCAGCGAAAGCCGACTTGGCTCAAGCGGTAGAGGCAGAGAAGAATGAAATCAATGCCGATAACAGTTTGACAAGTGCAGCGAAAGCTGAAAAAGTTAAGGCTGTAGAAGCTAAGAAAACAGAAGAAGAAGCTAAGATCGCAGCAGCCGAAAACGCTGATAAAGTAGCGGACGCTAAAACAGCAGGTGAAGCAGCAGTCAAAGCAGTTCATGACAATGGTGACTTAGAAGCAGTTAAGACAGCAGCGAAAGCCGACTTGGCTCAAGCGGTAGAGGCAGAGAAGAATGAAATCAATGCCGATAACAGTTTGACAAGTGCAGCGAAAGCTGAAAAAGTTAAGGCTGTAGAAGCTAAGAAAACAGAAGAAGAAGCTAAGATCGCAGCAGCAGAAAACGCTGATAAAGTAGCTGAAGCTAAAACAGCAGGAGAAGCAGCAGTTAAAGCAGTTCATGACAATGGTGACTTAGAAGCAGTTAAGACAGCAGCGAAAGACGCTTTAGCTCAAGCAGTAGAGGCAGAGAAGAATGAAATCAATGCCGATAACAGTTTGACAAGTGCAGAAAAAGCGGATAAAGTTAAGGCTGTAGAAGCTAAGAAAACAGAAGAAGAAGCTAAGATTGCGGCAGCAGAAAACGCTGATAAAGTAGCTGAAGCTAAAACAGCAGGAGAAGCAGCAGTTAAAGCAGTTCATGACAATGGTGACTTAGAAGCAATTAAGACAGCAGCGAAAGACGCTTTAGCTCAAGCAGTAGAGGCAGAGAAGAATGAAATCAATGCCGATAACAGTTTGACAAGTGCAGAAAAAGCGGATAAAGTTAAGGCTGTAGAAGCTAAGAAAACAGAAGAAGAAGCTAAGATTGCGGCAGCAGAAAACGCTGATAAAGTAGCTGAAGCTAAAACAGCAGGTGTAACAGCAATCGAAGGAGTGCACACACCAGGAAACTTAGATACTGTAAAAGAAGCAGCAAAAACAGCAGTAGATGCAGCATTAGCGGAAAAAGCAAAAGCAATCGAAGCTAACGACAAACTTTCAGATGCAGAAAAAGCAGCAGCGAAAGCAGAAGCTAAGAAAGCAGCAGACGAAGCTAAGAAAGGAATCGAAGCAGCAACAGACCAAACTGGAGTAGATGCAAAAGCAGCTGAAGGAACAAAAGCAGTAGAAGCAGTAAATCCAGTAGGAAAAGAAAAAGCGAAAGCAGCAGTAGATGCAGCATTAGCAGAAAAAGAAAAAGCGATCGAAGCTAACGACAAACTTTCAGATGCAGAAAAAGCAGCAGCGAAAGCAGAAGCTAAGAAAGCAGCAGACGAAGCTAAGAAAGGAATCGAAGCAGCAACAGATCAAGCTGGAGTAGATGCAAAAGCAGCTGAAGGAACAAAAGCAGTAGAAGCAGTAAACCCAGTAGGAAAAGAAAAAGCGAAAGCAGCAGTAGATGCAACATTAGCAGAAAAAGAAAAAGCAATCGAAGCAAACAACAAACTTTCAGATGCAGAAAAAGCAGCAGCGAAAGCAGAAGCTAAGAAAGCAGCAGACGAAGCTAAGAAAGCAATCGAAGCAGCAACAGACCAAACTGGAGTAGATGCAAAAGCAGCTGAAGGAACAAAAGCAGTAGAAGCAGTAAACCCAGTAGGAAAAGAAAAAGCGAAAGCAGCAGTAGATGCAGCATTAGTAGAAAAAGCAAAAGCAATCGAAGCTAACGACAAACTTTCAGATGCAGAAAAACAAGCAGCGAAAGACGAAGCTAAGAAAGCAGCAGACGAAGCTAAGAAAGCAATCGAAGCAGCAACAGATCAAGCTGGAGTAGATGCAAAAGCAGCTGAAGGAACAAAAGCAGTAGAAGCAGTAAACCCAGTAGGAAAAGAAAAAGCGAAAGCAGCAGTAGATGCAGCATTAGTAGAAAAAGCAAAAGCAATCGAAGCTAACGACAAACTTTCAGATGCAGAAAAACAAGCAGCGAAAGACGAAGCTAAGAAAGCAGCAGACGAAGCTAAGAAAGCAATCGAAGCAGCAACAGATCAAGCTGGAGTAGATGCAAAAGCAGCTGAAGGAACAAAAGCAGTAGAAGCAGTAAACCCAGTAGGAAAAGAAAAAGCGAAAGCAGCAGTAGATGCAGCATTAGTAGAAAAAGCAAAAGCAATCGAAGCTAACGACAAACTTTCAGATGCAGAAAAAGCAGCAGCGAAAGCCGAAGTAGCGAAAGCCGCTATCGCAGCCGTAAATGCTATCAATGAAGCGAAAGATCAAGAAGGCGTAGATGGCGCTCAAACTGCAGGGGTTAAAGCAATTGAAGCAGTAACTCCAGTAGGTAAAGAGAAAGCACTAGAAGCCATCCAAACAGCGTCAGAAGCTAAGATTGCCTCAATTGATAAGAATGCTAAATTATCCGACGATGAAAAAGCAGCAGCGAAAGCCGAAGTAGCGAAAGCCGCTGTCGCAGCCGTTAACGCTATCAATGAAGCGAAAGATCAAGAAGGCGTAGATGGCGCTCAAACTACAGGGGTTAAAGCAATTGAAGCAGTAACTCCAGTAGGTAAAGAGAAAGCACTAGAAGCCATCCAAACAGCGTCAGAAGCTAAGATTGCCTCAATTGATAAGAACGCTAAATTATCCGACGATGAAAAAGCAGCAGCGAAAGCCGAAGTAGCGAAAGCCGCTATCGCAGCCGTTAACGCTATCAATGAAGCGAAAGATCAAGAAGGCGTAGATGGCGCTCAAACTACAGGAGTTAAAGCAATTGAAGCAGTAACTCCAGTAGGTACAACCAGTACAGCTGGCGAAGGCAACTTGATTACCCCACCAACTGTAGAAGTCCCAGCCTATACAGATCCAGTAGGTACAAGTAGTACAGATGGCGCAGGTAACTTGATTACCCCACCAACTGTAGAAGTCCCAGCTTATACAGAACCAGTAGGAACAAGTAGTACGGATGGCGAAGGCAACTTGATTACCCCACCAACTGTAGAAGTCCCAGCCTATACAGATCCAGTCGGCACAAGTAGTACGGATGGCGAAGGCAACTTGATTACCCCACCAACTGTAGAAGCCCCAGCCTATACAGATTCAGTCGGCACAAGCAGTACGGATGGCGAAGGCAACTTGATTACCCCACCAACTGTAGAAGTCCCAGCCTATACAGATTCAGTCGGCACAAGTAGTACGGATGGCGAAGGCAACTTGATTACCCCACCAACTGTAGAAGTCCCAGCCTATACAGATTCAGTCGGCACAAGCAGTACAGATGGCGAAGGCAACTTGATTATCCCACCAACTGTAGAAGTCCCAGCCTATACAGATTCAGTCGGCACAAGTAGTACAGATGGTGAAGGCAATGTTATTATTCCACCAACTGCAGAAGTTCCAGCCCATATAGGAAGTGTGAACGGTATTTCAGAAGAAACACCAGCTAAACCCGCTTATGACCGTAGTGCTAATGAAATGCCAGATAGAACTTCAATATCTGAAACTACAATAAATAAAGATCGACAACTTCCAAACACAGGTACAGCAGACTCTACAGTAACTATGGTAGCAGCTGCAGCAAGTGCAGTACTTGGACTTAGTCTTGCAGGCCGTCGTCGTAAAGAAGATGAAGAAGTATAATTTATATATGAATTAATCTAATTTTTTAGTACAATTTGTATTTGATTCTATAGCTTATATAGAATTTCTTAAAAAATCTCCTAGTAGTCCATTGATTGCTAGGAGATTTTGGTTCTTTGTCAATTATATAGTGTATTGAAACTGGAATAGTAGGACATGACTTCTGAAGCATTGTTAGAAATTAATTTGACTTTCCTAATCTCTTAGTTTACATATTATTTCAACTAACTATAATATCAATTTGCTTATATTTTATTTCGATTTACTACACTTTTTTCTATAATTAAAAACACGATTATTAATTTTTACGAATAATATAGAAAAGGAGGGAAATCATGTTTGTTGCGAGAGATGCTAGGGGAGAGTTAGTAAATGTGTTAGAAGACAAGCTTGAGAAGCAAGAATACACCTGCCCAGCTTGTGGAGGTCAGCTCCGTTTGCGTCAAGGTTCAAGAGTACGAACTCATTTTGCCCATAAATCCTTAAAAGACTGTGATTATTCCTCTGAAAATGAAAGTCCAGAACATCTGGCAAATAAAGAATCCCTTTATCACTGGTTGAAAAAAGAGACAGAGGTGCAATTAGAATATCCGTTGCCAGAACTTAAACAGATTGCGGATGTATTTGTAAATGGTAATCTAGCTCTAGAGGTTCAGTGTAGTCCTTTATCTCAAAAAATTCTTAAGGAGCGAAGTGAGGGTTATCGTAGTCAGGGTTACCAAGTACTGTGGTTGCTGGGTCAAAAACTGTGGCTCAAGGAGCGTTTGACTCGTCTGCAACAAGGTTTTCTCTATTTTAGTCAAAACATGGGCTTTTATGTTTGGGAATTAGACAAGGAAAAACAGCTTTTGAGACTCAAATACCTGATTTATCAAGATCTTCGAGGTAAACTCCATTATCAAATCAAGGAATTTCCCTATGGCCAAGCTAGTTTATTGGAAATATTACGGTGTCCCTATAAGAAACAAAAAATATCGCATTTTACAGTTTCTCAAGATAAGGACATCTGTCGCTATATCCGGCAACAATTGTATTATCAAAACCCCTTTTGGATGAAAGAACAAGCAGAAGCCTATCAAAAGGGAGAGAATATCCTGACTTATGAGCTAAAAGCATGGTATCCCCAAATTAGACCACTAGTGGGCAAATTTTTCCAGATTGAACAAGACTTGAATAGCTATTATCAGCACTTTTACACCTATTATCAAGAAAATCCTCAAAATGATTGGCAAAAGCTTTATCCACCAGCCTTTTATCAGCAATATTTCTTGAAAAATATGGTAAAATAGAAAGGATGGAGGAATCTAATGGTATTACAAAGAAATGAAATAAATGAAAAAGATACATGGGATCTATCAACGATCTACCCAACTGACCAGGCTTGGGAAGAAGCCTTAAAAGATTTAACAGAACAATTGGAGACAGTAGCCCAGTATGAAGGCCATCTCCTAGATAGTGCGGATAGCCTTCTAGAAATCACTGAATTTTCTCTTGAAATGGAACGCCAGATGGAGAAGCTTTACGTTTATGCTCATATGAAAAATGACCAGGATACACGTGAAGCCAAGTACCAAGAGTACTATGCCAAGGCCATGACTCTCTATAGCCAGCTAGACCAAGCCTTTTCATTCTATGAGCCTGAATTTATGGAAATCAGTGAAGAGCAGTATGCTGACTTTTTAGAAGCTCAGCTAAAATTGCAGGTTTATCAACACTATTTTGACAAACTTTTGCAAGGCAAGGAACACGTTCTATCACAAAGAGAAGAAGAATTATTAGCTGGAGCTAGTGAAATCTTTGGTTCGGCAAGTGAAACTTTCGCTATTTTAGATAATGCAGATATCGTCTTTCCATTTGTTAAAGATGAAGATGGTAACGAAGTACAATTATCACATGGCGTTTATATGCGTTTGATGGAGTCTAAAAATCGTGAAGTTCGCCGAGATGCTTATCAAGCCCTTTATGCAACTTACGAGCAATTCCAACATACTTATGCTAAAACCTTGCAAACAAATGTTAAGGTTCAAAACTATCGTGCAAAAGTTCGCAACTACAAGAGTGCTCGTCATGCAGCTCTCGCAGCAAATTTTGTTCCAGAAAGTGTTTATGACAATTTGGTAGCAGCAGTTCGCAAGCATTTGCCCCTCTTGCATCGTTACCTTGAGCTTCGTTCAAAGATTTTGGGGATTTCAGACCTCAAGATGTACGATGTCTACACACCGCTTTCATCTGTTGAATATAGTTTTACCTACCAAGAAGCCTTGAAAAAAGCAGAAGATGCCTTGGCAGTATTGGGAGAGGATTACTTGAGCCGTGTTAAACGTGCTTTCAGTGAGCGTTGGATTGATGTTTACGAAAATCAAGGCAAGCGTTCAGGAGCCTACTCTGGTGGTTCTTACGATACCAATGCCTTTATGCTTCTTAACTGGCAGGACAATCTAGACAATCTCTTTACTCTTGTTCATGAAACAGGTCACAGTATGCATTCAAGCTATACTCGTGAAACGCAGCCTTATGTTTACGGAGATTATTCTATCTTCTTGGCTGAGATTGCCTCAACTACCAATGAGAATATCTTGACGGAGAAATTGTTGGAAGAAGTGGAAGACGACGCAACGCGCTTTGCTATTCTTAATAACTTCTTGGACGGTTTCCGTGGAACAGTTTTCCGACAAACTCAATTTGCTGAGTTTGAACACGCCATCCACCAAGCGGATCAAAATGGGGAAGTCTTGACAAGTGATTTCCTAAATAAACTCTATGCAGACTTGAACCAAGAGTATTATGGTTTGAGCAAGGAAGATAATCCTGAAATCCAATACGAGTGGGCACGTATTCCACACTTCTACTATAACTACTATGTATACCAATATTCAACAGGTTTTGCAGCAGCCTCAGCTTTGGCTGAAAAAATTGTTCATGGTAGTCAGGAAGACCGTGACCGTTATATTGATTATCTCAAGGCTGGTAAGTCTGACTACCCACTTAATGTCATGAGAAAAGCTGGTGTTGATATGGAGAAGGAAGACTACCTCAACGATGCCTTTGCAGTCTTTGAACGCCGTTTAAATGAGTTTGAAGCCCTTGTTGAAAAATTGGGATTGGCATAAGATGGTTGAATCGTATAGTAAAAATGCCAACCACAACATGCGTCGTCCTGTTGTCAAGGAAGAAATTGTGAACTTGATGCGTCAGCGTCAAAAGCAAGTTACAGGTTCTTTGAAAGAATTGGAAGACTTTGCCCGTAAGGAAAATATTCCCATTATTCCTCATGAAACGGTTGCTTACTTCCGTTTTCTTATGGAAACCATGCGGCCTAAAAATATTCTGGAAATTGGGACGGCTATCGGTTTTTCAGCTCTTTTAATGGCAGAACATGCGCCAAAGGCCAAGATTACAACCATTGACCGCAATCCAGAGATGATTGGTTTTGCCAAGGAAAATTTTGCTCAGTTTGACAGTCGCAAGCAAATTACTCTCCTAGAAGGAGATGCGGTAGATGTCTTATCAACCCTGACAGAGTCCTATGATTTCGTCTTTATGGATTCTGCTAAGTCTAAATACATCGTCTTTCTACCAGAAATCCTCAAACATTTGGAAGTTGGTGGTGTGGTTGTCTTGGATGATATTTTCCAAGGTGGTGATGTTGCCAAGGACATTATGGAAGTCCGTCGTGGTCAGCGAACTATTTATCGAGGCCTTCAAAGACTGTTTGACGCAACTTTAGATAATCCAGGACTCACTGCAACATTAGTTCCTCTGGGAGACGGTATTCTCATGCTTCGTAAAAATGTAGCAGATGTTCAATTGCCTGACAGCGAATGATTTTCAGAAAAATTTAAGAAAATATAGTAAAATAGATAGGGTAACACTTATCTTAAAGGAGTAGACATGAAGAAAAAACTATTGGCAGGTGCCATTACACTATTATCAGTAGCAACATTAGCAGCTTGTTCGAAAGGCTCAGAAGGAGCAGATCTTATCAGTATGAAAGGGGATGTTATCACAGAACATCAATTTTATGAGCAAGTGAAAAGCAACCCTTCAGCTCAACAAGTGTTGTTGAACTTGACCATCCAAAAAGTATTTGAGAAACAATATGGTTCGGAAGTAGATGACAAAGAAGTCAACGATACTATTGCCGAAGAAGAAAAACAATATGGTGAGAACTACCAACGTGTTTTGTCACAAGCAGGCATGACTCTTGAAACACGTAAAGCTCAAATTCGTACAAGTAAATTGGTTGAGTTGGCAGTTAAGAAGGCAGCAGAGGCTGAATTGACAGATGATGCTTATAAGAAAGCCTTTGATGAATATACTCCAGATGTAACGGCTCAAATCATTCGTCTTGATAATGAGGATAAAGCGAAAGAAGTCCTCGAAAAAGCTAAGGCAAGTGGGGCAGATTTCGCTCAATTAGCAAAAGATAACTCAACTGATGAAAAAACCAAAGCAAACGGTGGAGAAATCACCTTTGACTCTGCTTCGACAGAAGTACCAGAACAAGTTAAGAAAGCAGCTTTCGCTTTAGATGTAAACGGTGTTTCTGATGTGATTACAGCCGCTGGTACACAAGCCTACAGCAGCCAATATTACATTGTAAAACTCACTAAGAAAACAGAAAAATCATCTAATCTTGATGACTACAAAGAAAAATTAAAAACTGTTATCTTGACTCAAAAACAAAATGATTCAACATTTGTTCAAAGCATTATCGGAAAAGAATTACAAGCAGCTAATATCAAGGTTAAAGACCAAGCCTTCCAAAATATCTTCACTCAATATATCGGTGGTGGAGATTCAAGCTCAAGTAGTTCATCAAAAGAATAAAACAGAAAAGGGCCAAGTGCTCTTTTTCTTATGACAAAAATAGTCTATCTGATGGATAAGAGTTTTTTTCTTTCGGAAAAAATGGTATAATAGCAATCAAAACTAGAAAACAAACGGAATTTGGGAAGCAATTGTGTTGTTCTCATTAGAGTGGTGATACTATGAAGATTAGTAAAAGGCACCTATTAAATTATTCTATTCTAGTTCCTTACTTACTTTTATCTATTTTGGGCTTGATTGTGGTTTATTCGACAACCAGTGCTATTTTAATTCAAGAAGGCCAAAGTGCACTGCAATTGGTCCGAAGTCAGGGACTGTTTTGGATATTTAGTTTGATACTGATTGCCTTGATATACAAATTGAAACTGAATTTTTTACGAAACGAACGTCTTTTATTTATCGTTATGTTCGTTGAGCTGATTCTATTAGCTATGGCTCGGATAATTGGTACGCCAGTCAATGGAGCCTATGGTTGGATTTCAGTAGGACCTTTGACCATTCAGCCAGCCGAATACTTGAAAATTATTATTATTTGGTATCTAGCAAATAAATTTTCCAAACAACAAGAGGATATAGCTATTTATGATTTTCAAGTGTTGACACAGAATCAGTGGCTTCCTCGTGCTTTTAATGATTGGCGTTTTGTCCTCTTGGTCATGATAGGAAGTTTGGCTATTTTCCCAGATTTGGGGAATGCTACCATCCTAGCTTTGGTTGCCTTGATTATGTACACAGTTAGTGGGATTGCTTATAGATGGTTTCTTGCTTTTTTTGGAATTTTAGTTGGAATTTCTGCCTTATCCTTATCACTTATTTCTTTTATAGGAGTTGATAAGTTTTCAAAAGTTCCAGTATTTGGATATGTAGCCAAGCGTTTCAGTGCTTATTTTAATCCCTTTGCTGACTTGGCAGGAGCTGGTCACCAACTTGCAAATTCCTACTTTGCCATGGTAAATGGTGGGTGGTTTGGTCTAGGCTTAGGAAATTCAATAGAAAAACGTGGTTATTTACCAGAGGCACATACAGACTTTGTATTTTCAATTGTTATTGAAGAGTTTGGATTTGTGGGAGCCAGCTTGATTTTAGCACTTGTCTTTTTCCTGATTTTACGAATTATCCTAGTCGGTATTCGTGCTAAGAATCCCTTTAATTCTATGATGGCGATTGGGGTTGGGGGGATGATGCTGGTACAGGTATTTGTCAATATCGGTGGAATTTCTGGCATTATTCCTTCGACAGGAGTAACCTTCCCCTTCTTATCACAAGGAGGGAACAGTCTCCTAGTCTTGTCTGTAGCCATCGCCTTTGTCTTAAATATTGATGCAAGTGAAAAACGTGCCCAATTATATGAGGAGTTAGAAGCTCACTCATCAAACTATATGTAGAGCTGAGAGTGGAAAGGATTACCTATGTCTCTTCAAAAATTAGAAAACTATAGTAATAAAGCTGTCGTGCAAGAAGAAGTATTGATTTTAACAGAATTGTTAGAAGATATCACTAAAAATATGCTTGCCCCAGAGACTTTTGAAAAAATCATGCAGTTGAAGGAATTGTCAACTCAAGAAGATTATCAAGGTTTGAACCAATTAGTTACTAGTCTGACAAATGATGAAATGGCTTATATTTCACGCTATTTCTCTATCTTGCCTCTTTTGATTAATATTTCTGAAGACGTGGATTTAGCCTATGAAATCAACCATCAAAATAATATCGATCAAGATTATCTTGGTAAATTATCAGCAACGATCAAAATGGTTGCGGAAAAAGAAAACGCGGTTGAAATTCTAGAACACTTGAATGTTGTCCCTGTTTTAACAGCCCATCCAACACAAGTGCAACGTAAGAGTATGTTGGATTTAACTAACCATATTCATACCCTCTTGCGTAAGTACCGTGATGTGAAATTAGGCTTGATTAATAAGGAAAAATGGCATAATGATCTCCGTCGTTACATTGAGATTATCATGCAGACAGATATGATTCGTGAAAAGAAATTGAAAGTAACCAATGAAATAACGAATGTCATGGAATACTACAATAGTTCATTCCTGAAGGCAGTTCCTCATTTGACTGCTGAGTACAAGCGTCTGGCTAAAAAACACGGCTTAGAGTTGAAACATCCAAAACCCATTACTATGGGTATGTGGATTGGTGGAGACCGTGATGGTAATCCTTTTGTTACAGCGGATACCTTGAAACAATCTGCTATGACTCAGTGTGAAGTCATCATGAACTACTATGATGAAAAGATTTACCAACTTTATCGTGAATTCTCTCTCTCAACCAGTATTGTCAATGTAAGCAAGCAAGTTAGAGAAATGGCTCGTCAATCCAAGGACAACTCGATTTATCGTGAAAAAGAGCTGTATCGTCGTGCCTTGTTTGATATTCAATCAAAAATCCAAGCAACAAAAACCTATCTGATTGAGGATAAGGAAGTTGGTGCTCGCTATGAAACAGCTAATGATTTTTATAAGGACTTAATTACCATTCGTGATTCCCTCTTGGAAAACAAGGGTGAAGCACTGATTTCTGGTGATTTTGTTGAGCTGATTCAGGCAGTTGAAATTTTTGGTTTCTATTTGGCATCTATAGACATGCGTCAAGATTCTAGTGTTCACGAAGCCTGTGTAGCTGAACTCTTGAAATCAGCGGGTATTCATTCTCATTATAGCGAACTCAGTGAAGAAGAAAAATGCCAGCTTCTCTTGAAAGAATTAGAGGAAGATCCACGTATTCTTTCTGCCACTCATGTTGAAAAATCAGAGTTACTTGAAAAAGAATTAGCAATCTTTAAGGCTGCTCGTAAGTTGAAAGATAAGTTGGGAGATGATGTCATTCGTCAGACCATCATTTCACATGCAACCAGCGTATCAGACATGTTGGAATTGGCTATCTTGCTAAAAGAAGTAGGGTTAGTTGATAAAGAAAGAGCCCGTGTCCAAATTGTTCCTCTCTTTGAAACAATTGAGGACTTGGACCACTCAGAAGAAACCATGAGAGAATACCTTTCACTTCCTCTTGCTAAGAAATGGATTGCTTCGCGTAATAACTACCAAGAAATCATGCTTGGCTACTCTGACAGTAATAAAGATGGTGGCTACCTATCATCATGTTGGACCCTCTACAAGGCTCAACAACAATTGACTGCTATCGGAGATGAATTTGGCGTTAAGGTTACCTTCTTCCATGGTCGTGGTGGGACTGTCGGTCGTGGTGGTGGACCAACCTATGAAGCCATCACATCTCAACCGCTCAAGTCTATCAAGGATCGTATCCGCTTGACGGAGCAGGGTGAAGTAATTGGCAATAAATACGGTAACAAAGACGCAGCCTACTATAACCTTGAAATGCTAGTATCTGCAGCCATTAACCGTATGATTACTCAGAAGAAGAGCGATACTAATACCTCCAATCGTTATGAAGCTATTATGGATCAAGTGGTGGACCGTAGTTACGATATCTACCGTGATTTGGTCTTTGGTAATGACCATTTCTATGATTATTTCTTTGAATCAAGTCCAATCAAGGCTATTTCAAGCTTTAATATTGGTTCTCGTCCAGCTGCTCGTAAGACAATTACTGAAATTGGTGGTTTGCGAGCTATCCCTTGGGTCTTCTCATGGTCGCAAAGTCGTGTCATGTTCCCTGGCTGGTATGGTGTCGGATCAAGCTTCAAAGAATTTATCGATAAAAATCCGGAAAATATTGAAATTTTGCGTGATATGTATCAAAATTGGCCTTTCTTCCAATCGCTGCTTTCAAATGTCGATATGGTCTTGTCAAAATCAAATATGAACATTGCTTTTGAATATGCTAAACTGTGTGAGGATGATCAAGTAAAAGCAATTTATGAGACTATTTTAAATGAGTGGCAAGTTACCAAGGAAGTCATCTTGGCTATCGAAGGATATGATGAACTCTTGGCTGAAAATCCATATCTAAAAGTAAGTTTGGATTATCGTATGCCTTACTTTAATATCCTTAACTATATCCAGTTAGAGTTGATTAAACGTCAACGTCGAGGAGAATTATCAAGCGATCAAGAAAAATTAATCCATACAACCATCAACGGAATTGCGACAGGATTGCGTAATTCGGGCTGATACCTATCAAACTTCCTCTTTTCTATAGGGGAAGTTTTTGAATAGTTCAAAAAAATACTAAAAGAGTCTTGACAAGTAATTGAAAAATGATATAATTTAACCATTCAGAAAAGTAATCATTCAAACTTTTTAGAGAGTCTGTGGTAGCTGAAAACAGATAAGTGATGATGATGAAAATTGGGCTGGATGTTATTTAGAATTTGAAATCATAAAAATTCGGTGAGCACACCTTATAGTGCATCTCGTTATTGCGAGACAGAGTGATAGGGAAATTCCCTATAATTGAGGTGGTACCGCGCATCGACGTCCTCACACAAGTTTTTTGTGTGAGGACTTTTTTGATGGAGGTTAGTATGGAAAGAAAACGATGGCGTCGCTTGTTCAGATAAGTGAAGTAGTTTAAAGGAATTAAAAAGGAGAAATAGAATGAAAAATAAACGTTTAATTGGAATTATCGCTGCATTAGCAGTCTTAGTAGCAGGAAGCTTGATTTACTCTTCAATGAATAAACCAGAAGCTAAGAATGAGAAGACAGTTGCCAAAGTTGGTGTCCTCCAGTTTGTAAGCCATCCGTCTCTTGACTTGATTTATAAAGGGATTCAAGACGGACTTGCAGAAGAAGGCTATAAAGATGATCAGTTGAAAATTGACTTTATGAACTCAGAAGGTGATCAAAGTAAGGTTGCGACAATGAGTAAACAGTTGGTTGCAAACGGCAATGACTTGGTTGTCGGTATTGCAACACCAGCTGCTCAAGGATTGGCTAGTGCAACAAAAGACCTACCAGTTATCATGGCCGCGATTACAGACCCAATTGGTGCTAACTTGGTTAAAGATTTGAAAAAACCAGGTGGCAACATCACAGGAGTATCTGACCACAATCCAGCTCAACAACAAGTTGAACTCATCAAGGCTCTAACACCAAATGTGAAAACAATAGGAGCTCTTTACTCAAGTAGTGAAGACAATTCAAAAACACAGGTCGAAGAATTTAAGGCTTATGCTGAAAAAGCAGGTTTGACAGTAGAAACATTTGCAGTTCCTTCAACAAATGAAATTGCTTCAACAGTTAACGTTATGACTAGCAAGGTCGATGCTATCTGGGTTCCGATTGATAACACCATTGCATCGGGATTTCCAACGGTTGTCTCTAGTAATCAAAGTTCTAAGAAGCCAATTTATCCAAGTGCTACTGCCATGGTAGAAATAGGTGGTTTGGCATCAGTTGTAGTTGACCAACATGACCTTGGTGTGGCAACAGGTAAAATGATTGCGCAAGTCTTGAAAGGTGCAAAACCAGCTGATACACCAGTCAATGTCTTTTCAACTGGTAAGTCAGTAATTAACAAAAAATTGGCACAAGAGCTAGGTATTACGATTCCTGAATCTGTTCTAAAAGAAGCAGGACAAGTGATCGAATAATCTGTAATGGAGGAGTTGGGGACATCTCCTCCAATTTTTTACAATAGAAAGCATATAGAAAAGGTTAAGAAACAGATGATATTATCTATTATTTCTCAAGGATTTATCTGGGCTATTCTAGGTCTGGGAATCTTTATGACATTTAGGATTTTGAACTTTCCAGATATGACGACAGAAGGTTCCTTTCCTCTTGGAGGAGCTGTTGCTGTCACTTTGATAACGAAAGGCGTGAACCCATTTCTAGCGACACTTGTTGCTGTAGGAGCAGGTTGTTTGGCTGGTATGACAGCAGGACTTCTTTATACAAAAGGGAAGATCCCAACCTTGCTCTCAGGGATTTTGGTGATGACTTCTTGTCACTCTATTATGCTCTTGATTATGGGACGTGCAAATTTAGGATTGCTTGGAACCAAGCAAATTCAAGATGCCTTGCCTTTTGATTCGGATTTGAACCAACTCTTGACAGGTCTTATCTTTGTGAGTATTGTCATTGCTCTCATGCTCTTTTTCTTGGACACTAAACTCGGACAAGCCTATATTGCTACAGGTGACAATCCTGATATGGCTAGAAGTTTCGGGATTCATACTGGACGCATGGAGCTCATGGGCTTGGTCTTATCAAATGGTGTGATTGCCCTTGCAGGAGCTCTCATTGCCCAGCAAGAAGGGTATGCCGATGTATCTCGAGGAATCGGGGTTATCGTTGTGGGGCTTGCAAGTTTGATTATTGGAGAAGTTATCTTCAAGAGTTTGAGCTTGGCAGAACGTCTGGTTACCATCGTTGTAGGTTCTATCGCTTATCAATTCTTAGTGTGGGCAGTTATTGCGCTTGGCTTTAATACAAGTTACCTTCGTTTGTACAGCGCCGTGATTTTAGCAGTCTGCCTCATGATTCCAACATTTAAGCAAACCATCTTGAAAGGAGCCAAGTTAAGCAAATGACAGCCATTGTAGAATTAAAAAATGCAACCAAAGTCGTTAAAAATGGCTTTGATGAAGAAAAGATTATTTTAAATGATGTTTCCTTAGAAATTTTTGAACAGGATTTTATCACGATTTTAGGTGGAAATGGTGCTGGTAAATCGACCCTCTTTAACACCATTGCAGGAACCCTATCACTAACCAGTGGAACTATTCGTATTTTAGGTGAAGATGTTACCAAGTTTTCACCAGAGAAGCGAGCTAAGTATCTGTCTCGTGTTTTCCAAGATCCCAAGATGGGGACAGCCCCTCGTATGACAGTGGCTGAAAATCTCTTAATCGCCAAGTTTCGTGGTGAAAAGCGTGGACTCTTTCCAAGACGTTTGGCTAGCTATAAGGATGAGTTTCAGTCAACTATTGAAAAAGTGGGAAACGGTCTTGAGAAACACTTGAATACACCGATTGAGTTCTTATCAGGTGGACAAAGACAGGCTTTGAGTCTCTTGATGGCAACCTTGAAACGTCCTGAATTACTCTTGCTAGATGAGCATACTGCAGCTCTTGATCCAAAGACCAGTGTGGCCTTGATGGAATTGACGGATGAATTTGTCAAGAAAGACCAGCTGACAGCTCTTATGATTACTCATCACATGGAAGATGCTCTCAAATATGGCAATCGTTTGATTGTCATGAAAGAAGGACGAATTATCCAAGATTTGAACCAAGAAGAAAAAGCAAAAATGAAAATCTCTGATTATTATCAACTCTTTGAATAAAGTAGGGAAAATGAGTGAAATGGTTTACTTTTTTTCTGAAATAAAGTATACTATATAAAGTAAACTATGATAACATGGAGGTATTGTGTATGGTTGACAAACAAGTCATTGAAGAAATCAAAAACAATGCCAACATTGTGGAAGTCATAGGAGATGTGATTTCTTTACAAAAGGCAGGACGGAACTATCTAGGGCTCTGTCCTTTTCATGGTGAAAAAACACCTTCTTTCAACGTTGTAGAGGACAAGCAGTTTTATCACTGTTTTGGTTGTGGTCGCTCAGGTGATGTCTTTAAATTCATCGAGGAGTACCAAGGGGTTCCCTTTATGGAGGCTGTCCAAATTTTAGGTCAGCGTGTTGGAATTGAGGTTGAAAAACCGCTTTATAGTGAGCAGAGGCCAGCCTCGCCTCACCAAGCTCTTTATGATATGCACGAAGATGCTGCCAAATTTTATCATGCTATTCTCATGACAACGACCATGGGGGAGGAGGCCAGAAACTACCTTTATCAGCGTGGTTTGACAGATGAAGTGCTCAAGCATTTTCGGATTGGTTTGGCACCTCCAGAACGAAACTATCTCTACCAGCGTTTGTCTGGTCAGTATCGTGAAGAGGATTTCCTAGATTCAGGGCTATTTTACCTCTCAGATGCTAATCAATTTGTAGACACCTTTCACAATCGCATCATGTTTCCCCTGACAAATGATCAGGGAAAGGTTATTGCCTTCTCAGGTCGTATCTGGCAGAAAACGGATTCACAAACTTCTAAGTATAAAAATAGCCGATCAACTGCAATTTTTAACAAAAGTTACGAATTATATCATATGGATAGGGCAAAAAAATCTTCTGGAAAAGCCAGTGAGATTTACCTGATGGAAGGGTTCATGGATGTCATTGCAGCCTATCGGGCTGGAATCGAAAATGCTGTCGCATCTATGGGAACAGCCTTGAGTCGAGAGCATGTTGAGCATCTGAAAAGGTTAACCAAGAAGTTGGTTCTTGTTTACGATGGCGATAAGGCTGGGCAAGCTGCGACTTTGAAAGCCTTGGATGAAATTGGTGATATGCCTGTGCAAATCGTCAGCATGCCTGATAACTTGGACCCAGATGAGTATCTACAAAAAAATGGACCAGAAGACTTGGCCTATCTATTAACGAAAACTCGTATTAGTCCGATTGAGTTTTACATTCATCAGTACAAGCCTGAAAATAGTGAAAATCTGCAGGCTCAGATTGAGTTTATTGAAAAAATAGCTCCCTTGATTGTTCAAGAAAAGTCTATCACTGCTCAAAATAGCTATATTCATATTTTAGCTGACAGTCTGGCATCTTTTGATTATGCCCAGATTGAGCAGATTATTAATGAGAGTCGTCAGGCGCAAAGGCAGAATCGCATGGAAGGGATTTCCAGACCGACGACAATCACTATGCCTGTCACCAAGCAGTTATCGGCTATTATGAGGGCAGAAGCCCATCTACTTTATCGAATGATGGAATCTCCTCTTGTTTTGAACGATTACCGTTTGCGAGAAGGTTTTGCATTTGACACACCTGAATTTCAGGTCTTATATGACTTGCTTGGTCAGTATGGCAATCTTCCTCCAGAAGTTTTAGCAGAACAGACAGAGGAAGTTGAAAGAGCTTGGTATCAAGTCTTAGCTCAGGATTTACCTGCTGAGATGTCACCGCAGGAACTTAGTGAAGTAGAAATGACTCGAAACAAGGCTCTCTTGAATCAGGACAATATGAGAATCAAAAAGAAGGTGCAGGAAGCTAGCCATGTAGGAGATACCGACACAGCCTTAGAAGAATTGGAACGTTTAATTTCACAAAAGAGAAGAATGGAGTAACAATGGCAACAAAACAAAAAGAAGTAACAACATTTGACGTGCAAGTAGCAGAATTTATCCGTAATCATAAGCAAAAAGGGACAGCAACAGATGATGAAATCAATGCTAGTCTGGTTATTCCTTTTACCTTGGATGCTGATGGGATTGAAGATCTCTTGCAACGGATTCAGGATGCAGGGATTTCTATCACAGATAACGAAGGAAATCCAAGTGCACGTGTTCTTAGTGCTGAAGAAGAACCAGAACTTAGCGATGAGGATTTGATTGGTTCAACTTCGGCTAAGGTCAACGACCCTGTCCGTATGTACTTGAAAGAAATCGGGGTCGTTCCTCTCTTGACCAATGAAGAGGAAAAAGAATTGGCACTGGCTGTTGAAGCTGGCGATATCGAAGCCAAACAACGTCTTGCGGAAGCTAACCTTCGTTTGGTTGTTTCTATTGCCAAACGCTATGTTGGTCGTGGTATGCAGTTTCTTGACTTGATTCAAGAAGGAAATATGGGCTTGATGAAGGCGGTTGACAAGTTTGACTATTCTAAAGGGTTCAAGTTTTCAACTTATGCAACTTGGTGGATTCGTCAGGCCATCACTCGTGCTATTGCGGATCAAGCTCGTACCATCCGTATCCCAGTCCACATGGTTGAAACCATCAATAAATTGGTTCGTGAACAGCGTAATCTCCTTCAAGAATTGGGACAAGATCCAACGCCAGAGCAAATCGCTGAACGTATGGATATGACTCCTGACAAAGTGCGTGAAATCTTGAAGATTGCCCAAGAACCAGTATCTCTTGAAACACCGATTGGTGAAGAGGATGATAGCCATCTTGGGGACTTTATCGAAGACGAAGTGATTGAAAATCCAGTAGACTACACAACTCGTATCGTCTTACGTGAGCAGTTGGATGAGGTCTTGGATACTCTTACAGACCGTGAAGAAAATGTTCTGCGTCTACGTTTTGGTCTAGATGATGGAAAAATGCGCACCCTTGAAGATGTGGGTAAAGTCTTTAACGTAACCCGTGAGCGTATCCGTCAGATTGAAGCTAAGGCTTTGAGAAAACTACGCCAACCAAGTCGCAGCAAACCGCTTCGTGATTTTATTGAAGACTAAGAGTGAGGATAAACATGGCTTACACAGAAGAACAAATTGAAAACATCAAAACACGAATTTTATCAGCCTTGGAAGAAGTTATCGACCCTGAGTTGGGAATCGATATTGTCAATCTTGGTTTAATTTATGAGATTCGTTTTGATGGTGACACAGGGCAAACAGAGATTGATATGACTTTGACAACTATGGGTTGTCCCCTAGCGGACCTTTTGACAGACCAGATTTATGATGCCATGACAGAGGTGCCAGAAGTAACGGATACTGAGGTCAAATTAGTTTGGTATCCAGCTTGGACTGTTGAAAAAATGAGTCGCTATGCACGCATTGCCCTAGGCATTAAGTAAACATATAAAAGTATGTGAGAGATTATTGGAAAAGCGAGGAAATTTCCCCCTCTTTTCCTCTAGTCTCTCCTTTCTTTTGCTGATTTTATTCAAAGAAAATGATATAATAGTAGTCATGGAAAAAAAGAAATTACGCATCAATATGTTGAGTTCAAGTGAGAAAGTAGCAGGGCAAGGAGTTTCAGGTGCCTACCGTGAATTAGTTCGTCTTCTTCATCGTGATGCCAAGGATCAATTGATTGTTACTGAAAATCTTCCAATCGAGGCAGATGTGACTCACTTTCATACAATTGATTTCCCCTATTATTTATCAACATTCCAAAAGAAACGCTCAGGGAGGAAAATTGGCTATGTACATTTCTTGCCTGATACACTTGAGGGGAGTTTGAAAATTCCATTTTTCTTAAAGGGAATTGTCAAACGTTATGTATTTTCTTTTTACAACCGGATGGAGCACTTGGTTGTGGTCAATCCTATGTTTATTGAGGATTTGGTGGCAGCTGGTATTCCCCGTGAAAAAGTAACTTATATTCCTAATTTTGTCAATAAGGAAAAATGGCATCCTCTATCACAAGAAGAGATAGTCAGACTGCGAACAGAACTTGGCGTTACTGACAATCGGTTTATCGTAGTAGGTGCTGGTCAAGTCCAGAAACGCAAAGGGATTGATGATTTTATCCGTCTGGCTGAGGAATTACCTCAGATTACCTTTATCTGGGCGGGTGGTTTCTCTTTTGGTGGTATGACAGATGGTTATGAACGCTACAAGAAAATGATGGATAATCCGCCTGAAAATTTGATTTTTCCAGGTATCGTGTCACCAGAGCGAATGCGCGAATTGTATGCCCTAGCGGATCTTTTCTTGTTACCTAGTTACAATGAGCTCTTTCCTATGACTATTTTAGAGGCGGCTAGTTGCGAGGCTCCTATTATGTTGCGTGATTTGGATCTCTATAAGGTGATTTTGGAGGGAAATTATCGGGCGACAGCAGATAGAGAAGAGATGAAAGAGGCTATTTTAGAATATCAAGCAAATCCTGCTGCCTTAAAAGACCTCAAAGAAAAAGCTAAGAATATTTCTAGAGAGTATTCTGAAGAGCATCTGTTACAAATCTGGTTGGACTTTTATGAGAAACAAGCCACTTTAGGGAGAAAATAAAAAGTGAGGTAATCTATGCGAATTGGTTTATTTACAGATACCTATTTTCCTCAGGTTTCTGGTGTTGCGACCAGTATTCGAACCTTGAAAACAGAACTTGAAAAGCAGGGGCATGTTGTTTTTATCTTTACGACGACGGATAAGGATGTCAATCGCTATGAAGATTGGCAAATTATCCGCATTCCAAGTGTTCCTTTTTTTGCTTTTAAGGATCGTCGTTTTGCCTACCGAGGATTTAGCAAGGCGCTTGAAATTGCTAAACAGTATCAACTGGATGTTATCCATACTCAGACAGAATTTTCTCTTGGTTTATTGGGGATTTGGATTGCGCGTGAATTGGAAATTCCCGTCATTCATACCTATCACACCCAGTATGAAGACTATGTCCATTATATTGCCAAGGGGATGTTGATTCGTCCTAGTATGGTCAAGTATCTGGTTAGAGGTTTCTTGCATGATGTGGATGGGGTTATTTGCCCGAGTGAGATTGTCCGTGACTTGCTATCTGACTATAAGGTCAAGGTTGAAAAGCGGGTCATTCCAACTGGGATTGAATTAGCTAAGTTTGAGCGTCCAGAAATCAAGCAAGAAAATTTAAAAGAAGTGCGTAGTAAATTAGGAATTCAAGATAATGAAAAGATGTTGCTTAGCCTTTCCAGAATTTCCTATGAGAAAAACATTCAAGCAGTACTAGCAGCCTTTGCAGAAGTTCTGAAAGAAGAAGACAAGGTTAAACTGGTAGTTGCCGGGGATGGCCCATATCTGAATGACCTCAAAGAGCAAGCTCTGAAACTAGAGATTCAAGACTCCGTCATCTTTACAGGTATGATTGCTCCTAGTGAGACGGCTCTTTATTATAAGGCGGCGAATTTCTTCATCTCGGCATCGACAAGTGAAACCCAAGGCTTGACCTACTTGGAAAGTTTGGCTAGTGGGACACCTGTCATTGCACATGGAAATCCTTATCTGGACAATCTTATCAGTGATAAAATGTTTGGAACCTTGTACTATGGAGAACATGATTTGGCTGGTGCTATTTTGGAAGCCCTGATTGCAACGCCAGATATGAATGAGCATACTTTATCAGAGAAATTGTATGAGATTTCAGCTGAGAACTTTGGGAAACGAGTGCATGAGTTTTATCTGGATGCCATTATTTCAAATAATTTCGAGAAAGATTTAGCCAAAGATGATACGGTTAGTCAGCGTATCTTTAAGACAGTTTTGTATCTTCCACAACAGGTGGTTGCTGTGCCCGTAAAAGGCTCTAGACGCATGCTGAAGGCTTCAAAAACACAGTTAATCAGCATAAGAGATTATTGGAAAGACCATGAAGAATAGAAAGAGGACAAGTTATGAAAAAACAATTAATGAGAAGTGGTCATGATAAAAAGATTGCAGGTGTTTGTGCAGGAGTGGCCCATTATCTTGATACGGATCCTACTATCGTTCGCGTAATATGGGGTGTTCTTGCTTGCTGTTACGGAGCGGGAATTATAGCCTATATCATTTTATGGATTATTGCACCAGTAGCAAGTGACTATTGAAAACTAGCTCAATTCATGCTAAGATAATAGAAAATAGAATGTAACGAAGGAGATAAAAATGGCATTTGGAGATAATGGAAAACGTAAAAAAACTATGTTTGAGAAATTAACCTTGCTTATCGTGCTTATCATGTTAGTAGCAAGTATTTTGGGAATTTTTGCAACTGCAATTGGTGCCCTCAGTAATCTATAAAATAGATTCAAGAAAATTTTGTGACTGGGATTTCCCAGCCCTTTTTTAAAGTGAGAAGAAAAAATGAGTATGTTTTTAGATACAGCCAAGATCAAGGTCAAGGCTGGTAATGGTGGTGATGGCATGGTTGCCTTTCGCCGTGAAAAATATGTCCCTAATGGCGGTCCTTGGGGTGGTGATGGTGGTCGTGGAGGAAATGTGGTCTTCGTTGTAGACGAAGGTTTGCGTACCTTGATGGATTTCCGCTACAATCGTCATTTCAAGGCTGATTCTGGTGAAAAAGGAATGACCAAAGGGATGCATGGTCGTGGTGCAGAGGATCTTAGAGTTCGAGTACCACAAGGTACAACTGTTCGTGATGCAGAGACTGGCAAGATCTTGACAGATTTGATTGAACACGGTCAAGAATTTATTGTAGCCCACGGTGGTCGCGGTGGTCGTGGAAATATTCGCTTTGCGACACCAAAAAATCCTGCACCTGAAATCTCTGAAAATGGGGAACCAGGTCAGGAACGTGAGTTACAATTGGAACTAAAAATCTTGGCAGATGTTGGTTTGGTAGGTTTCCCATCTGTTGGGAAATCAACACTTTTAAGTGTTATTACCTCAGCTAAACCTAAAATTGGTGCCTACCACTTTACCACTATTGTGCCAAATTTAGGTATGGTTCGTACCCAATCAGGTGAATCCTTTGCAGTAGCTGATTTACCAGGTTTGATTGAAGGTGCTAGTCAAGGTGTTGGTTTGGGAACCCAGTTCCTCCGTCACATCGAGCGTACACGTGTCATACTTCACATCATTGATATGTCAGCTAGCGAAGGACGTGATCCTTATGAGGATTATCTTGCTATTAACAAGGAGTTGGAGTCATACAATCTTCGTCTCATGGAGCGTCCACAGATTATCGTAGCCAATAAGATGGATATGCCTGAGAGTCAGGAAAATCTTGAAGAATTCAAGAAAAAATTAGCTGAAAACTACGATGAATTTGAAGAGTTGCCAGCCATTTTCCCAATATCTGGTTTAACCAAGCAAGGGCTGGCAACGCTTTTGGATGCGACAGCTGAATTGTTAGATAAGACACCAGAATTCTTGCTCTACGACGAGTCAGATATGGAGGAAGAAGCTTACTACGGCTTTGACGAGGAAGAAAAAGCCTTTGAAATTAGCCGTGATGACGATGCGACATGGGTACTGTCTGGTGAAAAACTCATGAAACTCTTTAATATGACTAACTTTGATCGTGATGAATCAGTCATGAAATTTGCCCGCCAACTTCGTGGTATGGGAGTTGATGAAGCCCTTCGTGCGCGTGGTGCTAAGGATGGGGACTTGGTTCGCATTGGTAAATTTGAGTTTGAATTTGTAGACTAGGAGATTGATATGGGAGATAAGCCGATATCTTTCCGAGATGCGGATGGCAATTTTGTTTCTGCCGCAGACGTTTGGAATGAAAAGAAATTGGAAGAACTATTTAATCGTCTCAATCCAAATCGTGCCCTGAGATTGGCACGAACTAAAAAAGACAATCCATCTTAAATAAGGAAAATAGAACTCTAATTATCAGTTAAATTAACTGTAACAAATAGAAGCTAAAATCGAGAAAGGGCAAAATTTGTCCTTTTTTTGCTTATAAATTATAGTGTATTGAAATAGAATATGAACAAATTGATTAGGGAATTCAAATCAAATCTCTAACAAGGCTTTAGAAGTTGTGTTGTTCTATTCTAGATTCAAAAAACTACACTTTTTCTGTTAAAAAAGAATTTTTTTACAAAAATAGTTGGTTAGTTAGTTTATTTATGCTATAATAGGAACAATTATTTTTAGGAGGTGTCAGTATGTCTTATTTGTTTGAGATATTGCCGAGCTTATTAAGTGGTGCAAGCATGACTTTACAGGTGTTTGCACTGGTCTTGATTTTTTCTATTCCCTTGGGCGTTTTGATTGCCTTTGCCTTGCAAGTCCACTGGAATCCCCTCCATCATTTGATTAACATTTACATTTGGATCATGCGGGGCACACCCTTGCTCTTACAATTGATCTTTATCTATTATGTGCTCCCGAGTATTGGGATTCGTTTAGACCGTCTTCCTGCAGCTATTATTGCTTTTGTTCTCAATTATGCGGCTTACTTTGCTGAAATCTTCCGTGGAGGGATTGATACCATTCCTAAAGGTCAATATGAGGCTGCTAAGGTCTTGAAGTTTAATCCTTTTGACACAGTGCGCTACATTATTTTGCCTCAGGTAACCAAGATTGTTCTTCCTAGTGTCTTTAATGAAGTCATGAGTTTGGTCAAGGATACTTCTCTGGTCTATGCTCTAGGACTTTCAGACCTTATCTTGGCGAGTCGAACAGCTGCCAACCGTGATGCTAGTCTGGTTCCTATGTTCTTGGCAGGAGCCATTTACTTGATTTTGATTGGTATTGTGACCATTCTTGCCAAAAAAGTTGAGAAGAAGTACAGTTACTATAGATAGGAGGTTGTCATGTTAGAATTACGAAATATCAATAAAGGCTTTGGTGGAAAGCAAATTTTATCTAATTTCAGTCTAAAAATTCCTGAAAAGCAAATCCTGGCTATCGTTGGGCCTTCTGGTGGAGGTAAGACAACTCTCTTACGTATGCTTGCAGGTCTTGAAACCATTGATTCAGGACAAATCTTTTATAATGGAGAATCTTTAGAACTGGATGAACTGGAGAAGCGCAATCTACTGGGATTTGTATTCCAAGATTTTCAACTTTTCCCTCATTTATCAGTTTTAGATAATTTGACCTTATCGCCTGTGAAAACAGTGGGAATGAAGCAGGATGAGGCTGAGCAGAAGGCGCGAGGGCTTTTGGAACAGTTAGGACTAGCAGGGCACGCAGATGCCTATCCTTTCTCATTATCTGGTGGGCAAAAGCAGCGGGTGGCCTTGGCGCGTGCTATGATGATTGACCCAGAAATCATTGGCTACGATGAACCGACTTCTGCTCTGGATCCAGAGTTGCGCTTGGAAGTGGAAAAACTGATCTTGCAAAATAGGGAACTTGGCATGACCCAGATTGTCGTTACCCACGATTTACAGTTCGCTGAAAATATCGCAGATCAGATTCTCAAGGTTGAGCCCAAGTAGGAGGTGCCGATGACTAATAAGAAAATTGCTTTAGTATTGGTTTCTCTCCTGACACTCTTTTTAACAGCTTGTACTCAGAAGGCTAGCGATCCAAAGCAGGATAACTGGGATAAGTATCAAGATCAGGGGACCATTACTATTGGTTTTGACAATACCTTTGTACCTATGGGATTTGAAGAAAAGAATGGCCAATACACAGGCTTTGATATTGATTTAGCACAAGCTGTCTCTGAAAAATTAGGTTTTAAGGTTCAATTTCAACCAATCGACTGGGATATGAAGGAGACAGAACTGCAAAATGGAACCATAGACGTTATCTGGAATGGCTATTCTGCCACTGATGAACGCCGAGAGAAAGTTGCCTTTAGCATTCCATATATGGAAAATCAGCAAGTTCTGGTTGCGAAGAAAAGCCAGCAAATTCATTCAGTAGAGGAGATGAAGGATAAGACCTTGGGAGCTCAAGCTGGGTCCTCTGGTTATTTAGACTTTGAAGCCCAGCCAAACTTATTGAAAAATCGTGTCAAAGACCAGAAGGCCAATCAATACCAGAGTTTCAATGAAGCCTTGATTGATTTGAAAAATGATCGGATTGATGCCTTGTTGATTGACCGAGTGTATGCTAATTACTATCTTCAGTCTGAGGGGATATTAAATGACTATAATGTCTTTTCAGCTGGATTTGAAAGTGAATCTTTTGCTGTCGGTGTCAGACCTGCAGATAAAAAATTATTCCAAGCTTTAAACCAAGCTCTTGTTCAACTTTATAAAGAAGGTAAGTTCCAAGAAATCAGCCAAAAATGGTTTGGAGAAGATGTAGCAACCAAAGAAGTGAAAAATAGAGATTGAGTTTTTACTCAGTCTCTTTTTGCATCAAAAAATCCTCTGGCAAGTACCAGAGGATAAGAGCTTATACTCAATGAAAATCAAAGAGCAAACTAGGAAGCTAGCCGCAGGCTGTACTTGAGTACGGCAAGGCAACGCTGACGTGGTTTGAATTTGATTTTCGAAGAGTATTATTTCATTGTTGGGAAGAGCAATACATCACGGATAGTAGTTGTATCAGTGAGAAGCATGCAGAGACGGTCGATACCGATACCCAAACCACCTGTTGGTGGCATACCGTATTCAAGGGCCTCGATGTAATCGTAGTCAATGCCAGTTGCTTCGTCGTCACCAAGTTCTTTAGCTTTCGCTTGGGCTTCAAAACGGCTAAGCTGATCGATTGGGTCGTTCAACTCAGTAAAGGCATTACCATACTCCTTGGTCATGATGAAGAGCTCGAAACGGTCTGTAAAGCGTTCGTCTTCAGGATTTTTCTTAGCCAGTGGAGATACAGCTACTGGATGTCCATAGACAAATGTTGGTTGGATCAAGGTTTCTTCAACAAACTCTTCAAAGAAGGCATTGATAATGTGGCCAACTTCAGTGTAATGTTTCTCAACTGGAACTTTCTTCTCAGCAGCGATAGCTTTAGCTTCTTCCAAAGTCATATCTTGCCAGAAATCTACACCAGTAATTTCTTTGATAGCATCAACCATGTGAACACGTTTAAATGGTTCGTTGATTTTGATTTCAGTTCCTTGGTAGTTGACTGGGCCGTCGCCTTTGACTGATTTAGCAGCGTGTTGGATAATGCCTTCAGTCAAGTCCATGATGTCTTGGAAGTCTGCATAAGCTTGGTAGACTTCGATAGAAGTAAATTCAGGGTTATGAGTGGCATCCATTCCTTCATTACGGAAGATACGGCCGATTTCATAGACACGTTCCATACCACCGACGATAAGGCGTTTCAAGTGAAGCTCAGTCGCGATACGAAGTACCATGTCAATGTTTTGGGCATTGTGGTGGGTGATAAATGGACGGGCAGAAGCTCCACCAGCTTCGTTGTGAAGAACAGGTGTTTCCACTTCAAGGAAACCTTTTTGGTCAAGGTAACGACGGATTTCAGAAATGATTTTTGAACGAGTGACAAAGCGTTCAAAGCTTTCACGGTTAGAAATCAAGTCAAGGTAACGTTTACGGTAAATTGTCTCAACGTCTGTCAAACCGTGGAATTTCTCTGGCAGAGGACGAAGAGCCTTAGACAAGTGTGTGATGTGAGTAGCCTTGATAGAGAGCTCTCCCATATCTGTACGCATTACTTCGCCTTCGACACCAAGGAAGTCACCAAGGTCCGCTTTTTTGAAGATTTCGTAATTTTCTTCACCGACAGCATCCTTACGAACGTAGATCTGAATCTGGCCTTCGCGGTCTTGAAGGTGGGCAAATCCAACTTTCCCTTTACCACGTTTGGTTACCAAGCGTCCTGCGATAGTAGCTGTTTCGTTTTTATCATGTAATTGTTCTTTATCGAGATCAGCAAATTTATCTTTTAATTCTTGTGAATTTGCAGTACGTTCAAAGCGTTTTCCAAAGGGATCGATTCCTTGTTCACGGAGCGCAGCCATTTTTTCACGGCGAACGATCTGCTGGTCATTTAGTTCTTCCATATGTTCTGTTGACATGGGATCCTCCTAGTTTTACTCAAAATTGAATACGATGAGTCATTTTTTGCGATACTCCCATTTTATCATAAATATCCAAGAAATTCACGGATAATCTTTAAAAACTAAAAAGAACTTGACACTAAAATCAAGTTCTGTTATTGATAGGAAGTATCATTCCAAGTATTGAGAGTGAATGTTTCAAAATCATGGGTTTCTAGAATTGTCAGGCTGGCATTTGCTAGACCGCCATCTTTACGAAGAAGTGGTTCTTTATATCCTAGAAGAGTACGAAGACTGGCAGTAAGATTGGCGCCGTGTCCGACAATTAGAATACGTTTAGCCGGACTATCTTTGAGTGATTTGATAAATTGGATGGTCCGTTGGGTTGTGCTATAGAGGGATTCAGCTCCGAACATTTGAGTGTCAAATTGAGCAAGATTAGATCGGAAAGCTCTGATTTGTTGCGGGTAAATAGCTTCCAAGGTTGCAATTTTCAAACCTTCCAACTTCCCCAGCTGCCATTCACGAAGATTAGAAACACTTTCTAAAGGACAGGGGTTCTGGAGTTGACTTTGGATAATCTCAGCAGATTTGACCGCTCGAGGTAAATCACTTGAATAAACCTGATCAAAAGGAATCTCCTTGAGATACTGGCCAAGTTGTTTTAGGGTGTCAATGGATTCAGGAAGAAGGGGAGAGTCTCCACTAGCACCTTGAAAGCGTCCTTCTTGGTTCCAGAGGGTACGACCGTGGCGGACAAAGTAGAGTTTCATTACTTACTGTCCTCCAAGATATCTGCAAAGTCAGCCTTTACAAAGCTAGCCAGGTCTTGTGGCGCGACGATAATGCTGTGACCAACTTCGCCTGCAGAGACAATCATTTGATCCAAGTCTAGAGCAATCTTATCGATAAAAATGGGGTAATTGTGTTTTTGACGAATGCCAACAGGATTATTAGCTCCATGAATATAACCTGTTGTTTTTTCCAAGTCCTTTTGGGGAATCATGCTCACTTTTTTATTGCCAGAAATTTTGGCTAGTTTCTTTTCAGACAAGTGTTGAGTGATAGGGACAATTCCGATAATTGGTCCGGTTTTATCTCCTAAAAGCGCCAAGGTTTTGAAAATCTGATCTCGTTCATAATCTTGAGGAAGCTCACCTTCAAGGGCATTGATTTGAATCCCCTGATGTGGGATACCTGCTTTAGACAGGATTTGTTCAACCAATGTTTTTTTGATTTTAACTTTTTTTGCCATTATTTATACTTATCCTCCAATTGGCTCATCCAAATACCAAGCCAGATTCCCAGTGCAAAGAAGAAGGCGATGATGACATATCCAACAAGTGAAAGGCCTGTGTATTGGATGCTTTCAGCGTTTCCTGCATTTGGAATCAAGATCAAAAGGGTACTTGATAGGACGATACCGATGATAAAATGATAGACGCGTGAGTGGTAGTTATTTAAGGCATAATCCATCAATTTTGAAAAAATGATGAGAGTTGCACCTGCTCCGATTCCAATCGGGAAGAAGGTTCCCAAGAGGTCAAAGGTTTTAAAACCAGTCAACATGGGAGCATAGAGGCCTAAAATCAAAAGTAGATTTGATGGACTGAGGCCAGGAACTAATACGCCAAGAGCCAGCAGTGCACCAGCTAGGACGAAATTAAGAAAGCTGGCACTTAAGGTTCCAACGACAAAATTTAAGGCATAGAGTCCTAGTCCAGAAATGATAAAGGTTGCCCAGAACCAAGCCAAATCAATCTTGTCTCGGTCAGATTCTCGAGTTGATTCTTTGAGGAGGCTAGGAACTGCACCAATGATGGCGCCCGCAAAGCTCCATAAGACAAAGACCTGATAATTTTCAAGTAGGTATTCAATCGGGTAAGAAAATAAGCCGATTCCCAGAAGCATACCGATGGCAACTGGAATAAAGTACAAAACATTTTCTTTAAAGTCTTTAAAGGGATGGGCCAGAAAGCCAATCATCCGTTCATAAATTCCTAAGATTGCTGCTAGAACCCCTCCGGAAATTCCCGGTAAGATAAATCCAAGAGCAATCACAATCCCTTTAATAATGCGTGCTAACCATGAGAGCATATATTTCCTCCAACTATTTCTATTTCAAAAAATCCTTACTATATTGTATCACAATCAAACACAAAAAGAAAAAGCAAATGCTAAACAAATGCTTTTAAGGTTTTAAAAAGAGTTTTCTAAAGGTTTCTTCTTTGTTTTTTAAGGAAGAGATGACGTTGATATCCAAATCGTGGTCAAAGCCGGCAATTTTTCCTTTAGAAGTGTACTGGTGGATATCGTAATCTAAGTCCGTATTAGGTTTGCTTTCGAAAAATCCAGTATTTGATCCATAGGAGGGAATCCAAACAGAGGTAAACTTGCCTGTATCAATACTGTGTTCTTCCATGAAATAGACACCAATGTAGATTCCGATATTTTTAGCACCTAGCGATTCTAGTTTTGCACGAAAGGCTTCAACACCTTCGTTCATATTAGACATGGTTTTTTCTTCCACGTCTAGCCAATAGTAACTAGGGCTGTATGGTGAAGATGCGTTATAGAATACTTCAGCGGCTTTTTCCATTTCTTGGACATTTTTTCCAGCTAAATAAGCATAGACACCAACTGGGACATTTCGTTTTTGAAACTCCGTGATATGGGTTTTAAAGGCCTTATCTACCCCATTAACAAAGGCAGCATCGTTCTCTTTGGACGTTTGAGCGCCACTATGGACGCGAACAATAGCTCCAGAAATGTTTTGGGACAGAGTATCGTAATTAATTTCCTCAGGACGCTGCCAACCAGAAACATCAATTACCGGTTTATCTATATTGTGTAGCGCTTGTGTTTCTACTTGCGCGATATTTGACTTTGTTTTTACAGGATGGTCCTCAAAACGAGGGCGATTCAGGATTAAAATGAAAATCATAATCCCAAAAAAACCAAATAAAATAAGCGGATTAATTTTCTTTCTCATATCTCATAATTTTACCTTAAAAATGAAAAAAAATCAAAAAAAATATTCAAAAAATGGGTCAAGAAAGGACTTTAGAGCATTTTTTCATTCAAGAGCGCGGAATGATTTGAAATATGGTATAATAAAAGGGAATTTCTACAGAAAAGAGAAGATTATGTCAAATTATGCCATTATTTTAGCAGCGGGTAAAGGGACTCGCATGAAATCTGATTTGCCAAAAGTTTTGCACAAGGTTGCGGGCATTTCCATGTTGGAACATGTTTTCCGTAGTGTGGGAGCTATCCAACCTGAAAAGACAGTAACAGTTGTCGGACACAAGGCAGAATTGGTTGAGCAGGTCTTGGCTGGACAGACAGAATTTGTGACTCAATCTGAACAGTTAGGAACGGGTCATGCAGTTATGATGACAGAGCCTATTTTAGAAGGTTTATCAGGTCACACCTTGGTCATTGCAGGAGATACTCCTTTAATCACAGGTGAAAGCTTGAAAAACTTGATTGATTTCCACATCAATCATAAAAATGTGGCCACTATCTTGACTGCTGAAACAGATAATCCTTTTGGCTATGGACGAATTGTTCGTAATGACAATGCTGAAGTTCTTCGCATTGTTGAGCAGAAGGATGCTACAGATTTTGAAAAACAAATCAAGGAAATTAACACTGGAACTTACGTTTTTGACAATGAGCGTTTGTTTGAAGCTTTGAAAAATATTAATACCAATAACGCTCAAGGTGAATACTATATTACAGATGTCATTGGCATTTTCCGTGAAGCTGGTGAAAAAGTTGGCGCTTATACTTTGAAAGATTTTGATGAAAGTCTTGGGGTAAATGACCGTGTGGCACTTGCGACAGCTGAGTCAGTTATGCGTCGTCGCATCAATCATCAGCACATGGTCAATGGTGTTAGCTTTGTCAATCCAGAAGCAACTTATATTGATATTGATGTGGAGATTGCGCCTGAAGTTCAAATCGAAGCCAATGTTACCTTGAAGGGGCAAACGAAAATTGGTGCTGAGACTGTTTTGACAAATGGAACATATGTAGTGGATAGCACTATCGGAGCAGGAGCTGTTATTACCAACTCTATGATTGAGGAAAGTAGTGTTGCAGACGGTGTGACAGTCGGTCCCTATGCCCACATTCGTCCAGGTTCAAGTCTGGGTGCTCAAGTCCATATTGGAAACTTTGTTGAGGTTAAAGGTTCTTCTATCGGCGAGAATACTAAGGCTGGTCATTTGACTTATATCGGAAACTGTGAAGTGGGTAGCAAGGTTAATTTTGGTGCAGGAACCATTACAGTCAACTATGACGGCAAAAACAAATACAAGACAGTCATCGGTAACAATGTCTTTGTTGGTTCAAATTCAACCATTATTGCGCCAGTTGAGTTAGGTGATAATTCCCTCGTTGGTGCTGGTTCAACTATTACTAAAGATGTTCCAGCAGATGCCATTGCTATTGGTCGCGGACGTCAGGTCAATAAAGACGAATATGCAACTCGCCTTCCTCATCATCCTAAGAATCAGTAGGAGCCTATCATGGAATTTGAAGAAAAAACACTTAGCCGAAAAGAAATCTATCAAGGACCAATTTTTAAACTGGTTCAAGATCAGGTTGAATTACCAGAAGGCAAGGGAACTGCCCAACGCGATTTGATTTTCCACAATGGAGCTGTCTGCGTTTTAGCTGTAACAGATGAACAAAAACTCATCTTAGTCAAGCAGTACCGCAAAGCTATCGAGGCTGTCTCTTACGAAATTCCAGCTGGAAAATTGGAAGTAGGAGAAAATACAGACCCTGTTGCAGCAGCCCTGCGTGAATTAGAGGAAGAAACAGCCTATACAGGGAAGTTAGAACTCTTGTACGATTTTTATTCAGCCATTGGCTTTTGTAATGAAAAGTTAAAACTATACCTAGCAAGCGATTTGACAAAGGTGGAAAATCCGCGTCCGCAGGATGAGGATGAAACCTTGGAAGTTCTTGAAGTGAGTCTAGAAGAAGCCAAGGAATTGATCCAATTAGGTCATATCTGTGATGCCAAGACAATTATGGCTGTTCAGTATTGGGAATTGCATAAAAAATAGAGGAGGTCAGTATGGGTAAACCTTTATTAACGGATGAAATGATTGAAAGAGCTAATAGAGGCGAAAAAATTTCAGGTCCTCCTTTGCTGGATGATGAGGAGACAAAGATTTTACCAACCTCTTCTTCCAGTTTTGGTTATGCCAATTCTAAGGGGCATGGCTTTAGTCAGGAAACCTTGAAGATTCAGGTCGAACCGTCTATTCATAAAAGCCGTCGCATTGAGAATACCAAGAGAAATGTCTTCAATTCTAAGTTAAATAAAATATTATTTGCAGTCATTTTTCTCTTGATTTTGCTTGTCTTAGCAATGAAACTGTTGTAATAGAAAAGGAATTGAAATGAAAATAGGAATTATTGCTGCTATGCCAGAAGAACTGGCTTATCTGGTCCAGCATCTAGACAATGCCCAAGAACAAGTTGTTTTAGGGAATACCTATCATACAGGAACTATTGCATCTCATGAAGTCGTTCTTGTAGAAAGTGGAATTGGTAAGGTCATGTCTGCTATGAGTGTGGCGATTTTGGCTGATCATTTTCAAGTGGATGCTCTAATTAATACAGGATCAGCTGGGGCAGTAGCAGAGGGTATTGCAGTTGGTGATGTTGTGATTGCTGACAAATTGGCTTATCATGACGTGGATGTCACAGCTTTTGGCTATGCTTATGGACAAATGGCACAACAACCGCTTTATTTCGAATCAGATAAAACCTTTGTTGCCAAAATCCAAGAGAGTTTATCTCAATTGGATCAAAACGGGCATCTTGGTTTGATTGCTACAGGAGATAGTTTTGTTGCAGGAAATGATAAGATAAAAGCGATTAAATCCCATTTCCCAGATGTTTTGGCTGTTGAGATGGAGGGGGCAGCTATTGCTCAGGCAGCGCATGCCCTTAATCTCCCAGTCTTAGTCATCCGAGCTATGAGTGACAATGCTAACCATGAAGCAAATATCTCTTTTGATGAGTTTATTATCGAAGCTGGACGTCGCTCTGCCCAAGTCTTATTAGCCTTTTTGAAGGCTTTAGATTAAGCGAAAATTTGACAGTTTTTCTAGCTTATGATAAGATTTAAGTAAAGAAAAGCTAGAAAACGTTTCAGAGGATATTATGAGTATTGAAATGACCGTCAGTGAGATTGCAGAGGTCTTAGGATTATCTCGCCAAGCAATCAATAACCGTGTCAAAGAATTACCAGAAGAAGACACAGATAAAAATGACAAAGGGGTAACAGTCGTTACCAGAAGTGGCTTGATTAAGCTAGAAGAAATCTATAAAAAAACGATTTTTGAAGATGAGCCTGTTAGTGAAGATGTCAAGCAACGTGAACTGATGGAGATTCTGGTTGATGAGAAGAATGCAGAAATTCTTCGTCTCTATGAACAATTAAAAGCCAAGGATCGTCAGTTATCAGAAAAAGACGAGCAGATGCGTATCAAAGACCGTCAGATTGCTGAGAAAGACAAACAACTCGATCAGCAGCAACAATTGACCCTTCAAGCTATGAAGGATCAAGAAAATCTTAAGCTAGAGCTGGACCAAGCAAAAGAAGAAGTCCAATCCACTAAGAAAGGCTTTTTTGCTCGTTTATTTGGAGGATAATCAAGGAGCTGTTTAGGTTATGTGCTAACCTGATGGCTTCTTTTATTTCTAAATAGTATAGTTGCTCAAGTAATACTCTTCGAAAATCAAATTCAAACCATGTCAGCGTCGCCTTACCGTACTCAAGTACAGCTTGCGACTAGCTTCCTAGTTTGCTCTTTGATTTTCATTGAGTATAAAATAACCGTATGGGAGAAGTATAGAATGGAACGATTACAAGATTACATTGCTTTCGATTTAGAATTTAATCAGCACGAAGGACAAACACACCTGATTCAAGTATCGGCAGTGCGTTTTAGAGATGGTCAGGAAATCGATGCTTATGATTCCTATGTTCATACCAGTGTTCCCTTAAAAAGTTTTATCAATGGTTTGACGGGAATTACAGCTGAGACCTTAAAAGATGCTCCACCAGTGGAGGAAGTTATAAAAGAATTCCAAGAGTTTGTAGGTTCTTTACCCATGGTTGGCTACAATGCTGCTAAAAGTGATCTACCTATTTTAGCGGATCATGGTTTAGACTATAGCCAGCAGTATAAGGTGGACTTGTATGATGAAGCTTTTGAACGTCGGAGTTCGGATTTACATGGTATTGCCAATCTCAAATTGCAAACTGTTGCCTCATTTCTTGGATTTCAAGGTCAGTCTCATAATAGCTTGGAGGATGCTCGGATGACGGCGCGTGTGTACGAGTCCTTTCTAGAGTCGGATCAAGCTAGAGAATTGTTAGGGGCAGAAAGTAGCCTCTCAAACAATCCTTTTGGAGGCTTGGACTTGTCTCAATTATTTGATTAGGAGTACCTATGAAACCTGAAAAACCTAAAAATCTAGGTTTTAAGCAGATATACTTTAATCTAGATAAAATACTTTTTCTATTTTTCTTGGCTTTCATGATGATTGAGTTTGTCTGGTTACCTCTTAATTCTTGGATTGCTGGACTTTTGCTCCGTCAGACAGGCTATCTCTTTCTTTCTTACAATAATATTTTTGCCATTATAACGGGTTCTCCCTTCGTTAGTCTTGCTTTATTTGTTCTGGTAATTGTTAATTTATTGGTCGCCTATTTTCAAATAGGGCTTCTCTTTATTGGTGCTCGGCATTTATTATGTCATGAAAAAAGGACCTTGCTGGAGTATAGTCGCAAGGTCTTTCGACAAAGTTTCTTGTTTATGAAGCAAGTCACGCTTGCCAAGATAACCTTTATCTTCTTTTATGTCATGATGCTCTTTCCAGTGATTCGAAAGATTTTAAAGATTTACTACTTAAATAAAATTGTTATTCCGGACTTTATCGTTGATTATGTGGAAGACAAGTATTGGCTAGTAGGTATAGTGGTTACTATTCTGGCCTTACTTCTATTTTACATTTCAGTGCGTTTCATGTTTGCCCTATCTCAGCTTTTATTTGAAAAGAAAACAGTCAAAGAAGCAGTCAGATACAGTCTAGAGAAGACAAGAAAGCACTCCTGGTTTTATACTTGGAACTTGCTTTGGATTGTCGTCAAAACCTACCTATTTTTCATTCTTTTATTGATTCCGATACTAGCAAGTCAGGCACTGATGGATGGTCTGACCCATAAGGAATCTCTTGTTCTGGGAATTATCAACTTTGTCTTGATTAAGAATTTCCACTATATAGCCTTGACTTACTTTCTTATTAAGTTTGTTTCCTTCTTAACGGGAGAAGAACTAGAAATTACACCAAGGAGAAAGAAAGACCACTGGATGAGATGGGGAGTGATGGGCTGTGCTTGTATCTTTTTCGCTCTTGATGGTTATGTTTATTTAGAAGCTCCAGTCGCCAATAAACCTTTAATCATTTCTCACAGGGGAGTATCTAATAAGAATGGTGTGCAAAATACCGTCCAATCACTAGAAAAAACCGCTCAGTTATCTCCAGATTTCGTTGAGACAGATGTTCAGGAAACAAAAGATGGTCAGTTTGTCATGATGCATGATGCCAATATTAAGAATCTGACAGGAGTTAATGCTAATCCACAGGATCTCACTTTGAAAGAATTAACCAAACTTGATATTTCAGAAAATGGTTATCATAGCAAGGTGTCCAGTTTTGATGACTATCTCAATAAAGCCAATGAATTGCATCAAAAACTCCTTATTGAGATTAAAACCAGTCGAAAAGATAGCCCAGATATGATGAAACGATTTATGGAAAAATATGGAACAGTTCTTAAGCAGAATGGTCACCAAATGCAATCCTTGGACTATCATGTGATTGACCAGGTGTTGGCCTATGACTCACAAATTCCAGTCTATTTCATCCTACCTTATAATAGTATTTTTCCAAGAACCAAGGCTACAGGTTACACCATGGAGTATTCAACTTTAGATGAAAATTTTGTAAACAAACTTTGGAATACCGATCAGAAATTGTACGTTTGGACCATCAATAGTTCAGAGTCCTTTGATAAATCAGTTCATTTGGGAGCAGATGGCATGATAACGGATGACTTGGAACTGATTCAAGACCAGGTTACCATTGCCCAAGAAGACCCAGAGTATACTGAATTGCTTTTCAAACAGGCCATGGAATTCTTTAATTTTTAGTAAGCAAAAAACCACCTCTAAAATAGCAAAAAACGAGCATTGTATCAGTTGGATATGCTCGTTTTCTTCTGTCCTAGTTTATGTAATAGATTGAATCTAGAGTAGTACACCGTAGATACTAAACATTTTTAGAAATTAATTAGAGTTTCCTAATCGATTTGTTAATATCTTATGTCAATCTATTATAATTAAAAAAACAACAAAATAGAAACTAATATCTATGAAGTGGTTGAGATAGACTATTTATGTTAGATGTAAAAGGCTTATTAACTTCTGCATGAAGAAGAATTTCGAATATAAGGTGAATGAAAAATGGATCTTGCCCCCCTTTGGGGCAGATGAGAGACTGTGTAGTTTTATTTTTGAGTTAATTTTTTCTTAAATCAAGTGCTTACTGAGGATTGCTTTTATTTTCTGAAGTTGGAGTATTGGATTGTTTTTCATTTTCATCGGCGGTTTTACTTGTGGCAGGTGTAGTAGAGTTCTGAGTTGCTGCTTTCTGCTCTTCTTTTTTCTCTTCCTTGACGCTAGCTTTTGGTGTTTCCTCTTGCTGTGTTTTTTCTTGAGAAGTGTTATTTTCCTTATTTGGACTAGTATTTTCCTGAGGGGATTCCTTTTGAATTTCTTTGACAATTGTTGTCGTCTGGCTTGTCGTAGGTTCTTTTTTAGTATTTTTGTTATTATCCAAGGCGTTCATGATCGTGATACTTGCGGTAATCAAGCCAAGGATACTACCGATAGTCGCAACGGTTTTTTGAAAGACTGTAAAGCCTTTTTTGATGTGTTCTGTTTTTGGTTTTGAAGTTCTACGATAATTAGACATGCATTCTCTCCTTTAATTAAAATTTATTATACCGCATTTCTTTAAAAAAATCTTAAAAAAAGAGGAATTGCCCTTTCTTGTCGCAAGCTCCGTTTCATGATACAATAGAGGAAGTGATTTTAGAAAGCGTGAGAAAACATGATTTACTTTGATAATTCGGCGACGACCAAGCCCTATCCTGAAGCACTTGAAACTTATATGCAGGTGGCTTCAAAAATTTTAGGAAATCCATCTAGTCTCCATCTTTTGGGAGACCAGGCAACACGAATCTTAGATGCTTCTCGCCAACAGATTGCAGATTTAATCGGTAAGAAAAGCGATGAAATCTTCTTTACTTCTGGTGGGACAGAAGGAGATAACTGGGTCATCAAGGGTGTGGCCTTTGAAAAGGCTCAGTTTGGAAAGCACATCATTGTATCAGCCATTGAACATCCGGCAGTCAAAGAGTCAGCCCTCTGGTTGAAAAGTCAAGGATTTGAAGTGGATTTTGCTCCGGTAGATGAGAAAGGATTTGTGGATCTTGAAGCGTTAGCAGCTTTGATACGACCTGATACGACCCTTGTTTCCGTCATGGCTGTGAACAATGAAATCGGTTCTATCCAACCTATTGAGGCTATTTCAGAACTCTTGGCAGACAAGCCGACTATTTCCTTCCACGTTGATGCGGTTCAGGCGCTTGCCAAGATTCCGACTGAAAAGTATCTGACAGAACGAGTGGATTTCGCGACTTTCTCTGGTCACAAGTTCCACGGAGTTCGTGGTGTTGGTTTTGTCTATATCAAGTCTGGCAAGAAGATTACGCCTCTTTTAACAGGTGGTGGTCAGGAGCGAGATTATCGTTCGACAACTGAAAATGTGGCAGGAATTGCAGCGACAGCTAAGTCCCTCCGTTTGTCTATGGAAAAGCTAGATATTTTTACAAGCAAGACAGGGCAGATGAAATCTGTTATTCGCCAAGCCCTTCTGGACTATCCAGATATTTTTGTCTTCTCTGATGAGGAAGATTTTGCCCCTCATATTCTAACTTTTGGAATTAAGGGTGTTCGTGGTGAAGTTATTGTTCACGCCTTTGAAGACTATGATATTTTCATCTCAACGACCTCTGCTTGTTCGTCCAAGGCTGGGAAACCTGCAGGAACTCTGATTGCCATGGGAGTGGATAAGGACAAGGCCCAGTCAGCTGTTCGCCTAAGCCTAGACCTTGAAAATGATATGAGTCAGGTCGAGCAGTTTTTGACTAAGCTAAAATTGATTTACAATCAAACTAGAAAAGTAAGATAGGAGCATTTATGCAGTATTCAGAAATTATGATTCGTTATGGAGAATTGTCAACCAAACACAAAAATCGTATGCGCTTCATCAATAAACTTCGTCATAATATTTCAGACGTTTTGTCTATCTATCCCCAAGTTAAGGTAACCGCAGATCGCGATCGTGCCCACGCTTATCTCAATGGAGCTGATTACACCGCAGTAGCAGAATCCCTCAAACAAGTATTCGGGATTCAAAACTTTTCTCCCGTTTATAAAGTCGAAAAGTCTGTGGAAGTTCTTAAATCTGCTGTCCAAGAGATTATGAAAGAAACTTACAAGGAAGGGATGACCTTTAAAATCACTGGTAAGCGTAGCGACCACACCTTTGAACTTGATAGTCGTGAACTCAATCAAACTCTTGGTAGTGCTGTTTTCAAGACTATTCCAAACGTGAAAGCTCAGATGAAAAATCCAGATATTAATCTTCAGGTTGAGATTCGTGAGGAAGCGGCTTATATTTCCTATGAAACCTTTCGTGGAGCAGGAGGATTACCTGTGGGAAGTTCTGGTAAAGGCATGCTCATGTTATCAGGAGGAATTGATTCACCTGTGGCGGGTTATCTAGCTCTTAAACGAGGGGTAGATATTGAGGCAGTTCACTTTGCCAGCCCACCTTACACGAGTCCTGGTGCTCTTAAAAAAGCCCAAGATTTGACTCGTAAATTAACCAAGTTTGGGGGCAATATCCAGTTTATAGAAGTTCCTTTCACAGAGATTCAAGAGGAAATCAAGGCTAAAGCACCAGAAGCCTACCTCATGACCTTGACACGCCGTTTTATGATGCGGATTACCGATCGTATTCGTGAGGTACGAAATGGTTTGGTTATCATCAATGGGGAAAGTCTTGGTCAAGTAGCTAGCCAGACCTTGGAAAGCATGCAGACTATCAACGCTGTGACCAGCACTCCAGTCATTCGTCCTGTGGTCACCATGGACAAGTTGGAAATCATTGACATCGCTCAAGCAATCGATACCTTTGATATTTCTATCCAGCCTTTTGAAGACTGCTGTACGATTTTTGCACCTGACCGTCCTAAGACCAATCCTAAGATTAAAAATGCAGAGCAGTATGAAAAACGGATGGATGTTAAGGGCTTAGTTGAGCGAGCGGTGGCAGGGATTATGATTACTGAGATTACACCTCAAACTGAAAAAGATGAAGTAGATGACTTGATTGACAATCTGCTCTAATCAGAAAATCCAGAAGAATTTAGAAAAATAAATGAAAAAGTTAGTTTTTAATTCCAAAAATGGAAGCAAAACTAACTTTTTTTCTATTTTTATGATATAATGAGATAAAATTTTGAATATAGAGAGTTTTCTGACAATGAATCAATCCTACTTTTATTTAAAAATGAAAGAACACAAACTCAAGGTTCCTTACACTGGTAAGGAGCGCCGTGTACGTGTTCTTCTTCCTAAAGATTATGAGAAAGACACGAACCGTTCTTATCCTGTTGTTTACTTTCATGACGGGCAGAATGTTTTTTATAGCAAGGAGTCTTTCATTGGTCACTCATGGAAGATTATCCCAGCCATTAAACGAAATCCTGATATCAGTCGCATGATTGTCGTTGCCATTGACAATGATGCCATGGGGCGTATGAATGAGTATGCGGCTTGGAAGTTCCAAGAATCTCCTATCCCAGGACAGCAATTTGGTGGTAAGGGTGTGGAATATGCCGAGTTTGTCATGGAGGTGGTCAAACCTTTTATCGATGAGACCTACCGTACCAAAGCTGATCGACAGCATACGGCTATGATTGGTTCCTCACTAGGTGGCAATATTACCCAGTTTATCGGTTTAGAATACCAAGACCAAATTGGTTGTCTAGGGGTCTTTTCATCTGCAAACTGGCTCCACCAAGAATCCTTTAATCGCTATATCGAGCGCAAGAAACTATCGCCTGACCAGCGGATTTTCATCTATGTAGGAACAGAGGAAGCAGATGATACAGACAAGACCTTGATGGCTGGCAATATCAAACAAGCCTATATTGACTCGTCGCTTCGCTATTACCATGATTTGATTGCTGGGGGAGTTCATCTGGATAATCTTGCCTTGAAAGTTCAGTCTGGTGCTATCCACAGTGAAATCCCTTGGTCGGAGAACTTACCAGACTGTCTGAGATTTTTTGCAGAAAAATGGTAAGTTAGGAAAGGAGAAAGCCAATGCATATAGAACATCTTAGCCACTGGAGTGGCCACCTCAACCGAGAAATGTACCTCAACCGTTATGGGCATGCTGGGATTCCAGTTGTGGTCTTTGCTTCATCAGGTGGTAGTCACAATGAATACTATGATTTTGGCATGATTGATGCTTGTGCTTCCTTTATAGAGGAAGGCCGTGTCCAGTTCTTTACCCTATCCAGTGTGGACAGTGAGAGCTGGTTGGCTACTTGGAAAAATGCTCATGACCAAGCGGAAATGCACCGTGCCTACGAACGTTATGTGATTGAGGAGGCCATTCCTTTTATCAAGCACAAGACAGATTGGTTTGATGGCATGATGACGACAGGTTGCTCAATGGGGGGCTACCATGCACTCAATTTCTTCCTCCAGCATCCAGATGTCTTTACCAAGGTGATTGCTCTTAGTGGTGTTTATGACGCACGTTTCTTCGTTGGAGATTACTACAATGATGATGTAATTTACCAAAACTCGCCAGTAGATTATATTTGGAATCAGAATGACGGTTGGTTTATTGACCGTTACCGTCAGGCGGAGATTGTGCTGTGTACGGGGCTTGGAGCCTGGGAACAAGACGGTCTACCATCTTTCTACAAGCTTAAAGAAGCCTTTGACCAGAAACAAATTCCAGCCTGGTTTGCTGAATGGGGACATGATGTCGCTCACGACTGGGAATGGTGGCGCAGACAAATGCCTTATTTCCTTGGCAATCTCTATTTATAAAAGGAGTTACCTATGAATTACCTTGTTATTTCTCCCTACTATCCACAAAACTTTCAACAGTTTACCATTGAGCTAGCCAATAAAGGCATTACCGTATTGGGAATTGGTCAGGAACCTTACGAGCAATTGGATGAACCTTTACGCAATAGCCTGACCGAGTATTTCCGTGTAGATAACCTTGAGAATATAGATGAAGTCAAACGTGCAGCTGCTTTTCTCTTTTATAAACATGGCCCAATTGACCGCATCGAATCCCATAACGAATACTGGCTTGAGCTAGACGCAACACTCAGAGAACAATTCAATGTTTTTGGTGCCAAACCCGAAGATCTTAAAAAGACTAAATACAAGTCTGAAATGAAGAAACTTTTCAAAAAAGCAGGTGTCCCTGTGGTACCTGGAGCTATTATCAAGACGGAAGATGATGTTGATCAAGCTGTGAAAGAAATTGGCCTTCCAATGATTGCCAAACCTGATAATGGAGTCGGAGCAGCCGCAACCTTTAAGCTTGAGACAGAAGATGACATCAATCACTTCAAGGCTGAGTGGGATTATTCAACCGTTTATTTCTTTGAGAAATTTGTCACCTCTAGCGAAATCTGTACTTTTGACGGGCTCGTGGACAAGGATGGTAAAATTGTCTTTTCAACAACCTTTGACTACGCCTATACACCGCTTGATCTCATGATTTACAAGATGGACAATTCCTACTACGTTCTCAAGGATATGGATCCCAAACTGCGCAAATATGGGGAAGCAATCGTCAAGGAATTTGGTATGAAAGAACGGTTCTTCCATATCGAGTTCTTCCGTGAAGGGGATGATTACATTGCCATCGAGTACAATAACCGCCCTGCAGGTGGTTTTACCATTGATGTTTATAACTTTGCCCATTCCTTGGACCTCTATCGTGGATATGCAGCCATTGTCGCAGGAGAAGAGTTCCCAGCGTCAGACTTTGAACCTCAGTATTGTTTGGCTACTTCTCGCCGTGCAAATGCTCACTATGTCTATTCTGAGGAGGACTTGCTTTCTAAATACAGTCAGCAGTTCAAGGTTAAGAAAATCATGCCAGCGGCTTTTGCGGAACTTCAAGGAGATTACCTTTATATGCTGACGACTCCTAGTCGACAAGAAATGGAGCAGATGATTGCAGATTTCGGACAACGTCAAGAATAAGAACTCTCGTTATTGAAGAAATTTTCTGAAAATTACAAAATATGCTTGCTATTTTAGAAAAATAGTGTAGAATAAAAGAAATAGGTTTTTAGAATAAGGAGTGGAATATGACAGTAACGATTGATTGGGAAAATCTCGGTTTTTCCTATATGAAATTACCTTATCGCTATATTGCTCATTTTAAAAATGGACAATGGAATCAAGGAGAGCTTACAGAGGATGCAACTTTGCATATTTCAGAGTCTTCTCCAAGTCTCCACTACGGACAACAAGCATTTGAAGGATTGAAAGCTTATCGTACTAAGGATGGTAGTATTCAACTTTTCCGTCCTGATGAAAATGCTAAACGCCTGCAACGTACTTGTGATCGTCTCTTGATGCCACAAGTTCCGACAGACATGTTTGTAGAAGCTTGTAAGGCAGTTGTCCGCGCCAATGAAGAATATGTACCACCATATGGAACAGGTGGAACCCTTTATCTTCGTCCACTTTTGATTGGTGTCGGAGATATTATTGGGGTTAAACCAGCAGAAGAGTACATTTTCACCATCTTTGCCATGCCAGTTGGAAATTACTTTAAAGGCGGTTTGGTTCCAACCAACTTCTTGATTCAGGATGAATACGACCGTGCAGCACCAAATGGTACAGGTGCTGCTAAGGTTGGTGGGAACTATGCTGCCAGTCTCTTGCCAGGTAAATTGGCCAAGTCACGTCATTTCTCAGATGTTATCTATCTAGACCCATCAACTCATACAAAGATTGAAGAAGTCGGATCAGCTAACTTCTTTGGAATTACAGCTGATAATGAGTTTGTAACACCATTGAGTCCATCTATCTTGCCATCTATTACCAAGTATTCCTTGCTTTATTTGGCAGAACATCGCTTGGGCTTAACTCCTATTGAGGGGGATGTCCCGATTGATAACCTTGACCGTTTTGTAGAGGCAGGTGCCTGTGGTACAGCAGCAGTGATTTCCCCAATTGGAGGTATTCAACATGGAGATGATTTCCATATATTCTATAGTGAAACCGAAGTGGGGCCTATTACACGTAAACTTTATGATGAATTGACTGGTATTCAGTTTGGCGATATTGAAGCGCCAGAAGGTTGGATTGTAAAAGTAGATTAAAATAAATTAAAGGAGATTTTTTATGAAATCGAAAAAGTGGCTCTTAACAGCAGGAGTGGTCCTGAGCACGACAGCTCTTTTAGTAGCTTGTGGAAAAGCTGATAAAGAAGCAGATGCACCAACAACATTTTCTTATGTCTATGCAGTAGATCCAGCATCTTTGGACTACAGTATAGCGACTCGGACATCAACGACAGATGTTATTGGAAATGTTATTGATGGTTTGATGGAAAATGACAAATACGGAAATGTTATTCCTTCCTTGGCTGAAGATTGGTCTGTGTCAAAAGATGGTTTGACCTATACCTATAAACTTCGTAAAGGAGTGAAATGGTACACTTCAGAAGGTGAAGAATACGCAGAAGTAACAGCCCATGACTTTGTAACAGGATTGAAACACGTAGCTGACGGTAAGTCAGACGGTGTCTCTCTCATTCAAAATTCAATCAAGGGCTTGGATGCCTACATGACTGGTGAGACTAATGATTTCTCTACAGTTGGTGTCAAGGCCTTGGACGATTACACAGTCGAGTATACCCTAAACAAACCAGAAAGCTTCTGGAATTCTAAAGTTACAACAGCGACGATGTTGCCTGTAAATGAAGAGTTTTTGAAGGCATCAGGTAAAGATTATGGAGCAGTTACTCCAGCAGGGATTCTCTATAATGGTCCTTATTTCTTGAAGACCTTGACTTCTAAATCGTTGATCGAATACGAGAAAAATCCAAATTACTGGGATAAAGAAAATGTAAAAATCGAGAAGATTAAATTGACTTACTACGATGGTTCTGATCAGGAATCGTTGATTCGTAGCTTCTCTTCGGGTGCTTATACGACAGCTCGTCTCTTCCCAAGTAGTTCAAACTTTGCTTCAACTTTAGAGCAATACGGAGATAAAATCACTTATAGCCCACAGGACTCAAGTAGTTATTACTTCACCTTTAACGTAAATCGTCAGTCATATAATAAAACTGCGAAAACAAGTGAAGAACAAAAGACTTCTACAAAAGAAGCTATGCTTAATAAGGACTTCCGTCAGGCTATTAACTTTGCCTTCAACCGTCATTCTTATGCTGCCCAGCTAAATGGTGAAGACGGTGCGGATAAGATTATTCGTAACAGTTTAGTTCCAGATAACTTTGTGCAAGCAGGTGGTAAGAACTTTGGTCAAATCGCTCAAGCAGAGTTGGTGAACTATGGGGACCAATGGAAAGGTGTTGAGCTAGTTGATGGTAAGGATTCTATCTACAATCCTGACAAGGCTAAAGCAGCCTTCGAAAAAGCTAAGAAAGATTTGGAATCTAAAGGGGTAAGCTTCCCAATTCATTTGGATGTCCCAGTTGAACAGACAGATACCATCGCCGTTCAACAAAGCAACTCTTTCAAACAGTCAATTGAATCAACTCTTGGTGCTGAAAATGTTGTCATCGACGTTCTTCAAATGACAGATAATGAAAAGGAAACAATCACTTCACAAGCGCGTGTTCCTTCTCAAAAAGACTATGACTTGAACAGTACAGGATGGGCTCCAAGCTACCAAGACCCAGCATCTTATTTAACTATCATGGATCCTAAATCAGGTTCTGCTATGAAACACCTAGGTATCACGAAAGGAAAAGACAAGGATGTCGTAGCTAAGATTGGTTTGGACCAGTATAAGAAATTATTGGATGATGCAGATTCAGAAACTAGCAATCTTGAAGAACGCTATGAAAAATATGCCAAAGCTCAAGCTTGGTTGACAGATAGTTCATTATTGATGCCAACAGCTTCATCTGGTGGTTCTCCAGTTGTAAGTAATGTCGTGCCATTCTCAAAACCATACTCACAAGTTGGTATTAAGGGTGACCCATATATCTTTAAAGGAATGAAATTGCAAAAAGATATCGTTACGACAAAAGAATATGAAGAAGCACTGAAAAAATGGCAAAAAGAAAAATTGGAATCAAACGGTAAGTACCAAAAAGAACTAGAAAAACACATTAAATAAAGCAGAAAACTCTATATCAGACTCAGAATGATATAGAGTTTTTTCTTGCTAGTTTTGGGATTTTCTTGTAAAATAGAAAAAGTGAAGAGAGGTAAGAAATGAGTAAGAAAGATAAAAAAATCGAAATTCAAGTAGCAGATGCTAAAGTTAGTGTAGGAAAAGACAGTTTTGAAGGTTATACATTGACTATTGGTAAAAAAGTTATCGGAGAAATTGCCGAATTAGATGGACAATTTGCCATCATAAAGAATGGGAATGTCGATAGTTTTTATAAAAAATTGGAAAAAGCTGTGGAAATTTTGATTGAAAATTATAATTTAGCAAAATAAGTCTTGTTTTTTTGAAATTTTCATGATATAATAGTCCATGTTGATTGTAGGAGAGATAGCGAAGAGGCTAAACGCGGCGGACTGTAAATCCGCTCCTTCGGGTTCGGGGGTTCGAATCCCTCTCTCTCCATTTCATTAATGGGGTATAGCCAAGCGGTAAGGCAAGGGACTTTGACTCCCTCATGCGTTGGTTCGAATCCAGCTACCCCAGTTCTTAGGTAATGATCAAGATAAAAAGCAAAATATCTTAGGGTATTTTATTTTTATAATTGAAAGACGTGAACGATATGAACATGTCCTTGCGGGTGCTTAGGAAAAAAATTATAAGTATGTCAAGTTTAAGAAAAACTTGATTGTTGGAGGATTTTTTAGATGAACGAATTTGAAGATTTGCTAAATAGCGTTAGCCAAGTTGAGACTGGTGATGTTGTTAGTGCTGAAGTATTGACAGTTGATGCGACTCAAGCTAACGTTGCAATCTCTGGAACTGGTGTTGAAGGTGTCTTGACTCTTCGCGAATTGACAAACGATCGCGATGCAGATATCAATGACTTTGTTAAAGTAGGAGAAGTATTGGATGTTCTTGTACTTCGTCAAGTAGTTGGTAAAGATACTGATACAGTTACATACCTTGTATCTAAAAAACGCCTTGAAGCTCGCAAAGCATGGGACAAACTTGTTGGTCGCGAAGAAGAAGTTGTTACTGTTAAAGGAACTCGTGCCGTTAAAGGTGGACTTTCAGTAGAATTTGAAGGTGTTCGTGGATTTATCCCAGCTTCAATGTTGGATACTCGTTTTGTACGTAACACTGAGCGTTTTGTAGGTCAAGAATTTGATGCTAAAATCAAAGAAGTTGACGCTAAAGAAAACCGCTTCATCCTTTCACGTCGTGAAGTTGTTGAAGCAGCTACAGCAGCAGCTCGCGCTGAAGTATTCGGTAAATTGGCTGTTGGTGATGTAGTAACTGGTAAAGTTGCACGTATCACAAGCTTCGGTGCTTTCATCGACCTTGGTGGTGTTGATGGATTGGTTCACTTGACTGAATTGTCACACGAACGTAACGTATCACCAAAATCAGTTGTAACTGTTGGTGAAGAAATTGAAGTGAAAATCCTTGATCTTAACGAAGAAGAAGGACGTGTATCACTTTCACTTAAAGCAACAACACCTGGACCATGGGATGGCGTTGAGCAAAAATTGGCTAAAGGTGATGTAGTAGAAGGAACAGTTAAACGTTTGACTGACTTCGGTGCATTTGTTGAAGTATTGCCAGGTATCGATGGACTTGTTCACGTATCACAAATTTCACACAAACGTATTGAAAATCCTAAAGAAACTCTTAAAGTTGGTCAAGAAGTTCAAGTTAAAGTTCTTGAAGTTAACGCAGATGCAGAGCGCGTATCACTTTCTATCAAAGCTCTTGAAGAGCGTCCAGCTCAAGAAGAAGGACAAAAAGAAGAAAAACGTGCTGCTCGTCCACGTCGTCCAAAACGTCAAGAAAAACGTGATTTCGAACTTCCAGAAACACAAACAGGATTCTCAATGGCTGACTTGTTCGGTGATATCGAACTTTAATCAAATTGAAAATTCACAAAATCCTTTGTTTTCTAAACAAGGGATTTTTCTTTTGTCTGTAAGCCTTTTTTGATATAATAGTTCTATGTTAGAATCAGAAAAACAATCACGTTATCAAATCTTAAATGAAGAGCTCTCTTTTTTATTGGAAGGTGAAAGTAATGTTTTGGCTAATCTTTCCAACGCCAGCGCTCTTTTAAAATCACGTTTTCCTAATACCGTATTTGCAGGCTTTTATTTGTTCGATGGAGAGGAATTGATTTTAGGTCCCTTCCAAGGTGGTGTTTCCTGCATCCGTATTGCGCTAGGCAAGGGTGTTTGTGGTGAGGCAGCTCACTTTCAGGAAACTGTTCTGGTTGGAGATGTGACAACTTATCCCAACTATATTTCTTGTGATAGTAGTGCTAAAAGTGAAATTGTTGTGCCGATGATAAAGAATGGTCAATTACTTGGAGTTCTGGATCTGGATTCTTCAGAGATTGATGATTATGATGCTATGGATCGAGATTATTTGGAACAATTTGTCGCTATTTTGCTTGAAAAGACAGAATGGGACTTTACAATGTTTGGGGAGAAAGCCTAATGTATCAAGCACTTTATCGAAAATATAGAAGTCAAAACTTCTCCCAGTTGGTTGGACAGGAAGTTGTGGCTAAGACTCTTAAACAAGCAGTGGAACAAGAAAAAATAAGTCACGCTTATCTTTTTTCTGGTCCTCGTGGAACGGGAAAAACCAGTGTAGCCAAGATTTTTGCCAAGGCTATGAACTGTCCCAATCAAGTGGGTGGGGAACCTTGTAATAACTGCTATATTTGTCAAGCAGTGACGGACGGTAGTTTAGAAGATGTCATTGAAATGGATGCGGCCTCTAATAATGGGGTTGATGAAATCCGTGAAATTCGTGATAAATCTACCTATGCGCCTAGTCTTGCCCGTTATAAGGTCTATATCATAGATGAGGTTCACATGCTGTCTACAGGGGCTTTTAATGCCCTCCTAAAGACGCTGGAAGAGCCCACACAGAATGTGGTCTTTATTTTGGCCACTACTGAATTGCACAAGATTCCTGCCACTATTCTATCTCGTGTGCAACGTTTTGAGTTTAAATCTATTAAGACACAGGATATTAAGGAACATATCCACTATATTTTAGAAAAAGAAAATATCAGTTCTGAACCAGAGGCTGTGGAAATCATTGCCAGACGCGCTGAAGGTGGGATGCGGGATGCCTTGTCTATTTTGGATCAAGCCCTAAGTTTGACACAGGGAAATGAGCTGACGACTGCCATCTCTGAAGAAATTACTGGCACCATTAGCTTATCAGCCTTGGATGATTATGTGGCTGCCTTATCTCAGCAGGATGTTCCCAAGGCTTTGTCTTGCTTGAATCTTCTTTTTGAGAATGGTAAGAGCATGACTCGTTTTGTGACCGACCTTTTGCACTATTTAAGAGATTTGTTAATTGTTCAAACAGGGGGAGAAAACACTCATCATAGTCCAGTCTTTGTGGAGAATTTGGCAATTCATCAAGAAAATTTGTTTGAAATGATTCGTTTGGCGACAGTTAGTTTAGCAGATATTAAGTCTAGTTTGCAACCTAAGATTTATGCTGAGATGATGACTATTAGGTTGGCGGAGGTTAAGCCTGAACCAGCTCTTTCAGGGGCGGTTGAAAGTGAAATTTCTGCATTGAGACAGGAAGTTGCGCGTCTTAAGCAAGAACTAGCAAATGTAGGAACTATACCCAAGCCAACTAGTCCAGCACCTAGTCGCCCAGCAGCGGGCAAGACAGTCTATCGTGTGGATCGCAATAAAGTTCAATCTATCCTACAAGAGGCCGTTGAAAATCCTGATTTAGCACGTCAAAACCTGATTCGCTTGCAGAATGCCTGGGGAGAGGTGATTGAAAGTCTAGGTGGCCCTGATAAGGCTCTGTTGGTTGGTTCTCAACCGGTTGCGGCCAATGAACACCACGCTATTCTTGCTTTTGAGTCTAACTTCAATGCTGGTCAAACCATGAAACGAGACAATCTTAACACCATGTTTGGCAACATCCTCAGTCAGGCAGCAGGTTTTTCACCTGAGATTTTAGCCATTTCCATGGAGGAATGGAAAGAAGTTCGTGCAGCCTTTTCAGCTAAAGCTAAATCTTCTCAAGCTGAAAAAGAAGCAGAAGAAAGTCTGATACCAGAAGGATTTGAATTTTTGGCTGATAAAGTGAAGGTAGAGGAAGACTAAAGAAAGATTTCATGATACAATAAGTTTATGAATAGACAACAATTTATTATCATAGCGCTGTTTACAGCTGCTGAGACCTATTTTTTCAATGAAGCCTGGATGACTGGTCGCTATATTATGGCAGCGTTTTGGGCCATTTTGCTCTTTAGAAATTTTCGAGTTAGTTATTTGATGGGCAAGATTGTAGATGTCATTGACCAACATTTAAAAGGAAAAGACTAATCCTCAGCTTCTAGACAAAATCAAAGCCTTTTAGGCTTTTTTTTGTTATACTATAAAAGTATATTTATTGACCTTTTATACTCTTCGAAAATCTCTTCAAACCACGTCAGCTTTATTTGCAACCTCAAAGCAGTGCTTTGAGCAATCTGCGGCTAGCTTCCTAGTTTGCTCTTTGATTTTTATTGAGTATTACTGTATTTTCTAGAGACAACTAGTATGTTTCTAGTAAGCACTGTAAAGGTCTTGAAAAAGAAAGGAACTATCATGTCAGTATTAGAGATCAAAGATCTTCACGTTGAGATTGAAGGAAAAGAAATTTTAAAAGGGGTTAACCTGACCCTGAAAACAGGCGAAATCGCCGCTATCATGGGGCCAAATGGTACTGGTAAATCGACTCTTTCTGCCGCTATCATGGGAAATCCAAACTATGAAGTTACCAAAGGTGAAGTCTTGTTTGACGGCGTAAACATCCTTGAATTGGAAGTTGACGAGCGTGCGCGTATGGGACTTTTCCTTGCTATGCAATACCCATCAGAGATCCCTGGAATTACCAATGCTGAGTTTCTTCGTGCAGCTATGAATGCTGGAAAAGAGGATGATGAAAAGATTTCAGTTCGCGAGTTTATTACTAAACTAGACGAGAAGATGGAATTGCTCAACATGAAAGAAGAAATGGCTGAGCGTTACCTCAATGAAGGTTTCTCTGGTGGTGAGAAAAAACGTAATGAAATTCTTCAACTCTTGATGTTGGAACCAACTTTTGCCCTTTTGGATGAGATTGACTCTGGTCTTGATATTGACGCTCTTAAGGTTGTGTCTAAAGGTGTCAATGCTATGCGTGGTGAAGGTTTTGGTGCTATGATTATCACTCACTACCAACGTCTTTTGAACTACATCACACCTGATGTGGTACACGTCATGATGGAAGGTCGTGTTGTCCTTTCAGGTGGTCCAGAATTGGCTGCGCGTTTGGAACGTGAAGGATACGCAAAACTAGCTGAAGAACTTGGCTACGACTACAAGGAAGAATTGTAATTCCCTCGTATCTTTTAGGAGAAGTAAATGACTAAAGAAAATATTCAACTTTTTTCAGAAATGCACGCTGAACCAAGCTGGTTGGCTGATCTCCGTCAAAAAGCTTTTGACAAGATTGAGACTTTGGAATTACCAGTTATTGAGCGTGTCAAATTCCACCGTTGGAATCTGGGTGATGGAACGATTACAGAAAGTGAGCCATCAGCAAATGTTCCAGATTTCACTGCACTAGATAACCACTTGAAGTTGGTGCAAGTAGGAACTCAAACTGTTTTTGAGCAAATTCCAGTTGAGTTGGCTCAACAGGGTGTTGTCTTTACAGACTTCCATTCAGCTTTAGAAGAAATTCCAGAACTCGTAGAAGAATTCTTCATGTCATCTGTCAAGTATGACGATGACAAGTTGGCAGCCTACCATACAGCTTATTTCAATAGTGGTGCTGTTCTCTACATTCCTGATAATGTTGAGATTAAAGAACCTATCGAAGGAATTTTTTACCAAGACAGCGATAGCGATGTGCCGTTTAACAAGCATATTATGATTATCGCTGGTAAAAACTCTAAGATTAGTTATCTAGAACGTTTAGAGTCACGCGGTGAAGGAAGTGCTAAAGCAACTGCAAACATTACTGTTGAAGTGATTGCGCGTTCTGGAGCTCAAGTGAAGTTTGCGGCGATTGACCGTCTAGGTGAAAACGTCACTGCCTACATTAGCCGTCGTGGTAAATTAGGCAACGATGCAAGTATTGACTGGGCAATCGGTGTCATGAACGAAGGAAATGTCGTTGCTGATTTTGATAGTGACTTGATTGGTAATGGTAGCCATGCAGATCTTAAAGTAGTAGCTCTTTCAAGTGGCCGTCAGGTACAAGGGATTGATACCCGAGTAACTAACTATGGTTGCAACTCAATCGGAAATATCCTGCAACATGGGGTTATTCTTGAAAAAGCAACTTTGACTTTCAATGGTATTGGCCACATCATCAAAGGTGCTAAAGGAGCAGATGCGCAACAAGAAAGTCGTGTTCTCATGCTTTCAGACCAAGCTCGTTCAGATGCCAATCCAATTCTTTTGATTGATGAAAATGACGTAACTGCAGGGCACGCAGCTTCTATCGGTCAGGTAGATCCAGAAGACATGTACTACCTCATGAGCCGTGGCTTGGATAAGGCAACTGCAGAACGTTTGGTTGTCCGTGGTTTCCTTGGATCTGTTATAGTGGAGATTCCAGTCAAGGAAGTTCGTGATGAAATGATTGCGACTATCGAAGAAAAATTGTCAAAACGCTAAGGGGTAGCCTATGTTAGATGTAGAAGCTATTCGCAAGGATTTTCCAATTTTAGACCAGATTGTCAACGATGAACAATTGGTCTATTTGGACAATGCTGCGACGACACAAAAACCACTAGCAGTTCTGGAGACGATTAACCGCTACTATGAACAGGATAATGCCAATGTTCACCGAGGTGTTCATACCTTGGCTGAAAGGGCGACAGCTTCTTATGAGGCCGCTCGTGAAACAATTCGTAAGTTTATCAATGCAGGCTCTACAAAGGAAGTTCTCTTTACTAGAGGAACGACAACCAGTCTTAACTGGGTGGCGCGCTTTGCAGAGGAAGTCTTGACTGAGGGAGACCAGGTTTTGATTTCTGTCATGGAACACCATTCTAACATCATTCCATGGCAGGAAGCCTGCCGTAAGACTGGGGCAGAGCTTGTCTATGTCTATCTCAAGGACGGAGCTCTGGATATGGATGATTTGCGAGCTAAATTGACTGATAGAGTCAAGTTTGTTTCGTTAGCTCACGCTTCAAATGTTCTTGGTGTGGTCAATCCAATCAAAGAAATCACTCAATTAGCCCACCAAGTTGGAGCTATTATGGTGGCGGATGGTGCTCAGTCTACGCCTCATATGAAGATTGATGTTCAGGACTTGGATGTGGACTTCTTTGCCTTTTCAGGTCACAAGATGGCTGGTCCAACTGGTATTGGTGTTCTTTACGGCAAAAAAAAGTATCTAGAACAAATGTCACCAGTTGAATTCGGCGGTGAAATGATTGATTTCGTCTATGAGCAGTCTGCTAGCTGGAAGGAATTGCCTTGGAAATTTGAGGCTGGAACTCCTAACATGGCAGGTGCGATTGGACTTGCAGCAGCAGTGGATTACCTGGAAACGATTGGTATGGATGCAATTGAAGCCCATGAACAGGAACTGATTGAATACGTCTATCCAAAACTGCAGGCGATTGAAGGACTGACCATTTATGGTTCACAGGACTTGGCTCAACGTTCAGGTGTCATTGCCTTTAACCTAGGCGACCTTCATCCTCACGACCTTGCGACTGCTTTGGATTATGAAGGAGTGGCTGTTCGAGCAGGTCACCATTGCGCTCAACCCTTGCTCCAGTATTTGGATGTCCCAGCAACAGCTCGTGCAAGTTTTTATATCTACAATACCAAGGCAGATTGCGATAAGCTAGTCGATGCCTTACAAAAGACAAAGGAGTTTTTCAATGGCACTTTCTAAACTAGATAGCCTTTATATGGCAGTGGTAGCAGACCATTCGAAAAATCCACATCACCAAGGGAAGTTAGAAGACGCTGAACAAATCAGTCTCAACAATCCGACCTGTGGAGATGTTATCAATCTCTCCGTCAAGTTTGATGCAGATGACCGCTTAGAGGATATCGCTTTTCTAAACTCAGGTTGTACCATCTCGACTGCCTCTGCGAGCATGATGACAGATGCCGTTTTGGGTAAGACCAAGCAAGAAATTTTAGAACTTGCGACTATTTTTTCTGAAATGGTTCAAGGGCAAAAAGATGAGCGTCAAGACCAACTAGGCGATGCAGCCTTCTTGTCAGGTGTTGCCAAATTTCCTCAACGAATCAAGTGTGCAACCCTAGCTTGGAATGCCCTGAAGAAAACAATTGAAAATCAAGAAAATAACTAAGGCAAGTTTCTTTTGCCTTATGAATTAGTAGAAATGAAGAATGAAAGAAAGGATATTATGGCTGAAGAAAGAGTAGAACCAAAGCCAATTGACCTTGGTGAATATAAATTTGGTTTCCATGATGATGTAGAGCCTGTCCTATCGACAGGAAAAGGATTGAATGAAGATGTCATTCGTGAGCTATCAGCTGCAAAGGGAGAACCTGAGTGGATGCTAGAATTCCGTTTGAAGTCTTATGAAACCTTCAAAAAAATGCCTATGCAAACTTGGGGAGCAGACTTGTCAGAAATTGATTTTGATGACTTGATCTACTACCAAAAACCATCTGATAAACCAGCCCGTTCATGGGATGATGTTCCTGAAAAGATTAAAGAAACCTTTGAACGTATCGGGATTCCTGAAGCTGAGCGTGCTTATTTAGCTGGTGCCTCTGCCCAGTATGAGTCAGAAGTGGTTTACCACAATATGAAGGAAGAGTTCCAGAAATTGGGGATTATCTTTACAGATACGGATTCTGCCCTCAAGGAATACCCAGACTTGTTTAAACAATACTTTGCTAAGTTGGTACCACCAACAGATAATAAGTTGGCTGCCCTCAATTCGGCAGTATGGTCAGGTGGAACCTTTATCTATGTACCAAAAGGTGTGAAAGTGGATATTCCACTTCAAACTTACTTCCGAATCAATAACGAAAATACTGGTCAGTTTGAACGTACCTTGATTATCGTTGATGAGGGAGCAAGTGTCCACTACGTAGAAGGATGTACAGCGCCAACTTATTCAAGCAACAGCTTGCACGCCGCCATCGTAGAAATCTTTGCCTTGGATGGAGCTTATATGCGTTATACAACCATCCAAAACTGGTCTGATAACGTTTATAACTTGGTTACTAAGCGTGCTAAGGCTCAAAAAGATGCTACTGTTGAGTGGATTGATGGGAACTTGGGTGCCAAAACGACTATGAAATACCCATCTGTTTACCTAGATGGAGAAGGGGCGCGTGGGACTATGCTTTCTATTGCCTTTGCCAATGCAGGGCAACACCAAGACACGGGTGCTAAGATGATCCATAACGCTCCACATACTAGCTCGTCTATCGTGTCTAAATCCATCGCTAAAGGCGGAGGAAAGGTTGACTACCGTGGACAGGTCACCTTTAACAAGAACTCTAAGAAATCTGTTTCTCACATCGAGTGTGATACCATTATCATGGATGACTTGTCAGCATCTGATACCATTCCATTTAATGAAATTCACAACTCGCAAGTGGCTTTGGAACACGAAGCCAAAGTATCTAAGATTTCAGAAGAACAACTCTATTACCTCATGAGCCGTGGTTTATCAGAGTCTGAGGCAACTGAGATGATTGTCATGGGATTTGTAGAGCCTTTCACAAAAGAGCTTCCAATGGAATATGCCGTTGAGCTTAACCGCTTGATTAGCTACGAAATGGAAGGATCAGTTGGGTAAAATTTGATTTTAGATTTACCCAAAATCAAGAACTGTGAAGATGAACTTGTAACAAAAAGAGACTGAGAAAAAATATTTTAAGAACAGAAAACGCATGATATCAGGTGCCCCAAAAACTTGATATTATGCGTTTTATTGTGGGAAGATTTATTGTATTCTCTCATGAAATAGAGTTTTTTCCTAAGCGCTTTTGACTTTTGATATATTGTTGTGAGGACGAAGTAATACAATATATAAAGTAGTCAGTTCAAGGCAGGATACAATGTCTAAGGGGCTACTAATAGCAAGTATGTTCTTTATTTTGATATTTTTCTTAATCCAACAGAAACTTGCACTTTGAAACCCGTTCTCTAATCAATTCAAACCCTATACTTATTCAAATATATTGTGGCGGATGTAGGTCATGGTAGCGAATAAAACTATGTTTTTATTTGTGAATGATGAAAGATACTTCTTATTCCCTATACCATGCATCAGAAGGAATTGACATAAAAGAATCAGACTAGCACAGATAACCTAATGAATTGGTAATATCTTGAAAACAAAGATTAGTTTATAAGATTTGGAACCGTTTTCTGTCATAATCTTTCAGGAAAGTAGTTGCTAAAAGATGTAAAAATTGATAGAATAATGATTGTCTAAAAAATTTTAAGGAGAATCTATCAAATGGATTTCACATGGGCAATTAAATATGCCACTGAATTTTTGGCCACTGCTCTTTTGATCGTTCTTGGAAATGGTGCAGTTGCCAACGTTGAACTTAAAGGTACGAAAGGTCACCAAAGTGGCTGGATCGTTATCGCTGTTGGTTACGGTATGGGGGTTATGATTCCTGCCTTGATGTTTGGTAACGTATCTGGAAACCACATCAACCCAGCCTTCACTCTTGGACTTGCAGTCAGCGGTCTATTCCCTTGGGCACAAGTTGCGCCTTATATCGTCGCACAAGTTTTGGGTGCTATTTTTGGCCAAGCCTTGGTTGTGGTAACACACCGCCCATACTACTTGAAAACTGAAAATCCAAACAACATCTTGGGTACTTTCTCAACAATTTCAAGTTTGGATAATGGTTCAAAAGAATCACGCTTTGCAGCAACTGTTAATGGTTTTGTAAACGAGTTTGTTGGTTCATTTGTCCTTTTCTTTGCAGCGCTTGGTTTAACTAAACACTTCTTTGGTGCTGAACTAGTGTCAAAAGCGCAAGCGGCTATCAATTCTCAAGTTGCTCAAGCAACTACTCAAGGTCAAACAATTCCTCAAGAACAAGTAACAGCAGCACTTGAACAAGCTAAAGAACAAGTAGCGCCATTTATGACATCAGGTCTTGGAATTGCTCATTTGGCACTTGGTTTCCTCGTTATGGCCTTGGTAACATCACTTGGTGGACCTACAGGACCTGCCTTGAACCCAGCCCGTGACTTTGGTCCACGTCTCCTTCATGCTTTCCTTCCAAAATCAGTTCTTGGTGAGCACAAAGGTGATTCAAAATGGTGGTATTCTTGGGTACCAGTAGTAGCACCTATCACAGCAGCAATTGCAGCAGTAGCTGTTTTCAAATTCCTTTACCTATAAGAAATTGAGTTCTTTATCCATTGTAATGAATTGAAGCAAAGATAAGATCTAGAAAGGGCAAATTTTGTCCTTTCTTTTTTTGATATTGCGAATTGTGAAAGTCTGTTTTTTGAAGTTGTCAAAGTTTTGAAAATCAAAGGTATTGCATTGGATAAGATTATTATTCTCTCCTAATTTTACGTTGGAATAAGGTAATTGAAGGGAGTAGATGCTTTCTTTAGAAAGATTCTAAAAAAAGCCTGAAAGCGAGGATTAGCTAGATCTAGATTCTTCTCAATGAGTACGCAAAACCTTACTCTAAAAGTAAAAATGTAGAATATTATAGTGGTGCTTTAATTCTTATTAGCAACTCAAGAGTGTCTCTATAATCTCTTTAGTAGTTCAGCACATACGAAAAGTCGGCGATACAATAGTTTACTGCTATGCTGTTAGTAGGGGTTGATGACCATGTACTAATAAATCTTTGATTAAATTGCTTCATGGTTTGGCATGATTTACAATTCGCCTTAAGTATTGAAGTAGAACAGTCTGATGGACTGTTTTAGCCGGAATTTAGGAATATAATAACAAATGGTAAAAAAGATTAAGAATGATTTTGGCGTTTAGGATTTAGTATGAGAAAAAGTTTTCAATATCAAGCAGTTGTGATAGAATGTAATTGTTCCATAGGATTCTTTCTAATGATGGTTTGGTCGCTTTTCACTATAGATTTTATGGGACTTTTTTCTACATCAAAATAGGCTCCATAATATCTATAAGGGATTTACCCACTATAAATATTATAGAGCCTTTTTGATTAGAATGGCAATTTCCCAGCGAAAGCACCCAGTTTTTTCTTGGTGGTTTCATCAATTTGTTCAAGAGCAGAGTTGATGGCTTGAACAGTCATATCTGAAAGAGTTTCAAGGTCTTCCGGGTCAATGACAGCTGGATTGAAGTCAATACTGACAACTTTCTTATCTCCAGTTAAGGTAGCTTGAACAAGGTCTTGAGCAGATTTGCCAACAAATTGCATAGCAGCAAGCTCAGCTTGACTTTGTTCCATTTGTTTTTGAAGTTTTTGTGCTTGACGCATCATATTTTGCATGTTCATCATGGTGATTTACAGTTTCCTTTTATCTTATTTTCTTTCCTATTTTATCAATTTTAGGTTTAAAAGTCTATTGTTAGTATGAATCTACTAACATTAAATTGTCTGAAAATTTATTGAAAAATGAGTGAAAACATGTTATAATGAAACGTAAAATTAATTCAGGTTTCCTGAACTAATAGGAGTAAACAATGAAAAAACTAGGTTTTGTCCTTTTATCCTCAGCTTTGCTATTGACAGCTTGTGCTGTTAGGTTTGAAAAATCAGCAGATACAACCGATTCGTCTAAGGTGACAGCCTTGTCTGAAGATAAGCAAAAAATGCTTGATAAGGCCACAGCTGACTATAAGACTTTTGTGCAAGAGCAAATTGATAAACTTTTGACAGATACGGAAGGCTTTGTCAAACTTTTGAAAGAAGGTAAGTTAGAAGAAGCCAAGAAGGTCTATCCATTGATTCGTATGTCTTATGAGCGTTCAGAACCAATTGCCGAAAGTTTTGGTGAGTCAGATGTCAAGATTGACTTCCGTTTGGCAGACTACATGGACGAAAACAAGACAGAAGAAGGTTGGTCAGGTTTCCACCGTATTGAGCGTATCCTTTGGGAAGACAATACAACTAAAGGAACTGAAAGCTACGGCGATCAGTTGGTAAATGATATCAAGGAATTGAAAGCTAAGATTGCAACTGTTGATGTGGACTACAAGGTTATGCTGACTGGGGCAGTCGACTTACTTAACGAAGTTGCAACAAGCAAGATTACAGGTGAAGAGGAAATTTATTCTCATACAGACTTGTATGACTTCCGTGCCAATATTGAGGGAGCTGAGAAGATTTTCCAACTCTTTAAACCTTTACTGGAAAAATCAGACGCTAATCTAGTTAAAGAATTGGAAGCAGATTTCAAGTCTGTCAATGATTTGTTGGACAAACACATGATCGACAAGGAACACTACAAGCTCTATACTGATTTGACAAAAGAAGATACCAAAGAATTGTCAGAAGCTGTGACAAAACTTGGTGAGCCTCTATCACAAATGGGTAAATTTCTTAGTGGAGAATAAGAGTCATGACTGAAAAAGACGAAAAGTTTTTTGAAAAGAAAATGGACCGTCGAGAATTTCTAAAAAAAGCAGGGATTGGAGGGGCTGGTTTAGCGCTAGGACTCTCTGGTGCTTCTGCTTTTTTCGCACCTAAGCTAGGAAGTCAGGAAAAAATCTCGTACGGAAATGAAAAAATTGCTTTTTATGGCAAGCATCAAGCTGGGATTAGTACACCCATGCAAAAGAATCTTTATTTTGTGGTCTTGGATTTGCATACGACGGATAAGGATAAGATTATTCAGTTGTTCAAGGATTGGACGGATTATAGTGCCAAGTTAGTCGAGGGGAAATTGGTCAAAAAAGATGGACAGAATGCTCTCTTGCCTCCGAGTGATACTGGTGAAACAGTCGGGCTTAACCCTCATCGTTTGACGCTGACTTTTGGTGTGTCTGCGAGTTTCTTGAAAAAGATGAACTTGGAAAACAAGCGTCCTCAAGTGTTCAGGGATTTACCGCCTTTTCCTAAAGAGCAATTGCGTGAAAAATATACTGGTGGAGATATTGTGATTCAGGCTTGTGCAGATGATGAGCAGGTTGCCTTTCATGCTATTCGCAATCTTATCCGTAAGGGCAGAAATGCGGTGACCCTTCGTTGGAGTCAGTCTGGATTTGCAGCTATCGGGGATAGAATGGAGACTCCGCGTAACCTCTTTGGTTTTAAAGATGGGACAGCAAATCCAACCAAGGAGCAAGACTTTGATCGTGTTATCTGGGCTGATAGTAAGGACTGGATGGAAAATGGATCTTACATGGCGGTTCGTCGGATTCAGATGTTTTTAGAGACCTGGGATCGCACCAGTCTTGAAGAACAAGAAAATACCTTTGGTCGTTACAAGGAAAGTGGTGCCCCCTTTGGTAAGAAAAATGAGTTTGATGAAGTGGATTTGAGTCTTTTGCCAGATGATTCGCATGTTCGTTTGGCTAAAGAAGTAGATAAGCCACTTTTGCGTCGTTCTTACTCTTACTCAGATGGGATTGATGAAAAAACTGGTCAGTTTGATACGGGCTTGCTCTTTATTTCTTTCCAGAAGGATCCTGATAACTTTGTCAAGGTTCAAACCAATCTAGGTGCTACAGATAAGATGAATGAATACATCACGCACATAGGTAGTGGGCTCTTTGCTTGCTTTGGTGGTGTGGAGAAAGGAGGCTACATTGGTCAGAAATTATTGGAAGGCTAAAGGCTGGTTACTAGTTTTATCTTTGTCATTTTTAATTCTTTCCCCAGTAGGTGCCCAAGAAAGCTTGAGTTCTTACTTTGTAAAAATCACAGATGCTTCTAAAGCGGTCAAAAATGGGAATCAGTCTGAAGCCCAGAAACTCGTTCAGGAGATGGCAACAGACTTTGAAAGAGTAGAAGACAGCAATTCTGAGGCTGGTAAGGTTGTTAAGGAAAAGTTAGCTCAATCAGGCGAGATTACTGAAGACAAACTAACCGAAATATCTGCAGCCCTATTAGCCTTTGAAAAAGAACAAAATCCTGTTGACCTAGATGCGGAAAAGGAAAAGTTGGTAAACCGTCTAAGTCCTCGTTTTGAAGCCTTGGAACAAGCCATTGCCTCCAAAGATTTGGAAAAGGTTCGAGAAGCCTTTAAGAAAATGAATTCCACTTGGACCATCAATGAAAGTGTGGTTCGTGACAATAGTACAGCCCATTATGGCCGTGTTGAAACAGCTATTTCTTTCTTGCGTAGTAGTATGGAAACCGAGCCTACAGATTTTAACTCAATCCAGACTTCCTTTGAGAACTTAAAAAAGGCTATTGATGATTTTGTAACTGGAAAAGAAATAGCAGCAACATCTTCGGATTTGACTCTCAAAGACGGCATTGCCCTTTTGAAGAAGGCTTTGGAACAATTTCAAGCTGGTGATCAAGCATCAGGAGCCGCTAGTATGAAGGAATTCATCACTATCTGGCCAACAATTGAAGGTTCTGTTAGCACGACCAATCCTTCCCTCTATACTCGAGTGGAAAGTGAAAGCCCTGTGATTATGGTCAAGGGAAGTGAAAAGGAATACCAAGAAAAATTAGAAAAACTGATTGCAGATTTATCACAAATTGATACCAGTGCACGTTACAATGCCTTTGATGCTATGCTGATTCTCCTGAGAGAAGGTGTAGAGGATCTTTTAATTGTCATGGCCTTGGTAACAACCTTGAAAGCAGCCAAGATGCGAAAGGGACTTAAGTGGGTTTATGGTGGTGCTATCACTGGAATTATGGCCAGTCTGGTCATTGCTTTCATCCTGCAAATTGCCTTTCCAGCAGTAACATCAGGTTCCAATCGTGAAATCATCGAAGGAGCAGTTGGGATTTTTGCAGTTGCTATGATGATTTTGATTGGAATCTGGCTTCACAGCAAATCCTCAGTCAAAAAATGGAATACCTTTATGGAGTCACAAATGGAAACGGTGACCAAGACAGGTTCCTTTATTTCCATGTTTGCTCTCAGTTTCCTAGCTGTTTTCCGTGAGGGAGCAGAAACCATTCTCTTTTATGTTGGAATTTTACCAAGGATTTCCAGTTTTGAATTTGTCTTGGGAATTTCACTTGCCTTGCTGATTCTAGTAATTATTGCCATCGTGATGAACAAGGCCAGTCAATTCTTCCTGCCACATAAGGTTTTCTTTATCTTGACATGGATAATTTATGCCTTAGCCTTTAAGATGCTTGGGGTTAGTATCCATGCTCTTCAGTTGACCAATATGGCACCAAATCACTTGCTGACAGGATTTCCAACAATCGACCTGCTTGGAATTTACCCAAGTTGGGAAGGTTTGATCAGTCAGCTAATCTTTATTATTATTATCTTGATTGTCACTTTCAGACAGGGTGAAGAATACGATGGATAGAAAAGAATTGACAATCGTTGAACATCTGGTAGAATTTAGAAAGAGATTATTGGAAGTGGTCATTTGTTTCTTTTTGGTATTCTGTGTCTCCTTGCTTTTCGCAGACCAGATTTACCAGTATGTGACCCAATCTTTTCAGCAAAAGTTGATTGTTTTAGGGCCAAATGATATTTTATGGATTTACATACGCTTAGCTAGTCTGATGGCCTTTACTATCACCCTACCTTACACGGTGTATCATATTTGGTCTTTCATTAAACCTGGTTTAAAGAAGGAAGAAGCTAGAGCTATTTTTGCTTATATTCCAGCTAGTTTCCTTTGTTTTCTAGTTGGACTGGCTTTTGGTTTTTACTTTGTAACACCAGCCTTACTTCAGGTTTTATTAGGGCTAGGAGAAGGACTATTTGAAACGCAGTTAACAGCCCAAAATTATCTGTCCTTTGTTTTTCAAACGACCTTGCCCTTGGCTCTGATTTTTGAATTGCCGGTTATCATTGCCTTTTTGACGTCGATTGGGCTCATTGGACCAGAATTGTTGATTGCTTATCGCCGATATGCTTATTTTATCTTATTGGTACTTGCAGTCATCTTGACACCAGCCGACTTTGTTAGTGATTTGGCAATGACTGCCCCCTTGATTTTACTCTATGAATTGAGTATTGCTATCAGCAAACACATTATGAAACGCAAGCAGAAAGGAGCGAGAAATGGGAATCTTACGTGATATCGGAGCACCAGGATTGATTATCATCGTTTTAGGAGCTCTCTTAATCTTTGGACCAAAACGATTGCCTGAACTAGGCGAATCAATTGGTAAAATGCTGTCCGAATTTAAAAAAGCAGTTAAAGGAACTGAAAATCTAGATAAGGAAGAGTAAATCTGCACTAATAAAAAAACTTTGTACTCTAGAAACCATCGTGTGGCTAGCTAGAGTGCAAAGTTTTTTTGTTTTCTAGTTAAAATGAAGACTGTATTCTTTATAATCACAAGGCTATTAAGGGAGCAGTGGATATCAAAATGATGATTTTGAGTTTTTGTGATTTTTGCTTTGTAGCAAGGTAACATAGTCGCTTTTTGTGTGAAATAAGTGGGTAAGAAAAACAGTTCTGTGAGTTTGATCGATAAAGTAAAGCAAGATATATTGACCGATAATTTTTCCTCGTGTGGGGTACTTACTATTGATTTTAAGTCCGATTTTTTCATCTGCATCAAAGCCAGCTTCAGGAAAGGTTTCTAAACTTTTTAAGCCGTCTAAAATTTTAACCACAGTATTTTTAGCCGACTGGGGTGATAAAAGAACAGTAGTAATGTAATCATGAATACTGTCAATTGCTTGACTCACTTCGGTAGATAGAATCACTTTATAAGTCATATCGTAGCCTCATATCATCTAGGGAAGTTCCTTGTCCGGATTCATATTCTCTTAAGGCACGTTCAGATTGGGCTTGTAGTTCTTGAATCAATCGTTCACGGTGTAAATCTTCTGCAGTTTTTATTGGCAAATCCTGTTCGAGAACAATCTGCTCGATAAAAAGACTAATAGCATCCGTCATAGTCATTCCTTTTTCCTTGATAATAGCTCTAGCTTGTTCCATTGATGACTCGTTGATTTTAAAATTGTATTGCTTAGTAAGTGATGTCGTCATGGTATACCTCCAATCTATACTATATATAGCTAGTATATATCTTTTCTATTTTTTAGGCAAGAAAAAACTCTATACTATAGAAACCATCGTGTGGCTAGCTAGAGTGCAAAGTTTTTTTGAGTTTGGAACATGAAAACAGCAGTTAATTTCAAGAAACAAAAAAAGAACAGCTGAAGCTGTCTTTTTATCATTATTTGAGACCGTATTTTTTGTTGAAACGATCCACGCGTCCATCTGCTTGAGTGAACTTTTGACGTCCAGTGTAGAATGGGTGTGAGTCTGATGAAATTTCCACACGGATCAATGGGTAAGTTTCGCCTTCGAACTCAACTGTTTCGTTAGAGCGTTTTGTTGAACCGCTAAGGAATTGGTAACCAGTAGTTGTGTCCATGAAGACAACTGGGCGATATTCTGGATGGATATCTTTTTTCATTTTGCAATATTTCCTTTCTGCCATGGTCTCTTTGCGAGCCATAGATTGTTACCTTACTAGTCTATCAGATTCTGAAAAGTTTGGCAAGTATTTTATCAGTTTTTAAGCAAGTTTTTTAACTTTTGATAGATGATTTCGTTTTCTTCTAGACTATAGGAATTAGCACCGCTTGCTAGAGGGTGGCCTCCACCATCATGTTCCTTGGCAATTTCATTGATAGGATGGATTTTACTGCGTAAGCGAACGCGGTAGTGGCCATCAGCCTGTTCCACAAAAATTCCCCAGAGACTCACACTGTCAATACGTCCAGGAGCTCCCACAATAGCCGCAGTTTCAGCATCGGTCACATTGAAATGTTTCAAGATTTCTTGACTCAGGATAACGCGAGCCGCACCATTGTCATCCACTTCCAGATGGTCGTAGATGTAGCCTTGAAGTTTAGCAATTTTGTAGCTCATAGTGTCCATTTTGCGAGTGAGAGCCGCAAAGTCAAAGTTCTGTTCTCTCAGAGAGGCAGCCAGGCGGAGGGTGCGTGCAGTCGTAGAAGGGTAGAGGAAACGACCTGTATCACCAACAATTCCTGCAAAAAGTAACTCTGCAGCACGATCTGACAAGGCCAGTTGGGTTGTTTCAGCAAATAGGGTAATCATCTCACTAGCGCTACTTGAACCAGTGTCTACCCAAGATAGGTCACCGTATACATCATCATTTGGATGGTGGTCAATCTTAATGAGAAAATCACCTTGACGATAGCGTTTATCATCAATACGAGCAGTATTCGCCGTATCACAAACGATGATAAGGGCACCTTGGTAGGCACTATCTTCAACAAGATCCATTTCAGCCATCCAAGTAAGAGTTGGTTCATCATAACCTACGGCTTTGATGGTTTTTTCTGGGAAATGATGTTTGAGAAGAGCTTTCAAGCCTACCTGACTTCCCAAGGCATCAGGGTCTGGTTTCATATGACGATGAATGATAATCGTGTCGTATTCTTTAATTTTTTCTAAAATTTGATGGCAAATGTCCATAAATAACCTCAATTCTTTCTCATTTCATTGTAGCACAAGAATTTTTATTTTTAAAATGAAAAAGATGTGATATAATGGAGAAAGATAAATTGAGGAGGACGATATGGCATTAGCAAAAATTGTATTTGCCAGTATGACCGGTAATACCGAAGAAATTGCAGATATTGTAGCAGACAAATTACGTGACTTGGGCTTGGATGTTGATGTTGATGAATGTACAACTGTTGACGCTTCAGACTTCTTGGAAGCAGACATCGCTATCGTTGCGACCTATACTTATGGTGATGGTGAATTGCCAGATGAGATGATGGACTTCTACGAAGACCTAGCAGATCTCAATTTGAATGGTAAAATCTACGGAGTGGTTGGTTCAGGTGACACCTTCTACGATGAATTCTGTAAGGCTGTTGATGACTTTGATCGTGTTTTTGTGTCAACAGGAGCAGAAAAAGGTTCAGAGTGTGTTAAAGTTGATCTTTCTGCCGAGGAAGAAGATATTGAACGCTTAGAACAATTCGCAGAAGAATTGGCTGCTAAAGTAGGATAAGCATAAACGTGCACTGATGGAATCAATCAGTGCATTTTTTTATCGTGAGTTGGGATTTTACTAGCCTATTTGGTGGCTTTTTGATACAATAATTCAAATAAAGGAGGAGACTGTATGGATTTAGATATTATTCGTCAAGAAATTGATCAAATCGACGACCAAATTGTCAAATTGTTAGAAGAACGAATGCATTTGGTTGAGGGAGTAGTTGCCTATAAGAAAGCCTCAGGAAAACCGATTTTGGATACTAAGAGAGAAGAGGTTATTTTTGAAAAGGTTAGAAGTCGTGTAGAGGACAAGCGCTATCAGGAGACTATTGTCGCGACTTTTTCTGACATACTCAAACGTTCGCGTGATTATCAGGATAAGAATATCAAATGAAAAAAGAACAATTTTATCCGCTAGGAATTTTTCTAGCTGCCATGGTGGGCGGACTTGTCCGCTATCTAGTTTCCACTTGGTTACCAGCCAGTCCAGATTTTCCTTGGGGCACTCTCTTTGTCAACTATCTGGGCATTTTCTGCTTGGTTTATTTGGTAAAAGGCTACCTGATCTATAAGGGGACTAGTAAGGGCTTGGTTTTAGCACTGGGGACGGGTTTTTGTGGAGGTTTAACAACCTTTTCTAGTCTCATGCTTGATGCTGTGAAACTGCTTGATACAGGGCGTTATCTTAGTTTGGTCCTGTATTTGCTTTTGAGCATCGGAGGAGGCCTGCTCTTGGCTTACTATTTGGGGAGGAAGAAATGGTAATCATTTATCTTGCAATTACTTGTGGTTTCGGAGCTTTAGTACGGTATATCTTTTCCCGCTATAATCAAGCTTCTAAATTGCCCCTCGGAACGCTTATAGCCAATCTTTTAGGTTGTTTTTTGATTGGATTATTCTATAATCATGTGGAGTCTAAGGAAGTCTATGCTATTCTAGCAACAGGATTTTGTGGCGGTTTAACGACTTTTTCGACCTTGAATGACGAACTGCAAAGACTGTTAAGTGATAAGAAGGTATTTTATTCTTATCTGACTTTGACCTACCTAGGTGGTTTGATTGCGATTTTTTTAGGAATTCTGCTATAAATTTCTTTACTTTTTTGTGGAAATTTGGTAAACTGTATCTTGTGTGTAATGGACGCACAAAAATACAGTTTATCCGCTGAGGAAGATTCCTCAAGATTGACAAAGATAGGAGAATAAAATGAATCCATTAATCCAAAGCTTGACTGAAGGTCAACTTCGTACAGATATCCCATCATTCCGTCCTGGTGACACTGTTCGTGTACACGCGAAAGTTGTCGAAGGTAACCGTGAACGTATCCAGATTTTTGAAGGTGTTGTTATCGCACGTAAAGGTGCTGGTATCTCAGAAAACTACACAGTTCGTAAAATCTCTAACGGTGTAGGTGTTGAGCGTATCTTCCCAATCCACACTCCACGTGTTGAAAAAATCGAAGTTGTTCGTTACGGTAAAGTACGTCGTGCGAAATTGTACTACTTGCGTGCTCTTCAAGGTAAGGCAGCTCGTATCAAAGAAATCCGTCGTTAATTCGACTAAAAAACTCTGCTTAAGAAGCAGAGTTTTTATCTAGCTCCCTTAGTTCAATGGATATAACAACTCCCTCCTAAGGAGTAGTTGCAGGTTCGATTCCTGCAGGGGGCATAATAAGAAGCGTAAAGAAACATAAAGAATATTCAAAGTGTTTATTTGTAGGCAATCATCACAATTTAGTTTTTTAAAATAGACTAATATTTTTTCTTTGACTAATTCATGATCAAAATTTTACTAAAAATTATATTTTGATCAATGATTACAGAATAAAGTGGATCTGTATAGTAACGTTGACATCTATTAGTTTAAAAATAAGGACTTCCTGTATTAGAATATCCTTATTTATATTATGTGATTAGACAAATGAGGTCAAGGTTCAGATCTATGAACTTAGAAAGCAAGTACAAAGCTTTAAACAGCTTTCAAAAAGATTTGGTGTCGATTTTTCAGGCTAAGGTATGTGACAAAATGAATTGATTGTTATGAAATAGAGAGACTAAAAAATGGGGAAAATCGTTATTATTCCCCTGAATTTGATATGTTGTACAAGACTATTTCTGGTCTGTTAAATATATCAGTAACAATATCTAAATATGATAGTCTAATATCTAACCCATTTAAAGTGAATAAGTTTATCAATCGTTTGAGTAAGAAAATCTCAAAAGAAGAAGGAATAGGTTTTCAAAAATAACCTATCTAGTCATTGTTTATATATAATTTGTATCTTTTGGTTTATCAATTTGTATTTAAAATTTAATCATGTTACAATTGAAATCGAATAGAAAAGGAAAATGCAAATGTGGGCACACTATTAGCAACAAGATTAAAAAATAGACGAAAAGAATTAAAAATGTCTCAGTGAGAATTGGCTGAGGGGATATGTAAACAGGGATAGATTAGTCGATTAGAGAATGGAGAATTTACTCTAGGAGCAGACTTTTTATATGCTCTGTCTAAGAAGTTAAAAGTTAGTATAGATTATTTTTTTAATGAGCAGATTGTAGAAGAGATTGATGAGTTATCAGAGTTTAAGAAGTTAGCCCAGACATTTATCACAAATCGAAATTATGAGTCTTTGAAATATATATGAATTAGAGAGTGTAAAGGTACATCGCTTGTCTCTAGTAGATAAGTTTTATATGGAGTGGATAAAATCTCTTATAGATTTTTATTTCTATGGGAAACAAGAGGAGGCTGTGTCAAGATTGGAGAAGCTACTGTCTCAGTTAAGTGTATCTGACTTGAACTACCTTCAAGTTTCAAATACTCTATTCAATTTTTATTATGATATTGAAGATTTAGAGAGTTTTAATGAAATTCGAGAAAAGTTAGAGTATCAAGTAAATCAACTCCAGTTAAACACAATCGAAGAATTAAACCTTTCTATTAAATTTAATTATAATGTTTGTCGCTATCTATGGTTGCAGAATAATACTGAAGAGGTTATTACTAAAATCACAGATACGATAAAGCAATGTAAGACGTATAGAATAACGTATCTTTTGGCTGATTTGTATTTATTGATGGGAAATGTCAGTAAGAATTTTTCTTCTAAAGTTGCAGTAAAAGAGTACTTTGAAACGGCTTATTTCCTATATAAGCTTGATGGAAATATGTCAATGGCTCTTAAAATCGAGCATTACATTGCAGATATAACAGAATAGTAAAGACGATGTTTAAAAATGAACTTGAGTTACCAAGTTCATTTTTTATGTTTTCTTAAGGGGCAAAACTGATGCAGACTGCTTCTGGGACATGGAAGTCGTTGGAAAGTTCTGCTAGACGTCCAGTTTCAGAATTGCGTTTAAAGACGGTTACATTGTCAGAGTCCTGATGGACAGCAATGACAAATTCTTGGTCTGGTGTCAAATCAAAATCACGTGGAGTCTGACCATGTGTCGGAACGATTTCTAACAACTCTAAGCTACCGTCCGCAAGAATTGTATATACTGCGATAGAATCATGACCACGGTTAGAAGCGTAGAGGTATTTACCATCTTTAGAGAGACGAATAGCAGCAGTACCATTAAAGCCTTCATAACCGTCTGGTAGAGTTGAAATGACTTGCATGCGTTCAAATTCGCCAACACCATCGTAGATTAGAACCTCGATAGTGCTATTGAGTTCACAAATGAGATAAGCGATTTTATAGTGGTTATGGAAAACGATATGGCGTGAGCCTGATCCTGGCTGGCTGTGATAGGTATAGAGTTTAGATAATTTCCCTTCTCGATCAAGGTCATAAGTGATGACTTGGTCAGTACCCAAATCACAGGTCACTAGATAGTGGTCAGGTGTTAAATCTGTAAAGTGAACGTGGGGAGAAGCTTGATTTTCATGTGGACCTTGGCCACTGTGTTGATCCACATCACTAAGTAGAAGACTACCGTCTTTCTGACGTTTATAAACAAGGACCTGTCCTTTATGGTAGTTGGCTGCATAGACCAAATCACGTTTTTCATCAACGGCAACATAACAGTGGGGAGCTCCTTCTTCAACGACATGATTTAATAAAGTCCCGTCAGTTTGATAGGCTGCAATTCCCCCCTTGTCATCTTGACTACCAACAGTGTATAAATGTTGGTGCTGGTCAAAAGAAAGGTAGGTTGGACTTGGCTCAGTAGCAAAAAGTTCTAGGTTTGAAAGCAGACCAGTTTCTGTATCAAAGTCCGCCTTGTAAATCCCTTGGGAAGTACGACGCGTATAAGTTCCAAAATAAACAGTTTCTTTCATAACTTTACCTCTATATAAAGATAAGACTATTATATCACAAAAATGCTAGTATGAAAAAATCAAGCTTGGCAAGAGATTTTCCACATTCTTTTCATGATAATATTAAGAATGTTTTCATTGATTTACTTAATAAAAGTGCTATAATAATCTTATACAAATTGCAAAGGAGTTTGTTTATGAAAAAACGTGTTTTCTTAGCAGCAGGAGTTGCTGTACTCTCGGCAGCTGTCCTAGCAGCGTGTTCATCTGGTAATGCTAATAAAGAAGCAAATAAACCAGTTACTTATGCCTATGTATTTTCATCAGATCCTTCGACTCTGGATTATACAGTTTCTGGAAATGTCAGCACTAAACAGGTCACAGGTAACGTTATTGACGGTTTGCTTGAAAATGACCAATATGGGAATCTTGTTCCATCAGTTGCAGAAGATTGGACTGTTTCCAAAGATGGTTTGACCTATACCTATAAAATCCGTCAGGGTATCAAATGGTATACCAATGAGGGGGAAGAGTATGGTGAAGTCAAGGCTCAAGACTTTGTGACTGGTCTAAAACACGCAGCAGATAAGAAATCACAGGCTCTTTATCTTGTACAGGATTCTATCAAAGGATTGGATGACTATGTAAATGGGAAAACAACAGATTTTTCTAGTGTTGGGGTAAAAGCAACTGACGATTATACTGTAGTCTATACTTTGAATCATCCAGAATCTTTCTGGAATTCAAAAACAACAATGGGAGTCCTTGCACCAGTTAATGAAGACTTTTTAGCTTCTAAAGGAGATGACTTTGGTAAACCAACGGATGTAACGAGCATTCTATACAATGGGCCTTATCTCCTCAAAGGTCTTACATCTAAGTCTTCTATCGAAATGACCAAAAATCAACACTACTGGGATAAACAAAATGTCTTTATTGATGATATCAAGTTATCCTTCTTTGATGGTCAAGATGCAGACTCTCTAGGACGCGGTTTTGATGAGGGACACTATCCAGCTGCACCACTCTTTAAAAACTCTGCCAACTATGAACGTCTAAAAGAAAAATACAAGGATAATATTGTGTATGGTCAACAGCGTGGAGGAGTTTTTTATATCTCAACCAATATCGACCGTGTAAATTACAATCACACTGCTAAAACAAGTGATGCAGAAAAAACTTCTACTAAGAAAGCCTTGTTAAACAAAGATTTCCGTCAAGCCTTGGCTTTTGCGGTAGATCGTAAAGCAGGGATCTCTCAAGTATTTGGTGATGAAGTAGGACCTCGTAAGTTACGGACAAGTTTCACTCCTCCAACATTTGTTCAAGTAGGAGATCAAACATTTGGCCAAGTTACTAAGACAGAATTGGATAAATTGGATAATATCTGGAAAGATGTCAGTCTTGATGATGCCCAAGATTCACTTCATAATGTAGACAAGGCTAAGGCTAAGTTTGAAGCTGCTAAGAAAACTCTCCAAGCTGATGGAGTACAGTTCCCAATTCATTTAGATTTGCCAATTTCTTCATCAAATCCAGATTTTATTCGTCAGGTTCAGTCTTATAAACAATCCATTGAGGAAGCCTTAGGCTCTGACAATGTAGTTGTTGATATTCAACAAGTTTCTGATGACGAATTGGGAAGTATGACTACTCTAGCTACTTCCAATGCAAATACTGACTGGGATATTAATGCAGTCAGTGGTTGGACTCCAGACTTTGCAGATCCATCGACTTATCTAGATGTATTTGATCCAACTTCAGGTCCAAGTCTCCTAAGTGCTCTTGGTGTGGCACCAGGAACAGACAATCCAGTTATTAAAACAGTTGGATTGGATAAATACAAAGAATTGATTGATGATGCAAATAGTGAGAAAACAGACCTTCAAAAACGTTATTCCAAATATGCTAAGGCTCAAGCTTGGTTGTCAGATAGTGCACTTGTTATTCCAGGATACTCTGACGGTGCGCAAATGCTAGTGACGAAAAATGTTCCTGGCAGCGGTGCAGGTGGCTGGGTAGGTGATAAGACTAATGAACATAGTTATAAATATCTGAAAATTCAAGATAAGATTGTCACTTCTAAAGAAATGGATGAGTTCCGCAAGAAATTCGCTGATGAAAAAGCTAAATCCAATGCTGATTATCAGAAAAACTTAGACCGTCATATTCAAGACTAATCGAATCTCCTCTTTTGAGGGGATTTTTTATGTCGCTGTCTCCATGTAAGCACTTTAAAAAAGAGTTATTTTGGCCTAAAAATGGTATAATGAGAGAACGACAGAAAGGAATTATTTATGGAACAAAAAGAGAAACATTTTAGCCTATCTTGGTTTTTCAAGTGGTTTTTGGATAACAAGGCCATTACGGTATTTTTGGTAACTTTGTTATTGGGACTGAATCTTTTTATTTTAAGTAAGATTAGTTTTCTATTTTCACCTGTTTTAGACTTTTTAGCAGTTGTGATGTTGCCAGTCATTCTATCTGGACTGCTATATTATTTGTTAAATCCTATTGTTGATTGGATGGAGAAGCATAAGGTGAATCGTGTCATAGCTATCACTATTGTCTTTGTCATCATCGCTATCTTTATCATTTGGGGCTTGGCAGTGGCTATTCCAAATCTGCAGCGTCAGGTCTTAACATTTGCAAGAAATGTACCAATCTATCTCGAAGATGCTGATCGAGTTATTAATGATTTGGTAACCAAGCGTTTGCCAGATGATTTTAGACCTCAGTTAGAACAAGTTTTGACAAACTTCTCAAGTCAGGCTACAGTTTGGGCGAGCAAGGTTTCTTCTCAAGCAGTCAACTGGGTGAGCGCCTTTATTAGCGGGGCATCTCAAGTGATTGTAGCCTTGATTATCGTTCCTTTCATGCTCTTTTATCTCTTGCGTGATGGGAAAGGCTTGCGTGACTATTTGACTCAATTCATGCCAACAAAATTGAAGGAACCTGTGGGACAAGTTTTATCAGATGTGAATCAGCAGTTGTCTAACTATGTTCGAGGGCAAGTGACAGTGGCTATTATTGTAGCAGTAATGTTTATGATCTTCTTCAAGATCATTGGTCTACGCTATGCAGTTACGCTGGGGGTTACTGCCGGTATTCTAAATCTGGTTCCTTATCTTGGTAGCTTCCTAGCTATGCTTCCTGCTCTAGTATTGGGCTTGATTGCTGGTCCAGTCATGCTTTTGAAAGTAGTGATTGTCTTTATCGTAGAACAAACTATTGAAGGTCGTTTTGTCTCTCCATTGATTTTGGGAAGTCAATTAAACATACATCCCATTAATGTTCTCTTTGTCTTGTTAACTTCAGGATCCATGTTTGGTATCTGGGGAGTCTTGCTCGGTATTCCAGTTTATGCCTCCGCTAAAGTTGTCATTTCAGCGATTTTTGAATGGTATAAGGTAGTCAGTGGCCTATATGAACTAGAGGGAGAGGAAGTCAAGAGTGAACAATAGTCAACAGATGTTAAAGGCTTTGGAAGAACAAGATTTAGTTAAGGCAGAACATTATTTCGTCAAAGCTTTAGAAAATGATCCAAGTGACCTTCTGTATGAGTTAGCCACCTATCTAGAAGGAATTGGTTTCTATCCTCAGGCCAAGGAAATTTACCTGAAAATCGTAGAGGAATTTCCAGAGGTTAATCTTAATCTAGCAGTTATTGCTAGTGAGGATGGTAAAATCGAAGAAGCCTTTGCTTATCTAGAGGAAATCCAAGCTGACAGTGACTGGTATGTTTCGGCTTTGGCTCTGAAGGCAGACCTATACCAGCTGGAAGGTTTGACAGATGTGGCGCGTGAGAAATTATTGGAGGCTTTGAGTTATTCAGAGGATCCTCTCTTGATACTGGGATTAGCAGAGTTGGATAGTGAGTTGGAAAATTACCAAGAGGCCATTCAAGGCTATGCCCAGTTAGATAATCGCTCGATTTATGAGCAAACAGGCATTTCTACCTATCAACGGATTGGTTTTGCCTATGCCCAGTTAGGGAAATTTGAAACGGCCACAGAGTTTTTAGAAAAAGCCTTGGAGTTAGAATACGATGACCTAACAGCTTTTGAGTTGGCTAGTCTGTACTTTGATCAGGAAGAGTATCAAAAGGCTGTTCTCTACTTTAAGCAACTTGATACCATTTCTCCTGATTTTGAAGGCTATGAGTATGGTTACAGTCAGGCCTTACATAAGGAGCATCAAGTTCAAGAAGCCCTGCGTATCGCTAAGCAAGGTTTAGAGAAAAATCCCTTTGAAACTCGCCTCTTGCTAGCCGCTTCACAATTCTCTTATGAATTACATGATGCTAGTGGGGCAGAAAATTATCTTCTTACTGCAAAAGAAGATGCTGAGGATACAGAAGAAATCTTGCTTCGTTTGGCAACTATTTATTTAGAGCAGGAGCGTTATGAGGATATTCTAGACTTGCAAAGTGAGGAGCCAGAAAACCTATTGACCAAGTGGATGATTGCCCGTTCCTATCAAGAGATGGACGATTTGGATACTGCCTACGATCACTATCAAGAGTTAGCAGGAGATTTGAAGGACAATCCAGAGTTTCTGGAACACTATATCTATCTCTTGCGTGAATTGGGCTACGTTGAGGAAGCAAAAGTCAATGCTCAATCTTACTTGAAACTGGTTCCAGATGATGTCCAAATGCAAGAATTGATTGAGAGATTATAACAATAAGTCTGGGAGAAAACTCAATTTCAATAGAAAATCAAGTAAATTTTCCTACAATAAAACGCATAATATCAAGTTTTTTGAACACCTGATACTATGCGTTTTTGTGATCGCAAAGACTTTTTATCCAGTCTCATCTTATAGTATATTGAAATAGAAATTGAACAAATTGATTAAGGAATTTAAAGCAATTCTAGAAATATTTCAGAAGCGATATTGTACGATTCTAGATTCAAATTACCTTATCATTTTTTATAGATATGATTTTATTGAATTGTTTTAAAAAAGAAAAAGCTTATATAAGTTTCAGAAAGTGATCCAAACTTTGTCTCTAAAAAAACTGAGGTCATTGTTGCTAGAAATGGTAATAAAAAGTTTATTGATTTTGAATTAGGATGAGTCAAAAGGAATTTTAAAGCATTTTTTTGTTATAATTAATTGAAGAATTATTGATATAAAAGGAGAAAAAATATGACTTTCGAAGAAATGCTGCCTGGGTTAAAGGCTAAGAAAAAATATGTTCGTACTGGTTGGGGAGGGGCTGAAAACTATGTCCAACTCTTTGATACTATTGAACAAAACGGGATTGCACTTGAAGTGACGCCCTATTTCCTAATCAACGTGTCTGGAGAAGGAGAAGGTTTTTCCATGTGGAGTCCGACACCTTGTGATGTTTTGGCGACGGATTGGGTAGAAGTGCATGACTAAATGTGTACTCATTACAGGCGTGAGTTCAGGCATTGGATTGGCTCAGGCTCGACTCTTTTTAGAGAAGGACTATCAAGTTTATGGAGTGGACCAAGGTGAAAATCCACTCTTAAAGGGTGATTTCCACTTTTTACAGAGAGATTTGACCTTGGACTTGGAGCCTATTTTTGATTGGTGTCCTCAGGTTGATGTTTTGTGCAATACTGCTGGAGTGTTGGATGCTTATAAACCCCTATTGGAACAATCAGCGCAGGAAATTCATGAGATTTTTGAAATCAACTACGTGACTCCTGTTGAGTTGACTCGGCATTATTTGACACAAATGCTGGAGAATAAAAAAGGAATTATTATCAATATGTGCTCCATTGCTTCTAGCCTAGCAGGTGGCGGTGGACACGCCTATACTTCTTCGAAGCACGCCTTGGCTGGCTTCACCAAGCAGTTGGCTCTAGACTATGCTGAAGCTGGGATTCAGGTATTTGGTATCGCTCCAGGAGCAGTCAAGACAGCTATGACTGCTGCGGACTTTGAGCCAGGTGGATTGGCTGCCTGGGTTGCTAGTGAAACACCAATCAAGCGCTGGATTGAACCAGAGGAAATAGCAGAGATTAGCCTTTTCTTAGCAAGTGGAAAAGCAAGTGTCATGCAAGGACAAATTCTTACAGTAGACGGTGGCTGGTCTTTGAAGTAGGAGGATCTGATGGAAATCAAAAGACACTTTGGAGTCTACGCTGTTTGCTTTGAAAATGGGAAGTTACTCTGCATTGAAAAAACGAGAGGCCCTTATCAACATCGGTATGATCTACCTGGAGGCAGTCAGCAACTTGGTGAAGGACTGACGGAAACGCTGACTAGAGAAGTTATGGAAGAGACGGGATGTACTGTTAGAAGCTACTCTAATCCTCGAATCTACGATGTTTTCGTCAGGGAAGAGTTAAAAAATTTTATGGTTCACCATGTCATGGCCTTGTATGATGTTGAAATGAATGAGAGTGCACCTCAAGTTACGATTTCGGAAGCTGTGTCTGATGGTGCGAATGATTCGCTTGGATATATTTGGATGGATATTCAAGAGATCACAGAAGAAAATGCATCGCCATTAGTCTTAAAGGTTAAGTCTGAATTATTAGGATTTCCAGAACTGGATAAGACTTCTTACATGAATTGGAAGGTGAATGATGAGAAATCAACTTGCCCTTAGTGGCGAAAAACTGGATGAAAAAGTTTACCCTCAACTATTGCACCACGTCGGTATGATTCGTGGAGAATATTTGTTGAGAGAGCTCAATCAAAACATCCTGTTACCAAGTTGTCAGCAATTTGTAAAAGATTATCTAGCCACTATTTGCTCCTTGTACTCGGATGAAGATGTCTGGTATCGTTTTTCAGAATTAACGAATACAGAAGCCAATTGTTTAGAGGGGACTAAAGAGTACTTTGATGAAAATCATCCCTTGTTTGGTTATAGAGGAACTAGGCGTTTACTGGCGTGTCCGGATGAATTTCAGGCTGAAGCACATGTCGTTACAGAAGTTTATCAAAACAATCCCAATCTATCTGTTATCTTTCCTTTTGTCAATGATGCTGAGCAGTTAAAGCAAGCCATTAGAGTATTGCACCAGCATGGTTTTACTGGGAAAATCGGCACAATGGTTGAATTACCGTCAGCTTATTTTGACTTGAATAGGATACTGGAAACGGGCATTTCAAAGATTGTAGTTGGAATGAATGATTTGACTTCTTTTGTTTTTGCCACTGTGAGAAACAGTCAATGGCATGATATGGAAAGTCCAATAATGTTAGATATGCTGAGACAGATGCAGGATAAAGCAAGGAAGAACAAGATTGATTTTGTTGTAGCAGGCTATCTGAATACTTCTTTCATACAAAAAATGAATCAGATGGGTATCGAATGCATTCTCCATTACAGCTCTATTCCAGAGATTTTTGATTTAGAAATTGATTATCCAGATCATCTTAAACACATAAAAGAAGAAAGTAAAAAATTACAAAGGAGCACCCATGACACCGCAAGAAATGTGGAATGCCTACAAGAAAATCAATCCTTCTATCGGAGATGAAATCGATGCTTGGGCTTTTGGAGTGGAACCAGACCTTTTAGCGGATTTGGTGTTTAAAGGCGAAAAGACAGCAACAGCGTCGGCTTATGACCTTTACGCACTAGAATGCGAACCTCTTCCGCAAGAAGGGACATTTGATGTCATTTTAGACAGTCAAAATCAGGCTGTCTGCATTGTCGAAATTACAAAGGTTTCTGTCCAGCCCTTCAATCAAGTTTCTGCTCAACATGCCTTTAAGGAAGGGGAAGGTGACAAATCCCTAGCCTATTGGCGTCAGGTTCATGAGGAGTTTTTCACAGAGTGGCTGGAGGAAGCGGGGTTGACTTTTACCCCTGATAGCAAGGTTGTTTTGGAAGAATTTCGCAAGGTCTACCCCTTGTAAACCGTTAGAAGGAAGAAAGTTTTGGAAATGACTGTCCAATCCTTTTTTCTCAAGCAAAACATGATATAATAAGTTTGTTTGAAGAAGAGCTCTAGCTCTTAAACTTAGATAGGAGAAAACTATGCAAGCAGTTGAACATTTTATTAAGCAATTTGTTCCTGAACACTATGATTTATTTTTAGACTTGAGTCGTGAGACCAAGACCTTTTCTGGGAAGGTGACCATTACGGGTCAAGCACAGAGTGATCGCATCTCCCTCCACCAAAAAGACTTGGAAATCGCTTCTGTAGAGGTTGCAGGTCAAGCTCGCCCATTTACAGTTGATCATGACAATGAAGCACTTCATATCGAATTGGCTGAGGCAGGTTCAGTTGAATTGGTCATTGCTTTTTCAGGAAAAATCACAGACAACATGACAGGGATTTACCCATCTTACTACACAGTTGATGGAGTCAAGAAGGAAGTTTTGTCTACTCAGTTCGAGAGTCATTTTGCGCGTGAAGCCTTCCCATGTGTGGATGAGCCTGAAGCCAAGGCAACTTTTGACCTTTCTCTACGTTTTGACCAAGCGGAAGGTGAATTGGCCTTGTCTAATATGCCAGAAATCGAAGTTGAAAACCGTAAGGAAACAGGTATCTGGAAGTTTGAGACAACACCTCGCATGTCTTCTTACTTGTTAGCCTTTGTAGCAGGTGATTTGCAAGGTGTGACGGCTAAAACTAAAAACGGTACTCTCGTAGGTGTTTATTCAACCAAAGCTCATCCACTATCAAACCTTGATTTCTCACTGGATATCGCTGTTCGCTCTATCGAGTTTTACGAAGATTACTATGGAGTTAAGTACCCAATCCCTCAATCTCTCCACATCGCCCTTCCTGACTTCTCAGCTGGAGCTATGGAAAACTGGGGTCTTGTGACCTACCGTGAAGTGTACTTGGTTGTGGATGAGAACTCTACCTTTGCCAGCCGTCAACAAGTTGCCCTTGTTGTGGCCCATGAATTGGCTCACCAATGGTTTGGGAACCTCGTAACTATGAAATGGTGGGATGACCTTTGGCTCAATGAAAGCTTTGCTAACATGATGGAATACGTCTGTGTGGATGCTATTGAACCAAGCTGGAATATCTTTGAAGATTTCCAAACAGGTGGTGTTCCGTCTGCCTTGAAACGTGATGCGACTGATGGCGTTCAATCTGTTCACGTGGAAGTTAAACACCCAGATGAAATCAATACCCTCTTTGACGGAGCTATCGTTTATGCCAAAGGAAGTCGTCTCATGCACATGCTTCGTCGTTGGCTAGGTGATGCCGATTTTGCCAAAGGTTTGCATGCCTACTTTGAAAAACATCAATACAGCAATACCATTGGTCGTGACCTTTGGGATGCTCTTGGTCAAGCATCAGGTCGTGATGTTGCAGCCTTCATGGATTCTTGGTTGGAACAACCTGGTTATCCAGTTCTCACTGTCAAAGTTGAAAATGATGTCTTGAAGATTTCACAAAAACAATTCTTTATCGGTGAGCACGAAGACAAGAACCGCCTCTGGGTGGTGCCACTCAACAGCAACTGGAAAGGATTGCCAGATACACTCGAAACTGAAAGTATCGAAATTCCTGGCTACGCAGCTCTTCTTGCTGAAAATGAAGGAGCTCTTCGCCTCAACACAGAAAATACAGCCCACTACATTACAGACTATCAAGGAGACTTGTTAGATGCAGTTCTTGCTGACCTAGTTGAGCTTGATAATACAAGCAAACTGCAAATCGTCCAAGAACGTCGTTTGCTTGCTGAAGCAGGGCACATTTCTTATGCTGACTTGCTCCCAGTCCTTGATAAACTTGCTAAGGAAGAATCTTACCTTGTCGTTTCAGCCATTTCTCAAGTGATTTCTGCCCTCGAGCGCTTTATCGACGAAGGAACAGAAGCTGAAACAGCCTTCAAAGCACTAGTTGCTAAATTGGCTCGTCACAACTATGACCGTCTTGGTTTCGAAGCTAAAGATGGAGAATCAGATGAGGATGAATTGGTTCGTCAGTTGGCCATTTCTATGATGATTCGCTCAAATGATGCAGAAGCTAGTCAAGTCGCTAGCCAAATCTTCGCAGCCCACAAGGAGAATCTTGCAGGACTCCCAGCTGCTATTCGCTCACAAGTTCTGATCAATGAGATGAAACATCATGAGACTAAAGACTTGTTAGCACTTTATATTGATACTTATACGCACGCAACAGATGCTGTCTTTAAACGTCAGTTGGCAGCAGCTCTTGCCTATAGTAAAGATGTGGATAATATCCAAACCTTGATTGCTTCTTGGAAGGACAAATTTGTGGTCAAACCACAAGACTTGTCTGCTTGGTACTTCCAGTTCTTAAACCATCAAGCAACTCAGGAAACAGCATGGTCTTGGGCTCGTGAAAACTGGGCCTGGATTAAGGCGGCTCTTGGAGGAGATATGAGCTTTGATAGCTTTGTTATCCTTCCTGCTCATGTATTTAAGACAGAACAACGCTTGGCGGAATACAAGGAGTTCTTTGAGCCACAACTTTCTGATCTTGCTCTTAGCCGTAATATCGGCATGGGAATCAAGGAAATTGCAGCGCGTGTTGACTTGATTAACCGTGAAAAAGCTGCGGTGGAAGCAGTTGTTCTTCAATACGGAACTAAATAATCAAAACTAAATAAAAGAAAACTCAGCTATCTCATATAAAATGCAGAGAGTTGAGTTTTTTTTAAGGCAAATTTGGTATAATGGTTTTAATAAGGAGGAGTTTCTCATGATAAAAATCTTATTAGTTGAGGATGACCTAGGCCTGTCAAATTCAGTATTTGACTTTTTAGACGATTTTGCGGATGTCATGCAGGTATTTGATGGAGAAGAAGGTCTCTACGAAGCTGAAAGTGGCGTCTATGACTTGATTTTGCTGGATTTGATGTTGCCAGAAAAAAATGGTTTCCAAGTATTGAAAGAATTGCGTGAAAAGGGAATTACGACACCAGTTCTGATTATGACTGCCAAGGAAAGTTTGGATGACAAGGGACATGGATTTGAATTGGGAGCAGATGATTACCTGACCAAGCCTTTCTACCTAGAAGAACTCAAAATGCGGATTCAAGCCCTTCTCAAACGTTCAGGTAAGTTTAATGAAAATACGCTATCTTATGGAGATATTCTCATCAATTTATCAACCAATACCGTTAAGGTTGAAGATACTCCTGTCGAATTGCTGGGGAAAGAGTTTGATTTATTAGTTTATTTCCTTCAAAATCAAAATGTTATTTTGCCTAAGACTCAGATTTTTGATCGTCTATGGGGATTTGATAGTGACACAACGATTTCAGTTGTAGAAGTTTATGTTTCAAAAGTCCGTAAGAAATTAAAAGGAACCACTTTTGCAGAGAATTTGCAAACCTTGCGTAGTGTTGGGTATATTTTAAAAGATGTTCAGTAAACTAAAAAAAACATGGTATGCGGATGACTTTAGTTACTTTATCCGCAACTTCGGTGTTTTCACCCTGATTTTCTCTACCATGACTCTGATTATTTTGCAGGTCATGCATTCGAGTCTTTATACTTCGGTGGATGATACGCTCCATGGCTTGAGCAACAATCCTCAGGCAGTTATTCAGCTTGCGGTAAATAGGGCGACAGAAGAGATTAAAGATTTAGAGAATGCCGCTACAGATACTAGTAAGACTGAGATAAAACCCAATGTTAGTTCCAACACAGAAGTCATTCTTTTTGATAAGAATTTTATCCAGCTCCTTTCTGGAAACCGATTTTTGGGATTGGATAAGATTAAGTTAGAGAAAAAAGAACTAGGCCATATCTACCAGATTCAGGTTTTTAATAGCTATGGACAGGAAGAAATCTATCGCATGATTTTGATGGAAACCAATATTAGTTCGGTTTCAACCAATATCAAGTATGCGGCTGTCTTGATTAATACAAGTCAGTTGGAGCAGGCCAGTCAAAAGCATGAGCAATTGATTGTCGTTGTGATGGCTAGTTTCTGGATTTTGTCTTTACTTGCCAGTCTCTATCTAGCTAGGGTTAGTGTTCGTCCTCTGCTTGAGAGCATGCAGAAGCAGCAGTCCTTTGTGGAAAATGCTAGTCATGAGTTACGAACTCCACTTGCAGTTTTACAAAATCGTTTAGAGACCCTTTTCCGGAAGCCAGAAGCTACCATTATGGATGTGAGCGAAAGCATTGCATCGAGTTTGGAAGAAGTCCGAAATATGCGTTTTTTGACGACAAACTTGTTGAATTTGGCTCGTAGAGATGACGGAATTAAGCCGGAACTTGCAGAAGTTTCAACTAGCTTTTTTAATACAACTTTCACAAATTATGAGATGATTGCTTCGGAAAATGATCGTGTTTTCCGTTTTGAAAATCGCATCCATCGCACGATTGTCACAGACCAGCTTCTTTTGAAACAACTGATGACTATCCTATTTGATAATGCTGTCAAGTATACTGAAGAGGATGGTGAAATTGATTTTGTGATTTCAGCGACTGATCGCAATCTGTATTTACTGGTTTCTGATAATGGAGTCGGTATTTCGGCAGAAGATAAGAAGAAAATTTTTGATCGCTTTTATCGAGTTGATAAGGCTAGAACCCGTCAAAAAGGTGGTTTTGGTTTAGGATTATCCCTAGCCAAGCAAATTGTAGATGCTTTAAAAGGGACCATTGTAGTCAAAGATAATAAGCCAAAGGGAACAATCTTTGAAGTGAAGATTACTATTCAAACACCATCTAAAAAGAAAAAATAAAAATATCGCTCCAGTTGGGGCGATATTTTGGACTTATCTTTTTAGTTTTCGTTTGATGATAGAGCGTTGGATTTTTAAAACAAGTAAGCTGAATCCGATTGCTGAGATAAAAGCAAGACCAGTTGATAACTTTAATGATAAAAAGATAAAACTGAAGATAGCGACGCAAATACAAAAAATAGCGATATTAACAAAAAATAGGATTTCCTGAAAACTGGTATCAGATTGTGATTCGGGCGCATAATCTTGATAGAGAGGAAGTTGCTGATTTAATTCTTCTTGATAGTCTACCTCATATGATTGTAATTTTTTTACGGACATGGTTCTCTCCTTAACAGTACATACCTATTTTATCATTTTTTCAGCAGAGAATTATTACAGAAAGGTTACAAAAAGAATAAAGTCCTTTTTCAAAATCATTTTTCTTGACACCGTACTGTGAAAATGATAGGATGGATGAACACTTAAGACTTATTAATATTCATAATTAATTATATTTCTAAGAAAATAGATCTAATAAATGATTTATTTTTATAAGAACCTTTTTACTTATTTTCTTGATTTTATTTAATTAGATTAGTGGATTTGTTTGGAATGCAGGGGCAGATTTTCTGTCTCCTATTTTTATAGTGGCGGGGTATCTCATTGATACCTCTTGGAAAAGTTAAAGGAGATAAGAATGTATCTTGCTATCAAAGAAATATTACAGAACAAACTTCGATATAGTTTGATTCTAACCACTATTTTTCTCATTGCTTTTATGGTCTTTTTTATGACCAGTCTAGCTCTTGGTCTTGTGCGAAACAACCGGGCTGCTATTGACAATTGGCAAGCGGCGGGTGTGGTTTTATCTGACTACGCAAATGATAATTTGACAGCATCTTTTATTCCTGAAAAGGATTATAAGGAAAAGAGATCTGAGGAGGTCGCTCCACTGGGTTATATGTTCGCTGTGACAAATCTAGTCGATGATAGTGAAAAGGTCAATGTTTCCATCTTTGCTCAAGAGTGGGACGATTTTATCTCTCCTAGTTTGACGGAGGGACGGTATCCTGAAAGCGATGATGAGGTTGTCGTAGATCAGTCCTTTGAAAACTATGGAATTAAGCTAGGTGATGCCATTCAGCTCAATGGAAGCGAGGGAAGTTACAAGATTGTAGGTCTGACTCAAGGAAATAAGTTTTTCACAGAGCCTGTTGTCTTTACGAGTCTGACAACTTATTGGACCTTACAAGGGACCTTGAAAGCTAATCGTGCCATCTCTGCCTTGGTATTAAAAAATGACATAGAAGTGGTCGGAGATGGACTGAAACAGATCTCTGTTCCAAAAATGATTTCGAAAATTCCTGGTTACACACCTCAAGTTAATGTATTTTCAGGAATGATTATCGCTATGATTGTTATAACAGGTTTGATTGTTGGTATTTTTGTTTATATCATTACCATACAAAAGCTAGGACTTTATGGAATTATGCGGGCTCAGGGAATACAGATTAAAACCATTGTATGGTCTCTGTTCTGTCAGATCTTGCTTCTATCTGGTATGGGGATTGCTTTATCCTTGCTTGCTATCGGAGGAGTGATTTTGCTCTTACCAGCTACCTTCTTTTTCTACCCAAGTTGGATAGCCTACTCGATTCTAAGCTCGGTTATTTGCTTGATGGCTCTTCTTGGTGGTGTCATTTCTCTCCCACGCTTGCTAAAGGTGGACCCTATTACTGCGATTGCAGAATGATAAGGAGAATAGTATGACAGCATTGATAGAAATGAATCAAGTGACAAAAACGTACGGGGAAGGAAAGATGAAAGTCGTAGCTCTGCATGAGACGAATTTTCAGCTAAATGCGGGAGAGTTCGTGGCTATTGTTGGGCCTTCAGGTTCTGGAAAGACGACTTTTCTAACGACTCTAGGACAACTTCAGGAAGCATCGAGTGGAAAGATTTTAGTCAAGGGGAAGGAAACAGGCAGTCTGACGGAGAAGGAGAAAACGAACCTCCGTTTTAGAGAGTTTGGCTTCATTCTTCAGGCTTCAAACTTAATTCCTTTTCTAACGGTCAAGGAACAGCTGGATTTGATTGACAGACTGGATAAGGGAAAAAATAGTAAAAGTGATCGAAAAGAGCTGTTTGACTTGTTGGATTTGGACAAAGTACAAAATCAGTATCCCAAGGCTTTATCAGGTGGTGAACGTCAACGTGCGGCGATTGCTAGGGCGCTTTACAACAATCCTAGCATCGTACTGGCAGATGAGCCTACAGCTAGTCTTGATACAGAGCGGGCTTACCAAGTAACGGATATGTTGGCTTCAATTGCCCATGAGCAAGGAAGAGGTGTTGTCATGATTACACATGATACACGCCTTCTTGATAAGGTTGACCGAGTTTATGTAATGAGTGATGGAAACTTGGTTGAAGAAAAATGTAAACAAATATAAAATATAGTGAATTGACAGATATTTTTCTAAAACGTTAGACCTGAAAAATGCACCGGTTCTACGTAGTAAATTGATAAGTTATATAGATTTTGATGAGGTTGGACTAAAACTCAATTTTAAGAAAAATAAAGTAAATATTCCCACAAAAAATGTATAGTCTCAAGTTTTTTCAAGACTTGACTATGCGTTTTTTAATTTTAAAGACTTTTTCCCAGCCTCCTTATTTCTAACTTCAAAACGGTGTTTTGATCTGACTTCATCAGTTTTATTGCCAACCTTAAAACTCTACTTTGAGCAACCTGCATCTAGTTTTATAGCTGGTTCTTTGATTTTTATTGAGTATATGGACTGCAAATTGCGCTAAAAAATGATATAATGGTGAAGTTATATAGTCCCGATAAGATGGTAGGCATTTATCACTAAGAAATACCTATCAGTACTTTGTAACTCTATAACACTATTTTTAAGGGGGGACATTTTTATGTCAGAACGTAAATTATTCACGTCTGAATCTGTATCTGAGGGGCATCCGGATAAGATCGCAGACCAAATTTCAGATGCTATCTTGGATGCTATTTTAGCAAAGGATCCAGAGGCACACGTTGCTGCTGAGACAGCGGTTTATACTGGCTCAGTTCATGTATTTGGTGAAATTTCAACTACAGCTTATGTAGATATTAATCGTGTGGTTCGTGATACCATTGCAGAGATTGGTTATACCAATACAGAATATGGATTTTCTGCTGAAACGGTGGGAGTACACCCATCTTTGGTGGAGCAATCACCAGATATTGCTCAAGGTGTTAACGAAGCCTTGGAGGTTCGTGGGAATGCAGATCAAGATCCACTTGATTTGATTGGAGCTGGAGACCAAGGTCTCATGTTTGGTTTTGCGGTAGATGAAACAGAAGAACTCATGCCACTTCCAATCTCACTCAGTCACAAGTTGGTTCGTCGTTTATCAGAGCTTCGTAAGTCTGGTGAAATCAGCTATCTTCGTCCAGATGCTAAATCTCAAGTTACAGTTGAATATGATGACAATGACCAGCCAGTGCGCGTGGATACAGTCGTTATTTCTACTCAGCATGATCCAGAAGTTAGCAATGAACAAATCCATCAAGATGTGATTGACAAGGTCATCAAAGAAGTTATTCCATCTTCTTATCTTGATGATAAGACAAAATTCTTTATCAATCCGACAGGTCGTTTTGTAATCGGTGGTCCTCAAGGGGACTCAGGTTTGACTGGTCGTAAGATTATCGTAGATACTTATGGTGGCTACTCTCGTCATGGTGGTGGTGCCTTCTCTGGTAAGGATGCGACTAAGGTGGATCGTTCAGCTTCTTATGCAGCTCGCTACATTGCAAAGAATATCGTTGCAGCAGGTCTTGCAAAGAAAGCAGAAGTGCAATTGGCTTATGCTATCGGTGTTGCCCAGCCTGTTTCTGTCCGTATTGATACTTTTGGTACAGGAACAGTAGCTGAAAGCAAACTTGAAAAAGCGGCTCGTCAAATCTTTGACCTTCGTCCTGCAGGAATTATCCAAATGCTTGACCTTAAACGTCCAATCTACCGTCAAACAGCGGCTTACGGACACATGGGACGTACAGATATTGATCTTCCATGGGAACGCTTGGACAAGGTAGAAGCCTTGAAAGAAGCTGTAAAATAAAATCTTAAGAGGGGATTTCCCCTCTTTTAATATACTATTTCCTTCAAAATCATTGAAATTATAGCTTGAATTTGATATGATAGTCCTATGGATAAAAGTAGAGCAAAGCGTGTTGAGCGCGATAAAAAGAGAATTGGTTTACTAACCCTAGTAGCCATATTTGCAGTTAGTATTTGTGTCCTAGGTTCAATAATTGGATACAAAATATACACAAAACAAAGTTTTGAACAAAAGATTGAATCTCTCAAAAAAGAGAAAGATGATCAATTGAGTGAGGGGAATCAGAAGGATCATTTTCGTAAGGGACAAGCCGAAGTGATTGCCTATTATCCTCTTCAAGGGGAGCAAGTGATTTCGTCTGTAAAAGACATCATGACACAGGATATTAAGGAAAATCTGGAAGATAAAGAAAATCTGGTTTTTTATTATACGGAGGAACAGGATTCGCCTTTAAAAGGGATTGTCAACCGAAGTGTGATGAAACAAGTCTATGATCTAACTTCGTTAAAAGTTGAGGAGACTGAAAAAACTAATCTGGCAAAAGTCCATTTGACAGAAGATGGCAAACCTTTTACACTCGATCAATTATTTTCAGATGCTAGTAAGGCAAAAGAGCAACTGATAAAAGAAATGACTGCTTTCTTAGAGGGTAAGAAATTGGAGCAAGAGAAGGTCGATCAGCTTGTTAAAAGCTTCTCTGACCAAGACTTGTCTGCATGGAATTTTGATTACAAGGATAGTCAGATTATCCTTTATCCAAGTCAGACAGTTGAAAATCTGGATGAGATTGCCTTGCCAGTATCTAGTTTTTTTGAAGTTATTCAGTCTTCTTATTTATTAGATAAGGATGCAGAACTTTATAAGGCTTATTTTGAGAAGAAAAATCGTAAAGTAGTGGCCTTGACTTTTGATGATGGACCAAATCCTGCAACGACAACTCAAGCATTAGATACACTTTCTAAGTATGGTATTAAGGCAACTTTCTTCGTTTTAGGTAAGAATGTTTCTGGCAATGAAGAGATTTTGAAACGCATGAAAGCAGATGGCCATGTTATTGGAAACCATAGTTGGAGTCATCCCGTTCTTTCAAAACTTTCTCTTGATGAGGCTAAAAAACAAATTACTGATACTGAGGATGCGCTAACTAAGGTGCTGGGCTCTAGTTCTAAACTTATGCGTCCGCCTTATGGAGCCATTACAGATGACATTCGCAATAGCCTGGATTTGAGTTTTATTATGTGGGATGTGGATAGTCTGGACTGGAAGAGTAAAAATGAAGCAGCTATTTTGACAGAAATTCAGCGTGAAGTCAAGAATGGTTCTATTATTCTCATGCATGATATCCATGCTGAGACAGTAAATGCTCTACCAAAGGTTATTGACTATTTGAAAGGGCAAGGTTATGACTTTGTAACTGTACCAGATTTGTTAAATTCTCGTCTTAAACCTCACCAACTCTATTTCGACCGTGACCAATAATACATAAAATCTAAAGAGATAAGTTTTCTATGAGAATTTGTTTCTTTGGATTTTCTTCACATAGAAAGGAAAAATAATGAAATCTTATACTTTAAATAATGGCGTTCCAATTCCAGTTCTAGGATTTGGAACTTGGAAGGCTGAAAATGGGGAGATTGCCTATCAAGCTGTTCTAGAGGCTTTAAAGGCAGGCTATCGCCATATCGATACGGCAGCTATTTATAAAAATGAAGAAAGCGTTGGTCGTGCTATTCAAGATAGTGGCGTTCCGCGTGAGGAAATTTTTGTAACTAGTAAATTGTGGAATACAAACCACAACTATGAGCAAGCTCGTCAGGCTTTTGAAGAGTCTTTAGAGAAGCTGGGCTTGGAATATTTGGATTTGTATTTGATTCATTGGCCAAATCCAAAACCACTCAGAGACAATAACCACTGGAAAATCCGAAATTCAGAAGTTTGGAGAGCGATGGAGGATCTTTACCTAGAAGGCAAAATCCGTGCTATCGGTGTTAGTAATTTCCTTCCCCATCATCTGGATGCCTTGCTTGAAACAGCAAAAATTCTTCCAGCGGTCAATCAAGTTCGTTTGGCTCCAGGTGTGTATCAAGAGGAAGTCGTAGATTACTGTCGAGAAAAAGGAATCTTATTGGAAGCTTGGGGACCTTTTGGTCAGGGAGAATTGTTTGATAGCAAGCAAGTCCAAGAAATCGCAGCAAATCATGGAAAATCGGTTGCTCAGATTGCCTTGGCCTGGAGCTTAGCAGAAGGATTTTTACCACTTCCAAAATCTGTCACAGCTTCTCGTATTCAAGCTAATCTTGATTGCTTTGGAATTGAACTGAGTCATGAGGAGCGTGAAACCTTAAAAGCGATTGCTGTTCAGTCTGGTGCTCCACGAGTTGATGATATGGATTTCTAGAAAATCATAAAAAGAATTGTACATTGTTCCAATTTTTGATATAATAGTCTGCAGGAAAGAAAGTCTTATGGCGTTCTTCAAGCGAGCTTGGGATAGTGGGAGCCAAGTAGGGCAAAATAAAGAACTGGCGCTTTCTGTAGTATTTTCAAAAACAATGAAGTAATAAATTAGGGTGGAACCGCGTTTCTGACGCCCCTAGTCGCAAGGCTTGGGTGTTGGAATTCGGTTCTTTTTGAATTCATCTAATGCCTAAGTAGAAAGGAGCATAATGCTTAAAGGATCTTGTTTATGTAAAGCAGTGACCTACACTCTAGATGAGGAATTATCGGAATTAGTTTTTTGTCATTGCTCGTTTTGTCGGAAAGCAACTGCGTCTGCCTATACAGTTAATGCTAAAGTTAGTAGTGAAAAGCTAGTATTGCATGGAAAAGAAAAGCTTGTTTCCTATAGTTCTTCTCCAGGAAAACAGCGTTATTACTGCCAGAACTGTCATAGTCAAATTTTCACTGTTCAAGAAAATATACCAGAAGTCTGTGCTTTGAAATTAGGTACAATAGATGAATGCGATCAGAATTTACAAACTGTTCCTAAACGTCATATTTTTCAGGACCCAGCCTTTTCTTGGTTGCTTGATAAATAAATCTAAGAAGATAATATAAATTAAAGGAGTAAACAATGTCTAAGAAATTAACATTTCAAGAAATTATTTTGACTTTGCAACAATTTTGGAATGACCAAGGTTGTATGCTTATGCAGGCTTATGATAATGAAAAAGGTGCGGGGACAATGAGTCCTTACACTTTCCTTCGTGCTATTGGACCTGAGCCGTGGAATGCAGCGTATGTAGAGCCATCACGTCGTCCTGCTGACGGTCGTTACGGGGAAAACCCTAACCGTCTATACCAACACCACCAATTCCAAGTGGTTATGAAACCTTCTCCATCAAATATCCAAGAACTTTATCTTGAGTCTTTAGAAAAATTGGGAATCAATCCTTTGGAACACGATATTCGTTTTGTTGAGGATAACTGGGAAAACCCATCAACTGGTTCAGCTGGTCTTGGTTGGGAAGTTTGGCTTGATGGTATGGAAATCACTCAGTTCACTTATTTCCAACAAGTTGGTGGATTGGCAACTGGCCCTGTGACTGCGGAAGTTACCTATGGTTTGGAGCGTTTGGCTTCTTACATTCAAGAAGTAGACTCTGTCTATGATATCGAGTGGGCTGATGGTGTAAAATACGGAGAAATCTTTATCCAGCCTGAGTATGAGCACTCAAAATATTCGTTTGAAATTTCTGACCAAGAAATGTTGTTGGAAAACTTTGATAAGTTTGAAAAAGAAGCTGGTCGTGCTTTGGAAGAAGGTTTGGTTCACCCTGCCTATGACTATGTTCTCAAATGTTCACACACCTTTAACCTGCTTGACGCGCGTGGTGCAGTATCTGTAACAGAGCGTGCAGGCTATATTGCCCGTATCCGTAACTTGGCCCGTGTCGTAGCCAAAACATTTGTCGCAGAACGCAAACGCCTAGGCTACCCACTTTTGGATGAAGCAACACGAGCTAAACTCTTAGCAGAAGACGCAGAATAAAGAGAGTGCCAAATTACGAAAATGGGCGAACAGTGTGAGCCCTGAACCAGTTGCCGTAGTGATGAATGTATCCTTAGTGAAGCTAAGGATACTAGGCAAAATTGGAGACTTTTGACTCCAATTTTAGCAATGAAACAACGAGGTTGGTTGCTTGCGTGCCAATCACATAAGGCACACTGGAAAATAAAAAGATACTTTTCGGAGAAAAAACATGACAAAAAACTTATTAGTAGAACTCGGTCTTGAAGAATTACCAGCCTATGTTGTCACACCAAGTGAAAAACAACTAGGCGAAAAAATGGCAGCCTTCCTAATGGAAAATCGCTTGTCTTTTGAAGCTATTCAAACCTTCTCAACACCACGTCGTTTGGCTGTTCGAGTTACTGGTCTTGCAGACAAACAGTCTGATTTGACAGAAGATTTTAAGGGGCCAGCAAAGAAAATTGCCTTAGATAGTGCTGGAAACTTCACCAAAGCAGCTCAAGGATTTGTCCGTGGAAAAGGCTTGACTGTTGAAGATATCGAATTCCGTGAAATCAAGGGTGAAGAATATGTCTATGTCACTAAGGAAGAAATTGGTCAACCAGTTGAATCTATCATTCCTGGTGTTGTGGATGTCTTGAAGTCACTGACTTTCCCAGTCAGCATGCACTGGGCTGGAAATAGCTTTGAATACATTCGTCCTGTTCACACTTTAACCGTTCTTTTGGACGAGCAAGAATTTGATTTGGATTTCCTCGATATCAAGGGTGATCGTGTCAGCCGTGGTCATCGTTTCTTGGGACAAGAAACTAAGATTCAGTCAGCATTGAGCTATGAAGAAGATCTTCGTGCACAGTTTGTAATCGCAGATCCACGTGAACGTGAGCAAATGATTGTTGACCAAATCAAAGCAATCGAAGCTGAGCATGGTGTACATATCGAAATTGATGCGGACTTGCTTAATGAAGTCTTGAACTTGGTTGAATACCCAACTGCCTTTATGGGAAGTTTTGATGCCAAATACCTTGAAGTTCCAGAAGAAGTCTTGGTAACTTCGATGAAGGAACACCAACGTTACTTTGTTGTTCGTGATCAAGACGGTAAACTCTTGCCAAACTTCATTTCTGTTCGTAACGGAAACGCAGAGCATTTGGAAAATGTCATCAAAGGAAATGAAAAAGTTTTGGTAGCTCGTTTGGAAGACGGAGAATTCTTCTGGCGTGAAGACCAAAAATTGGTTATTTCAGATCTTGTTGAAAAATTAAACAATGTAACCTTCCATGAGAAAATTGGTTCCCTTCGTGAACACATGATTCGTACGGGTCAGATTGCTATTCTCTTGGCAGAAAAAGCAGGTTTGTCAGTGGATGAAACAGTTGACCTAGCTCGCGCAGCTGCCATTTACAAGTTTGACTTGTTAACAGGTATGGTTGGTGAATTTGATGAGCTCCAAGGAATTATGGGTGAAAAATATGCCCTTCTTGCTGGTGAAACTCCAGCGGTGGCAACTGCTATTCGTGAACACTACATGCCTACATCAGCCGAAGGAGAACTTCCAGAGAGTAAGGTCGGTGCAGTGCTTGCCATTGCAGATAAATTGGATACGATTTTGAGTTTCTTCTCAGTAGGTTTGATTCCATCAGGTTCTAATGACCCTTATGCCCTTCGTCGTGCGACCCAAGGTGTTGTTCGTATCTTGGATGCCTTTGGTTGGCACATTGCTATGGATGAGCTGATTGATAGCCTTTATACATTGAAATTTGACAGCTTGACTTATGAAAATAAAGCTGAAGTTATGGACTTTATCAAGGCTCGTGTTGATAAGATGATGGGTTCTACTCCAAAAGACATCAAGGAAGCCGTTCTTGCAGGATCAAACTTTGTTGTGGCGGATATGTTGGAAGCGGCAAGTGCTCTCGTAGAAGCGAGCAAGGAAGAAGACTTCAAACCATCTGTTGAATCGCTTTCTCGTGCCTTTAACTTGGCTGAGAAGGCAGAAGGAGTTGCTACAGTTGATTCAGCTCTCTTTGAAAATGAGCAAGAAAAAGCTTTGGCAGAAGCAGTAGAATCACTCGTTTTGTCAGGGACTGCCAGTCAACAATTGAAACAGCTCTTTGCGCTTAGTCCAGTTATTGATGCTTTCTTTGAGAACACCATGGTAATGGCAGAAGATCAGGCTGTTCGTCAAAATCGATTGGCTATCTTGTCTCATTTAACTCAAAAAGCAGCTAAACTTGCACGTTTTAACCAAATTAACACTAAATAAAATTTGATAAACGGACTTTATCTTATCACAAAGGAGAAGAAATGGATCAGAAAAAAATTGATCGTATCAATGAGCTTGCTAAAAAGAAAAAAGCAGAAGGCTTGACACCAGAAGAAAAAGTGGAACAAGCTAAACTACGTGAGGAGTACATCGAAGGTTATCGTCGCTCTGTTCGTCACCACATTGAGGGAATCAAAATTGTGGACGAAGAAGGAAACGATGTTACACCAGAAAAACTACGCCAAGTCCAACGTGAAAAAGGTTTACACGGTCGTAGTCTCGATGACCCAAATTCATAATATAATTTTCTGCATCTAACCTTAATAAAGATAGATGAAATAATAACCAAAAGACTAGCAATTTGTGTTTGCTAGTCTTTTTTTCGCTAAAAAAGGAACCAAGATGGTTCCTAAAAGTATTAGTTACTTGCTCCAGATGTAGCGTCTGCGCTACCACCGTGACTTCCAGCATCACCTGCATCAGAAGCTCCAGATGTAGCATCTGCTCCGCCATGTCCTCCAGCAGGAGCTGCAGCATTTCCACCAACTAGACGTTGACCAGTTGTATTGAGGTACCAGTCAAGCCATGGTTGGAAATTAAAGATAATCTCATTGATTCCAGCATATGAACCATCTGGGTAATACATTGCTTGGTAATTATGGGTATTGATAACGCCTTCTGGTGTTCCTGGCACAATTGTACGGACATATTCTTGGTCCCCATTACGCAATACGCCGACAACCCATTCAACGTTTTTCATTCTAGAGTCTGGCAATGAACCGTGTACAGTTCCTAAACGGTTTCCTGATTGAGCACGTACACGTTTACCAAACATTGTATTTGGATCTTGGTGTGCGTTATTAAAGTACAAGAATTGGTTATTATCATCTGCAAATGTCAACTCAAATGGCATTGCCTTCAAGAACATATCAATTTGGTTAACTGTCAAGATACCATGGTCTAATTTAACGTAAGTATCTCCAGAAACAGCTCCAACAAGTTCAGCAGCTTTTTCTACCCATTCAGGATCATCTGGATCAACACCTTGAATGGTAGTTGCAATTGGATTTGTACAATATAAATCTTCTGGTGCAATTGGTTTTGGTTTTTTCAATTTTGAAACGACTCCCACATATTTTACAAAGTTGTCTAAACATGTTTCAAGGAAATTAATAGTTCCTTCATTTGTGATATTTCCATCAACATCAAAAGCTTCTTTAGCTTTACCAAGAAGGAATTCATTTCCTGGAAGTGTGTAGGCATTGACACCTGGGGCATCAAGAATCTTACGAAGGTGAACTTGGGCACGAGAAGTACCTTGGTCGTAGTAAGAAGCACCCACAATCATGACTGGCTTGTTTTCAAATGGATGAACTTCGTATGAAAGCCATTCAAGAACAGATTTTAGGGAAGCTGAGATTGTGTGGTTGTGCTCAGGAGTAGCGATGATAACACCATCAGCACGAGTAATTTTGTTATATAAATAACGTAATTGGAAACTTTCGTCCCATTTTTCGTCTTGGTTAAACATTGGAACTTCATCAATTTCAAGAACTTCTAATTCAAATTTAAGTTTGAAGTGACGACGGATAAATTCCAAGAGTTTACGGTTATATGATTGATCGTAGTTTGATCCTACAAGTCCAACAAATTTCATTCTTTTTGGTCTCCTATCTTACAAATTTTCCCAGTCAAAGTCTTCAGCATCTTTGCGAAGTAGGGCTTGTGCGTTGCGCAATTTTTCTGTAATTTTTACAAAGATACGGAAGTCGTCAAAAGTGGCATCCAGTTTTTTAATAACATCAAGATCTACTAGGTCTCCACTTGGGTTAAAGGCTTGAAGAGAATGTGAAAGCAAGAATTCATCTGGAAGGACACTTGCTTTAATTTCTGGAGCATTCAAGATTTGGCGAAGTTGTAATTGGGCACGTGATGAACCAAGTGTACCATATGAAGCACCTGTAATCATGATTGGTTTGTTCAAGAGTGGGTAAATACCATAAGATAACCAAGCAAGAGCGCTCATCAAAACAGCTGGGATAGAGTGGTCATACTCAGGAGTACCGATAATAACGCCATCTGCCTCTTCAATTTTAGCAGCTATTTCTAGAATTTCAGCAGGTACTTGCTTGTCAGCTGGTTTATTGAAGACAGGAATGTCTTTAATTTCAACAAGTTCAATTTCAGCTTTTTCAGCAAAGTGTTTTTGCATGTATTGAAGCAATTGACGGTTTGTAGAACGTTTTGAATTTGTTCCAACAATAGCAATAAGTTTTAACATGAGATTTCCTTTCTCTTTTTACATAATACGATTTTAAAACTCTATTGAAACATCTATTTCTATAGAGTAGGAATTCCTGAAGAACAGCTTAGGTGACCTTCCTTATCGATGAGGATAGCTTCGATGCCCTCCAAACTTTCGACTTGCCAGAGGATAGCAGCAGGTCTTTCTCCAAATAGACGAGTTGTCCAGATTTCACCATCAACTGATTTATCAGAGATGATTGTTAGACTAGCTAGTTCCGTTTCAACAGGATATCCTGTTTGACTGTCAAAAATATGATGGTAATCTTTTCCGTCGACTGTCAGGTGACGTTCATAAATGCCTGAAGTCACGACAGATTGATTGACAACAGGGATGGTCATTAAGTGATTTCCCCTAGGATTGGCTGGGTCTTGAATCCCAATTTGCCAAGCTTGATACCCTCTTGCCTGATTTTTTCCAATGGTCAGGATATTCCCTCCCAGATTAATCAAGGCAGATGTCACTCCTTCTTCTCTCAGAAATTGGGCAACTTTATCCGCACTATAACCCTTGGCTAAACAACCAAGATCGATCTTCATTCCTTTTTGTTTTAAAAACACAGTGGAAGTGGAAGAATCTAACTCGATATAATGAGGATTGATTAGAGGTAGCACCGATTCAATTTCTTGAGGCTGGGCAACTTTGGCATCTGAAAAACCGATACGCCAGGTTTGAATTAAGGGGCCAATGCTGATATTGAGATGGCTAGAGGGCGCTAGGCTATGCTCTAAGCCAAGTGAAATCAGTTCAAACAGGTCTGGATGAACCTTGACTGGAGCTATTCCAGCTTGATGATTGATTTCCATCAACTCAGATTTTTGACTATTGGCATTGAAACGGTATTCGAGCTCTTTGAGCAAATCAAAGGATTTTTGGAGCAAGATATCAGCTCGCTCATCTACCAATGAAATAGTGATAGTAGTCCCCATTAGCCGTTCAGAATGTGAACTAAGAGGCAAGCTACCAACTCCTTTCTCTTATGAAAAGAAGGTGAAATATGTTAAGTTTATATTAAATTTAACCCCTTACATTTTCTTTCCATGATACTAGCATACCATAAAGTCAGCGTTTTCACAAATGAAATTTGTAAAGTTGTCAAGAAATATGCTCAGAAAATAAAGAATAATTGTAAGAAAGAATGATAAAATACAAATTATTTACATTTTTTTACAAAAAAATCGGGAAAATTAGCAAAACTCTTGTAAACGCTAACAGTAAATGTTATACTAGAAGAGTAAATTTAAAATTGAAGGTAGGAATTTTTCTATGAGTAAAATCGTTGTAGTTGGTGCTAACCACGCTGGTACAGCATGTATTAATACTATGTTGGATAATTTTGGAAATGAGAACGAAATTGTTGTATTTGACCAAAACTCTAACATCTCTTTCCTTGGATGTGGAATGGCTCTTTGGATCGGTGAGCAAATCGACGGTCCTGAAGGCTTGTTCTACTCTGATAAAGAAACGCTTGAAGCTAAAGGTGCGAAAATTTACATGAACTCACCTGTACTTTCAATCGACTACGATAACAAAGTTGTTACTGCAGAAGTTGAAGGAAAAGAACACAAAGAATCATACGATAAGTTGATCTTTGCTACTGGTTCTACACCAATTTTGCCTCCAATTGAAGGTGTTGAAATTGTTAAAGGTAACCGTGAGTTCAAAGCAACTCTTGAAAACGTACAATTTGTTAAGTTATACCAAAATGCTGAAGAAGTTATCAACAAACTTGCTGATAAGAGCAAACACCTTGAACGTATCGCTGTAGTTGGTGGTGGTTACATTGGTGTTGAGCTTGCTGAAGCTTTCGAACGTCTTGGAAAAGAAGTTGTCCTTGTTGATATCGTTGACACAGTATTGAACGGATACTATGACAAAGACTTCACACAAATGATGGCTAAAAACTTGGAAGACCACAACATCCGTTTGGCTCTTGGACAAACTGTTAAAGCTATCGAAGGTGAAGGTAAAGTTGAACGCTTGATTACTGATAAAGAGACTTTCGATGTAGACATGGTTATCCTTGCAGTTGGTTTCCGTCCAAACACTGCCCTTGCTGATGGTAAGATTGAACTCTTCCGTAACGGTGCCTTCCTTGTAGACAAGAAACAAGAAACATCTATCCCAGGCGTTTACGCAGTAGGTGACTGTGCGACTGTTTATGACAACGCTCGTAAAGATACAAGTTACATCGCTCTTGCTTCAAACGCTGTTCGTACTGGTATCGTTGGTGCCTACAATGCTTGTGGACATGAATTGGAAGGAATCGGTGTTCAAGGTTCAAATGGTATCTCAATCTACGGTCTTCACATGGTTTCAACTGGTTTGACTCTTGAAAAAGCTAAAGCTGCTGGTTACAATGCAACTGAAACAGGCTTTAACGATCTTCAAAAACCAGAATTTATGAAGCATGACAACCACGAAGTTGCCATCAAGATTGTCTTTGACAAAGATAGCCGTGAAATTCTTGGTGCGCAAATGGTTTCACACGATTCTGCAATCAGTATGGGAATCCACATGTTCTCACTTGCTATCCAAGAGCATGTAACAATTGATAAATTGGCATTGACAGACCTATTCTTCTTGCCACACTTCAACAAACCTTACAACTACATCACAATGGCTGCACTTACAGCTGAAAAATAAAATTTGATGAACTATCTGGCCTTAAGTTAAGGTCAGATAGTTTTTTAGTCAATCTGTACCCATACAATTATGATTTTTTTATCTTGTGATTCCTCCAAATCTGACTTAAAATGAAATAGTAGCTACCAATACAAATAATGAGGATAAAGAAATGACTGAAAATCGTTATGAATTAAATAAAAACTTGGCGCAGATGCTTAAAGGCGGGGTTATCATGGACGTTCAAAATCCTGAACAGGCCCGTATTGCAGAGGCTGCTGGTGCGGCAGCTGTGATGGCCTTGGAGCGGATTCCAGCTGATATTCGTGCAGCTGGTGGTGTTTCTCGTATGAGTGATCCAAAGATGATCAAGGAAATCCAAGAAGCGGTTAGCATCCCAGTGATGGCCAAGGTCAGAATCGGGCATTTTGTTGAAGCTCAGATTTTAGAGGCTATTGAAATTGACTATATCGACGAGAGTGAAGTTCTATCTCCAGCTGACGATCGTTTCCATGTGGACAAGAAAGAATTTCAAGTACCTTTTGTCTGTGGAGCTAAGGACTTGGGTGAAGCCTTGCGTCGTATCGCTGAAGGTGCTTCCATGATTCGTACAAAAGGAGAGCCGGGTACGGGGGATATCGTCCAAGCTGTTCGTCATATGCGTATGATGAATCAGGAAATTCGCCGAATTCAAAACCTACGTGAGGACGAGCTTTATGTTGCTGCTAAGGACTTGCAAGTCCCTGTAGAATTGGTTCAATATGTCCATGAACATGGGAAATTGCCAGTTGTAAACTTCGCAGCTGGAGGCGTTGCAACGCCAGCAGATGCTGCGTTGATGATGCAATTAGGGGCAGAGGGTGTCTTTGTCGGTTCAGGTATTTTTAAGTCAGGCGATCCTGTTAAACGAGCGAGTGCCATTGTTAAGGCTGTGACTAACTTCCGTAATCCTCAAATCCTAGCTCAAATCTCTGAAGATCTAGGAGAAGCCATGGTTGGTATCAATGAAAATGAGATCCAAATCCTCATGGCTGAGCGAGGAAAATAGATGAAAATTGGAATATTGGCCTTGCAAGGTGCCTTTGCAGAACATGCAAAAGTACTAGATCAATTAGGTGTCGAGAGTGTTGAAATCAGAAATCTAGATGATTTTCAGCAAGATCAGAGTGACTTGTCGGGTTTGATATTACCTGGAGGTGAGTCTACAACCATGGGCAAGCTCTTACGAGACCAGGATATGTTGCTTCCCATCCGAGAAGCCATTCTATCTGGTTTACCAGTGTTTGGGACCTGTGCGGGTTTAATTTTGCTGGCTAAGGAAATCATTTCTCAGAAAGAAAGTCATCTTGGAACTATGGATATGGTGGTCGAGCGCAATGCCTATGGGCGCCAATTAGGAAGTTTCTATACGGAAGCAGAATGTAAGGGAGTTGGTAAGATTCCAATGACTTTTATTCGCGGTCCTATTATCAGTAGTGTTGGAGAGGATGTAGAAATTCTAGCAACAGTGAATAATCAAATCGTTGCAGCCCAAGAAAAAAATATGTTGGTAACTTCTTTTCATCCTGAATTGACTGATGATGTAAGCTTGCACCAGTACTTTCTCAATATGTGTAAAGAAAAGATAGTGGAATAAAAAGTGATAAATCAAGTTTTGATTCGCCCTTTCCAAAGAATCATTTTTTAAGTCATCTGACAGTATTCTGTGATGTTAGATTTATTTATGATAAATTAGAAAAGAATGATTGTTTTGACTTAGGGCATAAAGCTTATATGCTGAATATGGTGTTCAAGTGTCTTTTATTGGGAGCACTTTAGAGGATGGAGTTAAAATACTATTCTATACTCCTTAATACTCTTCGACAATCTCTTCAAACCACGTCAGCTTTATCCGCAACCTCAAAGCGGTGCTTTGAGCAACCTGCGGTTAGCTTCCTAGTTAGCTCTTTGATTTTCATTGAATATATAGTGGTTTGAAATAAGATGTGTGCAACTTGATTAGGGAAATCAAATTAATTTCTAGAAATGTTTTAGTATCCACGATGTACTATTCTAGTTTCAATTTACTATAAAAATGATGTATGGGATTGGTCAAAAAGAACACTTTGAAAATAGCAAAAAACGAGTATCTCTACAGATGGAGATACTCGTTCTATTATGTATAAAGCTATGAGTCTGTCGTCCTACGTAAGGTGCGCGTCGAAGGTTATACCTAAAAAACTCCAAACGCGATACAATAAAGGGGATTAAGCCAATTCTAAAGATTTTTTAAGAGGTAAGTGATGAGTTAAGATCAATGGTGTTTTAACAAGGTGAAAAGGGTCAGTACATTTTACAACGTTTTTTATTTTATTCTTTGGTATTCTTTTGCAAAAAAAGAATACAACATTTTGTTGTATCCTAAATATTAAATCAAGTCCTGAATTTTCTTAAGTTTTTATCATATTTTGTGTTATAATTAAGGTGCCTTAAGAAAAATATTAATGTGCCTTAAGAAAAATATTAAGGTGTCTTAAGAAAAATAATGAAAAAACTAAATGTTTTTCATATAGTTTTCATTGTTTTAATAGTTTAAAGTCAATCTTATTTTTCTCTAATAGAAAATAATGAAAAAGTAGGTTTAGAAAGAGGTAAGTATCTATGTCTTCTCATAAAAAAGTGTCACTCTCTGAGATTAATCAATCTATCGATACTCCAAATAACAATCATTTCTGGCAAAATTTAAAGGCCTTTTTAGGTCCGGGTGCTCTTGTCGCAGTTGGTTATATGGATCCAGGAAACTGGATTACCAGTGTAGTCGGTGGTGCTTCCTATAAGTATAGTCTCTTGTTTGTTATCTTGATTTCATCTCTCATTGCCATGCAACTTCAGCAGATGGCAGGAAAGCTTGGTATTGTAACCCAGATGGACCTGGCTCAAGCAACGGCTCATCATTCACCTAAATGGCTTCGTTATAGTCTATGGGTGATTTTAGAATTAGCCTTGATGGCGACAGATCTGGCAGAAGTTCTAGGTTCAGCGATTGCTCTCAATCTTCTCTTTAAGATTCCGATTATGATAGCAATTCTCTTGACCGTGTTGGATGTTTTTCTCTTATTGCTTCTGATGAAATTTGGCTTTAAGAAGATTGAAGCTATTGTGACAACACTGATTTTAACCATTCTAGCAATTTTTACCTATCTGGTAGCTTTGTCACATCCAAGCTTCCAAGGAATCGTTGAGGGTTATTTACCCAATGCAACCTTATTTGAAAGTCCCTTGCCAGGGCATGAAAGTCAATTAACCTTGGCACTAGGGATCGTGGGAGCAACGGTTATGCCCCATAACCTCTATTTGCATTCTTCCTTGTCTCAAACTCGGAAAATCAATCACAAGGACAAGAATGATGTTCGAAAAGCCGTGCGCTTTATGACCTGGGATTCAAATCTCCAATTATCCTTGGCCTTTGTGGTTAACTCCCTTCTATTAATTCTCGGGGCGGCTCTCTTTTTCGGCCATGCATCTGAGATTTCTGCCTTCTCTCAAATGTATAATGCCTTGCAGGATTCTACTATTGCAGGAGCTATAGCTAGCTCGACCTTATCAACCTTGTTTGCCTTGGCTTTATTAGCCAGTGGTCAAAATTCGACGATTACGGGTACCTTGACTGGACAAATCGTTATGGAAGGTTTCTTGCATATGAGATTACCTCAATGGTTCATTCGTTTGGCAACTCGTCTCTTTGCCTTGTTGCCTGTCATGATTGTAGCGGTTCTGTTTGGTCATCAGGAAAAAACATTGGATCAGTTATTGGTTTATTCACAAGTCTTTCTTTCGATTGCTCTTCCATTTTCAATCTTCCCACTGATTTATCTAACTTCTAAGAAATCACTGATGGGAGAATTTACCAATGCCAAATGGAATACCATCCTTGGCTATATCGTTTCCATTATCTTAACAATTCTCAATGTGAAATTGTTATTTGATATTTTCTAAGAAATTCACCCGAGTTATAAAACAAGCATATAAGAAAAAAGATACCCAAGATTTCTTGGGTATCTTTTTTAAAATAAACGGAAGACATGGGATTCGAACCCACGCACGCTTTAACACGCCTACCGCGTTTCCAACACGGCCTCTTAAGCCTCTTGAGTAATCTTCCAATACTTACTCAAATAGTCTACCATAAAGGCTCTTATCTTGCAATAAAAATTCTAGAAATAAGAAAAATGATAGATTTTGAAAGAAAATGACAAAAAATGCTTGACTTTGAAAGGAAGTATGATAGAATGAATAGTGTAAACGATAACAGGAGGTAATTCAGTGTTAAAAACAGAGCGGAAGCAACTGATTTTAGAGGAGTTAAATCAACATCATGTAGTTTCTCTAGAAAAATTAGTTAGTTTGCTAGAGACCTCAGAATCAACGGTTCGAAGAGACTTGGATGAGTTGGAAGCAGAAAACAAGCTTCGTCGCGTGCATGGTGGAGCAGAATTACCCCATTCTTTGCAGGAAGAAGAAACCATTCAAGAAAAATCTGTCAAAAACCTTCAAGAGAAGAAGTTGCTGGCTCAGAAGGCGGCCTCTCTCATCAAGGAAAAAGATGTCATCTTTATCGATGCTGGAACAACGACAGCCTTTTTGATTCATGAATTGGTTAATAAAAATGTCACAGTCGTGACCAACTCGATTCACCATGCAGCTCAGTTGGTTGAAAAGCAGATTCCGACTGTCATGGTTGGAGGAAGTGTTAAGATGGCGACAGATGCTAGCATCGGGGGAGTTGCTCTTAACCAGATTAACCAATTGCACTTTGACCGTGCCTTTATCGGGATGAATGGTGTAGATGATGGCTATTATACGACTCCTGATATGGAGGAGGGAGCTGTGAAGCGAGCTATTTTGGAGAATGCCAAACAGACCTATGTCTTGGTGGATTCGTCAAAAATTGGACAAACTTGCTTTGCTAAGGTAGCACCACTAAAACGAGCAATTGTTATCACAAGTCAAGGGCATGAGCTCTTGCAGGTTATTAAGGAGAAAACGGAGGTAATAGAAGTATGATTTATACAGTCACACTCAATCCATCTATTGACTATATCGTTCGTTTGGACCAAGTCCAAGTTGGTAGTGTCAATCGTATGGACAGTGATGATAAGTTTGCTGGTGGGAAAGGAATCAATGTTAGTCGTGTCTTGAAACGCTTGGATATTCCAAATACGGCTACTGGATTTATCGGAGGTTTTACTGGTGAATTTATCACAGATACTCTGGCAGAGGAAGAAATCGAGACGCGTTTTGTCCAAGTGGCAGAAGATACTCGTATCAATGTTAAGATTAAAGCGGACCAAGAAACAGAAATCAACGGGACTGGTCCAAATGTGGAACCAGCTCAGTTAGAAGAATTGAAAGCTATTTTATCTAGTCTGACTTCAGAAGATATAGTTGTCTTTGCTGGTTCAAGTGCTAAAAATCTAGGCAATGTCATCTACAAGGATTTAATTGCCTTGACCCGTCAGACTGGTGCGCAGGTGGTTTGTGACTTTGAAGGACAGACCTTGATTGATAGTTTGGACTATCAGCCACTTTTGGTCAAACCAAACAATCATGAACTGGGAGCGATTTTTGGGGTTAAACTTGAAAGTTTAGATGAAATTGAGAAATACGCTCGTGAGTTACTGGCTAAAGGTGCTCAAAACGTCATTATCTCTATGGCTGGTGATGGTGCCCTTCTTGTCACATCTGAGGGAGCTTACTTCGCAAAACCTATCAAGGGAACAGTCAAAAATTCAGTCGGGGCCGGTGACTCTATGGTCGCTGGATTCACAGGTAAATTTGTCAAATCCAAAGACGCAGTAGAAGCCTTCAAATGGGGAGTGGCTTGCGGAACGGCAACCACCTTCTCAGATGACTTGGCAACAGCAGAATTTATTAAAGAAACATATGAAAAAGTTGAGGTAGAAAAACGATGAAAATTCAAGACCTATTGAGAAAAGATGTTATGTTGCTGGATTTACAAGCAACTGAAAAAACAGCTGTCATCGAAGAGATGATTAAAAGTTTGACAGACCACGGTTATGTGACAGATTTTGAAACCTTTAAAGAAGGAATTTTAGCGCGTGAAGCTTTGACTTCTACTGGTTTAGGAGACGGTATCGCAATGCCTCACAGCAAAAATGCCGCTGTAAAAGAAGCGACAGTTCTCTTTGCTAAGTCAAATAAGGGTGTTGATTATGAGAGCTTGGATGGACAAGCAACTGACCTCTTCTTTATGATTGCGGCTCCAGAAGGTGCCAATGATACCCACTTGGCAGCCTTGGCAGAATTGTCTCAATATTTGATGAAAGACGGTTTTGCTGACAAGCTTCGTCAAGCAACATCAGCTGAACAAGTTATCGAACTTTTTAACCAAGCTTCAGAAAAATCTGTTCAAGTACCTGCCAATAACTCTGGTGACTTTATCGTGGCTGTTACAGCTTGTACGACAGGTATTGCCCACACTTACATGGCCCAAGAAGCTCTTCAAAAAGTGGCTGCTGAAATGGGTGTTGGAATTAAGGTCGAAACCAACGGTGCTAGCGGTGTTGGAAATCAACTGACTGATGAAGACATCCGCAAGGCTAAAGCGGTTATCATCGCAGCAGACAAGGCAGTTGAAATGGATCGTTTCGATGGTAAACCATTGATCAATCGTCCGGTTGCTGACGGTATCCGTAAGACAGAAGAGTTGATCAACTTGGCTCTTTCTGGAGATGCTGAAGTGTATCGTGCTGCTAATGGAGCCAAAGCCACAACAGCCTCTAACGAAAAACAAAGCCTTGGTGGTGCCTTCTACAAACACTTGATGAGTGGTGTATCTCAAATGTTGCCATTCGTTATCGGTGGTGGTATCATGATTGCCCTTGCCTTCTTGATTGATGGTGCTTTGGGTGTTCCAAATGAAAACCTTGGTAATCTTGGTTCCTACCATGAACTAGCTTCTATGTTCATGAAAATTGGTGGTGCAGCCTTTGGCTTGATGCTTCCAGTCTTTGCAGGTTATGTTGCCTACTCTATCGCTGAAAAACCAGGTTTGGTAGCTGGTTTCGTGGCTGGTGCTATTGCCAAAGAAGGTTTTGCCTTTGGTAAAATCCCTTATGCTGCAGGTGTCTCATCTGGTTTCCTAGGTGCCCTTGTTGGTGGATTTATCGCAGGTGCCTTGGTTCTTGCTATCAAGAAATACGTTAAAGTTCCTCGTTCACTTGAAGGTGCTAAGTCAATCCTTCTTTTGCCACTTCTTGGAACAATCTTGACTGGATTTGTCATGCTAGCTGTTAACATCCCAATGGCAGCAATTAACACTGCTATGAATGATTTCCTTGGCGGTCTTGGAGGCGGTTCAGCTGTCCTTCTCGGTATCGTCCTTGGTGGAATGATGGCTGTTGACATGGGTGGACCAGTTAACAAAGCGGCCTATGTCTTTGGTACAGGTACGCTTGCAGCGACTGTTTCTTCAGGTGGTTCTGTAGCCATGGCAGCAGTTATGGCTGGAGGAATGGTGCCACCACTTGCAATCTTCGTTGCAACTCTTCTTTTTAAAGATAAATTTACTAAAGAAGAACGCAACTCTGGTTTGACAAACATCATCATGGGCTTGTCATTTATCACTGAGGGAGCAATTCCATTTGGTGCCGCTGACCCAGCTCGTGCTATCCCAAGCTTCATTCTTGGTTCAGCAGTAGCAGGTGGCCTCGTTGGTCTTACTGGTATCAAACTCATGGCGCCACATGGAGGAATCTTCGTTATTGCGCTTACTTCAAATGCCCTCCTTTACCTCGTTTCTGTCTTGGTAGGAGCAATCGTGAGTGGTGTGGTCTATGGTTACCTACGCAAACCACAAGCATAAAAATTAGATAGAAAATGAAAAGATTGGACCGTTTGGTGCAGTCTTTTTCTCTTTCCGAAATGCCTGTGAAATATGGTATAATAGAAGAATGGCAAACAAGAATACAAGTAAAACAAGACGGAGACCGTCAAAAGCAGAACTCGAAAGAAAAGAAGCGATTCAACGGATGTTGATTTCGTTGGGAATCGCGTTTTTATTGATTTTCGCAGCCTTCAAATTAGGGGCTGCAGGTATCACCCTTTACAATTTAATCCGCTTGCTGGTGGGTAGCCTAGCTTATCTGGCAATATTTGGTATCCTGCTCTATCTCTTCTTCTTCAAGTGGATACGAAAACAGGAAGGGCTCTTATCTGGCTTTTTCACTATATTTGCTGGCCTGCTCTTGATTTTTGAGGCCTACTTGGTTTGGAAATATGGCTTGGACAAGTCGGTCTTAAAAGGAACTATGGCTCAGGTTGTGACTGATTTGACTGGTTTTCGAACAACCAGTTTTGCTGGAGGGGGCTTGATTGGAGTTGGCCTCTATATGCCAACCGCCTTTCTCTTTTCAAATATCGGCACTTACTTTATTGGTTCTATCTTGATTTTAGCAGGCGCTCTCCTAATCAGTCCTTGGTCTGTTTATGATATTGCTGAATTCTTCAGTAGAGGATTTGCCAAATGGCGAGAAGAGCATGAGCGTCGAAAAGAGGAACGCTTTGTCAAACAAGAAGAAAAAGCTCGTCAAAAGGCTGAGGAAGAGGCTAGATTAGAAAAAGAAGCAGCTGAGAAAGCCTTACTCGATTTGCCTCCTGTCGATATGGAAACGGGTGAAATTTTGACAGAGGAAGCCGTTCAGGATCTTCCACCTATGCCTGAAGAAGAGTGGGTGGAACCAGAAATCATCCTGCCTCAAGCTGAACTTGAATTCCCAGAACAGGAACAAACATTTGATGATGAAGATGTTCAGGTTGATTTTTCAGCCAAGGAAGCTCTTGAATACAAACTTCCAAGTTTACAGCTATTTGCTCCAGATAAACCAAAAGACCAGTCTAAAGAGAAGAAAATTGTCCGAGAAAATATCAAAATCCTAGAAGAAACCTTTGCCAGTTTTGGTATCAAGGTGACAGTGGAACGGGCTGAAATTGGTCCATCAGTGACCAAGTATGAAGTCAAGCCAGCAGTGGGTGTAAGGGTTAACCGCATTTCCAATCTAGCAGATGACCTCGCTCTCGCCTTGGCAGCCAAGGATGTTCGGATTGAGGCACCAATACCTGGTAAATCCTTAGTCGGAATTGAGGTTCCTAACTCTGAGATTGCGACTGTGTCCTTCCGCGAACTATGGGAACAATCTCAAACGAAAGCAGAAAATCTCTTGGAAATTCCTTTAGGGAAGGCTGTTAATGGAACCGCAAGGGCTTTTGACCTTTCTAAAATGCCCCACTTGCTCGTCGCGGGTTCAACGGGTTCAGGGAAATCAGTAGCTGTTAATGGTATTATCGCTAGTATTCTCATGAAGGCAAGACCAGACCAAGTCAAATTTATGATGGTCGATCCCAAGATGGTTGAGTTGTCTGTTTACAATGATATTCCCCACCTCTTGATTCCAGTCGTGACCAATCCACGCAAGGCCAGCAAAGCTTTGCAAAAGGTCGTGGATGAGATGGAAAACCGTTATGAACTCTTTGCCAAGGTGGGAGTTCGGAATATTGCAGGTTTTAATGCCAAGGTGGAAGAGTTTAATTCCCAGTCTGAGTACAAGCAGGTTCCACTACCACTCATTGTTGTGATTGTGGATGAGTTGGCTGACCTCATGATGGTGGCCAGCAAGGAAGTAGAAGATGCCATTATCAGACTTGGACAGAAGGCGCGTGCCGCTGGGATCCACATGATTCTTGCAACCCAGCGTCCATCCGTTGATGTCATTTCTGGTCTGATCAAGGCCAATGTCCCATCTCGTGTGGCGTTTGCAGTTTCATCTGGTACAGACTCTCGTACGATTTTGGATGAAAATGGAGCAGAAAAACTGCTTGGCCGAGGGGACATGCTCTTTAAACCGATTGATGAAAATCATCCAGTTCGTCTCCAAGGCTCCTTTATCTCGGATGATGATGTTGAACGTATCGTAAACTTCATCAAGGCTCAGGCGGATGCGGATTACGATGAGAGTTTTGATCCAGGTGAGGTGTCTGAAAATGAAGGTGAATTTTCAGATGGTGAATCTGGTGGAGATCCGCTTTTTGAGGAAGCCAAGGCTTTAGTTATCGAAACTCAGAAAGCCAGCGCATCCATGATTCAGCGTCGTTTGTCAGTTGGTTTTAACCGTGCGACCCGTCTCATGGAAGAGCTTGAGATGGCAGGTGTCATTGGTCCAGCTGAAGGTACCAAACCAAGAAAAGTATTGCAGCAATAAATTTCTCTTTGTCACTTATATTGAGTTTAACAAAAGATAAAATTGGAGAGGATAATCGTTAGAATTCATTGATAAAGTCATCACTTGATGGCTTTTTTCTATACTATAGTGAATCGAATCTAGAATAGTACAATACTACTTCTAAAACATGAAATTAATTTGAATTTCTCAATAAACTTGTTCACATCTTGTTTCAATCTACTATATATCAAGATGAAACGGATTTAGAGTTTCTTTTAGATATATGAAGACTCCCCCTATAGTTTCTAGTGAATGTTTGTTTTTTCACTGTCCACTATAAGGGGAGCTTTTGTAATCAAGTATGAGTTAGATTTCTCTTTTTTGTTTTATTAAACTGCACAGCTTACTTTTCAGTAAAATGAGACACTGTATTTGCCGGATGTTATCCGACATCAATACAATGCTGTTTAAAATTTTGAGACTTTTGCAGATTTTGAGTTTAGTTTCTGTTTACTCACCAAAGAAAAATGGAGGGGTGAATTTTTTCAACTCTTCAAAGCAATGTTGGGCAGCCTCTGCATTTTCACAGATGACAAGACAGGCATCATCGCCACAGAGGGTAGCAATAGCATCAGGGAAGTTCAAAGCATCAATGATAGAACCGAATGATTGAGCAAGTCCAGGAAGGGTTTTCAACAGGACTTGGTTCTGAACTGGGCGCATCAAGACGAGAGCATCTTCCATGTAGATTTCAAGACGTTTTTCCCATTTTGAGATGGAACCAGTATTGAGAACGTAGTAGGAATTATCTTCCTCACGTACCTTTGAGAGATTCATACTTTTAATATCTCTCGAAAGTGTAGCTTGTGTAACTTGAATGTCATTATCAGCAAGAAGAGCTTGTAACTCAGCTTGTGTGTGAATCTTATTTTTCGTTACAAGAGCTCGTATGAGTTGGTGTCGGTGTTCAGATTTATTCATATAATGTTACTCCTTGTACTAGGTACAGAAAGCGTGGACTGAACGAGATCGTCAGTCGGGTGGTAAGCGGTATTGTCACGTATGATGATTTCAAAGTCAGTAGTAATTTAGAACGATACGGAGAGAATCTCCTTCTTTTAACTTGTCACTAGTTGGGTGCAGATAAATGAGAAATTTATTCGTTCATCTACATTGCTGTTCTCTACTAACAGTAAATCATTAAATTAGGGTAGCCTTTTGTCACGACTTGTTGTGAATTTACGCCAAATGGCAATTCACAGAGTTTGTCCAACATGTGGTGTGGTAGCGTGTATGATAGAGGGTCACACATGTTGGTTATGGGGCGGTATCTTTTGTTCAAGATCCAGTAGTAGGACATCTAATAGCCTTAATTTGAACTGGATTTGATACCAAGTTGTAGTTTTTTTCGACTGTTCAAGTGGGTGTATCTGATGCTAGGAAGGTCAGTGGGTCTTGGATTGACTTTTCCTTAGAAACCTTCCATATTGAAAGTCAGGTACCTTATACATTTTGACAAGGTAGGATAAGAGTAGACTGTTCAAGATCGACAGTCAGGTGGTAAGCGGTATTGTCACGGATCGTGATTTCAAAGTCAGTAGTATAGAGAACTAAACGGAGAGTGTCTCCTTCTTTTAGCTTGTAAATAGTTGGTTGCAGTTCAAATTGGACATCCATCCATTCATCTGCAGTAATATCCTCTACCAACAGTAAATCATTTTTATTTTGTAAATTGAGATAGCCTTTTGTCACGACTCGTTGTGTATTTGCACTAAATGGCAATTCACAGAGATTTTCCAGCATGTGATAGCGACCGTTGTCAATGGTTCTAGCACTTAAAATAGCTGGGTAAGGCTGTAGGTATTTCTTTTGTCCAAATTCTAGCAGTTGGGCTGATAAGAGCCCCTTGTTGGTGCTGGATTTGATACGAAGCTTGAGCTGAGCTCGACCGTTCAGGTGGAGATCTTTGGTCACAGGAAGGTCAATAGTAATTTGATTGGCTTTCCCTTGATAGAGTTCTGTATTGAAGGTCTGGTATGTTTTACCATAGCGCTCAAAATCCTTATCTGGGTACTGGTTTTGAATGATTTGCTCTTCTTGACCAAGTGAGTAGGTTTCAAAGTTTTCTTGCTCACCGAAGTTATCAAGTGATAACCAAGTCTGAGGAGCGGTATTGTCCTGCCAAATAACGATCGGAAGTTGAAAATCTGTTTCTTGTCCCAATAATTTCTTAGTCAATAAGGCGTTCATAGATTCACGGAAGTCAATGGACTGCCAGTTGTTCATATAAACATGGGCACCATTATGGAAAAAGAGATGCTTGTTTATATGAGTAGGTAGAGCATGGAACATCTGATAAACATGAAGTGGTTTGACATTCCAATCCTGAGAACCATGGGTAAAGACAACCTCTGCCTTTATTTTATCAGCATTGAGCAGATAGTTGCGGTTATGCCAAAACTGATTGTAGTCGCCAGTCTTGCGATCCAGTTGTTCTTTTACTTTTTCCAAATCAGCTTGGTGAGCCTCATTACCACGAATATAGTCGCCAGCCAAGAGATTACGAGAGTAGGTTAACTCAGCAAGTGAGTCAAAATCCTCTCCAGGATAACCACCTGGGCTAGTCACCAGACCGTTTTCACGGTAGTAGTTGTACCATGAAGAAATACCAGCCTCGGCAATGATCACTTCTAAACCATCTACACCTGTAGTGGCAAGGCCGTTTGACATGGTACCTAGATAGGAAAGTCCAGTTGTGGCCACTTTTCCATTTGACCAGTCAGCCTTGACTTGACGCTGGCGCGTGTGGTCAGTAAAGGCACGGCAACGACCATTGAGCCAGTCGATGACATTTTTATAAGCTTCGATTTGTTGGTAGTCTCCGTTAGTCATGAAACCAGTAGAGTCTTTGGTACCAACACCTGACACATAGAGATTAGCAAACCCTCGTGGAAGGAAGTAGTCGTTGAGTGTATAGCTAGCGTTGATGTGCGTTAGTTTTTCCTCAGCTTCTGACACTAGTTCAGCTTGACCTTGAGGTTGGACGAGATTGAGTTGAGGTTCTTCTAGATCAATCTTATGAGCAGGTTTAACTTCAAGTTCGCCCTCCATCTTGTAGAGAGCCTTGTCACTAGCCTTGTCATTGGTTCCCTGATGATAGGGACTGGCTGTCATGACAGCGGGGATTTGTCCGTTATAACGAGGACGAATAATGTTGACCTTGACTAGGTCTGGTAGCCCTTTTTGATCAGTATCCACACGAGATTCGACGTAGACCACTTCTCGAATAACATCGTGGCTAGAAAAAGTAGCCAAACTCTTGCCGTTAAAGTAGTGATAGTCATTATCCTCAGGAATAAGACCGTCACTGACTAGTTGGTCGATAAGAGTATTTCCCTTTTTGGTGCGAGTATTGAGTAACTGATAGAGATTTTCAATCAAGTCACCGTATATAATGGGAAATCCAGTTTCTTTACGGAAAACGTCACTATCTTCGAAATCAACCAAATAAGAAAAGCCTAAAAGTTGAAAAGCAACAGTATAAAAAATATCTGCTGTCAGTTCATCTTCTGATTGAAAAAATGTTAGCAAGTCAGTTTCTTTATCAACTGCCAAACTGGATAGAGGATAGGTACTATCTTTATAAGTAAAAAAGAAACGACTTAAAAAAGCCTCTAACATCTTTTTGTCTGCCATATCAGATGGAAAATCAAATCCATACTTTTTTAATTCATATAAAATAGTATTTCTTGGAAGTGCTAAATAGCTGAATTGATTAAAGCGCATATAACCTCCTTATAAAACAATAATTAAGGTTATTATATCAAAAAAATAGGATAAAGGGAATCGTTAAATGAGAAAGAAATTAATTCAATAATAATGAATATGATTTATATGAAAAATAGGTACAACTCTATAGCCTAAAACAAGTTATCATAATGAATAGATTAACTGGATATGTATTTCTATTTTAAAAGATATATTCATTTCTTGGGATAAAAAAGTAAAAAAATTACCGGAGCATTTGATTCTTTAAATGTATTTTTACTTTTTTCGTTCAAAAAATTTTACTTTAAGGATAAAATATAGACAGGATTCAATGCTTTTGTCTTTCTCTTTTTGAAAAATGGTATAATATAGTGAGAAGGATAGAGGAGAAGTGTAAATTGATCGCACAACTAGATACAAAAACAGTCTATAGTTTTATGGAGAGTGTTATTTCAATAGACAAGTATGTGAGAGCAGCTAAAGAATATGGCTACACTCATTTGGCTATGATGGATATTGACAATCTTTATGGGGCTTTCGACTTTCTAGAGGTTACAAAAAAATACGGCATTCATCCTTTATTAGGGCTTGAAATGACTCTTTTAGTGGATGAGCAGGAAGTGAATTTGCGCTTTTTAGCTCTATCTAGTGTGGGCTATCAGCAGTTGATGAAACTTTCAACAGCCAAGATGCAGGGTGAGAAAACTTGGTCTGTCCTGTCCCAATACCTAGAGGATATCGCGGTTATTGTACCTTATTTCGATGGATTTGAGTCGTTGGAACTAGGCTGTGATTACTATATTGGGGTTTATCCAGAAACAGTAGCAAGTGAATTTCATCATCCAATCTTGCCCCTTTATCGGGTCAATGCTTTTGAAAGCAGGGATAGAGAAGTTCTACAAGTGTTAACAGCGATTAAAGAAAATCTACCACTCAGAGAAGTTCCCTTACGCTCACGACAAGATGTCCTTATATCAGCAAGTTCTTTAGAGAAACTATTCCAAGAACGTTTTCCGCAAGCCTTGGACAATTTAGAAAAACTTATTTCAGGTATTTATTATGATTTGGATACTAGTTTGAAACTGCCTCGCTTTAATCCAGCGAGACCAGCAGTAGAAGAGTTGAGAGAACGTGCTGAGCTGGGACTTGCTCAGAAGGGGTTGACTAGTAAAGAATATCAAGATCGTCTAGACCAAGAATTGGCTGTTATTCATGATATGGGCTTTGATGATTATTTCTTGGTTGTCTGGGATTTGCTGCGTTTCGGACGTTCGAATGGCTACTATATGGGAATGGGACGGGGTTCCGCGGTTGGTAGCTTGGTTTCCTATGCTTTAGACATTACAGGGATTGACCCGGTAGAGAAAAATCTGATTTTTGAACGCTTCCTCAATCGTGAACGCTATACCATGCCTGATATTGATATCGATATTCCTGATATTTATCGTCCAGATTTTATCAGGTATGTTGGCAATAAATATGGTAGTAAACATGCGGCTCAAATCGTTACTTTTTCAACCTTTGGAGCCAAGCAGGCTCTGCGTGATGTTTTGAAACGCTTTGGTGTGCCCGAGTATGAATTATCCGCAATTACTAAGAAAATCAGTTTTCGGGACAATCTCAAGTCAGCCTATGAGGGTAACCTCCAGTTTCGTCAGCAAATCAATAGTAAGTTGGAATACCAAAAAGCCTTTGAAATTGCTTGCAAGATAGAGGGATATCCAAGACAAACATCTGTCCATGCGGCTGGTGTTGTGATCAGTGACCAAGATTTGACCGACTACATTCCTCTAAAGCATGGTGATGAAATTCCACTGACTCAGTATGATGCTCATGGAGTTGAAGCTAGTGGGCTTTTGAAAATGGACTTTCTGGGACTACGAAATTTGACCTTTGTCCAGAACATGCAAGAGTTGCTTGCTGAAACAGAAGATATTCACTTGAAAATAGAAGAAATCGATTTGGAAGATAAAGAAACGCTGGCTTTATTTGCATCTGGCAATACAAAAGGTATCTTTCAATTTGAGCAACCTGGTGCTATTCGTTTGCTCAAGCGTGTGCAGCCAGTCTGTTTTGAAGATGTCGTAGCGACTACTTCCCTAAATCGACCAGGTGCTAGTGACTACATCAATAATTTTGTGGCAAGAAAGCATGGGCAGGAAGAAGTGACGGTTCTGGATCCAGTACTGGAGGATATTTTGGCTCCAACTTACGGAATTATGCTCTATCAGGAGCAGGTTATGCAGGTTGCTCAGCGTTTTGCTGGATTTAGTCTTGGGAAAGCCGATATTTTGCGTCGAGCTATGGGGAAAAAGGATGCCTCTGCCATGCATGAGATGAGGGCTTCCTTTATTCAGGGAGCATTAGAAGCTGGTCATACTGTGGAAAAGGCAGAACAGGTCTTTGATGTCATGGAGAAGTTTGCAGGTTATGGTTTTAATAGGTCACATGCCTATGCATACTCAGCCTTGGCCTTCCAGCTGGCCTATTTCAAAACACATTATCCAGCCATTTTTTATCAGGTCATGTTAAATTCTGCCAACAGTGATTACCTAACAGATGCCTTAGAAGCAAGGTTTGAAGTAGCGCCTCTGTCAATCAATACTATTCCTTATCACGATAAAATCGCGAACAGGTCCATCTACCTAGGTCTGAAATCGATTAAGGGAGTCAGCAAAGATTTGGCGCTTTGGATCATTGAAAATAGACCCTATTCGAACATTGAAGATTTTGTAGCTAAATTACCTGATAATTATCTGAAACTTCCTTTGCTGGAACCTTTGGTAAAAGTTGGTCTTTTCGATTCATTTGAAAAAAATCGTCAAAAAGTATTCAATAATTTAGATAATCTATTTGAATTTGTGAAAGAGTTGGGAAGCTTGTTTGGTGATACAATTTATAGCTGGCAGGAATCGGAAGATTGGACTGAACAAGAAAAATTCTATATGGAACAAGAGCTTTTAGGGATAGGTGTCAGCAAACATCCCCTACAAACTATTGCAAGTAAAGCTATTTACCCGATTACCCCAATCGGAAATTTGTCAGAAAATAGCTACGCTATTATTTTGGTTGAAGTTCAGAAGATAAAAGTAATTCGTACCAAAAAGGGTGAAAATATGGCTTTCTTACAGGTGGATGATAGCAAGAAAAAATTGGATGTCACTCTCTTTTCAGACTTATATCGTCAGGTTGGGCAGGAAATAAAAGAGGGAGCCTTCTACTATATAAAAGGAAAAATCCAGTCACGTGATGGCCGTCTGCAAATGATTGCACAAGATTTGAAAGAAGCAGTGGCTGAACGATTTTGGATTCAGGTTAAAAATCATGAATATGATAAAGAAATTTCAAACATCTTAGACCAGTATAAAGGCCCAATCCCAGTCATCATAAGGTATGAAGAGGAACAGAAAACAATTGTTTCTTCCCAATATTTTGTGACTAAATCCAATGAATTAGAAGCGAAATTGGATAAAATTGCTATGAAAACGATTTATCACTAAAATTACGGAAAATAGAAGAATTTTCCATTTAAATGTGATATAATCAGTAGGAATGTTAAAAGAAAAAGGAGCATAAACTAAATGAAACGTATTGCTGTTTTGACTAGTGGTGGAGACGCCCCTGGTATGAACGCTGCCATCCGCGCAGTTGTTCGTCAAGCAATTTCAGAAGGAATGGAAGTTTTTGGTATCTATGATGGATATGCTGGAATGGTTGCTGGTGAAATTCATCCCCTAGATGCTGCTTCAGTAGGAGACATCATTTCTCGTGGTGGTACTTTCCTTCACTCAGCTCGTTACCCAGAGTTTGCTCAACTTGAAGGGCAACTTAAAGGGATTGAGCAATTGAAAAAACACGGGATTGAAGGCGTAGTGGTTATCGGTGGTGACGGATCTTACCACGGTGCTATGCGTTTGACTGAACATGGCTTCCCAGCTATCGGTCTTCCAGGTACAATCGATAACGATATCGTTGGTACTGACTTCACAATCGGTTTTGATACTGCGGTTACTACTGCTATGGACGCTATCGATAAGATTCGTGATACATCATCAAGTCACCGTCGTACTTTTGTTATCGAAGTTATGGGACGTAACGCAGGTGATATCGCTCTTTGGGCAGGTATCGCAACTGGTGCTGATGAAATCATCATCCCTGAAGAAGGCTTCAAGATGGAAGATATCGTAGCAAGTATCAAAGCTGGTTATGAGTGTGGTAAAAAACACAATATCATCGTCTTGGCTGAAGGTGTGATGTCAGCGGCTGAATTTGGTCAAAAACTGAAAGAAGCTGGAGATACAAGCGACCTTCGTGTTACAGAACTTGGACATATTCAACGTGGTGGTTCTCCAACTGCGCGTGACCGTGTTTTAGCATCACGTATGGGTGCTCATGCCGTTAAACTTCTTAAAGAAGGTATCGGTGGTGTTGCGGTTGGTATCCGTAATGAGAAAATGGTTGAAAACCCAATTCTTGGAACTGCAGAAGAAGGAGCATTGTTCAGCTTGACTGCAGATGGTAAGATTGTGGTTAACAACCCACACAAGGCTGATCTTGAACTATCTAGCTTGAATAAGAGCTTGTCATAATTTATAATTTAGTTAATAAGACCAAAAAGGTCATATATATAAAGGAGTCACAAAAATCATGAACAAACGTGTAAAAATCGTTGCAACTTTGGGACCTGCGGTAGAAATCCGTGGTGGTAAAAAATTCGGTGATGACGGATACTGGGGTGAAAAACTTGATGTTGAAGCTTCAGCTAAAAACATTGCTAAATTGATTGAAGCTGGTGCTAACACATTCCGTTTCAACTTCTCACACGGTGACCACCAAGAGCAAGGTGACCGTATGGCAACTGTTAAACTTGCTGAAAAACTTGCAGGTAAAAAAGTTGGTTTCCTTCTTGATACAAAAGGACCAGAAATCCGTACTGAATTGTTTGAAGGAGATGCAAAAGAGTACTCTTACACAACTGGTGAAAAAATCCGTGTTGCTACTAAGCAAGGAATCAAATCAACTCGTGATGTGATTGCATTGAACGTTGCTGGTGCTCTTGATATCTATGATGATGTTGAAGTTGGGCGTCAAGTTTTGGTTGACGATGGTAAACTTGGTCTTCGTGTGGTTGCTAAAGATGATGCGGCTCGTGAATTTGAAGTTGAAGTTGAAAACGATGGCGTAATTGCTAAACAAAAAGGTGTTAACATTCCTAACACTAAAATTCCTTTCCCAGCTCTTGCTGAACGTGATAACGATGACATCCGCTTTGGTCTTGAACAAGGTATCAACTTCATCGCGATTTCATTCGTACGTACTGCAAAAGACGTTAACGAAGTTCGTGCAATCTGTAAAGAAACTGGTAACGGACACGTTCAATTGTTCGCTAAAATCGAAAACCAACAAGGTATCGACAACTTGGATGAAATCATCGAAGCTGCTGATGGTATCATGATCGCTCGTGGTGACATGGGTATCGAAGTACCATTTGAAATGGTTCCAGTTTACCAAAAAATGATCATCAAGAAAGTCAATGCTGCAGGTAAAGTTGTTATCACTGCAACAAACATGCTTGAAACAATGACTGAAAAACCACGTGCAACTCGTTCAGAAGTATCAGACGTATTTAACGCTGTTATCGATGGAACTGACGCTACAATGCTTTCAGGTGAGTCTGCAAACGGTAAATACCCACTTGAGTCAGTAACTACAATGGCTACTATCGACAAGAATGCTCAAACTCTTCTTAACGAATACGGACGTTTGAACTCAGATTCATTCGAACGTAACTCTAAGACAGAAGTAATGGCTTCAGCTGTTAAAGATGCTACTAACTCAATGGACATTAAATTGGTTGTAACTCTTACTAAGACTGGACACACTGCACGTTTGATTTCTAAATACCGTCCAAATGCTGATATCTTGGCATTGACATTCGACGAATTGACAGAACGTGGCTTGATGTTGAACTGGGGTGTTATCCCAATGTTGACAGATGCTCCATCATCAACTGACGATATGTTCGAAATTGCTGAACGTAAAGCGGTAGAAGCAGGTCTTGTTGAATCAGGTGATGATATCGTTATCGTTGCTGGTGTACCAGTAGGAGAAGCTGTTCGTACAAATACAATGCGTATCCGTACAGTCCGCTAATCAAAATTGAAAAAGCCTATCATATCAAGCTTATAGCCTGTATGATGGGCTATTTTTTTGTCTATGGGGCACAACTTTTTACTTGATATTTAATGAGACAGTATCAAGTGAATCAATCACTGCTTGTTTCATGACATTTGTAATGTGAGTATAGATTACAGTTGTTTTTTATGGCTTACACAAGATACGCTGTCTTGTAGAAGCGAACGTAAAACAGATATTAAGTTTAAATACAGAAAAAACAACCCCCTGATGATTCAAGGAGTTGTCTATAGCTAGATTAGTTTTTTGAAGCTGCTTGGAATTCAGGATTTTTCCATGCTTCATCAATGATAGCTTGCAATTCTTTTGCAGATGCTTGCATTTTTTGAGTTTCTGCGTCGTTCAATGGGATGTTTACTGGACGAACGATACCGTGGGCACCAACGATAGCAGGTTGACCGATAAAGACGTTCTCAACTCCATATTGACCTTCTTGGAATACTGAAAGTGGAAGAACAGCATTTTCATCATCAAGGATAGCTTTTGTAATACGAGCAAGGGCTACAGCGATACCGTAGTATGTTGCACCTTTTTTGTTGATGATTGAGTAAGCAGCATCACGAACTGAGATGAAGAGTTCTACAAGGTCCGCTTCATCCAAGTCACGGTTAGCTTGCAACCATTGTTCCAATTTTACACCGGCAACGTTAGCATGTGACCAAACGGCAAACTCAGAGTCACCGTGTTCACCCATGATGTAGGCGTGGACTGAACGTGCATCTACACCAATTTTTTCAGCAAGTGCTTGACGGAAACGAGCTGAGTCAAGTGAAGTACCTGAACCGATAACGCGTTCTTTAGGGAATCCAGAGAATTTCCAAGTTGAATAAGTCAAGACATCTACTGGGTTAGCAGCAACAAGGAAGATACCATTGAAACCTGAAGCAACGACTTGTTCAACGATTGATTTGTTGATAGCAAGGTTTTTACCTACCAGGTCAAGACGAGTTTCACCTGGTTTTTGAGGAGCACCAGCCGTGATAACAACAAGGTCAGCGTCCGCACAGTCTTCGTACTTAGCAGCGTAGATTTTCTTTGGTGAAGTAAATGCAAGCGCATGGCTAAGGTCTTCAGCATCACCAACTGCTTTTTCAAACAATTGAGGGATTTCAATAATACCAAGTTCTTGTGCGATTCCTTGAGTAACAAGAGCGAAAGCGTAAGATGAACCTACGGCACCATCACCAACAAGGATAACTTTTTTGTGTTGTTTAGTTAGTGTCATTTGTCTAAACATCTCCTTAATTTTATTTAGGGATTTTCCCAGATAAATTCATTCTATCACTTTTAAAAAGCTTTGTCACGAATATGCCTTGCAGATCTTGATGTAAACGTTTTAGTAGGGTAGAAGGCTGAAATATAGGATACAATATGGTATAATATAACTGATTACTAATTGTGAAACGAGGCATTTATTAATGCAGGATAAAAATTTAGTGAATGTCAATCTGACAAAGGAGATGAAGACGAGCTTTATCGATTACGCCATGAGTGTTATCGTAGCGCGGGCGCTTCCTGATGTTCGAGATGGCTTGAAACCTGTTCACCGTCGGATTCTCTATGGAATGAATGAATTAGGTGTTACCCCAGACAAACCTCATAAAAAATCTGCTCGTATTACAGGGGATGTCATGGGTAAATACCACCCACACGGGGATTCCTCTATCTATGAAGCTATGGTTCGTATGGCTCAATGGTGGAGCTACCGTTACATGCTTGTAGATGGGCATGGAAACTTTGGTTCTATGGATGGTGATGGTGCTGCTGCCCAGCGTTATACTGAGGCACGCATGAGCAAGATTGCTCTGGAAATGCTTCGAGATATCAATAAGAATACGGTTGATTTCGTTGATAACTATGATGCCAATGAACGTGAACCCTTGGTCTTGCCTGCACGTTTTCCAAATCTTTTGGTCAATGGAGCAACTGGTATTGCCGTTGGGATGGCTACCAACATTCCTCCTCACAATCTAGGTGAGACCATTGATGCGGTCAAGCTCGTCATGGACAATCCTGAAGTGACTACCAAGGACTTGATGGAAGTCTTGCCTGGTCCAGATTTTCCAACAGGTGCTCTTGTCATGGGGAAATCAGGCATTCATAAGGCTTATGAAACAGGTAAAGGTTCTATTGTCCTCCGTTCTCGTACAGAGATTGAAATGACCAAGACGGGACGTGAGCGCATTGTTGTAACGGAATTTCCTTATATGGTCAATAAAACCAAGGTGCATGAGCATATTGTTCGCTTAGTTCAGGAAAAACGCATTGAGGGGATTACAGCAGTACGTGATGAGTCCAACCGTGAAGGTGTTCGATTCGTTATTGAAGTTAAACGAGATGCTTCAGCAAATGTTATCCTTAACAACCTCTTCAAGATGACCCAGATGCAAACCAATTTTGGTTTTAATATGTTGGCGATTCAAAATGGGGTTCCGAAGATTTTATCTCTTCGTCAGATTTTGGATGCTTATATTGAACACCAAAAAGAAGTGGTTATTCGTCGGACACGTTTTGATAAGGAAAAAGCGGAAGCGCGTGCGCATATCTTAGAAGGTCTCTTGATCGCACTCGACCATATCGATGAAGTGATTCGTATCATCCGTGCTAGTGAAACTGATGCGGAAGCGCAAGCCGAGTTGATGAGTAAGTTTAAGCTTTCTGAACGTCAAAGTCAGGCTATCCTAGACATGCGTCTTCGTCGTTTGACAGGTTTGGAACGCGATAAGATTCAGTCTGAGTATGATGATCTCTTAGCTTTGATTGCAGATTTGGCGGATATTCTTGCTAAGCCAGAGCGTGTTTCTCAAATCATCAAAGATGAATTGGACGAAGTTAAGCGTAAGTTTGGCGACCAACGTCGTACAGAGTTGATGGTCGGTGAAGTCTTAAGCCTCGAAGATGAGGATCTGATTGAAGAATCGGATGTCTTGATCACTCTTTCTAACAAAGGCTACATCAAACGTCTGGATCAAGCCGAGTTTACTGCTCAAAAACGTGGGGGTCGTGGTGTTCAAGGAACCGGTGTTAAGGATGATGATTTTGTTCGTGAGTTAGTGTCAACTAGCACTCATGATCATCTGCTCTTCTTCACAAATAAAGGTCGAGTCTATCGCCTGAAAGGCTATGAAATTCCTGAGTATGGTCGGACCGCTAAGGGATTGCCAATTGTCAATATTTTGAAATTGGATGAAGGCGAAAGTATTCAGACCATCATCAATGTTGAATCTGAACGCAGTGATGAAGCCTATCTCTTCTTCACAACCCGTCATGGTATCGTGAAGAGAACCAGCGTCAAGGAATTTGCTAACATTCGTCAAAATGGACTTAAAGCACTGAACCTCAAGGATGAAGATGAGTTGATTAATGTCTTGTTGACAGAAGAAGATACGGATATTATTATTGGGACCAAGTTTGGTTATGCAGTTCGCTTTAATCAATCAGCTGTTCGTGGCATGAGTCGTATCGCCACTGGTGTGAAAGGTGTTAATCTCCGTGAGGGAGATACAGTAGTCGGAGCGAGCGTAATTACTAACCAAGATGAAGTTCTTATCATTACTGAAAAAGGATATGGGAAGCGTACAGTTGCGACTGAATATCCAACAAAAGGTCGTGGTGGTAAAGGGATGAAGACGGCTAATGTAGCTGAGAAAAATGGTCCTCTATCAGGTCTTTTAACAGTTAAAGGAGATGAAGACTTGATGATTATCACTGATACGGGTGTCATGATTCGAACCAATGTTGCCAATATTTCACAAACAGGTCGCTCAACTATGGGAGTTAAAGTGATGCGCCTGGATCAAGATGCTAAAATTGTAACCTTTACTACGGTTGCAGCAGCAGAAAAAGAAGAAGTTGGGACAGAAAACGAAACAGAAGGTGAAGCATAATGTCTCATAAAAAGAATAAAAAGAAAACAAATCGTAAAAATTTACTAATCAATATTTTAGCAGGATTTTTGATTCTATTATCAATTGCTTTGATTTTTAATGCTAAACTGCGTGATATGGTTATGGTTTGGAATACTAATAAGTATCAAGTTAGTCAGGTCTCAAAAGAGAAATTAGAAGAAAATCAAGAAACCGAAGGAAATTTTGATTTTGATTCGGTCAAAGCAATTTCTTCTGAAGCTGTTTTAGCTTCTCAATGGGATACTCAAAAATTACCAGTTATTGGTGGAATTGCTATTCCTGAATTAGAAATGAATCTGCCAATTTTTAAAGGATTGAATAACGTAAATCTATATTATGGTGCAGGTACTATGAAGCGAGATCAAGTTATGGGGGAAGGAAATTATAGTCTAGCTAGTCATCATATTTTTGGTGTTGATAATGCTAATAAAATGTTATTCTCTCCTTTGGATAACGCTAAAAATGGTATGAAAATTTATCTAACTGATAAAAATAAAGTTTATACTTATGAAATACGTGAAGTCAAACGTGTTACACCAGATCGTGTTGATGAGGTTGATGATAGAGAAGGGGTCAATGAGATCACATTAGTAACCTGTGAAGACCTTGCCGCTACAGAACGTATTATTGTAAAAGGTGATTTGAAAGAAACAAAAGATTATTCACAGACATCTGATGAAATTCTAACAGCTTTCAATCAACCATATAAACAATTTAGTTAAGATAAGTCAGTGAAAAGATAATATCTGGAGAGGACAATCCATGTCTTCTCCATTTTATATTTAGAGCTATGAAAATTTGTTTATTGCAGTTGTTATAGTATATTGAAATAGAATCTGAACAAATTGATTAAGGAATTTAAAGCAATTTCTATAAATATTTTAGAAGAGATATTGTGCGATTCTAGACTCAATATAATATAATATTCTAAAAATCAAAAATATTAAGTTTAATGATGTTACTAGTAATCTTACTTGGATTTTGGAATACTTTCATTGAGGGATGGTGATGATTTTAGCTTTATCCTTAAGAAATGTTTTAAAGATAGATTGAAACAAAGGTGGAGGTTGTTGACTCTTTTTATACCATAACTAATAATACAAAGTGTGTAATCTTAAAGTAGATATAAATAGTTAAATTTTAAAAAAATTATTATTTCTTTACTTTTTATTTTATAATAACAAATATAAAGAGTTAGGGGATGTTTATGAGTTCTTCAGAGTTTATTTCGAAGATAGATTATTCTTGTCATAAGAAAGTCTTTTCAATCAAAGTAAGTTCAAGTATGCGATTCGTTCCATGTTTCCAGGTGCTTTTTTAACCTTTAGTACAGCAGCTGGAGCTATTGGTGCGGATTTATTAAACAGTATTATTCTAAGTAGTAGGTATTTTCTTTTCCCATTTGTTTTTGCTTGGGGACTTGTTTATATCGTTTTTCTAAATGCTGAGTTAGTTACATCCAACATGATGTACCTAACAGCAGGCGCATTTTTAAAAAAGATGGATTGGAAAAAGGCAGTAATCATTTTACTATACTGTACTCTATTTAATCTAATTGGTGCCTTGGTAGCTGGATGGGCCTTTGCTAACTCATCAGCATTTTCTCATCTGACCCATGATAGTTTCCTTCCTAATCTTGTAGCCAAGAAATTGGCGCGTCCAAGTGATTTAGTCCTGATTGAGGGAATTCTTGCCAATGTATTTGTAAATATTGCCATTCTTTCATCTATACTAGTCAAAGATGGTGCCGCCAAACTATGGATCATTTTATCAGCTATTTCCATGTTTGTCTTTTTGTCCAATGAGCACATTGCTGCCAATTTTGCTTCCTTTAGTATTATGAAATTCAGCATGATTGCTGATCAAGTACCTCATTTTGATTTGGTAAATATACTTCGACATTGGGGAGTAACCTTCATTGCTAACTTTATAGGTGGAGGACTTCTGATTGGTTTACCATATGCCTTTCTAAATAAGAATGAAGATACATATGTTGATTAAGAAGAGTTAGTGTATCAGGGAGAATCAGAACGATTCTCTCTTTTTCTTTTACAAAATAGGCTTGCAGAGAAAATCGTTTTTAAATTGTAACAATAAAATATATTAAATAGGGTAAAAGTTATGCTACTCAATCTCTAGATTCTGATAATTAAAAATTCTAAAAGTTTGTTATTAAAGTAATGTAAACGATTTCTAAAATTTTAAAATTTAGAAAAAATACAATTAGGAAAGGCTTTTCATTATATCTATTTTATGTTATAATTATCACAAATAAAAGTTTTAGGAGTTTATTATGGTTTCTTCAGAATTTATCTCAAAGATTGAATTTGCTTGCAAGAAGAAAGAAAGTCTTTATAACCAAAGCAAATTTAAGTATGCGATTCGTTCTATGTTTGCAGGTGCATTCTTAACTTTCAGTACAGCTGCTGGTGCAGTTGGGGCTGACTTGATTAATAAAATTGCACCAGGTAGTGGACGCTTCCTCTTCCCATTTGTCTTTGCTTGGGGATTGGCCTATATTGTTTTCTTAAATGCCGAGTTAGTAACCTCAAACATGATGTTCTTGACTGCTGGTAGTTTCTTGAAAAAAATCTCTTGGCGAAAAACAGCTGAGATTTTACTTTACTGTACCTTGTTCAACCTTATTGGAGCCTTGATAGCAGGTTGGGGATTTGCTCACTCAGCAGCCTATGCACATCTGACTCACGATAGTTTCATTTCAGGGGTTGTTGAGATGAAGTTAGGCCGTTCAAATGAATTAGTCTTGCTTGAGGCTATTTTGGCCAATATTTTCGTAAATATTGCGATTCTTTCATTTGTTTTGGTCAAAGATGGTGGTGCTAAACTATGGCTTGTGTTGTCAGCAATTTACATGTTTGTATTCTTAACAAACGAGCACATTGCGGCGAACTTTGCTTCTTTCGCGATTGTGAAATTCAGTGTTGCTGCTGATTCAATTGCTAACTTCGGTGTTGGAAATATGCTCCGTCACTGGGGAGTAACCTTCATCGGAAACTTTATCGGAGGAGGTCTCTTGATGGGTCTTCCATATGCCTTCCTCAATAAAAACGAAGATACTTATGTAGATTAAGGAAATGAGCACGATTGAATCGTGCTTTTTCGTTTTGTAAGAAGCAATAGCTACTCCTTATATCAAAATATAGAAAAGAGGTATTAGTCAAGATAGGTCGATAGTGCTACAATATCCTTAATGAAACTATATGGAGGTCGCCTTATGACTCGTGATTTTAAATTTGAAACTTTGCAACTACATGCTGGTCAAGTTGTGGATCCAGCTACCAAGTCTCGTGCAGTGCCAATTTATCAGACAACATCCTTCGTTTTTGACGATACGCAGGAAGGTGCTGATCTGTTTGCCTTGAGAAAACCAGGCAATATCTATACTCGTATTACAAATCCTACAACGGCTGCCTTTGAAGAAAGAATCGCTGCTCTTGAAGGTGGTGTCGGAGCGCTAGCAACAGCCTCAGGTATGGCAGCAGTGACTTATACGATTTTGGCTCTTGCTCATGCAGGTGACCATGTTGTAGCAGCATCAACTATTTACGGTGGGACTTTCAATCTCTTGAAAGAAACCCTTCCTCGTTATGGGATCACAACAACCTTTGTCGATGTTGATAATTTGGAGGAAGTAGAAGGAGCGATCAAAGACAATACCAAGCTTGTCTTGATTGAAACCTTGGGGAATCCCTTGATAAACATTCCTGACTTGGAAAAATTGGCTGAGATTGCGCATAAACACCAGATTCCACTAGTTTCGGATAATACCTTTGCCACACCTTACTTGATTAACGTCTTCTCTCACGGTGTAGATATTGCTATTCACTCTGCGACTAAGTTTATTGGTGGGCATGGTACGACTATTGGTGGAGTGATTGTCGATAGCGGTCGTTTTGACTGGGCGGCTTCAGGAAAATTCCCTCAATTTGTTGAGGAAGACCCAAGCTACCACAATTTGAGCTATACTCGCGATGTGGGGGCAGCAGCCTTTATTATCGCTGTTCGTGTTCAATTGCTTCGTGATACTGGGGCAGCTTTATCACCATTTAATGCCTTTCTCTTGCTCCAAGGACTTGAAACCCTTTCACTTCGTGTGGAACGTCATGTACAAAATGCAGAGAAAATTGTTGATTTTCTTGTAAACCATCCTAAGGTAGAAAAGGTAAATTATCCAAAACTTGCAGATAGTCCATATCATGCCTTGGCTGAGAAATACTTGCCTAAAGGTGTGGGTTCAATCTTTACCTTCCATGTCAAAGGTGGGGAGGAAGAAGCACGCAAGGTTATTGATAATTTGGAAATCTTCTCTGACCTTGCAAATGTGGCAGATGCTAAATCGCTTGTTGTCCATCCAGCCACAACCACTCACGGTCAATTGTCAGAAAAAGACCTAGAAGCAGCAGGTGTTACACCAAACCAAATCCGCTTGTCTATTGGTCTTGAAAATGTAGATGATTTGATTGAAGATTTGCGTTTGGCCTTGGAAAAAATTTAAAGTAAAAGAAGATAAACAGTGGGTTTCGACTCACTGTTTTTGATTTTCCCTCAGGCATGATATAATGGTTAAAGAAGTCTAGAAAGAGGAAAGTTATGAACGAAATCAAATGCCCTAACTGTGGGGAAGTCTTTACAGTAAATGAAAGTCAGTATGCTGAACTTTTGTCCCAAGTGAGAACGGCAGAGTTTGATAAGGAATTGCACGATCGCATGAAGCAGGAACTGGCCTTGGCTGAGCAAAAGGCTATGAATGAGCAACAGTCTAAACTAGCTCAAAAAGACCAAGAAATTGCGCAATTACAGAGTCAAATCCAAAACTTTGATACAGAGAAAGAATTGGCCAAGAAAGAGGTTGAACAGACAAGCCATCAGGCTTTATTAGCAAAGGACAAGGAAGTACAGGCCTTGGAAAACCAATTGGCAACCTTGCGTTTGGAGCATGAAAATCAACTGCAAAAGACTCTTTCTGAACTAGAAAAAGAACGAGACCAGGTTAAAAACCAGCTTCTTTTACAAGAAAAAGAAAACGAGCTTTCTCTTGCTTCAGTTAAGCAAAACTACGAAGCTCGACTCAAGGCAGCTAGTGAACAAGTCGAATTTTATAAGAATTTCAAAGCCCAACAATCTACAAAAGCTATCGGGGAAAGTTTGGAACACTATGCGGAAAGTGAGTTTAACAAGGTCCGTAGTTTTGCCTTTCCAAATGCCTACTTTGAAAAGGATAACAAGGTTTCTGCGCGTGGTTCTAAAGGAGACTTTATCTTCCGTGAATGCGATGAAAATGGGGTAGAAATCATTTCCATTATGTTTGAGATGAAAAATGAAGCTGACGGAACAGAGAAGAAGCACAAGAATGCGGATTTTTACAAGGAATTAGACAAGGACCGTCGGGAGAAGAATTGTGAATATGCGGTTTTGGTAACCATGCTTGAAGCTGATAACGACTACTTTAACACAGGGATTGTTGACGTCAGCCACGAGTATGAAAAGATGTATGTGGTTCGTCCTCAATTCTTTATTCAGTTGATTGGGCTTTTGCGAAATGCGGCGCTTAATTCCCTAAAATACAAGCAGGAACTAGCACTTATCCGGGAGCAAAATATTGATATCACTCATTTTGAAGAAGATTTGGATGCCTTTAAACAGGCCTTTGCTAAGAATTATAATTCAGCTTCGACCAACTTTGGTAAAGCTATTGATGAAATTGACAAGGCTATCAAACGGATGGAAGAGGTCAAAAAGTTCCTAACCACATCCGAAAACCAACTTCGCCTTGCAAATAATAAACTAGAAGATGTTTCAGTTAAAAAATTGACCCGAAAAAATCCAACCATGAAAGCAAAATTTGAAGCATTGAAGGGGGAGTAGAAAGCAAGAATGAACGGTATTATTAACTTAAAAAAAGAAGCGGGAATGACCTCGCATGATGCGGTTTTTAAACTGCGTAAGATTTTGGGAACCAAGAAAATTGGACATGGTGGGACCTTGGATCCGGATGTAGTGGGTGTTTTGCCCATTGCGGTTGGCAAGGCGACCCGTATGGTAGAGTTTATGCAGGATGAGGGCAAGGTCTATGAGGGGGAGATTACTCTCGGCTATTCAACAACGACTGAGGATGCCAGTGGAGAAGTGGTCGCAGAGACCCCTGTTTTGTCGCCCTTGGATGAAAGGCTTGTCGATGAAGCGATTGCTAGCTTGACTGGGCTTATCAAACAGATTCCGCCTATGTATTCGGCTGTTAAGGTCAATGGTCGCAAGCTCTATGAGTATGCGCGTGCTGGTCAGGAAGTGGAGCGTCCAGAACGTCAGGTGACCATTTATCAATTTGATCGAACAAGTCCGATTTCTTATGATAGCCATCTTGCACGCTTCACTTTTCGTGTGAAATGTAGCAAAGGAACTTATATTCGTACCTTGTCAGTTGACTTGGGAGAGAAACTTGGTTATGCAGCTCATATGTCACATCTGACTCGTACTAGTGCAGCCGGTTTACAGCTAGAGGATGCTCTTACATTGGAAGAAATTGCTTCAAAAGTGGAGGATGGTCAACTTGACTTTCTCCATCCTCTAGAGATTGGGACGGGGGATCTTGTCAAAGTTTTCCTAAGTCCAGAAGAGGCTACAGAAGTGCGCTTTGGTCGTTTTATAGAGCTAGACAAAACAGACAAAGAACTGGCTGCTTTTGAAGGCGATAAATTGTTAGCAATTTTAGAAAAACGGGACAATCTCTATAAGCCAAGAAAGGTTTTTAGCTAGTCTAACTGGGTGTAGGGATTGGAAATGTTTTCCTTAGACTATCCAAATCAGACTATAAATTTCCCAAAAATTGTGATAGAATAGACGAGGATAAAAAAACGGAGGATAGCATGCAAAATAGACCAATCATTATCGGAGTGACAGGTGGTTCTGGTGGAGGAAAAACCAGTGTTTCAAGAGCCATTTTATCGCATTTCCCTGATGAAAAGATTTCCATGATTGAGCATGATTCATACTACAAGGATCAGTCTCATTTGACTTTTGAAGAGCGTGTCAAAACCAACTACGACCATCCTTTTGCCTTTGATACAGACTTAATGATTGAGCAAATTAAGGAATTGTTGGCAGGGCGCCCGGTGGATATTCCGACTTATGACTATACAGAGCATACACGAAGCAGCAAGACCTATCGTCAGGAACCTCAAGATGTCTTTATCGTTGAGGGGATTTTGGTCTTAGAGGACAAGCGCCTGCGCGATTTGATGGATATCAAGATTTTTGTGGATACGGATGATGATGTGCGCATTATTCGTCGTATCAAGCGTGATATGGAGGAGCGTGGCCGTAGCCTTGATAGCGTTATTGACCAGTACTTAGGTGTAGTTAAACCTATGTATCACCAGTTTATCGAGCCAACCAAGCGTTATGCTGATATCGTCATTCCTGAGGGAGTCAGCAATACAGTTGCTATTGACCTTTTGACGACCAAGATTGCAAAGATTTTGGAAGAAGCTCGAAACAGCAAATAATCAGATGAGGAGGTCTTGCCTCCTTTTTCTATTTTTCCCTCATAATGGTACATAAATGGAGATTTTTAGGCATATTTTTGGTATAATAATACCCATGAAAGAGCAAGGAAATGAGTAGTAGGTGGAGATGGAAAAGTATTTATCGGTAACAACTTTGACCAAGTATCTGAAAATGAAATTCGATAAAGACCCTTACTTGGAACGGGTCTATTTAACTGGTCAAGTTTCCAACTTTCGTAAACGACCTACTCACCAATATTTCTCCCTAAAGGATGACCATGCAGTCATTCAAGCGACTATTTGGTCTGGGATTTATCAGAAATTAGGGTTTGACCTTGAAGAAGGAATGAAGATCAATGTGATTGGGCGTGTACAGGTCTATGAACCAAGTGGTAGCTACTCCATTATCATTGAAAAGGCTGAGCCTGATGGGGTTGGGGCGCTTGCGATTCAGTTTGAACAACTCAAGAAAAAATTGACAGAAGAAGGCCTATTTCAAGAACGCTTCAAGCAACCTCTGCCCCAATTTTCTAAGAGAATTGGTGTGGTGACCAGCCGTAGTGGAGCCGTTATTCGAGATATTATCACGACTGTCAGCAGGCGCTTTCCAGGTGTCAATATCCTTCTCTATCCGACTAAGGTGCAAGGTGAAGGCTCTGCGGAGGAAATTGCTCGAAATATTGCGCGTGCCAATCAACGTGACGATTTGGATTTGCTGATTATTGGTCGTGGTGGCGGTTCCATCGAGGATCTCTGGGCCTTTAACGAAGAAATTGTGGTACGAGCTATTTTTGAGTCTCGTTTACCAATCATTTCTAGTGTGGGGCATGAGACGGATGTGACCTTGGCAGATTTTGTGGCAGATCGACGGGCTGCGACGCCGACAGCAGCGGCTGAACTGGCAACACCTGTGACCAAGTTGGATCTATTAGCTCATTTGCAAAATCAGGAAAAACGGATGGCAACGGCAGTTCGAAATGTGCTATCTAAGAAACAAGAAGCTTTGAAAAAATGCAGTCAGTCTGTTATCTTTAGACAGCCAGAGCGTTTGTATGATGGTTATTTGCAACGCTTGGATCAACTGCAACTGCGCTTAAAACAAAGTTTGCGAACACGGATTTCTGATAACAAACAGATAGTACAAGCAAGGACGCATCGACTGGTACAATTATCACCTGTTACCAAAATCCAACGTTATCAAGATCGTCTAGGTCAGTTGGATAAGCTCTTACGTAGCCAAATGGCGCTGGTTTATGATGCCAAGGTTGCTGAGGTCAAAAGATTATCAGAAGCCTTACTGATGTTGGATACTAGCCGAATTGTGGCACGTGGTTATGCTATTGTCAAAAAAGAAGAGTCCGTTGTAGATTCGGTTGAGAGTTTGAAGAAAAAAGACCAAGTGACGCTTTTGATGCGAGATGGTCAAGTAGAATTAGAGGTTAAAGATGTCAAAACAAAAGAAATTTGAGGAAAATCTAGCAGAACTGGAGACCATTGTCCAAAGTTTGGAAAATGGTGAAATTGCTCTGGAAGATGCGATTGCTGCCTTTCAAAAGGGCATGGTCTTGTCAAAAGAGCTCCAAGCGACGCTGGACAAGGCTGAAAAAACCTTGGTTAAGGTCATGCAAGAAGACGGAACAGAAAGTGATTTTGAATGAAAAAGCAAGAAAAATTAGCTCTTGTCGAGTCGACTTTGGAAGATTTTTATGGAGACCAGCAGTTTGCTTCTAGTTTGCGAGAGTCTGTTCTCTATTCCATTCATGCTGGTGGCAAGCGTATTCGACCTTTTCTCTTGTTAGAAGTTTTGGAAGCCTTGCATATTGCCATCAAACCTGCTCACGCGCAGGTGGCAGCTGCCTTGGAAATGATTCATACAGGGAGTTTGATTCACGATGATCTTCCTGCCATGGATGATGATGATTACCGTCGAGGGCGGTTAACCAATCACAAGAAATTTGGCGAAGCAATGGCCATTTTGGCAGGAGATGCCTTGTTCCTAGATCCCTATGCCTTGATAGCGCAGGCAGATTTGCCAAGTCAGATCAAGGTGGACTTGATTGCCAACTTATCGCTGGCTTCAGGTAGTTTGGGCATGGTGGCAGGGCAGGTTTTGGACATGGAGGGTGAACACCAGCACCTGTCTTTGGAAGAACTCCAGACCATCCATGCCAATAAGACTGGAAAACTACTAGCCTTTCCCTTCCAAGCGGCTGCTATTATTGCTGAATTGGCTCCTGAAATGCAGGCAAAGCTGAAAACTGTTGGTGAATTGATTGGGCTTGCTTTTCAGGTCAGAGACGATGTGCTGGATGTGACCGCTAGTTTTGAGGAAATCGGTAAGACACCACAAAAGGATCTACAGGCAGAAAAATCAACCTATCCTGCTTTGTTGGGCTTGGAAGAAGCCATTGCCTTTTGTAACCAGACTTTGGATCAAGCTAATGCAAAATTAGAAGAAATTGCCCAACAGGTTCCCTTTGAAATAGAATCGATTGTAAGTGTAGTAGAAAGTTTGAGAATCAATGGCTAAGGAAAGAGTGGATGTACTAGCTTATAAACAGGGCTTGTTTGAAACGAGAGAGCAGGCCAAGCGCGGTGTCATGGCTGGTCTAGTTGTAGCAGTCCTTAATGGAGAACGGTTTGACAAACCAGGAGAGAAAATTCCAGATGACACCGAGTTAAAACTCAAGGGTGAAAAACTCAAGTATGTCAGCCGTGGTGGCTTGAAATTAGAAAAGGCCTTGCAGGTCTTTGATTTGTCAGTGGAAGGAGCTACAACGATTGATATCGGGGCCTCTACTGGAGGTTTTACCGATGTCATGTTGCAGAATGGTGCTGAACTTGTCTTTGCAGTTGATGTCGGTACCAATCAGTTGGCTTGGAAACTACGCCAGGACCCGCGAGTTGTCAGCATGGAGCAGTTTAATTTCCGCTATGCAGAAAAGACTGATTTCGAAAAAGAACCGAGCTTTGCCAGTATTGATGTGAGTTTCATTTCCCTCAGTCTGATCCTTCCAGCCTTGCACCGTGTGTTGGCCGAGCAAGGTCAAGTTGTGGCTCTGGTTAAGCCTCAGTTTGAGGCAGGACGTGAGCAGATTGGGAAAAATGGAATCATTCGTGATGCCAAGGTCCATCAGAATGTCCTTGAATCTGTCACAGCTATGGCAGTAGAGGAAGGCTTTTCAGTCCTTGGATTGGACTTTTCTCCTATCCAAGGTGGGCATGGAAATATTGAATTTTTAGCGTATTTGAAAAAAGAAGAGTCAGCAAGTAATCAGGTTCTTGCTGAGATTGAAGAAGTAGTAGAGAGGGCGCATAGTCAATTTAAAAATGAATAAAAAAGAGAGACTTGAAAAAATTAGACGATTTGTGACAGATTATCAAATCGGTACGCAAGAAGAAATCGTAGAACATTTGAAAGAGGCAGGGATCACTGCTACTCAGGCAACGGTATCACGGGATATCAAAGAACTAGGTATTGTCAAAATTCCTTTGAGAGACAACACCTATGTCTATGAATTGCCAAAATCAATCGTAAAAAGTTTGCAACTGGCTGAAGACAATATCGAATCGGCAGAATTGATGGAAAAGATGATCAATCTCCAGGTTATCCCAGGAAATACGGCTTTTGTAAAAGCTCAGTTAATTGAGACTTTTGCGGACAAGATTTTTAGCTGTTTAGCTGATGATAGCTCGATTTTAGTCATTGCCAGAAGTGAAAGTCTAGCTGAGGAAATCTTTGAACAAGTAAAAAATTGGTAGGTCTATATGTTACTTGAAATTTCGATAAAAAACTTTGCCATTATTGAGGCTATTTCCCTCAATTTTGAAAAGGGAATGACTGTTCTGACCGGTGAAACAGGTGCAGGGAAGTCGATTATCATTGATGCCATGAATATGATGTTGGGAGCTCGTGCGACGACAGATGTTATTCGTCACGGTGCGCCAAAGGCAGAGATTGAGGGGCTTTTCTCCGTTGAGAATAGTCGCCTTTTGCAGGAAATTTTTGATGAGCAAGGTTTAGAATTGGGTGATGAAATTATCATCCGTCGGGAAATTTTGCAAAATGGTCGTAGTATCAGCCGTGTGAATGGTCAGATGGTCAATCTGTCTGTTTTGCGTGCTATTGGGCAACACCTTGTAGATATCCATGGTCAGCATGACCAAGAAGAGTTAATGCGTCCTCAACTGCATATTCAAATGTTGGATGAATTTGGCGATGTGGCTTTTTGGGACTTGAAAGAAACCTATCAAACGAGTTTTGATGCCTATCGAAAAATGCGCAAGCAGGTTCTGGAAGTCAAGAAAAACCAGCAGGAACACAAGACACGTATCGAAATGTTGGAATTTCAAATGGCAGAAATTGAGGCAGCAAACTTGCAAGCAGGGGAAGACTTGACTCTCAATCAAGAGCGAGATAAACTCCTCAACCATAAAAACATTGCTGATACGTTGACTAATGCCTACAGTATGTTGGACAATGAAGAGTTTTCAAGTCTGACCAATGTTCGTTCAGCCATGAATGACATGGAAAGTGTTGAAGAGTATGATCCTGAATACCGTGAAATTTCAAGCTCTCTGTCTGAGACCTACTATGTCTTAGAAGATATTAGCAAGCGTCTGGAAGCTATTATTGAGGACCTTGATTTTGATGGCAATCGTCTCATGCAGGTTGAGAATCGTTTGGACCTCCTTCATACCATTACCCGTAAGTATGGTGGGACTGTAGACGATGTCTTGCTTTATTTTGCCAAGATTACGGAAGAATACAATCTCTTGACAGGTAATAACCTTTCGTCTGAGGACATGGAAGCAGAGCTTAAGAAGTTGGAAGTTAATCTTGTTGATTTGGCAGGCCAGCTTGCATCTGCTCGTCATGACTTGGCTCAGCAGCTCGAAGCTGAGATTAAACAAGAACTGCAGGACCTCTATATGGAAAAAGCCCAGTTTCAAGTTCGTTTTAGCAAGGGCAAATTCAGCCGTGAGGGAAATGAAATGGTTGAATTTTACATTTCAACCAACCCTGGCGAAGATTTTAAACCCTTGGTCAAGGTTGCGTCTGGTGGGGAATTATCTCGTCTCATGCTAGCCATTAAGTCTGCCTTTTCACGTAAAGAAGGCAAGACCAGCATAGTCTTTGATGAGGTGGATACAGGAGTTTCAGGCCGTGTAGCTCAGGCTATTGCACAGAAGATTCACAAGATTGGCCAGCATGGTCAGGTTCTGGCTATTTCCCATTTGCCACAAGTGATTGCGATTGCGGATTATCAATTCTTTATTGAGAAGATTAGCAATGAGCATTCAACGGTTTCGACTGTTCGTCTCTTGACGGTTGAAGAGCGCGTGGAAGAAGTTGCCAAGATGTTGGCAGGTGATGATGTGACGGAAGCAGCCCTGACGCAAGCCAGAGAATTGTTGAGAAACAGGGAGAAATAAGATGACAGACTATTATGTAATTGGAGATGTTCATGGAAAAGCTGGGATGCTAGAAGACCTTCTCAAAACATGGGACGGTCAGACTCAGTTGCTCTTTCTAGGGGATTTGATTGACCGAGGTGAGGATAGTCGCCTTGTCCTAGAGATGGTTAAGGACTTAGTCGATAATAAAGGGGCAATCTGTTTGTCAGGAAATCACGAGTATATGTTTTTGACTTGGCTCGATGACCCAGAAGAAAGCTATGACCACTATCGTCGCAATGGTGGAGATACAACCATTAACTCTATCCTAGGTCGTCCCTTGGATGCACCAGTTGATGGAGTAGAAGATGCCAAGTGTGTCGCTACTGAAGCGGCAGATTTGGTCGAATTTATTCGTCAAATGCCATTTGTGGTAGAGACAGACAAGTATATCTTTGTTCACGCAGGTATTGACTTGACCTTGGATGACTGGCATGAAACCACAGATTATAAAAAAGTCTGGCTCAGAAAACCATTCCATGAAGCCGAAAATCATACTGGAAAAACCATTGTCTTTGGTCATACACCAGTTTATGGTTTGTTGAAGCAAGACCGAGGTACAGCTGAACTTTGGACTACAGAAGATGGCAAGATTGGCATGGACGGAGGAGCTGTTTATGGTGGTGTCCTTCATGGGATTGTCTTTACTGACCAAGGAATGACAGAACACCACTTTATCGAAAATGACGGCTTTGTTGCTGAAGATTAGTACTCCTAGCAGGGTATGGTCTTGTCAAAATATCAAAAACAATTTATAATAAATAGATACCCTGAAAGGAAGAGAATCATGAACTTAGAAGAATTGAAAAAACGACAGGAGAAGATCCGTAACTTCTCTATTATCGCCCATATTGACCACGGAAAGTCGACTCTTGCAGACCGCATTTTGGAAAAGACTGAGACGGTTTCTAGTCGTGAAATGCAGGCCCAGCTTTTGGACAGCATGGATCTAGAGCGGGAGCGTGGGATTACCATTAAACTCAATGCCATCGAGCTGAATTATACTGCTAAAGATGGGGAAACTTATATTTTCCACTTGATAGATACACCTGGGCACGTGGACTTTACCTATGAAGTTTCACGTTCGCTCGCTGCCTGTGAGGGTGCTATTTTGGTGGTCGATGCTGCCCAAGGAATTGAGGCTCAAACCCTTGCCAATGTTTATCTTGCCTTGGACAATGATTTGGAAATCATGCCAGTCATTAATAAAATTGACCTGCCAGCTGCAGATCCTGAGCGCGTGCGTACAGAGATTGAAGATGTCATTGGTTTAGATGCCAGCGAAGCAGTCTTAGCATCAGCAAAAGCTGGTATCGGTATCGAAGAAATTCTTGAGCAAATCGTAGAAAAAGTGCCAGCGCCAACAGGTGATGTGACGGCGCCACTCAAAGCCTTGATTTTTGACTCTGTTTATGATGCTTACCGTGGGGTTATCCTCCAAGTGCGTGTTATGGATGGAGTGGTTAAACCTGGTGATAGGATTCAGCTTATGAGCAATGGCAAGACTTTTGATGTTACGGAAGTTGGTATTTTCACACCAAAAGCAGTTGGTCGTGATTTCCTTGCGACTGGTGACGTTGGTTATATTGCGGCTTCTATCAAGACGGTTCAGGACACTCGTGTGGGGGATACCGTTACCTTGGCGACCAACCCTGCGGCAGAGCCCTTACATGGTTACAAGCAGATGAATCCTATGGTATTTGCAGGTCTTTATCCAATTGAGTCAAACAAGTACAATGACCTACGTGAAGCCCTTGAAAAATTGCAACTGAATGATGCCAGCTTGCAGTTTGAACCAGAAACATCTCAGGCCCTTGGATTTGGTTTCCGTTGTGGTTTCCTTGGACTTCTCCATATGGATGTTATCCAAGAACGCTTGGAACGTGAGTTTAATATTGACCTTATCATGACAGCTCCGTCTGTTATCTATAAAGTCAATCTGACAGACGGCGAGTCTATGGATGTGTCTAACCCGTCTGAGTTCCCAGACCCAACTAAGATTGCGACCATTGAAGAACCATATGTTAAAGCGCAAATCATGGTACCACAGGAGTTCGTCGGAGCAGTAATGGAGCTGGCTCAGCGCAAGCGTGGGGACTTTGTGACGATGGATTATATCGATGATAACCGTGTCAATGTTATCTATCAAATTCCACTGGCTGAAATCGTCTTTGACTTCTTTGATAAGCTTAAGTCTTCAACTCGTGGTTATGCAAGCTTTGACTACGAATTGTCAGAATATCGCCCATCTAAGTTGGTGAAAATGGATATCCTTCTCAACGGAGACAAGGTGGATGCCCTCAGCTTTATCGTTCACAAGGATTTTGCTTACGAACGTGGAAAACTCATCGTTGATAAGCTCAAGAAAATTATCCCTCGTCAACAATTTGAAGTTCCAATCCAAGCCGCAATTGGACATAAGATTGTGGCTCGTACAGATATCAAGGCCCTTCGTAAGAACGTACTTGCTAAGTGTTACGGTGGTGACGTTTCTCGTAAACGTAAACTCCTTGAAAAACAAAAAGCTGGTAAGAAACGTATGAAAGCTATAGGATCAGTAGAAGTACCACAAGAAGCTTTCCTCAGCGTCTTGAGTATGGATGAAGAATAAGTTGTCATAATTATTTTTCCTTGTTTACAGGAAATTTATATAAGAATCAATAGTAAAGCAGACTAAAATGGTCTGCTTTTTTTCTATTCTGGAACATAAGAAATGTTTTGGATGTTTGTTTAATTGTTTGTTTTTACATAACAAACTATAAAAACAACAAAAATATAAAAAAAGAGACAAAAAAGAACAGAAAAATATTGACAACGGTTTCATATAGTGTTATACTTATAGCATAAAGTTAATGGAAAGAAGGGAAAACCTTATGGGATTAGATCATTTCTTTGACAAAAACCTTGTGTTTTGCTTAGAAGCGGATAATCAAGAACAACTCTTTGATCAGGTTGCAACTTTATTGGAAGAACGAGAAATCGTAACTCCAACCTATCGTGAAGCCTTGATCACGCGTGAAAAGTCATTTCCAACTGGTTTAGATATGGAATTTTTAGGTAAGGATTTGCCGAATGTGGCTATTCCTCATACAGATATTGTTCATAATCTAGCTGAAAAAGTTGTGGTAGTTCGATTAGAAAAACCAGTGACTTTCCACAATATGATTGCGCCAGATAAGGAAGTAGAAGTATCCTTACTCTTCTTTATCATTAATAACTCAAGTTCAAGTCAAACGAACATTCTTGCTCAGTTGATGGACTTCTTTACTGGAAATGGTCATCTTGAAGACCTATCAAAAATTTCAGAACCTGAAGCTCTCTATGCTTATATAGCTGAAGCAACAGCTTAATCTTGTCAATAAAAAATATTAAATCGGAGGAAATCCATATGATTAAAATTCTTGCTGCCTGCGGTGCAGGTGTTAACTCAAGCCACCAAATTAAAAGTGCTCTTGAAGAAGAACTTTCAAACCGCGGTTTTGATGTTCACTGTGATGCAGTAATGGTCAAAGACGTTAATGAAGACCTTATCAAAGGTTATGACATCTTCACACCAATTGCTGCTACAGATCTTGGTTTTGATCCAGGTATTCCAGTTATCGAAGCTGGACCAATCTTATTCCGTATCCCAGCTATGAGTGCTCCAGTATTTGACAATATTGAAGCAGCCATTAAAGAACACGGGTTAAGCTAATTCTAATTTGTTAACATTCATATAACATAAAAAGGGAGGAACTATTATGGATGTCATTATCGAACTAGCCAATAAGCTGTTCAAACCTATCTTGGATATGGGTGGACCGATCATCATGCTGATCATTTTGACAGTATTGGCTCTACTTTTTGGAGTGAAATTCTCCAAAGCGCTTGAAGGTGGTATCAAACTTGCCATCGCTCTTACTGGTATCGGTGCTATCATCGGTATGCTAAATGGTGCTTTCTCAGCATCACTTGCAAAATTCGTTGAAAATACTGGTATTCAATTGAACATCACCGACGTTGGTTGGGCACCACTTGCTACAATCACTTGGGGCTCTGCTTGGACACTTTACTTCTTGCTCATCATGTTGATTGTCAACGTAGTGATGCTTGCTATGAAGAAAACTGATACACTTGACGTTGATATCTTCGATATCTGGCACTTGTCTATCACAGGTCTTTTGATTAAATGGTATGCAGACAACAATGGCGTTAGCCAAGGAGTTTCACTCTTCATTGCGACTGCAGCAGTTGTGCTTGTAGGGGTTCTTAAAATTATCAACTCTGACTTGATGAAACCTACATTCGACGACCTTCTTAACGCACCAAGTTCATCACCAATGACTTCAACTCACATGAACTACATGATGAACCCAGTTATCATGGTTTTGGATAAGATTTTTGAAAAATTCTTCCCAGGTCTTGATAAATATGACTTTGATGCTGCTAAATTGAACAAGAAAATCGGTTTCTGGGGATCTAAATTCTTCATCGGTTTCATCCTTGGTATTGTTATCGGTTTGATGGGTACTCCACATCCAGTTGCTGGCGTAGAAGATGCATCAAACTGGCAATTAGTTATTAAAGGTTGGTTGTCTCTTGGTTTGACAGCTGGTGTGTCTTTGGAACTCTTCTCACTTATCGGTTCATGGTTCATCGCTGCCGTAGAGCCACTTTCACAAGGTATTACAAACGTTGCTACTAAACGTCTTCAAGGACGTAAATTCAACATCGGTCTTGACTGGCCTTTCATCGCTGGTCGTGCTGAAGTTTGGGCTTGTGCAAACGTACTTGCACCAATCATGTTGGTTGAAGCAGTACTTCTTTCAAAAGTCGGAAATGGTATCTTGCCACTTGCAGGTATCATCGCTATGGGTGTTACTCCAGCTCTCTTGGTTGTAACACGTGGTAAATTGCTCCGTATGATCATCTTCGGAACTCTCTTGTTGCCACTCTTCCTTCTTTCAGGTACCCTTATCGCACCATTTGCAACAGAACTTGCTAAAGGTGTAGGTGCCTTCCCAGAAGGTGTGAGCCAAACTCAATTGATCACTCACTCAACTCTTGAAGGACCAATCGAAAAACTTCTTGGTTGGACAATTGGTAACACTACAACAGGTGATATCAAAGCAATCCTTGGTGCTGTAGTCTTCCTTGTATTCTATATCGGTATCTTTGCTTGGTACAGAAAACAAATGATCAAACGTAACGAAGAGTACGCAGCAAAAGCAAAATAATGCGCTCCTATAAAATGTAAGCTCAATGAAAATCAAAGAGCAAACTAGAAAGCTAGTCGCAGGTTGCTCAAAACACAGTTTTGAGGTTGTAGATAACACTGACGAAGTCAGTGATCATATCTACGGCAAGGCGATGCTGACGAAGTTTGAATTGGATTTTCGCAGAGTGTAAATTGTTGAAACTAGGTTGTCATACCATTAGGAGTGACAGCCTAGTTTTTTATAAACTATCAAGAAATCGGAGAAAATAATGGTAATTGAATTAAAATCAGAACAATTAAGTGTTCAATTTAACAGTTTTGGTGGGGCTCTGTCTTCTATAAAAGATGCTGAAGATCTTGAGTATTTGTGGCAAGGAGATGCTACTTATTGGAGTGGACAAGCTCCTGTTCTCTTCCCTATTTGTGGTTCTTTACGTAATGACACAGCTATTTATATAGATAGTGAAGGAAATGAATTTAAAGGAAACATTCCAAGACATGGATTAGTTCGCAAAAAAGAGTTTGACTTGGTAGAAAAAACTGATAATAGTGTAACCTTTGCTATCGAAGATGACGAATCTTCTTATGAAAACTATCCTTATCATTTCCGCCTAGAAATCACTTATATCCTTACTGGCAAGACAGTACGAACTCAATACAAGATTTTCAACAAAGAAACTAGCAAGGTCATGCCTTATTTTATCGGTGGGCATCCAGGCTTTAATTGTCCTCTACTTGATGATGAAGACTATGAAGATTACTATTTAGAGTTTGAGAAAGCAGAAACTTGCTCTGTTCCACGTCCTTTCCCAGAAACAGGTATGTTGGATTTCCAAGATAGAAGTCCATGGCTAGAAGGTCAAAAAGAAGTAGACCTCAGCTATGATTTGTTTAGCACAGATGCAGTTACTTTAGATGAATTACAATCTAGAACAATTGCCCTTCGTTCTCGTAAACATGATAAAGGGTTGAAAGTGCACTTTGCAGAGTTCTCAAATCTCATTATCTGGTCAACTTTGAATAAGGGACCTTTCATTGCTTTTGAACCATGGTCTGGCTTGTCAACATCCCTTGAAGAAGGAGATCATCTAGAAGATAAGAAGAATGTTCGCCTCCTAGAACCTGGTCAAGTAGATCAAATTGGTTTTGATATCGAAATCTTTTAGATAAAAAACCACAAAAACAAACATTAACTGTTGACTTTTTCGATAAATAGGAGTATATTATGTTTGTAAGCAACAAATGATGTTTGTAACAAACAAATAATCACTTGTTATATTCTCTTTGAAAGAGAGATTATTTATAGGAAACTGATTTCCTAAACTTGAATAAGGTGTCATTCATCTCATTCAATCCAATTTGTCAATAAACTGCTAGAAAGCTTTTTGTAGATGAACTGCTAACTATAAAAGTCTTTACTAGCCTAGAAAAATAAAAAGGAGTATACAATATGTCTATTGTTATCGGTGCAGATGCTGCAGGTTTGAGATTGAAAGAAGTTGTGAAAGACTTCTTGGAAAAAGAAAACTTCCACGTTGTGGATGTTACAGCTGAAGGTCAAGACTTTGTTGATGTGACTCTTGCTGTTGCTGCAGAAGTAAACAAAGAAGAACAAAACCTTGGTATTGTCATTGATGCTTATGGTGCTGGTCCATTCATGGTTGCAACTAAAATCAAAGGAATGGTTGCTGCAGAAGTATCTGACGAACGTTCAGCTTATATGACTCGTGGACACAACAACTCACGTATGATCACTATGGGTGCACAACTTGTCGGTGATGAATTGGCTAAAAACATCGCTAAAGGATTTGTTAACGGTAAATACGATGGTGGACGTCACCAAATTAGGGTCGATATGTTGAACAAAATGTGCTAATACTCTTCAAAAATCAAGATAATCTGTTGTCAGCTCACTTTAGCTAACCTCAGTTATGCTTGCAGCTCGCTTCCTAAGCTAATCTTGATTTTTTTTGAGTAGGGATAAATGATATTAGATTTATATAATTAATCGGAGGGAATAACTAATGAGAATTGCAATTGGATGTGACCACATCGTAACAGATGAAAAAATGGCGGTTTCAGAATTTTTGAAATCAAAAGGATATGAAGTCATTGACTTTGGTACATATGACCATACACGTACTCACTACCCAATCTTTGGTAAAAAAGTAGGGGAAGCTGTAACTAGCGGTCAAGCTGATCTTGGGGTATGTATCTGTGGTACTGGTGTTGGTATCAACAACGCTGTAAATAAAGTTCCAGGTGTCCGTTCTGCCTTGGTTCGTGATATGACAACAGCGCTTTATGCTAAAGAACAATTGAATGCCAACGTTATCGGTTTTGGTGGTAAGATTACTGGTGAATTGCTTATGTGTGATATTATTGAAGCTTTCATCCATGCTGAATACAAACCATCTGAAGAAAACAAGAAATTGATTGCGAAAATTGAACACCTTGAAAGTCACAATGCTCAACAAACAGATGCAAACTTCTTCACTGAATTCCTTGAAAAATGGGATCGCGGAGAATACCACGACTAAGAGGTGACCTATGATTTTAACAGTCACAATGAACCCATCCATTGATATTTCCTATCCCTTGGATGAGTTGAAGATTGATACTGTCAATCGTGTGGTGGATGTAACCAAAACTGCCGGTGGTAAAGGCCTCAATGTTACCCGAGTACTTTCAGAATTTGGCGATTCAGTTCTTGCTACTGGTTTAGTTGGTGGCAAACTTGGTGAGTTTTTAGTTGAAAATATTGATGATAATGTTAAGAAAGATTTCTTTTCTATTCAGGGAGAAACTCGTAACTGTATCGCTATTCTTCACGGAGACAACCAAACAGAGGTTCTTGAAAAAGGTCCTGTAGTCTTGGAACAGGAAGGTCAAGACTTTTTGAAACATTTCAAAAATCTCCTGGAGTCAGTTGAAGTAGTAGCTATCTCAGGTAGTCTCCCAGCTGGCCTTCCAGTTGATTACTATGCGAGCTTGGTAGAACTTGCTAATCAAGCTGGCAAACCTGTAGTCTTGGACTGCTCTGGTGCAGCTCTTCAGGCTGTTCTTGAATCATCACATAAACCAACAGTCATCAAACCAAATAATGAGGAATTGTCTCAGCTTCTTGGAAGAGAAGTTTCTGAGGATTTGGATGAATTAAAAGAAGTCCTTCAAGAACCTTTGTTTGCAGGTATTGAATGGATTATCGTTTCACTTGGTGCCAATGGTGCCTTTGCCAAACATGGTGATACTTTCTACAAGGTCGATATTCCTAGAATTCAGGTAGTCAATCCTGTCGGATCTGGAGATTCTACTGTAGCAGGAATTTCTTCAGGACTTCTTCATAAAGAATCAGATGCAGAACTGCTCATCAAGGCAAATGTCCTTGGTATGCTCAATGCTCAAGAAAAAATGACTGGTCATGTCAACATGGCCAACTATCAAGCTCTATATGATCAATTAATAGTAAAAGAGGTATAAAATGGCTTTAACAGAACAAAAACGTGTACGCTTAGAAAAACTTTCTGATGAAAATGGTATCATCTCAGCCCTTGCTTTTGACCAACGTGGTGCTTTGAAACGCCTCATGGCTCAACACCAAACAGAAGAACCAACTGTGGCTCAAATGGAAGAATTGAAAGTTTTGGTAGCAGATGAATTGACTAAATACGCTTCATCTATGCTTCTTGACCCTGAGTATGGACTTCCAGCGACTAAAGCTCTTGATAAAAAAGCTGGTCTTCTTCTTGCTTATGAAAAAACAGGTTACGACACAACAAGCACAAAACGCTTGCCAGACTGCTTGGATGTTTGGTCTGCAAAACGTATTAAAGAAGAAGGTGCAGATGCAGTTAAATTCTTACTTTACTATGATGTAGATAGTTCAGACGAACTCAACCAAGAAAAACAAGCCTACATCGAACGCATCGGTTCTGAGTGTGTGGCTGAAGATATCCCATTCTTCCTTGAAATCCTTGCTTACGATGAAAAAATTGCGGACGCAGGTTCTGTAGAATACGCGAAAGTAAAACCACACAAAGTTATCGGTGCTATGAAAGTCTTCTCAGACCCACGCTTTAACATTGATGTCTTGAAAGTAGAAGTTCCTGTTAACATTAAATATGTTGAAGGCTTCGCTGAAGGTGAAGTAGTTTATACACGTGAAGAAGCAGCAGCCTTCTTCAAAGCACAAGATGAAGCAACTAACTTGCCATACATCTACTTGAGTGCTGGTGTATCAGCTAAACTCTTCCAAGATACTCTTGTATTTGCCCATGAATCAGGTGCAAACTTTAACGGAGTTCTTTGTGGCCGTGCAACATGGGCTGGATCAGTTGAAGCTTACATTAAAGATGGTGAAGAAGCAGCTCGCGAATGGCTTCGCACAACTGGATTTGAAAACATTGATGAACTCAATAAAGTTCTTCAAACAACAGCAACTTCATGGAAAGAACGCGTGTAAGAAAGTCCTCCTAGTTTAGGAACATGAATCTAAAAATTTTTAAAAAAAGTTGTATGTAAAGGTTTACAAAAAAACTTACTTGTGCTATACTTAAATCACAAGTTAATACAAGGTGAGTGTTACTAAGTAATATTAGGCATGATCACAGGTGAATTAGAAATCGGATGATTTTCTAGTTCATTTGTGGTCATTTTTTGTACTCATATACCTTTAAAATATAAAAGGAGGTTGACATGTATCGAATTCTAAATCCAATGAATCACAATGTTTCACTTGTCAGAAATGATAAAGGAGAAGAAGTGATTGTAATTGGTAAGGGGATTGCATTTGGAAAGAAGAAGGGAGATTTGATTGCTGAAAATCAGGTTGAGAAAATCTTTCGGATGAAGACCGAAGAGTCCAGAGAAAACTTTATGGCTCTCCTCAAAGATGTTCCGCTTGATTTTATCACAGTGACCTATGAAATCATTGATAAGCTATCAAAGAAATATCATTATCCGATTCAAGAGTATCTCTACGTAACCTTGACAGATCATATTTACTGTTCTTACCAAGCTCTAGCACAAGGAAGGTATAAGGATAGTAATCTGCCAGATATTTCCACTAAGTATCCTGTCGCTTTTCAAATCGCAAATGAAGCTTTTGAAATTTACTGTCAGAAGCTAGCAGATCATTTTCCTGAGGACGAAATTATTCGGATTGCTTATCATTTCATCAATGCCGAAGGTGAAAATGAAGTAGAAGTAGTTAAGTCGATTGATAAGAGGAAAGAAATTCTTAGTAATGTTGAGGAAGTTCTAAAGGACTATGCAATTCAACGAACCAAAGAGAATAACCATTTCTATGATCGCTTTATGATCCATTTGAATTATTTCTTGGATTATTTAGACAGATCTAGAGATGATAACCAATCACTTCTGGATATGGAAGATCATATTAAACAATCCTATCCAAAAGCCTTCGAGATTGGTTCTAAGATTTATGATGTGATTACGCAACATACGGGTCTTGATTTGTATAAAAGTGAACGAGTTTATCTAGTTCTACATATCCAACGTTTATTGTCATAAAAATTTATTTAAAACTATATAAGGAGAATTCTATCATGAATAGAGAAGAAGTAACATTGTTAGGTTTTGAAATCGTAGCCTATGCTGGAGATGCTCGTTCAAAACTATTGGAAGCCTTGAAGGCTGCTGAAGCTGGTGATTTTGCGAAAGCGGATAGCTTAGTTGAGGAAGCTGGTGCTTGCATCGCAGAGGCTCACCACGCGCAAACAAGTCTATTAACTAAGGAAGCTTCAGGTGAGGACTTAGCTTATAGTGTAACCATGATGCATGGCCAAGACCACTTGATGACAACTATCTTGTTAAAAGATTTGATGCACCATTTAATCGAACTTTATAAGAGAGGAGCTAAATAATGAATAAACTCATTGCATTTATTGAGAAAGGAAAGCCTTTCTTTGAGAAACTATCTCGTAATATCTATCTTCGTGCTATTCGTGATGGTTTTATTGCAGGTATGCCTGTTATTCTCTTCTCAAGTATCTTTATCTTGATTGCTTTTGTACCAAACTCATGGGGCTTTAAATGGTCTGATGAAGTTGTAGCTTTTCTGATGAAACCTTACAGCTATTCAATGGGAATTCTGGCTCTCTTAGTAGCTGGTACAACTGCCAAGTCATTGACGGACTCAGTTAACCGTAGCATGGAGAAAACAAATCAAATCAACTATATGTCAACATTGTTGGCAGCAATTGTTGGTTTGTTGATGTTGGCAGCTGACCCTATCGAAAATGGTCTAGCTACTGGATTCTTGGGGACAAAAGGTTTGCTTTCAGCCTTCCTTGCTGCCTTTGTTACTGTAGCCATCTATAAGGTTTGTGTTAAGAACAACGTCACTATTCGTATGCCTGACGAAGTTCCACCAAATATCTCACAAGTCTTTAAAGATGTGATTCCATTCACTCTCTCAGTTGTTTCACTTTATGCTCTTGATTTACTAGCTCGTCATTTTGTTGGTGCAAGCGTAGCTGAATCAATCGGTAAATTCTTTGCACCACTCTTCTCAGCAGCAGACGGATACCTTGGTATTACCATTATCTTTGGTGCCTTTGCCTTCTTCTGGTTTGTTGGTATCCATGGTCCATCTATCGTTGAACCAGCTATCGCAGCTATTACCTATGCCAATGCCGAAGTCAACTTAAACCTTCTCCAACAAGGGATGCACGCTGACAAAATTCTTACTTCTGGTACACAAATGTTTATCGTTACCATGGGTGGTACAGGTGCGACACTAGTTGTTCCATTCATGTTCATGTGGTTAACAAAATCAAAACGTAACCGTGCAATCGGACGTGCTTCAGTAGTTCCTACCTTCTTCGGTGTAAATGAACCAATCTTGTTTGGTGCACCACTTGTGTTAAACCCAATCTTCTTCATTCCATTTATCTTTGCTCCAATCGCAAACGTTTGGATCTTCAAATTCTTTATTGAAACTCTTGGAATGAATTCATTTACTGCTAATCTACCATGGACAACCCCAGCTCCACTAGGTCTAGTTCTTGGTACTAACTTCCAAGTTCTATCATTCATTCTTGCTGCCCTTCTAATCGTGGTTGACGTTGCCATTTACTATCCATTCCTTAAGGTCTATGATGAACAAATTCTAGAAGAAGAGCGTTCAGGTAAGTCTAATGATGAATTGAAAGAAAAAGTTGCTGCAAACTTCAACACTGCAAAAGCGGATGCTATTCTTGAAAAAGCTGGTGTAGAAGCAGCACAAAACACCATCACTGAAGAAACAAATGTCCTCGTTCTCTGTGCTGGTGGAGGTACAAGTGGTCTCCTTGCAAATGCTTTGAACAAGGCAGCTGCAGAATACAATGTTCCTGTGAAAGCAGCAGCAGGTGGCTATGGTGCTCACCGTGAAATGTTACCAGAGTTTGATTTGGTTATCCTTGCCCCTCAAGTTGCTTCAAACTTTGAAGATATGAAAGCAGAAACAGATAAACTCGGTATTAAACTTGCCAAGACAGAAGGCGCTCAATACATCAAATTAACTCGTGATGGAAAAGGTGCTCTAGCATTCGTGCAAGCGCAATTCGATTAACGATAGGGACTCTGAAACAGTCTCCTCTCGTTACGGAAATTGCTATGGCGAATTTCCTAATCGCCTTGTTAATTCGTCGGTAAAAAGATATCGTTTTTACCTCCTCATGTCACAATTCGATTAATAATAGGGACTATGAAATAGTTTCCTCTCGTTACGGAAATCGCTATGGCGAATTTCCTAATCGCCTTATTAATTCGTCGGTAAAAAGATATCGTTTTTACCTCCTCATGTCACAATTCAGTGACTTGCTACAAGAAGTGAGATGGAGAAGGATGGCTCACTGACTCCTCTCCTCTCACTTTTACTTTATTTAAATCAAGAAATAGGTGAAAAAAATGACAAAAACATTACCAAAAGACTTTATTTTTGGTGGCGCAACAGCTGCCTATCAAGCAGAAGGTGCTACACATACTGATGGTAAAGGACCAGTAGCGTGGGATAAATATCTTGAAGATAACTACTGGTACACTGCAGAACCAGCCAGTGACTTTTACAATCGATATCCAGTTGACCTCAAGCTAGCAGAAGAGTATGGTGTCAATGGTATTCGAATTTCTATTGCCTGGTCACGTATTTTCCCGACTGGTTATGGTCAAGTAAATGCTAAAGGTGTTGAGTTTTATCATAATCTATTTGCAGAGTGTCACAAACGTCATGTTGAGCCCTTTGTAACTCTTCATCACTTTGACACGCCAGAAGCTCTCCACTCAAATGGAGACTTCTTAAACCGTGAAAATATTGAACACTTTGTAGAATACGCGGCTTTCTGTTTTGAAGAATTCCCAGAAGTTAACTATTGGACAACCTTTAATGAAATTGGACCAATCGGTGATGGTCAATACTTGGTTGGTAAATTCCCTCCAGGAATTCAGTACGACCTTGCCAAAGTCTTCCAATCGCACCACAATATGATGGTTTCTCATGCGCGTGCAGTCAAGCTATATAAAGATAAAGGTTATAAAGGTGAAATTGGTGTTGTTCACGCACTGCCTACTAAATATCCTCTAGATCCTGAAAATCCAGCAGATGTTCGCGCTGCTGAGTTGGAAGATATTATTCACAATAAATTTATCTTAGATGCAACTTATCTAGGTCGCTATTCAGATGAAACAATGGAAGGTGTCAACCATATCTTATCAGTCAATGGTGGTAGCTTAGATCTTCGTGAAGAAGATTTCACAGCATTAGAAGCAGCAAAAGATTTGAACGACTTCCTTGGAATCAATTACTATATGAGTGACTGGATGGAAGCCTTTGATGGAGAAACTGAAATTATCCATAATGGTAAGGGTGAGAAAGGAAGCTCTAAATACCAAATCAAAGGTGTTGGTCGTCGTGTAGCTCCTGACTATGTACCACGTACAGACTGGGATTGGATTATATATCCTCAAGGTTTGTATGATCAAATCATGCGAGTGAAGAAAGATTATCCTAACTACAAGAAGATTTACATCACTGAAAATGGACTTGGTTATAAAGATGAGTTTGTCGATAACACTGTTTACGATGATGGTCGTATTGATTATGTGAAACAACACTTGGAAGTCTTGTCTGATGCGATTGCAGATGGCGTTAATGTAAAAGGTTACTTCATTTGGTCATTAATGGATGTCTTCTCTTGGTCAAACGGTTATGAAAAACGTTATGGTCTCTTCTATGTAGACTTTGAAACTCAAGAACGTTATCCTAAGAAATCAGCTCACTGGTACAAGAAAGTAGCGGAAAGTCAGATTATAGACTAGTAGAATTAGTAATTAGATATAGAATTCTAGTGAGGCAAAAAGATGTTCAAAGATTTTATCCAATCAATTTATGAAAAAGTTTATATTATCAATTTTGATAAATGTTCTCAAATACCTTGTTTGACTAATGATGAGCTGAAAAATCTTGGGAAATGGTATGTCTCGACCGGTAAAGAATGGATTTGCCATTCAGACTATGAGCTGGAAGAATTTAAAAATATCTTTTTAAATTTTATCAGTCCTGAAGAACGGGATAATATCTTCTTTGATTCAGATTTTGTGCCGTTTCAACAATCATAAAGAATCTAGGAAACTCTTTGTAAAAATCTTCATCAAAAAAATGCGTCATATTAAGATTCTTATTTTCTTGATATGACGCATTTTATATTTTATCAATCCTCAGTTTTATGGTTTAGAAAGAATAATTTTTGTTTGTTTTGAAAGTTGTTCGAAGGTTTCTTTGCTCAGTTTAGAATCTGAAACGATGGTATCAATATCAGAGATATTGTAGAAGGTATAGAAATCAAATTTATTGAACTTACTATTGTCAGCTAGTAAGTATTTTTTATTGGAATTATTGAGGGCGATGCGTTGGGATTCACCTTCCTCTTCACTAAAGGTCGCAATCGCATTGTCCTTAATACCATTACAGCTAACGAAGGCTTTAGAAAATTGAAGATTAGCCAAGTTTTGCAAGGTTAGTGTTCCCACAAAGGCTCCAGTAATAGAGCGATAGTTTCCACCGATTAAAATCAAATCTGTTAGTTTTCGTTCGTTTAAGATGAGAAAGACTGGTAAACTGTTTGTTACAACACGAATATTATCAATTGGAAGTTCACGGGCAAAAGATTCCAAGGTTGTACCTGGGCCAATAAAAATGGTTTCTCCTTCATCAATTAAATGGCCTGCAAAACGGCTGATTTCTTGTTTTTCTGCAATCTGTAAGCTTTGTTTTTCAGTATTGGAACGTTCATTATTTAAAATGGAACCTGTGCGAATTTTTTCAGCTCCACCGTGAACCCGAACAAGTAAATCTTTATCAGCTAACTCTTGCAAGTAGCGTCTAGCAGTCATATCTGATACATCCAAGCGAGTCATGATTTCTTTTACAGTAATAGTTCCCTTTGTATTTACCGTTTCTAGAATATTATCTAGTTTTTCCTGCTTTAGCATCGTTATCACCTCTATTTCTATTACTATTTTATCATAAAGTGTTCAATCAATCAATTTAAAAAACAAAAGAAAACAAAAACAAAAATACCATGGTTGTTTTAAACAAACCATGATATTCGTTATCAGTTCTGGAATAATTGAGTTAGTCCAAACCGTAGTTGTAGTCATCGTCTTGCATGGCTTCAACTTCACCAAGGAGGTAACCATTTCCGACTTGAGAGAAGAAGTCGTGGTTGGAAGTTCCTGTTGAAATACCGTTCATAACGATTGGGTTGACATCATCAGCTGAGTCTGGGAAGAGTGGATCTTGTCCCAGGTTCATGAGCGCCTTGTTAGCATTGTAGCGAAGGAAGGTTTTGACTTCTTCCGTCCAACCAACACCGTCATAGAGGCTTTCTGTATAGCCTTCTTCATTCTCGTAAAGAGTATAGAGCAGATCGTACATCCATTCTTTGAGTTTTTCTTGCTCTTCTTCAGGCAATTCATTGAAACCAAGTTGGAATTTGTAACCAATGTAGGTTCCGTGAACAGATTCATCACGAATAATCAGTTTGATGATTTCCGCAACGTTGGCTAGTTTGTTATTACCAAGGTAGTAGAGGGGAGTGAAGAAACCAGAGTAGAAGAGGAAGGTTTCAAGGAAAACGCTGGCTACTTTCTTTTCAAGTGGGTTACCGTTTAGGTAGATTTCGTTAACAATCTCAGCCTTCTTTTGTAGGTAAGGATTGGTATTGGTCCATTCGAAAATTTCTTCAATCTCAGCCTTGGTATTTAAGGTAGAAAAGATTGATGAATAAGATTTAGCGTGGACAGATTCCATAAATTGGATGTTATTGAAAACAGCTTCTTCATGTGGTGTACGGATGTCTGCGCGAAGGGCTTGAACTCCAGTTTCAGATTGCATAGTGTCGAGAAGGGTTAAACCACCAAAGACTTTTCCAACTAAGTCTTTTTCTACACTTGATAGCTTTCTCCAGTCATCCAAGTCATTTGACAAGGGAATACGTGTATCAAGCCAGAATTGCTCCGTCAGTTTCTCCCAAGTTGATTTGTCGATGACATCTTCGATGGCATTCCAGTTAATGGCTTTGTAGTAAGTTTCCATTTGAAATCTCTTTCTGTATATAATAATGCTGTTGTACAATCGTTTTTGCTTTATGATAATTCCTTTAGTGTATCGCACAAAAAGTCGGAGAACCGACTTTTACATGTGCTTAGCTAGTTTATAAAATGTTTGATTAAGTTCTCTTTTGATGCTAGCTTACTAAACTTACAGAGAAATAGTAATTCCTTTGATTAAAAACTAAATCACACAGCTTTCACATTGGTTAGCACCGACTTCTCCACCGTCGTCTGTAAAGGTACGGACGTAGTAGATAGACTTGATACCCTTGTTAAAGGCATAGTTACGAAGGATAGACAAGTCACGTGTTGTCTGTTTGTTTTCTTTCTTCCATTCGTAAAGACCTTTTGGAATGTCACTACGCATGAAGAGAGTAAGTGAAAGTCCTTGGTCTACGTGTTCAGTTGCAGCGGCGTAAACATCGATGACTTTACGCATATCCATGTCGTAGGCAGAAGTGTAGTAAGGAATGGTTTCTGTTGATAAGCCAGCAGCAGGGTAGTAGATTTTCCCGATTTTCTTTTCTTGACGTTCTTCGATACGTTGTGTAATCGGATGGATAGAAGCAGAAACGTCATTGATGTAACTGATAGAACCATTTGGCGCTACAGCAAGGCGGTTTTGGTGGTAAAGACCATCTGCTTGAACCTTGTCACGAAGTTCAGCCCAGTCAGCAGCACTCGGAATAAAGACGTCTTTGAAGAGTTCTTTAACACGGTCTGATTTTGGAACAAACTCGCCAGTTATATACTTGTCGAAGTAGCTTCCGTTAGCATAGTCTGATTTTTCAAAATTATGGAAGGTAATACCACGTTCACGCGCAATATTGTTTGACTCAACCAAAGTCCAGTAGTTCATAAGCATAAAGTAGATACTTGTAAACTCAACAGACTCAGGTGATCCATATTCAATTAGTTGTTGTGCAAGGTAGCTGTGAAGTCCCATGGCACCAAGACCAAAGGTGTGAGCTTGGCTATTTCCATGATCAATTGTAGGTACAGCTACGATGTGCGAACTATCTGTCACGAAAGTAAGGGCACGAACCATAGCACGGATAGAACGACCAAAGTCAGGTGAAGTCATCATGTTGACAACGTTTGTTGAACCAAGGTTACATGAGATATCAGTACCCATTTGGAGATATTCTTGAGCATCGTTGATCAAGCTTGGTTCTTGGACTTGAAGAATCTCAGAACACAAGTTACTCATGATAATCTTACCATCAACAGGATTTGCACGGTTAGCAGTATCAATGTTGACGACATAAGGATAACCAGATTCTTGTTGCAATTTAGAAATTTCAGTTTCCAAATCACGCGCCTTGATTTTTGTCTTACGGATGTTTGGATTTGCGACCAATTCATCGTATTTTTCAGTGATGTCGATGTAGTTGAATGGCACACCATACTCTTTTTCTACAGAGTAAGGGCTGAAGAGGTACATTTCTTCATTTTTACGTGCCAATTCGTAGAATTTATCTGGTACCACGACACCAAGTGAAAGAGTTTTTACACGAACTTTTTCATCGGCGTTTTCTTTCTTAGTTGAAAGGAAGGCGATGATATCTGGGTGAAAGACATTGAGGTAAACAACCCCAGCACCTTGACGTTGACCCAATTGGTTAGAGTAAGAGAAACTATCTTCGAAGAGTTTCATGACTGGTACGACACCAGAGGCTGCTCCTTCATAGCCTTTGATAGGTGCACCAGCTTCACGAAGGTTGCTGAGGGTAATTCCCACACCACCACCGATACGTGAAAGTTGAAGAGCTGAGTTGATAGAACGTCCGATAGAGTTCATATCGTCAGTTACTTGGATTAGGAAGCAAGATACTAACTCCCCACGGCGAGCACGTCCAGCATTCAAGAAGGAAGGAGTAGCAGGTTGGTAGCGTTGGTGGATGATTTCATTGGCAATATCGATGGCAACAGCCTCATTCCCGTCAGCGAAATAAAGGGCGTTAAAGAAGACGCGGTCTTCCATACTTTCAAGATAATATTCACCGTCGTTTGTCTTCAAGGCATATTGATTGTAAAACTTATAGGCAGCCATGAACGACTTGAATTGGAAGTTTTGGTCTTTGATAAATTGTGACAATTCTTCCAAGAACTCTGGACGGTATTTCTTGATAAAGGCTGTTTCGATGTAGTTGTGTTCAATGAGGTAGTTGATTTTATCCTTGATTGAATCAAAAACCATAGTGTTTGGAACTACATTTTCTTTAAAGAAAGCATCCAAGGCTTCCTTATCTTTATGAAGCATGATTTGTCCATTGACAGGACGGTTGATTTCGTTATTGAGACGGAAGTAAGTCACGTCCTCAAGATGTTTTAATCCCATAAAATTTCCCTTATCTAATTACAAAAGAAAGGCTTCTAAGTTAGCCCTAGAAGCAGTTTCTTCTGGATGATGTACTAAGATTATGCTAATTGTTTTAGTTTTCCTGGTTGGAAACCTGAAAAGACTTCAGTTGGTGTTTGGATAACAGGAGCTGCGCTGAAACCGAGCTCTTTAACCTGATCGATGTACTCAGGTTGCTCATCAAGATTGATTTCACGATAAGCGACATTATTACTGTCCAAGAAACGTTTGGTCATCTTACATTGGACACAGTTGTTTTTAGAATAAACGGTTACCATTGTGTAACTCCTTTTTCAAAATAGATTACTTTCTTAGTATATCAGAAATTAAAATTTTGTCAACGATTTGAAACTAAATATAGTGGTCTGTTTTTGTACATAAGTAAACAAAACACAATATGTAGTGTTTGTTTTGTAAAATAGTGATGATTTTCCTATAAGTTGTTTTTTGGAAAACTCTATCCTGTGTTTTGTTATCTAGGATAGAAGATTTTCAGGAAGTTATCTGAAAGGAAATCGAATAAATCCCATAAAATGCTTGAAAAAAATCCTAGAAGATGATATAATACCAAATTGTAAGGGTTATCACATATAACTCAAAAAAGAAAGAACAAAAGGAGAGTCAAACTATGGCTTCTAAAGATTTCCACGTAGTGGCAGAAACAGGTATTCACGCACGTCCAGCAACATTGTTGGTACAAACTGCTAGCAAATTTGCTTCAGATATCACTCTTGAGTACAAAGGTAAATCAGTTAACCTTAAATCAATCATGGGTGTTATGAGTCTTGGTGTTGGCCAAGGTGCTGACGTAACGATCTCAGCTGAAGGTGCAGATGCAGATGACGCAATCGCTGCAATCTCAGAAACAATGGAAAAAGAAGGATTGGCATAAGGAAAATGACAGAAATGCTTAAAGGAATCGCAGCATCTGACGGTGTTGCAGTTGCAAAAGCATATCTACTCGTTCAACCGGATTTGTCATTCGAGACTGTTTCAGTCGAAGATACAAACGCAGAAGAGGCTCGTTTGGATGTTGCTCTTGAAGCTTCTCAAAACGAGCTTTCTCTTATCCGCGAGAAAGCTGTAGGTACGCTAGGTGAGGAAGCGGCTCAAGTTTTTGACGCTCATTTGATGGTTCTTTCTGACCCAGAATTGATCGGTCAGATTAAAGAAACAATCCGTGCTAAGAAAGTCAACGCAGAAGCAGGTCTTAAAGAAGTGACTGACATGTTCATCACTATCTTTGAAGGTATGGAAGATAACCCATACATGCAAGAACGTGCAGCGGATATCCGCGACGTGACAAAACGTGTATTAGCAAACCTTCTTGGTAAGAAATTGCCAAACCCAGCTTCTATTAACGAAGAAGTAATCGTGATTGCACATGACTTGACACCATCTGATACAGCTCAATTGGACAAAAACTTTGTAAAAGCTTTTGTAACTAACATCGGTGGACGTACAAGCCACTCAGCTATCATGGCGCGTACACTTGAAATTGCAGCTGTATTGGGAACAAATAACATCACTGAAGTAGTGAAAGACGGCGATATCCTTGCCGTTAACGGAATTACTGGTGAAGTGATTATCAACCCAACAGATGAACAAGCGGCAGAATTTAAAGCAGCTGGTGAAGCTTATGCTAAACAAAAAGCTGAATGGGCACTTTTGAAAGATGCTCAAACAGTGACTGCTGACGGTAAACACTTTGAGTTGGCAGCTAACATCGGTACTCCAAAAGACGTTGAAGGTGTTAACAACAACGGTGCAGAAGCTGTTGGACTTTACCGTACAGAGTTCTTGTACATGGATTCTCAAGACTTCCCAACTGAAGATGAGCAGTATGAAGCATACAAGGCAGTTCTTGAGGGAATGAATGGTAAACCAGTAGTTGTTCGTACGATGGATATCGGTGGAGATAAGGAACTTCCTTACTTCGATATGCCACATGAAATGAACCCATTCCTTGGATTCCGTGCCCTTCGTATCTCTATTGCCGAAACTGGAGATGCAATGTTCCGCACACAGATTCGCGCTCTTCTTCGTGCTTCTGTTCATGGTCAATTGCGTATCATGTTCCCAATGGTTGCGCTATTGAAAGAATTCCGTGCAGCCAAAGCAGTCTTTGATGAAGAAAAAGCAAACCTTCTTGCGGAAGGAGTTGCAGTTGCGGATGATATCCAAGTTGGTATCATGATTGAAATCCCTGCAGCAGCGATGCTTGCAGACCAATTTGCTAAAGAAGTTGACTTCTTCTCAATTGGTACAAACGACTTGATCCAATATACAATGGCAGCAGACCGTATGAACGAACAAGTTTCATACCTTTACCAACCATATAACCCATCAATCCTTCGCTTGATTAACAACGTTATCAAGGCAGCTCACGCTGAAGGTAAATGGGCTGGTATGTGTGGTGAAATGGCTGGTGACCAAAAAGCTGTTCCGCTTCTTGTCGGAATGGGCTTGGATGAATTCTCTATGTCAGCAACATCTGTACTCCGTACACGTAGCTTGATGAAGAAATTGGACACTACTAAGATGGAAGAGTACGCTAACCGTGCCCTTACAGAGTGTTCAACAATGGAAGAAGTTCTTGAACTTCAAAAAGAATACGTTAACTTCGATTAATGTCATTAACCTTGTAACCTAGTTGCAAGGTTTTTTTGACGTATTTTGGAAAAGTAATGCTCTTATGAAGTTCACTTTTCAAGGAGTCAGAGGCATGATATAATAAGGGGAAACAAATAGAATAAGAGAGAAATTATGTCTAAAGAAATTGATATTGAGTATTACCACCAGCTAGCCTTGCAAAAGCAGAAGGAACACCGTAAAGTTTTAGCCAATTTAAAGAAAAAGCCACCTAAAAATCTGGATAAAATAGCCCAGCAAATTCATGAAGAAGTCTTTGCTGAAATTGATTGTACAGCCTGTGCTAACTGTTGTAAGACATTGGGACCTGACTTTAAAGAAGCAGACATCACTCGTATCGCCAAGTATTTTAAGATGAAATTACCAGCTTTTGAAGCTGAATTCCTTCAGGTAGATGAAGATGGGGATAAGGTTTTCAAATCCATGCCCTGCCCATTTTTAGGAGGAGATAACCTCTGTTCTATCTATGATGTTCGTCCAAAGGCCTGTCGTGAATTTCCTCATACAGACCGCAAAAAGATCCATCAAATCAACCATCTAACGATTAAGAATACCTTAACTTGCCCAGCAGCCTATCTCTTTGTTGAGAAATTAAAGGATAAGTTATAGATAGTCAAATGATAAAAAATTTCTAATAATAACTAGTATATGAAGGGAGTACTCCTGTGCCTAGACCGAAAACAAAAGAGGAGCTAATGCTGGCCTCTAAGGAAAACTATGAAAAACTCAATCGTTTCATCTCCCAACTAAGTGAAGATGAGCTACAGACTCCATTTGATTTTTCAAGAGACCAGAAGAAAAAAGAAGCCCATTGGAAAAGAGATAAGAATCTACGGGATGTTTTGATCCATCTCTATGAATGGCATCAGTTACTTTTGACTTGGGTTCATTCTAATCACAAAGGTCACGGAAGACCTTTTCTCCCTGAACCTTATAATTGGAAAACTTATGGAGAAATGAATGTTGCTTTTTGGAAGAAGCACCAGAAAACCTCCTTAGAAGAGGCGACTAGACTATTGGCGCAATCACATAGAGAGGTTTTCAAGTTGATAGAAGGCTTTAGCAATGACGAACTCTTTACCAAAGGTGTCTATAAGTGGACGGGTGGGACAAGTCTAGGTTCCTACTTTGTAAGTAGCACGTCAAGCCACTATGATTGGGCTAGTAAAAAACTCAAAGCTCATCGGAAGAATTGTAAGGGATAGATAGCCTATTTGAAATAGAAAGAATGAGTTCTTTTAAACGTAATACTCTTCGAAAATCAAATTCAAACTGCGTCAACGTCGCCTTGCCGTACTCAAGTACAGCCTGCGGCTAGTTTCCTAGTTTGCTTTTTGATTTTCATTGAGTATAAGATAAAAGCAAAGGGCTACCAAGTGATTGAGCCCTTTTGAGTTATACAAGCAAATTACCATGCAAAAGCTGTCGTTGGAGCATTGAGCGCTTCTAACCACTGTTTATTTTTTACGGGGCAAAGAGTTACGGATATACCTGCCATATCCAAACTGGTCATAAATGTTCCTGATTTTATAAAGGTAATAGTGACTCCTTCAATTTCTAAGAGTTGAAGGAGATCATTGATAAATATGCCCATTTCTAAGTTGCTGGTAGTGCCTAGATTATTTACAAGCAATATAAATTGACCACTCTTTTTCCAATGATAGTGCAATCTTAATTTACTTATAATTTCATTTGCAAGGATTTCCGATGATTGGAATGGGACGATACGATAGCCTTCTTCGCCATGTATCCCAATACCATAAGAAATATTTCCTTCTTCCAAGTTAAAAAGTGGAAGGGTGGCTTGGGGGAGACTAGCAGACTTCGTTGCAAAGCCAATTGTTGCGATTTCGGGAGCAAGTTCATGACCTAAATCAGTTAGTTGCTCTATGTCGGCACCATTTTGAGCTGCAGATCCTAGAACTTTATGAAGTAAGATTGTCCCTGCAAGCCCTCTTCCTCTAATTTGAAATCTGTTGTGAGGTTCAATAGAAATATCGTCGTGTGCTAGACTATAGCCGACCTTAATTCCTTCTTGTCTAGCAGTATTAATGGCCGAGCTAAATTCTTTGATGTCTGCTTCGAAATTTTTTACAATGATGAAGACACCTTGACCATTGTTTAAAAAACGAATGGACTCTAAGATTTCAGTTCTTGTAGGAGGAGTAAATAATTGGCCATAGATAGCAGCGGTAAGCATTCCTTCTCCCACATATCCAATATGAGCAGGTTCGTGACCTGAACCCCCACCTGACAATATTGGAACCTGATGAGTATTGCGATTTTTTTGATAGACTAAAGGTAAGGTAGGGTGTTTTTCTAATTCAGGATGACTGCTGACAGTTGCCGAAATGTAACTTGAAATAATTTTTTGTTTATGATTTGAAATAAATGTCATTGTGGTCTCTTTCCAATAATTGTCATGATTAGAAAGTCTGGTTGTGGAACTGGACTTTTTTTATTGACGTAAGCTTTCACGATTTCTGCTAGAGCATGTGAATGATAGTCTAACAAAAAACAAGTATAAGCAGATGAATCGATATCAATCTGACCGTATTCTCTTAAAATTTTTGATACAAGCAAGCGACAGTAGCTGATAAAGTGATCATAGAAGTTATTTTGCCCTTGAATATCAAAAAGTTGAATATAAAAGTCACGCTCTTGTTCGAAATAAAGAAATAATTCTTGTAATAGTTTTTGGCCTGAAATGAAGTCCAAGTTATTGGTGATATACTCGGTTAAGTCATTTTCAAATATCCAGTCTAGCAATTCATATTTGTCAAGAAAGTGATTATAAAAGGTCTGTCTACGAATGCCAGCAGATTCCATGATATCTACAATGGAGATTTTATCAAATTCTCTAGTAGCTAATAGGTCTCTAAATGCCTTGGCAATCCGTTTTTTTGTAATAAGTGATGATGCCATAGGAAACCTTTCTTTTACTTACTTCATTTTATCAAAAAATTTTTTTAAATGGGTTTAAAAGGGGACAAATAATAGAATCTGTCCCTTATCATCCAGCAATAAAAAATATATAATGAAAACGAAAACAAAGGTAGATGCCGAAAGGAATTTCTCATGAAAAAAATTATAAATGAACCGACACAGGTTGTTGATGAAATGTTGCAGGGGTTATCATTTATGCATGATGACTTGGTAGAACGTTTAGATGGTTTTGATGTTATCGTTAGAAAGGCAGAAAAGACAGGAAAAGTTGGTCTCATTTCAGGTGGAGGTTCAGGACATGAACCAAGTCATGCTGGATTTGTAGGAGATGGAATGTTGTCTGCTGCCATTTGTGGAGCAGTCTTCACTTCACCTACTCCGGACCAAATTTTAGAAGCCATTAAGGCGGCTGATGAAGGTGCTGGAGTTTTCATGGTCATCAAGAACTATTCTGGTGACATTATGAACTTTGAAATTGCACAAGAACTTGCTGAAATGGAAGGTATTGATGTAGCAAGCGTTGTGGTTGATGATGATATCGCTGTTGAAAATAGTCTCTATACCCAAGGCCGTCGAGGTGTTGCAGGTACTATATTAGTCCATAAAATTTTGGGTGATGCGGCTCGTTCTGGTAAATCATTAGTTGAAATGAAGGACTTGGCCGATAAACTTGTCTTAGAAATTAAAACAATTGGGCTAGCCTTGTCTGGAGCAACCGTTCCTGAGGTTGGGAAACCAGGTTTTGTTCTAGAAGATGATGAATTTGAATATGGAGTTGGTATTCATGGTGAGCCAGGATATAAGAAAGAGAAAATGCAACCTTCAGCACAATTGGCCTCAGAATTGGTTGAAAAATTATCTGAAGGTTTCCAACTTAAGACTGGAGAACGCTATGGCCTTCTCATTAATGGTTTAGGAAGCACTCCTCTTATGGAACAATACGTATTTGCAAATGATGTGGTTAAATTACTCCATAAAAAAGGTGTTGAGTTGGCGTTTAAGAAAATTGGAAACTATATGACATCAATTGATATGACCGGCTTGTCATTAACATTGATTCGATTGGCAGACGATGAGTGGTTGGATGCTCTAAATGCACCTGTTACTACACCAGCTTGGTAAAACTCAAGGAGGAAATGTCTCATGAATGCTGAACAAGCTCTTGAATGGATGAAGCTTTTTAATGAAAAGATTCAAGAACAGAAAGATTACCTTAGTGAGCTAGACACCCCTATAGGGGATGGAGATCACGGTGGAAATATGGCGCGTGGAATGGCTACAGTTATGGAAAACTTAGAAGGAAAGCAATTTGAGACCAGCAGTGATGTGTTTAAACTTGTCTCAATGCAACTCCTGAGTAAGGTAGGCGGTGCTTCTGGTCCTCTGTATGGCTCTGCTTTTATGGGAATGTACAAGGCTGATTCTAATTCGAAATTAGAAGAAATCTTACAAAGCGGTTTGGATATGATTGTCAAACGTGGGAAAGCAGAAGTTGGAGAAAAGACAATGGTTGACGTTTGGACTCCTGTTATTGCTGCCTTGTCTGCGGGCCGATTGACTCAAGAGGTTATTGATCAGGTAGTGAATGCTACCAAAGATTTACTTGCAACTAAAGGAAGAGCATCTTATGTAGGAGAACGTTCTCTTGGACATATTGACCCTGGATCATTTTCATCAGGATTACTCTTTACTGCTCTATTAGAAACTGGGGTGGTTTAATGGGAAGTATTGGTCTTGTTATCGTTTCACATTCCAAAAACATTGCACAAGGTGTCGTTGAACTGATTAGTGAAGTAGCTAAAGATGTTCCGATTACTTATGTAGGAGGAACCGAAGATGGAGGAATTGGAACTAGTTTTGATCAAGTAGATAGGATTGTTTCTGAAAATCCAGCAGATACTTTACTTGCCTTTTTTGACCTAGGTTCTGCTAAAATGAACTTAGAAATGGTGGCTGATTTCAGTGATAAGAGTATCATCATCAACATGGTTCCAATTGTAGAAGGCGTCTATACTGCAGCTGCTCTTCTTCAGGCTGGGGCAGAACTGTCGGTTATTCAAACACAGTTGGCGGAGCTTGAAATCAATAAATAAGTAATTTTACTATAACTCTTTTTATAGGTGGGCTATTGATTATCTCGACTATCAAATTTTAAGTAATAATTTCAAAATCAGAAAGGGATTGCTTCCAGCAGTTCCTTTTTAATGTAAAAGGAGTGGAATCATAGCGTTTCTAAATTGTTAATACTCTTCGAAAATCAAATTCAAACCACGTCAACGTCGCCTTGCCGTACTCAAGTACAGCCTGCGGCTAGTTTCCTAGTTTGCTCTTTGATTTTCATTGAGTATAATAATTCAAAACTGATTGTGATGGGGCTATTCTAGCTTTAGAATACTTTAAAAATTAAAATTTAAGGCAATCAATGGTTTAGAATAGTGCGAAAACATTTATTTTATAGTAATTCTAGGTCTAGAATTACATAGATATTTATGAAATTAGGGTATTCGATAGTTAGGATTGTTCTATTCTGAAAGATTTGAGCTGTCAATTGTATAGGATAGTGTTACTCTATGTTAGATTCTAGTAAAAATGATTGGATAAATAATATTAAAGAAAAATCAAAATCATAATTTTGTTTAATATGGTATAATATTTCTAATAATTTAAACATAATGAGGTAGTAATTTATGGACGAAGTTCTATTTTTTGGCGAAGATGACTTCGATATTCTTGATATTGACGGTTATGAACTAAAACCCTCAGCGTTTTTTAATAAGTTACCAGAAATAGCCAAACCTTTAGTCAAAAATGCAAATAAAATCTTATCTGAAGTAGAAAAAATGTTATATTCTGCTCCAGCCTTTGTCAATGTTGTCCAATCTAGTGTACCTGAAGAGGTTTTTCAGGCAATTCTTTCTCCAGAACAACGGGAAGCAATTGCTCAAGGAGTGGTAAAATTAATGACAAAGAAAGATGGCTCTCTCTTGGCGGTATTAGTAAATACTAATACTAATAAAGTCATTGGAAATGTACCATTGAAATCTGTTAAATTGACACCAGAATTAAATAAAGCGTTAGCTGATTATTCGTCGCAAATTCAAATGGCTCAGATTGCAGAAGAGATTCAAAATGTACAATATGCTATTGAGGACGTCAGAAAAGGACAGGAGTCGGATAGACTTGCAATAGCCTATAGCTGTCAACAGAAGCTCTTGCAAGCTAGAGAGATATCAGATACAAACATTAGAACAATGATGTTACTGCAAGTTATTTCAGATGCAGAAGACAGTAGAAATCTCTTAATGCTTAGTCAAAAATCAAATGTAAATTTTATCAAAGAACAACCAGATTCTACTTGGGGTAAGTTATTAAAAGGGGATAAACCAGATAAAATTGAAGCTCGTATGAATGAGATTAGAGATGGATTAGCAGCTGTAAATATCGTTTCACTATCAGCAGCAATAGCTTATAATGAGTTGGGCGAGAAAAAAGCTGCTCAAAAAAGTTTGGATTACTTTGGGAAATTTATTAACGAAACTTATCTTAGTTCTCAAGAATTAGTAGAGAGACTTGATTTACTTGATCCTTCTCCTACAAATTACTGGACAAAAGAATTGCCAAAAATTGAAACTTCTATAATGAAATTGCCAAATAAACCAGATTCTATTGAGACAGAGGTATTAGAATGAAAGAAATAAAAAAATGCAAGACATGTACTAGGGATTTACCATCAAGTTATAAGCACAATAAGTGCGAATCGTGTAGAAACAAAAAAATAGATGAAGCAAAAAAGATACTTAAAGTGGTTGGACAAGTTGGAGGTGTCGTCACTCCAGTTGTAGTAGGTATGTTGATGAATAAAACTAAGGCAAAGAAGAAATAAACTAATCTATTAAGTACCTAGAAAGGAAAACTCTCAAATTGTCCTACAAATTTCTACTTTTCGACCTAGACCACACCTTGCTTGATTTTGATGCTGCTGAGGATGTGGCTTTGACGCAACTTCTAAAAGAAGAAGGAGTTGTAGATATTCAGGCCTACAAAGACTTTTACGTTCCCATGAACAAGGCTCTCTGGAAGGACTTGGAGCAAAAGAAAATCAGTAAACAAGAACTGGTTAACACGCGCTTTTCTCGTCTATTTGCTCACTTTGGACAGGAAAAAGATGGTAGTTTTCTAGCCCAGCGTTACCAATTTTACCTCGCTCAACAGGGACAAACTTTTTCAGGCGCTCATGAACTCTTAGACAACCTCATCGAGCGAGATTATGAGCTGTATGCTGCGACAAATGGCATTACTGCCATTCAGACAGGTCGTTTGGCTCAATCTGGTCTGGCACCTTATTTCAATCAAGTCTTTATCTCTGAACAGTTGCAAACACAAAAACCTGATGCTCTTTTTTATGAAAAAATTGGCCAACAGATTGCTGGATTTAGTAAAGAAAAGACTCTGATGATTGGAGATTCCCTAACCGCCGACATTCAAGGTGGCAATAATGCGGGGATTGATACTATCTGGTACAATCCTCATCACCTCGAAAATCATACACAAGCCCAGCCGACTTACGAAGTCCATTCTTATCAAGATTTGCTGGATTGCTTATATAAACTGTAAAAAGTGGTTTAGATAGCCACTTTTTGCTATAATAGAGGCAGTAAAAATGAAGGAGTCGGCTATGGAACACTCGTCTTGGCATGCTTTGATTAAGGCGCAATTACCTGAGGGTTATTTTGCGAAAATCAATCAGTTTATGGAGCATGTCTATGCTCAGGGAACTGTTTATCCACCTAAGGAAAAGGTTTTTCAGGCTCTCTTGACTACACCGCTTGAAGAAGTGAAGATAGTGATTCTAGGGCAAGACCCCTATCACGGACCAGGTCAAGCGCAGGGCTTGAGTTTTTCTGTACCTGATTCTATCCCAGCTCCGCCATCCTTGCAAAATATCTTGAAAGAATTGTCAGATGACATTGGAGTTAAGAAATCTCATGATTTGACGGCTTGGGCTGAGCAAGGAGTATTGCTTCTTAATGCTTGCTTGACGGTTCCTGCTGGACAGGCTAATGGTCATGCTGGTCAAATATGGGAGCCTTTTACTGATGCTGTGATTCAGGTGGTCAATCATCTAGATAAGCCAGTGGTCTTTGTGCTATGGGGAGCTTATGCACGTAAGAAGAAGTCCTTAATTACCAATCCTCATCACTTGATTATCGAATCAGCCCATCCCAGTCCTTTATCTGTTTACAGAGGATTTTGGGGTTCCAAGCCTTTTTCCAAGGCCAATGCATTCTTAGAAGAGACAGGACAAGAGCCAATCGATTGGCTTAGATAAGGAGAAAATATGCCTCAGTTAGCGACGATTTGCTACATTGATAACGGAAAAGAACTACTCATGCTCCACCGTAATAAGAAACCCAATGATGTCCATGAAGGGAAATGGATTGGTGTTGGTGGGAAGCTAGAGCGAGGTGAGACTCCTCAAGAATGCGCTGCGCGTGAAATCCTTGAAGAAACAGGGCTTAAAGCCAAGCCAGTTCTAAAAGGTGTCATCACTTTTCCTGAATTTACGCCAGATTTAGACTGGTACACCTATGTTTTTAAGGTGACAGAGTTTGAGGGTGACTTGATTGACTGCAATGAGGGAACGCTGGAATGGGTTCCCTATGATGAGGTTTTGAGCAAGCCAACTTGGGAAGGTGACCACATCTTTGTTGAATGGCTTTTGGAGGACAAACCCTTCTTTTCAGCCAAGTTTGTTTATGATGGGGATAAATTGTTGGATACCCAAGTCGATTTCTATGAATAAAGGAGAAAGCAGATGCTACTAATCAAAAATGGTCGTGTTATGGATCCCAAGTCTGGTTTGGATCAAGTGTGTGATGTCTTAGTTCAAGATGGGAAAATTATCAAAATTGCTGCCGAAATCAAGGAAGAAGGAGCAGAAATCTTAGATGCTACCGGTCTTGTAGTTGCGCCTGGACTAGTTGATATTCATGTTCATTTCCGTGAACCTGGTCAGACCCACAAGGAAGACATCCATACTGGAGCCCTTGCAGCTGCTGCAGGTGGTTTTACAACGGTTGTCATGATGGCTAATACTAGTCCAACCGTTTCAGACGTGGAGACTTTGCAAGAAGTTCTCCAGTCAGCTGCTAAAGAGAGGATTAATGTCAAGACGGTTGCGACCATTACTAAGAATTTTAATGGGCATGATTTGACAGACTTTAAGGCGCTTTTAGAAGCTGGAGCGGTTGGTTTCTCAGACGACGGTATTCCACTTGAAAGCAGTAAAGTGGTCAAGGAAGCCATGGAGGAAGCCAAAAAACTCAACACCTTTATTAGTCTTCATGAGGAAGATCCAGGATTGAACGGTATTCTTGGGTTTAATGAAAACATTGCTAAAGAACATTTCCATATCTGCGGTGCTACTGGGGTGGCTGAGTATGCTATGATGGCGCGTGATGTCATGATTGCCTATGCGACCAAGGCCCATGTTCACATCCAGCACTTGTCAAAGGAAGAAAGTGTTAAAGTAGTGGAGTTTGCCCAAGGGCTAGGTGCGCAAGTCACAGCAGAAGTAGCGCCACAGCATTTCTCCAAGACCGAAGCACTCCTATTGACACAAGGTAGCAATGCTAAGATGAATCCGCCGCTTCGTTTGGAATCAGACCGTCGTGCCGTTATCGAAGGCCTCAAATCAGGCGTCATCACAGTTATCGCAACTGACCACGCGCCTCACCATGCGGATGAGAAAAACGTCGAGGATATTACCAAAGCACCATCTGGCATGACTGGCTTAGAAACATCTCTTTCCCTCGGATTGACTTATTTGGTGGAAGCTGGGGAGTTGAGCTTGATGGAATTACTCGGAAAGATGACATACAACCCAGCCAAGCTTTATAACTTTGAAGCAGGTTACTTGGCTGAGAATGGTCCAGCAGATATCACTATTTTTGACGCTAAGGCTGACCGCCTTGTGGACTCCCATTTTGCTTCCAAAGCAACTAATTCACCATTTATCGGTGAAGCCTTAAAAGGGCAGGTTAAATACACCATCTGTAAGGGACAAATCGTCTATCAAAACTAGGTGGGAGTCTGCTCTGTAAACAAAAAGAATAGAGAGCCTATATGTACCAGACTCATCATTTTAAAGACAAATTTATCTTATTTTTAAAGATATTTTTCCCTATCCTGATTTATCAATTTGCCAATTATTCTGCCTCCTTTGTTGATACGACTATGACAGGCCAATACAATACCATGGACTTGGCTGGTGTGTCTGTGGCAACCAGTATCTGGAATCCTTTCTTTACATTTCTGACAGGGATTGTGTCAGCCCTGGTGCCTATTATTGGTCACCATATTGGTCGAGGTAAAAAGGAAGAAGTTGCGTCTGATTTTTACCAATTTATTTATTTGGCCTTGGGCCTATCTGTGGTCTTGCTGGGGCTGGTGCTTTTCTTGGCACCACCAATCTTGAATCATATCGGACTAGAAGCACCAGTGGCTGCAGTAGCGGTTCGTTATCTCTGGTTTTTATCTGTTGGAATTATCCCCTTGTTACTCTTTAGTGTCATTCGTTCCTTGCTGGATTCGCTGGGCTTGACCAAGCTGTCCATGTATCTCATGCTTTTGTTACTCCCGCTCAATAGTGGATTTAACTATCTCTTGATTTACGGTGCCTTTGGAGTTCCAGAGCTGGGAGGGGCTGGTGCTGGTTTAGGAACATCCTTGGCCTACTGGGTCTTGCTTGGGATTTCTGTTCTGGTTTTATTTAAACAGGAGAAGCTCAAAGCACTACATCTTGAGAAACGCATTCCGCTTAATATGGATAAAATCAAGGAAGGAGTTCGCTTAGGTTTGCCTATTGGGGGAACTGTCTTTGCGGAAGTTGCTATCTTTTCAGTGGTTGGCTTGATTATGGCTAAGTTCTCATCCTTGATTATCGCTAGTCACCAGTCAGCTATGAACTTTTCAACTCTCATGTACGCCTTTCCTATGAGTATTTCATCGGCTATGGCTATTGTTGTTTCCTATGAAGTGGGAGCCAAGAGATTTGATGATGCGAAAACCTATATTAGTTTAGGAAGATGGACTGCCCTCATTTTTGCAGGTTTTACCTTATCCTTCCTTTACATTTTTAGGGGAAATGTGGCTAGTTTTTATGGGAACGACCCAGAATTTATCGATTTGACAGCGCGTTTTTTGACTTACAGCCTCTTCTTCCAGTTAGCAGATACCTTTGCAGCACCTCTTCAGGGGATTTTGCGGGGTTATAAGGATACCGTTATTCCTTTTTACCTTGGTTTGCTTGGTTATTGGGGTGTAGCGATTCCAGTGGCTATGGTATTTGATTCCCTAACAGATTTTGGAGCTTATTCTTACTGGATCGGTTTGATTATTAGTCTAATCGTGAGTGGGGCGCTCTACCGTTGGCGTTTAACTGTGATTATGAAGAGATTTGAATCCGTAGCAAAATCTAAACGATAAAAAGTTTGTGAAAAAATATTCTTAATGAGAAAATCTCTTGTTTTCATGGGGTTTTCTTTTTTATTTTGTGAAATTTCCTCAAGAAAAACTTTGACAGTATTTTCCAAAAACGGTAAAATAGTAAGGTAAGAAGAAAGTTAGAAAGGCAAGAAGATGTCAACTTTAGATAAAAATCTTTTGCTAGAAATGTTCCGTAAGATGGAAGAAATCCGTCGTATGGACTTAAAAATTGCACAATTAGTAAAGAAAGGGAAAGTGCCAGGAATGACGCACTTTTCTGTTGGTGAAGAGGCAGCTAACGTGGGGGCTATGTTAGCTCTCAATCCAGATGATTTGATTACCTCAAACCACCGTGGACACGGGCAAGCCATTGCCAAAGGAATTGACCTAAACGGAATGATGGCTGAAATCCTTGGTAAATACACTGGAACCTGTAAAGGAAAAGGCGGATCTATGCATATCGCCGACCTTGATGCCGGTAACCTCGGTGCCAATGGTATCGTAGGTGGTGGTATGGGAATCGCTGTCGGTGCAGCCCTCAGTCAGCAAATGCAAAATACCGGAAAAATCGTAGTCTGCTTCTTTGGAGATGGTGCGACCAATGAAGGTGTTTTCCACGAAGCAGTAAACATGGCCTCTATCTGGAACCTGCCAGTCATTTTCTACTGCATTAACAATGGTTACGGTATCTCTGCGGATATCAAAAAAATGACCAATGTAGAACATATCCATCAACGTAGCGCCGCTTATGGAATTCCTGGAATGTTCATCGAAGATGGAAACAATGTAATTGACGTCTATGAAGGATTTAAGAAAGCCGTAGACCATGTTCGTGGTGGCAATGGGCCTGTATTGATTGAAAGTGTTACTTATCGCTGGCTTGGTCACTCATCATCTGACCCTGGTAAATATCGTACGCGTGAAGAAGTGGAGTTGTGGAAACAAAAAGATCCAATCGAAAACCTCCGCAACTACCTCATTGAAAACACTATTGCAAGTGCCCAAGAATTGGAAGAAATTCAAGCGCAAGTCAAGGAAGCAGTAGAAGCTTCTGTTAAATTTGCGGAAGAAAGTCCATTCCCACCGCTTGAATCAGCATTTGAAGATATTTACGCAGACTAAGGAGAAAGAGATAAAATGGAAACAAAAACAATGTCCTTCCGTGACACCATTATCCTTGCTATGTCTGAGGAAATGCGTCGCGATGAAAATGTGTTCTTGATGGGAGAAGATGTCGGTGTCTTTGGAGGAGACTTCGGTACTTCTGTCGGAATGCTTGAAGAATTTGGCCCAGAACGTGTTCGTGACTGTCCGATTTCTGAAGCTGCCATCTCTGGAGCAGCAGCAGGAGCAGCCATGACAGGACTTCGTCCAATCGTTGATATGACCTTCATGGACTTCTCGGTTATTGCCATGGACAATATCGTCAACCAAGCTGCTAAAACTCGTTACATGTTTGGTGGTAAAGGTCAGGTTCCAATGACTGTTCGATGCGCAGCTGGTAATGGGGTAGGTTCTGCCGCTCAGCACTCACAATCTCTAGAGTCTTGGTTCACTCATATTCCTGGTCTTAAGGTTGTGGCACCAGGTACGCCTGCGGACATGAAAGGACTGCTCAAGTCTTCTATCCGTGATAACAACCCTGTTATCATTCTTGAGTACAAGTCAGAATTTAACCAAAAAGGGGAAGTGCCAGTTGATCCAGACTACACGATTCCACTTGGAGTTGGGGAAATCAAACGTGAAGGTACAGATGTAACAGTTGTTACTTATGGAAAAATGCTCCGTCGTGTGGTTCAAGCTGCTGAAGAATTAGCAGAAGAAGGAATTTCTGTTGAGATTGTTGACCCACGTACCCTTGTTCCGCTTGATAAGGATATCATCATAAACTCAGTTAAGAAGACTGGTAAGGTTGTTCTGGTTAACGACGCCCATAAAACAAGTGGCTATATCGGAGAGATTTCAGCAATTATTTCAGAGTCAGAAGCATTTGACTACCTAGATGCACCAATCCGTCGTTGCGCAGGAGAAGATGTGCCAATGCCTTATGCGCAAAACCTAGAAAATGCAATGATTCCAACAGTTGAAAGCATCAAAGATGCCATCCGAAAAACTTATAACAAAGAATAGTATTGCATAAGATAAATTATGTAAACATCGCATCCTATCACAAGAAGAGTTGGTTCGATAATAACCGATGAAAGATTTAGTCAGTCTACTAGGTTGACCGCTTGATAGCGGCAACCGTAGTAATTTGAGATACGTGTTGTATCCAAGTGATTTAAAGAGTTGCGACATGAGAGAGTCGAATCGATAATATTCGACGAATGAATTAGTCAGTCTACTAGGTTGACCGCCTAATAGCGGCAACCGTAGCAACTTGAGATACGTGTTGTATCCAAGTTGCTTGTAGAGTTGAACTCGGGCTAAAAGATCGGAAAAAGATAAATCTCCTTGGCTTCATCGAAGTCTGCGTTGATTTCCTATTTTTCAGTCGCTTTTGACGCCCTTAGTATCATGTAATTGAATTCGGACGGAGGTCTGCGAAAAAAAGATAGATTTCCTTGTGTTCATCGAACACATCGTCAATCTCCTATTTTTTCATTGCCCTCTTCGTCCTTAATATCTTATATTCGAACACGGGCTAAAAGCTCGGAAAAAAGATAAATCTCCTTGGCTTCATCGAAGCCATCGTCGATTTCCTATTTTTCAGTCGCTTTTTACGCCCTTTGTATCATAAATAGAATTGGAGAGGTCATGGCTGATGACAAGCTAAGAGCGACTCCTGCAGCTAGAAAGTTAGCGGATGATTTAGGGATCAACCTTTACGACGTTTCTGGCTCAGGTGCAAACGGTCGTGTCCACAAAGAAGACGTGGAAACTTATAAAGACACAAACGTGGTTCGCATTTCGCCACTTGCAAAACGAATTGCCCTCGAACATAACATTGCGTGGCAGGAAATTCAAGGAACCGGTCATCGTGGTAAAATCATGAAGAAGGATGTCTTGACCTTGCTTCCTGAAAATATCGAAAACGATACCATCAAGTCTCCTGCTCAAATTGAAAAAGTGGAAGAAGTTCCTGATAATGTAACACCATACGGTGAAATTGAGCGTATTCCAATGACACCAATGCGTAAGGTTATTGCCCAACGTATGGTTGAATCTTACCTAACTGCTCCAACCTTCACCCTTAACTATGAAGTTGATATGACGGAAATGTTGGCTCTTCGTAAGAAGGTTCTGGAGCCAATCATGGCAGCAACCGGGAAGAAGACTACTGTAACAGACCTTCTTTCGCTTGCGGTTGTTAAGACTCTTATAAAACACCCATACATCAACGCTTCATTGACCGAAGATGGCAAGACCATTATCACTCACAACTATGTCAATCTTGCGATGGCAGTTGGGATGGATAATGGATTGATGACACCTGTTGTTTACAATGCTGAGAAGATGAGTCTTTCAGAACTGGTTGTAGCCTTTAAGGATGTTATTGGCCGTACCTTGGATGGTAAATTAGCTCCAAGTGAGTTGCAAAATTCAACATTTACAATCAGTAATTTGGGAATGTTTGGCGTTCAGTCCTTTGGTCCTATCATTAACCAACCAAACTCAGCTATCCTTGGTGTGAGCTCGACAATTGAGAAACCAGTTGTCGTCAATGGTGAAATTGTCATTCGCCCAATCATGAGTCTAGGATTAACCATTGACCACCGTGTTGTGGATGGTATGGCTGGTGCTAAGTTTATGAAAGACTTGAAAGCCTTGATTGAAAATCCAATCTCAATGTTGATTTAAGAGCAAGAGTATTCATTTTTAAGATATAGATAAAGGAAGGAAGACATGGCCTTAGAAGTAATTATGCCAAAAGCCGGCGTGGATATGACAGAAGGACAAATCGTCCAATGGAATAAAAAAGTCGGAGAATTTGTAAAAGAAGGAGAAATCCTTTTGGAAATCATGACTGACAAAGTCAGCATGGAATTGGAAGCCGAAGAAGATGGTTACTTGATTGCTATCCTTAAAGGAGATGGTGAAACTGTTCCAGTAACGGAAGTTATCGGTTACCTTGGAGAAGAAGGGGAAAACATCCCAACAGCTGGATCAGCAGTGCCAGAAGCTAGCCCAGTACCTGCAGCAAGTGCTTCAAATGATGATGGTAAGAGCGATGATGCCTTTGATATTGTTGTGATTGGTGGAGGTCCTGCTGGTTATGTTGCAGCCATTAAAGCCGCCCAACTCGGCGGTAAGGTTGCCCTTGTTGAGAAATCTGAACTTGGTGGAACCTGCTTGAACCGTGGCTGTATCCCAACTAAGACCTATCTTCACAACGCTGAAATTATCGAAAACATCGGTCATGCTGCAAATCGTGGTATCGTGATTGAAAATCCTAACTTCACTGTTGATATGGAAAAACTTTTAGAAACTAAGTCTAAAGTTGTAAATACTCTTGTTGGTGGTGTTGCAGGACTTCTTCGTAGCTATGGAGTTACTGTTCATAAAGGAATTGGAACCATCACTAAAGACAAGAATGTCTTGGTAAATGGTTCAGAATTGCTTGAAACTAAGAAGATTATCCTTGCTGGTGGTTCAAAAGTCAGCAAGATTAACGTTCCTGGTATGGAATCATCACTTGTCATGACAAGTGACGACATTCTTGAAATTAACGAAGTTCCAGAAAGCCTTGTTATCATCGGTGGTGGAGTTGTCGGTATTGAACTCGGTCAAGCCTTCATGACATTTGGTTCTAAGGTAACTGTTATTGAAATGATGGACCGTATCGTGCCAGCTATGGATGCTGAAGTTTCTAAGAATCTTCGCTTGATTCTTGAACGAAAAGGTATGACTATCTTGACTGGTACTAAACTGCAAGAAATCATCGAAGAAGATGGTAAACTTCGTATCAAGATTGAAGGAAAAGACGATATTATCGCAAGCAAAGCTCTTCTTTCAATCGGTCGTGTACCAGACCTCGAAGGAATTGGTGAAGTAGAGTTCGAGTTAGACCGTGGTCGTATCAAGGTTAACGAGTACATGGAAACTTCTGTTCCTGGTATTTATGCACCAGGTGACATCAATGGTACCAAGATGTTGGCTCACGCAGCCTTCCGTATGGGTGAAGTAGCCGCTGAAAATGCCCTTAAAGGAAATCACCATGTTGCTAAATTGAACTTGACTCCTGCAGCTATTTACACACTTCCTGAAGTAGCAGCAGTTGGTTTAACAGAAGAACAAGCTCGTGAGAAATATGATGTCCAAATTGGTAAATTCAACTTTGCTGCTAATGGTCGTGCCATTGCATCAGATGCTGCTCAAGGATTTGTTAAAGTCATTGCAGACAAGAAATATGGTGAAATCCTCGGTGTTCACATCATTGGCCCTGCAGCTGCAGAGTTGATCAATGAAGCGTCAAGCATCATCGAAATGGAAATCACTGTAGAAGAAATGTTGAAGACTATCCACGGACACCCAACCTATTCTGAAGTGATGTATGAAGCATTTGCGGATGTTCTAGGAATGGCCATCCACTCACCTAAGAAAAAATAAAAGAAAGATAGATTAGACTGGAAAGATGTTTTCCAGTCTCTATCGTATAAAGGGATATCATGAAATATATTATCAATCATTCAAACGACACTGCCTTTAATATCGCCTTGGAAGAATATGCCTTTAAACACCTTTTGGATGAGGATCAAATCTTCCTGCTTTGGATTAACAAACCATCTATCATTGTTGGTCGTCACCAGAACACTATCGAAGAAATCAACCGGGATTATGTTCGCGAAAATGGCATTGAGGTGGTCCGCCGTATCAGCGGTGGTGGAGCTGTTTACCACGATTTAAATAACCTAAACTACACGATCATCTCAAAAGAAGATGAAAACAAGGCTTTTGACTTTAAGAGCTTCTCAACGCCAGTTATCAATACACTAGCTCAACTTGGGGTTAAAGCTGAGTTCACAGGCCGTAATGACTTAGAAATCGACGGTAAGAAATTCTGTGGTAATGCCCAAGCCTATATCAATGGTCGTATCATGCATCATGGTTGCTTGCTCTTTGACGTTGATTTGTCAGTCCTTGCTAACGCCCTCAAGGTTTCAAAGGATAAATTTGAATCAAAAGGTGTGAAATCCGTCCGTGCTCGCGTAACCAATATTATCAATGAATTACCAGAAAAAATCACTGTCGAAGAATTCCGTGATTTACTATTGGAATACATGAAAAAAGAGTACCCTGAAATGACAGAATACGTTTTTTCTGAGGAAGAATTGGCTGAAATCAATCGTATCAAGGACACCAAGTTTGGAACTTGGGACTGGAACTACGGTAAATCACCTGAATTTAACGTCCGTCGTGGAACCAAATTCACTAGTGGTAAGGTGGAAGTATTTGCTAATGTTCTCGAATCAAAAATCCAAGACATCAAGATTTATGGTGACTTCTTTGGTATCGAAGACGTTGCTGCAGTAGAAGATGTCCTTCGTGGAGTGAAATACGAACGCGAAGATGTCCTTAAAGCACTAGAAACAATTGATATTACACGCTACTTCGCTGGTATTAGTCGTGAAGAAATCGCTGAAGCAGTTGTAGAGTAAAGAAAAGCCATTTGTTAGTCATTGTGGGGGTGAAGAAAAGATATCCTCTGGATAGGACAAATCTTGAAGTCTGCTGAAAGAAAATCAAAAAGAACTCGCTTCCAATCCTTAATAAAAAACTAGGTAGGGTTGAATATAGAGATAAGAAAGTTAGTAATAGATTGACTGTAAGGTGACATAGATGAGATTTGTTTTTTGATTTCTTCTTGCTATAAAAATCCTAAAAGACTATTATCTCTTATAGTTGAACTATACCTCAAAAGTTAGATAGAGCCGTTTTGGTGAGGTTTAACAAAAGATGTGGAATAAGCAAAAAAGCTTTAAATCAAGCAGTTTAGACTATTGATTTAAAGCTTTTTTACTTTTAATAAGATTTTCTCAGCCTCATATACAAATTAAAAATATTATTTTAAACTCAGTTTTTTAATCTATTTTTGCTTCTGAGAGAAAACTGTTTTTGAAAAATAGTGGATGCTGATAACAACTGATAGCCAGCAAATAGCATAAGCAGTAGCTGTAAATTCTGTACCGATAAAGTATGTTTTTTCAACTAAGAGCTGACCGATGAATGGAGAGAGGAGATAGAGAATTCCGATGAGTATATGTTCTTTATGTTTCATTAAAGAGCACCTTCTTTCCTTATAGGTAGAACGACTTGCAAGTATTAAATTAAATAGTGTTTCATCGAAGTAAGCCTTTTCACACCTATATTTTACAACTTTAAAAATAGGAAATCAAATAATTTTCTAAGTAATTTTGCCTACATTCCCCCCAATCTTACAAAAATGTAAGATTAAAGTCTCTTTTGTAAGGTTAGGTTATGGCAAGCGGTCTGTTTTTGATGTAAACTAGACTCATAAAGAACAAAGGAGTAACATCATGAAACAAATCTTACAGAAGAAAAAAAGAAAACCAAGCCACAAAGATATCGAGCGCGTTCAGTTGGGGTGCGCTATGATGCAAGAGACATTTCATTTGATGGGATATTAAGAAAGGAGATTCTCATGACACTTTTAGATGTAAAACACGTTCAAAAAATTTATAAAACTCGTTTTCAGGGCAACCAAGTAGAAGCCCTCAAGGATATTCACTTTACCGTCGAAAAGGGTGACTACGTTGCCATCATGGGTGAGTCTGGTTCTGGTAAATCAACTCTTCTCAATATTCTAGCTATGCTGGATAAACCAAGTCGTGGGCAGGTTTACTTGAATGGAACTGATACAGCAACCATTAAAAATTCACAGGCTTCTAGCTTCCGTCGTGAAAAATTGGGCTTTGTCTTCCAAGACTTTAACTTGCTAGATACTCTCTCTGTAAAAGACAATATCTTGCTTCCGCTTGTATTGTCAAGAAGACCCATTACGGAGATGATGAAGAAATTGGTGGTAACAGCTGAGAATCTGGGAATCAACCAATTGCAAGAGAAGTACCCTTACGAGATTTCAGGTGGTCAGAAACAGCGTGTAGCAGTAGCCCGTGCCATCATCACAGAACCTGAAATTCTCCTTGCGGACGAGCCAACAGGAGCTCTTGATTCCAAGTCCTCTGCAGCCTTACTTGATGTCTTTGATGAAATCAATGAGCGTGGCCAAACCATTCTCATGGTAACCCACTCAACAGCAGCAGCTAGCAGAGCTAAACGTGTACTCTTTATCAAGGACGGAATTCTTTATAATCAAATCTACCGTGGAGAGAAGACAGAACGTCAGATGTTCCAAGAGATCTCTGATACCTTGACTGTCATGGCAAGCGAGGTGAATTAGTATGTTTCGATTAACCAATAAGTTAGCGGTATCGAACTTGATTAAAAACCGCAAACTCTACTATCCTTTTGCGCTGGCTGTTCTCTTGGCAGTCACTGTCACCTATCTCTTTTACTCCCTAACCTTCAATCCAAAGATTGCGGAAATCCGTGGAGGAACAACCATTCAGGCTACACTTGGATTTGGTATGTTTGTCGTCACCCTTGCGTCAGCCATTATCGTCCTCTATGCCAATAGTTTTGTCATGAAGAACCGTTCCAAGGAACTGGGAATTTATGGCATGCTGGGCTTGGAGAAGCGTCATCTAATCAGTATGACCTTTAAGGAGTTAGTGCTATTTGGGATTCTAACTGTTGGAGCGGGTATCGGTATTGGAGCCTTGTTTGACAAGTTAATTTTCGCTTTCTTGCTCAAACTGATGAAATTGAAGGTTGAGCTGGTCGCTACCTTCCAAATGAATGTTGTCATTGCGGTACTTGTTGTCTTTGGTTTGATTTTCCTAGGCCTCATGTTCCTGAATGCCCTTCGAATCGCCCGTATGAATGCCCTCCAGCTCTCGCGTGAGAAAGCAAGCGGAGAGAAAAGAGGTCGTTTCCTACCTCTCCAAACTATTCTTGGTTCCATAAGTTTAGGGATTGGCTATTATCTTGCCCTTACGGTAACCGATCCTCTTACAGCCCTAACAACCTTCTTCCTAGCTGTTTTGCTGGTTATAATTGGTACCTATCTCTTGTTTAATGCAGGGATTACCGTTTTCCTCCAAATCTTAAAGAAAAACAAGAAATACTATTACCAACCAAATAATCTCATCTCAGTGTCCAACTTGATTTTCCGTATGAAGAAAAATGCGGTTGGACTAGCAACTATCGCTATTTTGTCAACAATGGTTTTGGTAACCATGTCAGCAGCGACAAGCATTTTCAATGCTTCAGAATCCTTTAAAAAAGTGATGAATCCGCACGACTTTGGAATTACTGGACAAAATGTTGAAAAAGAAGATTTGGACAAACTCTTGAGCCAGTTTGCAAGTGACAAAGGTTATAGTGTCAAAGAGAAAGAAGTGCTTCGTTACAGTAACTTTGGTATTGCAAATCAAGAAGGAACCAAGTTAACCATTTTTGAAAAAGGACAAAACCGTGTCCAACCTAAAACAGTCTTCATGGTATTTGACCAAAAAGATTATGAAAATATGACTGGTCAAAAGCTTTCTCTATCAGGCAATGAGGTCGGCCTCTTCGCTAAGAATGATGGACTGAAAGGACAGAAAGCTCTAACTCTAAATAACCATCAATTTTCTGTAAAAGAAGAATTTAATACAGATTTTATTGTGAACCATGTCCCAAATCAGTTTAATATTTTTACTACTGATTACAATTACCTTGTTGTACCTGATTTACAAGCATTTTTAGACCAATTTCCAGATTCGGCTATCTATAATCAGCTTTACGGTGGTATGAATGTAAATGCCAACGAAGAAGAACAACTCAAGGTCGCTGAAGAATATGATAAATACCTCAATCAGTTTAATGCTCAATTAAACACGGAAGGTAGCTATGTGTATGGTAGCAATCTAGCAGATGCTAGTGCTCAAATGAGTGCCCTCTTTGGTGGTGTCTTCTTTATCGGTATTTTCCTATCCATTATCTTTATGGTCGGAACCGTTCTGGTCATCTACTACAAACAAATTTCTGAAGGCTACGAAGACCGTGAACGCTTTATTATCTTGCAGAAAGTCGGTTTAGATCAAAAGCAAATCAAGCAAACCATTAACAAACAGGTTTTAACTGTTTTCTTCCTTCCTTTGCTTTTTGCCTTCATACATCTAGCCTTTGCCTACCATATGCTTAGTCTGATTTTAAAAGTGATTGGTGTAATAGATACGACTATGATGTTGATTGTGACCTTGTCTATCTGTGCTATCTTCCTCATCGCCTATGTGCTGATTTTCATGATTACTTCTAGAAGTTATCGCAAGATTGTGCAAATGTAAAAAAAGATACCTCGACTTCAAAATCGAGGTATTTCTTGTATTTTATACTCAATGAAAATCAAAGAGCAAACTAGGAAGCTAGCCGCAGGTTGCTCAAAACACTGTTTTGAGGTTGCAGATAAAACTGACGAAGTCAGTAACCATATATACGGCAAGGCGAAGCTGACCTGGTTTGAAGAGATTTTCGAAGAGTATTAAATGCTGAAAAGTTGTCCTAGCAGAAAGGTAACTCCCATGGTCAAGAGGCCAATAGCGAGATTCCGAATCATAGCTGTTTTGGTTGGGGCTTTTCCAAGTTTGGCGCTAGTGTAACCAGTGAGAAGAAGGGCCACACCGACGATAAGGACGGTAGCAGGGATGCGGTATTCACTTGGGAAAATGGTAATTGAAAGCATGGGTGGTAAGCTACCAAGGAAAAAAGAAATAAAGCTAGAGATAGCAGCATGCCAAGGATTGGTAAACTCTTCATACTCAATCCCATATTTTTCCTCTACCAAAGCCTTGAGCGGATTATTTAAAAAGGCTTTGTTGGTGAGAAGTTGGGCTGATGTTTCACACTCACCATTTTGAATATAGGCAGCATAGAGGGACTTTTTGGCTAGTTCCATATCTTGGTCTAGCAAGACTTGCTCACGCGCAACGGCCGCTTCCTCAGTATCTTTTTGAGTTGAAACGGACACATATTCTCCACCAGCCATTGAAAAGGCACCGGCCAAAATAGCCGCAAATCCTGATAAAAAGATAATCCAGATATTGCTCGTAGCACTGGCAACCCCAATAACCACACCAGCAATGGAAATAATTCCATCATTGGCACCAAGAACACCCGCACGCAGGATATTTAAACGACCTGCAAAATTGGAATCGATTTCGTGATTTGTTTCTGACATACTAATCTCCTTTTTATCCAGTATAAAGGAAAGAGGTAATGAAATCAATCTTTTAAAAGTATCTGAAAAAAGTTGCACGATTTTAATGATATAAAAATGTCGACATCTTCTCTAATAGATCAAACACCGAAGGGAAGGAGTATAGAATGGCATAAAAAATTTAAAATTAAATACGATAAATATTTTGTTCACTTTATAATCGTTTACAAGAGAATAATTAGTATTAGATCAAATAAAATCCAAATATTTTGCGAACTTTTTTATGTTTTTTTCGTAAAACGCTTTACAAGTTCTTAAAAACATGATATAGTAATAAAGCTTAGAAAATGAGATGATGTTTTCTAGCAAATATAAACCCGAGTAAAAAATGCCTACGGACAGGCAGGGTTGAATGCCGAAGCGTGGTTGAAAAACCACATTATTGATAGGGTTAAAAGCCTACTTTTATAAGTTGATGTTAGGACACTTGTCCTAATTCATAAATTTTTAGTGTGGTGAAAGCACACGTCATCTTGTGAAACGATCAATAAAGTACGTAATATTTGCTACTAGAGAGTTAGGAAACATCAGGAACAGACATACTCAAAAGAAACAAACATAAAAACGTCAGAAGATTGCAGAGCAGGTGAAAACCTGCTCTTTTTTCATGAGTTAACCTTTAGTTCCTTAGTTTTCATAAGGTCCTAAAAATATGGAAAGGAGTATGTCTTGAAAGAGTTAGATCAAAACCAAGCCCCAATTTATGAGGCCTTGGTAAAGCTACGCAAGAAAAGGATTGTTCCCTTTGATGTTCCAGGTCACAAGCGTGGACGAGGAAATCCAGAACTTGTCGAACTACTAGGAGAAAAATGTGTTGGCATTGATGTCAATTCTATGAAACCCTTGGATAATCTGGGGCACCCTATTTCGATTATTCGGGATGCAGAGGAGCTAGCAGCTGATGCTTTTGGAGCAGCCCATGCCTTTCTCATGATTGGGGGAACAACTTCATCGGTGCAGACTATGATTCTGTCAACCTGCAAGGCTGGAGATAAGATTATTCTGCCGAGAAATGTCCATAAATCTGCCATCAATGCGCTGGTTCTATGTGGTGCCATTCCCATCTATATTGAGATGAGTGTAGATCCTAAGATTGGTATCGCTTTAGGTCTTGAAAATGATCGAGTAGCCCAGGCCATAAAGGATCATCCAGATGCTAAGGCCATTTTGATTAACAATCCTACTTACTACGGAATCTGTTCAGACCTAAAGGGGTTGACAGAAATGGCTCATGAAGCTGGCATAATGGTTTTAGTAGATGAAGCCCACGGAGCGCATTTGCATTTTACTGATAAACTTCCAATTTCTGCTATGGATGCAGGGGCTGATATGGCAGCAGTTTCCATGCACAAGTCTGGTGGGAGTTTGACACAAAGTTCGCTTCTTTTAATCGGGGAGCAGATGAATTCTGAATACGTTCGTCAGATAATTAACCTGACCCAGTCAACATCCGCCTCTTACTTGTTGATGGCTAGTCTAGATATTTCACGTCGCAACTTGGCTCTTCGTGGAAAAGAGTCGTTTGAGAAAGTCATTGAGCTATCCGAGTACGCTCGCCGTGAAATCAATGCCATTGGAGGTTACTATGCTTACTCAAAAGAGTTAATAGATGGTGTGTCGGTCTGTGATTTTGATGTAACCAAGCTGTCAGTTTACACTCAGGGTATTGGCTTAACAGGTATCGAGGTTTATGACCTCCTACGAGACGAATACGACATTCAGATTGAGTTTGGTGATATTGGCAATATCTTGGCCTATATTTCCATCGGCGACCGCATCCAAGACATCGAGCGCTTAGTCGGTGCTTTGGCTGATATCAAGAGACTCTATTCACGAGATGGGAAGGACTTGATAGCAGGAGAATATATCCAGCCCGAGTTAGTGCTGTCTCCACAAGAAGCCTTCTATTCAGAGAGAAAAAGTTTGACCTTGGATGAATCTGTTGGACAGGTCTGTGGAGAATTTGTCATGTGCTATCCTCCAGGTATTCCTATCTTGGCTCCTGGTGAACGCATTACACGTGAAATTGTAGACTATATCCAATTTGCCAAGGAACGTGGTTGTTCCCTCCAAGGGACGGAAGATCCAGAGGTCAATCACATCAACGTCATTAAGAGAAAGGAGAACTAGATGGATTTATGGTTTTCTGAAGTTCATACTCCAGATGTCAAATTGTCCCTGAGAACAGCCAAGCAACTCTACGCTGGTAAAAGTGAATGGCAGGATATAGAAGTCTTAGATACGCCAGCTTTTGGAAAGATTTTAATTTTAAATGGGCACGTCTTGTTCTCAGATGCGGATGATTTTGTCTACAATGAAATGACCGTTCACGTTCCCATGGCTGTCCACCCAAATCCCAAGAAAGTCTTGGTTATTGGGGGTGGTGACGGTGGTGTTGCCCAAGTATTAACACTCTATCCTGAGTTGGAACAAATCGATATTGTAGAACCTGATGAAATGTTGGTTGAAGTCTGTCGTGAGTATTTCCCAGATTTTGCTGCAGGGCTAGATGATCCTCGTGTTACCATTTACTATCAAAATGGGCTACGCTTTTTGCGAAACTGCGAAGATGACTATGATATTATCATCAACGATGCGACAGATCCCTTTGGACATACGGAAGGGCTCTTTACCAAGGAATTTTACGGTAACAGTTACAGAGCTCTCAAAGAAGATGGTATCATGATCTACCAGCATGGGAGTCCCTTCTTTGACGAGGATGAGTCGGCTTGCCGAAGCATGCACCGCAAGGTCAATCAAGCCTTTCCAATCAGTCGGGTTTATCAAGCACACATCCCAACCAGTCCAGCTGGCTATTGGTTGTTTGGATTTGCATCGAAAAAATACCACCCTGTCAAAGATTTTGACAAGGAAGGCTGGAAAAAACGCCAGCTTTTCACAGAATACTACACTGCAAACTTACACGTGGGAGCCTTTATGTTGCCCAAGTATGTTGAGGACATTTTAGAAGAAGAGGAAGGAAAAAAATGAGTCGTTTACTAGTTATTGGATGTGGGGGCGTTGCCCAAGTTGCTATTTCAAAGATTTGTCAGGATAGCGAAACCTTTACAGAAATTATGATTGCCAGTCGTACCAAGTCAAAATGTGATGACTTGAAGGCTAAATTAGAAGGTAAAACAAGTACAAAGATTGAGACAGCTGCTCTTGATGCTGACAAGGTAGAAGAAGTGATTGCCTTGATTGAAAGCTACAAGCCAGAAGCCGTTTTGAACGTAGCGCTACCATACCAAGACTTGACTATTATGGATGCTTGTTTGGCTACAGGTGTCCACTATATCGACACAGCTAACTACGAAGCAGAAGACACAGAAGACCCTGAGTGGCGTGCTATCTACGAAAAACGCTGTAAGGAACTTGGATTTACAGCCTACTTTGACTACTCATGGCAATGGGCTTATCAAGAAAAATTTAAAGAAGCAGGCTTGACCGCTCTGCTTGGTTCTGGATTTGACCCAGGTGTGACCAGTGTTTTCTCAGCTTATGCCCTCAAACACTACTTTGACGAAATCCATTATATCGATATTTTAGACTGTAATGGTGGTGACCACGGTTATCCATTTGCGACCAATTTTAACCCAGAAATCAATCTACGCGAGGTTTCTGCGCCAGGTTCTTACTGGGAAGATGGAAAATGGGTCGAAGTGGAAGCTATGTCAATCAAGCGCGAGTATGATTTTCCACAGGTTGGACAAAAAGACATGTATCTTCTTCACCATGAAGAAATTGAATCATTGGCGAAAAACATTCCAGGTGTCAAACGCATTCGTTTCTTTATGACTTTTGGTCAATCTTATCTAACGCATATGAAATGCTTGGAAAATGTAGGGCTCCTTCGTACTGATACCATTAACTTTAATGGCCAAGAAATCGTTCCAATCCAATTCTTGAAAGCCTTGCTTCCTGATCCTGCCAGCCTTGGCCCACGTACTGTAGGTAAAACCAATATTGGATGTATCTTTACAGGTGTCAAAGACGGCGTTGAAAAGACCATCTACATCTACAATGTCTGCGACCATCAGGAATGTTACGCAGAAGTTGGTTCACAGGCCATTTCTTACACGACAGGCGTTCCAGCCATGATTGGGACAAAATTGGTTATGAACGGTACTTGGAAACAAGCTGGAGTGTATAACCTTGAAGAATTGGATCCAGATCCATTTATGGAAGCTTTGAATGAGTATGGTTTACCTTGGGTTGTGGTTGAAAATCCACAAATGGTGGACTAATGAAGCTAGAACAAGTACCAACACCAGCTTACGTCATTGACTTAGCAAAGTTAGAAGGCAACTGCCGCATTTTACAATATGTACAAGAAGAGGCTGGTTGTAAGGTTTTGCTTGCCCAGAAGGCATATTCCCTCTACAAAACCTATCCCTTGATTAGCCAGTATCTGTCAGGTACGACGGCTAGTGGACTCTATGAGGCCAAGCTCGCTAGAGAAGAGTTCTCGGGAGAAGTCCATGTATTTGCGCCAGCCTTTAAGGATGCAGACTTGGAGGAATTGCTGGAGATAACGGACCATATCGTCTTTAACTCAGAGAGACAGTTGCGTAAACATGGGGCCCGTTGTCGTGAGGCTGGTATCAGTGTTGGTTTGCGCCTCAACCCTCAGTGTTCAACTCAAGGAGATCACGCTCTCTATGATCCTTGTGCCCCTGGATCCCGTTTCGGAGTTACTCTAGACAAGATTCCGAATGATTTACTAGATTTGGTGGATGGTCTTCATTTTCACACCCTTTGCGAGCAGGGAGCAGATGATTTACAGACAACTTTGAAAGCAGTAGAAGCGCAGTTTGGTTCGTACTTACATGAGGTCAAATGGCTCAATATGGGTGGTGGACATCACATCACAAGAGAGGACTATGATGTAGATTTGCTGATTTCAGAAATCAAGCGTATCCGAGGAATTTACAATCTTGAAGTCTATATCGAGCCGGGTGAAGCCATTGCGCTCAATGCGGGTTATCTAGCAACTGAAGTTTTGGATATTGTCGAAAACGATATGGAGATCTTGGTTTTAGACGCCTCTGCGACCTGCCATATGCCTGACGTACTAGAGATGCCCTATCGTCCACCTTTGAGAAATGGCTTTGAGGCACAGGAAAAAGCTCATACCTACAGACTTTCTTCTAATACCTGTCTGACGGGCGATGTAATTGATGATTATAGTTTTGAAAATCCAGTCCAAATCGGTGATAGACTTTATTTCGAAGACATGGCCATTTATTCTTTTGTCAAAAATAATACTTTTAATGGTATTGGATTGCCAAGTCTCTATCTCATGGACGAACAGGGAGACTGCAGCTTAGTCAAAGCCTTTGGCTATCAAGATTTTAAAGGGAGATTATCATGATGGACAGTCCTAAAAAATTAGGCTATCGTATGCCAGCAGAGTACGAAACACACCATGGTACCTTGATGATCTGGCCTACAAGACCAGGATCATGGCCTTTTCAAGGTAAAGCTGCTAAAAAAGCATTTAGCCAGATTATCAAGACTATAGCAGAGGGAGAAAGAGTCTATCTTTTGGTGGAGCAAGATTATCTATCTGAAGCCCAAGACTACCTTGGAGATAGCGTTATTTATCTAGACATTCCCACTAATGATGCCTGGGCGCGTGATACAGGTCCGACTATTCTTGTCAATGATGAAGGCCAGAAATTAGCCGTGGATTGGTCTTTCAATGCTTGGGGTGGAGCTGTAGATGGTCTCTACCAAGACTATGAAGATGATGACCAAGTAGCCAGTCGTTTTGCTGAGGCCTTGGAAATGCCTGTTTACGATGCAAAACCTTTTGTCCTAGAAGGCGGAGCAATCCATAGCGATGGCCAAGGAACCATTCTTGTGACTGAAAGTTGCTTGCTTAGTCCTGGTCGCAATCCTCATCTTAGTAAAGAAGAAATTGAGAGAAGATTATTGGACTATCTAGGTACTGAAAAAGTTATCTGGCTTCCTTATGGTATTTATCAGGACGAAACCAATGAACACGTTGATAATGTTGCTGCCTTTGTTGGTCCTGCAGAGCTTGTCTTGGCTTGGACGGACGACGAAAGTGATCCTCAGTATGCCATGTCAGTAGCTGATTTAGCGCTTTTAGAAAAGGAAACAGATGCAAAAGGTCGTCACTTCACCATTCATAAACTTCCAATTCCAGCTCTTCATCAAGTTGTAACCAAAGAGGATTTGCCAGGCTACATCTATGAAGAAGGAGAAGAAGAGCGATACGAGGGTGAAAGGCTTGCTGCTTCCTATGTTAACTTCTATATTGCCAACAAGTCTGTCTTAGTTCCACAGTTTGAGGATGTAAACGACCAAGTAGCCTTGGAGATTCTAAGTAAATGTTTCCCAGACCGTAAAGTTGTCGGAATAGCAGCCAGAGATATTCTTTTAGGTGGTGGCAATATCCACTGTATCACCCAACAAATCCCAGAATAGGAGAAAAAGATGAGAAATGTTAGAGTTGCAGTTATTCAAATGCAATGCGCCAAGGATGTGGCAACAAATATTCAAACAGCGGAGCGTTTAGTACGTCAGGCTGCAGAACAAGGTGCACAAATTATTCTTTTACCCGAATTATTTGAACGTCCATACTTTTGTCAGGAGCGTCAGTATGACTACTACCAGCATGCCCAATCTGTAGCAGAAAATACTGCCATTCAGCATTTTAAGGTGATTGCTAAGGAACTACAGGTTGTTTTACCAATCAGTTTCTATGAAAAAGATGGCAATGTCTTGTATAACTCTATTGCTGTCATTGATGCAGATGGTGAGGTACTGGGTGTTTATCGGAAAACCCACATACCAGATGACCATTATTATCAAGAAAAATTTTATTTCACACCTGGCAACACTGGTTTCAAGGTCTGGGATACTCGCTATGCTAAGATTGGGATCGGTATCTGTTGGGATCAATGGTTTCCTGAAACAGCGCGCTGTCTTGCGTTAAATGGTGCTGAATTGCTCTTTTATCCTACAGCCATCGGTTCAGAGCCGATTTTAGATACAGATAGTTGTGGTCACTGGCAACGTACCATGCAAGGACACGCAGCAGCAAATATTGTTCCAGTTATTGCAGCCAATCGCTATGGCTTGGAAGAGGTCACGCCTAGTGAGGAAAATGGTGGACAGAGTTCCAGTCTTGACTTCTACGGTTCATCCTTTATGACGGATGAAACAGGAGCTATTCTAGAGCAAGCTGAAAGACAAGCTGAAGCTGTTCTGTTAGCTACTTATGACCTAGACAAGGGAGCAAGCGAACGCCTAAACTGGGGCTTGTTTCGAGATAGAAGACCCGAAATGTATCAACGCATTACGGACTAGTAGGGAAGAAATGAGAGATTCATTCTGCTAGACTAACTTCTTATTAGCAACTATAAGGATACTATGTTGTCCAGCAAGTGGATTTTATATTTTAACCCTCTAAGGCTTTCTCGCGCTTTTATGCGAGGAGCTTTTCTGTTTAAGCTTTATCAATAAAACATGCTATAATAGTTGCAGAAAGGTTGGTATTTATGGCTAGGATATTGGTTATTGAAGACAATAGTGACATTCAAGAGATTTTACGAACACTTCTTACTGAGGAGCATGAGGTGATTCAAGCCTTTTCTGGTACAGAAGGAATCATGCGTTTTGACCAAGGTGGGATTGACCTCGTTTTGCTAGATATCATGCTTCCTGGGAAAAATGGGGATCAAGTTTTAAAAGCCATCAGGGAAGAAAGTCAAATTCCAGTCATTATGCTAACAGCCTTGAGTGATAAGAAGTTAATCAGTCAATATCTCTTAGATGGTGCCAATGATTACATAGTCAAACCTTTTGATTTGGACGAAGTCTTTGCCAGAGTCACTGTTCAATTACGTCAAAGTGCAGAAAAACAGCCTATGGAAATAGAAAAAACTGAAAATCTGCCACAAAACTTGAAAAATATCCAGTTTGATGCAGAAAGTTTTGAAATTAAAAATAGCCAGGAAACGATTCGCCTTGCCAAGAAAGAATGCTTGATTCTCCAAACTCTCCTTAAACACCCTAAGAAAATTTTTACCAAGGAAGAACTTTATGAATTGGTCTGGGAGGATAGCTACCTACCTGGAGATAATACTCTCAATACGCATTTGAGTAATCTTCGTAAAAAATTAAACCAGCTTGACCCAAATCAAGAATATATTGAAACCATCTGGGGAGTTGGGGTAAGATTAAAAGGAGACAAGCAATGATCTACATGATAATCTTTATCCTACTAGTACTCCTAATTATTTTATCGATTGCATTGATTCGCTACCATCTAGCACTTAAAAACTTGAGTCAACAGATTGAAGACAAGATTCTCACAGGTAGTATGAAAAGAGTCGGAGTCAGCATTTTTTCCAAACATTTTTTACATCTCTACCAGCAAATTGAAAATCTATTTCAAGAAGTGGAACAATCTCGGTTGGTGATGAAAAGGGAAAAGCACACTCTGGATATGGCCATCAGCAATATCGCCCATGATATTCGGACGCCTCTGACTATCGCTTCAGGCTACACCCAACAATTGATAAAGACTCCTGAAAACAAAGCAGAAACCTTACAAAAAATAGCCCAGCATCTTGATTTAGTTTCCAAACGTTTGGAGGCTCTCCTAGAATATCGTCGTTTGATGGAAGGAGCTGTCAAACCGAAACTGGAAGAAGTGGACCTTTCAGCTTTTATCACCAAGAAGACTTTGGCTTATTATGATGTTTTTCAGGCGGCAAATATCACGCTTGATTTTAAGGTTGAAGCTGGTTTAACAACGAGAACCGATGAAGATTTACTGGATCGAATTTTACAAAATTTGCTTGGAAATGTCCTCAAACATGGCAAGGAAGAAGCGCGGCTATCTTTGATAAAAGAAAAGGAACAGCTTGTCTTAGAGCTTGCAAACCTTGTTAAACAGCCCATCAAAAGAATAGAAAATCTCAGCAACCGTTTTTATTCTGAAAATCTATCAGACACCGAAGAATCCTCTGGTTTAGGCCTTTATATCACTGAGGAATTATGTCATCTTCTCGGTGCAGAGATGAAACTAAGCACAGATGGGCAGTGGTTGTCAGTTTTCATTTATTTTTAACGAAAATAGGCTCGGTAAAAACTAGCTTCTAAATCATGACTACCCGTCTAACGGGTGGTTTGTCCCAGGGCTATAAGCCCAAATTACCAGTCAGCGCCTAAAGACGCTGGCTTTCACTTTATTCAAGCCTTATTGCTCTTAACTCGTCACTTGCCTCTCAAAGAGGCTTTAGTATTACTTACCACTCTCCCTAAAGGGGATCCTCATATTCTTTTACATTCAATTTATCTAGTTCTATATCATGCTTTACTCGTTCTCAAATTTTCATACTCGTGAAGAAATCATCCACTGGATAATTTCTTTACTCTTGAATATATTTCTTAATTATGGCTTCATTGAGTTACACCGTACTCACATAATAACCTTCCGCCCAGAAATGGCGATTTCCAAACTTGTACTTGAGGTTGGCGTGTTTATCAAACATCATGAGTGCACTTTTGCCTTTTAAATAACCCATGAAACTTGAAATACTTATCCTCGGTGGAATACTGACCAACATATGTACATGATCAGACATTAAGTGACCTTTGATAATCTCAACACATTTATAACTACATAATCGGCGGAATATTTCTACTGAACTACTTCGATATTGATTATAGATGACTTTTCGTCTATACTTAGGGGTGAACACAATGTGATAGAACAGTGCCACTTTGTGTGCGATAAACTATGAGCCTTTTGTGCCATATTTTTCTCCTTTCTCTTTACAATTGGCTTGAACACCTTTATTGTATCGCGTTTGGAGTTTTTTGGGTATAACCTTCGACGCGCACCCGCATAGCGGGTGGTTTTTTTGTCTCGCACCTAGCGGAGCGAGACGGACTGAAAGTCGCATAAGAAAACGAGTATCTCCAACTACGGAAATACTCGTTTTTTGATAGTTAGAAGTGGGTTTTTGTCCAACCTTCTTTTTTATATCTTTTACAATCCTGCAAATTCTTTGATTTCTTGTGCTGACATTGAAGAGTCGCAACGGACATTGATTTGTCCATCTGCAACATGAACAAAACCTGGTACAGTTGGGATTCCATAGCGTGAGCGGAATGCTTGCAACTCATTGAGCTGACTTGGTTCTTCACTGTTGATGAAGTAGATGTGAGCTTTAGTTTCAGCTACGACACCTGCCAAGGTACCAGCAAATTTACGGCAGTAAGGGCAAGTTTTACGACCGATAAAGAAGGTTGCAGTTTCTTTTTTATCAAGAGCTTCTTGCGCACGCGCAACTGTAGTGACTTCAAGATCTTTGATATTATCTAAAAATTGTTCCATGAGATTACCTCGCTTTCATTGATATATCTAGTATGCCATAAAGTTTCTAAAATTGCTTAGATTTGATACGAAAAAAAGATGAGATTATTTGGTCTCATCTTTTATAGGACTTTATTTTACAAAAGCATTGATTTCTGCTTCGATATTAGCAATATTAGCTTGTGATTCTTCGTTGGTTTCACCTACAACTGCAATATAGAACTTGATTTTTGGTTCTGTACCTGAAGGGCGAACGGCAATCCATGAACCGTCAGCAAGTGTGTATTTCAACACATCACTTGGAGGAGTTGTTAAGTTTGTAACAGTACCGTCAGCAGCAGTAGCTGTTTGCGCCTTGAAGTCTTCTACGACAGTGATAGCTGTTGCATTCCATTCTTTTGGAGCATTGTTACGGAATTTAGCCATAATTGCTTTGATTTGTTCAGCACCATCGACACCTGAAAGAGTAACAGAGATAGTTTTTTCTGCGTAGTAGCCGTACTCTTTGTAGATTTCTTCGATACCGTCAGCAAGTGTCAAACCACGTGAACGGTAGTAGGCAGCAAGTTCAGCAACGACAAGAACGGCTTGGATAGCGTCTTTATCACGTACGAATGGTTTAATCAAGTAACCGAAGCTTTCTTCAAATCCCATCATGTAAGTGTGATTGTGTTTTTCTTCGAATTCTTGGATTTTTTCAGCGATGAATTTGAAACCAGTCAAGACGTTGAACATAGTTGCGCCGTAGCTTTCAGCAATCTTCGTTACCAAGTCAGTTGAAACGATAGATTTGCAGAGAGCGGCATTTTCAGGAAGAGTTCCAGCGTTTTTGTGGGCTTCCAAGATGTATTTAGCCATGATAGCACCGATTTGGTTACCTGAAAGGTTGAGGTAGCTACCATCTTTTTGAAGAACTTCAACACCAACACGGTCAGCGTCAGGGTCAGTTGCTACAAGAACATCTGCACCAACTTGACGACCAAGTTCTTCAGCAAGGGCAAAGGCTGCTTGGCTTTCTGGGTTAGGAGATTTTACAGTTGAGAAATCTGGGTCAGCAGTTGCTTGTGCTTCAACAACTTGAACAGAGTCAAATCCAGCTTGGGCAAGAGCACGACGAGCCAACATTTCACCAGTACCATGAAGTGGTGTGTAGACAATCTTCATGTCTTTACCGAATTCTTCAATCAAGGCTGGATTGATGTTTACGTCTTTAACCTCTTTAAGGTATTCTACGTCAACAGCTTCGCCGATAACTTCAATTAAGCCAGAAGCTTTTTCAGCTACCACATCAGCAACTTCAACTGCAAATGGGTTTTCGATTGCACGGATATAAGTAGTCAAGGCGTCTGCATCGTGTGGAGGCATTTGTCCACCGTCTTCGCCGTAAACTTTGTAACCGTTAAATGGAGCAGGGTTATGGCTGGCTGTGACCATGATACCTGCGAAACAGTTGAGGTGACGAACTGCAAATGAAAGTTCTGGAGTTGGACGAAGGCTTTCAAATACGTAAGATTTGATGCCGTGTTTAGCAAGAACTGCCGCAGATTCAAAGGCAAACTCAGGTGAGAAGTGACGGCTATCGTAGGCAATTGCCACACCACGTTCTTTTTCGTTTCCACCTTTTGACTCAATCAAACGAGCCAATCCTTCAGTAGCTTGGCGAACAACGTAAATGTTGATGCGGTTTGTACCAGCACCAATCAAGCCACGCATCCCTGCAGTACCAAATTCAAGATTTGTATAGAAGGCATCTTCCTTCGTTTTTTCATCCATATTTTCCAAATCTTGACGAAGGTAGTCAGGAAGCTCCGCAAAATCAACCCATTTCTGGTAATTTTCTTGGTAAGACATTAAAATTCTCCTTTTTGTAAATTGTTTTAACCGTTCACATTATAGCACTTTTTAGCGTTTTAGTAAAACGGCAGCATAATTTTCAGAAAAGTAGTGACATATGCCTGTTTATCAAGTCTTGAATGCCTTAGGGAAACATGCTATACTACTTGTATGATTATTTTACAAGCTAATAAAATTGAACGTTCTTTTGCAGGAGAGGTTCTTTTCGATAATATTAACCTACAAGTTGATGAACGTGAACGGATAGCCCTTGTTGGGAAAAATGGAGCAGGTAAGTCTACTCTTTTGAAGATTTTGGTTGGAGAAGAGGAGCCAACTAGCGGAGAAATCAATAAGAAAAAGGATATTTCTCTGTCTTACCTAGCCCAAGATAGCCGTTTTGAGTCTGAAAATACCATCTACGATGAGATGCTTCATGTCTTTGATGACTTGTGTCGGACTGATAAACAACTTCGCCAGATGGAGCTAGAGATGGGTGAAAAGTCTGGTGATGATTTGGATAAACTGATGTCAGATTATGACCGCTTATCTGAGAATTTTCGTCAAGCAGGTGGCTTTACTTATGAAGCTGATATTCGAGCGATTTTGAATGGCTTCAAGTTTGATGAGTCTATGTGGCAGATGAAAATTGCTGAGCTTTCTGGTGGTCAAAATACCCGTCTGGCGCTGGCCAAAATGCTTCTTGAAAAGCCCAATCTCTTGGTCTTGGACGAGCCGACCAACCACTTGGATATCGAAACCATAGCCTGGCTAGAGAATTACTTGGTAAATTATAGCGGTGCCCTTATTATTGTCAGCCACGACCGTTATTTCTTGGATAAGGTTGCGACAATTACGCTGGATTTGACTAAACATTCCTTGGATCGCTATGTGGGCAATTACTCTCGTTTTGTTGAGCTGAAGGAGCAAAAGCTAGCTACTGAGGCAAAAAACTATGAAAAGCAACAGAAGGAAATCGCAGCTCTGGAAGACTTTGTCAATCGCAATCTAGTCCGAGCTTCAACGACCAAACGTGCCCAATCTCGTCGCAAACAACTGGAAAAAATGGAGCGTTTAGACAAGCCTGAAGCTGGGAAAAAGTCAGCTAATATGACCTTTCATTCTGATAAAGTATCTGGAAATGTCGTTTTGACGGTGGAGAATGCTGCTATTGGCTATGATGGTGAAATCTTATCAGAACCAATCAACCTTGATCTTCGTAAGATGAACGCTATTGCCATCGTTGGTCCAAATGGTATTGGCAAGTCAACCTTTATCAAGTCTATTGTGGACCAGATTCCTTTTATCAAGGGAGAAAAGCGCTTTGGCGCCAATGTTGAGGTTGGTTACTATGACCAAACCCAAAGCAAGCTGACACCAAGTAATACTGTATTGGATGAACTCTGGAATGATTTTAAACTGACACCAGAAGTTGAAATCCGCAACCGTCTAGGTGCCTTCCTTTTCTCAGGAGATGACGTTAAAAAATCAGTCGGCATGCTGTCAGGTGGCGAAAAAGCTCGTTTGCTTTTGGCTAAATTGTCTATGGAAAATAACAACTTCTTGATTCTGGATGAGCCAACCAACCACCTGGATATTGATAGCAAGGAAGTGCTAGAAAATGCCTTGATTGACTTTGATGGAACCTTGCTTTTTGTCAGCCACGACCGTTACTTTATCAATCGTGTGGCAACTCATGTACTGGAATTGTCTGAGAATGGCTCGACTCTCTACCTTGGAGACTACGACTACTATGTTGATAAAAAGGCTGAAATGGAAGTCAGTCAGATAGAGGAAACTTCAACTAGCAATCAAGCAAAAGAAGCAAGCCCAGTTAATGACTATCAGGCTCAAAAAGAAAGTCAAAAAGAAGTTCGCAAACTCATGCGACAAATTGAAAGTCTAGAAACTGAAATCGAAGAGTTAGAAAGTCAAAGCCAAGCTATTTCTGAACAAATGTTGGAAACAAACGATGCCGACAAACTGATGGAATTACAGGTTGAGCTGGACAAAATCATCCATCGTCAGGAAGAAGCTATGCTTGAATGGGAAGAATTATCAGAGCAGGTGTAAAATGGAACATCTTGGAAAAGTATTTCGTGAATTTCGGACAAGTGGAAATTATTCTTTAAAGGAGGCGGCAGGGGAGTCCTGTTCAACTTCTCAGTTATCTCGCTTTGAGCTTGGGGAGTCTGACCTGGCAGTCTCGCGTTTCTTTGAGATTTTGGATAACATTCATGTAACGATTGAAAATTTCATGGATAAGGCAAGGAATTTTCATAATCATGAACATGTTGCCATGATGGGACAAATTGTGCCACTTTACTACTCAAATGATATTGCAGGTTTTCAAAAGCTTCAAAGAGAACAACTTGAAAAGGCTAAGAGTTCGACAAATCCCCTTTATTTTGAGCTGAACTGGATTTTGTTACAGGGTCTGATTTGTCAAAGAGATGCGAGTTATGATATGAAGCAGGATGATTTGGATAAGGTAGCAGATTATCTCTTCAAAACAGAAGAATGGACCATGTATGAGTTGATTCTTTTTGGGAATCTCTATAGTTTCTACGATGTGGACTATGTCACACGGATTGGTAGAGAAGTTATGGAGAGGGAAGAATTTTACCAAGAGATTGGTCGCCATAAGAGATTAGTTTTGATTTTGGCCCTCAATTGTTACCAGCATTGTTTAGAGCATCTTTCTTTTGACAATGCAAGCTATTTTGAGACTTATACAGAGAAGATTATTGGTAAAAACATTAGTCTTTATGAGCGAAATATTTTACATTACCTCAAAGGTTTTGCCTTATATCAAAAAGAAAAGTGTAAAGAAGGTTGTAGCCAAATGCAAGAGGCCATGAATATTTTTGACGTGCTAGGTCTCCCAGAGCAAGTAGCCTACTATCAAGAACACTACGAAAAATTTATCAAAAATTAATTTTCCCAAATAAGGGAAAAAATAAAAAGCTTCTTTCGGTTTTGATACAATAGTTTCAAAATTTGAGAGGAGTTTTTATATGAATCGCTATGCAGTACAGTTGATTAGTCGCGGAGCTGTTAACAAGATAGGGAATATGCTCTATGATTATGGAAATAGTGTCTGGTTGGCGTCCATGGGGACTATCGGGCAGACTGTTTTAGGAATGTATCAGATTTCTGAACTGGTCACTTCTATTCTCGTAAATCCCTTTGGTGGAGTTATATCAGACCGTTTTTCTCGTCGTAGGATTCTAATGGTGACAGACCTTGTTTGTGGGACTCTTTGCCTGGCTATTTCTTTCATAAGGAATGACAGCTGGATGATTGGGGCTTTGATTTTTGCCAATATTGTGCAGGCGATTGCCTTTGCATTTTCTAGACCAGCAAATAAGGCCATTATCACAGAATTGGTAGAGAAGGATGAACTGGTTCTCTACAATTCTCGTTTGGAGTTGGTGATGCAGGTTGTCAGTGTGAGTTCTCCTGTGCTTTCTTTTCTGGTCTTACAATTTGCAAGTCTTCGCATTACCTTGGTATTAGATGCCCTTAGTTTTTTTCTCGCTTTTGGCTTGGTAGCCTTGCTTCCAAAGAAAGAAGAGAAGACTTTGGGTGAGAAGAAACTTACATTCAAAGTTATTTTTTCTGATATCAAGGAGGGAGTTCGCTATATTGTGAAGCAAAAGGAAATCTTCTTTTTGTTAGTCATGGCTTCAAGTGTCAATTTTTTCTTTGTAGCTTTTAATTACCTCCTCCCCTTTTCAAATCAGCTCTATGGAGTTCAAGGTGCCTATGCCACTATTTTAACTATGGGCGCTATCGGTTCTATTGTTGGGGCGCTGCTAGCTAGTAAGATTAAAGCCAGTATGGAAATGCTTCTGTTTTTATTGGCTCTGACTGGACTTGGGGTGATGATAATGGGATTTACCCTCCCCTCCTATCTTGCTTTTTCAGGAAATTTCATTTGTGAACTATTTATGACGATGTTCAATATTCACTTTTTTACTCAGGTACAAACCAAGGTTGAAGGTGAATATCTGGGAAGAGTTCTCAGTTCGATTTATACCTTAGCTATACTATTTATGCCTATAGCAACAGGTTTAATGACCTGGCTTTCCAAGTGTCCATCTTTATTCTTTCTTAATTATTGGACTTGGAGTTGTCGCCTTATCTTTCTTAGCTCTAGGCTATGTTCGGATTCATTTTGAAAAAGAGACATAAGTCTGTTTGAGTTTTAAAAATAATTCCAATCTGAGTGTTTTTTCCGCCCTTCTCGTTTGTGAGGAGGGCTTAATTTATGGTAAAATGGTCTTATGAATAAAAGAATGAATGAGTTAGTCGCCTTGCTCAATCGCTATGCGACTGAGTACTATACCAGCGATAATCCCTCGGTTTCAGACAGTGAGTATGACCGTCTTTACCGTGAGTTGGTCGAGTTAGAAACTGCCTACCCAGATCAAGTGTTAGCAGACAGTCCGACCCATCGTGTTGGTGGCAAGGTTTTAGATGGTTTTGAAAAATACAGTCATCAGTATCCTCTTTATAGTTTGCAGGATGCTTTTTCACGTGAGGAGCTTGAAGCATTTGATGCGCGTGTTCGTAAGGAAGTGGCTCATCCGACCTATATTTGTGAGTTGAAAATCGATGGCTTATCTATCTCGCTTACTTATGAAAAGGGGATTCTAGTTGCTGGTGCAACACGTGGAGATGGTTCTGTTGGTGAAAATATTACAGAAAACCTCAAGCGTGTTAGGGACATTCCTTTGACCTTGCCAGAAGAACTAGATATCACAGTTCGTGGGGAATGTTATATGCCACGCGCTTCTTTTGACCAGGTCAACCAAGCTCGCCAAGAAAATGGAGAGCCTGAATTTGCCAATCCTCGTAATGCGGCGGCAGGAACTCTACGTCAGCTAGATACAGCAGTAGTCGCCAAGCGCAATCTTGCCACTTTTCTCTATCAAGAAGCCAGCCCTTCAACTCGTGACAGCCAAGAAAAGGTTTTGAAGCACTTAGAACAGCTTGGTTTTGTGGTCAATCCTAAGCGAATCTTGGCTGAAAATATAGATGAAATCTGGAATTTTATCCAAGAAGTAGGACAGGAACGGGACAATCTGCCTTATGATATCGATGGGGTGGTGATCAAGGTCAATGACCTAGCAAGCCAAGAAGAACTTGGTTTTACCGTTAAGGCTCCAAAGTGGGCAGTGGCTTACAAGTTTCCTGCTGAAGAAAAAGAAGCTCAACTACTCTCAGTTGACTGGACAGTTGGTCGTACGGGTGTTGTAACCCCAACTGCAAATCTAACACCAGTACAACTGGCTGGTACAACTGTTAGCCGTGCGACTCTGCACAATGTGGATTATATTGCTGAAAAAGATATCCGCAAAGACGACACGGTTATCGTCTATAAGGCTGGGGACATCATCCCTGCCGTTTTACGTGTGGTAGAGTCCAAACGAATTTCTGAAGAGAAACTGGATATCCCTACAAACTGTCCAAGCTGTGACTCTGGCTTGTTGCACTTTGAAGATGAAGTGGCTCTCCGTTGCATCAATCCGCGTTGCCCTGCCCAGATCATGGAAGGTTTGATTCACTTTGCTTCTCGAGATGCCATGAATATTACAGGCCTTGGTCCCTCTATTGTTGAGAAGTTTTTTGCTGCCAATCTAGTCAAGGATGTGGCGGATATTTACCGTTTGAAAGAAGAGGATTTCCTCCTTTTAGAAGGGGTCAAGGAAAAGTCTGCTTCTAAACTGTATCAAGCCATTCAAGCATCTAAGGAAAATTCTGCCGAAAAACTCTTGTTTGGTTTGGGAATTCGTCATGTCGGAAGCAAGGCCAGTCAGCTCTTACTTCAACATTTTCATTCAATCGAAAATCTGGCTCAGGCAGATCCAGAGGAAGTGGCTAGTATTGAAAGTTTGGGTGGTGTGATTGCCAAGAGTCTTCAGACTTATTTTGCGACAGAAGGCTCTGAAATTCTCCTCAGAGAATTGAAAGAAGCTGGGGTCAATCTGGATTACAAAGGTCAGACAGTAGTAGCGGATGCGGCCTTGTCAGGTTTGACCGTTGTATTGACTGGGAAATTGGAACGTCTCAAGCGCTCAGAAGCTAAAAGTAAACTCGAAAGTCTGGGTGCCAAGGTGACAGGCAGCGTTTCTAAAAAGACCGACCTCGTTGTGGCAGGAGCAGATGCTGGAAGTAAACTTCAAAAGGCACAAGAACTTGGTATCGAAGTTCGAGATGAAGCTTGGCTAGAAAGTCTGTAATGATCGTTTAAAAACAGAGTTTGGATAATTTGACTATGTTTGTTAATCGGGACAAAATCGATCAAGAATTTATTAGTGAAATAGAAACAAATTAAGAAGTAAAAAGGAAAAATAAAAAATGTTTAATTACCCTATTCGCATTCATTACCATCGCAAGAATGGAGAATACGACACTTGCTCTTTTGTAAAAAGTCAGGACCAGCGAATTGATTTGCTGACCTACAAAGAAGATTATTTTGGCGCCTTATTTAGTTTTGAACATCCAAGTTCTCATCCACTAGAAAGTTTGAATTTTGTGGTTCATACAGGCCAAACCAGTAAAGAATATGCTATCCGTTTTAATCACTATCCTCTTTTAACAGAAGTCTGGATTTTGGAAGGGGATGACAGAATTTATTACTCTGAAAATCCTGCTATTGCCAGTCCTTTCTATAAGAATCAAAATCCTTTTGCCTTTGACAAGGCCATTAACAGTGCTAGTTTCGACCACCATTGGGGCTACCAAGGGGAATTAGGTTGCCGTGTAGAGGATAATCAGGCTCATTTTGCTCTTTGGGCTCCTACAGCGACAGAAGTGCAGGTTGTTGTTTATGAATCACCTACTAATGATGCACCTGTTTGGAAAACATTTGATATGGAAAGGGGCAATAGTTACTCTTATAACCATAAAGACAATACAATCGGTGTTTGGAGTTTGGATGTTGAGGAAGATTTGACTGGTAAGGCTTATCAGTATCAAGTCCAATTCCCTCATCACCAAACAGTGACACGCGATCCTTATACCATCGCGACCAGTCCTGATGGCAAACGTTCAGCTATCCTGAGCCATGAAGAAAAGCAAGTTGCAAACTTCGAGGTCAAGCATGGTTCTGAGGCTACTTGGCGCTTGGCAAATTCATGTAAGGCAGTTATTTGTGAAATGCACATTCGTGATTTGACCAAATCACCGACCTCAGGTGTAGATGAACATCTTCGAGGAACTTTCTTGGGTGCTGCTCAGACTGGAACGGTTAACCAGTACGGACAGTCAACTGTTTTTGATTACATCAAGAAGCTGGGCTACAATTATGTTCAGTTGCAACCAATTGCAGATCGTCATAAAGAATATGATGAGGATGGGAATGTGACCTACAACTGGGGTTATGATCCACAAAACTATAATGCACCAGAAACAAGCCTTTCTACTAATCCAGATGATCCAGCTCAGGTTATTCGTGATTTGAAGACCATGGTTCAAGCTTATCATGATGCGGGTATTGGTGTCATTATGGATGTAGTCTATAATCATACCTTCTCAGTTGTTGATGCACCTTTCCAAACAACTGTCCCTGATTACTATTATCGTATGAATCCAGACGGTACCTTCCAGAATGGAACGGGTGTTGGAAATGAAACAGCCAGTGAACACGAAATGTTCCGCAAGTACATGATTGATTCTCTTCTATACTGGGTGCAGGAATACAATATTGACGGCTTCCGTTTTGATTTGATGGGGATTCATGATGTTAAGACCATGCAGATGATTCGTCAGAGCTTGGATGAAATTGACCCTAACATTATCCTTTATGGAGAAGGATGGGATATGGGAACGGGCCTAGCGCCTTATGATAAGGCCAAGAAGGACAATGCCTACCAGATGCCAAATATTGGTTTCTTTAATGACAATCAACGCGATGCTGTCAAAGGTGGAGAAGTTTACGGGGCTATCAAATCAGGTTTTGTTAGCGGTGCTGCGACAGAGCCAATTCTAGCCAAAGCGATCCTAGGCAGTCGTGAATTAGGAACCTATATACATCCAAATCAGGTGCTTAACTATGTAGAGGCCCATGACAATTACAATCTTCACGATTTGTTGGCAACCCTTCATCCAGACCAAAGTTCCGAGCAAATCATGCGTAAAGTCGAAACTGCTACAGCCATGAATCTACTCATGCAAGGGATGGCCTTTATGGAAATCGGTCAAGAATTTGGTCGTACCAAACTGGTTGCGACTGGTGAAAATGGTGAGTTGACCCATGATGATAGAGAGCGTGCTATGAATAGCTATAACGCTCCTGACAGTGTGAACCAAGTGAACTGGGACTTGATTAATGAGAGTCAAGATAGTATTGACTTTATCCGTCAAATTATTCGATTGAAGACAGAAACCAGTGTCTTTTCTTACCCTACTTATGATGAGATTTACCATCATGTTTTTGTTCATTCAGCTCACGAGCATAGTGGTTGGATTGTCTATGAGATTCATGGAGAAGAACACCTATTGATTGTCTTTAATGCAAAAGGAGATGCGTTCCAGTTTGAAAATGCAGGAAATCTAGAACTCTTGGTGACCAATAGTCCTTCTGATGAGGAAAACAAAGTTGGTGGTGTCAGTGTTAGCATTTTTAAAGTACTATAGATGTTAGTTCGTCTTTTGGTATTTCTTTTATAAATATTTGAAAAAACAAATCAGGAAATTCGTTTTCTGATTTGTTTTTTTAGCTAAAAACACCACTTTTATTAGTAAAATAACGAACTTTATGATAATATTATTAAAAAACAATTCGTTTTCAAAGCATTTCTGAAAATTTTCTTGATTTACAAGTGAACACATCAGTGAATTTGTTGAAGACTTTCAAAAGAATTTTTAGCAAATTCCGTAATTTACTTGAATCTTCCCTAAAAAGGTAGTATAATAAATCTATAGAAAACGCTTACAGAAACAGGAGGGTGTATGAATAAGAAAAAAGCTTTAGAAACCTTTATAGCAGGTGAAAATTTTCACCTCCAGCATTATCTGGGAGCACATAGGGAAGAAAAAAATGGAGAGTATGGCTATACTTTTCGTGTGTGGGCACCCAATGCTCAAGCAGTTTATTTGGTAGGGGATTTCACCAATTGGGTTGAAAATCAAATTCCGATGGAACGGAATGAATTTGGAGTTTGGGAAGTCTTTACTAGCCTTGCTCATGAAGGCCAAATTTATAAGTATCATATCACACGTGCAAATGGTCATCAGCTGATGAAGATTGACCCTTTGGCTGTACGGTATGAGGCACGACCTGGGACTGGTGCTATTTTAACAGATATTCCAGAAAAGAAATGGAAAGATGGTCTTTGGCTAGCCCGTAGAAAACGATTGAGTTTTGAAGAGCGTCCTGTCAATATTTACGAGGTTCACGCTGGATCTTGGAAGAGAAATCCTGATGGTAGCCCTTATAGTTTTGCTCAATTGAAAGATGAACTCATTCCTTACTTGGTTGAGATGAACTATACTCACATTGAGTTTATGCCTTTGATGTCCCACCCTCTCGGTTTGAGTTGGGGCTATCAGCTTATGGGTTACTTTGCTCTAGAGCATGCCTATGGTCGCCCTGAAGAGTTTCAAGATTTTGTTGAGGAATGTCACTTAAATAATATCGGAGTTATTGTGGACTGGGTGCCTGGTCACTTCACCATTAATGATGATGCCTTGGCTTATTATGATGGGACTCCGACTTTTGAATACCAAGACCATAATAAGGCTCATAACTACGGTTGGGGTGCTCTCAATTTTGACCTTGGAAAAAATGAAGTCCAATCCTTCTTGATTTCTAGTATCAAGTTTTGGATTGACTTTTACCATTTGGACGGTATTCGAGTGGATGCGGTTAGCAACATGCTCTATCTTGATTATGATGATGCACCATGGACGCCTAATAAAGATGGCGGAAATCTCAACTACGAGGGCTATTATTTCCTTCAACGCTTGAATGATGTGATTAAACAAGTTCATCCAGACGTTATGATGATAGCTGAGGAAAGTTCATCAGCTACTCAGATTACTGACACCAAGGATTCAGATGGTCTAGGATTTGATTATAAGTGGAATATGGGCTGGATGAATGATATCCTCCGATTCTACGAAGAAGATCCGATCTATCGTAAATACGACTTTAACCTGGTGACTTTCAGCTTTATGTATGTCTTCAAGGAGAATTATCTCCTACCATTCTCACACGATGAAGTGGTTCATGGCAAGAAGAGTATGATGCACAAGATGTGGGGAGATCGTTATAATCAATTCGCAGGTTTGCGTAATCTCTACACTTACCAAATTTGTCACCCAGGTAAGAAATTGCTCTTCATGGGTAGTGAATATGGACAATTTCTAGAATGGAAATCTGAAGAACAGCTAGAATGGTCTAATCTAGAAGACCCAATGAATGCTAAGATGAAGTATTTCACTTCTCAGTTAAACCAGTTTTACAAAGCCCATCGCTGTCTGTGGGAAATCGATACCAGCTATGATGGGATTGAAATCATCGATGCGGATAATCAAGACCAGAGTGTTCTTTCCTTTATCCGTAAGGGTAAAAAGGATGATATGTTAGTTTGTGTCTTTAATATGGCACCTGTTGAACGAAAAGATTTTACAATTGGACTTCCTGTTGCAGGGATTTATGAAGAAGTTTGGAATACTGAGTTAGAAGAGTGGGGAGGCGTTTGGAAAGAACATAATCAAACTGTTCAAACGCAAGAAGGACTATGGAAAGATTATGAGCAGACCCTGACCTTTACCCTACCAGCTATGGGAGCAAGTGTATGGAAAATCAAACGTCGCTTGAAACCTACTAAAATTGTCACAAGTAAAAACCAAAAAGGAGTAGAAAATGAAGAATGAAATGTTAGCTTTGATTCTTGCTGGTGGGCAAGGAACTCGTCTCGGTAAACTCACTCAAAGCATTGCAAAACCAGCTGTGCAATTTGGTGGGCGCTACCGTATCATTGACTTTGCTCTCTCAAACTGTGCCAACTCAGGCATTCACAATGTTGGAGTCATCACACAGTATCAACCACTTGCTCTTAACAATCATATTGGGAATGGTTCAAGTTGGGGATTAGACGGTATCAATTCTGGTGTCTCTATTCTTCAACCTTATTCAGCAAGTGAAGGAAATCGTTGGTTTGAAGGGACTAGTCACGCTATTTACCAAAATATCGACTATATCGACAGTGTTAATCCTGAGTATGTTTTGATTCTATCTGGGGACCACATCTACAAAATGGACTATGATGATATGCTCCAGTCTCACAAGGATAATAATGCCAGCTTGACAGTAGCTGTTCTAGATGTCCCTCTTAAAGAAGCAAGCCGTTTTGGTATCATGAATACAGATGCCAATAACCGCATTGTTGAATTTGAAGAAAAACCAGCCCAACCTAAATCTACCAAAGCATCTATGGGGATTTACATCTTTGATTGGCAACGCCTTCGCAATATGCTAGTTGCTGCTGAAAAGAGTAATGTCGATATGTCAGACTTTGGTAAGAATGTCATTCCAAATTACCTTGAGTCAGGTGAAAGTGTCTATGCCTACGAATTTAATGGTTACTGGAAAGACGTTGGTACGATTGAGTCGCTTTGGGAAGCGAACATGGAATATATTTCTCCAGAAAATGCCTTGGATAGCCGTAACCGTCAATGGAAGATTTACTCAAGAAATTTGATTTCACCACCAAACTTCCTTGGGGCAAACGCTCATGTGGAAGATTCCTTGGTTGTTGATGGCTGTTTCGTAGATGGAACTGTTAAACATTCCATCCTTTCAACAGGATCACAAGTTCGAGAAGGGGCAGAAGTAGTAGATTCAGTTATCATGAGTGGTGCAATTGTTGGTCAGGGAGCTAAAATTAAACGTGCCATTATTGGTGAAGGTGCAGTTATTTCTGATGGTGTCGAAATCGATGGAACAGAAGAAGTACAAGTTGTAGGATATGATGAAGTAGTGGGGGTAGCAACAGATGAAGATTGATAAATATTCTGCCATTTTAGGAAACACAGTTGGTTTTCATGATATGTCAACACTGACAGACCACCGTCCAGTAGCTAGTTTGCCATTTGGTGGTAAATATCGCTTGATTGACTTCCCGCTCTCAAGTCTTGCTAACGCTGGTGTTCGTAGTATTTTTGGTATTTTCCAACAAGATAATATTAGCTCAGTCTTTGACCATATTCGTTCAGGACGTGAGTGGGGCTTGTCAACTCTTCTAAGTCACTATTATCTAGGTATTTACAATACCCGTGTGGAAAGTAGTACAGTTGGAAAAGAATACTACCAACAGCTTCTTACTTATTTGAAACGTTCTGGCTCAAACCAAACAGTTTCACTCAACTGTGATGTTTTGATTAATATCGATTTGAACCAAGTTTTCCATCTACACACTACAACAAAGGGACCTATCACTGTAGTTTATAAGAAACTTCCTAAGAAAGATATTTCAGAAGTCAATGCAATCTTGGAAGTGGATGAAACAGACCATGTTCGTTCTCATAGACTCTTTGATAGTAAATCAACAGATGAAGTTTACAATATGTCCACAGATATCTTTGTCGTTGATACACCTTGGTTGATTGAACGTTTAGAAGAAGAAGCTAAAAAAGAACATCCAGAGAAATTGCGCTATGTTTTACGAGATTTGGCTGCAAAAGAAGGGGCTTTTGCCTACGAATACACAGGTTATCTGGCAAATATTCATTCTGTAGAGTCTTATTACCAAGCTAACAAAGATATGCTTGAATCTCAAAAATTCTACTCTCTCTTCTCACCAAATCAAAAGATTTATACAAAGGTCAAAAACGAAGAGCCAACTTATTATGCTAATACATCTAAGGTAAGCACTTCTCAGTTTGCCTCTGGTAGTATCATTGAAGGTCAAGTGGCAAATTCTGTTTTATCACGTAATATTCATGTACACAAGGATAGCTTGGTTAAAGATAGCTTACTTTTCCCTCGTGTTGTTATTGGAGAAGGTGCTCAGGTCGAATATGCGATCTTGGACAAGGGTGTTGAAGTTGCGGATGGAGTTGTGATCCGTGGAACTGCAGAACATCCAGTCGTCGTTAAGAAAGGTGCTAAAGTAACAGAGGATATTCATTCATGAAAATTTTATTTGTAGCAGCTGAGGGTGCACCCTTTTCAAAAACAGGTGGTTTGGGAGACGTCATTGGCGCTCTTCCTAAATCACTGGTAAAAGCTGGGCATGAAGTTGCAGTGATTTTACCCTACTATGACATGGTAGAGGCTAAATTTGGAAATCAGATTGAAGATGTTCTTCATTTTGAGGTGAGTGTTGGTTGGCGCAGACAGTACTGTGGGATTAAGAAAACAGTACTAAATGGTGTGACCTTCTACTTTATTGACAACCAATACTATTTCTTCCGTGGTCATGTTTACGGTGATTTTGATGACGGAGAACGCTTTGCCTTTTTCCAACTGGCTGCCATTGAGGCTATGGAAAGAATTGACTTTATTCCTGACCTTCTCCATGTTCATGACTACCATACAGCTATGATTCCTTTCTTGTTAAAGGAAAAATACCGTTGGATTCAAGCCTATCAAGGAATAAAAACTGTTTTAACCATTCATAATTTGGAATTCCAAGGACAATTCTCAGAAGGAATGTTGGGTGATTTGTTTGGAATCAGTTTTGAGCGTTATGCTGATGGTACCCTTCGCTGGAACAATTGTCTGAACTGGATGAAGGCTGGTATTCTTTATGCGGATCGTGTTTCAACTGTTTCGCCTAGCTATGCTCATGAAATTATGACCAGTCAGTTCGGATGTAACTTGGATCAAATTCTTCGAATGGAGTCTGGTAAAGTATCTGGTATCGTGAACGGGATTGATGCTGATCTTTATAATCCTCAGACGGATACCCTATTAGATTATCATTTTAATCAGGAAGATTTGTCTGGGAAGGCCCAAAACAAGGCAAAATTGCAAGAAAGAGTTGGCTTGCCAGTTAGAGCCGACGTTCCACTGGTGGGAATTGTTTCTCGTTTGACACGTCAAAAAGGTTTTGATGTGGTGGTTGAAAGTCTTCACCATATCTTGCAAAATGATGTTCAGATTGTTCTTTTGGGAACTGGCGATCCAGCCTTTGAAGGAGCTTTCTCATGGTTTGCTCAAATCTACCCAGACAAGCTATCAGCAAATATTACTTTTGATGTCAAACTTGCTCAAGAAGTCTACGCTGCTTGTGACCTCTTCCTCATGCCAAGTCGTTTTGAACCATGTGGCTTGTCTCAGATGATGGCCATGCGTTACGGAACCTTGCCATTGGTCCATGAAGTTGGTGGCTTGCGAGATACCGTTCGCGCTTTCAATCCAATCGAAGGAAGCGGTACTGGCTTTAGCTTTGACAATCTATCTCCTTACTGGTTAAATTGGACTTTCCAAACAGCTTTGGACTTGTATAGAAACCATCCTGATGTTTGGAGAAATCTACAAAAACAAGCTATGGAGTGTGATTTCTCATGGGATACAGCCTGCAGGTCATACCTTGACTTGTACCATAGTTTAGTTAATTGATAGATAAAATCGTATGATGACTTCATACGATTTTTGGGCTATTTAGAGAGGAGAACTGATGTCTCAAGTAAAAGATTTGTGTGTTATGGATGTTGATGGAACCTTAATCCTAGAAGAAGTGATTGATCTTTTGGGTAAAGAGGCAGGTCGTGAGGAGGAAATTTCGCTGATTACAAGTCGGGCAATGAGAGGAGAGTTAGACTTTGAAAGCAGTTTACGAAAAAGAGTTTCCTTGTTGGAAAGTCTTCCTATTTCGGTCTTTGATAAAGTCTTCAAGTCTATTCAACTAACGCCAAATGCCCAGGAATTCATTTCCATTCTCCAAAAGAATGGAATCCTAGTTGGTCTGGTGTCCGGTGGATTTACTCCAATAGTTGAGAGATTAGCAAAATCCCTCGACATTGCCTATTTCTCTGCAAACCAACTTGAAGTCAAAGACGGTTTTCTAACAGGAAAATTAGTTGGACAAATTATCAGTCCCCAGGTCAAAAAAGAGACTCTAGAACAATGGAGAGAGGAACTAAAACTTTCTAAAGATAGAACAATTGCAATCGGTGATGGAGCAAATGACCTATTAATGTTGAAATCGGCAGGAATAGGAATCGCCTTTTGTGCCAAAGAAGTGCTCAAAAAAGAAATACAATATCATGTTGACAAGAGAGATTTTTTAGAAGTTCTTCCTTTGATTGACTGTTTAGAATGAGGGAAAATATGAAGATTGTAATTGCACCGGATTCGTTTAAGGAAAGCTTGACAGCTCAACAGGTAGCTGAAGCAATAAAAAGAGGCTTCCAACAATCGATATCAGATGTAGAATGTCTCCTCTGCCCTGTTGGTGATGGGGGAGAAGGTACTGTAGATGCTATTCGACATTCTCTCGATCTTGAAGAAAAATGGATCAAAGTGACAGGACCTTTTGGTCAAAAAGAAGCCATGCGCTATTTTCAAAAAGGTCAACTGACACTATTCGAAGTTGCTGATTTGGTTGGCCTTGGAAAAATTCCGCTAGAGGAACGAAACCCACTTCAAATCCAAACTTGTGGTATTGGAGAGTTGATTCGTCATCTCATTGTTAAAGGGATTAAAGAAATCTATATCGGCGTTGGTGGCACGGCCAGTAATGACGGAGGAATTGGGATCGCTGCTGGTTTAGGTTATCAATTTTATGATAGGGATGGAAATGTCTTGCCTGCTTTCGGTCAATCCTTATTGGACTTAGCTTCTGTTTCAACAAAAAATCGCTATGAAATTCCTGAAGATGTTCACATTCGTATTTTAGCAGATGTCGTGAGTCCCTTATGTGGTCCTCAAGGTGCGACCTACATTTTTGGCAAGCAAAAAGGCCTAAATCCTACTATGTTTCCAGTCGTAGATCAAGCAATCCAAGACTTTTATGAAAAAGTCTCACCTGCAACATTGCAAATTAAAGGAGCAGGAGCTGGTGGAGGCCTTGCTGGCGGTTTGTGTGCCTTTGCTCAGGCAAATATCGTGTCGGGAATTGATACCTGCTTGGATCTAATCAATTTTGATAAGAAAGTTGCAGATGCTGACTTGGTTATCGTTGGTGAAGGTAGATTGGACAGTCAAAGCTTTGCTGGGAAAGCGCCGATAGGCATAGCAAAAAGAACCCCTGTCGGAGTTCCTGTTGTCGCTATTTGTGGTAGTCTTGCCGAAGATTTACCTCCCCTACCATTTGAAAATATCCAAGCTGTCTTTTCTATATTGGAGAAAAGTGAACCACTAGAAGATAGTCTGAAAAATGCCAGTCTCTATCTGGAGCACACGGCTGCCAATATTGGGCACTTATTAAATATGCGCAATATTTAGCCAAACCATTTTTTCCATAAGGATGTTTTGGATGGTTCTTCCTTTTTAACTTCCCAAAGTTTTGGAAAAGCAAGTCGAAGATCCTTTTCTTCTACTTGAACTGGTGCATTGGTGTGGATAATCAGGCCAAAAGGAGAAGAAGTATGCTCTTCAGATACAATGGTAGCTTGACTATCAGTTTCTTTTGCTTCTTTTAAGTAGAAAACTTGTTTGTCAAATTCGATATTTGGTGAAATCTTCACAAATAGTGGTTCTGCTTTTTCTTGAAGGTTTTCTAAAATAGATAAAAAGCCTTTTTCTAGCTGGGGACTATTTGCTGTGTCAATATCTGCATATCCAAGAACTCTTTCCTCAAAAGTACCAAGATAGCGTCTTTGCTCATCCGGATTTAGTTTTGGCCCACCATGAGCTTTTTCAAGTAATTGTTTTGATAAATCTGTCATGAAAATAGTATATCATAAAAATAAAAAGAAAACATATGAAAGAAAGCGATTACTTTATAAAGTTAAGGAAAATTTACACAAAGATAACGTTTTTTCTTGAAAAAGGAGGGTTTTTAAGGTATTATAGAGGTGTAAAAAATTTAACTCATAAGGAGAGTAAAAAATGTCAATTATTACTGATGTTTACGCTCGCGAAGTCCTAGACTCACGCGGTAACCCAACACTTGAAGTAGAAGTTTACACTGAATCAGGTGCTTTCGGACGTGGTATGGTTCCATCAGGAGCTTCTACTGGTGAACACGAAGCAGTTGAACTTCGCGACGGTGACAAATCTCGTTACCTTGGTCTTGGTACAACAAAAGCTGTTGACAACGTAAACAACATCATTGCTGAAGCAATCATCGGCTACGATGTACGTGACCAACAAGCTATCGACCGTGCTATGATCGCACTTGACGGTACTCCTAACAAAGGTAAATTGGGTGCTAACGCAATTCTTGGTGTGTCTATCGCTGTAGCTCGCGCTGCTGCTGACTACCTTGAAATCCCACTTTACAGCTACCTTGGTGGATTCAACACTAAAGTTCTTCCAACTCCAATGATGAACATCATCAATGGTGGTTCTCACTCAGATGCTCCAATCGCTTTCCAAGAATTCATGATCGTACCTGCTGGTGCACCAACATTCAAAGAAGCTCTTCGTTGGGGTGCTGAAATCTTCCACGCACTTAAGAAAATCCTTAAAGGTCGTGGTCTTGAAACAGCTGTAGGTGACGAAGGTGGATTCGCTCCTCGTTTCGAAGGAACTGAAGATGGAGTAGAAACTATCCTTGCTGCTATCGAAGCTGCTGGTTATGTTCCAGGTAAAGACGTATTTATCGGATTTGACTGTGCATCATCAGAATTCTACGATAAAGAACGTAAAGTTTACGACTACACTAAATTCGAAGGTGAAGGAGCTGCTGTTCGTACTTCTGCAGAACAAATCGACTACCTTGAAGAGTTGGTAAACAAATACCCAATCATCACTATCGAAGATGGTATGGACGAAAACGACTGGGATGGATGGAAAGCTCTTACTGAACGTCTTGGTGGTAAAGTTCAATTGGTTGGTGACGACTTCTTCGTAACAAACACTGCTTACCTTGAAAAAGGTATTGCTGAAGGAGCTGCTAACTCAATCCTTATCAAAGTTAACCAAATCGGTACTCTTACTGAAACATTTGATGCTATCGAAATGGCTAAAGAAGCTGGTTACACTGCCGTTGTATCACACCGTTCAGGTGAAACTGAAGATTCAACAATCGCTGACATCGCAGTTGCAACTAACGCAGGCCAAATTAAGACTGGTTCACTTTCACGTACAGACCGTATTGCTAAATACAACCAATTGCTTCGCATCGAAGACCAACTTGGTGAAGTAGCAGAATACCGTGGATTGAAATCATTCTACAACCTTAAAAAATAAAATAGTTCAGTGAACTATTTTATCCCGAACCTTGAAATTCAAAAGTTCGGCCGTTGATTTAACAACGTTTCTAGCCCCTCGGATTTTATCCGAAGGGCTTTTTTTCTGTTCAGGGGGAAAAAGGGGCAAAACTTTTTAAAAAATCTTTTTCATAACTTTATTCAGTACATTGATTGCTTCATCTTTCATGTTCTTTGTGACGTGGGTGTAGATAGAAGTAGTGACTTCAGAGTCGGAATGACCAACCCTGTCCGTGATTGTTTTTAAAGGAATTTTATTTTCTGATAAAATATTGGACATCGCAGGCAGCTTGTTTTTATAGGTGTTCAATTTGATTTATTTTTTGTTTAATCCTCTTATTTTAAGATAAATATCAATGACAAATGATTTGCTTATCCGGTATATTACAAAGGAAGATAAGCTAGTAGTCACATAAATTTTAATTCAAATTCTTTAAAGCTATTTACTAGGTCAGATATTGCATGTGATTTGATCAAATAATACTGATAGTTTATTTACTCCATCTCTAATTTATTACATAATTTATTTTATGTATTTTATAAACTATCTAGAGCATTCTTTTGTTCATCATTAACGATATGGGTATAGAGGTCAGTGACTTGTGTGCTGGCATGTCCTAGCTGGTGGCTGACTAAAACTTGCGATTTAGTAGCATCATAGAGCCTAGTTGCTAGGGTATGTCGTAGTTTATGGGGTGTTACACGGACTTTGAAGTCCTCAGAATACTTAGCTACCATTTTCTCAACGCTAGAAGCATCGATACGATTAGGAACACCTCGGTAAAGTGTCAGAAAGAGTGCTGTATCTGTTTTTTCCGTCTTATAGCGTTGACTCCTAATGGCTAGATAATTCTCTAGATAAGGATTAGCAAAGGCAGCGACATTGACCGAGTCACGTTTGCCACCTTTTCGAGTGACATCAATAACCATCATCTTGAGATTGAGATCTCTTAGATCCAGATTAACAGCTTCAGATAAGCGAACACCCGATGCCAAGAGAAGGGCGATAATGGCCAAATCACGTTCTTTATTTTTATTAAAGGAGGATAAGGCACGATTTGAGAGCTGTTGTGGGTACTCTTGGTCAATATAAGTTAGAAAACCTTCTGTTTCATCACCTAGAAAGAGCTTTTGCTTGATGTTTTCAGCTCTAGCAGCAAGTGTTTCTTTCTTTTTCTTAGTTGAAACTTTCTTCATTACATTACGATAGAAATAAGGTTCTCCCTGGTCGTTTTCAACTTCCTCGGTCAGATACTTGTAAAGACTAGAAAGTGCTGACAATGTCCGATTGATAGTTGTCTGTGAAACACCTTGCTTTGTTGTGTTGGCATTCAGCAAAGGACGTTCTCGAAGATAAAGGATAAAAGACTCTATATCTTTCTTTGACATGTTTTCCAAGACAGATAAAGGAATATCAGACATTTTATCAGAGTTTGAAATACCAGACTCCAAAACCCAGCTAAAAAATCGATCGTATTCCTTGAGGTATTCGTACAAGGTTGTAAAACTGTAAGGTACAGCCAGCTTAGATTGGTAGTATTCCAGAACATACCAGGGCATGATTTGTTTTAGTTTGTCGATTCGTTCCAGTAAAATCTCACGTTTCATGTATTTTCTCCATAAATAAGTCTACTAGTAGTATAGCATAGACTTATTTATTTTTCAAGAAAATTATAGTTTTTCGGAAAGATGTTGTGGAGCTTTTTAAAAAAGACTTAGACCTGTCTAAAACGGATAGTTTTATAACTAAAAAAGTTATTATAACTAAAAAATTTTTTTGGTACAAAAATAGCTGAAAATGTACGTTATCAAAGTGAAAACTGGAAATTTCTTAAACTTGAATTTTAGTGAAAATGTAATTTACTAAAATTTAAAACCTTGTTAAACCAAGGTTTTTAGGCTTACAAGAGGTTTAAAATGGGGTATTTTTGTATATTATGTATCTAAGCTATTGGATCAAAAAAATGTACTTTATCTTGCCTTAAAATAAAGTACATTTCGATTATAAAGTACATTTCGATTATAAAGTACATTGTGTTTGATATGAATCTACTAGAAAATTTTCAAAGTCATTCTTATAAGTCAATTTCTCTAAAAAATTTCAATTGCCATTTTTGTGTTGATTGAGCCGTTGTATTTAAATTTGTGCACCAAGGCGGATAAAATCGCATGGACATTTTTCCTTTGCTGTTTTTTGTCGAGAGAATTTTTTTACGAATAGCAACTTCGTTTGGAATAATAAATAGCCCCTTGTTATCATTATCGATGACAACAATAACAAGTTCAGTTCCCAAATCTTCATTAGTATAAGGAATGTTCATGTTATTTTGGTCTTTTTTCCAAAAAACTGTAAAATATCCTTCTTTTTTCTGTGTTCTTTTTGCTAAGCGGCATCTTTTATATTCTTGCTCATCCTTTATTTTGATAAGAATACCTTCGTATTTTTCATTCCACTTTTCTTTAATGAATTCAAAATCACCATAAAACTCATATAGAACATCTAGTATTTTCATTATGATGTATGTCCTCCCTTATCAAAATCAACAAAATATTCTTGATATATATTTTACATAATAAAAATTATGTAAAACAATTTGTGATCTACAACAACAAATCTTTTACTTTACCAATTTCACTTTTTGGAATAACCAGATGAATCATATCACCGAGATACATTCTGGTTGAGCCGTTAACTGTTTGTCTCTTGCCGTTATGGACTTGGGTTGTGATGAGAACATTGTGTGGTAGGTTGAGTTCATGAACCTGTTTTCCAGCGATTTTGTCTGATACAGGAATTTCAATGAGGGTGACTTCTCCTTCATCTGTTGCTTCTTCAGGCAGCATTTTTTCAAGCATGGCCTCATAGACTGGCGTCCCCTTGAGCAGATCCATGATGATATAGGCAGCTAGAGTTACTAATCCAAGTGGCATGAGATTGCGAATATCTCCTACCATCTCAGTTACAAGTATCATAGCAGTTAAGGGAGCCTTAGATATTGCTCCAAAATAGCCACTCATTCCTAGAATGACAAATATAGGAAACTGCTCTTGACTGACAAGCCCAAGATTGACACAAATAACACCAACTAGGGCACCAAGTAAGGAACCAAGCGCCAAAATTGGTAGGAATATTCCTCCTGGAAGGCCACTTCCATAACTAATCATGCTCCAAACAAAGCGAACCAAAAAGTAAGCTAATAGAACTTGGAAACTAAAATTTTGCTCAGTTAGGGAAAGGACAACCTGATTTCCACCACCAAGGATTTGTGGTAAGAAAATTCCCACTGGTATGATGAGAATGAAGGCCAGAACTGGATAATAAGCTCTATCCAAACGCATTTTTTGACCAAGCCAATCATAAACTCTGCCGACGTTTAATACAGCTTTCTCATAGAGAAACCCAGAAAGTCCTAGAAAAATCCCCATAACCAAGTAAATCCAATACTGATCTAAGGTCATGAGAGGGATATTATCTGGCATATCCAGTACGGGTGTTAGGCCAAATATGAGTAAAGAAACAAAGTTTGCTACGAGACTAGCTGCTAGAGTGGAAACCCAGAAAAAACGCGAAAAATGATGATAGACTTCTTCTACAACAAAGAGGAGACCTGCTATTGGAGCGTTAAATGCTGCGGCTAATCCTGCGGCTGCACCACTAGCAATCAGGGAGCGTTCCTCTACTGGACTAGATTTGAGCCACTTGGCAATACCTTTTCCACCAACTGCTCCAAGTTGAATACTTGGTCCTTCACGCCCCAGCATAAGTCCACTTGCAATAGCAAGAATACCTAGCACATATTTTTTCCAAAGAACTCCCCACCAGTTGAGGGTCATGAGTCCCTTTAATTCGGCTTCGACTTGAGGAATTCCTGAGCCTTTGATATCTTTTTCTGACCGTGTTAGTTTAGCACTGAGCCAGCAGATGAATACATAAAACAAAACCAGTACAAAAAGATTGCGCACTAGGTGCGCTTGTTCTTGATAAAGTCCTTGTATCAGGTGGAAGCCTTTTTCAATTAAGAAACGAAAGGATCCAACGATAATTCCAACAACGAGACCGACAATGATGCCTCGTCCAACTTGGGATAATATGGTGCTCGAGGCAAAGGCAAATTCTTTCTTGGAACTGAGTGTTTTTGACTGTTCCTCCATAATCATTCCTTCTAACTTAACTTTCTTTTTTACCTGAAACCAGTGATTTAACGGGTTCAAAGCTGGTTCGGTGAATTGGGGTAACTCCTAGTTTTTTCAGTCCTTCTAGGTGTTTAGCTGTTCCATATCCTGCATTAGAAGCAAAATCATAGCCAGGGAACTGCTGATCGTAGTCATTCATCAATTCATCACGTGTCACCTTGGCTACTATGGAAGCTGCTGCAATTGAAAGAGAATTAGCATCACCTTTGATGATGGAGGTTTGTGAAATTGGTAATTCCAACTTCATGGCATCTATCAAAAGGTGCTCTGGTTGAGACCTGAGCTGGGAGATTGCTTCCTTCATAGCTAGTTTGGTTGCTTCATAGATATTGACTTGGTCGATGACTTGATTATCCATGATACCAATGCCGATTGACAGGGCTTGGTTTTGAACGGCTTGGAAAATTTCCAGATGTTTCTTTTTAGGAATTTTCTTGCTGTCGTTGAGACCTTTAATCTTACAATTTTTAGGTAAAATAACGGCTGCAGCGACTACAGGTCCAGCCAGAGGACCACGGCCGACCTCATCAACACCAGCAATTAAGGTCAATCCTTGCTTATAAAGTTCTTTTTCGTAGGAAAGCATGGATTCCAAACGAAGATCCTCATCCAATTCAGCTTGAATGGCTTTTTTACGCTTGCTGATTTCCTTTTGAACTCCAGAGCGATTGTCCTTTTCAAGATCTAAAAAAATAGTGTTATCAAGGTCTTTGACTGTAGCAAGGAGTTCTTTGATTTCTTTAATCGTCGCCATCTAGGTCTTCCAATGTATCTAAGGTATAGTTACCGAGTTTACCATCACGGACTTCCTTCACGAAGAGACTGTAGAAACGGTCATAGCCGTCTCTGAAACCGAGGGCGCGGGTCATGTCCATAATAATAACCGGAGCTTCTTCTTCAATTTTCATTTGTTTGAAGCGTTCAGCCAGCTTTTCTGGATAATGTTCTTTGAAATAATTGAGACCAAAAATAGTTACCTCATCCATAGGAAGCAACTGGTCTTTAATAGCTCCAGTCAAGGCCAACTTAAGCGCAACAGTTTCATCCTCAAACTTAGGCCAGAGAATCCCTGGTGTATCCAAGATTTCCAGGTCTTTATTAGTTTTGAGCCATTGTTGTCCCTTGGTCACACCTGGTTTGTTTCCGACAACAGCAATTTTCTTGCCAGCCAAACGGTTCATGAGAGTGGATTTACCAGCATTTGGAATTCCAATAATCATAGTACGCAAGGTTTCAATCTTAATACCACGTTCTTTTTGACGAGCAATCTTATCAGCCATGAGTTTCTTAGCAGCATCCGTCACAACTTTTACAGTCACTTGCTCTTTGGAGTTGATAGCTAGCGTCTGGATTCCTTGTGATTCAAAATACTGACGCCATTCCTTGGTCATTGCTGGGTCGGCCAAGTCTGCCTTGTTTAAAATCAAGAGTTTTGGTTTGTCACCAACAATCTTGGTCAACATAGGATTTTGACTAGATAGAGGCAAGCGTGCATCCACCAAAATCGTCACAAAATCAACAAATTTTAAATTCTCCTGCACCTGTCGACGCGCTTTAGACATGTGACCAGGAAACCATTGAATAGTAGCCATTGAGTTTTTTTCCTTTCGTAGCAAGGGTTTAGAGCCCCTATTTTATTTTACTATTGTCTAAACACCAAGCGAACACCAAAACTACCATGCAATGGAAAAACCTCTGATTTGATTCTCGCTTGATTTCACAATCTTTATATCAAACTGTGGGTGGTATTTGACAATATCTTTTTTGATTTTTAATAGTAAATTTGAAACAATATTTTTAGGCGAGTAACGTGGACTAAGATGTAACAAGTCTTTGAACTCATCAACACTTAATTCTACTTTATTGCTATTATCACTAGTTTCAATGAATTTTTCAATCATTCTGGAATATTTACAGGTATAACTTTTCAATTCTTCAAAATGGAAATTGTGATTTTCTACAAATTGATTTAAGGCTTTTACAGTATTTTCTTGTGAACGATTTATATTATGTGTATAGCCCATTGTTGTCTCAAAGTTAGCATGTCCTACTCTAGTCATAATATCTTTCACTGCTATGTGCATCTCATTGCTTTGAAGGTAACTAATATGCATATGCCTAAACGAATGGGGAGTAACATGTTTTACCCACTTAAAACCATAGTCACTTAAACAATTTGTCAATAATTTTCCTTCTATTCGTTTCAAAATTTGACGAAAAGTGCTTGATGTTATTGGAGAGCCGTATTCTGTTCTAAATACACTTTCAGAATGTGTAAAAGCAGGACAGGGATGTTTCTTCATATAAGCATCAAACTCTTTATTTCTCTGTATTGTCCTTTTAATAGCTTCGCTTGCAGCTTCAGGCAAAGCTACTTCTCTAATTGAATTGAGTGTTTTAGTTGTATCAAAATGAAATTGTTCAACTTTTAAACAATGATATTGAAGTGCTTTATCAATATGCAAGATTCCTTTTTCAAAATCAATATCTGATGGTAAAAATGCTGCTTCACTAATTCGAATACCTGTAAGCAACAATACTATAGCAAGATCATAATAGTTTGCATTTCTGCATTGGCGTAACACATCAAAAAATGCATGTAATTCATGGATTTCTAGAAATTTAGAATCATGTCTTTCTTTTGCTTTACGCCTTTTCTCTAGTGAAATATCTAGTTTTACCGCAGTCATTGGAGAAAACTTAATGACATTATATAACACACCATGATTAAAAATCTTATTACAAGTACTTTTTATATGAGTCATTGTTGAAGGCGATGCATCATACATTTCTAAATATTTATTGAGACTATTTTTCATCAGAAGTGGAGTAATCCTGTCTAACAAAAAATCATCTCCTATAATTTTCCCAAGACGCTTCATAACCAGTAGTTCTCTCTGAATTGTTTGTGGTTTAACAGAGACACACCAAGTCTGAAACCAATTTTCTTTTAACTCTCCAAATGTTGTAATCAGTTCAGGACTATACTGACTTTCAAATGAAGTAGTTAGTCTATCTATTTTATCAAGAACCTCTCTTTCAGCTTGTTTCCTCGCCCTACTAGTATTCTTAGTATAACTTACAGTTACTGATTTCCACTTTCCTGTTAGTGGATCTTTGTACTTTTCAACCACTTGATATAAGGGTTGCCCTTTTGAATTTGTTTTAGTTACATAATACATAATTTAATTCCTCTTAACTCTTAAAAAGAAATAAATCATTGTTGTATAGAATAAATAACTATCCTATATTATACCATGACTTCCTTATTTTGTCCGCTTTTGCTTCCATCTTAAGAAACTTTCAAATCCTTCTAGATTAATGAAAACAAGTTTATGGGTTGGGTTAATTACATACATGGAAAATGTTCTGTTTTCTCGCATTTCTTTAATCCATCTGTTCAATGTATATTGATTTAAACCATCCCATCTTTTTAGAATTCCCTTTTTATCAGCCCATTCTGCAATGGAATTTTCGACAGATATATATTTTATATTCATGTCATTATCCTTCCTAAAAAAATATTTTCTCCTCCATGGCATGACTGATGAAGTCATCATAAGAATTTCACTTACTGCTCTTTTACGGTGGCAGCCTGAACGGTCAGAAGTATCATTGTATATCATTTGTATCATGGCATATAAAGTATCGCTCTATTTTATTGATGGTTTTAATGTCGCTCTTATCATGGCGAGCCATTCAAAACTGCTCCACAAATGAGGAAAGTACCATTTTGGACTATTCAATTGTCAATGTGCTTTCTTAACCTACTACTTTTTGGAGTAATGGTCTTCTTTATTATCCACTCGACCTACAAGGTAGTCTAGACTCACCTTATAAAAATCTGCAAGTTTGATAAGGTCATTTATAGAGATTAGCCTGCTACCAGCTTCCATTTTAGAATAAGCTGATCTTGTACAATTCAAAACGATTTTCGCAATATATTCTTGTGTTAAATCATCATCTTCACGTAAATCTCTAATCCTTTTCAACATTTGTTGTCTCCTAAAACAAGTATAATATAGTTATTTTTTATATTTCAAAATGTGACAAATTGGCACATGAAACTATTCCATATATACTTTTTAGGAAATTATTTACTCTAAATGTATCTCATTTTCCTTGCTAGATTTCGTATTTTTTGTTTTCTTGTAGTTCTTTAACGTACGATTAAACATTTCAAATAAATTTATAGCTTCTCTATGTTGTTCCTTAAGTTTTTCAATTCTTCCTTTATATACGTATAAATCCTTCTCTATTGTATCTACTGAACTTTTACCTTGAATACTATTTTCTAAATTGCTAGAACTATTTGTCGTATTATTCAACAATACTTCCTCTAAATTAGTTAAATCATCAATTTTATTTTGGACTTGTTCAATCATATTCTCTAGATATGATATTTGGGCAATGAAATCATTTGTTATATCTTCAAAATCATTCGGACTATTTTCCGCAGATATAAGAAAATCTAATTGTTCTATTTTTTCTTTAATTTTGCTAAGAGGAATTCTTCTATACATATACTGTGGTTCATACTGAAGATTAAATTGTCTAATCAAAGTTTTACCTTTCATAAAGCGATTTTTTTCTACTGAATCTTTATGATATACATAGTAAGAACTAGTTTCTCTGAGAAATACTTTAACTTTTTCTTCTTCCATATTGATCTGAATATTTGGTACAAAAATAAGTCCTTCTTGTCGGATGCCAAAATGTACCTTAATGTACATTCCATCGTCTACTACTTCTTCTATTTGATTAAGATTCAACTCTACTTCAAACTCATGAATAGCATCTCTATTTCTCTTGAAATCTTGATAAGATTTCCATACCATCTCTTATGACGGCAACTCTTTTTCTTTAATTATCTTTTCTTCATTGTAAAGTTCAACTATATTTTTATTATCTAAGACAAAAGTTTCATTTTTGTTATTAAAATAGTCTTGAAAATAACTAACACTATACAGATTCGTTTTTACCAATTCCTGCTCTGCAAGCTTAATCCCATCAAATTCAAATAGAACATGTTTTTCTTTCGGAATTATTTTTAAGCCAAAAACTTCTGCTCGTTGAATCAATTCATTCATATTCTTCATTTTCGGAAGTAAGAATTCTAATATGTTTATGATTTCCCTTTGAACAAACTTTTTCTCAAAATAAGTTTCATTATAAGGTTGTTTTCTACTCAATTTACTATCACGTACGACTTGTTTCATATTTGAATCAGTCATAAAATAAGTAACATGCTTGTGTCTAAAATCAATTTCTAAATGTAAAGCTTTAGCTTTTTTCTTAAAATCTTCAAAATTTTTTGAGTTCTCGATTAGAAAATATACCCGTTGTTTTATTTCATATCTGTAATTTGTTTTGCGATAAACTTCATACTGACGATGAGAATAACGATTTTCTATAATTTTTGCCCCTGCAATTTTTGAAAGACGATCAGAAACCATTCGTAGATTATGTTCTGCCTTATAATCCCACATAAACTTTTTATCAGAATTCTTATCAATTGAATTTAGGATGATGTGATTGTGGATATGATTTTTATCCACATGAGTTGCTACGATAAAACGAAATCTACCTCCTGTCAACTCTTTAGCTGTCTCATAACCAATTCGATTGATTTGTTCAGGAGTGAGATGGTCATCTGGAGAAAAGGACTGAATGATGTGATGAGAATGAATTTTTCGTTGATTTACTTCTTGCCTATCATGACGAAATTCATAAAGACCATCATTACTTAAAAAATTATCATTGTACATCTTCACTAGTTCTTTATAACTAGGAAAATCTAAATAATTTCTCATACCAAAATCTGAAACTAGTGCTAGATTTTTTGTTTTACTTGGATTCAAAATATATTTGATTAGTTTGCTACGATAATTTTTTCCATGAATCGCAAAGTGTTTAGTGATGACCATAAAATTTCCTCAATTTTTCAGATTGAATAAGAAAATCTTTCTCCACTTCTACTATTAACTCTTCTATACCTTTTCTCAATTCATCTAATTCAACTTTCGTTATTAAATTCGAATAATTTATGCTTCTGGCTATTTGATTAATATTATTTCCGATTCGTTTTAATTCAAAAATCAAATCTTGATAACTGTTTGTATCAATGGTGATAAAATTCATACCAGGATTTAGTAGAGTTCGTCTAGCATATTCTGAGAATGATAAGCAGTTACTTTTTGAGATATTTTCATTCAATTTGACTAATTCTAGGTCAGATAAAAAGACTTTTTTTAAATTTGTTCTATATCGGTGCTCCACTCTACTACCTCATGTATTTGTTACGAAAATCTTCACTAAGAGGACTTGTTTTTTCTACCTCTTTAATTAATTCCTGAATACAAGTTAACAAAATAGAAACATGTTCTTGAGTAACCTGATGATTTATTTTAGCAATTATTAATATTTCATGAACATCACGGCTAATTTGTTCCAACTTTTGTTTTTTCCAAAGGTTGAACCATTTTTCCATCTGTTTTTGTCCATCAGACAATAGTAAGCTTTTACGGAGAAAATCAGAAAAATTATCCTCTCCTTTCTCTCTCATTAAATCTAGTATTTGTTTTTCCTCCGTTTCTGTTAAGCGAAATTGTTTCCGAATACTACGTATATCTCTTTTCATATGGCTTTTCCTCCTTCATAGATACTTGTACTGACAATGTAAGCTTACAGACACTGTCAGTACGTTTTTCAAAATAGATTCAACATTTTTGTAAGGCTTTGCGAGCTCAGATATTGTGTCCACAATATCCCAAAAATCATATCGCCAACCGACCAAAACATTCCAGTTTTGACAGCCAACGATAAGATAACTTGGTGGCTTCGCCCCCAAACCCCCATTGAAAAATCTTAACTAGATTTCTACATGCTTAGAAAAGTATAGCAGAGGATAATTGGAGAAGTTATCACATGAAAAAAGAGAGCAAAAGCTCTCATAACAATCTACTTAAACACTACAGAGTAGTTAAAAATTAGTAACTAATATTTTATATAATAAGAATCTTTCCCTGTCTTATTTTTTATGACAATACCTTTTTTATCAAATGTACCTACCACGTTTTTTTGGTTATCTAGTATCTGCATTGTAACTTCATTCAATTTATATATTGCTCCGTCTACAAAAACTGTATCACCATAAATTTGTAGTCCGATCGACTGAATTGCGATACCACAGTCTATTTTACTGTAATAACCTCTAAAACTATTATGAAAATGTGGCTAAAAAAACCAAGCACCTAATAAAACAAATATAATTACCGTTAAAGGAAAAAGTAATACAGCATGATCAGGCTTATTTAGTAGTCTAAAACCATCTACTTTTTTCATATTAGAAAGCTTTTTTAAGATATCCGACTTATAACTAACATAATAATTGTCTTCTACTTTAAAAATTTCTTCAGTAATGGGTTTAATTCTTATCTTTTTCTTTTCGTTTGAGATTAATATATTATTTTTAGATAAATAATAGCACCTTTCTTTATTGTTAAAAAATAAACCCTTGTAGCCACTATAAAAATCTGAATTATCAATTATCCATTCTTTTTTTGTGTAGCTTACTCTATTATAGATACCATTATATTCAACATTACCACTTTTTCTTTCAATTTTCATTATCAAAAACTTAGCTATTTTATTGATAATGAAGTCACTATATTCAAAATAAGGAATAAGAAGATACAAAATAAGAAACACTTTTATTAAGGTGATTATAACATTAGTTGTAGAAAAATAACTTATATTCTGTAAATCATCGTGTTTATCAAATATATAATTGAATAAATAATTAAAACCATTTTTATATATTACCTTCTCAGATACGATTAGTGCAATATAAAAGAAAGGAACAAAAATATAAATTTTATATTTTAATTTTAAAAATTCTTTTTCAAAATTGGAGTTTATATCTTGTTGAGTTCCGAACAAATTTTCTAAAAAATTATTTGATAATATTTTTTTTATATCTTCACTTATAAATTGAGGAACTATACTTATCAAAATGAGAGATACAAAGGTCCAACTTAACAAAGATTTTTCTATTCCTACTAAAGAAAAAGTAAACAAAGGAATTGTAATATAGATCAAAAGATACACAGGGGGCATCCTAGCTATATCGAATAAAATCTTCGATAGAATAAGACACATTACTACTAATAATGGAAAACTATAAGCTGAAATTCCCATACCAGGTATAATTAACTCCCCAAATAAACTTTGTAACATTGTTTGGAAAAAAATTCCCATAAAAATATACTTAGTACTTGTAAGTAGCGAACTTAAAAAATATTTCCAAAATGTTGGAGAATATTTCTTATTTAACTGATCATATATCGAAATAAAATAATATTTCATGTCTCCACGATTTATTATATAATATATAAAAGAAATTATTATATAACCTACCATTACAAGCCACTGCCACAAGACTTGTGGAATATTTCTGATAAACCAAATAAAAATTGGAATCTCCAAAACAAGTGATAGAACATACTGACACATCATTGGTCTTTTTATAAATAAATTTTTAGCTATTCGCATATTATCTCCTAATCCGATATTTTCCTTACATCATCTTCCTATATTTTTCTAAATCGGATTGATTTACAAAATATAGATTCCCTCTCGTACGAGTACACGCAACATAAAATTTACTTTTGGTTTGTGAAGAAAGTTCATTCAAATGATTGGCTGCGAATAATTTATATGTTGTTGGATTTAATACTATACAAACATTTTCATATTCAGAGCCTTTACTATCACCCCAATTCTGACTTTTACAATCATATTCATAAGATTTTTGATAAAAAAGTTTCATAACGTTATCATTTGTCATTATTGATTCTATTTTATCCTTTGAATCTATGAGAATAATTTCGGCAGGAAGCTTTTCTTCTCTCTGTGATAAAATTTCAATAGCTAAATTATCAACAATAAAGTCACAGACTATTTTTGGACAACGATAACTTTTTGACAAACTCGATAAATCAATTTCATATCCTGAATCAGAAAGAACTTTTAACCAATTCTCAAAACTCGAATGGATCCCTTTTCCTTTATTAGCTCGCCTTGAAGTACTAAAGGTTTTTTGATAAAAATCTCCAAATAAAAATACTTCTGCATTAAGATTACTTAAACTTAAAAGCCAATCAAAATCATCTGACTCAAAATCCTGACACTCATCTACATAAATACAATCAAAAAATTTATCAATTCTATCCAAATATGAATTATCAAATCCAATCTCTTTCCTCTTATAAATTAATGAACCCCTTAATAGAGATTTAGAAAGTTGATTCTGAACAATTCTTCCAGTATTATCTATAGTAGTGTTATCAAATTTCCATTGAGGTTCATAATCAAAATTTATTCCTTTTGGTCGTTTCCCTAAATATGGCACTAAGCAAAAACTATATAGAAACTCAAAAACACCAAAAATAAAAGTAGACTCAGGGATGAAGCCAAATTTGTCAATCAACTTTTCTCTGATTGTATTCTGGTTCGTCTCTGTATACGTAAGTATAAGATTTCTTTTTTGAGGATTAATACTTTCAATTATTTTAGTTGTTTTGCCACTTCCAGCAACGGCATGAATTAATCTTTTATTATCCATTCAATCGCCTCTTTAATGTAATCAGGTATAATAAATTCGTCACTTCTATGATCAGTTTCCATTTTTTCTAGTAATCGCAATGCAAATTCAGCCTTCTCCCTAAGCATATATCCTAATAAATCTTTAGATTTAGTTAAACCAAAAGAATCTAACAAATCCTTGTTATTATTATAAATACATAATTCAAATGTTCGATTAGCATTATCTAAATCAGAGGAAACTTTTATATTCTGGAATTGTTGATAAGAACTATATTTTGACTGTACTTTACTTTCATAATCACCATCGTTATCCGTTATAACTACTACTTTTTTATCAGTAAAGTTGGTTGCAATTTCTAAATACCTCTCAAAACTTAATCCATCTACAGAAATAATTGATACATTAAATTCTTCAGGCTTTTTGGAGTGGAGTATTTCGAAAAACTTCTCTACTAAAATATACTCAGCATTCCCCTCAACAAGAATTATCTTCTTACCTAGAGAGAAGTTCAATAAATTTTGATTAGTAGATTTTTTGAAAAATCTTACAGTATCTTTTTTCAAACCTTTAAGTTTAGATATCTGACCATTATCTAAAAAAAGAAGATTGTCTACACCTAATCTTGAAGCAATCATATTTGAATGAGTCCCAATAAAAACTTGAACACCTGTTTTTGAACTTAGCATTCTAACTAATTTTTGGAGGTTTTGGAAGCTCAAATGATTCTCAGGTTCCTCAATAAGTAGTATTTTAACCGTTTCCTTGAGATGACTGTATGCATTTTCAACACCTAATAATACTTTTTCTCCTTGCCCTAAATTTTTTATATCTACACCATTTTTTACAGCTGATACTGAATTTCTAAATGAATTTTCTGATTCGTCAAAATGAAGTTGGAATTCTGAAGCATTCTCCTTCAACAGTTCATCCTTCCTTAAAGTCTTTAAAAAATTAAATGAATTTATCCTGTATTGATGATTAACTTTTGCTCTATTTTCAGCTGATATATTTTCTAAATACACCTCATGGATGCGTTTTTGAATTTCTTGTTGTGTATCAATAAGACTGGTATTTATTATCGAATGTAGAAACTTATACGGTTTATTATACGAGGAGTAGGGTTTCCCTGAAAATGTCAAAAATTCAACTCTATAGAACTCAAATGGAAAGACTGTCCAGTTACTATCATTTAAGACAGAAGTAATTTCAGATATATAATCTTGATCGGGAATTATTTTTAATGAAAGTCCAAAAGCTTTGATTTTTTGAGAGTTATGCTTTCCTTCAATATTGAAGTTAGAGGAAATTTCAGTACACAATTCATCAAAATAAATTTCGACAAAGGCCTCAGGAAGCTGATTGATATCCTTTGTTCCCATAAAATCTAAAATCGCTTCTTGATTAATGATACTAGCCAAACTACTTCTCTCAATCTGACTATGACTTCCACTCAGCACTAATCCAACAGCATACAATAACGTCGACTTTCCTGCACCATTCTCTCCAACGAAAATATTAACTTCTGAGTTACAAATAAAATCTACTCTTTTATAACGTTTAAAATTTTGTAAAATTATCCTAGAAATCATACATATCTCCTAACATTGATTAACATAACATGCTCAATAAAATTATATCACACTAGTGATAAATTGTACTTAATCACTACCTTTAATAACTCATAACTCCTTAAATATATCTCTTCCTTACATCTTGAAAAATTTTTGACATAATTGTTGCATAATAAAGTAACTGGAGTTTTATCTTATGTTTTCTAGTATTCGTCTTAAAGAACGTAGAATACTCAAACTGAACTCTCCAACCTATTAAAAATCAATAGAGCTTCATACAACAAGTGGGAAATGGGGAAATCCAATCCAAATCAAAAAAATCTTTCTACTCTTGCAAGAACACCTGATGTTCCAACAACCTATTTTGAATCAGGATACAAGATTATGCCCCCTATATTCAGCTCTCTTCAAAAAATTAAGATAAGGTTGATGAGTACGCAGAGGAATTACTTCAAACACAACGATCACATGATAAGGTTGTGACACGTTTTCCTGTAGAAGTGTTCTATGATGTTTCTCTTTCTATTGGTCTTGGAGAATCTCTCTTTGATGAATAGTGGGTGCTGCGCTCGAAAACCATCACCCTCAATAATGATTATATTGCCCTGAAACTCTTTGAGCTTGATACAATGGATAGTTTGCTTTCTAGTTCGCTAAGAAAGAAAACTACTGGATTTTGTCTCATTTTCTTTCACTTTGTTCAAGCCTTATTGCTCTTGACTCGTCACTTGCCTCTCAAAGAGGCTTTAGTATTACTTACCACTATCCCTAAAGGGATCCTCATATTCTTTTACACTTAATTTATCTAGTGCTATATCATGCTTTTCCTATTCTTGGATATATTTCTTAATTGTGGCTTCATTAAGTCCTACTGTACTTACATAATAACCTTCCGCCCAGAAATGCCGATTCCCAAACTTGTACTTGAGATTGGCGTGTTTGTCAAACATCATGAGTGCACTTTTTCCTTTTAAATAACTCATGAAACTCGAAACGCTTATCCTTGGTGGAATACTTACTAACATATGTACATGATCTGGCATTAAGTGATCCTCGATAATTTCAACTCCTTTATAACTACACAAGCGATGAAATATTTCGCCTAAACTACTTCGATATTGATTATAGATTACTTTTCGTCTATACTTAGGGGTGAACACAATGTGATATTTACACATCCACTTTGTGTGTGATAAACTATGTGCCTTTTGTGCCATATTTTTCTCCTTTCGCTTTACAATTGGCTTGAACACCTTTATTGTATTGCGTTTGGAGTTTTTTGGTATAACATTCGACGCGCACTCGCATAGCGGGTGGTTTATTTGTCTCGCACCTAGCGGAGCGAGACGGACTAAAAGTCACATAATAAAATAAATTGAGAAATCTATTTCCTACTTAGGTAAATTTCTCAATTTATTTACTTATTTTTATTTTGAAAATTTGGTAAAAAGATTATCTACATTGTTTCTCATAAATATCTAATGTGATCTATTTCCAGTAGGTTACTATACTCTTATGATCTTATACTTCATTTTTAGTATTTAAATGACTACTTATTATAAAAATTCCAGTAATAAATAAGGCGATTCCTAAACGAACAAAGTTAATCGATTGTTCTTCTCCTGTTTGGGGTAAATTTTTTACTTCCGATTCTATTTTTTTAAAATTAGTTGATGCTATAAAATCTGATTTATATTCATTAAATTTACTGTAAAGTAGTTCAGGATTCTCCTGATTTTTAACACCAACCACACTATCTTTAGAATTATCCTCTATATTTTCAATAGTCTTTCCAAAAGTATCTTGTGATTTAACTAAAATCTTTTTCTGTAAATTTTCGTCAGAGAGTGGAATATCTTTAGGGATTTGATTTGCAATTGTTTTAATCTTGACTGTATCCTCTTTAATATCCATAGTTTGCATTGAATTCTCTGGATTTATAATATTTTTATTATCATTTTCAAATTCTCTTTTCGGCTTCTCATCAGTTTTTCCAAAATAGAGATAATCGTAAAGTTGTTGTGCAGTTATTCCTCCACCAACCCAACCAGAAATAGTTTTACCATTTTTAAAATAAATAATTGTTGGCGTTCCAGGAATACCGATTGTTTTAAAAATGAACTCTTTAGCAGAATCATCAAAATCCTCACCATCTATATCGTAATATTCTAACTTTTTATCAATCAGCATATTAAACTCTTTCAATACTCCAGAAAATTCACGACAATGATAACATGTCCCTCTTCCAAAATATAAAGTATGTTCCGAATCTTCTGAAGTGAATATCTGACGAACTTCAGCAATACTAATTTTATTAAAATCAGACACATTTGAAGCGTATTCTTCAGATGTTACTGAGTTCACGTTATCAGTTTCTTTCTTAGTAATTTCCTTCGTCGATTGCTGAACGTTACTTTCATTTTCTCTATCGCTAGACTTTTGTTCAGTTAAAGATTCTCTAGTGTTTTCTGTAACAGCTGGTTCTAAATTTAAGGCTGATGGCACTGTATCAGAAAATTTTGTTTCAGCACTCTCAGCCAAAACAAGATTCGGACTAATGGTAACTAACGCTACGGTACTAACTAATAAAGATTGTAATAAATACTTCTTCATAATGTGGCTCCTTTTTTATTGATAATTTTATTTTACACATTTTAAAACTAAATTTTTAAGCAAATCCTAAAAGGTAGCTATATTATACTGAAATGGTATTTTTCGCTCCACTTCCATTATAGAATCATCCTGACTACTATAGGATTGACTGACTTCTCATGTTTCGTTGTTACTATGCTTTCAGCTATCATCAGAATCTCACCTCAATATATAAGTTGTACATCTTTCCTCATTACTCTCGTGATTTACATATACCTATTTGAACTTTAGAGTTCTGAAATCCCTCATCCACTATACATGACTTACTATCCCTCCCTCTTCCTACTACCTCATGATTAGCCTGCTTACGAGTAACTATTTAACTCACCAGTAGCGGGTGCTCATGGAGAGCTTATACCTCAGATGAGATACTTGATCTGCTCGTCGTACCCAAATAATTAGGCTAGTCAAAAACTCATTTTTAGGAAAAATAATGTGAATCTCACTACAATAAAACGCATAATATCAAGATTGTTCAATGCCTGATAATATGCGTTTTTCTGATTTTAAAGACTTTTCCCAGCCTCTTTGATTATTATGTTGTACAAATTAGTTAAATTAAGATTATGAAATTTAACTAATTTGAAATGATTTTAATATCTTTTATATTCTCTAAAAACATCTCTGTAATACATCATAATACCTATTGTTTCACCATTGTATTCATCATGAATACCTCCTTACATTTATATGAATTGTTTCATCTTGTTAAAAGCTAGATGAGTTTATTATACTCATTTTTCCTTATATCGTTATCCCCAAAGAAATTAATCCTTGAGCTAGATTTTTACTCAATTGTCCATATGCTGCAATTTCTTTATAAAATGTTGCAGTCTTTGGACTCAATGATTTATGACTATGAATACTACTAACAGCTTGTTGGCGAAGAGCTTCTGCCAACTCCATGACAACTCTCTGCTCATTTTTTGTATTCTCTAATCGAGTTTTATAATGTAATAAAATATCTCGTTCGTTTTGACGAATCTCTGGATCTAAAATCAAATTATAAACCTTGTTGAGAATTTCTTCTGTTTTTTTATTCATGAATCATCCTCTATAGCCTCGAAGAAAATAACTGCCTCCTAATGATGATATCCAACCATTAACTATTACATCTTTCGTTGCCTCAAAATTACTCTTAGTGACAATATATCCCCATTCTCCATTTGGATATCGGCAAGAATAACCATTTGCTCCTTCCATAACGAATTTACAAATGCCTTTTCCTCCACCTTTAATAGTAGCAAGGGAATTAGAGTTAATTGTATTAAAATGTTCTGTTGCTTTTGTATCCATGGTAAACACCTCCTTTTGTGTACTAACCCTCAAAGTTAGATTTTTCTGTCTACCCTTGAGAAGCTAGTTCAAGGATAAATATTTTTTGTTTTGTCGAGTTGCAACCTTGACAGCTTCAGTATAGCATAACACAAAAAATTATTACCACAAGATCTTCAAATGTGCGATTTTCATCATGAAATGTTTTTTCTCATAATTTTTAAACCATTCAAGATTAAAAATAAGAATCTGAGAAAAGTTCAAAATATCAGATGTTGAAAAAAATCTATGCCATTCGTTTTATTGTTGGAAGATTTACTTAATTCCCTAAATATGGCTTACTATAACATTCCTGTTCTTTAAGCCACGATTTTACTATTTCTTCCTCCTTGCTACCTCGCTATAGTCAGAATTGGGAATCTTTATTGGGGTCACCGGTAGTGGGGACTCACGTATGACTTACACCTCAAATGAGAGCCACGACCTGTTCGTCGTACTCAAGTCATAAAACTGGATAAAAACTCAGTTTCAAAAGAAAATAAAGTGTAGGTCCCCACAATCATGAACCTCCTTCAAACGGGTGGTTTGTTTGTCTCCCCTCTAACGGAGCGAGACGGACTAATAGTCACATAGTAAAAAGGATTTAATCCTGTTATATACAGAATTAAATCCCTTGAATATAATATTGGGAAAATTTTTTGAATCAATTAATATTAGTCGAAAACATTTCAGTAAACCATTAGGTACTTTTTATTGTTGTACAATTTTATAAAGTTTAGTAAATCACAAATTTTAAGGATACGCAAAATAAATAATTACTATTGTAGAAATTAATATAATTTTGTAATTACCAAAATATTTTAATAGGGCTATGAATTGTTTTTAATAACTCAGTAGAATTTGCTAGGTCTGATATCCTACTAAAATCTTTACGAGCTTGTTCAGATAAAACAATTCCCCCTGGAAATAATTCTCAACTAAAGAGTTCATAAAAATATCTGAAAGATTGAGCAAATGCAACACCGTCTAATTTCTTTTCAGATACTATTTTACTAACTAGACTATAAGCTTGGAAATATTGTTGTTGAGATAAGTTCATTTCTTTAAAGCTAGTTTCAAAGTTTACAATTGCATCTAAACATTGACTTCTAAACTGTTGATTCATATCTATACCCTCTTATTATTATCTAGGTCTGTTCCCACCTGCTCCTGCTATTGCCATAGCCATTTGTGATACAACACCATTTACTACAGATTCAACATTAATTTAACAATTACCAAAGTTCCAATTCGATTGCGTATATCGATAACCATCCCTACAAATAATGTTATCTGAAATATATCTAAATGGTGCATACCATCCATATGGAATACCTCCTAGTACTTGATAATTTTATTGTGTCAAAAAAATACAAATATTATAAAATTTAAAAATCTGAAATGATTTGAATATTTTTTATACTCTCTAAAAATACCTCTGTAATACATAGTAATACCTAATATAGCAATAAACTTATGAATAATAGTATTTGATTCGAATAAAATTTTTAGGACTAAAACTGTCATTATAAAACTAATTACGCATATCAAATAACGATTCATTTGAACCTCAACTTTCTATACCGTAGAAAGAAGATCCAGTTCCTTCACAAAAGGCTATGATAGCTTCACCAAGTTCTATTATACAAATCCCAAAAAGTCTTGAAAACGTCCAGAATGATTATAATCTGATTCCCCAAAATATGATCTAGACACAATTACTTAATATCATTCTGCATTACTAGTTTAATTTGATACAGTGCAAATCGAAAAATTATTAGCAATAATAAAAAGCCATTTCCAAAAAATAAGAAATACATTGCTAAATCACTCTTTAAATAGTATAGAAACCAAATAAGCATCCAAAGTATGCTCATTTTTATAAAGATATTACTTACTATCCATTCAATCTTTAGCAAGAGATGATTAACTACATTCATTATAACATTCTCCATATTTCCACCCTCATCATATCTATAGCTCAATCACTTTACATCTACGTCTCAAAATAATTTATTATTATATACTGTAAGTAAAACGCTAACACTGTACTGGCCCCCAAAGTTAGACAGAAAAATCTAACTTTTGGGGGCCAGTACACACATTCAAATATTAAATTTGGTAGCATTTTATTTTGAAGACAAAATATCAATCAATTCTAATCAATGCAAAACAAATATTCTTCCCGCACAAGAATTCTATTTATGAACCGAATACATAACCCCAAAATCCACCATAGATTGCTCCACCAACAGCGCATGCTGCAATGACATACGGACCAGCAGGAGCACAAGACATCGCCGCTTCTACAGCACCTGCCGCCCCCGCAAGAACAGCCTCTCCCTCACGTTGTCCTCCACCTAAAACACAGGACAATTCTTCATTTTTTAACTCCATAAAGTGAATATTTAATTTATTCATACGTAACCTCATTTCTTTTTTGAAATATGTAATTCGATATTATTTGAGCTAATAATGTATACTACCGTGAATAATACTACAAATATATGAGTATAAAATAATACAGAAGACGAATTATAGCCATCTATAACAACAAAGATAATTGATAATAGTAACAGAAAAAAAGTAGGTACTGAAATCTTTTTAATAAATTGCTTGTATCGATTAAAGCATAGTTCAGAACTAATGTTTCCTCTCTTCTTATTATGCGTTAATAAGTGAATCAGCAACTCAAAAAACACACTACCTACAGAAAAAACTAAAACTTCGCTTATTGTAACATTTAGAACTATTCCAAGCGCACCTATTATAAAAAAGGACGTAAAAAGAGCTAAAATTAGTCTAAATTCCCCACTTTCCATAAACTAACCTCTTTTCTACAAAGATCTAGCGATACCCCATATAGCTGTGCAATATTGTGCTCCTAAAATACCTCCAGCCCAAGTTCCAGCTCCTGGTGCAACCAAACTACCAATCGCTGCTCCTGCTAATGTGCAAATTCCTGCCGCCTTAGCAACTTCACCTGCACTAACTGTTCCTCCCTCAATGCTAGCCAGCATTTCAGTATCCAAAACATCAAATTGAGTCGTTGTTTTTGTTTCCATGAGGAATACCTCCGTATTAATATTAATTATTTTTGTCGGATTGCAATCTTGACAAGTTTAGTATACCAGAGAAAACACGAGTTTTACCGTAAAGTCTTTAAATGTACGATTTTCATCACGAAACGTATTTTTTTCATAATTTGTAACCATTCATGATTAAAAATATGCCGTTAAAAAATGGTGTTAACTAATTTTCAAAACCAAAAACACCATTCAAGATATTATATGAGCCATTTAAGATTTGAACAATTTTTCTACCTATTTTTTGTCATAATAGTCTTGTAAATAAAAAGAAAGGATTTGACAAATGACATCTTACAAACGGACCTTTATCCCTCAAATAGACGCTAGGGACTGTGGAGTTGCCGCTTTGGCGTCTATTGCCAAGTTTTATGGTTCTGACTATTCCTTAGCTCATTTGCGAGAACTAGCTAAAACAAATAAAGAAGGAACGACCGCTCTTGGTATCGTCAAAGCAGCCAAAGAAATGAGTTTTGAAACAAGAGCCATTCAAGCGGATATGAGCCTCTTTGAAATGGAAGACATACCTTATCCTTTTATCGTTCATGTTAATAAAGAGGGTAAACTACAACACTACTACGTTGTCTATAAAAATATAAAAGACCATCTTATCATTGGTGATCCTGACCCTACTGTCAAAGTAACAAAAATGACCAAGGATAGATTTGCTTCTGAATGGACAGGTGTAGCTATCTTTCTGGCTCCAGCTCCCAGCTATAAACCTCATAAGGATAAAAAAAATGGATTGATGAGCTTTCTCCCCTTAATTTTCAGGCAACGCTCACTTATTTTTTATATCGTGTTAGCTAGTCTCTTGGTGACCCTTATCAATATCGGTGGCTCTTACTACCTTCAAGGAATTTTAGATGAATACATCCCTAATCAGATGAAATCAACCCTAGGTATTATCTCCATTGGCCTGATTATCACCTATATCCTGCAACAGATTATGAGTTTCTCACGAGATTACCTCTTAACCGTACTTAGTCAACGATTAAGTATTGATGTTATTCTTTCTTACATTCGCCACATTTTTGAACTCCCCATGTCTTTCTTTGCGACACGGCGAACTGGTGAGGTCATCTCTCGTTTTACAGATGCCAATTCAATCATTGACGCTCTAGCTTCGACGATTTTGTCACTCTTCCTTGATGTCTCTATCTTGATCATTATTGGTAGTGTACTCTTGGTACAAAACACTAACCTCTTCCTTCTCTCACTGATTTCAGTTCCTATTTACATCATCATTATTTTTGCTTTTATGAAGCCCTTTGAGAAGATGAATAATGATGTCATGCAGAGCAATTCCATGGTAAGCTCTGCTATTATTGAAGATATCAATGGTGTAGAAACTATCAAATCCCTAACTAGTGAAGAAACTCGATACCAGAAGATTGATAGCGAGTTTGTGGATTATTTGGACAAATCTTTTAAACTTAGTAAATATTCTATCCTACAAAGTAGCCTTAAACAGGGAGCTCAACTCATACTGAATATTGTTATTTTGTGGTTTGGTGCTCAAATAGTTATGACAGGTAAAATTTCCATTGGACAATTGATTACGTTTAACACACTCTTATCTTACTTTACTAATCCCTTGGAAAATATCATTAACCTCCAAACAAAACTTCAGTCTGCAAAGGTAGCCAACAATCGTCTTAATGAAGTTTACTTAGTCGAATCTGAGTTCAAAAACACTCAGACCTTAACCGATTCACAGTTTCTGGCTGGTGATATTTGTTTTGAAGATATTTCATATAAATATGGTTTTGGACGCGACACCCTAAATAACATAAATCTAACTATCAAACAAGGTGATAAGGTCAGTATAGTGGGAATTAGCGGATCAGGGAAAACGACCTTGGCTAAAATGATTGTCAACTTCTTTGAACCTTACAAGGGACGAATCACTATTAACAACAATGATCTCAAAATGATTGATAAAAAGGTTCTTCGACAACACATCAACTACCTACCTCAACAAGCTTATATTTTTAGTGGATCAATCTTAGAAAACCTGACCTTGGGAGCTAATCAAATGATTAGTCAAGAAGATATTATCAAAGCCTGTGAGATAGCAGAAATTCGCCAAGACATCGAACAAATGCCTATGGGATACCAAACAGAACTATCAGATGGAGCTGGATTATCAGGTGGTCAAAAACAACGGATTGCTTTGGCTAGAGCCTTACTGACTAAAGCTCATGTTCTTATTCTTGATGAAGCAACCAGCGGACTTGATGTTTTAACTGAAAAAAAGGTTATTGAAAATTTGATGGCCATGACTGACAAGACCATCATCTTTGTTGCCCATCGTCTTAGTATATCTGAACGAACTAATCAAGTCATTGTCCTTAACCAAGGGAAAGTTATAGAGACTGGTTCTCATCAAGAATTGATGACCAAACAAGGTTTCTATCATTATCTATTTAGCAAATAAGGAGACTTATCATGAACCCAAAGCTATTTAAAAGTGCAGAATTTTATCAGCGCCGCTACCATAATTTTGCGACACTCTTAATTGTCCCATTAGTCCTATTACTAAGTTTCTTGATTATCTTCTCTCTATTTGCCCAAAAAGAAGTCACCGTCACATCGAGAGGAGAGATTACACCAACTCAAGTCATCGCTTCAATTCAATCAACTAGCAATAACACCATAACAACTAATAATCTGTCCAATAACCAATCGGTCAAAAAAGATGACGTCGTTATCAAATACGCTGAAACAATGGAGAAATCCCAAAAACAAGCTCTTGAAAAACAGCTAGCTACCCTAAATAGGCAAAAAACTGGAATCGAGACTCTCAAAGCAAGTCTGTCACAAGGAAATAACCTCTTTACAGGAGAAGATGAGTTCGGTTATATTAATACCTTTAACAACTTTATTAGCCAATCTCAAGATATAGAGTTAGGCATCTCTAAAACCAATGCAGAGGTTAATAATCAACTAGCTTTAGCAGGAAATACCGCCACTGCTATAGAGAAACAAATCAATAATATCTACAAACAAATAACAGAGTATGAGGAACTTAGTCAAGCTATCACTAATAAAAGTTCGAGTTTGTCGGCTAGCAATCCACACAAAGCTACTTTAAATTCCTACTTAGTCCAATCCCAGCAACAATCTCAGCAAGGATTAGATGAGCAATATCTTTCTCAAATTAATCAGAGTATCTCAAGTCTAAAATCCTCTATCGCTAGTCTTAATATTCAACGAGCAGGTACAGGAAGTGTTGCGACTTACGATAGTAGTTTAGGAACCAAAGTAGAAGTCCTACGAACCCAATTTCTACAATCGGCATCTCAACAGCTGACAACTGTTGAAACACAAATCACAGAGCTTACAGCTCAACTTGGGCAAGTAAATGTTAACTTTGAACACAACACTATTAAAGCCCCAGGTACAGGAATCATTCATTTAAATAGTGAATTTGATGGAAAAACTCTAATTCCAAACGGTAGTGAAATTGCCCAAATTTACCCCAATATTCAAGAAACTAAAGAGGTACTTATCACTTACTATGTCACTTCTGAGTATGTCCCTTTACTTAAAGAAGAACAGGTCGCACGTCTTAAACTAGAAAAAATCGGAAATCAAAGTATCACAATAATTGGGAAAATCCATTCTATTGATAGAACAGCAACAAAAACTGAACAAGGAAATCTTTTTAAAGTGACTGCACTAGCCCAACTACCAGATAAAGACAGTAACATCATACAATATGGTTTACAAGGCCAAGTAACGAGTATCATTGATAAAAAAACTTACTTCGATTACTATAAAGATAAAATCCTCAATCACTTATAGATAACACTTTATGACTATATAGATACCTTTGGGGATATTTAAAAATTATTTTAAATATTTTATTTATAATTAGAGTATAAAACTAAGGAGGTCTAAATAATGGACAAAAAACAAATATCTCTAAAAAAATTTCCAACAATAACTTCTGAAGATCTGTTAAAGATTTATGGAGGAAACCTCTGGAAGGATTTTGATGATCTTATACTTAGGATAAACAGAAACTCCCGATTTTTTAACTAGTCAAACCTTTTATTATAGACAAAAAACATTATACACAATTGACTATTTTTCAACTCGTGAGAACTAGTTGGAATCTCTAAAGTGAAGCTGGACAGAACCACTTCTAACTATCAAAAAACGAGCATTTCCGTAGTTGGAAATACTCGTTTTCTTATATCATACTTGATCATTTAAATAACAAAAAATAATTAGAAAGCCATAACAAGTGGTCACTCATTTAAAGTTCTATTTCCAAGATTTGTGTAAAGACATAATTTTTACTTGTGGTTTTCAAACATACATTTGGATAAGATTTTAAAATTCTCCGAACATTGGCCAATCCTATACCCCGACCTTCTCCTTTTGAAGAATTGTCACGCTTGAATATATCTCTCAATTCTATCTCTCTTTCTAAAGTAGAATTTTTTACAATCATGACTAATTTATTCCATTCTGTATCTTCAAGGAAACAAACTGCTATTCCTCCTTCTGCTGCGGACTCTATAGCATTATCTAACAAGATAGAAGTAATTGTTAAGAAGTCTATTTGTTCCATATTTTTTATATAGAACTGTTCACCAATCTCCAGAGAAACTGGAACAGACAAGTTTTGGGCCTCCGATAACTTAGATAATAGTAAACTCTTTAGCGCCAAATCATTGATATTTCTTAGATGTGCTACATCAAAACGCTTGCCTTTTAATTTTTCACCAGAATTTTTCAAAACACTATCATAAACTTGAGAAACCAGATTAATATCTTTTTGATCTATACCTATTTTTAAGCTGGACAAAATATTAGCATAATCATGTCTAAAGCTTCTAATTTCTTGATACAGCCCCTCAACTTGTTGACTATAATTACTAAGATTTTGCAATTGAATTTCTTTTTGTAGAACGACTTTCTCCTGTAGTTCTTGAAGTAATCTTCTATCCAAGAGATTAACAAAACAAATAAACAATAAAAAGTAAACTGCTGTCCATAATTCTTTATAATCCAACATTCTATCCCAACTTACTTTATCACTGTAGTTTATATAAGATGGTAAGATAAAATAGGCTAGCATTAAAATATCCGCAGTAATTAAAATAAATTTTGTCTTTCTATCCAAGTTCTTTATTTTTAAATGACTAAAATTATATCGAAAGAGACTAATAAGAAAAAACACAATAATTTCAGCTAATAAAGAGAAAATCATTGTTCCTAGATTAGTTTCATATAGTCTATGCAACATTGGAATCTTAGAAATTATAAAGTAACCTAAAAAATTTCTGATGACATCCCAAAATCCAAGTGGAAATAATGAGTAAAAAAGTAATAAAGAGACCTTACTTCTTAATTTACTAATAGACAAAGTATATAGGATAAAAAAAGTAGGATAAATCAATAATGACCCAAGAAAGTAAAATTCAGTTGATTTAAATAAAACAATAAATAGGAATGATAAAAGATGGAACAGAATAATGGACATTACTACTTTTTTTAGATTTAATTTCTCACCTACAACCTTAGTATGGATACATAACAATAGAAAAACACCTATAATATTTAGAAAAAATATCATCTAAATCTCCTTAGTCATGAAGTCTTTCGATAGCTTTCATAAGTGGACGAATTTTTAATCTAGAGACAATACAAGAGGACCCGTTCTGAAAATGAACTAACCGATTTTCTTTATCAATTAAAGATATATTATAAGGATTTACGATAAATGATCTATGACATTGAAATAAACGTGGTTCCTGTTTAAGAATATCTGACAATTGTCCATAAAATTCAACTATGTCTCGTTTGGAATAGAGAGTCAACTTATGAGCAATTGTTGATGTTTCAATATACAATAAATCTTTAAAAGGGACTTGAATTTGAGCTTTGGATCCTGTAAATATAAAAGAGTCCTCAGATACTGTTCTTCTTTGATTATCGCTAACACTTGAAATAACATTTTCAATTCGTTTGATAAATAATGGTTCAGGTAATTCTTTATCAATGAAATCAATAGCTGATACTAAATATTCAAAAGATACAGGCATAAACTCAGAATGTGATGTTACAAAAGCAATCACTGCTTGAGAATCAAGTTTTCTAATTTCTCTAGCAACGTCTAATCCTCTTTTGTCATCATCTTTTATTTCGATATCAAGTAAAAATAATTGATGATTTCCTCTCTCTGAAATGTCCTCTAAAAGCTGTTGAGGTTTTCCATAAACCTCAAAATGCCTATACTCAATCTTATTATCCACCAAAATTTTTTTGACAATATTTTCAATTCTAGTCTGTTGTAAAAAATTATCTTCTAGTATAAAAATATTCACTACTTCACTCCTATATATTTTTCCACTGATTTTTTAATATTGTAAAGTGTCTTCTAGAACAAGCGATGTCTGATACTCTATCATCCATAAACATAATCGTTCTTGTCTCATGATTAAATCCTGCTATTTTATGTTTATTCACAAGAAATTTTCTATGGCATCTAATAAGTTCTGCTGAACTTTCCTCTTCAATTTTAGCTAGTGAGGTTGAAGCTTCAAAATTCCCTTCGGCTGTTACAAAAAGAACAGCATGAGCTTTTGTTGGGTGAGTTGTAACATAATAAATTTTAGAGAGTGGTACCTTTACTATAGCTCTATCTTGATATAAAATGTAGTCTTTCATATTTAGCCTCCTTCTATCAGTTTAATCTTATCAGAATGATGGAAATTAAATTATAAAAATCTCAAATGGTTTCTATACTATCTCAAATGGTAGAAATTTTCTTAATTTAGACATTTCATGATAAAATAGATACTTTTTAGTAACTCAATAATACTAATCTATCTTCATTTGATAAACTAATATCAAATGAAAGGAAAGCTATGAAGACAATTCAAATTTTACACTACTCTTTATTTGGCTATATTTTATCTCTGTATTTAAAATATTATTTCTTTAAAAAGAATACAAAAATTTTACAAGGACATAAGATTAACTACAAATATAAATCTTCTACTTATTTTATCATAAAATCAGGGTCTCTAACATCTAAAAAAATGAAACTCTATTTAAAATCTATCCAATTTAGTTCAAAAAAATCAGAAGTTATCATCATAGGCAGTCAGATTGATTATGATGAGCTTTATAGAAACCACTTTAGTGTGTTTGGTGTTATAGACATAACTAATAACAAATCATTAAAATATATTAAAGAAAAAATTCATTTTTACTTGGAAGAGCTCTATGAATTTAAGAAGGATAAGAGTGATTAAGTCTATGAAATAAAGTTTCAAGTCTTATAACTTTATATCCGTAATCACCTATCCATTAATTTTGATTTCTTCCTCCATATGCTAGAGTTTGATAGCAAATTATAGTTTTGTCTTAAAGTAGTCATATTTTGTCAGTCTTCTTTTTTCTGAGTTATTGAGATTGATTGGAACTTTTGAGGCTGGGCAAAATCTCAATTCCTGAAGAAAATTGAGTAAATCTTCCCACAAGAAAACGCATAATTTCAAGTTTTTCAACACCTGAGACTATGCATTTTTTAGTTCTAAAAAATTTTCGCCCACCTTAAATGGGTATTTCTACCATCTACTACTGGATTCATCATGGAAAATTGGGGGGTAACGAAACAGGATCTGCTTTACCCTAGAAAAGGAAAAGCAAACAAGAAACAAGCTAGTCCGAACTTTAAATCCGCTGGTAAATCTATCGAACAGCGTCCTGAAGCTATCAATCTGCGATTGGAGAATGAACATTATGAGATTGATACCGTTCTACTTACAAGAGAGAAAAACTACTGTTTACTTGTCTTAACGGATCGAAAGAGCAGGCATCAAATCATCCCATTGATTCGAAATAAAAGCGCTGAGGCGGTCAATCAGACTCTAAAACTCATCTTAAAACAACATCAAATTCGTTCCATAACGGTAGATAATGGAACGAATTCAACCGCTTGTATAATGTGTTTTCTAAGGAATATATCTACTTCATTGAAAATTTGATTAATTACTATCCTAAAAATGTTTGAACTAGAAGTCACCTAGAGAAGACTTGTTGCTGGCTTACTTAAACTTGTAATTTGACCTCTTATGAGTGATTAAATTACTTCAATTCCTAGTCAAAATTAATCTACTTCCATATTTTTTTCAAAGCTATCTAATATTTTAAACAGAATATGCAAATTCGTATAACCCTGATTCATCTCTAATCTACGTATCTGTTGCCAAGAATCCATATAATTCTCCCCCAAAGCTTTGCTCTCAAAAATAGCAATCATCTGGTAAGGATCATTATCTATATCATCCAATAAATTATCTACTGCTACTGTTTTGGATTCGCTAGGTAAAATCTTATCAAACAACACATGTTCAAGATTGATAGAATTAAAATGAACGGAATATGCAATGGACTTTTTCTTCACTGTCAATGAACTTTCAGACAATTCCTTAATAACAGATACTAATTTTTTGGCTTTCTTCTGCCGAATTCTTTGAACGCTATCTCTTTTAGCTGCATTTTCAAAGAGAATTTTTTTATTTACCAAATCATATTTAAAAGCATTGACACTAGCATCAATGCTATAGTCGTTAGGATTTATAAATACACCATCAGTATCTGTTACAAAAGCAACATGAACAATCTGTGAGGCAGATAATTTGCTCTTTCTTAGATAACTAAGTAATTGGTCTTTTAAAATCGTAGTTCCATTTTTCCTTTCATTTTCACTCGAAGTAAAAATATCTCCATTTTGGATATCTATCGTAATATCAGATAAATTTAATTTCTGTTTAAATTCATCTACAATTGAATCCAGGCAGTCCGCATCCGTACTTCCTTCAACAAAAATCAAGAAAACCTTTTCTTCTTTTTTACTCACCGATATACTTACCTGCCTTTCTAAGAGCACGTCGCATTTTAGATTGACTCTGCCCTTTATAAAGCTCTTCATCTGCTCCTCCAATTTGAATAGAACGTAAATATAGGTCTCGAAGGTTGTTCGTCATCTTCACTCCCTTTAGAGTGATATATCGATTTTCTCTATTTGTCGTTGAAAAACGAATTTTGCGGGTTGGTAACATTTCTAAAATTCTAAGATTATGTGAAGTGAAAACCAATTGTCCACTGGCATCATTGGAGAAGATTTCCATCAATTCACCTAATAAATATTCAAATATCCCTGAATCGATTTCATCAATAAAGGCAATAATTCCTGGTTTATTGAAGACTTCAATAAGAAAACCAATCATACTGATAATTTTTCTAATTCCTTCAGATTCATGAATTAAGGAAAAAGTTTTTCCGTTGCGTTGTGCAAGGAAATTTACATTATAGTATTGATTTTCTTGTGAATCAATCGTCGAATCTCCCACGGTCATCTTCAAGGTTAAATCAGGAATAATAACAGGAATAATTTCATTCATGTAGCGAATGGTGTCTTCATACACAGTAAGAAGTTCTTGCGGTATAGGAGTACCTCCTTTATTTAAGATTGCAGGTAGTCCACCTTGGAAAGCATGATTCTCATTTTTATAGTTAATATTGATAGGCATAGCTCCCATACCTGTCAAATTCGCATACCGCTGGGTATAAATTCGAATATGACTACAAAATTCTTCTAGAATCTGGTAGGCTTTCTTTTCTATCTCTTTACCTTCTTGCTTTTCTAATCGGTTTTTAAATTCCTGGGAAAAAAGAACAGAAGATTTAGCTCTTAGTGCAGCATCTGCTAAAACTTCTATAGCATCCTTACTTATAAACTTGGAACGTGACTTCAAGCTTCCTTCTAGTTCACCCGATTCATCTCGTTCTAAAATTGTAAACTCAAATAAACGTTTGAACTGTGTCCGTGGTCTAAATTCTTTATAAGATATTATTTCATGTGCAAGATATACATTCTGTTCCACTGTAGATTCGTCTGAAATAAACTCAGCCTCATACCTCAGTAGAAGATTATTTTCAGACTCAATTTCTATACAAATCTTTGGCAGACGCTCTTCACTCGTATTGAAAATCCCAAAACTATCTTCAGGAATAGATTTTCCTGCCATAATAGTTTTTAAAATATCCATAGCGTCCACTACTGTTGTTTTACCTGATCCATTTTGACCATAAATACCCAAAAGATTAATGTATCCATTACTATCATAAAACTTTATATTGCCATGATCTACATTTTTTATTTGTTCAATTGTCAGTTCTCTCAATTTAATTGCCATTTTCGATAACTCCTAAATATTTCAACATTATTATATCACTTTTTTATAAAGAAAAAAAGAAAAATGATATAAAAAATTCCTTTTTTGTCTTATTTTTTTAAAAAAACAAGACAAAAAGGTTTAGTTGTCTATAATAACTAAGATTCAACATATACATGGGAATGACTGTCATTAAATGTGCCAAGCCTATCAACCAGATAAGATGAAAATACAGACCTATCACCTCCCCACCCCATATAATCCGAATCATACTGGTAGCGTGATACAAGGGCGAAAACCAGGTCAGCTCACGGAGGCAAGTAGAAAAGGACTTAGCCTTGTGCAGTATAGAACTAAATCCATTGTCTAAATTATTTGTTTAACTTTTTGGGTCAATACACTTTTGGTTCTAAAAAATTTTCGACCACTTCACACAACTAACAAAAGTTATCAGTAGACTTTACTTTAAAATTTGTGTTCTAACAACCATTTCGATTAGTTAAATCTTTCAATCTTTCTTCTCCTGATTTAAGCATATCCTTCTCTACTTGATTCCATTCTCCAAATAGTAAGTCATGAAGAACGGTTACTGCTGAAGTTTTATCTTCTCCTGAATCATATACACAACTTCTATCTCGTTGGTAAATTTGAATTCTTTCAAAGATAGCTAGTTCTTCCAATTGTCGTGTATTATCAACTAAATGATTTACAATGAAATCATGATGTTCTTTTGGAGTTGCGCGTGCTTGATTTGGATTGATAGCGTACAGTTCTTCGTATCGGATAAGAGTGCTCAGATAGGACAGCTTAGGCTTTGTCGCAATTAAGTCTAATTGTACTTCATATCCCTTATTTTTCAATAGTTGTGCTGTTTTCTTTGGAACATCAATTGTCCGTAAAGTTCCCTCAATCAAAAGATTGTATCCCAAATGACTCAATTCTCTTACTAAAGACTCTACCATTTTTCCTGCAAAATCTTTGGTGTATTCTACACTGTCTTTGCCATATTCTTGCTGAAGTTCTAAATAGTGTGGATGCTGAGAACGAAAACTATCTCCATCTATGATAACAATATTTCCTTGAAATTCTTTCTGTTTAATACGATGAATTGTAGTCTTACCGGCACCACTTTGCCCTCCAAGCAAAATCGCTATAGGTTGCTTACTGGACTTTTTTCCTCTTGTCAGAGAGCGAAGGTTTCGCTCTAAACCCTGTTTGAATTCACTATCGGTATAATCTTGGATTTCCATTAGGCTACCATCCGTTTTTCAGATATCTCTAAGATACGTTCAATTCCATCCAAATAGCCGCTATATCTCTCTATTTCATCAAAAGTTTCTACTAAATAGATATTCGTATGAATCAAGTCAGATAGATCATCACTCATTAAAATCCAAGGATTAGATTCATCATCAATGCTAATTCCCTGGTTATCTTGATAACGATAGAGTCGAGATAAAAGATTAGCACCTCTTTCTTTCACAATTTCAATTTTTAAAGTCAATTCATAGTCTTCAACAGGATTAAGCATTTTATCTTCTCCTACAATATCGACATAAGATACATTAAACTTCTGACAAATGATGTCTATTAATTCGGTAGAGACTGAACTCGTTCCATTTTCATAACGACTCAGACTATTTCGTGAAATACCTACAATCCGTGCAAATTCGTGTTGTGTTAAGTCATGTGTTTTACGTAAGGATTTTATGTTCTTTCCAATCATGGCAAACTCCTTTATTTTTATAATTCAATTATAGCATAAAAAAGCATAACGCACCAAAATTGGTGCGTTATCGACTATTTTTCCTAAATCTCTCTAAATTCTTCTCCAATTGTTCCTTATGAAGTTGATTTTTAGCTTCCTTTAATGTGTCGTCCAAAGTTTCTTCTCTATAAGTTGATTCTGTTTTTAGTTGTTCTGATCCTTGATCTGGAGTGAAAATGATATCTAGCAGTCGGTCTATTTTTTCAAGATCTTGGACAGACATATCAGATAGTCTATGAATTAGCTTCTTAAATACATCACTATTGTCTTGATTTTTCTTAAAAAATGTTGTAAACATCTATAACCTCTCAAAAAAAGCAGCCTCTTAAGACTGCTTAGTGTAATTCTGAAATCGCATCATAAATGGACTGCAATTTCTTATTGTCTTTATTCTTTGTGTCAATCAACGTATGTAGCTCTTCAATTTTCTTTTGACTACTTTGAATATCGCTATTGTTATCTGCAATCAGTCTTTTAAGATGTTGCTGGTAACTTGTAGTGATATCTGTCTCTTTTCCTGTTCTAACCTCTGTAACTTTGGGTTTAGAACTAGAATTTGATTCAGTAACAGGTGCTTGTTTGCGCTTTTGAAAAGCTGCTTCATAATTTACATCATTACCTCCTTGATGATTTCCAAATAAGGCCGCAATTTTATCTGGATCTTCTTGATTTTCTGATTTACTTTCTAATGGTTGATTAAAATTCCAATCTTTTGTCATTCACTCATTTCATCCTTTCTAAATTCAGAATCATCGAATTGTCTTTCTTTACCAAAGGCATGGTCAAGAGCTTCTTCAAAACTCATGTGACTAATGCTTTGACGCTTTTTGAACGTCGCAAACATCGCTGTCTCCAGTTGCTCTTTATAAGCAGCTAGTTTTTCTGTCTCTCTTGCTACCTTACTTTCTTGCCTAGTGACCTTTTCTTCTAAGCGTTCAATAATGGTCATATACTATCCTCCTTCATTCTAATATTAGCTAAAACATCTTGATCTTGTTATCACAATTCTAAACATTGAGAGGTTTGTCTTACTGGTGGATTTCCAAATGTCTCTTTTACAGTCTCAAGCTTAAATTGAAAATCTGATTTCTTTTCTCGAAGAATATCGTTCCAGTCTCTTTTTTCTTTCCCATATTCATTATCAGGTAAATCCAGTAAAACAGGAAATCCTGATCTAGATAACTTATCAGAAAAATCTTTACCTGCATCATCACAATCTACCGCAAGTGTCAATAAATCAGGATGATTATCAAAATAGCTGGTGGTATCACGAATTGTATTGATCAAAGGCAATAACTTTGAAGGTATTACTGTATCTAAAAATTCCAACTTCTGATTTTCTTCAGCTATCAGTCGTAAAGTTTGATAAGCAACAACGGACCTTTTTAATCCCTCCATAGATACCAAACGAACATCAGTTAGACTTTGTTGATGAAGTTCGTAATAGCTCATCAAGTCGATGAACGATTCACAAAAGACCAGTCTATTTGGTTTACCAATGTCAAAGGATATTCCAATATGTCCATGGCTTCCTTTTAGAATCGTTTTTAACCTCTTTCTAGAAAGAGCGGGATTCTTATAAATCCCTTGTAGGCTTGCTGCCTGCAACTTATGACGATGATCAAAGCTTTTAAACACAATAACAGGTTCAACTGTTTCATTTGTCTTCCAGCTGGTTTGTGCTATCAAACCTTGTTGTATCATCTTTTGTACGATTTCTTCTGAAATTCCTCTACATTCTGTTAAATAATATCTGGCCAGACTACAGTTAGAATCTTCTATTCTCTTTAAAGGATAATAAAATGGTCTCTCTCTTTTTTCTTGAACAGCTTCTTTTTGAAAAGGTTCTTCAGAAAGAAAGGCTAGAGCTTCTTTAAAGGAAATTCCCTTAACAAGTCGAACAAAATCAATGACATCACCTTGAATATCTCTTGAAAACCATTTAAAAGTATTGGTAGTTGAAAAAATCCGAAATGAATCGTGTTCAGGATGTTCATAGACACTGCTCGAAACTTGTTTAAAGGAGATACCTAAACGATTGGCTACATCAAGAATTGAAATTTGCTTACATTCTTCTATTTCCATGCAATATCATCATTTTGTCGTAGTATTTGGCAGTGATGGTATTGATGATGATTCTTCTAAAGTTTTAGGAGTGGCCTTATCTAAATCATCTAACCCAGATTTCCAAACCTGTACTTGATTGACCAATAACTTACCAGGTAGTTTAGAATAGGACAATTTAACAGTTCTTGTTTCTGTCTGATTGGTCTTTGATTGGTTGGCATTCTTTAAATCAGATACATAGGTTACATTATAAGAGACAATGGCAATGGCTTGATTCGTAGTCTGATTGACAAAGATATCTGCTTTTTCAAAATGATAATCCAAAATATAGTCCTTATAAACTTGGTTCATGGCATCATTTTGACTTGACAATTCTTGAGAATAAGCTGATTCAGTCATATAAGGTTGAATACGTGTATTATTTTCCCCTAGTTTTTCTTTCGTATAATACTGTGTTAAAAATTCTTTTACAGTATCCGATGACAAAATGGTAGCTTTATCTTCTGCTTGTTTATCCTCTACAAGTTTAGCTGCAGCCAATTCGATTTCTTTGCGACTTTGTTTAGCAGTAGAATGTTGACCAGCAGTATATCCCATCATGAGAATAAAGCTAGTTGCGGCTACTGCTCCAACACTAATTAAGGCTTTAGTTTTGACTTTATTTAACATCTTAGACCTTCTTTCTATAAAAACTAGGTCAAGAATAACAAAAAGAACTTGTAAGTTTTATCACATCACAACGAAAGGTAATTCCTACATTTCAGGCGAAAAATCGTACAGTTCAGAGAAAAATATCAAAATTAGCTGTCTTCAGTTTATAATATAAATATGAACAAATTAAAAGAAGAAAATTTGAGAAGAGCTCTTTCTCATATTGAACGCCATAAACAAGCCATAAATACAAGTAATAATAGTGAGGATAATGATTTTCATAAATTATTACTCCAATTTAGCTATGATGTATATGAAAGAATCAAGGCAAATAAAAAACCCTATCCGAATTTAGATTCAGATAAAGTTTTTTAACCATCTAACAAGTTTACATACTTTCCTTAGTTTTGGAGTTTATGAAACGCCAACTGAATCCTAGAACCAACATCAGATTGATGAAAAGGTACACAGCCGTAAAACTAGTTAAACCATGTTGCCTGATATCATCAAAGTATAAAGTCGGTTCAGTAAAGAACAAATAAATTCCATAGACCTCCACGAAAATAAGAAAACTGATAAAACCAATAAGGAAAAGTCCACTGGCAATAAGAAAGAGTCTCCATAAAAGAATGAGAATTCCTCCTACTGCTAAAAAAATTACTGGGATAAGGAGTAAATCATTCATGACTTTCTCCTTCCTAATCAATCAATTGACGATAATGGGTGGCAAGAGAGGAATCAAATTCCTCTAGCTTTTGAACTAAGTCCAAATACTCCTCTTTTTCATGCTCTTCAAAGTCCACACCTCGATGATTCTGAAGAGAGATTTCCAATTGGCTAGTGAGTTCTCGTATAGAAAAGCTGTAATCCCCCGTCACTTCCTCATAATGTTCTTTTAACTCCTTGTAGGCTTGGTATTCTTCAGGCGTTTGAAATCCCTGTACCAAAGCCTCTTCTAATTGATAATAGGTATCTTCCATCATAATCGTTACCTCGTTTCTTTCTATCTTTATTCTACCGCGCTTTTCATTTCTTGTCCGCTATTTGTATCTATTTTTTAATCCAATTCAAAAGAAAGTTGTTCCTGTTTTTCGTTTCCTTTTTCATGGAATTGTCTTAAGGCTTGATCTATAATATCTAAATCCGTTTCTGTTTCAATCAATGGCGCGAGTACATCGTATTCGGCCTTTTTAGTTTGATAATCCTCTTCCTTTGGAAAATTTTTCTCAATTTCTACCTCAGCAGTAGTCCATTTATCCTTTAATTCATCTAATAAGTTCTGAGTTTTCACTTGGTCCTCTTTAATATGATCAATCGTATGTTGGAGCCTTTGAATTGTCCCCAAAGGAGAATACAAATCTAAACTGACAGAATATTGATTTTCTCCTACAATCTTAACAGAGAAGGTTTCAGGAAGAGGTTGATTTGTTGGAAGACTAAGCATTTTAATGTCAAATCCTCGATAACTTGCCAGGGTACGGAATTCTTTGCTGTCAGATTGATTATGACGGATAAGACGGTGTAGGGATTCCCCTGCTTCAGCTCGTTGGTCAAAAGCTTGCTTGCCTATCGTCATAGAAAATGCCTGGTCTTTCGACATTTCAGACTGTTGAATGTCGCCTTCATACTTGCTTAATCGTTTCTCAAGAATGGGCATATTTTCTTCACAGTAAGAGATTGTATGACGATAGTGATCCTTGCTGCGTTGAAAGGCGCGTCTTTGATTTTCTAATAGAGTTAGATCATTCTCTAGTTCCATCTTATATTTGAGATAAGGATTACCTGTTGCTAGTGCCTTAAAATCAGAAGCTGTCATAGTCTGCTCATCAATGTCTTCTGCAGCACGAATCGGCTCCTTAGAAGTCATAATTTGCTTAATATAACGGAGTTTGTTCTCCTGAGTTGCCCATAGATAATTATCAAACGAACCTTTGGTAATATAGTGGTAAATATCCACTTCCTTGTTTTCATTTCCCTGTCGGATAATCCGTCCATTGCGCTGCTGAATGTCACTTGGTCTCCACGGTACATCCAGATGATGAACTGCTTTCATCTTGCTCTGAACATTTAAACCTGTTCCTCCTTTTTCAGTTGAGGCAAGGAGAATCCGCACCTCTCCTGCATTGACCTTTCGAGACAAACTATTCTTCTTTTCATCACTATTGGCATCATGTACAAAGGCAATTTCCTTACTAGGGACTCCTCTATCAACTAATAAAGCCTTAATCTCAGAATAAACATCAAAGCCATTATCTTTTTTCTTAGGTGTGCCAATATCTGAAAAAATCATCTGAGTAGCCTTATTTTCCATTCCCTCACGATAAATTCTTTCAACATTATCCACTACCTGAAGCAGTTTATGATTATCTGCTAGACTATAACTAGAGTCCAATAAACGCATATCAATTGCTAGTTTTCGTGCCTCACCCGTAATTTTTAACATGTTATCCTGACTCGGATCAACTGTTCCACATTTGACCATATCTGACCTCATAACCAATTCTTCTAGATAGAGTTTCTGGTTTTCAGTTAACTCACTCTCAATAGGGATAATATGAGCTTCTGGAACAGGTAAATCCAACATATCTTGTGTTTGAATGTCGGCTGTTTCTTTATAGATTTTCATCAACTCAGGTAGATTGACAAACTTTTTAAATCGTTTCTTAGGTTGGTACTTATCCCCTGTAGGAGCTAATTCCATAGAGTTTTGAATTTCTCCAAAAGCACCTACCCAAGAGTCAAAATAATCAACTTGATAGCGTTTTAAGATATCCGGTTGAATGTAGTTCATCATAGTATACAACTCACTAATAGAATTGGAAACAGGTGTTCCTGTCGCAAAGACAATATTTTTAAAATCATGTTCTTCCTGAATCTGTCGAACCTTCATCTCCATATCCACATTCTTCTTAGAAGTTGTATTAGTAATCCCTGCTACATTCCCAAGTCCAGTAATTGGACGAATATTTTTAAAGTGATGTGCTTCATCCACAAAGAGAAAATCAATTCCTAAGTTCTCAAAATCAATAAAACTATCACGATTAAAGCGTTGGAGTTCTTCCAATTGTTTCTCTAGACCACTTATTGATTGCTCCGCTTCTTTAACGGTATACTTGTTTTCAGAATGTGTTTTAATCTCTCGTAGTTCATTGAGTTTATCCTCAATATAGTTCATCTGTCTTTCTTTACTGACAGGGATTTTTTCAAATTGAGAATCCCCAATGACAATGGCATCGTAATCTCCTGTAATAATACGTGACACAAATTGTTTTCTTCTCGCCTTCACAAAATCTTTCTTAGTAGTCACAAAGACCTTTTTAGTAGGGAAAAATTTCATGATCTCTTGGCCAAATTGAGCAGACAAACTAGAGGGCACCACATACAAGGGCTTATGAACCATCCCCAACTCCTTTAATTTAAACCCAGCACCAAGCATGGTCAAGGTCTTTCCTGAACCTACCTCATGAGCTAATAAAGCTCTTTTTTCTTCTACGATTCTTTGAATGGCATTCTCTTGATGAGGGCGAAGGCTGATGTTTTGTGCCAAGCCATCAATGACTAGATGGCTACCGTCATACTCTCGACTAACTGTTCGATTATAAAGACGATTATAGCTTTCCTCAATGACTTGTTGGACTTCTGGATACCGTGAGACAAATTCTTGAAAGAGCTCTTGTAAATGCTGCTCTTTCGCTCTTAGAACAGAAGTTTTTTCCAAATCTGTGATGGTCTTTTTCTTTTCTCCTTCCGTAATAGTCATGGTAATAGTAGGTTGGTTCGAATTAAGTAAATTCTCAAAAATCTTTCTTCCTGTATCATAACGTGACCCACTGACTCCAAGACTACTATCTTTGGCACTTGGATAGCGATAAGCAAATGATGTCCTTAAATGAACCTGCCCATCAACAGGATTCACTTCAATGACTTGTTCTACATCAGGCGAAGACAATTCAAATTCACGATTGGTAAAACATTCAAAGGCAAATTTACCATAAACGGATTGAGGGATCCAACGTGACCCTATTTTGAACTCAATATCTGCCAGATGAATCCGCGGAGGGCGAACAGATTCTAACAAATCTAAAGCGTGGTTCCAATCATATTCTTGGTTGTTTTCCTCCACTAATAGTTGAACTACTTCTATCTTGTTGAGAATATCTCCTGACAAAAACTGGTTCTTAGAAAGATATTTTCTTTCTCCTCTTAAATATCTTTCGGGATCTATTAAAATCTGGTCACCTAACTCATCTAAAATAGCAGCTTGGCTATGTTCGGGATAAATTGATACCATATAGTCTAAATCAACCCCTCTACCATCCGATAAACTAGAGTTTAAGGCATCTAGAGCAGTTGAAACTCTTGCAATCACTCTCTCTGGCCTAACCAATGCTTTCTCAAAGGCTAAAGATTTTTTATATTTTACTTTCTGATCTTTAGAATCAATGTATTCATCTTCTAAACTTGCTAGTAAAGAATACTTATCGTCACTATCAAATAAGTTCCGATTAACGGAGGCATTCAAGTATCCAAATTGACTTACAAAGCGGTCATAGTCACGATTGAGTTTACTAAGTAATACCTGAAAATCTGTCCGACTATAATCTTGATGACGTTGAATTTCAATTAAGGATTGATAGGTCTCTCTCAAATCAACCATGCCCTTAATGCGACCAATATCCTTATCCGATAAGGGACTTTCATAAAAGACAGTTTTTTTGAACAGTCCCTTATATTTCCCTCTTTTACTCGCTTCTTCTGACTTGTAAACATCTAGTGCTTCCTCATCTGTCAAATGAAGTTGCACAAATCGATCTATTTTATGTTCAGACAAAGAACTGTCCCAAGCTTTAAAATCTCCATTCTCATCTACATAATAACTAATTTCGTCTACTTTTGAACTGTTCCGAATGCCATGCGTATCTCGGTAATAAATTTGATTTCCCTCGTATCCAAAAGAATAGAGCGCTAAGTCCTCACGTATACGACTTGGGATAGAATTATCCACTTCTTCTTGGATAAAAACAGGTGCTTTCAAAGAATTGTCAATTTGTTTAAGTGCTTCCACATTCTCTAATGCTTTCATTATGTCAGTAGCTAATGTTTCTGATACCCCCTTAACATTGAGAGTACCTCCATTAAAATTACGTACCTCATATTCACCCAAAACTTGTGTATTGTATTTCCCATCAAAATATGGATTGATCCAGACACGCTTATCCTCCTCAAAGGGAATAGAACCATTAAAAACAAGTTCCTCTTCATTAAGATTCTTTGCTTGGTCCTTTTGAAAGAAGAGGAGATCTGTAGTCACTCGGGTACCTGCAATCTTTTTAAAAGCCGTATCTGGCAACCGAACTCCCCCTAAAAAATGAGTGTTGGATTTAATCTCTTGTAAGACATTATCTGTCCGCTTATTCATTGTGCCAATAGATGAGATAATCGACACTTGTCCTCCGTCTCTTACTAAATCAAGTGAGTGTTTGACAAAGTAGTCGTGAATCATATAAGGTTTATCATAGTTTTTATCGGCAATGCGAAAATTTCCAAAAGGAACATTCGTTAAGACTAAATCAAAACTATTATTTTGATAGGGAACTTCTTCAAATCCTCGCACTTCAATATGGGTATTGGGGTGGAGTTGTTTTGCGATTGCGCCTGTCACACTGTCTAATTCAACCCCATAGAGTTCTGATTTATCTCGTATACTTCTAGGCATAGCCGCAAAGAAGTTCCCAGTTCCCATAGAAGGATCTAATATCCTTCCTCCCTCAAAACCATCATCCAGTAACTTTTGCCAAATCTGGCGAATAATCATTGGGTCTGTATAATAGGCTGTGAGAGAACTTTGTTTCATAGTGGAGTATTCTGATTTACTTACTAAACTCTTAAGAGTTAAACGTTCTGTTTCATACTTTGGATTGAGTTCATCAAAAAATTCATTGGCAAGGCCACCCCATCCGACATACTTGGCTAGTAGTTCTTGTTCTTCTGGATTTGCTTGTCGTCTCTCTTTTTCTAATCTTTTAACAAGTTCAATTGCGGCGATATTCGTTTCAATTTTTTCTCGATTTGTCTTAGGATAAAAGTCCTCTAAATCATCTGGAAAAACAAAATCTTGAACAGGAATATCCAACTCTTCTACACTTGAAATAAGTGGTGTTGATTCTGTTTCCTTATCTTTTTCCTTTTCTTCTTCCAGGTAGGAAAACAAATCTATTTCCTGATTTTCACTTGATGAATCAATCTCTGAATCTTCTTTTTCAAGTTCTACGATAGACAATACTTGTTCAATCTCTTCTAAACTGTTCAAGTATAAGATAGGACTTTCTTCAAATAACTGGTTGGAATCATTGAATAGCTCTAGGCGAACTAAGTTATTTAACTGTGCATTTTCAATCGAAACCAACTGAAATACTTGTCCTTTATAACTTACTTGTGAACCGATTGGATATTCCCTCAAAGCTTCTTCTACAATTTTATCGACATTAGAAAAAGAGTTCGTTTCTTCCGTTTCCTGTTCAACATCACTTGAAGGAGACAAAGATTCCTCTACTTGATTAGACTTTTTTCTTATAGCCTTTACTTCATCAAAATGAGTAATAATCTTCAGCTTTTGTGTCAGTGGGAGTTGTGTGTAGTTTTCTTCATGATGGACAAGATCCGTCACGGTATCTAAAGTAGCCATCAATTCTGAACCCAAATAAGCTAGAACATCTCCCTCTTTTTCTTCAAAATGAATCTCAATAACTTCTTTTTTAAGCTCTTTTGAGTCAACCATTAGAAGAAATTCCTCTATATCTCTACTAATACGGTCAGATAGATTATTCGCAACCCGATAGACATTGACTAAATTGACATCCTGATTTTGATGAAATACAAGCTCACTTAATGGTTCTAACTTCTCTTTTTCAGATTGGATGTAAAATCGAGTGGAAAGATTATAGGTTGCGACTTCTAGCACCAAGTTTTTCTCAAAATTACTTAATTGAGATAATTTACTTAGACCTGCTTGTCCAAAATTTCTTGTGTAACTTTCTAGATCTTGGTCATTATTTTCAGAACTGGCCTCTAGGAAAGAAATAATATCTTGATGAAACGAATACACATGAGGTATCTCTTTTATCTTGCCCTCTTCAGCCCAAAAACTCTCTACCAAGTCTTGCCATTTCTCATCAAAATGTTGCGCTTGATAACGAAGAAATAGGCCCATTTTCTCCCTATCTTTTGGAATTGTTCCACGAAACATAGCCAATAATTGCATTACTTCCATACTCGCTCCTTTCATCTATACGAAAATAGGAGAATCACATGATTCCCCTACAACTCTATCTCCATTTCAACCTCTTGAGGACTGGTTTCTAAATCACTAGACAAAAGAGAAACGGCATCTGTTCTCATGTAGTAAGTATATAAGTCTTCTAGGTCTTGTTGGTTTTCAATCCCTGTTTCAATACTAATCAGAGCCTGTATAAATTCCTTGTAGTGACTCTCCATCATATCTGAAATCTTTTGTTTCATTTCCATAAATACTGAAGACGGTTCAGTTATACTTGTTTGGCCCATGTCTTGTAAATCCTTTTCTAAGGGATTGGTTCCTTCTTCTACTTCTACTAAATCTGAACGACCATCACCATCAGAATCTGCGCTAAGAGGATTGGTTCCTAGCGTCAATTCTTGAGCATCAGTTAGTCCATCTTGATCCGAATCACGTTGATAAATGGCTTCCATATACTTCCTTCTTTCCTAGTTAATCTTTTTTCACTCCAATCCTATCAAATATTCCTTGAAAGAAGTATCACAACAAAAAAAGAGAACGAGCCAAAACTGCGTTCTCCTTAAAATGTAAAACATTACTATTAAAGTAAAAAAGACGACTTACAGAACCTGTAAGCCACCTAGTCAGTCGGTTTATTCTGGTGTCTACCACCGCTTGGCCCTTGAGATTTCAAAAACTCATAAATATGTTTTGCTCATTCAAACTCATCCCCACCAAACTGACTAATTGCTGGTAAAATAGTAGTCTGAAGTTGAATGACTTTTGGGAAATAAAATTGAAGATTGACATACACCAATTTTTCTTTCTTGTTCTTATACTTTTGATAAGAAACTTTCAAACCTGTATTATCTGGTGTTTCACCGATAACATCACCCGTTAGAACTCTTGTCCCCTCAATCGCACGGCCATTATGAATGGAATATAAGGTTAAACGACTCCCATTCTCTCCTTTTCCGTTAGTGATAATAAAAAAGGAGGACTTCTACACTTTGGCGTAAAAAGTCCTCTTTTAGAAATGTATTCTTTTTCTATTATATTATTTAATAACGCATAAAAATTTTCCTAAACAAAATATCTTACTTTCACACGATAAAAGAAATTCACATACACTTATATTTTCTATTATCATGTCATGATATTTCATATTTTTATCTCCTTACATCTTTAAATCTCCTTTATTTTGATTTTTCAAATATGAGTATCACTATGGATATTTACAAATATATAACATTGTCAGCTATCGAATTTAAAAATTCTTGGTCATGTGAAACAATGAATATTATTTTCTTATCGCTTTTACATTCGTTGATCAGATGGGATATGTTCATCATATTGCAATAATCCATTCCACTAGTAGGCTCATCAAAAAACATAAGTTTAGATTTTTTACATAGTACAGATGCAATTGCTACCCTTTGCTTTTGTCCACCTGACAAGCTCATTGGATGACGATCTTTTGATTCATATAAATCAAGTTTTTTCAGAATATTTTCAACATAACTACTTTCAATATTTTTTATTCCAAGACCTACTTCACTTGCAATAGAATCGGTAAAAAGCTGATGATTAACATCCTGCATTACAAGGGATGATATTTTTAGCCTATCTGATTTTGAAAGTCTTTTGCCGTCCAAATAGATTTCATCCTTCGATTTTCTTTCTAAGCCTATAAGGCATCTGAGCAAAGTGGATTTACCAAGTCCGTTTGTTCCTACTATGCCGTAAATTTTTCCCATTTCAAAAGAGAGGTCTTTTAAATGCAATTTTTTATCTATGCCATTAAACTTAAATTCAATGTTTTTTACTTCTAAATTTCCCTTATTTTCATTTTCGGGTACTGTAAGTTTTACTCTATTCTTATTTCTTAAACCTAACTTCTTTAGCTTTTCAGACGGTATTTTCATAAAATCTATTTGAGTATATTCCTTTTGTATTTCCCCATCTTTAATCAAAAAAACTCTATCTACAATATCCATTAGATAAAATATTCTATGTTCTGAGATTATAAGAGTTTTCCCCTTATCTTTAAGTTTTATAAGCATTTCTTTTATGATTAAAATGTTTTCTTCATCAAGATTTGATGAAGGCTCATCTAAAACAATGATTTCCGTTCCAGATATATAACTTGCAGCAATACATAAAATCTGCTTTTCTCCACCCGAAAGCTTAAAAATATCTCTATTTAAAAGATGTTCTATCGGAAACAAATCCAACATATCATTTAGTCTTTCATCCATTTGTTTTTTTGAAAGTCCTATATTCTCCAAATAGAGAAGTAATTCAAGAGTAGTATTTATATTGAAAAAGTGTGTCTTTGGATTTTGAAATACATTTGATACTAAGAGCGATATTTCGTATAATTCGAGGTTTTTAATATCTTTATTATCAATCCTGATGGTTCCACCCATAGAAGCTCCATCATATCGTACAGCTAACCCATTGATAGAATTTATAATTGAAGATTTTCCGCTACCACTTTTCCCAGTAAATAATACACATTCGCCTTTTTTTACATCTAAAGAAATGTTTTTTAACACTTTAGGAGAATTTCCATAAGATAGAGATAAATTTTCAATTTCTACCATAAAGCTCCTCCTATAACCATAATCAGTATTGAAAGCACATAAACAAAATCAACTGTTTTCGTTTTGACGGATATGTACCTAGTTTTTTTAACAGGATTTTCAATACATTTTGTTTCTGCTGCCTTTGCAATATCATCAGAAATATTAGAAGACATAACAAGTAAAGGCACAATTACATACTCGATGTATGAAATTGGATTTTTAAATGTAATACCCCTTATTTTCATAGCAAGTTTTATATTGTGACTTTCTTCCCTAAATGAAGGAAAAAACCTAAACATTACAGCAATTGGTATAGAAACAGTACGAGGTAAATTCATTTTATCCATTGAGGATATTACACTTCCTACATCCGATGTTTTTAAAAAAAAACTTCCCGCACTAAATGGAAGATAAAACATCTTACATACAGCAAATAGCATAAAAAACATCATTAAAATCGCATTCATATTTCTAATTACATCAAGATTAGGTATCAAAGAAAGAACCCCAAAAAATGATATGTTTTTTAAGGCTTCTTTCTTAAATCCATTCATTAAAAAAAGAAATGAAATAAGAAGCACAATTCCCCATTCAAAATAGGTATTTACTTTATAAAATACAGCAAATCCAAGTGAAAAACTTACTAAAATTTTACTAATTGGATTGGGATTATATGGATTGTCTAAAGAAACGAGCATTATACAATACCAGCTTTTTCGAAATGCTTTTTCAAAAAGACTTTACCGATATATGCGCCGAGTATCCCGCCGACAACAGCACCGATATATACTAATACCATACTTCGATAATTCAAAAGTGCTATGAGCTTCATTATATAATCGTGACCCATACCGCCTGTTTCCGCCAGTTTAATAACCTTGTCTTTAGCCAACAAAACTTGCATAAGGAAACCACAAATCCAAGTGTTGAATACGACAAATGAGAGCATATTAAATTTAAATGATTTATATTCTCCTTTTTTTCTTAAAAGTTCCGCAATTGCCATACTGATTACAGCATGTATCAATATTACATATGTATTTCCCATTGCAATTGCTAAAAGACTACAAATCAACCCAAGTATAAATAATCCCCATGATTTTTGAACTTTTGCCATAAAGAGCATTATAACTATTCCTGTTATAATGCCTGCCAGTGTAGGGTATGCCAAGTATAAAATCGGTACAATACCAATCATTCCCGAAGCAAACATAAGTACAAAATATATTACTGTAAATACACCTATCGTAACTAAATCTTTAATTCTTAATTTTTCCATTTTTATATTTTCCTTCTAAATAAGTTTTCACTGAATATTTGATTTTCTAAGCATTGCTTTATAAAATTCCGAGCTTTTACAAAGTTCTTCATCTGTCCCTATCGCTTCTATTTTTCCGGCATTTAATAAAACGATTTTGTTTGCATTTCTTATTGTTCTTAATCTATGAGCAATAACAATTGCCGTTTTTTCTTTTATAAGTTCGGATAAAGCCTCTTGAATTAGACTTTCATTTTCAACATCCAGAGATGCTGTAGCCTCATCAAGCAATATGATTGGTGCGTCTTTTAGTATTGCCCTTGCTATTGAGATTCTTTGTCTTTCTCCGCCTGAAAGTCTTTGTCCGTTTTCACCTATTACTGTATCTATTCCATCCGGCATTTTGTCTATAAATTCATAACATCTTGCTATTTTAGCCGCTCTTATAATCTCTTCATCTGTAGCATCTTTTTTACCGATTTTTATATTATCTTTTATGCTTGAATTAAAAAGAGTAACATCTTGGAAAACGATAGAGAAATTTTTAAGGAGTGTTTCCGGATCAATTTTACCGATGTCCTCTCCCCCTATCAAAATCTTTCCTTTATCTATATCCCAAAATCTTGCAGCAAGCTTGGTGAGAGTTGTTTTTCCGCTTCCGCTTGAACCGATTAGCGCAGTGATTTCACCCTGCTTTGCAGTAAAGCTCACACAATTTATTACAGAATAATCATCATATCCGAAATAAACATCCTTGAACTCAATATCGTAATTTTTAATGTCAATATCTTTTTTGCCTTTTTGAACAGGCATGGTCTTTATTTCCTTTATTCTCCCTACAACCGCATCAAGCATAACTATCATTGACATAAAGGTGATTATTCCTTCTATAGGAAGATAAATACTTGCTGTAAGCATTAAAAATGCGATATAAACCAGCGCACTTACCTCCCCTGCCATAAGCATGTTGACGCCGATAACGGCAACACTTATAATTCCAAGCTTTAAAATTGCGGCAGCTATTCCTGTAAGTGTTCCGGCTACAACTTCACCTTTCGTCTTCTGTTTTGTGGATGCATTTAATTTTTCAAAAAAATCATTTAACATCCTATCTTCTAAGTTGTAAGATTTTATTTGCTCTATCTGCTCTATATTTTCCTGTAGATTATCAAAAACCTTACGATTATCATCTATCCAGCCTTGTACTATTTTTTTCTGACTTTTCTTTGATAAAAATATAATCAAAATAGAAATGGGAATTACCCAAAGGGCTGCAAGTGCAAGTTTCCAATTATAGAAGATAAGCATTAAAGCAATAATACTTGTGGATATAGCCGTTGAATATATATGAGGTACAGCATGAGAAAAAATTGTTTCATATAAGTTCATGTCATTCATCATGGTTTCCGCAAGGTCTGCCAAATCTCTTTTACCAAAATAAGAAAGAGGTAATTTCTTTAACTTTTCCGCTAACTCAATTCTTGAATTTGCACTCTCGTTGTACACATTGGTGTAAAGTCTTACATAATCCCACCTCGCTATTAAGAACATCACAATCATCATTACTACAATTAGTGCAATATAATGAACAGAAGTAAAATTGTAACTCTCAATACTTTTTAAAATGCCTATATACTGAAACAGAAACATAAAACCGATCATTGGTGCGAACAATTTAGTTAAATTAACAAGCGTGTGTGAAAATATGGCTTTTTTTAAGTTAAGAGCGCCTTTTTCTGACATCGCATATTTTTTCATAAAATAAGAAACCATATGTTTAACCTCCTATCTTCCAATTTACGGATTTTTGATATTCTTCCCAAAGTTTTTTGTAAGGCCCACTCATACCGATTAAATCTGAATGCTTGCCTTCTTCTACAATTTTCCCCTTATCAATAACAAGAATTTTATCCGCATCTACTACTGTAGATAATCTATGAGCAATCATCAATGTTGTCTTGTTTTTTGATAGCTTCTTAAAAGACTCTTGAATCAAATGTTCATTTTCAGGATCTGCAAAGGCTGTAGCTTCATCTAAAATGATAATATCTGCATCTTTCAAAAAAGCTCTCGCTATAGAAATCCTTTGAGCCTCTCCTCCTGAAAAATATGTGCCTTTAGTTCCGTAAACAGTATCAAGTCCTTTATCTAAATTTTTAATAATATCTTTAGCCCCTGAATTGATTAAGGCATTGTCAATTTCTTCATTAGTTGCATCAGGCTTTCCGATTAAAAGATTATCTCTTAAACTCATTTTAAATAGTTTAGAGTTTTGAAAAACAAAAGCAATTTTTCTCATTAAAGCCTCTTTTTCAAAATCTTTTATATTAATTCCTCCAATATAAATTTCACCTGTTTTAATATCGTAAAATCGTGCAGCAAGCCTTGCTATAGTAGTTTTACCACTGCCTGATGATCCGACTAAAGCAACTCGTTCTCCTTTATTCACCTTAAATGAAATATCGTCTAATACATTTTCATCTTCATAAGAAAAGCTTACATTTTTAAACTCTATCCCAACATCAGAACTTGTTTTATTTCCATAAACAAAATCATCAAACTCAAGTATATTTTCAATTTTATCTAAAGCAAGTTCTGCAAAATAACTGTATTGTGTAATCGTCGCAGTTCTCATAATAAAAGTAGCAAATGCCGGTCCTATTAGGAAGTAAATAACAGAATCTGCAACTACATTAGATAAGTTTCCATTAAATTTTATTAAGAGTAATGCCACAGGTACCAAGAAAAATGCCGTCGATGTAGAAACGGTTTCAAACCACGACATTTTATTCGTATAACTCATAGTAAGCTTAAGTACATTGTCTTTTGTTTTTATGATTAACGAATATAACTTATCAAAGCTCTCAACACTTTGTGCAAATGTTTTAACAACAGGAATTCCTCGAACATATTCCACAGTCTGAGAAGATAAATCGGAAAGTCCTGCATAATACTCATCCTTCATTTTTTTTGTTTCGGTTGTCATCATAGATGACATCAATGTCATACCGATAATCATCGGTATCATACTGGCAAGTCCTAACTTCCAGTTAAACACGAAGAAAAATACAAGCAGGACGATTGGCGATATAATGGTCATCGCCATATCAGGAAGTTGATGCGCTATAAAAGAATGGGTTTCAGACGCTCCGGACACAATTACATTTCTTATCCTTCCGCTTTCTTTGTCATCGAAATACCCAAGCGGTTTGTTTATTAGTTTTGTTACGGAAGTCTTAATAATGTTATCTTCCACTTCAAATGCAAAAATATGGGATAAAATTAAACCTATTAGGTATATAAAAAGCCCCAGAACGGCAAAGACTGCTGCATAAATTGAATTTTCCTTTACATAATCAAAATTCACCATCCCATTTAAAATTAAGTTATTTACAATTCTATGAATATATACCATAGGCATCAAAACCATGACACCTGATACAGCAGACATAACCATAGCAATATAGAGTAAAAAACTTTTTTCACCACCGTAAGCCATTAGTCTTTTCAGTATTGATTTCTTCTTATCCTTCACTGAACAACTCCTCCTTTTTTTAAAATTAGCAAACCCTATAAATAGCCTTTTTAGACTGATTTTAGAGGCTTGTTTTCAAACTCTTTTGCAATACGCATAGTTTTTCTTGTTTTTATCTGTCATTTATTATATAATAAATGAGGATTTCAATCAATTAGATATGGCTAAATAAGTCTATTCGGGATAATGTCTATTCGGGATAAAATATAAAGCACGGAGGTATAATATGAGTGATTTTTATAACTTTGTTAAAAACTTTTTTTCTACAGATGAATCTATCGATAATACAAAATACTCCACTGTAGGACATGAATTCCGTTTTAGCACGGATAATGCAGAAGGCATATATTGGTTTTACGAGGGCGATAATTTCACTATTGATATTTATGATGTTTTCATAAAAAAAGAAATTATCCATACAAGTTTTTCTGGTTTGAATAATTTCTATTCCCTTTATTTATCTTATTTAGTTACAGCAAACGGTGAATGTTTTAATCCTTATCAAAATCTTTCTTCAAATTCACTTTATACTATAAATACAAAAAATTCTAAAGACTTTAGGTTTTTACTTCACAAAAACTCTCCTTATTTAGGAATCGGTATAAATTTCAATCAGTCCATGATAGAGCAATGCCTGTCCTCTTATAAGAATAAAGTCTGTAACTATGAAGATTTATTTTTTAATACCAGCATTATAATAAACAAGCCTTTAGAAAGAATCGCAAAAGATATCCTTAATTGCAAGATGGCATCTCCTGCTGCTGAAATCTTTTTTGAGTCAAAGGCAAAGGAATGGTTAAGTATTACAATAGACTCTTTTTTAAATAAGTACAGCAATCCACTATCTATTGCCGATGATGAGGCTTTGAAAAATGTCACCAATTATATAGACGATCATTATGCAACATCTATCTCACAGGATACTTTAGAAAAAATATCCACTATGAGCGGCACAAAACTAAAAAAGTTATTTAAGCAAAAATATCAATGCACAATTACAGAATATACTCAAAGACGGAGAATGAATATGGCGGAATTACTCCTACTGAACTCTACCCTTAAAATTCAAGATATAGCAGAGGCTGTAGGATATTCCTCTCACAGTAAATTTAGTACATGCTTCAAAAAATATAAGGGATTTTATCCCAAAGACATAAAAAAATATGCGAAAAATAATCTTTCTGATTAAATACATAAGGATTTAACTTTGGGGACGGTTGAGTTAGACCTTATTGGAAAATGTTAAAGTCATAATTGGTAAACCTAAATAAATTATACGTTTAGGTCTTGTTATTATCTTGTAAAATCAGTAAAGTAGCTAATTCTACTATTTTTAGGGAGTTAGTCACAAAGAAAATCAAACAGTTAGACTGACTGTTTAAGTATGAAAAAAGCAGATAAAAAATCCCTTGAGTAAATAACTTAGGGGATTTTAAAGGTTGGGATAGGGTATTGAAAAGCTCGTACAAAGTATAATAAAAATCCCCACCAAATTTTGAAAATCTATTGAAATGTATTGAAGTTTATTAGCAGAATACATAAGTGGAAAGCTTGATTTTAATACATTTAGAAGATTAATGAAAAAGAAATATCACACTTTCATTCTTATTAAAATCCTTATAACTGTATTTTGAATGATTTTCCCCAATCAAGCATCCCTCTCTCTTATAAAATATATACATTCAGTTGTATGAAATGTAATATTGTTCTTATCAGACTTGAAACTTTTACTAATCCAACTATTTATCTTACACATTTATTTTAAACCTACAGTATCCTATTTTCTTAATATTCTACAGTGTAACACTGCATTTATATTATAACGCTAATATGTTCAGAAAAGAAATACTTTGTAAGTCAATGTCTGTTATAACGGAAATTGTTAGAGATGTCTATCATGACAGAAATTGAGATAATGTCCATAACTTCCCTGAAGATAAATTATGTAATCACAAACTATTTCATATCCAATCTAGTGTAGGTTGTTTGGAGCATATCATCAACAAAAAAAGAACGAGCCAAAACTGCGTTCTCCTTATAATGATGAAAATATGTTTTATACCACAAAAGATATGTAAACTAATCTTTTAAATAATAAAAAAGTTCCGACGTTTGTAAATGTTTTGAGTAAATTGAAATTACTTTTTGACCTTCTGGAAATACTGTCTTTCTCTTCAAATCTAATAAAGATTGAGGAACAATTTTCTTTGATGTCTCTTTCAATGTTAATGCTAGTATCTGTTTTCTTGTACGTAGAGCATAATCAAACTCCAAATACAAATAACGTCCTGAACCAGTTAGATGAACATGCTTTCCCAATAACTCCTCAATAGATCCTAAAACTTGTAACTTTTGCATCGTGGTTCCATCATTTTTTATTTTCAACTCATCAATTATGACATGACTATTTAAACAATCGTCAAAGAAACTGCCTGCACCTTTTCGGTAATCAACACCACATAGGTGCATGAAATTAGTAGGTGAAAAATGAAGTTCAACACTTTCTATTTCCGTTTCATAATACATGATTTTGCCAACAAAGTGTTCTTTAAAAAAAGAAGCCGCAATTTGTAACTGAGTAAAAAAACGCTGAAGTTTTATTTTTTCGGTGTAATTTGGATTACGATAATCTCTAGAATTTTCCATATTTTCCTCACAAAAAAGGTGGTTTACAGAGTCTGTAAGCCACCTAGTCAGTCGGTTTATTCTGGTGTCTGCCACCGCTTGGCCCTTACGTCCAAGATTGCTATCGGATTTCGTTCTGGTGTCCGCCACCGCTTGGCCCTTATGTCCAAGATTACTATCAGATTGACCATGAGCCGACCACTCATCTACACTATTTATTCTACCTGAAAATTGTTAAAATTTCAAGTATCAACTTCTTTATTTCACCGTATAGGCAAAACTGATGGCACTATCTGCTTGAGAGATTTTTCTAAAGGTATAGTTAGGGTTGCCACCATAGTTTGTTTCAGACACGAGGAAAGAACCATCATCATAGATCTTCTATAGCGATAGGTAAAACTTTGATACTATCTCCATCTTTTCCCCCGCTTCACACCGTGCATGCGACTTTCACCGCACACGGCGTTCCATCAATAGTGTATTATCACGATTTTGCTTTATCGTGCTGTATTAATATGATTAACATAATTGTTCTAAGTTCAAATTTTCTTTCAATAATGGTGAATTTCCTGCAAGTTCGCGCAACTGATTTAATTTGGTCAGTCCTGTATCACTCAAATTCAAAAGCTGAAAGAGATTTTTGATAACCTTCTCATTTGTTGCGTGAATCAGGCGATGAATATCTCGTCCAACAATGATAAGGTTCCTATAAGAGTCATCCTTTGTTTCTAACCACGGTCTCTTATGGTGACAATGAATATCATCCATATCCAATTCCTGACCGGTTACAGCACATTTCCCTTTTTGAGCTACAAATAAAGAAATTCGATTATCATTGTATTCAACTGTTGCACGCTTATTTATAATTGAGTGTTCTCTCAGCCATTTTAATTTCCATGTTTCAACAGATTCCTGTTGTTTATGAATCAATTTTCTCCCCTCGGGAGTATACCTATTCAGATTCTTATTTCTTCCTTTTAGTGTTCTCGTCTTGACATAGCTAATTGGAAGAATTGGATAACCCATTAAGTACCGAATGTTTTGAGATTGGAGGTAGGGGAGAAGTCCTTTATCTTTTCCCTTGTATTCTCCTATTTTTGTCAGACCTTTCGCCTGCAATCGATTTTTAAAAGAGAGATAAAGCTGATAATGAATTTCTTCTAAATCCTTACTCACATGTGTTGCCATACTATAATAGTTATGAATACCGATAACCATACTATTATACTTCTGTATTTCACGAATAATTGTTTCTTTAGCACCTTTAATTTGTATCAATTTCATCTGTTGTTTCAGTTGATGTTTAATACGTTTCTTGGCTTTTGATGCAATATGAGAGAAACAAACCAAACGATTATTCTTAGAAACTAGCTTTAAAGTAATCCCAAGGAATTCACTGCTTTTCTTTCTCAGATTGGTAATTTGAGATTTTTCCTCTGAAATAGGGAGGTTAAGTCGTTCTTTTAACCACAATTTTACAGCCTTAAACGTTCGCTCTGCCTCATTCCTATTTCGACAAAAGATTTTAAAATCATCCGCATATCGGACAATATAAACTTCTTTTAGCGTCGTTGAAGTTCGCAGCTTTCTGTAAACATGTGACTTGTGTCTTGTTCCCTTGGAATTATATTGAGGAACTAATTCCTTACAATCTCTTTCTTCCCATTGTCGTCCTATCCACCAATCAAATTCATTGAGATTGATATTGGCAAGTAGTGGAGATAAGATACCTCCTTGTGGTGTGCCCTTAGTTGGATATGTCACTTTTCCATTCGGAAGAACAATTGGTGCTTTTAACATTTTTCGAATAATCACTAGAAGTTGTTTGTCCCTGATACCTAATGTCCAGATTTGACGCATTAACTTAGTATGATTCACTTCATCAAAAAAGCCTTTAATATCAACGTCAACGACATAAGTCATATGACTTTTATTCATACGGTACATACAGTCCATAATAGCGTTATCAGCCGACCTTAAGGGTCTAAATCCATAACTGTGTTTGTAAAATTTCGCTTCACAGATTGGATCCAACACTTGTAAAATACACTGTTGGGCCACTCTGTCCCACATCGAGGGAATGCCAAGTGGTCGTTTCTTCCCATTTGGCTTAGGAATCTCTACTCTTCTGACTTTTCTGGGTCTATAATATTGAAATCTTCTTTGAACTTTAGAGATAAAGTCTTCTTGGGTCAGATTTTCTAAATCTTTAATGGTAACACCATCTACTCCTTCGGTTTGACTACCACCATTTCGCTTTATGGTACGATAAGCGAGCAGTATATTCTCGGGAGATGTGATAATATTCATTAAGTTCTTAAAACTGAATCCATTTTGACTTTTGGAATATAAATCATCAAATATCTCGGTCATGCCATAGTATTCCGCATATCTTAATTTTTGATGTTTTAATAGTTTGTCATCATTTTTTGGTTTCGTCATGGTCTATCACTCCTCTCTTTGGATTCGTGACCTTTTATGTCTTACAAGAATCCATGAAATGATAAAGTTCATAACAATACACTATTGACTAGTGGCTGTTCCTCCAGTATCATTACAACACTTTCAAAGGTCGTGCCACCACTCTCACTAGAGATTAAGGAAAGTTATGATTTTCTTTCCAATGTTTCTCTGGTTGTGCAACCTCCACATCTCTAGCTTTCGACGTTCCCTTATCTTTATCAATACTAAACTTAGGTGCCTAGCTATACCCCTTCAACTTTGATATGCCTGTAACATAACAAGGAATTTCATATCGTCGATTCTTACTCTTCCTCAAGTTGAAACAACTTACGTTGTTGTACGCATTTCTACGTACTCGCCTTCGGAGCGTACATTCGCTGGTTCGTCAGTGCTCATGCACATTCTCACCCTATTTAGTTTTTAATGACTCCCGACCTATCAGATACATATTCCACCTCTGGAACACTTTCGATTCTTAAGTCCTTAAGAATGACGGTATCTTTCAGCCGACTTCACCGAGCTTCATACCTTTACCTTTGCACAAGATAAACGCATGTCGGAGTATTAGAGAAATCGTTTCAGGGCGTTACCCCTTCATTCCAATTTTCAAGATAAGAGTTCTCCATTCTATTCAAATTTAACCTGATTATCAGGTTGATTTTTCAAGAACGTGTCTAACCTTTTCAGTTAGAAACGTCTCGCACCGACAAAAGCCACATGACCATACTCTGCTGGTGTACCATGTGTACCTCCCACAAAAGAAACAATAGCACCTGCTCTTGGTGTAGAACCCGTTTCCCCTCCAAGACTTGACGCTGTCGCAACCCAGTCCTGACCATTTCCCATGGTATTAATGATTGAAATCTTCTCTCCATTTCTTCCTTTTAATTTTAAGCCTAATTGATTCATACGAGCCGCAACACCCCATGTACATTGTCCATAGGCATAGGCCATACCATCTCCACCACCAGGGACAGAATGATCATACAAGTCTCCACGAACCCCTTCAAGGGATTGCGGGTCACTCTTTGCCTGTCCTCCATTTGTTTGGCTAAAGCCTTTTTCAATTTGGTAATACCATTCCGTTGCTCTGGTTTGTCTTTCCAGTAGTTTGTCACCAGAATTTCCCTCCCAGTAGGTGAGGAAGAGTTGGGCGAGATTGGCTGCACTGCCCGTATTTTTAAAGAAATCCTTTAACCAACTTTGATAGTAAGGACTATCCCCATGAAGCATAAAATCAAGTTGGAGGTCTAAATCATACCATTTCTTATTTTGGGTGCGTGCATAATTTAATAAAGCTGTATGACGTGTTGAACCATCTGCAGTATCCGTCCATTGCCCTAACCCCAAACCTCTATGAAGAATATTAGGATAAGCACCACTATAAATGGCTGAACCTCCAATCGCTAACCAGCTTTCATCATCCCATGAGGAATCGGTAGCGCCAACTGGAGGAGATAAATAATCTCCTTCAGCTCGTTTTGGATTAATAGAAGACTCTACAGACCAATTTCCTAAAATTGCCGCAATGGCTTGGGGACTTGCCCCTTGAGATTTCAAAAACTCATAAATATGTTTTGCTCGTTCAAACTCATCCCCACCAAACTGACCAATGGCAGGTAAGATAGTTGTCTGAAGTTGAATGACTTTGGGAAAATAAAATTGCGGATTGACATACACCAATTTTTCTTTCTTGTTCTTATACTTTTGATAGGAAACTTTCAAACCTGTATCGTCTGGTGTCTCACCAATAACATCGCCAGTTAAGACCCTTGTCCCCTCAATCGCACGGCCATTATGAATAGAATACAAGGTTAAACGACTCTCATTCTCCCCTTTTCCGTTAGTGAGAATAATATTATCACCATCTAGAGATACAACACCATCCATTGGTGCGACAATTGTTTGGTGAGCCTTAGCTTCTAGTAGAATGTACTCCTGAAGGGTAGGTTTTCCGTCTAAATCATAGTATCCATAACGATAAGTCATGGTTAGACTATCTTCGTTGCTTTTCCCCTCAAATGGATTGTCCAATTCCTGCATGGAAGCATAGACACCCTCTTCTTTTAGTTCCTTTATTTCCTCTTGATCGTCTTTCGATAGTTTATACTTAGGAGTTTCATAGAGGTCTTGCATGGATTTCAAATCTTCCCCATCGTTTAAATCATGCCACAAAGTAGACAGATAATCCTTGTAAGTTTCTGAACTAAATAAGTGAACTGGTTTGTGTAACTCATAGTCATGGAATTTAAAGTTCATATATCCCATCACATCATCAACTTTTGTGTAATAGGTAATTCCTTTGTCATTTGTACGAGTATGTTCTGCATCCTCCCAAGTTAGGTGAGTATAAGCTTTTGTTAATTCAAATTCATCTTGTTGAATCAAACTTGCAGATGAAAATCCTAAAAAGAAGCTCATCATAAGTAAAAGAAGAAAGACTATTCCTCCAACTATCCAGGTTACAGGATTTCCACCCGCAAATGTAAAAAAGGAAAAGGCTGCTTTTAGTTTTTGATAGATATTTTGGACACTTGTAAGACCTTGTTTCTTTAATTTTCGAAACCGATTTTTAAAGGAACTTGGGTTATCTTTCGCTAGTTTCCATCCTTTTCCATCCTTAAAATGATGGTATCGCTCTTTTGTGTTGGTCAGTCTTTTCTTGGTAAAACGACCTGTTGCTTGTCCTGTTTTGACACTAGCTTTCCCCAGATTATAAGAAAGCCGACTGTAGCGTTTCCCTTTTCTAATGGTCTCTTGAAGTGTGCGATAGCCTTCTAAATCTTCATTTTCTGAAGCTAACTCTCCACCTTCACGTCCAAGGACATAAAGAAAAGTTTTGGCTTTCCTACTGACTTTTTTGGACTTATAGGCTTGTTTAGTAGATTTTAAATTCTCTTTTGCGTCCTTGACTTCTTTCTTAGCTTTTAATTCTTCTAAACTCTTCCCTTGAAAGAAAAAATTAGATTTTGCTTTCGATTCCTGACCGTAGAGAAATTTTTGATTGGTTTTTCTTTCTTTATGACTCTCTTTTCTTTCTTCTTTTGCTTCTACCTTGGCTTCTCTAAATTGCTTCTTGGCTATTTTCAATCGTTTCCTAGCATGAGGTAATCGTCTATCTCTTAATTCTTTGCGATTCAATAGAGATGGAGGACTATTTTGAAGAATATGATTGTAGTCTTCATTTGCTTGTTTTACTCTAGCCTTTGAAGCTTCTCTCATCTCCTCTAGCTTTTCTTTTATCTCTTTTTTCCATGCTTTATCATCCAGTACAGCGGAATCTTTTTTCTGTTTCTTCACCTCCTTCTTTCCTTGTTTCAAGAATTTTTTCTCATCTTTTAGACTTCTTCTAAATGCCTTTCGGGCACGTATGATTTCTCTTTTATCCTTCATTTACCTTCCCCTTAATTAGAAGCCATTTTATCAGGATCCGTACTCATGATATCAAACAATTGTGTACCTTGAGGAATCTTATTTTTAAAGGGAACGACAACTGAACCAGCTTTTATTAGTCCTGCCCCTTTTTCTGGATTGACTAGGTATTTTTCGAGTTCTTTTGACAAGCCTAAGAGTTGAACCAGTTCTTCTCGGTCATTTTTTGCTTGCTTGAGGAGAATCATAAATTCACTATTTGCAATAATCCGTCTACCATTTGGATCTAACAATAAGGTTTCGACGTTTTGAGTTATTCCAGTCGGACTAGCTCCATATTTTCTGACACGACTCCACAATTTAAAGAAGAAATCACTGGCATATTTATCTAGTAAGAGAAGCTGCATTTCATCAAAATAAATCCAGGTCTTCTTCCCTAATTTTTGGTTCCGAACAACACGATTCCATATCTGATCAAAAACAACCATAAGAGCGATTTGTTTCAGCTCATCTCCTAACTTTTTAACATTATAGATTAAGAAATTAGATCCTGTCTGAATATTGGTCTTATGAGAAAAAATATCAAGAGAACCTTCGACATACAGTTCCATATCAAGTGCCAAATTCTGCGCTTCTTCTTCTGGTTGTTGACTCAAGACAAAGACCCATTCTTCCAAAGAAGGCTCTTTAAATGACTGATAGGTGAGTCTCGTAACTCGGTCGATAATCGATTTTTCTCTTCCATCCATTTTCCTATCCAATAACTTGCCGATAAAGGATAAAAGAAATTCTGATTTTACCTTAACAGGGTCCTCATCCATATTTTCATCAGACAAGTCAAGTACATTGAGATAGGTTTGGGAATCGGGCGCAATATCAATCATTTCCCCACCAAAAGCCCGTCCAATAACACTGTACTCTGCTTCTGGATCCACGATGATAATTTCAGTATTTTCACCAGATTCCTTGATTTTGGTCGTGATAATCTCATGCTTGGTTGCCATCCCTTTCCCAGCTCCAGATGTCCCTAAAATCAGACCAGACGGTGTATTTAATAGGCTGCGATCAATGGTAATAATATTGCTTGAGATTTGATTGATACCGTAATATTTCCCACTGCGGTCTTGTAAGTCTACTGAAGTCCAAGGTGAGTTCACTGCTACATTAGATGTTAATAAACTCCGTGATACTCCCTCTAAAAAATCACAACCAAATGGCAGCAAACTATTAAAGGCTGCTTCTTGCATATATGGAAGTTTATCAATCATTAGGTCATTTGAGCCGGCCACTTGTTGAATAGTGTCTAGGGCTTGTTTGAGTTCTTCTTCATCCTGACCAAAGACACCAATCAAGAAGACTGTTTGAAATAGTTTATCTCCTGTCTCGGTCATGGTTTTTAAGAGTTCCTCAGCTTCATCGATATTGCTTTCTAATACATGACCTACTTTTTCCAAATAGATACCTGTTCGAGCAAGTTTTTGTTGTTCCCCAATCTTTTGGGATTCCATTAAGGTCTTCTTTGTTCGTAGCTTCTTCATGGCATCCGCCTTGGTCGAACTTTGGGCATGGAGGCTCACAATCAATTCCAAATCTCCTTGCATGAGGTCTCGAATAAACTGATCACCTAATTACATGCCGTAGTCTCTCACATAGACAATCTGCAATAATCGGTCATTGATTTGTAGGTAATTCTTGTTTTTGAAATCTAAGAGATTAGGAGCTATAAAGTGACGAGTTGTCTGACCCGATCTCGTTAAATCACGGTAAGAAAAAGGAAGATGGTGTTCTCCTCTAAGCATATCTGCCAACAAGTTCACACGGTTTTCTCCAGCCAAGGATTCAAAGCGAGCATCAATTTCTGAGAAACCACTCTTGAAATATTCTCCAATTTGAGACAAGGAACGATAGGCTTGTTTGGGATTAGAATCCTTTCTACCAAAGGTAATCAATTTCACAGCTGAGAAATTATTTTCACCACTGTCTAAATTCTGATTCATCATCCGATTCAGTTCTTTACGATAGGTATCATACCCATCTTCTTTTTCCTCATACAGAACACTCTGTCTAAACTTTTCTAAATTCAATCTTTTATTAAAGATAGTCAATTGGAAGTTGGTTTGGTCATCTAGTGAGTTAATCAAATCAGAATACTTCTCAATGATTGCGCCCTTATCTTCTAAACCAACGGTCTGGTAATTGACATCACCAAGTAAATAGCTTTGTGAGAAATAATCTTCTTTTACCTGCATCAGACCATTTTGATACAGGGCTTGATAGGAAAGAGTATTAGCCGTTGAGGGTAACACTTCCTCTTTTTTCCCTTTAACTTCTTCCTTTTTATTAGTCATTGAAGTTTTTTGTTTCTTTAATGTATTTGATTTTCTTTTCATGTTCAGGTCCTTTCTTTCCTGTAATTGTGCGTAGGGGAACCGTTAATTCAAAATGAAGACGGTATTTCAAATAATGTTCAAAATATAAATCATTGGGTTTATAGACTCCAAAAAGCATGAGGGGGATGGTAAAAGCAAACACAAAACCGTAAACAAACCAATCTCCAAATTGCCAGAAAAAGAGATTCAAGCCCAAAACAATAATTGTGACAATAAAGGCTGGTAAAACAAAGATGATTTGTCTTGTGGTGAAACCTAACCAAGCCCTGTGTTGGTATTTTGAGATGTCTTTAAAGACACGTGTATTCATTACTTTCCTTTCTAAAAAGGCTAAGAAGCAATCACTTCCTAGCCTTTATCTAATTACATACCTAAGATTGAGCGAGCCGTACGTTGAGAACCAACGAGGGCAATAATCAGTAAGATAGCTTGTACCAAACTACCAAACATAATCGCAAGTGATTGCAAGACTCCTGCACCATTTGAAACAGCTATTTTCCCAGCAGATTCAAACAAAGGAACAAGAGAAACAATCAGAAAAATGAGAACCCCTTGTACCGCATAGACCATAATATTTTTTAAATAGCCAATACCAATAGACTTCCATTCATCGCTTAAAAATGTTGGAATCGTAAGAGGGGCAAATGGGATCATAAGGTAGAGTTGAATAAATCGAATAGATACCAAAAGATTAACCATGGCTGCACTTACTATCCGAACAAGCCAAATGAGGAGGGCGAAAAAGCCCACAATCATCCGGCCAATAAATCCTGACCCTTTTAATCCAGAGATGGTATCATACTTTGCCCCACCGTGAGCCACAATCGAGGCCACTTGTTCAATGGCGTGACTCGCAATCCCGATGATAGCTTCTACAATAACGGTAGTGTTGGTAATTACCACTGCGACCATGATATAACTAATCAACATCGGGGCTAATGCTTCAAAGGTCATCGCTCCACCTGAGTTAGCAATTTTCTTTGCCATCTTCGAAAATTCTAAGATAAGAACAACTGATAAAATCGCAACTCCAAGAGGCTGCATGACACTTTTAGTAATACTAGACATATAAGTCCAAACTGTTGGATTGTAGCTAGATAGAGATTTAATCAGATCTACCGTAGATTGTAAATCCACATTAAATCCTTCAAATAAATTTTCAGCTGATATTTTTTCAGATGCAAGGTAAACAAAGGGTGAGACTAAACTAAGATTCATGTCATTGTTTATCCTCCTAAATTGAAATTTGAGTTACAAAGGCTCCAGCTGCCCCTACCATAACACCACCGACAATTTCCAGAATGGCATTCCGAACACCTGGTCCACCATCTTTAATGTTGGTTGCAAGATTGACAATCCCCACAACAACGAGAAAGGCACCAACCGCAATCAAACCCTTCTGTAACAAAGACATAGCTTGTGCAAACATAGCACTTGCGTCTACTCCATAAACAAAACCTTTAAAATGCGTAATCATCTATTTCCTCTTTTCTATTTTTATTTTAAACTAGATTCAAAAGTTAAATCACGAATTCTAAGGCCTTCAAGATGATTTTCTTGTCTTTGATTCAAAGGATTGATTTGATAGTTCCACCACCGTTCATCGGTTTCTTGATTGGCTAGGTATTTCCAGTTTGGATGCTTAGTTGAATTGTATTTTTTGCTTTTAAAGACAGGCATATTAGCAATTCGAACCAAGCATTCATGCCGTTTCATATTTCCGACTTCATCAGGTGTCATTAAATCACGAGCAATCTTTTGATGAGAAAGGGATCCTGAACCTGTCTGGCCAAAGGAACGACTAGTATTTCGAACATCAATGGTTTGTTTCCCGAGTAAGCCACTCATAAATTTAAAGGTATCTTCATCATTACCACCTAAGTAGACTAAGCTGTCACAGTTCCCCAAAATGGTTTTCCAAGCTTCTTTTTCTTTATAAAGCCCTTGAAGTTGGGCAATATTTTGTAGAATAGGAACGAGACTCATATTCCGAGAACGGACTGTTGAGGTTTGTTCAGCAAAATCTGGGATTTCTCCGATATTTGCGAACTCATCTAAATAGACTCTCACATGAAGAGGCAATTGACCATTAAAATCAATATCTGCTTGTCTTGTTAGAGTTTGAAATACGGTTGAAAAAAAGAGGGCTGAAAGAAAGCGAAAGGTACTGTCGTTATCTGGGATAACTAGGTAAACCATTGATTTTTCCTTGCCCCATGTCTTCATATCAAGGGTATCTCTTTTGGTCAAATCCATGACACTTTGAATATTGAAGAGGGCAAATTTAGCAGTGGTTACAGCTATAACAGAATCCAGAGTCTTATCCTTATAATTTTGAAAATCTGCCCAATTTCGCATGGTAAAATTTTCAGTTCCATACTTTTTAGCATAATTTTCAAATAGAATTTCTAAGACACTTTTTTCTTGGTTTTCACCCTTGGATAAGTGTTTAATGAGTTTTGAGATTTCAGCAAAACTTGGATAACGCCCTCGTTTTTTTCGCTCTTCCACTTCTTTTTTTTGACGTTTCAACAAGTTTTGATATTCTGTTTGACTTAAACGACTCTCTTCAATGAGCTGTTCTCTTGTTTTAGGTGGATTATAGAAATCAACCAAGTAGGAGGCTAAAGCTCGTACCAAAGTCATAGAAGCTTCATCCCAAAATGGATCACTACGAGATCCAGAGCCTTTGGTGTTATTGAAATAAACCGTCAGCATGCGATTCAAATCATTTTCTGTCTCTATATAGCGAAAAGGATTGAAGCCATCTGAGTTCTTCATATTGACTAAATCTAACACCTTTACTTGGTAGCCATGTTCTAAAAAGAGTTTGCCTGTTTTCTCGGCCAAGTGATCTTTAGGATCCACGACAATATTTGAACTATTCATCTGAATCAGATTGGGTTTCACAAAGCGAAATGTCTTCCCACTTCCTGAACCTCCGATCACCGCTATATTCTTATTCCTATCATATTGGGGTGGTTTTTTATCTAATAATGTCAAACGAACATCTTGGGCTAAGATCGTATCATGAGAAAATTCCTTACCGTAAAAAAACTTCTTTTCTTTTAGAGTTCCAAAACGGGCGCTCCCGTATTCTACCCCTTCTCAGTATTGTTTTTTACCAGTCTCTAGATAGAGATAAACCAGCAACATCATCACAAAACCTAGTAGAAAAAAAGCACTTGATTTTCCAGTAAAGGAAACATTCCATGGCGACTGAAGAACTTCATCTTGACCTTCCATCAGGAGATGAGTCCATTTATCTAAGCTATTTCCAGTATAGGAATCATACAAAAGCGTCAAACGATGAAAAAGATAGCCTAGTAAGATACCTAACAGTGAGAATAGTAGGAATTTCTTTCCACTGTACATCATCTCACCATCTCTTTCTGTTTGACGGCTCCTTCTTGTCTAAAGGTAATTTGGGATTTAGCCTCATCAATTGCATCGTCTAATGACTTATCCATGGTAAAATCAGCTAATTTTTCTGGATCATTAACCATTTTTTCTAACAGATGGTCTAAATGATTGTCTAGAATCGAACGGTCTTTCGTGTAGAAATGTAGAGAATCCCCTTGCCAAGCGATGGCTAAAGGAATCTCTTCTTTTTCTAAAAAAGCTTTAAATTTCTCTATATCAATTGGTTTGTCTAAAAAATCTTTTTTCAGATTAATCGTATCAATCGAATAAGGAGATTGTAGCAATTCTTCTAATTTCTGCACTCCTATCTTATAGGCGGAATCCTGTGCTAAAGCATGACGTCTTGACCATTCTAGAATCTTTAAAAGACTTTTTACAGTAAATAAAAGACTACGCTCAGCATATTGAACGGCCATTCGTTCCTGTTGTTCAGAGGACATCTGAGGCCTCCTTCTTCACAAATAGCAGCTTTCCTTCTTTATAACGATAAGCTATCAATTTCTGACGTTGCTTAATCGACTTGACAACCTGCAGTAGATCTCTCGAATAAGGTTCTCGAAGAGTAATTTCTACTGCTTTCCCATCAACGATACCAACACGTTGAAATTCAATGTAGTCTTTTTTAAGATGTCCTAAGCCCATACCAAAGGGAAAGTGATGAATCAATTGGATGGTACATCCACCTTTATTTCCCATTTGTTTCAAATCATACAAGTTTACTACCTTCATGATTAACTCCTTTATCTAGTTTGTCGCATCGTTTAAGTCTGGTAACGATAAACTCCGTGTCTGTTAGAAAATTCTCACACACGTCTTGTGCCAGTTGCCCTTCACAGGGTAATACTCTCAGTCCCTACTTACACAGGCACGCTAATCAAGACGGAGTGGATTTAATTTTCAAAGAACAAGTAGCTTTATTATAGATAAGAGTAGTTGAAATTTTTATCACATTTTTGGGGTTGTTGGAATAAAAAAAGCAACTCACTGCTTTACGAATGAGTTACTTTTGTACTAAAATATTTGTTGCATAATTTCCCTAATAACCTGAACAGAGTTATCAAATGAGATATCTTTAGCATACTTAAATTGGCGTTGATAACGAATCCATAGCTCCTTCTGATAATCAGAAATTTCAATTCCTCTCACTTGTTCTTCCCAATTATAAATAGTATCTTTACTTTTACGTTTTTCTGCCGTATTCTCAAGTGCATTTTTTAATACTTCTAGATTAATCTCTTCTTTTCTAAGTTTATATAAGGTGAAAAGATCATATCGATCACGTGGGCGTGTCGAAGCTAATCCCCTACTGATGATCGTTTCTAACTTTTCAGCAAGTACAGTCTCTAGATTATATGTCCATATCTTGATGCTTTCATTAGTAAAGATAGAAGTCATTGAATAAGTAATTTCTCTTGGTGTGATCTTATCACCAGTAGTAATATCAATAAAAACAACCTCCTTTAATGTATCAAAAGTTGCATTTAATTTTAATGAAAATCCTCCATATTCATCATCTTGGCGAATAGGTTCTAGCTTATCTACTGAAAATGAAAATCCATCAGTTTTAGAACAAAGAATCTCTTCAAAGATATGAATCAAATTTTCTCTGCTCATTTCGGTTCCCTTCAGAGTAACATCTAAATCCATTGTGGTTCGCTTATCTAGTCCAATCATTTGACCTATTAGATACCCTCCTTTTACAATGAAGGAATCTCTATAAGAACTAGTAGAAATCAGCTTTAACACTTGCTCAATTAAATAATGTTGTTGTACTTGTTGAGCTGGAATTCCTTTATCTTTTGAAATGTTTTTGATTTTTGCTTTAAAGCTATTGGCATTTGAAAACATTAAGACAGTACCTCCGTATAAGATTGTAACTTATCAGTTACTTTAAATAGCTGGGCATAATAAAATAATTTGTGTAAATGAATTTGATTCTGTTGAAAATATTTCTTAAACGCTGGTGCAATAATTTGAAGATCCACCTGATGAACTGGTCTTAGACACTCAACCAAAACTCGTTCAACTTCATAAACTTTAATAAATTGGCCAGGAAGACGCTCTATTTCAATAATTCCTTCACTATAGTGAGAGCGTAAAATAATAGGACATATATCTGCTTCCTTAATGTTTTTGGTATTCGTACCATAAGGAAAACTCATCGTCATGTTAAAAGGGATGGTCAAAGATAAACCATGTAACCAAAGTGCTGTCTCCAAAGAAAAGATTCCCTTTGGAAATCGATACTGAAGGACAAACCACTCATCTAAATAAATATCAGGTAAGCGATATAACCCTTTTTCTTCAGTATCAATTTTTCCTTCTGCAACCATTTTTAATAAGGTTTTGTAATGTAAATTTTCATCTATTACTTGTTTAAAAGTTAAAAAACCATACTGATTGAAAGAGTTCATCAGTTTCTCTCTTTTATCAACCATATCATTCTCCTTTCTTAGAAACAAAATGCTAACATCTTCTATATATGTTAGCATTTTATTTCTTTAAAATCAATTCATTTAGTTTTTTTATTTCAAAATTAATCCATACGTAAGACAAACCAGCTATTATTAAAGAAAAAATAAGACATAGACTGATAGGTTCCACACTAAATGTAGCCCCATACTGCCCCATAAGTCCGATTTATAGCGCACCATACCTAAAAACATCCCAAGTGAAACATATAAACACCAAGCTAGAATGGTTCCTGGATGATGTACTAAGGCAAATAAAACACTTGTCAACGCAACTCGAATATCTAATTTTCTGACCAAGTTCCATAACATTTCTCTATACAGAAATTCTTCAACCATACTCGCATTGATTAAGAACAATAAAAATGAAAACCAAAGAACTTGATGTTGAAGGCCAATTAAGTTTGCTTGATTCGTAGTTCCTTGAGCATGAATCAGGCTAAAACATAGACTTATAATCAGTAGGCTAACAAATCCAACACCAAGCCATTTCATCCTAGTTTTCATATTGACCTTATGAGCTTGTTTGCGTTGATCATACAACCATAAAAAAGAAATGAGCGACCCACAATAGAGAATCTGTAGTATAGTTAACTCACCGATACAAAGCAATTTCAGTAAGTATAGGGATAGTAATAGGACATTTACTTGTTGGAATATATAAACTGGAATTATTCTTTTCATAGTTACCTCCGAAATAAATCTTCATAATCTAAATCTAATACCTGCACAATCCTTTCTACCCATGGACTTTGAGGCATTCGTTGTTCCATCTTATAGTGGCGAATCTTTTGATACAAACGATTCAATTCACTTGGATAGTGAAACTCTCCCGCAAACATTTTTCTGGTTAACTCAATCCAGCTGATATTTCTTTCAGCCAAAATAATGGACAAGTTCTCCCAAAATCGTTCAGCCATATTGCTTCTCCTTTAGTTAGATAAATAATGTGTTTGTGCCATGTAAATCAATTGTTTCGTATCTCTTGGCAATAGAGCTCTAGCCTCCTCCAGATTCAGATTTGGATAAACTCGCTTATTTGAAACCGCAAGAGGAAGTCTGATGGTTAGTTCAGGATTTTTTAATATCATTTCGATGAAATCTGTTAATTTTAGGTTATCTCGATTCTTAAATCGTAATAAATTGGGAGATAAGAACTCGAAACAATCTGAAGAATAGCTCATCATCTCAATTAATTTGTCCTTTGTCATTTCAGAAACTGAATGACAAGATACCTCAATGCCATAGTTTTGAAAGAAGTCTAAAAGAAGTTGATTTCTTTGGCTATTTTTACTTAGATAGAGATCAATCATGGGAGACCTCCCAAAGATTCGGTTCCATTTGATATTCTGAGACGATTAAGGAATCTAATAAATTTGCGAAGTTAATCGGTTTCTTGTCTTCATCAAAAGCTTTTACAGTTACTTGGGTTGTAAGTATTCCCTCTTTTCCCTCGGCTCGATAGCCTTGCCCATATAAAATAAAAACAAGATTTTGATGATCATCTACAAAGGCATCAGCTCCGTTCTTTATATCCTGACTTTCAAGGAATTCCATAACGTTTTGAAGATAGGATTCATAAAATAGTGGGTAATTATGTTTTTTATGGTAATCATCTAAAAATGTCACCTCAAACTCACATGGATAATTAGGCATTAAAAATATTTGTTCATCCAGCTGTTTGATTTCTGCATCATGTAATTCTGTTTCTAATTCATCACAATCTAGTATTGATTCTTTATTTAATGCTTTCATCTTTTTCCTCTATTTCTTTTAATTTCTTTGCGATTGCGGCAATCACAGGAACGGTTACACTATTACCAGCTTGTTTATAGAGCTGACTATTACTAGAAACTTTTCTAGCAGCTTCAAAAGCCCAATCAGGAAATCCCTGTAGGCGAAAACACTCTTTAGGGGTGATTCGTCTTATTCTCAAACGGTAAAATTGTCCATCAATTAAAACACCGGCTACATGGTAAACTTGCTTATCTTCTCCTTCATAGCTAGCCACTACTACTCCCATTTGACCACTAGTTGTCAAAGTATTAGCTATACCTTTTCCAACTCTACCACGCCGATACTGAGAACTTGGTCTTTCTAAATTGATTGAATCTCCAATCTCTGCTTGAGCATATCCTTTTTTAGTTGCCTCCCGGACTTTTAGAAATTGGATTGGTTCTGGAATCAGTATTTTGGGAATTTTATCTCCTCCTTGCATTGTAGTCAGTGTTGGAGATAAGCCCTCACTTCCATATACGCGACCAGTCTCCTTAAAGCTAGTTGGTAAATTTCCAACAACGACAATTCCATGGCGATCCTGAGTATTTAAAGTAAACATCGTCTCTTGGTTTTCCTTAAATCGTCTCCCATTTTGTCTCTTGTCTAATCTATCAGGTGTCATACAGGGAATCGCAACCTTAAATCCTTCTCCTTTTCCACGAACTAAGGTTGGCGCAAGACCTTCTGAATAATAAACTTTACCGCTCATGCCACTTTTTGATGGATTCAAATTTCCTAGTGTTTTTAAAGTCTCAGAGTTAGTTGCTTGACCTTCTCGTCTGAAAGGAAATAAGAGTCTGGTACCTTTCTTTCTAGAATGTCCGATAATAAACACCCTCTCTCTGTTTTGGGGAACGCCAAAATCCTTACTGTTAAGCACCTGCCACTCAACATCAAACCCCAACTCATCAAGTGTGGTAAGGATTGTGGTGAACGTCCGTCCCTTATCGTGATTGAGTAAGTCTTTAACATTTTCAAGAAAAAGAAAACGTGGTTGGATTTGTTTGGCCGCCCGAGCAATTTCGAAGAACAAAGTTCCTCTAGTATCTTCAAATCCCAATCGTCTTCCTGCGATTGAAAATGCTTGACAAGGGAATCCCCCACAGATGATATCGACTTTCCCTCTAAGTTTTTTAAATTCGTCATCTGAAACATCTCGTATGTCATGAAATTCTATTTCTCCTTCCGTTTGAAAAATGGACTTATAAGATTCTCTAGCAAATTTATCAATCTCACAAAATCCAATACACTCATGTCCGACACTTTCCATTCCAAGTCGAAATCCTCCGATACCTGCAAATAAATCAATAAATATCATTTCTTTATCACCCCTTTCTGATCGACTATTAATGCCCAAAGTGTTACACCACTTGAAATGACGATTAGCATAACTAATATCCACTCGATTGGCGACATTTAACCACCTCCTTTTCTAACACGGTTGTTCCAAACAGAATACAAGCCATTAAACACAAATTCAGCAAGTACTTCCGCTCGTCTAACAAAGCGAACATTGTCAAGAGCATACTGATAGATTCTCTCAAAATCAGTCATAGCAATTTCACTGGCTGTTTCAGAAAAACCTTCTCGTCTAAATTGATCTTGTACCAATCCCCAAATATAATCTCGATCATATTTTGTGACCTTTTCTACTTTTCTTTTCAAGATAGGTTGAGTATACCTCTCCTCCTCATCCTCAATAAATAAAGAATCAGTCTCACTATATTTAGTCTCACTAACTTCAGTCTCACTAGGGGCTGAATGTAAGACGGGGGCCGTATCATTTTCATCCTGCCCTAGTCTTTTTTTAACACTAGGCCTGTTTGAATTAGCTACTGGGGTAGAAGATAATTCCCCTAAATAAATCTTATTAGCTAGTCTTCCTTTCTCACTTGAAGACTGTTGGACTTCATCAATTAAGTCATATTCTTTAAGAATTTTTTTGATGGACAATAATTTTGACTTCGAACAACCTAACAGCTTCATCAGTTTAGAATTAGAAAATACTAAATAGACTGCTCCTTCTTCATCTATCCAACCACGACTAAGAGATAATTCTAAACGATCTTTTAAAATTGAATAAGCCACCTTTACTTCTAATTTCATATCCATATATTTCTCATCCTCAAAAAGAATTTTAGGTAATTTATAATACCGTTCTGAAGTTTGGTATTGATTTGCGGTAATTCGTTTCATAGCGCTCCTCCAAGTTCTTTGAGTATTAAATCTCCACTTGATTCCAAGCGAACCAAGCCACTTTTTTCTAATTCAGCCATAAGAGATATGGCTTCAACAATGTCAATTCCCATTTCACGTACTAAAAATGAAATGACAATATAGCGTGATGATTGTAATTCTTTTGTCATTTTCCCTCCTGAAAATAAAAAAACGGAAAGATTGTGAAATTCCTTTCCGTAACATAATAAATATTTGAACACCAAACTCAACACCAAAAAAATGTTTTTATTGATGATTATTGCTCAATCAAGCACTTATAACAATGTGAAGAATTAAAATCTAAACCAACAAAAACCCTTGAATTTCAAGGGTTTTAAGCATTTATTCTACTTCACAATGTTTTATTATTTTAATTCTTCTAGACCAACCATTGAATAGTTGCCATAATATATCTCCTTCGGATTGAAAAATTGTAAAAACGTTTTCTTTCTTATCCTCTATTCTATCATAAATTAGCCTTTTTTGCATGCTCTTTTGGCTATGAGAAATCTATTAAGCATAATTTTATTTATTTCTTTTACAAAACAGTAAACTTTTATAAAGGATATTAGATTTCAAAAACTATAAGCCTTCAACAAAGAGGATTTTCACCGCATCCAATATCAAAAAAAGAAGATGACGAATCATCTTCTTAAAAATAAAAATATAGAGCCAGACTGATTCTGAACTCTATATTATTTCACTTACTCAGCTTTTATATTATTTAAATAACGGATTAAAGAAACCGTCTGTGTTCTTAAGAAGAGCTTTGAACACCTTGGATTTAAGAGTAACAGTTTTATCTGTTCCACCTATTTTAAGATCTTCTTCAACTGCTTTATCAAACAGGGATTTTAGCTCATCATAATTAGTAATTCGACGACCATCAATTTCAATAGCAGTAAATCCTTTTTCTGCCTTTGATTTAACCTCTTTGAACCATTCTTTTTTCCACTCTTCAAGATTATTGAATTTATCCTTAGATACTTTCTTGATAATGAAATCATCACCCAATAATTTTTTATTGGTTTTGTCAGCTTCGCCTTGATATTTGCTAGATGCATAACTAATGAATCCATTTTCATAACCAAAATAGCCCCACATACGGAAAGTATTATGCTTGAATGATGCAGCTCCAGGTGCTCCTTGGCTAGTATTACCACCATAGATACCAGTCATCATATTAATATTTACGTAAGCACTATCAAAATCTTCTGGATTATATGTTCTGTCACTAGGAGCGCCATGTTTTGTCATCAAATTATTGTTGACTAAATCATCAATGTTGTTGATAACAATTTTCTTCTTCTCATCTTCAGTTAATTCACGAACTTTATCAAATTGATGTAGCTCTCCATTTTTGCGATATTGTCTATCCATTTTCTTGAACCATCGACTAATATTACCATGTAATTTAGGGATAACAGCATCAGCTTCTAGATGATCTAGCATCATCAGAGCTTCATTATAGTTTTTCATATATCGATCGATGTCTTCACGAGTTTGAAGCTTATCAGGATTATAATTGTACCATTGGTCACCATCATTTTCACGATGATAAGCCATGTTAAGACCAAGAGCACCATATTCACCGTTTCCTGTCGATTTATCAGGTGTCTGTAACATACCTTGCGCATAGGCTTCGACGTCTGTACCTTGACGGTGTCTATGACCACCGAAGTAAAGCATTCTATCATTAACGTGTGTTGTTTCGTGAGTAAAGGCTGAAATACCAAACGGACTAATCATATTTGTTCCCATGAAATAAACTTGGTCATTATTATTAGGATCTGGGAAAATAGATGCCATAGCTCCCATATTCCAGTTGGTATTATGGAATTTCCAAGTTGGTCCATATAATTCACGAATAGGTGCAATTGGTTTATTGTTCTTATCATAACCCATACGATTTACACCTTCAACGTTATGATAGTTTTGGTTATCCCAAACAGGTGTCGGAACCCTATTTTGACTCTTGAGTAATTGGTCACGTACACTTGGCAATGCTAAACGCGACCAGAAGTCCAGGTAAGTTTGTTGTGCGTGAGCAACTTCTTTAATTTTATCTTTAAATGCCTCTCGTTCAGCTTCTGTATACTTACCATATTTCTCAAATGAGCTATAAGCCATTGTATTGTAAGTCGAAATCAAGAACATATGTGCATTCTTAAGAGTTAATAAAGGTAGAATCATACGATTATGAACACCGTTGTTCAAACCATCAAATGCACGATGTCGTTTGTTAACAAAATCTGGGTTCGTTGTTTTAGGCTCCACAACGTATACATTCTTAGCCGCATGGATAAACCAATCATTTAAATCAGTATCGTTAGTAAAGAGACGCATGTTGTAATCTAAGAAGCCATATAATTCAGCTTTACCAATAGTTCCACCAATCATATCACGATAAGCATCCAAAGTTCTGTCGCCCTTGATATTTCGCTCACTTGATCCAATTCGAATCAAGAAATCAAGAAGGTCAACTGACTTACCATAGAAGTCAGGTTTAAACATCATCAAGTTCTTGATAGTCATATCCCCATACTTGATATCATAGTAACGATTAAGGTAAGTAAGAGCCATCACGATTTTAGCTTTATTTTCATCCACCTTCTTAACAAGTGCTTTCATAGCCGCTTCGTCACTATTTAATTGATGGTCAGCATTTTCAATCAAAGATTTGACAAATTTATCAAGATTAGCTTTCGTTTCAGCAAAACTTTCTTCGAGATAAAGATCTCGAATATAACCGTTTTTACGTTCCTCTGTATTTTCTTCAGCTCTATCCCGATTACCCATCAAGGCACGTACTTCAGGAGAAATTAATTCAACAGTCGCTAACCTATCTTTAATGTCTTTAATCAATTGATCACGATTTTTATCAACCATGTTTGGTGTATAAACAATGTCACCCAATCCATCGATACTATACTCACGAACTTGTGCTACTTTAGACTCTTTTTGATGAACAGCTTTGATTTCTTTAGTCTTATCTGCATAGTGAATCATTACATGATCAATATCTGATAAATCAGTTACAAATTGTCCGTCTTTCATTCCTGTAACTGATAACACTTCTTTTGTCAACAAGTTTGAACCTTCAGTTAGTTTATTACCTTGGTTAACAATCCACTCTTTGTTGTAGAACGGTTGAAGCTTTTCAATGTTACGATATGCTAAATCACGTTCGGATTTGTAGTCTTGAGTTGTCTTATACTCATCTTCTTTTCTTGTTAAACGATTTAAGCGGTTGACTATAGGTTCGTTGATTTCGTATTTATCTGCGGATATGCCTGTAGCTTCAATTTTAGATTTTGCCTCTTCTTCAGAAATAGGTTTAATACGATTTTTATCTTTTGAACGCTGGTAGCTAGAATTCCCATCACTGACACCTACTACAACGTAATTTCGCTTCACATTATTTCCTGTCCAATAGCCATCATCATAATCAATATCACTAGAACCATAGAAAATTTCACCATTAGATACTTTCATCATGGAAACTGAATCTTCAACGGAACCGTGATGCTTCATGCTTCCTACAACACCACCATTTTCAATTGGTTTAGCTACATTAATGGTTCCTTTTGCAACTGATTTCTTAATCGCACCATCACGACTTACAGCACCGTTATCCCCACCGTTTTGTGAACTATAAGCAATTCCCGCAGCTTTTGCCTTATCACCGACAAGATTAGCATCCACATATGCTTTTTCTACTAAACCTTTCCAGTTTTCACCAACAATACCGGTCAAGTATTGTCCACCATCACCGACAGCAGTTACGTTACCGATAAAGGCCACATTTCTGAGTGTACCTTGGTTATCAATCTTATCAATAAATCCAGATACCCAGTTTCTACCTAATACGTTACCAGTCACTTTGACATCTTCGATTTTAGCGCCACCTTTAATAGTGTCGGCAATCGGTGCAATGCGGTCTGCCCAAGGCATATTGATATTTACATTCCCAATATTTACTTTGGTTACTGTACCACCGATAATGTTCCTGAATAGAGGACGCTCCGTGTTGTGGATAGTATAATGTTTTCCCTCTACACTCTTCAATGTACCTCTAAAATCACCGTCAACATACCATTTCTTAGGTGTTGGAACACCAGTGGCATTCAAATCTGCACCAATTTTAAATGTACCGTTTTTATCAGCATTCATAGCATCTACCAATTCTTTAAAGTTATAATAAACGTTATCAACTTTTGGAACTGGTTTTTCAATATAATGCACATACTTATTACGAACCTTCGTTGGGTCTGTATGTTGAATCAAATCTTGCGCTTCAGCAGTGATTTTATAAAGTTTTTTACCTTCTTCTGTCACCTCTTCAATAGAGTCAACTGCTAAACGTGTTACCTTATTATCACGACTAGTGATTTTTAAGTACATTTTCTTCACATCTTCATCTGAAGGTTTTTCGTTCATGAAATCACTAGTTGTCTCAGTTCCATCGTCATTTACCTTCACTAAATTAGTAGATGCGATATTTTTAATTTCAACTTTTTTCAACTCTAAACGTAAAGGTCTATCTTCCAAAGTCGATACTTCTGTACCCTTACCTACATCATAAGTCATAGTAGTTGAAATCGTATAATCTTTGAATAAATCCAAACCTTGAACAGCATCTGTCAATTTTTCTTTAGATAAGTCAACTCGCTTAACAACAGTATTCCCATCCTTAATCTCAGCTATAATGCTCTTGATTTCAGCATTACCTGTATTTTCAAGAGTGTAATCCAATTTAGCTGAACGATCCATAGCATCTTCTGTAACCTTATCCAAAGTCAAAGTTGGTGCAACTTTTGTAGTATATTCAGGTAACTCAGCTTGAACTTCAGGGTCACCCTTTTCTGTGACTACAGCTTCTGGCAACTCAGCTTGAACTTCTGGTTCACCCTTTTCGGTTACCACCGCTTCTGGTAAGACTGGTTGAACTTCAGGTTCCCCTTTTTCAGTTACAGCAGCTTCTGGTAAGACTGGTTGAACTTCAGGTTCTCCTTTTTCAGTTACAACAGCTTCGGGTAAGGCTGGTTGAACTTCAGGTTCAACCAGATTACCACCAACTGGTGCTGTATGTTCTGGTTTTTCTGCCTTAGGTGCCTCATCTGGGACTGTGCCTACAGGTTGAGTGTACTCTGGTTTCTCTGCTTTAGGCGCTTCGTCAGGCACTGTACCCACAGGTTGAGTGTATTCTGGTTTCTCAGCTTTAGGTGCTTCGTCTGGAGCCATACCTACAGGCTCAGTGTATGCTGGCTTCTCATACTTAGGAGCAACGTCAGGGACTGTGCCTACTGGAGCAGTGTACTCTGACTTCTCAGCTTTAGGTGCTTCGTCAGGCACTGTACCCACAGGTTGAGTGTACTCTGGTTTCTCTGCTTTAGGCGCTTCGTCAGGCACTGTACCCACAGGTTGAGTGTATTCTGGTTTCTCAGCTTTAGGTGCTTCATCAGGGACTGTGCCTACTGGAGCAGTGTACTCTGACTTCTCAGCTTTAGGTGCTTCGTCAGGCACTATGCCCACTGGTTTAGTGTACTCTGACTTCTCAGCTTTAGGTGCTTCGTCAGGCACTATGCCCACTGGTTTAGTGTATTCTGGTTTCTCTGCTTTAGGCGCTTCGTCAGGCACTGTACCCACAGGTTGAGTGTACTCTGGTTTCTCAGCTTTAGGCGCTTCATCAGGGACTGTGCCTACTGGAGCAGTGTACTCTGACTTCTCAGCTTTAGGTGCTTCGTCAGGCACTATGCCCACTGGTTTAGTGTATTCTGGTTTCTCAGCTTTAGGCGCTTCATCAGGCACTATGCCCACTGGTTTAGTGTATTCTGACTTCTCAGCTTTAGGCGCTTCATCAGGCACTGTGCCCACTGGTTTAGTGTATTCTGGTTTTTCATGAACTTCAGGCTCAACCAGATTACCACCAACTGGTGCTGTATGTTCTGGTTTCTCAGCCTTAGGAGCCTCATCTGGAACTGTACCTACTGGAGCAGTGTACTCTGGTTTTTCTGCTTTAGGCGCTTCATTATGAACACTTTGAATTTCAGATACTGGAACATTTGTTGTCCCCTCAACTTTATGTTGAATTTCTGAGATTGCATCATCATCAAGAGGTAAGTATCCAATATAACGATATCCAGCAATTTGAACTACTCCTTCATTACTTGGAGCTTTCAAAGGATTGCTTATATCGAGAGCTTGCATACTAGAAAGACTAATCAGTCCGATAGTAGTAACTAAGAACAAACTACTAACTTTTTTCTTTTTATGAACCAAAAGGACTAAACTACCAACAGCTAATAGACCTAAAGCTGTAAGCACAGAAGTCGATGAACCTGTCGCAGGAAGAGCTTCCTGCTGATAAATAAGAGCATAAGTTACCTCATTATCAGTAGGAATTCCTGCTTGAATCTTGCTTTGTTCTTCCTTTGTAAGAGCGCTTTTTTCAACATAATGATAGGTAGAAGCATGAATGATTGACGGTGCAACCAAGATACTTCCGAGTAAAACTGAACCAACAATCCCACAGATTTTTCGGATTGAAAACCGTTCTTTTTTAAATAATGACAATCGTAATCACCTTCTTTAATTTTATTTCCTAATAGTAAACACTATTTTTTATTATTAAAAATTGAACTTCTAAAATCATCAGTTTGATTTAGATAGGCCTTAAATACTGCTCTCTTTAACTTATGAACTGCACTATCATATTCTGGATTATAGTTGTCCCAAGAATAACGATTCTCATCTGCATCCTTACGGACAGCTTCGTCCATTAATCGCTGCAGTTCTTCTACACTATGAATCGTCTTTCTTGCAAAACTTGCCCAAGATTTAGTTGGATCGTTGAAGGTAACCTGCTTCAAGTTCCCAAACTGCTTCACACGTTCTTGATACATAGCTGTCTTGAATTCTGCCCAAGTTTTATATTGACCGTTAAATACTTTTTGAAGGACAAGTTCATCTGTAACTAAACCTACTTCTTTACCATAAGACTTAATCTTACTTCCCGCCGTTTTTGCATCTTTTTCATATTGATTTGAGATATATGGTACCATTCCATCCTTAAAGCCTTTGGCAGCCAGAAGTTCATAAGCTATTCTACGTCCCATCAAATCACCCGGAGTTCCCTTGCTGCTCAGAGCCGAATAGATTGGGGCAAAGAGTTTAATCGTATAGTAGCCATTTCGTTCATATTCCCCAGACTTATATTCACGAGCTGACAAGATATTATTTGTAATCAAACTATCAAAAGTAGTCAATTTTTTGGCATCTTCTTCTGTCAGATTTTGTACAACGTTAGTAGCGTAAACATCATTTCCATCTGCAGGATCTTTTACGTATTTATTCTCGATTTTTCTCAGGGCCGTCATTTTCTGATAAGCATCTAGCTGTTTCACGATAGATTGCCCTTCGAGATATTCCAACATGTAAACGACATCAAACATATTGTGGACGTAGTTCTGAAGATCTGCTGCGTTATTAAATCTTGTAGTTGGATCAAGTACTTGTAATCGCTGGCCTTCTGTACTATCTGATATTTTATGTTTCAAGATAGAGTTGATGGTAATAGTTGCATCACTTGGTTGGTCAGGAGCTTGCAATAAGCCTTTTGCGAAGAACTCAGGTCCCAAGCCACTTCTTCGACCATAGCCACCAAGGTAAATATCCTGATCTGAATCATGGGTCATCTCATGAGTATAAGTAATGGCTCCATCCTTATCTAACATACGATAGGACATATAGTAAACGCCATCTCCAGTTGCATAAGCACCATGATGATTGTGAACTACTTTATTACCCACTGGACCAAAGAAATTCTTCATCGCCGGATTGGTACTATCAAACTGAGCCTCAACTGTAGCTTTTCCAGAGGTTCTATCATCTCCAAACTTATAGGCATCATAAAGTAGAATTGTACGATAGAGTTTTTCTCGTCCTTCTTTATCTAAAATGCGATACCAATAATCATAGTGATCTCGCTGACGTTTGGCTGTTTCACGCGCATTATCTTCAACAAACTTATTGAGTTCATCTCCAGCCTTATAATCGCTGTTGCGGTAGCGATCATAAGCTCCAAATCCTAGGCTAGACAAGGTTGAGATGACAAATACAGATCTTTCTGGCAAGGTAAGGAGAGGCAAGACCATATTGCGGTATTTCCAAGTACTACTAGTAATTCTGTCATAAACACCGATAGAATACTTAGTCCCTGCTTGCTCTTGCTTGGCTTTGACCTCTGCAATAGTGGATTTTTCTTCGACAATGAAAGCTTTGGTCTGTTTTTTAAACCAGTCATTATTGCTAGTGTTTGGTAAAAAGACTTTTCGGTAATTTTCTAGCGTGCTAAACAAATCTGTCGTTCCATGATGGCTGGCAAGACTGATAGCATAAGTATCGACATTGTTTTTAGCAAGAAGATTGTTAAAGCCAGATTTACCTAACTCAATCAGAGTATCTAATGGTGAAGTATTTCCTTTACCAAAGAAGTCCGGATGATACATAACTAGGTCTTTGACATTCACTTGACCATAGCTAAAGTTATACCAACGTTCTAAATAAGTTAAACCGAGTAGTAAGGCTTCCTTATTGTTCTTGATTTTATCTACAAGATAGCCTCTGGTAACTGAGTTGTCACCAGCAAGTCCAGCATCTGCTGACAAGAGTTTTTTCAAACTGTTTGCCAAATCTTGTTTTGTTTTGGCGAACTGGTCTTCCAGATAGAGCTCAGTTTGCTTGACATCTGGAGAAATTCCGAGTGTCTTTCTGATGGCATCCGACTTATAGTTAACCTTTTGTAAGTCAGGTAAGACTTGCTTAATGATAGAGTCTTGGTCATACAAGAATTGATTTGGAGTGTAGAGGAGTCCTGTATCCCCTAAACTATATTCTGCTAGCTTGGCAAAATCAGTCTGGTACTTGAGATCAAGCTTCTCAGATGAATGGTCCTGATAGTGAAGTAAGAGTTTATTTGCAGTCTGTTTGTTAGAAACAATATCTGTGATTACTTGGTCATCCTTCATCATAACTGCAGACAAGAGTTCTTTTTGATATAAGAGACTTTTCTCCTTGACCAGGTTTCCGTATTTCACGATGGTCGCCTTGTTATAGAAAGGTAACAATTTTTCAATGTTCTTATAAACCAAAGCACGGTTAGCTTGATAATGCTTCACCTTAGAAAAATCACTTTCTTTACTACCACTTGTTGAAAGGGGCTCCACTGTTGGAGGAGTGAGAGGATTGATTTCTGCTTTTTTATTAGTCACTTCAGAAGCATCTAGCATTGTTCCTCTTTCTTCAAAGGATTCTTTGCTGACTACTTCATCCCTAACCAAGGTGACATTGTATACTCTGTTCGCCTTGCTGCTGAATGTGTCCTTCACCTTCATTCCATTGTAGTGGTAACCGGTAATAGCATTCCCGTTGGTTACATTGACATCACTTAGTACATTGGTCAATCTTCCTGCATGCTGTTCCTCATTCGTCTTTCGATCCCACAAATATCCAGCCACACCCGCAACTCTACCAAAGTGCTTGACATTGTTGATATCACCTTCAGCATAGCTATCCTGTATATGCGCATCTTGATCTACTAGACCTGCAAGCCCACCAACAGTCTGATCTGAACTATTGGTGTTGGATGAAATGACTACTGTCGCTTTTGATTTAGTCAGTGAAGCTTTGTTTCCTGTCAAATGACCGACCAGACCACCAATATTATAGGCAGCTGTTGTTTCATAGGTATTGACAATTCTTCCCTTGAAACTACTCTCTGTGATGCTTGATTGGTCTGCCTTAGCCAACAAACCACCGATACCACGTTCTCCAGCCAGAACACCATCGACATGAACTTGTTTAATCTTTGTGCCATTCGTAGCTTCATTTGCCAGTGAACCAATATCATTTTTCCCTGAAATAGCAACATTTTTTAGACTTAGTTTTTCTACTGTAGCACCACTCAAGTTTTCAAACAGAGGTTTTTTCAAATTATAGATAGCATAATTCTTGCCATCTTTTTCACCAATCAACTGACCAGTAAAGGTGCCCTTGATATAGGATTTATCATCAGGACCAAGCTCCACTTCGTTAGCATTCAGGCTGGCCGCTAAATGATAGGTTCCAGAGGGATTTTGGTTTATAGCTTTGACCAGATTACTAAAGGAAGTAAAGTTTGTCTTTTCCTCTTTAGACTTCTTATCGAGGTAGAAGGTGAAATGGTCGACATATTTATTGTTCTGCTCTTGCTGGAGTTTCTCAGCCTTAGCTGTAATTTTATAAACTGGCTGACCATTTCTTTCCTCTTCAGTTATTGAGGCAACTGGTAGATAGACATCTTTAAATGCAGAAGATTTTACCTTGACAAAGTAATTATCCGTATTCTTTGGAATTCCATCCAATGAGATATGTTGTCTATAAGTCCCATTCGTCTGGCTGTACAACTCAATATCCGAAACATTTCTTAATTCGAGTGTTTTTTCTGGATCCTGTTCTTTCGTTTTTTCAGTCGGAATATCTGGCTTTGCTTGATCAATATCACCAGTGTATTCTGGAAGTGGGGCTACCTGTTCAGGCTCACCTTTGCCACTTACTACAGCTTCTGGTAACGCAGGTTGGACAGCGGATTCCCCTTTGTCAGTTACAACTGCTTCTGGTAAGGCGGGTTGGATTGCAGGTTCACCTTTGTCAGTTACTACAGCTTCGGGAAACTCTGGTTGAACTGCAGGTTCACCTTTGTCAGTTACGACTGCATCTGGTAACTCTGGTTGAACTGCAGGCTCCCCTTTGTCACTTACTACAGCCTCTGGTAAGACGGGTTGGACTGCAGGTTCCCCTTTGTCAGTTACAACTGCTTCTGGTAACTCTGGCTGAACTGCAGGTTCCCCTTTATCGGTTATAACAGCTTCTGGCAACTCTGCTTGAACTGCAGGCTCCCCTTTGTCGGTTACAACTGCTTCTGGTAACTTTGGCTGAACTGCAGGTTCACCTTTGTCACTTACTACAGCCTCTGGTAAGACGGGTTGGACTGCAGGTTCACCTTTGTCAGTTACTACAGCTTCGGGAAACTCTGGTTGAACTGCAGGCTCCCCTTTGTCGGTTACAACTGCTTCTGGTAACTCTGGCTGAACTGCAGGTTCACCTTTATCGGTTACAACAGCTTCTGGCAACTCTGGTTGAACTGCAGGCTCCCCTTTGTCGGTTACAACTGCTTCTGGTAATTCAGGTTGAACTTCCGACTCACCTTTGGCGCTTACAACTGCTTCTGGTAACGCAGGTTGGACTGCCGGTACGCCTTTATCACTTACCACAGCTTCTGGCAAGGCAGGTTGGACAGAAGGTTCACCTTTATCAGTAACAACAGCTTCGGGTGATTCAGGTTGGACTGCAGGCTCGCCTTTGTCACTTACTACAGCTTCTGGTAAGGCAGATTGGGTTGCAGGTTCCCCTTTGTCAGTTACGACTGCATCTGGTAACTCTGGCTGAACTGCAGGTTCGCCTTTGTCAGTAACAACTGCTTCGGGAAGCTCTGGCTGAACTGCAGGTTCGCCTTTGTCAGTAACAACTGCTTCGGGAAGCTCTGGCTGAACTGCAGGCTCGCCTTTATCAGTTACAACTGCTTCGGGAAGCTCTGGTTGAACTGCAGGCTCCCCTTTGTCAGTAACAACTGCTTTGGGGAGCTCTGGTTGCACTGTTGGTTCCCCTTTGTCACTTACCACAGCTTCCGGTAATTCAGGTTGAACTGCAGGTGTGTCTTTGTCGGTTACCACAGCTTCTGGCAATGCTGGTTGGACTGCAGGCTCGCCTTTGTCACTTACTACAGCTTCTGGTAAGGCAGGTTGGGTTGCAGGTTCGCCTTTATCGGTTACCACAGCTTCTGGTAAGGCAGATTGGGTTGCAGGTTCGCCTTTATCGGTTACCACAGCTTCTGGTAAGGCAGATTGGGTTGCAGGTTCGCCTTTTGCGCTTACAACGGCAGAATTTGAAGATTGTTTCTCTTCTTTTCTTGGATTGGTTAATTCTGCAGAGAGAGTTTTTTCAACTACTTGAACTTCTGTCGGCTTAGTTGAAGAAACAGATGTTTGTTCCTGCATAGCTTGTACTGTTGATGGATTCTCGACAAAATTCGGTGTAACACTATAATCCACCTTTTGTTGATTTTTAGGAGTAGCTACTGATTTCTCTTGATTACTTACTTTAGATTCAGAAGTTATGTTTCCCTCTTTGATATATCCAACATATCTGTAACCTGAAATATCTTTAGGAAGAGGTAATTTTTCTCCTGAGATTAATTCATAGTCAGTATTGTAATTCAGTAAAAGATTATTTTCTAAAGCATGAGCGGATACAAGAACACCATTTCCTATTCCTGCAACCAATACTAAATGTAATACCGTTTTATTCTTAACTTTTTTCTTAGAAACGGCAAAAATTAAAATTCCCAGAGCAGCTAAGCTAGCACCAGTAACTAGGGCTTGCATCTCATTCTTGCTTCCAGTATTTGGCAATTCTCCCAGTTGATTTTGGGAATTTAATTTATAAACAAGATAATAAGTCTCATCATCATTCTCCACGTATGTCGGAATATCATAGACAAGCTTATTCTGCTCATCTGATGATAGCTCTGACTCTGTCACATATTTATAGTGAACACCTTTAGTCTCTTGAGCTTCTACAGATGAACTACCTAATACAGACATAAAAAATAAACTTGAAATCGTTGCAGATACAAGTCCTACTGATAATTTTCTAAATGAAAAACGCTGCTGTTTTTCACCAAAATACTTTTCCATTATTCCTCCTTGAAATAAAATTTATATTTATCTTACGAAGGCCTTTAATATATTAGCGTATTATCTATAAAAAAGGCATTACACTTTGATTATACTCTTAATTTACCAAAAAGTCTTAAAATTGCATTACGTTTTCATACTTTGTTTTATATATAAAATACCAAGCAATAATGTTTGCAATTTCCTATTTTCTCTTTTTGGATAAAATGTAACCTACCATGAAATTTCCACGGTAGGTGTTACTCATATCAATAATCGTTCTAAAAATGGTTTGAGGCAGTTTAGGAGAATTCCTTCTATCCAGCTTTCTTGTGCTGAAGAGAGATGATCTGCCTGGAGGCTTTCTTTTAGAAAATCTCGGACTTGTTCTGGTGCGATTTCAAACTCAAAAGCTTTCATTTTATAGAAAAAGTTGAGCAGATGGTCTGACAGATATTCAGCTGAAAATGGCACTTCTCCACTCTTTCGATATTCTAATAAGAGCCGAGCAAATCTAGATTTTTCTTCAGGAAGCTCACGAAAATAGGAATTGAGAAGCCAGGTCTGCTTCTGCTTTCTTTCAATTGGATCCTGACTAGCTATTCGTTGGTCTTTTTCCAGCTCTTTTTGGTATTGTTTGGCCTTGATAGCCCGTTCTGTTCGATTTTTACCAAAAAGAATTTTCTCCCACTTGCGTTCTTCTTGAGTTAGAGTCTCTGTAAAGCCAAAGTAATCCTGATAAGCACGCTCTGCTGGGCCCATAGCTAGAACCAGATTGTCTGCATATTGCTTGGCGATTTTATCCCTCTTCTTGCGTTCTTTCTCTGCCTGGATACGGAGTTCCTGTTCGTAGTCAATTTTCTCCTTGCCTAGCTTGACAAGGTAGAGTTGGTCATCTGGTTTTCCAAGTAAAAAGGGTTTGATACACTTTTCAAGGACTTCTTCCATCCGAGCCTTTTTCTTTGGTTCTGCCTTGGTCCAACTTCCTCCTTGAAAGACTTCTAGGAAGAGCTGGTAGTCTTTTTCAGGTGAGAACTGATTGCCACGATTGGGTTTGAAAACACCTTTTTCCCAGAGCCACTTTAGAAGACGTTCGTCAAAGTCACTTTTGTTAACTTTGATTTTTTCCTTTTTCTGGGTTTTTCTGGTCAGATTTTCAACCTTTCTGAGTAATTTTTCTTCCTCTTCCAGTTGCTGGTCAAGAGTCAATCGATGAAAATGACGAACACAGTCGCTACCAATCGGAAAGAGGCGTTGGCCTGTGACACCATTAAAGAGTTCGTAGGCGTATTTGATAGCATTTCCACAGACACAATTGCTACGGCCGATACCGTTAAAAATCAAGGAAACTTCACTCCATTCCTTGGTAGCTTGTTCCCAAGTATCCGCTTTTGAAGCCTGTAATACGGCATCGTGCAAGGCTTTTCTAACTGGAAGTGTCATGAGGTCTCCTTTCTAGATTATACTTTTACAACTTGAACCTCTTCTTTACCTAATAAAATCAAGTATTTTTCAATATTTTCAATCGAATAGGCTCGAGATAAAGCTTCTCCGTATAGCGCTAACTGTCCACGATAACGGTCTACGAGTTGACTTGGTTCATCATAGCGGTCTGTCTTATAGTCGAACAGAACAATTTTATCTTCGTAAAGTAGATAACCATCAAGGATACCACGGACAACAAAGTCTTCCTGACTCTTTTGGTCTCTTTTGAGCATGGAGAAAGGTTGCTCGCGATAAAGATGGTTGATATTAGAGATAACTTCCTGACCGAGTGCTGTGTCGAAGAATGCAAGAATTTTAGCAAGATTGATCTTGTCTCTGACAGCTTGGCTGGTTTGAACTTGTTTGAGAGTTTTTGTCAGGATAGCAAGCGTTGGTCGCTGACTGAGGTCAATTCTCTGCATCAGTTCGTGGGTAGCACTACCAATCTCAGCTCCTGTTACCTTTTCTTTGCTTGAAAAATCTGGCAAATCAAAGGTGATTTTCTTGTCTACTGACTGGCCTTGACCTGCAATCTCTACACCTTCCATATCCATAACAGGCTCGTAGAATTTCTTGATTTGACTTGGGGTTTGAACACTAGGCAGTTCAATGGCTGCGCGGTGAAGAGTGTTATAAACTTCCACCTCTTTTAGCATTTCAAGAGTTTCTTTGATGGTATCTGACTGACGATTGTCTGCTTGGGAGCTAGCTTGGAGAGGGTTCTTATTTTCTAATTCTCCGATGGCTTCTCTAGTCAACTGATCCTCACCAACAAAACGATAGATAAAGTTGAGATGATCCTTGGCAAATACTTTACTGATAGCCCAAATCCAATCTTGGAAATTCCTTGCTTGCAGTCTAGTAGTGCTATTTAGTTTTCCATTTTTAGCTGCTGGGTATTCCTTGGCTTCCAGCTTTTCACGAGAACCCTTACCGACAAGATAGAGCTTTTTCTCAGCCCTCGTCATGGCAACATACAGCAGACGCATTTGCTCAGAATAGCTTGCCAGCTGTAATTCCTCTTCGTTCTGTCTATAGGTCAGACTAGGAATGGAGAGTTTGACAGTTTTAGGATAGTGATCTTCCACTGCTCCTGTCTCCATTTTGGCGATATATTTGACACCAAGACCATTCTGACGACTGAGAATGACTTCTGACATAGAGTCTTGCTTGTTAAAGTCTTGATCCATATTGAGGATAAAGACGTAAGGAAACTCTAACCCTTTACTCTTGTGGATGGTCATGAGCTCTACTGCATCTTTTGGCGGTGCGACGGCCACGCTTGCCAAATCGTGCTGGGCTTCTAAAACTTGGTCAATCATACGAATAAAACGAGACAAGCCCTTGAAATTGCTCTTTTCAAATTGATCAGCACGCAGTGCTAGGGCATAGAGATTGGCCTGTCTAGCAGGACCATTTGGCAAAGCTCCAACATAATCGTAGTAAAAACGGTCGTTATAAATCTTCCAAATCAGGTCATAGAGAGAGTGCGTTTTGGCATACAAGCGCCAAGAATCCAAGATATCCATGAATTGCTTTAGTTTCTCAGCTAGAGCTGAGTGAATCAAGACTTTTTGGCTACTTACCTGTTTTTGAACATTTACTAGTTTCTCATAGAGATTTTCGTGAACTTTATCCTCTGCTTTCTGAAGAGATAAACGTGCTAACTCGTCCTCATCAAAGCCAAACATAGGAGACTTCATAAGGGCAACCAAGGCATAGTCTTGCAGGGGATTGTGAATGACACGAAGGGTATCCAGCATGACTTGTACTTCTAGGGATTGGAGATAATTGTTTTGCTCGCCGTCGGTTTTGACAGGAATCCCGTACTCAGACAGGGCGAGAAGAATCTGGTCATTACGACTGCGGCTGGAGGTCAGAAGGGCAATTTCTTTAAAGGCAACATCTTGTTCCTGATGAAGTTTAAGAATTTCCTTGATAACTAAGCGCATTTCGCCTGTTAGTTTCGTTTCTGTTTGACTATCTTCTTCCTCACTTGTGTCATCCTTATCGTAGAGGAGAAATTCTGCCTTGTTGTCTGGATTGGGAGTCAGTTTGGTATTGGCAAAAACAAGCTGGTGCATGTTATCATAGTCGATTTCGCCGACCTCTTGGTCCATAAGGCGTTCAAAAACATCATTGGTTGCTGATAGCACTTCTGAACTGCTACGGAAATTTTCCTTGAGGAGAATGAGCTTGCCTTCTTGGGGATTTTGCGCATAGCGTTGGAATTTCTCATTGAAAATCTGCGGGTCTGCCTGACGGAAACGATAGATGGACTGCTTGATATCTCCCACCATAAAGCGATTGAGGCCATTAGATAGCAATTCCAGCATCCGTTCTTGAATGTGGTTGGTATCCTGATACTCATCGACCATTACTTCGTGGAAGCGATCCTGATAAGCCTCACGAACTTGCGGGAAATTCTCTAAAATCTCAATGGTGTAATGGCTAATATCAGCGAATTCAAAGGCATTTTCCTGACGTTTACGCTGACGATAAGCTTCCACAAAATCACTCATGAAGGTTTGGAAAGTCTTAGCTAGTTCCCAGGTCTCTCCATGATAACGTTCTTGATAGTCGAGAATGGTTATCTGGTCTGACAGTTGTCCTAGTTTAGCAAACTGGGTCTTTCTCTCTTCGTTGTAGGCATCGGCCAGTGGCTTCAGATCAGCCTTACGACTCGCATTGGTCAGAGCTCGGCCGTTTTTCTCTTTCGAAATTGCGACAACACGCGAAAGCACCGCTTGATAATCCTGACTATCCGACTCTTGATTTAAGGAGCCAATTTCATCCAGAATAAACTGGACATTTTCTAGATAAGCAGCCTTTGGAAACTCCTTGGCATCATTATCCAGATGATAACGGAAGAAACTTTCCAAGTCCCAAAGAGCTTGCTGGATTTGTGTGGTCAGTTTTTCTTTTTCACTGCTAAAATCAGCTTTCTCAAAGCCTTTGAGAAAAGACTCACTCAGCCATTTCTGAGGATTGCTGGTGGATTGGAGGAAGTCATAGATTTTATAGACCTGTTGGCGCAGACCCCGTTCGTCCTTGCCACGCCCAGCAAAATTTTTCAGCAAATGACTAAAGTTCTCTTTCTGTTTACCTTGGTAATGCGCTTCAAAGACCTCATGGAAGACTTCGTTTTTGAGAATGAGTTGCTCGCTCTGGTTTTGTAAAATACGGAAATTAGGCGCAATATCAATCAGATAGCCATGTTTGCCAAGGAATTTTTGTGTAAAAGAGTCCATGGTTCCGATGGCAGCGTTGGGTAGGTCTGCCAACTGGCGACCTAAGTGTTGTTTGAGGTCAACATCACTACTTTTTTGAATTTGTTGGCTGATTTTTTTCTCCAAACGTTCCTTAAGCTCTGTAGCAGCCTTGACGGTAAAGGTCGAGATAAAGAGTTGAGAAATTTCGACACCACGCGCTAACTGGTCCAGAATACGCTCGGCCATGACAAAGGTTTTACCAGAACCAGCCGACGCTGAGACAAGGATATTCTGACCAGAAGTGTAGATGGCTTCAATTTGCTCAGCAGTTTTCTTTTGTTCCTTGCTCGAGTGCGCTTCTGCTTCTTGCAATTTTTGAATTTCCTCCTCAGTTAAAAAGGGAATGGGCTTCATCGATTCAACTCCTCTCTTATTTTTTCAAACCAAGCTTGCTTGAGTTTTTCTCCGACAAGACGCTTGCCATCAGCTAAGTCCAACTTTTCTAGAAAACGGGCTTGACCTAAGTGGTAATTGGCTTCAAAGCCAGTAATGGCTTGATGTTGCTGAACATACGGTGCAATACTTCTGCCATTTTCAGTATAAGGGTTAATGGCGAACTGGCCTGCTAAAATCTTCTCAGCTGCTTTCTTGTAAAGATGGGCATTGTAGTCCAGTAGGAGCTGGAATTCCTCATCTGTCAGCTGATTAGCCTTGTTTTTATTGTAAAACTCGCCCAAATGACTACTTTCTTTTTCTAAAAAGAGGCCTTGGTATTTCATTGACTTGCTAGCTTCTACTACTGCACCTGCCAGACTTTTAACGGCCGTCAAAGATTGGACAGGCTCAGCCATTTCCAAGTACATAGCGCCGAAAAAGTTCTCCTCCCCTTCTCTTTTTAAGGCAGCTAGATAAGTTGGCAACTGGGAATTAAGCCCATTAAAGAAATGAGGAAATTGGAACTGAGTCAGACTGGATTTGTAGTCTACCACTCCTATCGCCCCATCAGCTTTCAATCGGTCAATCCGGTCAACCTTACCTCGTACAAATACACTGCGACCATTGTCCAATTGAATAAAGGCTTGGTCTTTTCCGCCAAAATTCGCTTCCTCTTTGATGGTTTCGATGGCTGGATTATGACGAAGAATATGGCCAGTCGTCCGTGCAACATCAAGCAGAACTTCCTTGGTAAACTGGGCTTCCAAACTTTCTTGATAAATGGCTTCAAATTCGCGTTCTTGACTGGTTTCTTGGATAGCCTGTTCCAAACGTTGATCAAAGGAATCTTCGTTAGGCAACTGCAAGGTACGTTCAAAAATGCGGTGTAAGAAATTTCCGTGACTACGGGCATCAGGACATAGGCGTAATTCTTCTTGCAAGCCTAAAACGTAGCGGAGGAAATAACTGTATTCATTGCGATAAAACTCCGTCAAACCGGAGGTAGAGAGGTAAAACTCCTGATCAGTAGGATAGAGAGCTTGTAAGGTATCATTGGTCAACTGCTTACTGCTTGGACTGGTTGGAAGGGCAGGATTTTCCAGACCTTGCTGGTCTAGTTTTTTACCCATGACACGCGCAAGAACCTTGATAAATGTCAAATCTTGCTCAGTCTCACTCATCTCGCCCTGCTGGTGATAGGCAACTAGACTGGACAAAAGACTGTGATATGACCCCATATCTTCCTTAGACAGCCCTTTGTGATTCATCCTCTTCTCTTTTCGACTAAATCCAAAATGGACCAACTCTTGAAGATAGGCAGATTCCTTACTTTCACTTTCGTTAAAAAGGCTTGGAGCCGACAAAACCAACTGCTTACGGGCAGAATTGACCAAGGAAAGTATAGTATAGCGATTTTTCTTGAGATTTTCACTGCTGGCAATCAGCAATTGCGCTCCCTCTTCAGTCATTTGGTTTAAATTTTGTCTTTCTTCATCTGTCAAAAGGCTAGTATTTTGCGCGATTTTTGGTAAATTGTCCTGAGTTAGCCCAATGGCATAGACAAAGTCAGCTGTTAAGGGTGCAATCAAATCGTAACTCTGCACCAGAACAGTGTCCACTGTTGCTGGAAGGGTGCGATACTGAGATAGGCTCATTCCAGAATGGAGCAAGGCTAGAAAGTCCTCTAGACTAACCTGTGAACCAGCAAAAACAGTCGTAAATTGTTCTAAAATATGACAGAAAGCCTTCCAAACTTCGGCTTGTCTTTCCTGTTCTACAGCTTCCATAGTGGCTGTCAAATCTTGCAACTGCTTGGTCACAGCTCCTTCTTTTAGAAAAGAGTTCCACTTTTGCAAGAGATTTTCAGCCTTCTGTTTTCGACTGGCAAAGAGGGTTTCAAGAGGTGTTAAAATACGCAGACGAAGGGCATTCAAACGCTCAAGATTAAATTTTCCATGGTGAGATTTGGTGAAGGTTTGCTGAAAGGCTGGCAAGCCATTGATACCAAGATAGCGGATATATTGCTCAAATGAGTCAATATCAGCCTGACTAAGGTCGGTATACAAACCAGTTCTGAGGAGGTTAATCAAATCCTCCTGACGGAAACGATAGCGTTTCAAAGCTAAAATAGACTCGACAAACTGAGTTAAAGGGTGGTGCGCCATGGATTCGCTTCTACCAAGATAGAAAGGAATCTGATACTGGTCAAAAATAGTTTTAAGGGATAACTGGTAAGAAGCCACATCTCCCAGCAGAATACGAAAATGCTTGTAGCTCAGGTCTGGATCAGCATGTAATTTCTGACGGATACTACGGGCAACTAACTCCAACTCCTCCTTTTGCGTCAAACAAGACCAGATTTGTAAGTTTTCACGATCCTTCTCATCGACATCCAATGTTAATTCTGAAAAGTCATAAGAAGACTCCCACAAACGAGAGGCCTTGTCAAAACTATCCATCTTCTCATGAGTCTGAGAACAATCCTGAGCAGGTGTTTGGTATGTAGAGGCTAGATGATGGAAGAACTCCACACTGGCTTGGTAGAGATTCCCCTCGCTAAAAGGGCTGGTATAGGCTTTCTTACTAGCATAAACTCCAATGACAATCTCAACACCCTTGCCATGAAGCAAGTCCACAATCCGCTCTTCCTCGGCAGAAAAACGGGTAAAGCCGTCAATAACCAAGGAAATTTGAGTAAAATCACTACTTACTTTGTCATTCTCAATAGCCTCAATCAAATGGGACAACTGACTTCCTTGAGCCAACTGGCCTTGATTAAGATAAGCCGTTACCTTCTCAAAAATCAAGAGTAAATCCGCTCGCTTGTCCTCATCCGTCAAACTATCCAAGTCCAAAAAACTCATCTGAGCTTTGGTTATCTCGTGGTAAAGTTCAATCAACTGCTGGATAAATTGAGGGTCCTGCTTAATAGCACCATAAACACGTAAGTCCTTAGGATCGAGTTCCGCAAGGCACTTATAAAAGGCCATCCCAAGACCGATGTCATCTAGACTGGTTTTGACAGGTAGGTCATTCAAGACCAGATAACGAGCCATTTGAGCAAAGCGCGTGACGGTAATAGCAAAAGAAGCCTGCTGGGACAAGCATTCCAGCACGGCGCGTTCCTTTTCAAAAGAAAGAGAGTTGGGAGCGATATAGAAGACTCGCTTACCCGCGGCAACGAGCTCTTCCGCCTCTCTGGTCAGGATTTCTGTCAAAGAAGTCCGAATATCAGTATAAAGTAGTTTCATCTCAGCCTCGTTTGGTTTATCAAAGTTTCTTACTCTATTATAGCAAAGTTCGCTTCACAGACCAAATCCAAAATTCTAGTTGACAATCATTTAATTAGCAAATCAATCATGTTTCATCATCCACTTTCATATGCTGAAAGATATAGAGGAAAAAGTCTTTGGAAACTTCAAAATGTCCATAACGAAGTCGAGAAGTATAGTCTTTCCATTCAGGATGTTGTCTGGCTATTTCTATGGAGCAATCTTTGACCGGTTGATAATACTCAACATTTCGTCTAAAGGGAAAGAATCCTTCAAACTGCTCTACTTGATAGGCTTTGACATCAATAATTTTACCTACAGCCACAAAAGCCTGTAACTTGTCTTGACCGTTCATATCGTATTTTGGACTATAGTATAAAAGGTAGTCGCCTTTTTTCATACGATTTAAGGGGCCACCCTTTCCATGACAGACCTGGCAAAAATTCCCTTCAACTCCTATTAAAACATGGTTCTTCGAAACAACTCCGACCCAATATCTAGGCATTTTTATCCTCCAGCTCTACTAACATGCGATTAAAACCTTCTCTATCGTTAGAAAGTTTTTCAAAAAATTCTTCATCAATCCCCTCTACTAAGGGTAAAGCATGATTGACCTTCTCTGCGCCAGACTTCGTCACTGAGACCAGTTTTGCCCGACTATCCTTTGGATGTTGATCACGTTTAATGTAGTCTTTCTTCTCTAATAGTCTAACAATCTGGGAAACCGTCATAACATCCATACCGGTGAACCGAGCAATATCAACTTGCGTTACATATTCCTCTCTATTGCTCAGGAACAAGAGCGAGGTTAAAACGATAAATTGGGGCAAAGTGAGGCCAAACGATTTCAAAACTCTTTTTAAGTTGCTTTCCCACTTGTTGTAGACTTTGATGAAAAGAAGACCTGTAGATTCTGTTTCATCATTTTTGTAAATTGAATTAAAGTGATACTTTGACATTTTTTCTCCTTAAATATTAAGTATACATATTATATAAGAATTTATTTTGTTTTTCAAGAAAAGGAAAGTCGAATGTTACAATTCTGTCAGACATTTTATAGTCTATATGCTATAATAATACCAAAAGATAAAGAAGGAAGACCTATGATTAAACTACTAGCCTTGGATATGGACGGAACCCTCCTCAATGAAGCCAAGGAAATTCCACAAGCTCACATTACTGCTATTCACCAAGCTATCGAAAAAGGTGTCAAACTAGTTCTCTGTACAGGTCGCCCGCTTTTTGGCGTCCTCCCCTACTATCAAAAACTGGGACTTGACCTCCAGAATGAGTATGTCATTGTCAACAACGGTTGTTCAACTCACCAGACCAGTGACTGGGGGCTAGTTGATTGGCAAGAACTAAGTCCAGCTGACATTGAATATCTCTATGACCTAGCTGAAAAAAGTGATGTTCAGTTGACTCTTTTTGATGAGGAGCACTATTTTGTTCTCGGTGGCAAGCCTAATGAAATCATTCAAAATGATGCCAAGCTAGTCTTTTCAGACCTGACTGAAATTTCCCTTGAAGAAGCGACCAGTGGCAAGTATCGTATGTTCCAAGGTATGTTTTTAGGAACAGAGAGCCAAACAGACGATTTTGAGCAGAGTTTTGCTGAGGAACTCTGTCAACGATTTAGTGGAGTTCGTTCACAGCCTGTCATTTATGAAGCCATGCCACTTGGTACGACAAAGGCTACCGCTCTGTCACGACTGGCAGAGATTCTGAAGATTGATTCCTCAGAGATTATGGCCATGGGCGATGCCAATAACGATATCGAAATGCTCCAGTTTGCAGGCCTTGGTATTGCTATGGGAAATGCCAGCGATTATGTCAAATCTCTTGCGGATGCCGTTACAGCAAGCAACGAAGAAGACGGCGTTGCGCGTGCCATCGAGAAATATATTTTATAATTAAGAAGCCCAGTTCGTGTCAACTGGGTTTTGATATTTAAGAATTCCGGGTATTCGGATTTTATGGTGGAAAAGGGTTTATAAATCACCCTTCTCCAAATTCTTAATAAGTGTGGAAAAATCGACACCTAAGTTGTCTGTAATGTCGTGATCATTCACTTCATACCAATTGAAAGTATCGTATAACATAGCTTTATTGAAAGCACTTGAATTAAATCGTGGCTTACGCTTTTTATGGAGCTTCTCATTGAAAAGGATTTTGGCTCGTAAGGCATCAAACGAGTAACCTCTACCCATTCGCTCTACCTGCCTAATAATGCTGTTAATTGAATCCGTATAAGCATTAGTGAGCCTTTTATCAAAGTAGTTGAATATTTCAACATGCCAGTTGTCTACGGCTCTCACGAGGTCTTTATATGCGTCTTTAGAGTTGCTGGACATACAACGGTGTCTCCATTGACTATAACGAAGATGACCTTCATCTGGATCAGGAGTATCCCATATCCAGTAAAACTCTTCTTTGAGTTCATAGGCTTCTTTTAAAGCAGGAAGATTACCTAATCAAGTATCTAAGAGGAATGATTCACGTTCATTTAGATCGTGTTTACGCTTTAGAAGGATAAACCTTTCACGCATAAGGTACGTCTTTCTTTTTGGCTCATATGGGCTTTCAAAGACTTTCTGACGTTAGATAAGGCTTGATTAGCCATTCTAACTACATGAAACTTATCTACGACAACTTTAGCGTGTGGAAGGATAGTGTTCACTGCGTCTTTGTAGGGCTTCCACATATCCATTGTGACGTACTCAATGTAAGTCCTGTCACTGATTTCTGAAAGACGTTGGATGACTGTTTCCTTGTTACGGTTAGGCTTGATGTCATAAATAGTCCTGCGTTCAATATTAGTCAATACAAGCCGAGGTCTACGGATAATATGTATCTCGTCTATCCCAAGCCACTTAGGAGTTTCAAACTGGTATTCACGTTCTTTGAGTGCCACATAGTCCTTAAAAACGTTCCTAATGGTTTTCTCGTCAACACCAACGCTTTCTGCGACTTCTACAAAGGTCTTAGACATGGATTGCTCTTGAATGGACTTTAAAAGCCTTTTGGTCATACTACGCTTTTCATCTACAGATATTAGGCGTTCCCAGAAGGTAGATCCGCATTCACGACACTTGTATCGTCTACGGTTCAATTGTAAGCCCACTCGCTTTAAACGAATGGGCAAATCCATAATTAGTTGATTTCTTGAACTGTGTTTGTACAACTTGTCAAAACCACATTCAGGACAACGTTCAGGTGGTCCGACTGCTTCAACTTTAAACATCATATCGGTTTCATTTTCTTGTGGCGGTTCTATTGTTTTAATGTCTGGTAGGGATAATAAGTCTGACATATTATTCATCCTTTATTACTCTGCAGTGTTAAGGTATCAATTATAGATTTGATGTCGAAATCATCAGTGTTAAATTATTTTTGTGACCACAAATGCACTTAGAAAATCCCTTAAAGCATTAGCTGGTTCACTTGAATAGGGAGTTGTAAAAAAGTTCCCTTAGCCTGCACAACAAGATAATTTCGAAATATCTTTATCGAACGTAAGTGCAACTAATTTTAGCCCTTCAGCCATTGTTAAATATGGTGCTAGGGTTTCTGTTAAATCTTCTATCGTTAAGCCAAATTTAACAGCTAATGATGCTGCATAGATGACATCTCCTGCATTTTCAGATACAATATGAACCCCTAATACTTTTAGTGTTTCTGCATCTGCTACTAGTTTAAATACACCGGTTGTTTCACGGTTTACAATTGCTCTTGGAACAGCATCTAAAGGTAATACAGATGTCTTCACATCATACCCTTTCTCTTTTGCTTGTTCTTCTGTTAAACCAACCGTTGCAACCGTCGGATTCGTAAACGTAACAGCAGGAACTACCGATAAATCTATTTTTTTGTTTAATCCACCAATAGCATTATCAGTAATAATTCCACCTTCATAGGCTGCTACATATACAAATTGTGGTCCTAAAGTCACATCTCCTGCTGCATAAATCTTTTCATTACTTGTTTGACCAAAATCATTGATCAGGATTTCATTATTTTTTCCAGTTTCAACACCTGCTGCACTTAAATTTAAAGAATCCGTATTTGGTTTTCTTCCAGTGGCAACAAGTAACTGATCTGATTCAATGACTTCTCTACTGCCATTTACTGTTACGTAAACCCTTTTTATCTCTCCACTTTGTTCAACACGCTCAAAAGTTGCCCCTTTGACAAGGTTTATACCCTGTTCAATTAACGCTTTTTCAACTGACTCTGAAATCTCAGGATCATACTCCTTTAAAAGTCGCTCACTTCTTTGCATAAGCGTTATTTCTGAACCTAAATGATGAAATAGTTGTCCAAGCTCCATTCCAATGTATCCTGAACCAATTACAGTTAATCGTTTTGGTATTTTCTTTAACTCAAGAAGTGTTGTACTAGTTAAATAGTCCATTTTTTCAAGTCCTGAAATTTGGGGCAACGAAGGCGATGCACCTGTTGCAATTAAAAAACGTTTTGCAGATAACTTTGTCCCATTGACCTCAACCGTACTAGCATCAACGAATTTTGCTTCACCTTTAATTAAATCAAAATTATATTCATCAATTAAATCCATATATTTTTGATTCCGAAGTTCGCTCACCAATTTATCCTTTTGCGTGATTAAACTAGCTAAATCCACTTCTCCAGCGGATGTTTGTAAACCTATAAACGGATTGTCTTTTGATAAATGATTGATTTCCCCTGCCCTAAGAAGAGTTTTTGACGGAACACAGCCAATATTCACACAGGTTCCCCCAACCGTTCCACGCTCAATCATTCCAACTTTTGCACCGTATTCTATAGCTTTAATTGCCGAAGAAAAGGCAGCAGCACCAGAACCAATAATAAGAAGGTCATAATTGTCTTCATTAATTAACGCCACGTTTTCTAGTGATGATACTTCTTCAATTTCTCCGGCTTGGTAATTTGCTTCATCAATCGCCTTTATTGCACTTTCAACCTCAATATCATCGGGCAGTTCAAATACTGCTTCACCACGACGATAACTAGACTCAATATTTTTAGCACCTATCTTTTCAAGTGCTGATTCTACGTGTTTTTCACAACCCGTACAAGTCATTCCTGAAATGTTTACCTTAAATTTATTCATAAAAAAGCTCCTTTCGTTAATTAATCTCTCATGTTAATGTTTCTATTATTGGACACGAATGTAATTGCTTTTCATCTGGACATCGTTGTTTTAAGTCGTCTAACATAGTTTCAATTCGTTTTAAATCCTCTATTTGTTTTTGCACTTCCTTTTGTTTTTTAGAAACAAATTCGAACATATCTTGACAACGAACTTCATCTTTATCTACAACACCAAGTAATTTATAAATCTCGCTTAAAGAGAAACCAAGTTCCTGTATTCGTTTAATAAATCCAACACGCTTAACGTCATCATATGAATATATCCGATAACCAGCTTCCGTTCGGTGAGGTTCTTGTAATAAATTTTTTCGCTCGTAATATCTGATCGTTTCTTTATTAACTCCACATTTATCTGCAAACTCACTAATGCGATAAATCATCTTATTTCACCCCCTGAATATTATAAACCATGTACCATAGTACACGGTCAAGTAAATTGGACTATTTTATTTTTTTCCCAAAGTATCACTCGTATGTGATTGATACTTTTATATAATACTATTGATTATCCTAACATCCCACCAGAAAATCCGATTTAAACACCAGTTGTTTTTAAACTATTAAGAAAGTAATTCCACTATATATTCCGAAGACCCAGAATTCCTAAAACTTTAGAAATTCTTTAGAAATGCTTGAGTTTTCTTTGATTTCTATGCTTTATACTAAAATTATCAAAATAAATCAAAAGGAGAGAATCATGAAAACAGTACTTGACATTCATGGATTGTCCAAAAACTTTGACAAACAAGCTATCCTTCAGGAACTTCATCTAACGATAAGAGAGGGAGATATTTATGGACTTATTGGAAAGAACGGAGCTGGGAAAACCACCTTGATAAAAATCATTACGCAACTACTGTTTGCGGATAAAGGGACTGTTTCCCTCTTCTCTAGCCATTCGGAAAATGAGTGGACCAAGGCTCTATCTCGAGTAGGTTCTGTTATCGAATCACCCGTAGCTCATAATCACTTAACAGCCTACCAAAATCTGAAATATTATTGTATGATTCGTCATATTCCAAATGCTGATCAAGTCATTCGAGAAACACTGGATTATGTAGGTTTATCTGATACAGGTAAGAAAGTCTTTCGTGATTTCTCGCTAGGAATGAAACAAAGACTTGGGATCGCCATTGCCCTTCTATCAAAACCAGACTTCCTGATCTTAGATGAACCTATCAACGGTCTTGACCCAATCGGTATCAAAGAATTTCGACTAATGATTCAACGACTAAATCAAGAAAAAGGGATAACCATTCTCATCTCTAGTCATATCTTGTCAGAACTCTACCTCGTAGCTAATCGTTTTGGTATTTTAGATCAAGGCAAGATTATCCGTGAAATCAGCAAAGCTGAATTTGAAACACTAAGTGAGGATTATATTGTGCTTAAGACAGCTGACCAAGAGAAAGCTTGTCAAGTATTGAAAGAACAAATCCAGCTCCAGTTCAAGGTTGTCAATCCTGAGAATGAAATCCACATCTTTGGTCAGGAACAAGATGTCAAACAGATTCTTAAGGACTTAACCTTGGCAGATGTCGCTATTGACGAGATTTACTACGCCCGTCAAAACCTAGAAGAATACTTCACTCAATTGGTCCAATAGGAGGAAAATCATGATACATACCATTCAAGCAGACTTTTACCGTCTTTTCCGTTCCAAAGGTTTTTGGATTACAGAGGTCATTCTCTTTTCTCTCATGCTAATGGGCGCAAGTATTGGAGCTACTGGCCATCTGATGGCAATCCAGACAGAAGAGCCAGAAATTCCAACCCATGGTTGGGACGGTGTACAAGCCCTGATTAACGCATCTAGTCAAGGTTCAAACCTCGTTTTTCTCTGTATTATTCTAACTTGTCTAGTTCTCGGTGTTGATTTAATCGGAAAACTCTATAAAAATAATTTAACAGTGGGTGTTTCTCGTACCGAGTTTTTCCTTGCCAAAGCCTTTGTATTGACTTGTATTGCACTTTTGCAAGTCATCATCTGTCTTGTGATTGCCTTTATTCCAGCAACTATCTTAAATGGATTTGGAACTATGCCTGATGGTTTTATTGGCAATCTACTGGTAACCATTTTCCTTCAATTCCTTTGCCTCCTTGCTTGGCTTTCCATTGTTTCCTTCATTCTCTATGTTAGTCATTCTTATCTTGCGGTATTTATTGGTTATTTGGTCAGCTCTATCTTACTTTCTATGCCAATGCTCATCTTCCCAAGTATCAAAATTTTGCCATATTTATCATTGCAGTTTTTCTATGCAATGACTGCTAATAGTGAATCCATTTTCTATACACTTATAGTTACTTTAGCTGTTATTGTAATTTTTAATATAAGTGGACTGGCAGTTTTCAAAAAGAAAAGTCTATAAAAAACTTCAAGCAGGTAGAGCCTGCTAACTCATGATAGAAAAAGAAGTTTACCTTATAATGAAGATGAACAATACAAATCCGTGGTCTTTATAGTAGATTGAATCTAGAATTGCACAATATCGCTTCTAAAATATTTCTTTAAATTCCTTAATAAATTTGTTTAGTTTTTATTTCAATCTACTATACTGTAGCTCTTCACAATTCCTTAGATTGGGTGGTAGAAAACATGTATTTTTTCAAATCATGACCACCCGTCAAACGGGTGGTTTGTCCCAGGACTATAAGCCCAAATTACCAGCCAGCGCCTAAAGACGCTGGCTTTCACTTTGTTCAAGACTTATTGCTCTTGACTCGTCACTTGCCTCTCAAAGAGGCTTGGATATTACTTACCACTATCCCTAAAGGGATTCTCATATTCTTTTACACTTAATTTATCTAGTGCTATATCATGCTTTACTCGTTCTCAAATTTTCATACTCGTGAAGAAATCATCCACTGGACCATTTCTTTAATCTTGGATATATTTCTTAATTGTGACTTCATTGAGTCCCACCGTACTCATATAATAACCTTCCGCCCAGAAATGCCGATTCTCAAACGTGTACTTGAGATTAGCGTGTTTGTCAAACATCATGAGAGCACTCTTACCTTTTAAATAACCCATGAAACTCGAAGTACTTATCCTCGGTGAAATACTGACTAACATATGTACATGATCTGGCATTAAGTGACCCTCGATAATTTCAACTACTTTATAACTACACAAGCGATGAAATATTTCGCCTAAACTACTTCCGATATTGATTATAGATAACTTTTCGTCTATACTTAGGGGTGAACACAATGTGATAGAACAGCGCCACTTTGTGTGCGATAAACTATGAGCCTTTTGTGCCATATTTTTCTCCTTTCGCTTTACAATTGGCTTGAATACCTTTATTGTATCGCGTTTGGAGTTTTTTTGTCTCACACCTAACGGAGAGAGACGGACTGAAAGTCACATAATAAAAAAGAAAGGACGAAATTTGTCCTTTCTTGAGTTTAGCTTATCTGCAACCCTCTACAGTTGACAAAGAACCTTCTTTTTATATCTCAGTCAATGGTGTTGCGGTATCTGGTGAGGTATCATAAACCTTAAAGTCTACTCCGACTCCCAGATCAGCTTGTGCTAGCTGATCGACCATGGTCATATGAGCCAGTTCCTTGATATTATTTTCTTTAGATAAATGCCCAAGGTAAATCTTCTTAGTACGATTTCCTAGCGTCCGAATCATAGCTTCAGCACCGTCCTCGTTAGAAAGGTGACCTAGATCTGATAGGATTCGTTGTTTGAGTCGCCAAGCGTAAGAACCTGCTCGCAAAATCTCTACATCATGATTGGACTCGATAAGATAGCCATCCGCATTTTCGACAATGCCAGCCATACGATCGCTAACATAACCTGTATCAGTCAGCATGACAAAACTCTTGTCATCCTTCATAAAGCGATAGAACTGCGGTGCGACTGCATCATGGCTCACACCAAAACTTTCGATGTCAATATCTCCAAAGGTTTTAGTTTTGCCCATTTCAAAGATATGCTTTTGGGAAGAATCTACCTTGCCAAGATACTTGCTATTTTCCATAGCCTGCCAGGTCTTTTCATTGGCATACAAATCCATACCATATTTACGAGCCAAAACACCCACTCCATGGATATGGTCTGAATGCTCATGCGTAATCAAGATAGCATCCAGATCTTCTGGTTTGCGATTAATTTCAGCAAGTAGGCTAGTAATTTTCTTACCAGACAAGCCGGCATCCACTAAAAGTTTCTTTTTTGGAGTTTCCAGATAAAAGGAATTTCCACTGGAACCCGACGCTAAAATACTGTATTTAAAGCCTGTTTCACTCATTCTAGTCTTCTACTTCATCCTCCCATACTTCTTCTTTCACTGCATCCTTATCATAAGGGAGCACAATGGTGAAGGTTGATCCCTTACCGTATTCACTCTTAGCCCAAATAAAACCCTCATGTTGTTTGACAATTTCTTTAGCAATTGCTAGTCCTAGACCCGTACCACCTTGGGCACGACTTCTAGCGCGATCCACACGATAAAAACGGTCAAAGATACGTGGTAAATCCTGCTTAGGAATACCTAAGCCTTGGTCTGAGATGGATAAAATCATCTGATCATCAGTTGTCTTCATGGTCACTGTGATTTTCCCACCATCTGGAGAATACTTGATGGCATTGTTAAGAATATTGTCAATCACCTGTGTCATCTTGTCTGTATCGATTTCTATCCAGACTGAAGTAATCGGATAATCCCTTACCAAATCATATTTCTTCTCTTCATCTGGTCCCCTCATCTTATCAAAACGGTTAAGAATAAAGGTAATAAAAGCAGTGAAATTAATCAGCTCTACATCCAAATGACTGGTTGCATTATCAATACGTGAAAGATGGAGAAGGTCTGTCACCATCCGCATCATACGGTTGGTTTCATCGAGAGAGACCTTGATAAAGTCTGGTGCGATAGGTTCTGATAAGGCTCCTTCATCCAAGGCTTCAAGATAAGATTTCACACTAGTTAGAGGAGTACGTAGCTCATGACTAACGTTGGAAACAAAGAGCCTCCGTTCGCGCTCTTCCTTCTCCTGCTCCGTCGTATCGTGTAAAACAGCAACCAGACCAGAAATAAAGCCAGACTCACGACGGATCAAAGCAAAACGTACACGAAGGCTTAGATACTCTCCATTTTGATCCTGGGAATCAATCATAAGCTCAGGAATCTGAGTGATCAAATCGCGAAGTTCATAGTCATCTGCAATCTTAAGCAATTCTAAAATACTTTTATTAAGAACATCTTCTTTCTGAACGCCTAATTGTTTCTTAGCCATGTCATTAATCATGGTAATCTTGCCACGACGATTGGTTGCAAGGACTCCGTCCGTCATGTAAGATAAGATACTATGTAATCTTTTACTCTCTTGTTCCAAATTTTCTTGAGTCAAACGAATTACTTCTGATAAATCATTGAGATTATTGGTAATATTAGTGATTTCAGAACTTCCCTGCATATCTAATACCTGAGAATAATCTCCTGCAATCAGGTCCTTTACCTTTTGATTGATTTTCTTCAACCGAATATTATCCCGACGATTTTCTAGTAAAAGCAAGGTCACGACTAAAATAAAGCCAAGTAGAATGAGGACAAAGATAAAATCACTAGTTAAAACTGTGTCTTTAATTAGTTTAATCATTATTTCTCATATAATAACCAACACCACGACGTGTTAGAATATACTCTGGACGACTTGGTGTGTCTTCAATCTTCTCACGCAAACGTCTGATAGTTACGTCGACTGTTCGAACATCTCCGAAATAGTCGTAACCCCAGACCGTTTCAAGCAAGTGTTCGCGTGTAATCACTTGACCGATATGAGAAGCCAAGTGGTACAAGAGTTCAAATTCACGGTGGGTTAAATCTAGTTCTTCACCATATTTTTTAGCCACGTAGGCATCTGGTACAATTTCTAAATCCCCAATTTGGATAGGCTGAGGTTTGCTATCTGCTTCCTGCTCATCTACTGGTATAGGCTGAGAACGACGAAGAAGAGCTTTAACACGCGCCTGCAACTCACGATTTGAGAAGGGTTTGGTCACATAGTCATCCGCTCCAAGCTCTAAACCGATAACCTTGTCAAATTCGCTATCTTTAGCTGAAAGCATGATAATAGGCACACTACTTGTCTTGCGAATAGTCTTCGCAACTTCTAAACCATCAATTTCTGGAAGCATCAAATCCAGAATAATAATATCTGGCTGCTCTGCTTCAAATTGTTCTAGGGCTTCACGACCATTAAAAGCAGTTACAACTTCGTAACCTTCCTTGGTCATATTAAACTTGATAATATCCGAGATTGGTTTTTCATCATCTACAATTAATATTTTTTTCATATGTTCACCTTTTTCTCTACTATTATACCAAAAAAATAGCAAGAAGACACAATAGCTAGTCTTTGCTATTGTCTAAGTTGACTTTTGCATAAGCCTGCCAGATTTTTTGTTGGGGTTTGGCAAGTGGATAATTCTTAAATTCTTCTGGTGAAAGCCAGCGAACTTCCCTATCTGAAAAATCATGGAAGTCACTCACCTGACCTGCTACAATTTGAACATGCCACTTGCGATGGCTAAAGACATGCTTGACAGTCTCAAAATAAACTTCAAGCCAATCCACTTCTAAGTCATAGTCCTGCTGGAAACTCTCTTCTGGACTGGGACCAAAGTTCACACTTTCTTCTGCAACCTGATGAAAGAGGTCAAACTGCTCTTCTTGCGAAAAGTTATCTACTTCTATCAAAGGGAAATGCCAAAAACCTGCCAAGAGCTTTTCACTTTCATTTTTTTCAAGTAAAAATTGTCCTTGATTATTTTTCACAACTAAGGCTTTAAGATAAATAGGAACTGGCTTTTTCTTGGGAGCCTTGATTGGATAACGGTCCATTGTGCCATTCTGATATGCCGCACTAAAGTCCTTAACTGGGCTTTCTTCTGGTCTGGGATTTACAGGCGCCTCAATATCCGAACCCAAGTCCATCAAGGCTTGGTTAAAGTCACCTGGTCGTTCTGGGTCAATCAAGATTTCCATCATTGTTTGAAAAATTTTGCGATTACTTGGAATACCAATATCGTGGTTGACTTCAAATAGACGCGCCAAAACACGCATGACATTACCATCTACAGCTGGCTCAGGCAAGTTAAAAGCAATACTGGAAATGGCTCCTGCAGTGTAAGGACCAATTCCTTTCAAACTGGAAATTCCTTCATAGGTATTTGGAAATTGACCCCCAAAGTCATCCATAATCTGCTGGGCCGCAGCCTGCATATTGCGTACTCGAGAATAATATCCCAGTCCCTCCCAAGCCTTCAACAAACGCTCTTCAGGCGCATTCGCCAAACTTTCTACTGTTGGGAACCAGTCCAAGAATCGTTCGTAGTATGGGATAACTGTATCCACCCTGGTCTGCTGGAGCATGATTTCAGATACCCAGATATGATAAGGATTTTTACTTCTACGCCAAGGTAAATCTCGTTTGTTTTCATCATACCAAGCGAGAAGTTTCTTACGGAAAGAACTAATCTTCTCCTCCGGCCACATGACGATACCGTATTCTTTCAAATCTAACATATCTCTAGTATAACACAGAAGATTTCACCTGTCTTTTTATCTGATTTATAATATTTTCAATAGATAGTATATAACTTTTCTATCTACTTAAATATTTGATATGACTTCAACTGAAAATCAATAAAGTATCGGAGAAGGTGATTATACACCTTCAAGGTTTGATTGTAAAACAAATAAGCTAGAGGTACAGGCTTATTGAAATAGTTGATAATCCTACTAATAAAAAATAAGAACTCATCACTTTTATAAAACAATGAAAATGCAGGTTGATATCATCCTAAAACAAGTGAAAAAAGGAAAAATAAAAGCCTACTGACCAAGCTAGAAAGCGTGATACAATAGGCTTTTTAAAGGCTAATTATTTAACAGCGTCTTTAAGAGCTTTACCAGCTTTGAATGCTGGAACTTTAGAAGCTGCAATTGTGATTTCTTTACCAGTTTGTGGGTTGCGACCTTTACGTGCAGCACGCTCACGAACTTCAAAGTTACCAAAACCGATCAATTGAACTTTTTCACCAGCTGCAAGGTAGTCAGCTACTGCTGCAAATACAGCTTCAACTGCTGCTGCTGAGTCTTTCTTAGTCAATTCTGTAGCTTCTGCTACTTTAGCGATCAAATCTTGTTTGTTTGCCATGTTAACGATTCCTCCAAATTAATTTCTAATTAACAAATATAATCATATCCTAAAATTCTTTATAGGTCAAGTTAAAAACGCTGTTTATTCGCATTTTCTTTATTTTTTTAGGAATGGTAACGTACCAAAATAGCCCATGCATTCTCGCCTGTATGAGTCTGAATAATAGAACCTGTTTCTAAAACAGAAATTGGCTTTTCAACATAAGCTTGTAAGCTTTCTTTCATCTCTTTTGCCCAATCAGCACTACCAGAATATGAAATTCCAATCTCTGCTACAGAACGTTCAGAGAGAGATGCTGTCAACTCATCCAACCATTTTTTAAAAGTTTTAGCTCCACGACCTTTAACAATTGGCTGCAATTCATGGTCCTTCATCTGCATGACAACACGGATATTGAGAAGTGAACTCAACAATCCGGTTACACGGCCAATTCGTCCACCTTTGACAAGATTTTCCAAAGTTGAAACGCCAATATAAAGTTCTGTGTGGTTTTTAACCTCTTCTACATGAGATAAAATGGTCTCCATGTCTTTGCCTTCTTGAGCTAATCTCGCAGCCTCAACAACTTGGAATTTCAAGGCTTGATCTGTAAAAGAGCTATCAAGAACAGTCACATCTGCAGTAGATAGGCTAGCACCTTGACGCGCTGCTTCTACAGTACCAGAAAGGGCATGGGACATATGAATAGCAAGAATCTGGCTACCATCTTTGCATAGGTCTTCAAACACTTCAGCAAAGACACCTACAGGTGGCTGACTTGTTTTCGGAAGATTCTTAGCTTCTTGCATCAACTGAAGAAATTTACCTTCTTCTTTCAAATCCGCATCAGAATAAACAACATTATCAATCATTACAGATAATGGAACAATTGTTATATCTAATTGTTTTACTAGTTCTGGTTCAATAGTAACAGATGAATCGGTTACAATCTTAATTTTTGTCATAGTATCAATCTTTCTATTTTAGGATTCAGATTGGTTTTCTCACATCTAATTATATCAAAAAAAGATTAAAAATCCTAATGGAGTCATTCAAATTTTCCTTAAAAATTTGATATAATCTACTTATAAGAAAAGAGGTTCCTATGATTAAAAAAATTTATCCCGTTTTAACCATTTTACTAGGTGCTGCCATTTATGCTTTTGGGCTAACTTATTTTGTAGTTCCTCATCACCTCTTTGAAGGAGGAGCGACAGGTATTACCCTCATCACCTTTTATCTTTTTAAAATCCCTGTTTCCCTCATGAACCTGCTGATTAACATTCCCCTTTTTATCCTAGCTTGGAAAATATTTGGAGCAAAATCCCTCTATTCTAGTTTGCTTGGAACCTTAGCTTTGTCCGCCTGGTTGGCTTTTTTTGAGCGTATTCCCCTTCATATTGATCTTCAAGGTGATTTACTGATTACTGCACTTATAGCGGGAATTCTATTGGGAATTGGCCTTGGAATTATCTTTAATGCTGGTGGTACAACTGGCGGAACTGATATTGTAGCTCGTATTATCAACAAATACACTCATATATCCATGGGGAAGCTGCTCTTTATCTTAGATTTTTGTATTCTTATGCTCATTCTCCTGATCTTCAAGGATTTGAGATTGGTTTCTTACACGCTCTTATTTGATTTTATCGTTTCTCGTGTTATTGACTTGATTGGTGAAGGAGGATATGCAGGTAAAGGCTTCATGATTATCACAAAACGTCCTGATCAACTTGCTAAGGCGATTAATGATGACCTAGGAAGAGGTGTTACTTTTATTTCCGGTCAAGGCTACTATAGTCAAAAAGATTTGAAGATTATCTACTGTATTGTCGGTAGAAATGAGATTGTGAAAATGAAGGAAATGATTCATCGAATTGACCCTCAAGCCTTTATCACGATCACAGAAGCCCATGAAATCCTTGGAGAAGGCTTCACCTTTGAAAAAGAATAAAAAGAGGTAGTGTAGTGACCTCAAAAGTTAGACTAAATCATCTATCTTTTGGGTTACAGACAACCTCTTTTTTAATTACTCAAACTCTTAAGACCAATTGCGAGCTACTTCTTCATCTGCCTTTAACTGATCCACTAATTGATCAACTGAGTCAAATTTGGTCATATCTCGAATGCGATCAAGCCAATAAACCATGACTGTTTCACCATAAATATCTTGATTAAAATCAAAAATATTGACTTCAAAACGTGCTTCTTCTCCATCAAAGGTCACATTTTTCCCGACACTAGCCATAGCACGATATTTCTGTCTTTGAATCTCAACATCAACCACGTAAACGCCATCTGCCGGCATATAAGTACGGTCTAAAAGCACCAAATTCGCTGTTGGATAACCAATCGTGCGACCTCGAGCATTGCCATGAACCACCATCCCTCTTGATGGAAGCGGCGCCCCCAAAAGTTCTCCTGCTTCTTTCACATTTCCGTCTAAAATAGCTTGCCGGATACGTGTTGAACTAATCTTTCCTTTCTCATCTTCTACAGGTGGGACAATAATAACTTCTCCATCAAAGTAATCCTTTAAGTTCTCTGCCGTTTTTTTGTCAGAGCCAAATGTATAATCAAAACCTGCAACAATAATTTTAGCATTCATAGCCTTGATATAGGTTGCAAAAAATTCTTCTGCCGTGAGACTAGCAAATTGACTACTAAAATCAAGAAGATATAATTCTTCTACACCTTCGCGCTTTAATTTTCTTTCACGTTCAGCAGGATTCAAAATATGTAAAAACAGATCAGGATGATAGGGCTCTAAAGCGATCTTTGGAGATTCATTAAAGGTCATAACGACGATAGGTAATAAATCTTTTCTCGCAGCCTTATTGGCAACACGAAATAATTCTTGATGCCCCTTATGTATACCATCAAAATAGCCGAGAACAACGACTGAATCAGATGGTGTGCCAATATCTTTTTGGTTTTTTATAGGAATAGTAATAATCATAAAATAATTATATCATAGTGATAGCTATTTCTGGAACAGAAAATCTGAAATGTCGTTTTTTTAACCTGAAATAACCATTTTTGCAAAATGCAGCACCGTGCAAACATATATTGACTCTGATATACTAGAATTACAAAAAAGAGGAACGATTGACAACATAAGCCATTCCTAATTTATTCTTATAGCATCACAATTTAGAGTCATTCTTGAGTGAAAAACTATAATAGTTGAATAGCCTGCACTAATATCGTAAAAAGCCAGCATTTTCTGACGCTGACTTTTTAACTGTGAAAAATATTTCTCAACTAGATTGCTTCTGTAACAAAACTACGGCTTTCAAGTACCTTAAGCATGGCATTAGCTGTATCTAGAGCTGTAAAGAGGGGCACTCCGTGTTCAATGGCTGAACGGCGAATCTGCTCACCATCTTCGTCAGCAGTTCGTTTGGTTCCTACTGTATTAATGATAGCTTGAATTCTTCCTTTACGAACAAAGCTTGGAATATCCTTATCGTCATCACCAATCTTACCAACAGGTTGGGCTTGCAATCCATGACTGGCAAAGAAGGCTGCTGTCCCTTCTGTCGCGAGGATACCATAGCCAATATTTTGGAAACGACGAGCCAAGTCCAAGGCTTCTTCTTTGGCATCATCAGCGATGGTAAATACAACGTTACCAAAAGTTGGCAAGTGTAAGTAAGAAGCTTCAAAGGCCTTATAGAGAGCTTTTTCCAAAGTCGTATCAGAACCCATAACTTCCCCTGTTGACTTCATTTCAGGACCAAGTAAGCTGTCTACCTTAGCTAGTTTGGTAAAGGAGAAGACAGGTGCCTTGATATGAACGCGAGTGCTTTCAGGGTAAAGTCCATCTTGGTAGCCAAGTTCTTCAAGTTTTTGACCAAGAATGAGCTTAGTTGCTACTTGAGCCATAGGGATATTGGTCACTTTAGAAAGAAATGGAACTGTACGGCTGGCACGTGGATTGACCTCAATAACATAGACTTTTTCATTTTTGATAACAAACTGGATGTTCATCATTCCAAGGCAGTTAAGACCGATTGCTAGGCGTTTAGTATAGTCTGCGATTGTTTCTTGCACCTTTTGCGACAAGGTTTGTGGTGGGTAAACGGCCATTGAGTCACCTGAGTGGACACCTGCACGTTCAATATGCTCCATGATACCTGGGATGAGGACATTTTGCCCGTCTGAAATGGCATCGACTTCACACTCTTGTCCGACGATATAAGAGTCAACAAGAACAGGGTGGTCCGGACTTGCCTTAACCGCAGTTCGCATGTAAGAACGAAGGTCTTCTTCGTTTTCAACGATTTCCATGGCGCGTCCACCCAAGACATAAGATGGGCGAACGAGGACTGGGAAGCCAATCTTGCGAGCTGCAAGGACTGCTTCTTCTTCATTGGTAGCCGTTTGTCCTGGTGGCTGTGGAATATCCAAGTCTTTGAGAGCTTGCTCAAAGAGGTCACGGTCTTCAGCTCGGTCTAGGTCGGCAACCTGTGTACCAAGGATGGTCACACCTGCTTTTGCCAATGGCTCCGCAAGGTTGATGGCTGTTTGACCACCGAACTGAACGATAACACCTTTTGGTTGCTCCAAGTCGATGACATTCATAACATCTTCAAATGTCAATGGCTCAAAGTAAAGCTTGTCTGATACAGAAAAGTCTGTTGAAACGGTCTCTGGGTTTGAGTTCATGATGATGGCTTCGTAGCCAGCAGCCTGGATAGCCTTAACCGAGTGAACAGTTGCGTAGTCAAACTCAACCCCTTGACCGATACGGATTGGACCTGAACCTAGAACTAGAACGGATTCCTTATCAGACTTGATAGACTCATTTTCCCATCCATAGGTTGAATAGAAGTATGGTGTTTCAGAGTCAAATTCTGCCGCACAAGTATCTACCATCTTATAAACTGGGACAATCTTGTTTTCCAAACGAAGTTGGCGGACTTGGTCAGCTGTCGTTTCCCAGAGTTCAGCAATCTTACGGTCTGAAAATCCATTAAGTTTGGCAGTTTTCAAAACGTCTAAATCTTGTGGATGAGCGCCCAATTCTTGCTCAATTTCAAAGATGTGCAAGAGTTTATCAAGATAGAAGATATCGATTTTTGTAAGCTCTGCAATCTCTTCAGGTGTATAACCACGACGAATAGCTTCTGATACGTAGAAAAGACGGTCATCTTGGGCTTTGACAACTTTTTCAATCAAGGCATCATCAGAAACTGATGCAAGTTCAGGCATTTCATTGTGGTGCACACCAATTTCAAGGGAACGACAAGCTTTAAGGAGAGATTCTTCGATGTTTCGACCGATTGCCATGACTTCTCCAGTTGCCTTCATCTGTGTCCCAAGACGGCGCTCACCTTTTTCAAACTTGTCAAATGGGAAACGTGGAATCTTGGCAACAACGTAGTCAAGGGCAGGCTCAAACATGGCATAGGTTGAACCCGTGACTGGGTTAATAACCTCATCCAAGGTCAAACCTACAGCAATCTTAGCAGCCAATTTTGCAATCGGATACCCTGTCGCCTTAGATGCCAGGGCTGAAGAACGAGACACACGAGGGTTTACTTCGATGACATAGTACTTGAAGCTGTGGGGATCAAGGGCTAGCTGAACGTTACATCCCCCTTCAATCTTAAGGGCACGAATGATGCTCAAGCTCGCGTCACGAAGCATTTGGTTTTCATAGTCTGACATGGTTTGCGCAGGGGCAAATACAATGGAATCCCCTGTGTGAATCCCAACTGGGTCAAAGTTTTCCATGTTACAAACAACCAAAGCATTGTCAGCTGAGTCACGCATCACTTCGTATTCGATTTCCTTGAAACCTGCGATTGAACGTTCAATCAAACATTGGGTAACAGGTGACAATTTCAAACCATTTTCAGCGATTTCACGCAATTCTTCCTCGTTTGCACACATACCACCTCCAGTACCACCAAGTGTAAAGGCTGGACGAACGATGACTGGGTAGCCAATTGTTGCTGCAAAGGTAACAGCTTCTTCGACGGTGTTGACAATTTCAGATTCTGGGATTGGTTGGTTGAGCTCTTCCATCAATTGTTTAAAGAGGTCACGGTCCTCCGCTTGGTCAATGGCAGATAGTTTAGTACCCAGAAGCTCAACACCAAGTTCATCTAGGATACCATTTTTAGATAATTCCATGGCCATGTTGAGACCTGTCTGACCACCGAGTGTTGGTAGCAAGGCATCTGGACGTTCCTTACGAAGAATACGTGTCACAAACTCAAGTGTAATTGGTTCAATATAAACCTTATCAGCAATTTCCTTGTCCGTCATGATAGTTGCAGGATTTGAGTTAACCAAGACAACCTCATAACCTTCCTCTTTCAAAGACAAGCAAGCCTGGGTCCCAGCGTAGTCAAACTCAGCAGCCTGACCAATAATAATCGGACCAGAACCAATCACCATAATTTTTTGAATATCAGTACGTTTAGGCATATATAAGATATTAAGGGCGTCAAGCGGACAAAGCTAAAATAGGAGTTATGACGAAGAACTGTCAGTTCTAGGAATAACTATCTTTTTAGCACCGTCCGTAGCCCGTATTCAGTTCAGCAAATACGGAGCACCCTTCTCCTTTCTATTCGTCGCCTCACAGAGCGACATTAAATAAATTCTCCGACGATTTTTTAGCGAAACGATACTTTTCGGTAAAAAATCTAGTGCAGGGAGTTTTTAGTTCGCCTGATAGCGACTAAAAGAAACGACCTGCCTTTCTATTCGGCAACTCTCAGGTTGCCATTAAATAAGATACAAAGGACGAATAGAAAGCGATTGAATTTTAGGAAACCCAGGAAGGATTGACAATCCAAATTGGTTTCTCTAAATTCCGATCTTTCCGTCCGTGTTCAGTTACATAAATTCTCCGACGAGCTTTTACTCGTTCTTAGTTTGATTGTTTAAAAGCTTCCATCATCTCGATAAACTCGTCGAATAGGTAGCTTGCGTCGTGTGGACCAGGGGCTGCGTCTGGGTGGTATTGGACAGAGAAAGCAGGTTGGTATCTGTGGCGAACTCCTTCAACTGACTTATCATTGATTTCTTCGTGGGTAATGATTAAGTGCTCTGGCAAGTCCTCACGGCTGACTGCATAACCATGGTTCTGGCTAGTAAAGTCTACTCGTCCTGTAGCAATTTCGCGTACTGCATGGTTAAAGCCACGGTGACCAAACTTCATCTTGTAAGTCTTTGCCCCGTTTGCCATGGCGAAGAGTTGGTGCCCCATACAAATACCAAAAATTGGAATTTTTCCTTGCACACCGCGAATCATATCTAGTGCCTGTGGAACGTCTTCGGGGTTACCTGGACCATTTGACAACATAACTCCGTCAGGATTGAGATGGAGAATTTCTTCAGCCGTTGTCGAATAAGGAACGACGGTCACGTTACAGTTGCGTTTAGAAAGCTCACGTAAGATTGAGTGCTTGAGACCAAAGTCCACTAGCACCACGCTCAAACCAACTCCTGGAGCTGGATATGAAGTTTTAGTAGAAACCTGCTTGATATTGTCTGTCGGCAAGACTGTTGCTTGGAGCTGGTCCGTCACATGATCCATGCTGTCTCCAACATGGGTCAAGGTTGCACGCATAGTACCATGCTTACGGATAATCTTAGTAAGGGCACGCGTATCAATTCCTGAAATACCCGGGATCTTCTTGGCTTTCAAAAATTCATCCAGCGTCATTTGATTTCGCCAGTTGCTTGCTCTACGTGCTTCTTCGAAAACAACGACTCCCTTACAAGTTGGAATAATAGATTCGTAATCATCACGGTTAATTCCATAATTTCCCACCAAAGGATAAGTAAAGGTCAAGATTTGTCCATTATAAGACTGGTCTGTAATGGATTCTTGGTAGCCGGTCATCCCTGTATTAAAGACGATTTCACCTGTTACATCAATATCTGCTCCGAAGGCCTTGCCTTCAAAAACTGTGCCATCTTCTAATACTAGAAGTCTTTTTGTCATATTTTCACCTCTCGTGGACGCTCACTGGCGTCTTTTAACGTCTTGTGTTTTAGTTGGCGTTTCTACTCGCCAGTACGGATTCTAAGATTGCCATTCGAACAAAGACACCATTGGTCATTTGTTGTACAATCCGTGATTTTGGTGCTTCAACCAAGTGATCTGCAATTTCTACATCACGATTGACTGGAGCTGGGTGCATGAGGATTGCTGTTTCTTTCAAACGGTCATAACGTTCTTGAGTCAAGCCATGTTGGGCATGGTAGTCTTCTTTTGAAAAGACAGCCCCACTATCATGGCGTTCATGTTGCACACGGAGAAACATCATGACATCCACCTGATCAATGATTTCATCAATAGTTACAAACTGTCCATAGTCTGCAAACTCTTGACTTCTCCATTCCTCAGGTCCAGCAAAATAAAGTTCTGCACCTAAGCGTTTCAAAATCTGCATATTGGATTTGGCAACGCGTGAATGGTCCAAGTCACCTGCAATCGCAACCTTGAGACCCTCAAAGTGACCAAATTCCTCATAAATGGTCATCAAATCAAGCAAGCTCTGGCTAGGGTGTTGTCCCGAACCATCTCCACCATTGATGATGGAAGTCGTAATCGTCGGACTCGCAATTAACTCTCTGTAGTACTCAACCTCTGGGTGGCGAATCACACAGACGTCAACTCCTAAAGCAGATAGAGTCAGAATGGTATCATAAAGTGTCTCACCCTTATTAACCGAGCTGGTCTTCACATCAAAGTCAAGTCGTTCCAGCCCCAATTTAATCTCTGCCACTTCAAAGGACTTATGCGTCCGTGTAGAATCCTCAAAGAAAAGATTGGAAACAATCGGATGGTCTTCATAAGGAAGCTGAGCTCCGTTTTTAAACTCAATTCCTCGCTTGATCAATTTCATGACTTGATCGACAGTGAGGTCTTCCATGGACACCACATGGTTCAATGCTTGTTGATTTTCTGACATGGCTACTCCTTTAGCTTTCTAAGCTTCTTCAGTAATCAGAACTCTGTCTTGGCCATCAAGTTCTGCCATCTCTACGATGATTTCTTCAGAACGACTGGTTGGGATATTTTTTCCAACGTAATCTGGACGGATTGGCAATTCTCTATGTCCACGATCGACTAGAACGGCTAAACTCACGCGCGCAGGACGACCATGACCGACAATATTATCAATAGCAGCACGGATGGTACGACCTGTATAGAGCACATCATCCACCAAGATAACTTCACGGTCTGTCACATCGACAGAAACCAAAGAAGTATCTTCTCCACTTTTAATATCATCACGGAAAGGTTTGGTATCCAATTCCACAACAGGAACTGAAAGATTTTCTAACTGCTCCAAGCGTTCTTGGATTCGGTGGGCGATAAAGACACCACGAGTTTTAATACCAGCCAAGACGATTTTGTTCAAATCTTTGTTACGTTCGATAATCTCGTAAGTAATACGCGTAATCGCTCGTTTGACGGTCAATTCGTCTACAACTTCTTTTGTCTTCATGACAAACCTCCAAAAAGAAAAGTCTCCTTAAACAAGGAGACTTGAAATGTATAGCTAAGCGAGCCCTACTACAAATAGTATAGACTTCACCCTTCTACTTTATCACGCTCCTTGCCTGCCTCACGGGACAGGTTTAAAGGAATATTTAGTTATCAAATACTATAGCACAAAGCAGACCTAAAATCAAGCAAAAACTTTTGAGCCCCATCTTATAAATTGCTAAAATCATATAATTGTGGGTACTGGTCACACTCTGGATTTTTAGGATGACAAATAGCTCTTCCAAAATAAATCATGGCCTGATGGGCAGCTAACCACTGCTCCGGCGGCAAGATATCCATGACCCGCTTTTCAACCTCAAGTGGCGTCGATGATTTTTTGACGATATCGTGGTGTTTGCAAATACGCTCCACATGAGTATCCACTGCAAAAGCTGGAATCCCAAACCCCACACTCATGACAACATTGGCTGTCTTGCGACCAACACCTGCTAAACTCTCCAATTCCTCACGTGTCTGAGGGACCTGACCATCAAAATCGTCTAGTAACTGTTGGGCACATTTTTTAAGAAATTTAGCCTTGTTCCGATACAGTCCCAGGCGAGAAATGTGTGAAGCAATCTCACTCTCTGTCGCTAAAGACATGGCTTGTGGCGTTGGAAAGGCAGCAAAGAGACCTGGCGTGGCCTTATTTACAGCTGCATCCGTTGTCTGAGCTGACAACATGACCGCAACCAAGAGTTCAAAATTATTGGTAAAATCAAGACTGGGCTTGGCATCTGGAAACAGAGCAATGATTTCTTCCAGCACTTTTCGTGCTCGTTTTTTTGACAAGACCATTATTCGTCTCCATCAAATAGTCCTTGTAAGCCAGCAAAAGGACTGTTTTCTTCTTTCTTAACTGCTTGTTGAGCTTGGTATTCTTCCTCTGTCATGATTTGCCAGTCATTTCCTGACACAAATCCTTGACCAGCTTCTTCTTCAGCTGTCAAGACCTTGATAGGGATATTAAGCAGGATATTGTCTGACACGCTCTCAGCAAGGTCAAGTTCTCCATTTTTGATAGGCAAGACCAAATCATCATCTAGAACTTCTTGATCTAGCTGGTTAGTTGCGCCTTCCATGAAAACTTCCGTGACTGGATAAGATTCAACTAACTCAACTGGATCCATACTGCGACTTGAAGCAAGAACAATGGTATAAGATAGTTGATAATCTAAGAAATACATACGGTCTTCATACTGTACTTTCCCAACTGCAAGGATATCTTTTACATCTAAAATTTCTTGATTGCGTGCACGCAGATCTGCGGCTAAGTCTAACGTTTGTTCAAAATGCAAGCCCTCAGACTGCTTACGAATTTCTTGAATATTTAATTTCATACTTCCTCCATAAAGATTTACTCTCTTGATTATACCATGAAAAGGCTACAAATCAGCCCACCAAACTTTGTAATTAAAATTTAAATTTTTGACATATTCACTATTATGTTTTTGTTTTTCAATGCTATACTATAGACAATAATACATCAGAGCAAGGAGGATGCTCACATGGAAGATAAAGAACTCATTACTAATGCTTACCACTCGTATTTTAGAGGTATTTTAGAGATTTGAATTTCCAGTTTTCTGTTGACAAAATATCCTGAAAGGTATAGGATAGAGGTACCAATACTCGGAGGTAAGTGAGACATGAACAACTAAGTCTATCAAATAAAGAACCTTTATTTAGTAGATCTTGTTTTTGTCTCTTTTTGTGTGCTCTTTTATGCTCTTTCTTCTGGCATTTTATACTCAATGAAAATCAAAGATCAAACTAGGAAGCTAGCCGCAGGTTGCTCAAAGCACTGGTTTGAGGTTGTAGATAAGACTGACGAAGTCAGCTCAAAACACTGTTTTGAGGTTGTGGATAGAACTGACGAAGTCAGTAACCATATCTACGGTAAGGCGACGCTGACGTGGTTTGAAGAGATTTTCGAAGAGTATTAATAGAGTTTTTTGACATAGACTTTGGGCTCTACTAGGTAAAGTAGAGCTTTTTGTTATGCACTATCAACATTCTAGAAAGGGCAATCATATGATAAAAATCAATCACCTGACCATCACACAAAACAAAGATTTACGAGACCTTGTCTCTGATCTCAGTATGACCATCCAAGACGGAGAGAAGGTCGCTATTATTGGCGAAGAAGGAAATGGCAAATCAACCTTGCTTAAAACTTTAATGGGGGAATATTTGTCTGATTTCACTATCAAGGGAGACATCCAGTCTGACTATCAGTCACTAGCCTATATTCCTCAAAAACTTCCCGAGGAGCTGAAAAAGAAAAGTCTACACGACTACTTCTTTTTAGATTCTATTGATTTAGACTACAGTATCCTCTATCGTTTGGCTGAGGAATTGCATTTTGATAGCGATCGTTTCGCTAGCGACCAAAATATTGGCAGTCTATCAGGGGGCGAAGCTTTGAAAATTCAGCTCATCCATGAGTTAGCCAAACCCTTTGCGATTCTCTTTTTAGATGAACCTTCAAATGACCTGGACCTTGAAACAGTTGATTGGCTAAAAGGTCAGATTCGAAAGATTCGGCAAACCGTTATTTTCATCTCCCATGATGAAGACTTTCTTTCTGAAACGGCAGATACTATTGTCCACTTGCGACTGGTCAAGCACCGAAAAGAAGCTGAAACTCTAGTAGAGCATTTAGACTATGAGAACTATAGTGAGCAGAGACAGGCTAATTTTGTCAGACAAAGTCAGCAAGCTGCTAACGACCAGAGAGCCTATGACAAAACCATGGAAAAGCATCGCCGAGTCAAACAAAACGTAGAAACTGCTCTTCGAGCTACCAAAGACAGTACTGCTGGGCGACTATTGGCTAAAAAAATGAAAACTGTTCTCTCTCAAGAAAAACGCTACGAAAAAGCAGCTCAGTCCATGACCCAAAAACCACTTGAAGAGGAAGAAATCAGACTTTTCTTCTCAGACATTCAACCATTACCGGCATCTAAAGTCTTAATCCAACTGGAAAAAGAAAATTTGTCCATTGACGACCGAGTTTTAGCTCAAGAACTACAACTAACTGTCCGTGGGCAAGAAAAAATCGGTATCATCGGCCCAAATGGTATTGGGAAATCAACTCTGTTAGCCAAATTACAGCAACTTCTTAATGATAAAAGAGAGATTTCGCTTGGTTATATGCCACAAGATTACCACCAAAAACTGCAATTAGATTTATCACCAATAGCCTATCTCAGCAAAACTGGGGAAAAAGAGGAACTGCAGAAAATCCAATCTCACTTAGCCAGTCTCAATTTCAGTTATCCAGAAATGCAGCATCAAATTCGCTCCTTATCTGGCGGGCAACAGGGAAAACTCCTGCTTTTGGATTTAGTCTTGCGCAAACCAAACTTTCTCCTTCTGGATGAGCCCACACGAAACTTTTCTCCAACTTCTCAACCCCAAATTAGAAAACTCTTTGCCACTTATCCTGGTGGTCTCATTACTGTTTCACATGACCGTCGTTTCTTAAAAGAGGTCTGTACGAGTATCTATCGTTTGACAGAAAATGGTTTGGAAGTCGTTGATTTAGAAGATTTATACTCATGAGGATAATTATTTGCTTTGGAGCGCTATTTGAACATTATAATAGGTGATACATCTTATGTTCACAGTCAAGTCAATCATTTCTTGTAATCAACTCTAAATAGACGGATAAAAACTACTTCTAACTATCAAAAAACGAGCACCTCCTCAGTTGGAAATGCTCGTTTTCTTATGTTGCCATGGTTTATAATTACAATGAGAAATGGGAAACAGCCTTGAATGGCAAAATCTCCTAGATCTCCGACTACCAACTTTTTTACTCTACTGGTTTTTCTTGATTTCCAGTACTTGTTGGAGATTCTGTTGTTTCCTTTTCTGAAGTTGATTCAGCAGGTTTAGAATCTGTTGCGTTGCTCGGTTTGTTTTCGTCGCTGGCAGTTTCACTGTTAGATTCCGCAGCTGCTGATGTTTCAGTTTCAGTACTGGTCTTCTCAGACTTTGCTGCTGGAGTTGCTTCTTCAGTTACGCTTGATTTTGACTTGATTTCTTGATTCAAGACCAGAATAGCTTTTGTCAATTCAAGTAAAGCAGCCTTATCTTTACTCTTGGCAGAAAGTTGATCTAGTAAAGCATCTACCTTGTCAAAGTCCTCATCAGAACCCTTATTGTTTTCTAAGTAAGCGTGAAGCGACATGAGGATATCATAGAGTTTTTGATAGAGTACAAGTGTCTGAGGATCTTGCTCAGTATTTTCCTTCTCTTGTTGAAGGGCGCTAGCGATACGAGTCAAGACATCTTTCACCTGACTGTTTACTTCATCCAAGTCTGCATCAGCCTTGTTTGTAGCAGCTTTAAGATTTTCTACTTCTTCTGCCAAGGATTGTCTGATTCCTTCTTCTTGGATTTGTTCCAAGAGTTGAGTTGCCTTGCTCAAGAGGCTTTCTACTTCTTCCTTGCTAACATGATTGACATGTTCTTCAGGCATAAAGTCTCCGTACAATTCTTTCAAGAAGCCATAAATAGCTGTCTTGGCACTTTGATTATCAACTTTTTCAGTATCTAGAACTGTCTTAGTCGATTTAGCAGTAGTTGGTTGAGCTTTCAAAGCTTCTTCCACTTCTTGTTTTGCCTGATAGATGCTTGGGAATAATTTGTTCAATTCTGCTGCCTTAAGGAAGGATTGAGATTGATACAAGGTCCAAGTCAACTGAGCTACTTTGTTTCGAAGTTCATCACTCAAACGACCGTCATTTACGTGTTCGTAGAAGTACTTGATGTATTCTACAGTTGTAACACCTGTTCGATCATTAAAGTCTTGAAGAGCTTGAAGTTGTGATTCAACCGCTGCTAAAGCAGCCTCATCTTTAGCCAACTTAGCTTCCTGGAGTCGAACGAGAAGGTCTTTCTTAGGAAGTCCATAAGAGTCTGTATCCAGTGTATTGATTTTATCAATCAAGGCCTGATATTTCTTATCTAGAGCGCTTGTTTTAACAGGCTTGACACTTTCATCAATATGGATATATTGCTTATCAAAGAGATCCAGTGTTGCAAGATAACCTGCTGTAGAGTTAGTTGCCAGTTTCTTCATGTTTTCAGTAAACTGACCTAAAGCTAACTCAATCTGTCTTTGTTCGATAGGTTTGTCTTTATAGATGTTTCTGCTTTCAGCTAGAAGTTGGTCTACTTTTGCCAAAACTACCTTCTCATCAAACGCTCCAGGTTGGTAGTTGGATTGTAGAGCTGGAATTTTATTTTTCAAAGCCACTTCATAGCCCTTGGTTTGAACCTTGATGTAGTGATTGTGGTCACCATGAGGGATCACAAAACTACCATTTTCTACCTGCAAACTATAAGGAGACACACCATCACGTAAGGCAGTCGTATAGAGTTCATTTAGGAAATCAAGTTCTGGATTTCCAGTTTGAAGAGGAATCCGAACGTGTTCCTTACGAACAGCGTAAGGATGAATATGAGTTGGATCGTAGGCTTGGTCTGGATTTCCAAAGACAAAGAATCCGTTTGAAATTCTAATAGCTTCAAGTGGAACTCCGTATGTTTTAGAAATATAAGCAATTTTTTCTTCATCACTAGCATCTCTTGAGAAAGACTCTACCGTTTTAGCAAGAGGTTTTACAGGCTCTGCATCATGATGTGTTTTTAAATGGTCTTGTGCAGCCTTAATTTGCTCAGCTGTCAAATCCTTCTTGAAGAAGTAATGATTGTGGTCACCATGACTCATGACAAAACCTTGCTCATCCTCACTGATGACACGATTGGCATCAAAACCATGATCGTGTTCTTCACGATGATGATGTCCATGATCATCACCATCGTGCTCATCATCATGAGCTGTACTTGGTGTTACTGTATTTGCACCTTTCAAGTGATCTTGCGCTGCCTTAATTTGGTCTGCTGTCAAATCCTTCTTGAAGAAGTAATGATTGTGATCACCGTGACTCATGATAAATCCTGCTTCATCTTCAGCAATAATACGATTGGCATCAAATCCATGTCCACCTTCTTCATGTTCCTCATGTGAAGTTCCTGGATTGATTGGAAGAGATGGCGAAGGTGTTGTTAGACCATTATTTGGAAGAGTCGGTTGACCAATTATGGTCGATTTTGGAATGTAATGGAAATGATCACCATGTCTTACAATATAAGCTGTAGCCGTTTCTTCAACGATATCTTTTGGATTAAAGATATAGCCATCAGAAGTTGAAGAGAGTTCCTTACTTATCGTTGAAGAAGAAGGATTGTTTGAAAGACTTCCTAGTCTAGACGCTACTTCATGAGGTTTTTCATTTGTAGAGACAGTAGAACCAGTTCCACCGATAGGCACCATTCTAGCAATCTTTTCTTCTAAAGGAGAGAGCTTGCTGTAAGGAATAAAATGATAATGGTTGCCATGCGGAATCGCAACTCCATTCGGTGTACGACTGACAATCTTAGCAGGGTCAAAGACTAAGCCATCTGATTCACTGTAACGTTGGTCGCTAGGTGAATCATAGAGTTCTTTCAATAGACTTTGGAGATTTTCAACTTTGCTTTCTGGCTTGCTAGTTGATCCGTGTGCTACAGATTGCGTGTTATTGTCACTAGCTGTTGAAGAATAGCTTAACTGACTCGGTTGCGTATTTTTTCCAGCTAGAATAGCTTTGGCTGCTGCTAATTCACTAGCAGACAAATCACTTTTTGGAATGTAGTGATAGTGACCTCCATGAGGAACGATATAGGCATCACCAGTATCTTCAATAACGTCAGCTGGATTAAAGACATAACCATCATCTGTTGTATAGCGTCCCTGAGACCTTGCTACAGCAACATCAGAGCTGACCTTCTCCTTATCTTTGACATGTTCTTGTTTTTGACGGTTGATTTCATCTTTGGTTCGAACATTATCAGCATGAGCTGTATCTTTCAGGTAGACATAATACTTTCCATCGACCTTGATGATATAACCACCCTTGACTTCATTTACAATATCTCCATCTTTAAGTTGATAGTTTGGATCCTTCATCAGAAGTTCTTCACTAAAGAGGGCATCATAAGGAACTTTCCCATTATAGTAATGATAGTGATCACCGTGTGATGTAACATAACCCTGATCTGAAATCTTGATAACAATTTGCTCAGCCTGAATTCCTTCTTTCTGGCTAACCTGATCTGGTGTCAGGTTTTCAGTTTTCTGACTTGACTGGCTGCCATCCACATAAGAGACACGATTATCGTCCTTATTTTCCTGCGAACGATGCTGATTTAGCACATAAGCGCAAAGACTCAAAGATACGATAACAGCTGATCCAGCTGCTATATATTTTTTACTGAATTTCATAAATCCCTCATTTCAATAAATGATGAAGCTTTTTAACTTCTTTTGCTTGGTTAAACAGTTTTTTCTAAACTGGTTATTTAACCAATTAATTAACCAGTAAATAGTTTACCTTTTTTAAGATTATCTGTCAAGATTTTTATAATATTTTAAAAAATAAAAGCCAGTATTGCTACTGACTCTTACATCATTTTGATTTAATAGGATAAACTTATGCTTCTGATTTCGTCGTTACTGACTCACTACCTTTTTAACAAAGCAAGTAATTTTTCTGCTTCTGCCATGATACCATTATTATCCATGGTTTGGAGGCTCAAGTTATTTCGTAAACCAGATAGGCTCTCTGTCACATTGTCTTTCAAACTAGCATCCGTTACTTTAGCAAGTAGAGCTTCTACTTCTTTGAGTTTGGCTTCTACTTTTTCGGTTTCTACTTGAGGTACTTCAGCTTCGTCTGTTGTATCTTTAGATACTTCTTCTGTCTCGTCTTCATCAGTGCTCGGTTTATAAAGATTATCTACTGAAGGGGTTGAATCTGTATGATTTTCTTTGTCATTGGATTCAGGACGGGTTGACTCGTCTGATTCATGATGATCTTCCTTATCTTCATCAGATTTACTGTCTTGGTCTGCCTTATTTTTACGAACATGGTCGCTGGCATTTCCCCAACCATTATCTGAGTGAGGACGTTCTTCAGGATGTTCAACATAATATTTTACAGTCGCAAAGAGATCCTCAAGGCTATAACCCTTAGGTGCTTCATAGAGTCCTTCGTCAAACCAACCAAATTTAATGTTATGGTAATGGTCGTAATGAGGTATAATCAAGCTACCATTTTTAACTTCAACAGTATGTTGTAGATTGTAAGGAATATGATCAAGTGGGACCTTCTTAGCTGCTTTCACTTTATTATAGATTGCTTCTACTCCTTTAACCTCAGTATTTCCTGAACCCTGATTCTCTGTTGAAGGAGGTGTCAAACCTTTCTCTTTAGCATAAGCCTGGGCTGCCACTCTTTCAGCTTCAGACAAGCTCTCTTTCTTAATCCAATGACTATGGGTCATATGCGGAGTTACATAAGCATCTCCCTCATCACTGGTAATATCACGAATGTCAAAGATATATCCATCTTCTGTTGTATACTTACCTGCTAATTTCGCTAATTTAATTTCATCGTCTGTATAAGCAATTTGAGCATTTGGTTTTCCAAGTCGCTCTGGATGGGTAATTGGTGCTAGGAATGCCAATAAGTCATCTACCAATTTTCCTTTATTAGAAGATTCATCATTCAAGCGTTCTGCTAACTTGTCCAAGGCTTGGAAATCAGAAGTACGACCCTTATTTTCAGACAAGGCTTTATGGGCCTCGGTCAACAATTTATATGCTTTATCATAAAATTCTTGATCACGAGGAGCGACATTTTCTTTCTTCGCAACTAGAGCGTGTGTCTCTTGAGTTTTCTTAGACAGGAGATTTTCAATAGCATCAATCTTATCCTTGGCCAAATCTTTAGCTAGAACATAACGACTAACGCCCTTATCCTCGATAATATATCCTTCGCCAACTTTTCTAACAACCTGGTTGACATCAAGTTCAGTCTGTTTATTTTCCGCTGGTACTTGAGGTTTGGTAGTAGGGGCTGGCTTCAGAGGAGTAACACTTGGCAAGACACTGCCATTTTGTCCCTTGATAGCTATCATACGAGCCAATTTTTCTTCCAGCGGTGACATTTGCGAATAAGGAATAAAGTGATAATGATCTCCGTGAGGCACAGCGACACCGTTAGCTGTACGTTTGATAATTTGTGCCGGATCAAAGACTAGACCATCCGATTCCACATGACGTTCTGATAAAGGCTTGGCATACAATTCACGTAAGAGTGTCGGAATGTCTTCCCCTTGATTTTGATGATATGTTGGGGTGACAGTCAGGTTTGGAGTCTCTGTCAAACTTGGTCGGACTGGTTTAGCATTATCACTACTTGGTTTACTTGAGTTTGTAGAAGAATGAGAGCCCTGTTTACCATTCCAATAAGCTTGGGCTGCAGCCAGTTCTCCTGCAGACAAATCACTCTTAGGAATATAGTGGAAATGATTGCCGTGTGGTACAACAAAAGCGTCTCCTGTATCTTCAATCACATCTGTCGGACTAAAGACATACCCATCATCCGTTGTATAGGCGCCTCCAGTTCCTCGATTTGGTGATTGCGTATTGAGATTAAAGTTTGGTTTAATCGTTGAACTTGATGTTAAACTTGGTTTCTCAGAACTGCTTGGTTTCGGATTGTCAGAACGACCTTGAACTGGCTGACCTCCAATTGGAAGATTTCGAGCCAATTTTTCTTCCAAGGCAGACATTTGTGAATAAGGAATGAAATGGAAATGATCTCCGTGAGGAACTGCCACACCATTAGCTGTACGTTTTGTAATCTGTGCTGGGTCAAATACCAATCCATCAGACTCCACATGACGTTGGCTCAGAGGCAAAGCGTATAATTCTTGAAGAAGACTGGCTAAATCCTCATTTTGACTCTCAGGAGTTGTTGCAGGATTTTGAGGAGTTTCAGATTGACTCGTTCTGACAGTAGATCTTGTTTCGCCTCTGCTTGAACGGTATTCAACTGTACTTAATTGACCACCTTTTCCAGATAGGAAGGCTTGGGCAGCAGCTAATTCACTGGCAGACAAGTCACTCTTAGGAATATAGTGGAAGTGATTGCCATGAGGAACGATATAGGCATCACCTGTATCTTCGATGATATCAGATGCATTAAAGATATAACCATCATCCGTTGTATAACGTCCCTGTGCTCTGGCCGCAACTACCGCCTGGTCGTTAGAACCACCTCCATGATTATGACTGTGTTCCTGCTTCTGACGTTTAATCTCTTCTTTTGTCCGAATATTGTCCGCATGAGCCACATCCTTGAGGTAAACATAGTATTTCCCGTCTACCTTAATCACATAGCCACCCTTGATTTCATTGACAATGTCTGAATCCTTCAACTGATAATTCGGATCTTTCATCAGCAGTTCTTCACTGATGATAGCATCATAAGGAACCTTGCCATTATAGTAATGATAATGGTCTCCATGAGAAGTCACATAACCTTGGTCAGTGATCTTAATAACAATTTGTTCGGCATTGATGCCCTCTCTCTTACTGACTTCATCTGGTGTCAAGTTCTCTGCCTTTTGACCAGTCTGATCACCGTCTATATAAGCAACTCTATTCGAATCTTTCTTAACGTGACCAGCTTGATAACGTCCAAGTTCATAGGAGCAAACACTTAGGGCAAGGACCGCCACTGAACCAACTACATATTTTTTATTGATTTTCATTCTTGCCTCACTTTAATTCTTCTGCTAGAACACTCATATTTTCTTCAAGATTTTCTAGGTAAGTCTTGTCATTTTGTGGGTCTGCCTCTAAAGGATTCAGAGTTTTAAGACCCACACCTGTTGATTTGACAAGAGTTTCAGCTACTTTTGAAGAAGCATTACTTTCTGTAAAAATCGTTTTAACCTTATAGGTCTTAACAAATTCCTGAATTTCTGTTAGTTGTCTTGGACTTGGTTCTTGTTCAGGAGAGATACCTGCAATACCAAGTTGATTAAGTCCAAATCTCTTAGCTAAATAAGAAAAGGCTGTATGCTGTGTTACAAATGTTTTCTGAGTCGCTTTTTCAAATTTAGGCTGAAATTTCTTAGTCAATTCTTGAGCTTTTTTGATAAAGGCTTGCGCATTTTTCTGGTAAGTTTCTTTATGCTCACTATCCACCTCTGAAAGTTTATCAGCGATAATTTGCGCTTCTTCACCAGCTTTTTCTGGATCTAGCCAAGTATGAGGATCATAGAGCGTTTTTTCATCAACTCCATCCCCTGCTTCTACATCTTCTAGACCAGGGACACGTTCCAATGTCATTCCCTCTGAAGCCTCTAAAACCTTAACTTTGGATTTTTTTAGATTGGGATCCAGACTTCCTGCCCAAGATTCGAGCGTATGCGAATGATAAACAAAGACATCTGCATCATAGATGGCTGCAATGTCATTCGCTGAAGGTTCAAAGGAGTGAATCCCACTACTTGACTGAATCATCCGAACATCATTCAAGTCACCAGATACTTCCTTGACCATAGCGTAAATAGGATAAAAACTGGTCACAATCTTCATCCCTTTAACTGTCTGACTTTCCTTTTGACCACAAGCCCCTAAACACAAAAGAAAGACACTTAACAATACTAAAAATAAACTTTGTTTTTTCATGGATAACCCCTTAACTATTTAATTAACTGGTAAACATTCTACTCCTAAAAATTTAATCTGTCAAGCTATTTTTAGAAAAAATTTGAAATTTCTTTCACATATAAAAATCAGGGCCGCCTTGTTTTTCAAAAGTGATCCTTGCTTGGTCGTTTTGGAGGCTTGCTCAAAGCGATGGTTGTAGGACCAGTTTGGCAACCAGATGAGGGCCGCTAGGCCAACAAAGAGGGTCAATAGGATAACAAAGGTCTGCCAGGAACTAGCTTCTACAATCGGTACAGCCACCATTGAACCGACCGTTCCCGCTAAGCCCATCATGGTGATATAGACGGTGGTATAGAGCCCAACCTTAAGTGGGAAATGCACGGAGACCAGACTGGGCAGGAGGACATTGATAATGGCCACTGAAATACCGATTAGGATGGTTCCAAGAAAGAGCCCTGCTACACCTACAATCCGAAGCAGGGAGCCAGCTGTCATGACCAAGAGGGCCAGGCCCAAGAGTTTTTCCAGACCCAATCGAGCCGCCCAGCCAGGAGCCAGGGAAGAACAAAGGGCAAACATGACGAGGGGCAGAGAAGTCAAAATGCCCAAGTCACTGACTGAAACACCCAGGCCAGCCGCAATATCCGTCAAAACAGCTGGAATCGCAGTAAATGGGACCCGCATCACGGCCCCCATCATCATCACACCAATCAATAAAAAGAATGATTTTTTCTTGTTACTAGAGTTTTTCATACACCTAGTATAGCATAAGTTTTGCTAGGGAGTAAATAATTGAATGGTTCAAAGAATTTTTTTTGAAAGGAGGCTACTCCTGCTCCCCTTTTCTATCAGATGTTGCCCAATCATCAGAAGTTGAGACTTCTTTACTCGTAAGGTATAGAAGAATAGATTCTCCAAAACCATATAGATTGACAGTCCAGAAAGTAAGAAGTAAGAGGTTCCGATGACTTGTTCAATCTGAGTTAGGGTAGCAATCCCTTCTCGTAGCACTTTATAGAGGGGGGCATTTTCTTTTAAAATGGTCCAAATGGCTTTCAAAGTCGCTTCCATGTCCCCAAGGCTTTGTAAACTAAGGCTCCGCAGCTTGTCTAAAATCTGTTCAACAGTCGCTTGAAAATCATACTGTCCAAGCTCGCCAGATAGCTGGTAAATCTGCCATCCCTGGATGATCAGGACAAGCAGGACAGCCAAAATAGCCCCAGCCATCAGCCAGATTAGCCCGTAATAGGCCCAGGTCAGGCGCATCAAGGAAGGACTAAGTCCTCTTTCTCTCTTCAAAATGCCCAGCAAGTGCATATTTCCCCAAAAGTAGAGGATGAGCTGACCCAGAAAGGCAAGAATCAAGAAAACTCCCATCCAAATTAGTTTTTGGCTGATAAAGGTGCCGAATTCACCTGCCAAAAGGGCGTCCAGATAGGCCATGGAGGGAGTCAGACTGGCTTTGATGATTCCCTGGTAGATGGCCGGCTGGAGCATGAGTAGGACAAAGATAAGCAAAGCCCAAGAGCCATGGAGCAGCCGACTGAAATTAGGCTTCACCATGAACTCTTCCTGCTTTCACTTTTATACCCATCCACCGTAACATGAAGATGAGAATGAGGGCAATGGGCCAAAGTTTGACTGGGAAAAAGAGGGAGATGAAGATACCTGCCAGCCACTCCTTCTGCAGCAAGGTGACCGCCATAGAAAGGCTGACAACCAGAACGACAAAGAGGGGGTCGTAGCCTGGCAGCAATTGGGCCACTGCAAAGCCCTGCAGGATGCTGGCAAAGGTGATGGGAAAAATATCTCCGCCTGTCCAGCCTGTTTCCAGGCAGATTTCCAAAAAGAGAAGTTTGAGAAGGGACAGACCAAACAAAACTAGGACTGGTAGCTCCAGCCCCATCTCCACAACTGAGTGCATGGCATGCTGGCCAGAAAAGAGCAGGCTGGGCGCAAAAACCGCAATTCCAAAGATGGCAATTGCACCAAGCATGACTTTAGCAAAGAGAGGCAAGGAATACGCCTTCAAGACAGCTTTTATCTTTTTCATCAGCCAATAGTAGACTTTACCAAAGAGGAAGCCATAGAGCATGAGGGGCAAAATCAAAACCAATTCCGCCATCTGCCACTGGCTGTCACCCAGTTTGGTGATAAAGGAAGGTTGCTCGGTCATCCGCATCAGCAGGACAAAAATAATCAGGCCGTTGACAATGAAAAACAAGCGCTTCTTCTTATCCGTTCCCTTCTGGCTGGCTGGATAGGTCAGCAGGTATTGACTGGGATGGAAAAGCCTGACAAACTTATCTTGGAGGGGCAGGTGCTTCAGCTGCTCTCTATTAGCTTCTAGGTAACGGAGCTTATCCGCCTGCCAGATGGAGTAGGCAATGACTGCCCCCAACAAAGGGGCCTCTGGCCCAACTCCTGCTCCCATTACAAGGATGAGTAGGGCCAAGACCAGGCTGCGCCAAGTATGGCGGTAATTGACGGTCTGACCTTCTTTCAGCTCCTCCATCAGCTCATGGCTGGTTCTAGGCAGACTCCCCCACTTTCGTTTGAGGGCAAAGACCAAGAAGCCACCCACCAAGAGCAAGAGACCTTTATAAAGGTTGGGAAAGGGCACAGAATGCCCCCAGCTTTCCCACAATAGATGGCTGCCAAATTTTTCAGCCATCAGAAAGAGAAAGGCAACTAGGGCAATCAGACTGCTCAAGCAGAAGCCCGAAAGCAGGATCCTAAGATTTTGTTTCTTCATCACTTTTGATCCTCCTCCTTGGGCAAGAGCTTGTTCATCTCCATATAGTAGGTCACCACAATCCCTGACAGACAGCCGAAAAAGAGGAGGCCATAGAGAGACAGGATAACACTGACAATCCTGCCGATGGCTGTTGTCACCACAATATCCCCATAGCCCGTAGTGGTCGAGGTCACGAAAGAATACCAAATACTATCTCCGAAAGTCTCAATGGCAGGCTCAGTAAACAACAAGATCAGGGCTGCCAGAAAGAGATAACAGACAAAGGACAGGATAAAATTGGAAAAATGGGTTACCTTGACAATATGCCACAAAACCTGCAAAGGTTTCTTTTTTCTAAGATTCGCTTTCATGGTATTTCCTCCTAAAAGAGCGGACTCAAGACTCTTAGAACAGCCTGACCTGTCCGTTTCAGCAGTCCTTCTCCCAGCTCCTTCAACTGCACTTCTTCACTGACCGCAAAGGTTTCGAGATAGTCTTCTTTCAAGTCCTTGAGCGCGTCAACCTCATAAAGGAAGGTACCGCATTCAAAGTGCAGGTAGAGGCTGCGGTAGTCCATGTTGATGGTCCCAACGACGCCAACCTTATCATCTGCCAGATAGCTCTTGGCATGGATAAAACCTGGCGTGTAGCGATACAAGCGAACGCCTGCTTCCAGAAGCGGACGGAAATAGGATTCGGTCAGGGTGTAGACAGCCTTCTTATCTGGAATCTCCGGCACTACGATGCGGACATCTACCCCTCTTTTGGCCGCCATGGTCAGAGCCAGTGTCATCTCATGGTCGATAATCAGATAAGGGGTAAAGATGTAAACATAGTCCTTGGCATTCCAGAGGATATCCATATAGAGGTTCTCTGAAATCAGCTCCTCATCCAAAGGCGAATCGGAGAATGGCTGGACATAACCCTTGGCCTTTACGGACTTCTTAGGCAGATAGGCCGCAACATGGGTCTGCTCCTTGCGGCAGGCATCCCAAACCGAGAGGAACATGAGGGTCAGATTGGCAACCCCATCCCCTTCCAAGCGCAGACCGGTATCCTTCCAGTGGCCTAATTTGCTGTCCACATTGATGTATTCATCCGCGATATTGATGCCCCCGTTGTAAGCCACATTTCCATCAATGACTAAGATCTTGCGATGGTCGCGATTGTTCATTCCCAGAGCTAGATAAGGGACCATCGGGTTAAAGGTTACCACCTTGACGCCATTGCTCTCCAGCTCGGCCTTGAAGCCCTTTGGCAAGACCATCAGAGAACCCAAATCATCATACATGACACGGACATCCAGGCCTTCCTGTGCCTTGTTGATCAGGATATCCTTCATCCCATCCCACATCTGCCCTTGGCCGACAATGAAGTATTCAAAGAAGATAAAGGACTGGGCCTGCTCCATATCTTTGAGCATGGAGGCATACATGTCCTCACCCAGTTTGAAATAGGACACATCCGTATTGCCATGGCGGGTATAAGTGCCCTGACTGGCAATGTAGTCCGAAATTCCTTTGACCTCGTCTGCAATTGGGACATCTTGGGAAGAATAGTTAGTTTGCTCTAAGGCTTGTTCAATGCGGGCTTCCGACTCTTGAATGGCCTTTCTCAGCTTCTTAGCTGGTTGCTTGTTGGCAGAGATTAAGTAAAGAAAGGTTCCAAACATGGGCATGAGGCCAATCAGGATGAGCCAGCCAATCTTGTAGACCGGATTATCCTTGGAGCTGACAATAGCCAACATCATCAGGACACTGACAAGCCCCAAAATAGCTGTAATCACTGTGGAATAGCTGCTTAATTGGTAGAAAAAGAGCAAGAGCCAGGCCAGTTGTACAAAGAGCAGGATGGCCCCGATGGTGACCTTGTTAAAGAGGATATTTTTCAGCTTCTCCATATTGAAACCCTTTCTAACTTATGCTTTTTTAGATTTGAAATAGAGAACGATAGCCGCAATCCCTTGGTAGATAAAGACAAAGGCCACGGTATAGGTCACAATCACGCCTGTCATGAGTGGGTGACCCATCATGATGATCCCTGCGATAATCCCCAAAATACCCGTCCAAAGAAGGGTGCTGCCCAACTTCTTGTCCACTTTTTTGACTTCAAAACTCATAATCGTCTTGGAAACACCTGTAAAGAGGGCCCAGAAAGCAAAGATGAAGGGAATGAAGGTCACTTTTTCAAAGAAGGTCCCTGAGAAGAGCCAGATAGCCAAGAGAACCGTCATCACACCGGTGAAGAGGTCCCAACCGCTTTTCTCATCAGCTGAGAAGTATTTGATGATATCAGAAATACCGTTGACCATGAAAATGAGGGCAAACAAGATGGCAAAGGACAGAAGGCTGAGGGCTGGATTGGCCATCAGATAAAAACCTGCAAGAATGGATAAAACACCCGCTACGATAGACAACCATGATAATTTTTTAGACATAATAACTCTCCTAATATTTATTGTTTTTTTATTTATTTTTGTGTTGATTTCGAGGACAGGCCTCATACTGGACTTCTAATCATGAATCACTCCTTTTCACTTTTCATCCTTTAAAATGCCATAAATCATGAGATGAAGGACCTTTTTGAGGTCATTTTCATATTGGCTGGCCAAACTGCTGGTTCCTTGAGATCCGCTGGCCCCAGATAATAACTCCGAAAGAGTTGCTGGATAAAGGTCAGATAGTATAGGGCCGCTTCTTGGCTGATATAATCTTTGAGGGTTGACTCAGACAGTAATTTTTCTGAAACCTGACGATTCAAGTCCTCAAAAACAGCCTTTTCCTGTGCCACTTCCTCAGCAATTTCTGCTGGAGCTGTCATCCAAACCTCAAAGAAGACATGGCTGTGGTGAGGAAAATCCTTGGAAAAACGATGACGACGTTCCATATAGTCTGCTAGGCTGGGAATGTCACCTGACTCCCCACGGATGATGGACACAGCCTTCTGAAAGCTCTCACGGACGCAGGCCAGATAGAGCTCCGTCTTGCCAGAAAAGTTATGGTAAAGAATCCCCTTTGAAATCTTGTGATTTTTGCAGAGTTCATTGATGCCGAAGGCCTTATAGCCCTTTTGAGAAAACTCGATTAGGGCCGCTTCAATGATGCGCTCCCGAGTTAGCTGGGTTTTCAACTCTTTTTTCATCCTACTGCTCCTAAGCTTTTTTGACATTATAGACCAGTTGGTCTACAATGTCAACCCCTATGCACTAAAAAAATCTGCTGAGTTTCAATAACTCAACAGATTCTCACTTTATATACTCAATGAAAATCAAAGAGCAAATTAGGAAGCTAGCCGCAGGCTGCTCAAAGCACTGCTTTGAGGTTGTAGATGAAACTGACGAAGTCAGTAACCATACATACGGCAAGGCGAAGCTGACGTGGTTTGAAGAGATTTTCGAAGAGTATTATTCTTCTATGGTAGAATGCTTATAACCATAAGTAAAGTAAATAAGACTTCCTATCAACAAAGCAACTAAGAAAGCAACCCAAGTTTCCATATTATACTGCAACATGAAGGACAAACAAATGATGATTGATAAAATTGGTAATAATGGTACCAGTGGTGTTTTAAATTCTCCAGCTTTGGGCATCCCCTTTTCTCTCCGTAAGCGAATCAAACCATAAGCCAACATGATCAGATAAGACAAGGTACAAATATTTAAGAAGGCTGCGATACTAGCAAGAGGGAACATTCCTGCTGCTACTGCTGAAGCTAGACCTGTCAAAATAGTCGCATTTTTGGGTACCTTGCTAGTCTTCGTCAGTTCCTTAAAGGCAGCAGGCATCAATCCGTCACGTGCTAAACTGTAAATCATACGCGATAGGGCATAGGTCATCGAAATACAAACTGTAATCAAGGTCAAGATAGCCACTAATGACACATAATTAGCTGCCCAACTAATCCCAATGCTACGAAGAGCAAAGGAAACGGCATCGTCGACATTTAGATGGCTATAGTGAACCACACCAGTCAAGACAAGCGTCACCAGGGCATAAAGAATGGTTACGATAGAAAGCGATAAGACAATCCCTCTAGGAATATTTTTTTGAGGAGTCTTGACCTCATCTACGGCCATAGAGATGGATTCAAATCCCAAAAAACCGAAGAACATCAAGGACGCACCAGCCATAATACCAGTACTAGCACCATAGATTTGTCCAAAACCATAAGGTGCAAAATTGCTCCAATTATCAAGCTTGATATGCCAAATTCCCACCAAAATAAAGAGAGCTAAAGCGGAAAATTTCAAAATCACTAGAATAGAATTAAAACGTAATGCTGCTTTAGCATTGAGTAAAACAAGTGAGGTCACCAAGACCAAGACAAGAATAGGCAATAAATCAACAAATGTCCCTGCTTGAGGATTAAAGGTGCCATTTAAAGCCTGAGGAAGGGATATCCCGTATTGAGAAAGCAAGCCTTTAAAATAAGCTGCCCAACCCGAAGCTACGCCTGATATGGCTGTCATGAACTCCATCATGGTTAACCAACCAGCCAACCAGGCAGGGAATTCTCCTAAAATAGCATAGAGATAACTGTAGGCACCACCTGTAGCGGGTACCCGCGAAGCAAATTCTGCAAAAAAGAGGGCTGATAATCCCACACACAAGGCAGAAATGACGATTGAAATCACTAGTGCTGGACCAGCAAGCGTTGCAGCTGCAGTACCTGTAATTGTAAAGACACCTGTCCCTACCATGGCTCCGATACCCAGCAAAATCAAATCCCATAACTTCAAATGCCTGTGCATCTCCGTTTTATCTAAACTAACATTCTTTGTTCTAAATATATTCATCTTTGACTCCAAAATAAAATGATGATTCTATTTTACCATAAATATAGGAGATTTGTGAATATTTATAAAACATTTTTCTAAAAAAATCTGACTACATATTGTAATCAGATTTTATCGATTCTAGTTCATTTCTTTAAATGCTGCCTCTGCATCCGCGTTACTGATAACACCAAATTGAATCTTTCCAATCTTTCCTTGACTATCAATCAGGTATTCTGTAGGAATGCTTCGAATTTGATAAGCTTGGAAGGTTGTTGCTTTAGTATCATAAAGAACTGGGATATCTTTATATCCTTGGTCTTGGAACCATTGTGGGAATTGCTCGACAGTTTTTTCACCTTGAATTCCTGGTGCAATGACACTAAGAATTTCAAAATCGCGATCTGGTTTCGCAGCTAATTCCATCAACTCTGGCATACTTTTCTTACATGGGCCACACCATGAAGCCCAAAACTTCAAGTAGACTTTTTTACCCTTATAATCAGATAACTTAACTTCTTTACCATCCATAGATTGCAAGGTAAAGTCTGGTGCCTCTTTTCCAACAGCAATTTGTTGTACAGTCGTTTGTTGCTGTTGTTTTGGCTGTTGTGGAGCTTGAGTCTTTTTAGTTTCTTCCTCACCACAAGCCATCAATACGACTAATGACAATAGGCTTAAGCCAGCAAACATTACTTTTTTCATCTTTTCTCCTTTATTCAAAAATTCCAGCTAGAACATTTACTTGTCCTAATAGTAACAAAATTCCCATTAAAATAATAAGGAAACCACCAATTTTCTTTAGTAGCATCATATGACGTTTGATTTTACTAAAATAAGGCATTACTACACCTGAAGCTAGAGCCAAAACCAAGAAAGGAATGGCCATCCCCAGAGTGTAAATAAGAGTATAGATAGCTCCTTGCCAAGCACCATTGCCTCCAGAAGCCGCAAGCGCTAAAACAGAACTTAAAACCGGACCAATACAAGGTGTCCAACCAAAGCTAAAGGTAATACCGAGTAAAAAGGCTGACCAATAACGATTGGATTCTGATTTCTTGAAAGTAAAGCTTTTTTGAACCTCTAATTTCTTAAAATGAAAAATTTCCATCTGGTGAAGTCCCAAAATAATAATAATTGTTCCCATAACATATCGAAACCAATTTGCATAGAGAATATTACCAAAGTAACCTGCACCAAAGCCTAGAATAAAGAAAATGAGAGAGATACCTGCAATAAAGCAAAGTGTTCGAATCAAACCTGACCAGGCAACCTTTCTCCCAAATAAAGAAAAACTTTTTGCACTTTCCTGATCATCCAATAAAATTCCAGCATAAACTGGCAGAAGAGGAAAGATACAGGGAGAAAAGAAGGACAAGACCCCTGCTAAAAAAACGGAGATTGAAAAGACTATCGTTTCCAATAAAGAACCAACTTTCTTAAGAATTTAAACCTATTGTACTATAAATGTTAAAATTTGTATCAAGTTTGCTACGGTTAGCTGTATTATCTATGATATTATAATAAGTTTAACCTAAAATAGTACACCATGGTTTCTATGGTAGATTGAAATAAAATCTAGAGAAATCAATTAATTATAAAACATTATTAAAAATTGATTTGAATTTCGAATCCAAGGTGTTCAATTTTTATTTCATTCCATTATAGATAAAAGAAAAAGATTGAAGAAATTTGTCCAAAGAGCCACATTTTCTTCAATCTACTTTTGCTTATTTTAATAAGTTCCTTCTTCACCTTGACTAGTCAAGATAACAGGTCCATCTTTTGTAATGACAAATTGGTGTTCATATTGACAAGATAGACCACCGTCGATGGTCTTATGCGCCCAACCAGTTTTCATATCTGTATCAATTTCCCAGTCACCTGTATTGATCATCGGTTCAATAGTCAAGACCATTCCTTCACGGAGACGAAGTCCACGACCAGCAATACCATAGTTAGGAACCATTGGTTCTTCGTGCATGGTTGGGCCAACACCATGACCAACCAAATCACGCACTACACCGTAACCACGACTTTCAGCGTATTCTTGAATAGCCGCACCGATATCACCGATACGGTTTCCAACAACAGCTTGCTCAATCCCCTTATACATGGCTTCTTTAGTTACATCCATCAGATTTTTCACTTCTTCGGACGGTGTGCCAACAGCATAAGCCCAACATGAGTCTGCTAAACCACCAGAATAGCTCTGAGTGTATTTTTTCATTTGTTCAACATTGTTAAAGTTTAATTTTGAGACATTCAGGTCAGATTTAGCAATGGGACCTCCCAAAACCATATCAACTTTGAGCAAATCACCATCTTTCAAGATATAGTGACGAGGGAAAGCATGAGCCACTTCATCATTAAGAGAGCAGCAGGTAGCATAAGGATAGTCCATCATTGCACCGTCAACTCCAATCTGAAGCGGAAGGAAATTTTCTTCCTTACAACGACGGCGAACATACTCTTCTACTTCCCACATATCTAGGCCAGGCTTAATCAAATCACGTAAGCCGATATGAATACTTGCTAGAAAATCACCAGCCTTGTCCATAGCTTCGATTTCACGAGCTGATTTTAATGTTATCATTTTTTCTCCTAGTTTCTAATTAATTTTAACGGTTACATTTGCTTTTGAAACAATCTGATGACCATGATAAATATCATAATCAATAATAGCTGATCGTCTAGTATGGTGGATAATGCGTGCTTGAATGCGCAGTATATCATCTATCTGAACAGCCTGCAAAAAGTAGATTAGCATCTGCTCGATGATGAGATTGCGCCCACTATTCACAACTAAATCTTGGGTCATGTGGGTCAGAATTTCTGCCAATACACCATTAGCCAAGACACCGTTCTTCTCCAGCATAAAGGGTTCAACTGTGATGACTACTTCATCATGATGATAAGAAAGTTTTTGACCAATCTGCTCAGAAAAAGTCGGTAGAGCCGAAACTTGGGAACGACTCATCTTCTCCATGACATCGCGTCGTGTCACAACTCCAAGCAAGGTTTGATTGCTTCGAATAACTGGTACCATTTCAAAATCTTCAGCAATCATTCGTTGACTGACATTGGCAATATTTGTCGATAATCCGACTAAAAAGAGGCTACGAGACATGACCTTATCAATTGTGGTACTTGGTGACTTATCACCTGCATCCCTCATGGTTACCACTCCCACCACAACATGATGTTGGTTAATAACTGGAAAACGACTGCTTCGATTCTTACGTACTAAGTCCAAATAATCTTTGACTGTATCGGTTTCTCTTAGAAAACCATACTCATGACTCGGACGGTAAAGTTTCTCAACTGTCAAAATATCTGTTTTGATTTGGACATTTGACAAGGCTTTATTGATCATGGTCGCCACAGTGAAAGTATCATGCTTGCTTCTCAGAACAGGAATCCCTTTTTGATTAGCCAGTTTTAGTACATCATCATGAACCTGAAATCCACCTGTAACGAGAACCGCATTTTCGTTTTCCAAGGCTAACAACTGAATACGGGTCCGGTCTCCGACAATCAAGAGCCCACCATCATGAAGATAAGACAAGATATTTTGTTCAGTCATAGCACCGATTGAGAACTTGCTAAATTCTCTCTCTAAACCTTCTTGCCCAGCCAGAACCTCAGAAGAAGTCACTTCTGCAATTTCTGCAAAAGTTAATCTTTCAATAGCAACTTTCTGGGATTTAACACGGATAGTACCACTTCTAGGACGGGTCTCCACAAGTCCACGATTTTCAGCTTCTTTAATGGCCCGATAGGCCGTTCCATCACTGACCCCCAGATGGTTAGAAATACTACGAACACTAACCCTCTTTCCGACAGGCAATTCTTCCAAATAGCTTAGAATTTCCTGATGCTTACTCATTGAATTCTCCTTTTACATACCGAAATTCAAGATAATCCCGCATTTTTCTTGTGTAGCGATCACTTCCCTTAAACTGACGAGTCAAACGGAATCCAGACTTTAGAGCAACCTTTTGACTCGCTTCATTTTCAAGGTGGGTAATGATGGATAATTGTTTTAAACCAAATTCCTCAAAAGAAAGCTGACAAATTTTTCTAACAATCTCTGTCATAAATCCTTGCGACCAAGCATCTTTTCTCAAAAAATAGCCAAGCTCAGCTTCTTTTTTGATTTCATCTAACTTCTCAAATTTAATAGAACCAATCATTTGTTGATTTTTTTGGTCACAAATTGCCCACACTCCCAAAGGGGACTTCATAAAATAATTCGCTAATGCATATTGACTTTCTTCCAGACTTGCCTGAGTTGGGAAAATAAATTGAAGATTTTCTGGATTTGAGGCTATCTCGTGGAAGTCCTGACTATCACTAAAAAAGAAAGGACGCAAATACAAGCGATCCGTTTCAAAAAAAGAAAACATTGCTAATTTGGTCCAAATATTCATAAACACCCCTACGGTTTAATCTTCGACTAGTTTAATATCTGCTCCTAGATTACGTAATTTTTCAATAATATCAGAATAACCACGTAAGATAAACTCGATATTTGTAATTTCAGTTTTACCTTCAGCCATAAGCCCAGCAATGACTAGTGCAGCCCCAGCTCGTAGGTCAGTCGCTTTAACACTGGCCCCACGCAAACTACGTCCACCCGTGTACAAAATATGACCATTTGTTGTCGAAATGTCCGCATCCATCTTTGCTAGTTCAAAAACATGATTTACACGTTTTTCGTAAATCGTATCGACAATTGTACCACGACCATTCGCTCTTAGTAAAAGTGGGGTAATAGGTTGTTGCAAATCAGTTGCAAAGCCTGGGTAAGGAGCTGTCTTAATATTGATTGCTTTCAAATTAGACTGCTCTTCGACAAAAATGCTGTCTTCAGATACAGTCATTCTCACTCCCATTTCTTCCAGCTTAGCAATGAATCCTTCTAAGTGTTCGTATAGTACATTATTTATACGAATCCCCTTGCCGACTGCAGCAGCTAAAGATATATATGTTCCAGCTTCAATACGATCTGGAATCACCTGATGACGCGTTCCATGTAATCTTTCAACACCATCAATAATGATGATATTAGTTCCTGCCCCACGGATGTGGGCACCCATATTATTCAAGAGAGTTGCAACATCAATAATCTCAGGTTCACGGGCTGCATTTTCAATAATAGTACGACCATTCGCTTTAACCGCAGCAATCATCGTATTAATCGTTGCACCGACACTAACTGTATCCATGTAAATACTTGCGCCATGAAGTCCTGTATCTTTAGCAGATAACTTCATGTTATCTCCCTCGTAGCTAACAGTAGCCCCCATAGCTTCAAAAGCCTTAAGGTGTAGGTCAATCGGGCGAGGACCAAGGTCACACCCTCCAGGCAAGCCAACTGTGGCTTCACCAAAGCGACCTAAAAGACTTCCATAAAAATAATAAGATGCACGAAGACTATTGATTTTTCCATAAGGCATTGGAATATTTTGAACACCTCTTGGGTCAATCTCCAATACATCGTCATAACGCTTAACAGTAGCTCCCATCAATTCCATGATTTCGACAAGACTTGCTACATCCGAGATATCTGGAACGCAATCCAAAGTCACCACATCATCAGCCAATATAATAGCTGGAATTAAGGCCACAACGCTATTTTTAGCACCACTAATAGTGATTTCACCTTGTAGTGGTAATCCACCATTGATAACAATTTTTCTCATTCTAAGTTTTTAATACTCTTTCAAGATTTCTAATAAGGTCTTTAAAATAAATTATATCATAAATGCAACCTTTTTTCCATCCTTTTCAATTTTATAGTTGCTTAGTTTTAAACAAAAGCTATGATATATAGTACAGATTTTAAACAAGGAGCATTAGATTACATCAAAGAGGGACACCGCCATGTCGAAGCAGCTAAAGTTTTTGATGTTGGCGTCAGAACTCTCTTCACGTGGGAAAAGAAAGACGTGAACAAGGATACTTAGAGCGAAAAAAACGAGTCGTCAAAAAGCGGAAAATTCCTTTAGAGGAATTAAAAGCATTTGTAGAGGCTCAGCCAGATGCTTTTTGACGGGAAATTGCGGCACATTTTGATTGTGCTGTTCCTTCAGTATAGGCAGATTTAAAGCAGATTCATGTCACTTTAAAAAAGACGACTAGCTTTAAGGAACAAAATCCAGAGAAAGTCGTTGAGTTTCTTTATATTTTGAATATCCTAAAAGATTTACCAGTCGTATATATTGATGAAACAGGAATCGACCGCTACCTCTATCGTCCTTATGCACTGGCTCCTAGAGGGGAGAAAGCCTATGAAAAGATTAGTAAACGGCGTTTTGAGCGGACTTCAATTGTTGCAGGACAAGTAGACGGAGAGTTTATAGCTCCTATGATTTACAAGGAAAGTATGACGAGTGACTTCTTTGTGAAGTGGTTCAAAACGCAACTCCTGCCTGCTTTGAAGACCCCTCATATCATTGTCATGGACAATGCTAGTTTTCATCCCAAGAACATTTTAGATGAACTTTGCATTCAAGATAAGAACTTTTTCTTACCTCTACCACCTTATTAAGCAGATTTGAATCCTATTGAGCAAGCTTGGGTTATCTTGAAAAAGAAAATGACGGATTTATTAAGGGAAGTTCCAAATATTTTTGAATGTTTGAAACGCTTTTTTAAAACTAAATGACTATAAAAGTAAAAAAGCTTTAAATCAAGCAGTTTAGACTATTGATTTAAAGCTTTTTGCTTATTCCCAATCTTTTGTAGAATACTATTAGCCATGTACAAAAAAATCCTATTTCTATAAAAAATGTGTAAGAAACTATTACCTTATTAGCTAAGTAGCTCACCAAAACCAACCTTCACTATCGTCAATGGCTTGGGCTTCTTTGCGTTTTCGTGGGCCTGTTCCGTACATTTCTGCTTCGATCTCTTCCTTGGTTGGCATGATAGAAGCTAGAATGATATAGATAATCACCCCAAGTCCAAAGTTTGCGACTGTAAAAATGGCAAACAGAAAACGAACAAGGGTAACATCAAAGTTCCACTTATCTGACAGACCTGCCAGAACTCCTGAAATCATGCGATTTCTTCTCATTTTATAAAATTTACTGTTCATGGTATTACCTCTTTCTACTAGGTTGGACATAGTATAGCACGGATAGGCTCGGCTTTCATCAGTCCTCAGGCTGATTTATTAGTAGCAATTTACCTCGACAAAGTCCACAGCGATAGCGTTTGGTATCAATCCTTCGCTTGCGCTGATACCTTTGCTGGCAGGATTGACAACGATAAAACTTGATTGGCTTGGAGTTGCTATTTGGCAAGGTTGGCACAAAGCGTAATCCATCCACCGCTTTCAAAAGTTCCTTAAAATCCCGATCCTTGTGTTGATAGCCCTTCCCTTGAAAATAAAGGTGATAATGACAGAGTTCATGGCGGACAATTTTCCTAAAAACGTCCAACCCCAGTTCCTGATAAACCTTAGGATTAAAATCCAAATGCCCATCTTTTGGGAAAAACCGCCCACCTGTCGAACGTAGACGAGAATTCCACTGGGCTTGATGGATAAAAGGTCTGCCGAAGTCTTCTAGTGAAACCTGCTTGACGTAATCAGTCAGTTTCATTTGGAGCTAGAAGCGACAGATTAACTTTTTCCCGTTCAGTATCGATTTTCTTGACCCAAACGGTCACCAAATCACCAACGGATACCACTTGGCTAGGGTGTTTGATAAATTTGCGACTCATGTGGGAAATATGAATCAATCCGTCGTCATGAATCCCAATGTCAACGAAGGCACCAAAGTCAACGACGTTACGCACCACACCTTCTAGTTTCTGACCAACCACTAAGTCTTTGATATCTAGGACATCTTGGCGAAGCACAGGTGCATCAAAGGAATCACGGAAATCTCGACCTGGTTTTAGAAGATCTGCAATAATATCTTTAAGAGTTTCTGGACCAAGGTCTAGCTCTGGCGCCATATCTTTAATTGAAAGGGATGTGAGTTTGCCTTGGGCTTGTTCGTTTAAGTCTTTAATATCTAAACGTTTGAAGAGTTCCTTAACGGCAGTGTAGTTTTCTGGGTGAACTCCTGTATTATCAAGAATATTGTTACTTTCAGGGATACGGAGGAAACCAGCTGCCTGTTCAAAAGCCTTGGCACCCAGACGAGGAACTTTCTTAATTTGAGCGCGCGAAGTGATTTTTCCTTCTTCCTCACGGTATTTGACGATATTTTCAGAAATAGTTTTATTGAGTCCAGCCACGTGAGAAAGAAGAGCTGGACTGGCTGTATTGATGTTGACACCGACTTGGTTCACCACCGTATCCACGACAAAGTCCAAACTTTCAGACAGTTTCTTCTGGCTGACATCGTGCTGGTACTGACCAACACCGATTGACTTAGGATCGATTTTGACCAATTCAGCAAGAGGATCTTGCAAACGACGGGCGATAGAAATAGCTGAGCGTTTTTCGACGGTTAAGTCTGGAAACTCCTGACGAGCAAGTTCACTGGCAGAGTAGACAGAAGCACCACTTTCATTGACAATGACATAGCTGACTTCAGGGAAATCTTTCAGAACTTCCGCTACAAAAGCTTCACTTTCCCGACTGGCAGTTCCATTTCCGATAGCAATAATTTCCACGCTATATTGACCAATCAAATCTGCCAAATCTTTCTTGGCTTCTTCGATTTGACGGGCTGATGCGGGTTTAACAGGATAAATGACTTGAGTCGTTAGCATTTTCCCCGTCGCATCAACGACAGCCAACTTGGCACCTGTACGAAAGGCAGGGTCAAATCCTAGAACCACGCGCCCTTTCAGTGGAGCAACTAAGAGGAGATTGCGCAGATTTTCCGAAAAGAGTTGGATAGCTCCTTCTTCTGCTTTCTCAGTTAATTCTGTCCGAATGCGACGCTCGATAGCAGGCAAGACCTTTTTCTTAACTGACTGCTGAACTACTTCATCTATATAGGCGTTTTTGACCTTGAAACGAGCGGCAAAGAAGGCAAGAATACGGTCCGTTGCATGTTCAAAACCGACCTTCAAGACACCTAGCTTCTCCCCACGATTGAGGGCCAAGGTACGATAACCCTGCATATTTCCAACCGTCTCTGAAAAATCATAATAGATCTGAAAAACCTGCTTTTCATCAAGACTTTCATCCTTGACTTGAGAAGTGAGTTTAGAGTGTCTCAGCACCTCCTGATAAGTCATGGCGCGCAGTGTCACATCTTCCGATAAGGCTTCGACTAAGATATCAACTGCACCAGCCAAAGCTTCCTTACCAGTCGCAAATCCTTCACAGACAAACTTTTCAGCTTCTTTCTCTAAGTCAGCTACATTCTGCAAAATCAAGCGAGCAAGTGGAAAGAGCCCTGCTTCACGGGCAATGGTTGCCTTGGTACGACGCTTTTCCTTATAAGGAAGATAGAGTTCTTCAACGTCTGCTAATTTTTCGGCAGCTAAGATAGCTTCTTCCAATTCCTTGGTCAACTTACCTTGTTCTTGAATCTTAGCTAAGACAGCCTCCTTACGGTCGTTGAGGTTGGTCAGACTTTTATCCAAGTCAATAATGGCCTTAATCGCCACCTCATCCAGACTACCAGTCATGTCCTTGCGATAACGCGCGATAAAGGGAATAGTCGCCCCTTCAGCTGTCAAACTTAGAACGGTATCAATTTGCTTTAAAGTCACTCCCAAATCTTGGGAGATTTTTTCATATTTTTTATCCATAAATCTATTATACCACAAGCTGGAAGGCTTGCTCCAATCCTTTTCAACTATCGAAAACAAATTAAAAAACGCCCTTTTCCTTAAAATAATAGTATAATAGAGGTAGAATTTAGAATCGAGGTACACCTATGGCTGTAAAATTTACAAAACGAGACGACTTGGACAAGATGTTTGAAGAGTTTGCTAAACTCCCAGATTTGAAACAAGTTACTTTCCCTGATGACAAAGAGAAGAAATCCAAAGCAGAAAAGAAAAACTAGATGACTGCTTTCCAACAACTCCCATCTAGTGTGCTTCAGACTGGGGCTATTTTCCTCTCCATTATCATTGAAGCCCTTCCCTTCGTTCTGATAGGAAGTATTCTTTCAGGACTGATTGAGGTTTATATCACACCTGACAAAGTTTATCATTTTCTCCCTCGAAATCGTTGGGAGAGGATCTTTTTTGGGACCTTCGTTGGGATACTTTTCCCTTCTTGTGAATGTGGAATCGTCCCCATCATCAATCGTTTTCTGGAAAAGAAGGTTCCCAGTTACACGGCTGTTCCCTTTCTCGTAACAGCGCCTGTTATCAATCCTATTGTTCTCTTTGCGACCTATTCTGCCTTTGGCAACTCCTTCCATGTCGCCCTGTTACGAGCTCTAGGTTCCATTGTAGTAGCTGTTATACTTGGAATTTTTCTGGGATTTTTCTGGCAAGAACCAATTCAGAAAGAAAATCGTCTGGCCTGTCATGAGCATGATTTTTCTCACTTAAGCCCTGCAAAAAAAGTTTTTCAGGTTTTTGTGCAGGCCATTGATGAATTTTTTGATACGGGACGTTATTTAGTATTTGGCTGTCTCTTTGCCTCTGTTATACAGGTTTATATTCCGACTCGGATTCTGACCTCTATCAGTGCGACTCCTCTTTTTGCCATCCTGCTCTTGATGCTTTTGGCCTTTCTTCTTTCGCTCTGTAGTGAGGCGGATGCCTTTATCGGGGCTTCTCTACTCTCTAGTTTCGGTTTGGCACCAGTTCTGGCCTTTCTCGTCATTGGTCCAATGCTGGATATCAAAAATATTCTCATGATGAAAAATTACTTGAAAGCACGATTTATTAGTCACTTCATTACGATTGTGACTCTTGTCGTCTTAGTGTATTCTCTTTTGATTGGAGTCATCCTATGATTCGATTTTTAGTTTTAGCTGGCTATTTTGAACTGACCATTTATCTCCATCTGTCGGGCAAATTAAACCAGTACATCAACATGCACTATTCCTATCTGGCCTATATTTCCATGGTGCTTTCCTTTATCTTGGCAATTGTCCAGCTGTATATCTGGATGAAGCAAGTTAAAACCCATAGTCATCTGAACAGCCGATTGGCCAAGGTGACAGGTGTTGCTCTTCTGGCTATTCCGATTGTCGTCGGTTTAACTTTCCCAACTGTTAGCTTGGATTCTCAGACTGTTTCTGCCAAAGGATATCATTTCCCCTTATCGGAAGGAACGGATCAAGCCATTCAGACAAGTGAAGGGACGACAAGCCAATATTTGAAACCAGATACCAGTTCTTATTTTTCAAAATCAGCCTATGAAACGGAAATGCGAACTGCGGCGGATCAATACTTGTCCCAAGATAGCATTCACATCACGAATGAAAACTATATGGAAGTCATGGAAGCTATCTACGACTATCCAGATGAGTTTGAGGGCAAGACAGTCCAGTTCACAGGCTTTGTCTATAACGACCCCAGTCATGCCAATAGTCAATTTCTGTTCCGCTTCGGCATTATTCACTGTATCGCAGATTCTGGTGTCTATGGATTACTGACCAAGGGAAATACCCGGCAGTATGAGAACAACACCTGGATAACAGCCAAAGGAAAACTGGTCAATCACTATCATAAAGAACTCAAACAAAACCTCCCAACCTTGGAAATCGAAAGCTTTACCAAAGTCGATAAACCAGAAAATCCCTATGTGTATCGAGCTTTTTAAGGAAAGTAAGACAAAACGAACAAGTTCTCTTCTGAATGACAGAAAAAGAGCCTGTTCGTTTTTGTTGAGTCTAGGTAGACTTTTATTCTATATTAATTATCACTATTCAATCACTATCTCAGAGAGAATAAGAGAACCACTCATTAATCATACTAGCGATTTCTTTGGGGGCTTCAGTATAAATCTCATGGCCAACGTTCTCTAGAAAAATAGTATCAAAATAGTCTGGCAATTCTTTTAGGGCTTCCTCTCTCCATGTAGCTTCATTAGGATAGCGAGGACTGATAAACAAGGTATCTCCCACTTCTCTCTTAAAAGCTTGTATTTTCCTCCGTAGGCGGAGTATCGCTTCTATATTTTCATAATTTATAGCTAACTCATATCTATTATCCTCAGAATTCCAGCGATAGGACTGTTTTACAGCTTTCTCCATATTTTCTGACCAATGCTTTGCTTCAGATTTTTCTTTAGAAATAAGAATATCTAAGTCCGAAATGATTTGAGATTTGATATAGTTTTTAGTTTCCTCTAATTCCACATCTAAAGTTAAAATCTTATCTAAATCTAGATAGCCACCATCCAAAAGAATCAGTTTCTCCACTTCTTCAAATTCCGATGCGAGATAACGAGCCAAATCACCCCCGAGAGAATGACCTATCAGACAGATAGATTCTTCATCTACAATCTCATTTTTAAACCATGATTTCAATTCTGTTTCATCTCGAAGATGCTTTTCATATGGATTTAGAAAATAGACCTGCGAATCTAGCTCTTGAAGAAAATCCTTGCTATGATAGACATTGCTTCCCAAACCGCCAATAAAAAATGTTCTCATCCAATTACTTAATACTATGCTTATTCATCTTTTGTTCAAAGATAGTTGTGATAATCTGACGCAATTCTTCGCGTTCTTTTTCTGGAATCTCACCACTTGTTTGAGCTGCAGCGTAGAGCTCAGGGTGTTCAATTGAAATGCGTTTAATAGTACGTGTTGTAGCATGTTTTCTGACGAAAAATGGGATTCGCTTAATCAAGTCTTGTGGTACTAGCGCAAGAATCTTCTCAGCAGTTTCCTTGTCACTAATCTTAGACGTAGTCAGCCCCTTCTTAATCATTTCCTGTTCTTTTTCTGTAAAATCTTTTAATTCCATTCGATTAGTCCTCCTATTTTCTTTAAGTTAAATTATATACCAATTGTAGCAAGACGACAAATAGTCTGTTTGTAAAATGATCTTTATATTACAATTTTCCTGTCACTCTTAATTGCTCTTTAATGAAAAATCACAAATCCTTTTGGAGAGATGACAAGCTGATTCTCCAATTCTTGGCAATTGCTTGCTAGTGCTACTACTTCTTTCTCTAAAAGATACTCTTCTCTTGATTGGTTAAAGATGGCTTTAAGGACTCGGCCTTCGTATGTCCATTCCAGAGCTACTACATCAGCTTTAATTTCTTTTAGGTTATACTTGCCATGCGGAATGATTGCTGACGCATATTTCCGTATCTGGATCAGCTTCTTCATGAAATTCAGCATATCATTGTCACTTGAGACACGTTCCCAAGGCATACAACGACGACAATCTGGGTCTGGACCGCCAGTTAAGGCTAACTCTGTTCCGTAATAGATACAGGGTGTTCCTTTTTGTAAAAAGAGAAAGGCTAGGGCTGATTTAACCAGTTGAGCGTCTTCATTGGCCGTCCACAAGATTCTCTCTGTATCATGAGAATCCAAGAGATTAAACATAACCTCTGAAATCTGCTGTTTGTAATACATAGACTGACCATTGATTTCATCGATGAACTGATCAGTCTTCTTAATTCCTCGTAAGAAATAGTCCTTGATACTATCAGATAAAGGATAATTCATGACAGCATGGAACTCATCTCCATTTAGCCATGGCTGAGACGTATGCCAGACTTCTCCTAAAATATAAATATCAGACTTTTTAGCTAAAACTGCCTTTCGAAAATCCTTCCAAAATTGATGGTCAATCTCATTAGCCACATCCAAACGCCAAGCATCGATATCAAACTCTTCAATCCAATAAGTCGCAACCTTTAAAAGATAATCCTTAACCTCTGGATTGGCTGTATTTAGCTTAGGCATATAGTCCTCAAAACCAAAAGCATGATAGGGTAACTCTCTCTTATTGGCTAGCTTTTCAGTTGTCACTGGGAATTGTTGGATATGGAACCAATCCCTATAAGCAGATTGCTCACCATTTTTGACAACATCTTGCCATTGAGGAGATTGCGAACCAATATGATTAAATACAGCATCCAGCATGATTTTCATACCTCGCTGATGCGCTTGCTCGACCAGTTCCCGAAAAGTCTCCTTGTCTCCAAAATGACGGTCAATTTCAAAGTAATCTGTCGTATTGTACTTATGATTGCTCGTAGATTCAAAGATCGGACAAAGATAAAGTCCAGTAATGCCCGAGTCTTGCAAGTAATCCAGATGGTCAATAATCCCCTGTAAATCACCACCAAAGAAATCATCACTCTGAGGTGTGATAGATGATTCCCAGTCTAAAGTCCCTTCTGGGTTTAATTGAGCATTTCCATTGGCAAACCGCTCAGGAAATATCTGATACCATACCGTATTTGAAACCCAGTCAGGAACCTGGCATGAATCAATTTCATGAAGATAAGGCAACTTAAATCCATTTCCAATGGCATGAAGATTTTCTAGAGAATTTTCCACACAACCTTTATCACCATACAAAATACTTTGACCTTCTGTATCCGTGACTTCAAAGAGATACTGGATACGTGCAAAGTCAACTGACACTTCAACCTGCCAATAGTCAAATAAGGCATCAGAAGTTATCTTGGCCATTTGCTTTGTATCCTGATAAAACTCCTCCATAAAGATAAAAGGGTCCCCATAATGCAAGATAATGCTTTCAATATCCTCTTTCTTAGTTCGAATCCGAATATGAAGTTTCTTATCCTTATAAAGATAGGCAAACTCCGACTCAGGCCTGTGGTAAATGGCTGTTAATTCCATTGTATTTGTCTCCTGATTTACTTGGTTGCATTTACGACGCAAACGTTTTCATAATTGTGATTCTAGTATACTACTTTCGTATTTTATTTTCAAGGCTTGTCCGTAGATTCTAGTGGTTTGGTTCTATAAATAAAAAAGCAGCCAGTCTTACAACTTGCTACTTTTCAAATGATGATTTACAAATGTCTTTCCAGCCACTCAATTTTTTTAAAATCCTTATTGTTATTGTGCTCATTTCGATAAGAATCTTGGGAAGAAGCCTTGTAAATACTTAAAAACTGTTCTAGATTTGGAATGCGAAAAGTGATGTTTTCGAGATGAATCAACTCTATATCTGATTCCGAAACTCCTGCAAAATCAGGTAAAGAATCGATACTTCCGAATTCAACACTCAGACCATCTTTTTTGAATTCATGCTCATGAATATCTATTAAGGCATAGCCTAAGTGTTTCATCACTTTCATTATCTTGTCCCACTCATAAATTCTGAGATGATCAGGTGCTTCCCAACCTCTAGGATCACCAGGCACATGAATGTCAATGTCAGACGGCCCCCATTCTTCATTTGATCGGTATTCAAACCCCAAAGACCCCATGAGCGTCGGAGTGATTCCGACTTGGTTTAAATGAGAACAAATTGTTCGAAATTCATCAAATAGAGAATTCATTCCTCCTCCAATCGTTGATATAGAACTTAATTTCGTTGTGAATAATAAACTAATTTTTATCTTTTACTCTTTCGGTTTTGAAAATACTTCTACTCGCTGAGCTAGGACTTTGATTTCTACAGGTAGGTTATCCGATTTATCGCCGTCAACATCTGACTCCAATTCACTATCAGAGGAAATTTTAATAGTGCGGGCTTTAATATATTCTATATTATCATTTGCGACAACATCTCCTTTTAGTAAATCAGGAATAACGGATAATTTAGAGAATATAGAAGCATCTTTTAGAATCAAAATGTTGGCATAACCGTCCTTGTTTTCTTCAAAGATTTTCTTATCAGCAAAGTAATTTGTCAAGAGAACCAACACATGGCTAGCTTCACCAACATAATTTCCATTTTCCGTCTCAACCTTAATGTTAAAGACCTGATCCGTCATAACAGACTTCATGGTATTAACAGCATAGGCAAGAATACCAAATTTTGTCTTGTCCTCGATTTCAACATTGTGAATCGCCTCAGGTAGAGAACCGATACTAAAAATATAACCAAAATAATTGTCATTCGCTTTTCCGATATCAATCTTATTTGTTAAATCAAAATCCAGTTCATCAATTGCGCCATCAATGTCTTGATTGATTTCCAACAGTTTTGTAATGAGGTTACCCGTCCCACCTGGGATAATCCCTAACTTAGGAATGTAGTCTCTCTCAGCAATACCAGAAATGACTTCGTTGACAGTTCCATCTCCACCAAACACAACCACTGCATCGTACTTCTCACGTGAAGCCTCCTCAGCAAAATGTGTTGCATCCAAAGCTTTTTCGGTAATTTTGGTTTCTACGTGCTCAAAATATTCTTTTACTTTATTCTCCAGCTTTTCTTTGTAATCCAAAGCCTTCTCGCCACCAGAGGTAGGGTTGATAATTACCATTGCTTTTTTCATTAATTTTCTCCTTAATATTCATAAGAAATGTTTATATTTTATCATACGCATCTAACTATACCCTCATTATACAATGAAAATATAGAAAAGAGAAATATGATGTACTGGATATTAATACGCTTTTATTCTATTTTCCCATCGCATAACTACATCCTTTAAGGGTTCATCCAAGTAAGAATAGGCCTTTTCCTTGATCAAATCAGGGATACCGTAAGCTGCCTCTGCTATGCTGCCAGTAATTGCAGCGAGAATATCACTGTCGCCACCAATTGAGATGGGGTTTCTACTTACCATACTCTTCTATTTTATCAGCATATTCAGTCAAAAGATTCTTTGAATAAATTTTTTCAGCTTTTGAATTTCTAACTTCTTTCCAAAGAATAGAAGCTATTTTTAACTTGTTTGAGTAGTTGCGGCTATTTTCGTCTGCACAGAAATCCTTTAAAAATTGATTCCATTGACAAACCGAATGATCATACTTGGCATAGTCTGAATTTCCATAATAGACTCTTAGCATATCTTGGATTGTAAAACTCAAATCATTTTCTCTTTTTACTTTTCTCCAAGCAGTCGCCATATCAGCAGTAAATTTAAAGGGTGAAACATCTGTTAAAGTTGAGAAATATTCTCTAAAGTGTGTATTAAAGGAGAATCCACATTCAAGTAAGGGCGTACTTAAGGTAAGGACTTCTACTCGTTTCTTTTTCCTTTTTATTAATGATTTTTTAATCAAATTACCCTTAAAGTACTGCTCAATAATGTGATTGAGTTCTTGTTTAGTACCTCTATATTCTAATCCTAATGATTTACATAGTTGTGAAAGTTCATCACGATACCAATAATATTTATTAAACTCATCAAACGAAGTGATTTTATCAAATTCTGGTCTGTTCTCTATCAATATTTTAGCTCCACAAAAAACAATTTACTTTTTCACTCAAAGAGTACCTTACTATTTGCCTGTGTTCATACTTAGGATTCAAGCTCACAATCACACACTCAGCGGTTCCAGACTTACCGTATCATTTCGTCGGTACCTTTCCTCATTCTACGAGTCCTATCCCATGGGTGGAGCATCTACTTCTACTTCGCTGATACCTAGCTCGTACAAGCAATGAGACCGCCTCAGCGTCTGTTAATATTTTTTTTTTATACTAATAAACAAAAGGCAGTGAAAATTATTTTAGAATGATACTGTGGAACGGAAAGATTTTCGCCACTTCAAAAGAAACGACATTCATCACTCCACTTTAAATTATAATAGATAATTCTCTAACATAGATCATCTAATTAGCAAATCTTTACTTTCAATAATAATGGATATACTAATCTAAAGTTAAAATTACTTTTCCTTACTAATTCTATTACTAGCCAATATCGTATAAATCAAATAACCAATAAAAATGATAATAAAAATAACATTAATTTTTAACACAAAATAGAGATTTAACAAATTTGCGAACGCATGAAATAATAGACAGTACACCACAGATTTCGTTTGACGATAAAGAAGCCCTAAAACAAAACTTAAAAATAATGTATATATAAAAAATAAAATAAAAGGAAATCCTTGATGACTTTCTCCAACTATAAACCATAAAGGCAGATGCCATATTCCCCAAATTGATCCTACCATCAAATTAGATTGCCAATAAGTATATTTTTTATCAAGTAATGGCTGTAATATTCCTCTCCATCCTAATTCTTCATGTCCACCACCAAAAAAAATTAATTGTATAAAGAATAGCGGCATCAGATAAATTGATACTCCGTTTAATTCTAAGGAAGATACAGAGAATAGTATCAAAATTGCTAACAAATGAATAATGAAATAAATACTACTATTTTTTCTTTTATTAAATACAAAATGTTTAAATTTTATATTATTACTTTTCAAATAAAAGCCACTTGCAATAGCTGGACCAAGTGCACCAACTATATGTAATATTCTCCCTATAAACGTATCTAATCCCAAAATATGAGATTGTGTAAATAGGAAAAGAAGTCCCCAAGCTATATAAGTAATTCCGAATGTACAATAAAAATAATTTTTTAAATTCCTTTTATCAATTTCTGTCATTTTATCTTCCTAATCTTGATTATTCTACGTATAATATTTTTTTACTGCTTCTTAGTTGCTCTCGATTATAACTACCTATATTCTATCATAAAAACACAAAAAAAGCCTTACAATCAAGGCTTTTCATTATTGAATCATACCAAGCTTTCTATGCTTTTACCAGCAAAGCTACACACTCCACGTGTTTTGATGGTTACTACCTATACTATGAAACGAAATAAAGGCTGTCTGATTAACTGAATTAAACAATTAAACGTAACAAGCCTTTATGGTTACTCATTATATATTATGTCCTTCTCTAATCTAGAAACATCCTCCCATGGTAAGAATAATTTGTGTGTGTTTGAAACCTGTATTTTTACTACTACATTCCATAATAATGTAATAGTCATCATCACCTTCTGCTTTTACGACGAGCCCCATTGAGTATGGCGTTTTCCAAAGAGGTTCTACTCCATAGAACTTTGCTACAAACTTATTTGTTGGATTTGGTGTTTCTATACTAAAGCCATTCTCAAATAGCCAAGCATGCCAATTTTTAAATGCTGGTGGAAAACCAAACATATGAACTGCTTGCATTGTCGATATTGCAAATTCCATTTCATCTTTCAAATTAATAACATACTTCTCAGTAGGATTTAGTCTATATCCATCTATAGTTTTTTCCGATTTCATACCACTATTAAGTTTAAGCTTTTTCATGATAATGCTCCTTTATTTATCTTTTGATTCTGGTCTTGCTTTGGTGTATGGTCTGGTTTCAGATATAAATTGCTCTACCTCTAAGAACGATTTTCCCAATTCATTCAAACTGAGAACCAACATATACTCTGCAACTTCACCAGCATGGTCAACGTAGCGCATAGGGTGTAATTTTTGGCGGAATTGCTCAAATGTGTCTCCTACAACGATCCAATCATCCATTTCATTATCATACCAACAATGAAGTTGTTGCCATAATTCAGAATCACTTTCTTCAAAAAATTCTTCATCAACAGAAAAATTAGCCCAAGGGAATAGCTTAGGAAAAACTTCTTCATAAGGAGTAAAAGGAAACCAGTACGGGTACAAATACTCCTTGGTTTCATCTCCATCATTAACAATTAACTTTGTCTCACCTTTTCCACTTGATTTGTTAACCCACTCCGTTGAATGTAGTTTAACTTCTCCACCACTCTCAATAATTTCCATAAATTTTTTCTGAGATAACAGAAAATTATAATTCTGCAGATGTTGTGGCAAATTTGTATAAGAAAGAATTTTTCTATTCGAGGAGTCGTCCAAAAAAATCTGACTACAAGGCACTTTAACATAGTAACCTTTTCCTTCACCATTTCGAGTTTTTTGAATCGTTTCAGTATTAAGCTTTCCCCAAATACACATCTCATCAGTAGGATTATAAAGGACTAGAATACAGGGTAAAGAATTCATTGTCCAATAGTTATACTGTCTCTCATTAATATCTCTAAAGATAATACAGCCATCTTTTTTCTCCTTAAACCAACTTTCACCAGATTTGATTTGCAAAGCAAGAAGCTGTTTAGGTTTTCCTTCTTCTATAAGCTCCATATGTGCATCAATACCTATATCATTTATAGGTTGCTCTCGGAATAACCAATTATTCCGTTCCGCAATTTTGCCACACTCATATATACCAATTCGCTCTGTTGAATTTGCCATAAATAGCTCCCTTTAATTATATTACTATGATTTTTATATACATGTTTAAATTTCACATACTACTCAAAATACTTTTTAAATTCAGAATGACTAATGTGATGCAAAAGTAATCTCGGTACCGAAATGATAACTAAGACCTTATTTTCTCGAGTAAAAAACTTCACTTTGTATGTATCATTGCTATCTTTTGATAGAACTATCCCAACCAGACCTTTATTATATCCATTATAATCAGCAATAAGCTCAACAAAAAAGCCATCAGTGTCGGTACTAGGATTCGTGTGATTAATTAACTCAAAAATAGGAAAACCACCTAGATTATCAAATCGTTTTAAGTCTAATTCCTCAGCGCCAGTAGTCTTACCAAATCCTCCATGATATCCCGTCCCCATCATGCACCTCCTTGATTATAAACTATTATAAACCAATGAAGTGTAACTTGGATAATGAACAATATTTATCCCCTGAATACGATACCAATCGAATACATCATCTGGTAAAGCACCGTAAACAAGAATTGTAATAGGCCGGAGCTTTTCTACAACATAATCAAGCCCATTGATAAAATGCCTCTTATCATCTAAATCTTTCATCTGACCATGTGAACCTACAGCAATCACATTATTTTTTGATACGCCCAGACAAGCAATATCATACGTTCTAGCATCTCCCCAACGAATGTTAGGAATGACAGAGATCCCTAACGATTGTAACCAGGAACCAATAGCACGACTTCTGTATATGTTATTTACTTGCACATTATACGGCATATCTCTAAATAAACTGAAATCTGGAAGAATTATCCCTTTAAACTTAGAAAACGTTTCTAAATGGAGCTTTGGATTTCTCCAAATCTTTTCGAATTTATAATCATCCTCATAAAAGCATAACCATGAAAGTTCTTTCTCAATTTGATGTCGTTTTGAAAAAAGTACCATTTTTTCCGGCAATGTACCACTGTAGGGGTTAATGATTGGAATTTCTTCTTTTCCAGCATAGTTAGCATTCTCAACTAAGAATGCATTAAAAACATCTTTGCAGCCTTTTCGGCTGCTTTGAATTTTCACCATATAGTAAAACCTTTCTATTGAAATATCAAGGCGACTATGGTAAACTGATACTGTGTATGTCGGTTTACCCAGCCGCTCTAACCAGCCTTGAGTCCCCACTCAAAGGCTTTTTCTTTTACCATCCTTCTTTCTCATATTGGCCGAGTTGAATTCTAGCCATTGCATGAGTGACCTTACATTGTTTCACCACCTCCTCAACAGACATATTTTTAACCAATCTTTTTGGAACTAATAACTCCCCTGCAAAACAATTCGCCTGCCACTCAGGATCTTCATAAACTTTTCTGTTTTTCATTTCTTCAACAGTGCGACAAAAAACTATCTCTTCTTGACGATGTTTAAAAAAGTGAAGGAGTTCATGAGCAATTGTGGATCTAGAAAAACCATCATCTTTACAAGCTTTATCATATATATCTTCACGAATCCGGATTAGATTTTCACCTTGAAGAGTTTCCCCATAATTATCTGGCATATCTTCAATTGAAATAACTTCATAATTATAATAACCTGCCTCCGCTAATAATTCAAAAATCTCAACAATTGGATATGCAAGTTCATCATACAATTTTGTCTTTTTGCGAAAATAATCAGCAAAATTTCGAATCTCTAATCTTGAACATGGAGATACTTTATAATTATAGGTCATTAACTCCCTCCTGAATCTTACTAAAAAAATTGGCTAATTTTGATAAATCTTGTGTGTCAAATTTCTCAAGACTTCTAGCAAAAGCAAAAGCTGTATCCTTTTGAGCTTCAGATAGTGTTTCTAGGTTTATTTCTATTAATTGTTGACTGTCTTGTTGACTACGTCTTAATTCCTCTAATTGTTCGCCATTTAGTTCATACTCAGTTGCTAATTTGGTTTCCCATGTTTTAGGGATTTTCTTTTTACCATTCTCTACAGCTGATAAAAAAGCCGAGCTTATACCTAGTTTTTCCGCCATTATTTTGAGGGTTTGACCTTGATCTATTCTCAATTTTCTTAGAAATTTACCATACTCCGTTATCATATTCAGTTTCCTCCATTTATCTTTCATATTAATTATAAACTATTTCAAATAATTTTTCAACCTTTTGAGTTAATTTATTTTCTGATCTCGGTTAATATGTGACGGACTGAAAATATTTCTATTAATTGAAGTAGTAAGGTAAAATTAACGCAAAAAAGATCCTAGTTAGAAAACTTACTTTCTAACTAGGGTCTTATAAATCAACCTCTGTTCCTTCTAAAAATCTAACGGTAATCTGTCCATCCTCCGAAATCAAAATACTATCTAGTACCTGACACATCTCAAAGGAATCATATTCCCAACAATCCTTGTTTATCAATTTAGCCAGCAACACACTGTAATGCTTTTCTAATAACCGGTTTTCTTCCAACATTTTATTCCACTTTCCATGCAACAAATCCACATTCTCACTCAGTAATTTTACTGCCATTACTACGGCTTTCTCTAGTTTTCCTCATCGATATGGTTATTCTGACAACCAATCAGCCCCTTTACCTTATAGCGGTTGTTACACTGCCAAACTTTACGTTTGCCACGACTTGTCGTCCAATTCTTACGTCCAAAAGCTGAACCGCATTCTGCACAGAACACCTTGGAAGTGAAGGGGTTATCCTTATTTTGCATGATATAAAAATTCAGTTGATGTTCTTCACGAAATGCTTTCCTCCTTGCTAATTCCAGCTGCACTAGTTCCCATGTCTCCTTATCAATAATAGCTTCATGGTTGCCTTCAATATAGTATTGATTGACTTGTCCCTGATTCTCACTGCGTTTCTTTGTAAGAAAATCCACCGTATAGGTTTTCTGTAAGAGGGCATATCCCATGTACTTCTCATTCTGAAGCATCTTTTGAATCGTAGTAGGGTACCAGTTAACCTTCCCATTCCAACCTGGAACCCCTTCTTCTTTCAGACTTCTCGCTATACTTTCTGGTGTTTCTCCTTGTAAAAAATCCTGAAAGATTCGTCTGACAATCTTGGCCTGCTCCTCATTGATGATAAGATTTCCATTCTCACCCTTGTCATATCCTACAAACTTGGTTGTGTTGACTCTTATTTCACCCCGTTCGAACTTCTTTCGAATTCCCCAAGTCGCATTCTCTGAGATAGAACGGGATTCATCTTGGGCCAGAGAAGAAAGAATGGTCAGAAGTACCTCTCCTTTAGCATCCAGACTGTCAATATTCTCCTTTTCAAAAGTGACTCCGATTCCAAGTTCTTTTAACTCCCGGACATATTTTTAGCAGTCCAGCGTATTCCTGGAAAAACGGCTGATAGACTTCACTATAATTCTATCTACTTTGCCTTTTCGACAGTCCGCTATGAGCTGATTAAACTCTGTGCGTTTCTTGGTATTGGTTCCTGAAATCCCTTCATCCGCATAAATATCAACTAACTCGTAGAAAGGATTCTGCTGAATATACTCTTTGTAATACCGAACCTGGTTCTCATAGCTTGATAGCTGTTCGTCTTGGCCGGTGGACACTCGACAATAAGCAGCTACTCTGATCTTTTTCTGAGTTTGAAATATGACCGTTTGCTGTAGCTTTTTGGCCGGTATAACCGTAATGTTTTTCTCCATCTTCTATCCTTTCTAACACAATTACCGGTGAACTTAGTTTTCAATCTTCAATATCCCTTTCAGAGACTCTCATACCTTTACATGAATTTTTTCCTTCTTTGATATATTTGGAACAACACCAAACAATCTTTTTCTTATAAGATACTTGTCTTTTTAATGTTGAACCACAATATTGGCATTTTAACATTCTGGAAAATTTATAGGTTTTATTTGTACCTTGTATCCGTGAACGGCTTTTCATTTTTTCCTGAATCTTCTCCCATATTTCCTTAGATACAATTCCTTCATGATTATCTTCGATATAGTATTGTTCAACCTGTCCTTGATTTAATTTCTTTGGACCGTTTACACCGTCATGAAAGTATTTTTGAAGTAGTAAAGAGCCTTTGTATTTTTCGTTTTTTAAGATATTACGAATTGTGCTATCATACCATTTCTTTCCTGTTACAGTTGGAACCGTGCCCTCATTAAGTTTTTTGGCAAATCTATGTGTACCCATTCCTTCTAAATAACTATAAAAGATGGTTCTTACTATTTGCGCTTCTGCTTTGTTTATAACAAGTTCACCTTTTTCGTTTAAATCATACCCTAAAAACCGTTTAGTATTAATGAGTAATTCTCCCTTCTGGAACATTCTACGAAAACTCCATCGTTGGTTTCCGCCCATGCTTTGTAACTCTTCCTCAGCCAAACTTGCTAACACAGTCAAGACAACTTCACCTTCATTGGATAAAGTGTGGATATTCTGCTCTTCAAAAAAGATATCAATACCAAGAGTTTTTAATTCTCGACTGATTTCAAGTACATTGATAAGATTTCTTGCAAACCTGGATATTGACTTAGTATGGATAACGTCAATTTGTCCTTTTCTACAAGCATCTAGCATAGTTTGAAAATCAGGTCTATCATACTTTGAACCTGAAATTCCTTTGTCACAAAAAACACCCAAAAAATCAATATCTTCACGTTCAGCATACAACTTTTCAAAATAGACTTTTTGATTCTCTAGCGAATCAAGTTGACTTCCGTTGGTTGTAGAAACTCGAACATATGCACAAATTCTCTTTTTACTTTTATTATTCTTTGCTTCAATTTTTCTTATATTCATTTTTCCTCCTACAAGAAGTTTTTACACACTATATATCCCTCTAAATGCTATATTAGTCAAGTAATCAGCAACCCCGTACTTTAATAAAATGTCTTTATTGTCCTCTTACCTAAATAGGTACATTCAAGATAGATTTTTCCGGTTTTAAGAAAAAATCAAAAAGAAAAAGCCTGATGTATTTCACCAGGCTTAGATTTTTTATTTGAAATTTAATCGCAATATGTTATAATAAACATAGAAAAAGGAGCTGAGCTACCAACTCAACTCCAATGTAGAACCGTTAAAAAGACGGTAGCTCGTATAACAGATTTAATCCGTCCTACTCGCTCAAAAGTGGGGACGGATTATTTTTTGTCCTTGTCTTTGAAGATTTTATAGCACAAGACAATCAAAGTAATGGTAAAGCTACCAAAACCAAGTATTGTCTGTACAACTTCAAATGCGGTCAAAAGAGTGCCCCTCCTTTCCGTCAGATTTTGATGAACTGCCCATAGGCATCACCTCTCTTTCGGTATAAGGAGCCACCGTCTTCACTTTTCTACAATAGATATTATACCACATGAACCACCACCTTCGGTGGTTTATTTTGTTTAAAGATTTATTTTAAGAGTAGTATCTACAAACTCTTAGTTAGTAGTAATCAAACCATCAGGTTCAATCGTAAATTCTGGTTTAACTGATAGCGAACCATCAGACTTGAGATAGTACCATCCGTTTCCTGATTTAATAAATAGCTTAGATTTCATATCCCCATCTTTTTCATCCAAGTAATACCAAGTTTCACGATATTTTACCCAACCTTTAGCCATTCTACCATCCGACTTAAAATAGTACCAACGATGATCGATATGCATCCAACCAGTAACCATGGCACCACGCTTATCTAAATAAAACCAATCCTTGCCATCATTGAACCATTTATTGATGAAACAGTAGCCTCTATTATCAAAGTAGAACCATTCTCCTTTGATATTTTTCCATTGAGATTTTGGATAAGAGCCATCTGCTTCTTCCCACCACCAACCAACTTCATTTCGTTTCCAGTTTCCTTCAGTTAGACCAGATTCAATATCTTTCTTAAACTGTTCTCTACTAATGCCCCATTTTGCAAGGTATGGATAGGGATCGACATGATCACTTCCATTATTTGGTTGGTTGTAAGTACAAAATTGATGAGTTTTAATCCCCTGCAGACTTCTACAATTATTCTGCAACAGTCACACCCTTAACATTCTTTACAAATGAGATTATGCAAACCATGGCTAAATCCAAGAAGAACTACTTCAAATTAAATAATGAAAATGCCAAAGATAATCGTAATCACTACTTTATTTTCAATGTGGAAACTTTAAAAGAGGATAAACTGACTAGGAAGTTCAGTTATCAGAAAACTGTTACAAATATAAATCAAGGAGCAAAAAACTGATTTGCTCCTTTTTTATATCCGGAAATCTAATTCTCGCCTTCTTAAACAGCATCAGAACGATATATTGTTTTTTGAAGATTTAGATAATCCATCAAGTTAATAACTTTATTATTTTCAGCCACTTCTGAAATAGTATCAGTCTCAAATCCATTTGCTTGAGCAAATTGAATTGTATAATCATATACAAGATCAAACAACTCATCTATTTCAGAGTCTAGTTTCAAAGAGAGTAGTCCTTTTTGATTATCCTGTAAAAATTTTAAGAAATTATCAACCTCTTCTTCACTTACTTCTCCTTTTTGTGCTAATTGAATGAAATGAACTAGCTTTTCTATAAGTTTCTTTGCAATCTTCTTATATCTATTTGAAATAAATGCATAATAACCAACACCACCAACAGCTAGAACAGTTGCACCAATAGCTGTTACTAGCACATATTTATTTTTTGCAAGGCCTTTAACAACCTGTTGAGCTGCTTCTCCTGCCTTTACTTCTTTTAGATGCTTTACTATATGGCCGGATGAATTTATGATTATTGAACCATAACGTTTATAAATTCCAGAGTCTAATCCTTTCTGAATATTTAATGGAATTTCTATAGTAACTTGATTTAATAACATAATTATAGCTTACCTCTTAATTCTATCGTTCTAGTTTATTCAAAAATAAAATCAGCAATTCGTTTAGCAGCTTTTTCTATTGACACTTCAATGTCAGTTTTAGTTCAAGTGTCATTTACATAATTAACAAGAGATTTAGCTATTGGGAACTTACTACCTATATATCCATGACCACTTGTGATTGTATTCTCTCTTTTTGTTCTAAACCAAGCATCTCCAATTCCACGGTTAATTTCGGATTCAAGGAGAATCTTATTACCAACCTTCTCAGCATAATCTCTAAATTCTTCTTGGCTTTCTAGTCCAGCATCTGACATAATATTTTCTATATTCAAACCACTTTGTGGCATAATATGTTCAATATCAATATTCCCATTGAAATTAAAGTCCATACCTTTTTCCAATGCAAATAAGAATTCATTTACATAAAGAATAGAATTTGAAACACCACTTTCAGTCAAAGTTTGTTTAACGTCTTCGTAAACAAAATTAGTATGAATATGGTTCTTTATTTTTGAAATAAGTTCGTCGATTGAAATTGAATCAACTTGACTGTACATCAGATTAATTTCTTCTAGGAAGCCTTTAAAAAGTTTATGGCTATATGAGAGTTCAGACAATTCAATCAAAACAACAAGTCTAAGTAAGTATTCCAGATATGTGTTGTCTTGTCTGAAAAATAAATAACTACTAACAAAAGGTCGTAAATTACCGTTTAATTTGTTTATCAATTGACTATTGATAGTATCAGATACTCGTTCAAAATTATTTAAGATTGTATTTAGATCAGCAGTAAACAGAACATCTTCATTCAATAAATGTTTATTTTTTGAGAAAAAGGCTCTTATACCAGGATTTCTTCGATCAGCACTGTTTTGTTCTGAAAGTTTTACGAAAATATAGTGAGTAATTAACGCATTTAAATCTAATCTAGATGAATCTGTACGTTGTACAATCTCTTGCCAATTTTTTCGAAGTTTTTCCTATCTGATGCATTTGAGGTGGTCTTAGATACAATTACTTCAATTGGGGTCAATGGAACACCAGTCCCATTTAAAGAATTGAAAATATTTATTGCCTGATCAGTATTATAACTTGTAATAGTAATCACTTGGCAATTATCAATAAAGTGGTTAGCAAAATTGATAAGAGTAAAAACATTCAATTCGTTACACATATTGTAAAAATATCTAAAGTTTTTATAGAAGTTAGTATAGCGGTTGTCTTTCTGGCGACGATAGATTTGGTGAACTCTATCTTTAATAGATATAAAATCTTTACCTAGCAAGATAGTAGTCATCTCACTAGCATATTTTTCTGAAATCGAATGATTTAGATACTTTATTCTATCATCGCTAGGATAATACAGTCCATCAACGAAATCATATTTTTCGTCATCTGAAACATTGAAAAGCATTGTGACAATCTGCTCTTTAAGACCATTAAGACGTTTCACTAATCTGCGTGCATCAGTATCTAGAGTCGGTTGAAGTTCAAGCTCCTTATCAATCTTCAATAAGATTGCCTTAAGAAGTAACATAAATGTCGTTGTTCTTTGCTGGCCATCAATCAAGGTTACTTCATGCTCTTCTCCAGATTCTTGAGCAATGAGAACAGCTCCAAAGAAATAATTGTCTTGGGAACTATCATCGAAATTTTCCATATGAAGATTAATATCTTCAATGAGTTGTTCACATTGTGGTACTTGCCAAGCATAGGGTCTCTGATAGGTAGGAATATAAAATTCTGATTTTTCAAAATAAGATTTTATTGTTTGAAAAGCCGGTTGAATATCGTTTCTCATTCAGATTCTCCAATAATTTTTTCTTATGATAATATATCACGAAAACGCTAACATTTAAACTCTAAGTATATCCGAACTATCTAACGATTTAATAGTATTTTAACGATTACATTTTTTGAACGATGACATGTTGTACCACTATAACTTGAAATCTATCTACATCCCTAAATAAAATCCTTGAAAGATTAAAATTTCAAGGATTTTATTGAATTAAATTGTATCATCTAACTTCTACTTATCTCCCTGAATCAAACCTTGCTTAAGTTTCATTAATAGGGGACACGTTTATTCCCACAAACTCCTTGTCTATGGAAATAAAAGCGTCCCCCATGTGTATGTAGGAATACATTTCACTTAGTTCATGTTATCAGACCTAGACACTCAACTACTACTCTCATTCTGATACTCCCCCCTATACGACAAAAAGCCTTGATACCAAGGCTTTTCTTAACCCCTTTCGTTCAAGGTTTTCTAGGCTTTTACGAGCAGAGCAACACACTCCACGTGATGCGTCTGAGGAAAAAGGTCTACCGGCTGGACTTTCTTCACTTCATATCCTAACTCTTGGTAGAGTTTAATATCACGCGCCATGGTTGCGACATTACAGGAGATATAGGCGATGCGGTCTGCTCCTGTTTGGCTACTTGCTTTGATAAAGCTTTCGGTTAAGCCCTTGCGTGGAGGATCAACCAAGATAACGGTTGGTTGAATTCCTTCCTTGAGCCAATTCTTCATTGCATTTTCAGCTGTGTCACATACATAGTTGGCATTTGAAATATTGTTCAGCTGAGCATTCTTCTTGCTATTCTCAACTGCTTCTGGAATGACTTCCACACCATAGACCTCCTTGACATGTTTCGCAACAGAGAGGCCAATTGTTCCAATACCAGAATAGGCATCGATAACCACATCATCTGATTTTAATGCTGCAAAGTCAATGGCTGTTTGATAAAGTTTTTCAGCCATTTCAGTATTGACTTGGTAAAAAGCGGGTCCAGCGATTTGGTAGTCATTTCCCAACATCTGGTCAGTGATAAAGTCTTGTCCATAAAGTGTGCGCCATTCCTTACCAAAAATTGCATTAGTATTTTGGTCGTTGATATTTTGCATAACAGACACAATATCTGGAAACTGCTTGATGACTTGTTCAATCAATTGCTCCACACGAAAAACTTTGGTACGAGTTGTAACCAAGATAACCATGATTTGTCCAGAATAGTGTCCACGACGCACCACAAGATTTCGAATCAAGCCAGATTGCTCCTTTTCATCATAAGGTTTCAAATCATAACGGCGGAGCAAGTCGCGTAGGGCTACTACTACCTCATCAATCACAGGATCTTGGATAAAGAAATCTTCTAGTGGCATGAGGTCATGCGAATTCTTACGGAAAAATCCAGTTTCCAAGATACCATTTACTCGACGAACAGGGACCTGTGCCTTGTTGCGGTACTTGACTGGATTTTCCATACCTAAAGTTTCAGCAACCTCTACATCAGCAATTCCTGCAATCTTGTAGAGACTGTCCTTAACTTGCTTGGTTTTAAATTTGAGCTGTTCTGGATAGGCAAGATGACCTAAATCCGCGATTCCTGAACGCAGGTAAGCCAAATCTAGATCTTGATTACGGTATGGTGACTGGACAAGGTATTCTTCAACTTTCCCAAAGCCAATCTTTTTATTGACCTTGAGAACTCGCATGAGGATTTTTTCACTCGGTAAAGCATTCTCGACAAAAAAGACCAAACCATCCACCTTGGCAACTCCTGCCCCTTCATGGGTCAAGTCAACAATTTCAACTTCTACAATATCATTTTTCTTTAACATTCTCTTCTCTTTCTATTGGCCGACAAAAAAGACGGCAACGTTACGGTTACCATCTATTATACCATGAAATTTCTTAAGAACCAAAACTCTTGAAGAAGTTGGCAATGGCTTGCCAGAGGGAACTTAAGAAGTTACCCCCGTCTTCTAGCGCCTTATCAGCATCAAAGTTAAGGTTGATATTTTTAAAACTGTCGCCAGCTTGTGATACGATACTTTGTTTAAGGTCATTTAAGGTTTTAGTAAAGTCTGCATTGCTGAGGATATCACTCTTTGAGAGATTCAAAGCAAAATTAATGATAATATTGATCTGGTTTCCTGTTATAACCTGATCAAGTTTGTAATTTTTTAAGGTATCTTCAACAATTTTACGGACATCTTCCTCTGTCAGATTTCCCTTGCTTTCTTTAGCTTTGGCAAGTCCTGACTTGATATCGGCTAGGGCAACGTTTAATTTATTAGCATCATAGCCTGACTTGTCCTTGTTTTCAGCATTGATATCGGATAAAACCTTCAACTCTTCTTGAGCCAAATCTTTATTGGCTTGCGGTACCTTGGCTCCATTAGCTTCCAGCGAATAGTAAATCCCGGCTAAGGCACTCTCACCTGTAACTGGAATGGGTGCTGCTACAGTGATTTTGGCGTGTTCCACACCCAAAGTTACGGCTGCGTTTCGGTACATATCCTGAGTCACCTTAGTGATATTTTCTGGTGTTTCAATCTTGACCTCAAGTGGCGACTTGTCACCTAGTTTTTGAATCTTGGCTGATGAATACAACTGTAAACTTGAGTCATTGGCCACATTCATAATCTTAGAATAGACATCAGGTGTCATAGTCTTGAGTTCTTTAGTATCTGTTGAGGCATTGTAGCCTAGTTTTTTTAGAGTTTGATTTTTTTGATCTTCAGACAATGAAGAACCTAGGACATATTCAGATTGAACATAGGTTTCATCGATGACTTTTTGAACATCTGTTGCTGCGTGGACGCTATTCATAGCTGTTACTGCCCACAAGACCGCAGCACTAGTCAGAAAGAGTTTCTTTCTCATAGGGAATTTCCTCCTTTACCATTCTAGAGTAATATATCTATCTTAAAGAAAACTTATAACAAAAACACCTGGTCTAGCCAGATGTCGAAAAGAGAGTGAAACATTTGATGATGTAAAGGTTGAGTTGCACCTGTCTAGAATAGTAATAGTTTCCTCCATTTACATAGAGTTCGGCACCGTGAAAAACGGAAATGGGGTGAATATAACTATAAGTCTTTCCAGTGGTATTACCAAGCAAGGGAGCAACAGTATCACGAGAGTACTGTTTGGCCAGAGCTAAGGTGTTTTCCTTGCCATTTTGGGCGATAAAATCTATATAGGCAGGTCCAAAATTGTAGGCTTGAACAGCCGTCCAGACATCTACCCCCTTCTTCTGGGCCAGATAGAGATTGTCTGTCAGAGTTTGAACGCCTTGCCGAATGCTAGAGGCATTATCATTGATGGTATTGGTAGCGCCACTAGCAGACTCACTAGACTGCATAACATCGCCTTCTTTTCCTTTTGTTTCGGTATAAATCATAGCGAGCACAAGCTCTTCGTTTGCTGGGGTGTCTTTTTCACTCAAAATTTCTCGCACCATGGGTTGATAGGTCATGACTTGCTTGACATCTTGGTGAACGCGGTAAGCTTTATATCAAGCAAAAAGGAAGACTGCTAGTACAAGCACTCTTCGAATTCGTTTAAACATTATTTACTTTGGATATCCTCGATATTTTTGATTAAGATAGAGTAGGTTCCATTGTCGTTTTGGATAAATTCAACAGACTCAGCGTCTTGATAAACATTATTGGGAACGATGAGCTCAATTCCATTTGACAAGGAGAGTTTTTGGTTTTCAAATTTCTTTAATTGGCGACTGGCATCAATTTCATCAAACTGAACAGGCTCTGGTACAGCTTCCTTAACTTGATCAATAAAGCTCAAACGAGCCGTCAGATTATTGTCAAAAAGGTCGTTAGCCAATTTCTCTGGTGACAATTCATTACTTTCTTCTAGATTATTGAAAATAGCTGATTTGACCTTGGATTGAAATTGAAAATCATCTGTGTTAAAAGTCTCAGCAATTCTCTGAGCTGTTTTTTCAAGTTCTTTGATAGATTTCTTAGGAGAAATCTTAGGAGCGACAGCAAGAAGATTGTCTGAAAAGTAGTTCAAAAAAGTTCCATTGTACTTGATTCGTTTCTCGATCAGGTGGTACTTGCGACTTTGAAGATTGACGACCAAGGCCTCATCAGCTCCTGTTCCAAATCCAGGCAAGTTATTCTGAGTTAGCTTGATTGGATTATCAACTTCTCCACCAAGGTGGGTCAAGGTCTCCCTCAGGGCAATTCTCAAGAAAGCGAAATGTTCTACATCTTCTTTAGAAAATTGCACAAAAATCAAGTCATTGGTCTTGAGATTTTCTGAAATGCTGAACTCCTCTTTCCAGAGATTAGCCAGTGTTACTGATGTCTCCAACAAATCGTCTGTGATGTGATTGAAGAAGGGATTTTCTTCCTCGAAAATCCCAGTCTTGGCTTCATCTGAATACACACGTTCAATTTTTTTACGCAAGTATTCTTCGATTTTTGGAGTGATATTGAGAAACTTATCCGCTAGGAACAGCTCGGTATCATCCGGACTGAACTGATGAATAATAGCTTTCTTAATATAAATGTCCATAAAAGTTTTAGTCCTCGTATAATGGGAAAGCATCTGTTAATTCTTTAACTGAACTTCTCACTTCTTCTAAGACAGCTTCATTTTCTGCATTCTTAAGGGTTTTAATGATGAGCTCAGCCACTTTGCGACTTTCTTCTTCACCAAATCCACGTGCAGTAATGGCTGCTGCTCCGATACGAATCCCACTAGTCTTGAATGGTGACAAGCTTTCGTAAGGGATTGAGTTTTTATTTAGGGTAATATTGACTTCATCCAGCAAGTTTTGAGCAACTTTTCCGTTTTCTACAACCTTAGTCACATCCACTAGGAAGAGGTGGTTTTCAGTTCCTCCAGAAATGATACGAAAATCAGGGTCTTGCAAGAAGACATCTGCCATAGCCTTGCTGTTCTTGATGACATTGGCAGTATATTCCTTGAAGGCTGGATCCAAAACTTCTTTGAAGGAAACTGCCTTAGCTGCCACAACATGCTCCAAAGGACCGCCCTGAATACCTGGGAAGATAGCTGAATTGATTTTCTTAGCAAGTTCTTCGTCATTAGTCAAAATCAAACCACCACGAGGTCCACGAAGGGTTTTGTGGGTCGTTGTTGTAGTGATATGAGCGTATGGCACTGGGCTTGGGTGAAGACCAGCTGCAACCAAACCAGCAATATGAGCCATATCTACCATGAGTTTCGCCCCAACAGCATCTGCAATTTCACGGAATTTTGAAAAGTCGATAATTTGAGAATAGGCTGAAGCACCTGCTACAATCAGTTTTGGTTTTACTTCTTGGGCTTGTTTCAAGATAGCATCAAAATCTAAAAGTTCAGTTTCAGGATTCACACTATAAGAAACAAAGTTGTAGGTTTGACCTGAGAAGCTAACAGGAGCTCCGTGGGTCAAGTGCCCACCTGCTGCCAAATCCATCCCCATAACGGTATCACCTGGCTCAATCAAGGCCATGTAAGCCGCACAATTGGCTTGGCTTCCTGAGTGTGGTTGGACATTGGCAAATTTTGCACCGAAAATTTCTTTTGCGCGTTCAATGGCTATAGATTCTACCACGTCTACTACATCAGTTCCACCATAATAACGGCGTCCTGGGTAACCTTCGGCGTATTTATTCGTCAAGATAGACCCTTGAGCTGCCATAACAGCCTTGGAAACTACGTTTTCCGAAGCAATCAACTCAATGTTGTTTTGTTGTCGTTCTTCTTCTTTGGCAATAGCATTCCAGAGATCAGCATCATATGCTTTAAAATCGTCTTTGTCAAAAATCATAGGTCTTCTCCTTTATAGTGTGACTGGTCCTTTAGTTTGGTTCTACAATAAGAAAATAAACTAAAAGATGCGAATAAACCGTTTCTGCACTTTATCACAAGTATAACCAACTTTTTCATAAAATGCATGAGCTCCCAGACGATGGTCGGCAGAGTTTAAGCGGATAAACCTATAGCCGCGTCTTTTTGCTTCTTGCTCCAACCCTTGTAATAAGCTTTTACCAATACCTTGACCTTGCGCTTGAGGTGAGACTGCTAAGGCTAAAATATTAAATCCTGCTTTGGAATAGAGTGATTCGTAAACTTCAGCGTGGACATATCCAAGTAAGACATGATTAGCTACATCCTCATAACCAAGTAGGAAATGATGGGAATCCTGAGACAATCTAGCTAGTTGACTATCCGTTTCCTCTAGACTAAAAGAATAGCCCAAAGCCTCTTGGTTGATCTCACATATAGCTTTCACATCAGTTTCTATTAAATTTCTTAGCATTTCATACCTCCTCAAAAGAAATCTCTGGCAACCGAGCAAGAATGTCCTCTCGCTTAATCGCCCCTTGGCGTAAGATTTTCACCTTGTCTCCAGACAAATCCAAAATAGTTGAATCCTGTCCAGTTAGAAAATCATCGTCTTCCAGACCCAGAACCTCTTGTTCAAAATCCTCTAGAATCTGATCAAAGGTCACGCCACTTGCCTGACCTGAAATATTGGCAGACGGCCCAATCAAGGGACCTGTCTCTCGAATCAAATCAAGGGTAATGGGATGACTAGGCATCCGAAATCCAACAGTTGCGAGGCCCGAATTGACCCAATAGGGAACTCGGTCATTAGCTTCAAGGATAATGGTCAAGGGACCTGGCAAAAAGGTCTCTACAAGTTTTTGTAGATAAGTTGGCTGATTCTTAGAAAAGTGCAAGATATCCTCTAAAGAGGCAATATTGAGATTGAGTGCCTTATCTCTAGGACGACGTTTGAGTTGGTAAACATGGTCAACTGCTTTTTCGTCTAAGGCCTTAGCAAAAAGACCGTATACTGTCTCTGTAGGCAGAACGACAGCTCCACCCTTTTCTAACTCTTGTCTAATCCTGTCCATAATCAACCACGACCATCCTATCTTGACCAAATTGGTCCTTAAGTGTTCTTACACGTTTTTCAGGAAGATGTTTCCTAAAAAGCTCAGGAACACTTTGACCTTGCTTGTATCCAATTTCAAGGTAAATCTTACCACCATCTTTGAGATAGTCTTTTGCATCTTCCGCAATTCTACGATAAATAGCTAGGCCATCCTCATCTGCAAAGAGAGATAGATGGGGCTCCGAATATAAGACATTCAAGCCGACCTCTGTCTCATCTTCACGAGAGATATAGGGTGGATTGGATACAATTATATCATATTTTTCAGAAATTTCTGCAAAACAATCAGATTTTTTAAAAAATATATTAAATTTTTGATTTTTAGCATTCTCGCTAGCTAAATCTAAAGCATCTTGGGAAATATCCGCTGCTGTCACTGACCAATCTGGTCTGTTTTTTGCTAAGGCGAGAGCAATAGCTCCACTACCAGTCCCGATATCTAGGACCTTAAGATTTTCCTCAGAATTTTCAGCCAGAATAAGCTCCACTAACTCCTCTGTCTCTGGACGGGGAATCAAAACCCGCTCATCCACTTTTAGCTGCATTCCATAAAAATCTGCCTGTCCGATGATATACTGTGCTGGTTTATGATCTACTAACTGTTGAAAAATTCCTTTTACAAATTGTTTTTCTTCCTCTGATACCTCTTTCTGGAGGGCAAAAACAAAGTCTGTAAAAGAGAGATTTTTCAGGCTACGATAGACAAAAGAGAGGCTTTCAGCTTCCTCTCCTTGTCTTATCAACTCTTCTTCAAAATCTGAAAATAATTGAGCTAATTTCATTATTTGTTTAATTCTTCTAATTTTTGTGTTTGGTCATAGAGCACCAAGGCATCCACAACTTCGTCCAATTTTCCAGACAAAATCGTATCTAGTTTTTGGAGGGTTAAGCCGATACGGTGGTCTGTGACACGGTTTTGTGGGAAGTTATAAGTACGGATTCGTTCTGAACGGTCCCCAGTACCGATTGTCGACTTACGCTCAGCGTCCTGTTCATCCTGAGCAATCTGAGCAAAGTGGTCAGCAACACGCGCACGGATGATTTTCATGGCTTTCTCACGGTTCTTCTGCTGAGTACGTTCTTCCTGCATCTCAACCTTGATATTGGTTGGCAAGTGAACGATACGAACGGCAGTCGCAACCTTATTTACGTTCTGTCCACCAGCACCAGAGGCGTGATAGATGTCGACGCGAAGGTCTTTGGGATCAATGTCGTATTCAACCTCTTCCACTTCAGGCATAACAAGAACTGTCGCTGTAGAAGTATGAACACGGCCTTGGCTTTCTGTCACAGGAACACGTTGCACACGGTGGGCACCTGACTCATACTTAAGTTTAGAGTAAACAGACTGACCTGAAACCATGGCAACCACTTCTTTGAAACCGCCGACACCATTCATAGAAGCCTCCATGACTTCAAAGCGCCAGCCTTGGGCTTCAGCATATTTTTGGTACATGGTTAGGAGGTCACCAGCGAAAAGTGCTGCTTCGTCTCCACCAGCTGCACCACGGATTTCTAGGATGATGTTCTTATCATCGTTTGGATCCTTTGGAAGGAGCAAGATTTTCAGTTTTTCTTCGTATTCTTCTTTTTCAGCCTTGGCATCTTTGAGTTCTTGCTTGGCCATTTCTTCCAAATCCGCATCTCCGCCTGATTCCTTAATCATCTCTTCGGCATCAACGATGTTTTGAAGGACTTGTTTGTACTCACGATAGGCTGTTACTGTGTCACGAGTTGAAGCCTCTTCTTTTGAAAGCTCCATGAAACGCTTGGTGTCCGAAACCACATCTGGGTCACTGAGCAACTCTCCTAATTCTTCATAACGGTCTTCTACAGTTTGTAGTTGATCATAGATGTTCATTTTTCTTCATTCTCCTTATTGATTTCAGGGGCAAAATAATGTTTACGGCAAACTGAGATATAGGTTTCATTGCCACCAATCTGAATCTGCTCACCATCGTAAACGGGCAGTCCATCCTGTGTTCGCAAAACCATAATCGCCTTTTTCTTACAATACTGACAGATGGTCTTGATTTCGTCGATCTTATCTGCTAAGAGCAAGAGATACTTGGAACCTTCGAACAGTTCATTGCGAAAATCATTTTTCAAACCAAAAGCCATGACGGGTATGTCTAGCTCATCAACAACACGAGCTAAGTCGTAAACATGGTGACGCTTGAGAAACTGGGCTTCATCGACCAACACACAGTAAGGTGTTTCTGGTAGGTCTCGGATATAGCCAAAGATATCCGTCGTTTCCTCAATCGCAATGGCAGGGCGTTTCATGCCAATACGACTCGACACATAGCCAACACCATCACGCGTATCCAGAGCCGAGGTCATAATCACAACACTTTTTCCCTGCTCCTCGTAGTTATAGGCCACTTTGAGAATCTCAATCGTTTTACCAGAATTCATGGTCCCATAACGATAATACAACTGTGCCATGTTTCTTGCTTCACGTCCATTTCTAAATTTTTGCTACATTCTAGTATATCATAATTTTCTTAAGCTTTAAACGGCAAAATGTGGTAAAATAGAAGAAATCAAAAACTAGTGGAGGAAGCTATTATGCCATTTGTACGCATCGATTTATTTGAAGGACGCACGCTCGAGCAAAAGAAAGCTCTTGCTAAGGAAGTAACAGAAGCTGTTGTTCGCAACACTGGAGCCCCTCAATCTGCTGTCCATGTCATCATCAACGACATGCCAGAAGGAACTTACTTCCCTCAAGGGGAAATGCGTACCAAATAAACTAGCTTAAGCAGAATTGCTTAGGCTTTTTCAATCTCCAAGTAGCATCCATTGAAGAAATAGTTCAAATTTGTTACAATTTGAAAAGAGACTTGGAAAAATTTCCAAGAAAAGAGTTATTGATTAAAGGAAACATTATGATTACACGTGAATTTGATACCATCGCTGCTATCTCTACTCCACTAGGTGAAGGAGCAATTGGTATTGTCCGCTTAAGCGGAACAGACAGTTTTGAAATTGCACAAAAGATTTTCAAAGGGAAAGACTTGAGTCAGGTTGCTAGCCATACCCTTAACTACGGTCACATTATTGACCCTCAGACTGGTAAAATCATGGACGAAGTCATGGTTGGAGCCATGAAATCTCCAAAAACCTTCACTCGTGAGGATATTATCGAGATTAACACCCACGGTGGTATTGCCGTGACCAATGAGATTCTCCAGCTAGCTATCCGTGAAGGAGCTCGGTTGGCTGAACCTGGTGAATTTACCAAACGTGCCTTTCTAAACGGTCGCGTAGACTTGACACAGGCTGAGGCGGTGATGGATATCATCCGTGCTAAGACTGACAAGGCTATGAACATTGCGGTCAAACAATTGGATGGTTCCCTTTCTGACCTTATCAACAATACCCGTCAAGAAATCCTCAATACACTCGCCCAAGTTGAGGTTAATATCGACTATCCTGAGTATGACGATGTTGAAGAAGCGACTACTGCTGTGGTCCGTGAAAAGACTATGGAGTTTGAACAATTACTAACCAATCTCCTTAGAACAGCCCGTCGAGGTAAAATCCTTCGAGAAGGAATTTCCACTGCTATTATCGGACGTCCCAACGTTGGGAAATCAAGCCTTCTCAACAACCTCTTGCGTGAGGACAAGGCTATCGTAACAGATATCGCTGGGACAACACGTGATGTCATTGAAGAATACGTCAACATCAACGGTGTCCCTCTCAAGTTGATTGATACAGCTGGTATCCGTGAAACAGACGATATCGTTGAACAAATCGGTGTTGAACGCTCTAAAAAAGCTCTTAAGGAAGCTGACTTGGTTCTACTAGTACTAAATGCCAGTGAACCACTGACTGCTCAAGATCTTCAGCTTCTTGAAATTAGTCAGGATACCAACCGCATTATTCTACTTAATAAAACCGACTTACCTGAAGCGATTGAGACTTCGAAACTACCTGAAGACGTTATTCGTATTTCAGTCCTTAAAAATCAAAACATTGATAAGATTGAAGAGCGCATCAACAACCTCTTCTTTGAAAATGCTGGTTTGGTTGAGCAAGACGCTACTTACTTGTCTAATGCTCGTCACATTTCCCTGATTGAAAAGGCAGTTGAAAGCCTACAAGCTGTTAATGAAGGTCTTGAACTGGGGATGCCAGTTGATTTGCTTCAAGTAGATTTGACACGTACTTGGGAAATTCTAGGTGAAATCACAGGTGATGCGGCTCCTGATGAACTCATCACCCAACTCTTTAGCCAATTCTGTTTAGGAAAATAAGAAATCCATGATCGTACATTCGGTCATGGATTTTATTGTCTTTATTAGTAATCTGGTCTTAAGACCCCTGTTACAGTTGCCTTGGTTGCTTCGTAGTCGCCATCTACGACAACCTTGATAATACGTTTGGCATCTTCTTCTGGTGCTGGAACAAGAGGTAGACGAGTTGGGCCAGCTTCAAATCCCATATAGTTAAGAACGGCCTTAACTGGAGCAGGACTTGGATAAGAGAAGAGGGCATTAACCTTAGGAATGAATTTACGCTGAATTGCTGCGGCTTTCTTCATATCGCTTTCTGCAATGGCCGTAAACATCTCGTGCATCTCATCCCCATTTGTATGAGAGGCAACAGAAATAACCCCATCCGCACCAAGGTTCATGGCATGGAAAGCATCTCCATCCTCACCTGTATAAATCAAGAATTCTTCAGGCTTGTGCTCAATCAAGTAAGCCATATTAGCCAAGCTAGTACATTCTTTGACACCGATAATATTTGGATGGTCAGCCAAACGAAGCATGGTTTCCGGAGTTAATTCAACAACTACACGCCCAGGAATGTTATAGATAATAATCGGTAAGTCAGAAGCGTCTGCAATTGCTTTAAAGTGCTGATACATCCCTTCTTGAGAAGGTTTGTTGTAGTAAGGGACGATTGCAAGTCCAGCTGCAAAACCACCAAACTCTGCTACTTCTTTTACAAACTCGATTGAATCACGAGTATCATTGGTACCGATACCAGCAATAAGCGGTACCCGACCATTAACAACTTTTTGTACAGCAGTAAAAATCTCCAACTCTTCATCGTGGGTCAAGGTAGGACTTTCAGCTGTCGTACCAGCAAGAAGAATTCCATCCGTATGATGGTCCAATAAATGCTCAATCAAGGCTGGAATAGCATCAAAGTTGATGGAACCATCCTCGTGGAAGGGGGTAATAAAGGCTGTGATGATTTTACACTCTTTTAAATCTTGATAAGACATGAGAAACACCTCTCTATTTCAAAGAAGGAGTTCATCTGAACTCCTAAATTATATGACTATTTTAATTCAAATTTCAATTCAGCTGTTGGACGAACCAAGCCACGTTCGTGAAGAGTTTCTGCAATCTGAACTGAGTTCCAAGCAGCACCTTTGAGAAGGTTATCTGAAACAACCCACATGTGAATTCCTTTTTCAGCATCCAAGTCTTTACGGATACGACCAACAAAGGTATCACGTGAACCAACTGCATTGATGGCTTGCGGATAGATTTGATGAGCTACATCATCTTCAAGAACAGCACCTGGGAAGGCTGCGATAGCTGCTTTCACTTCTTCGATTGGAGCCACTTCTTTTGTTTCGATGTAAACAGACTCAGAGTGAGCTGACAAGACTGGAATTCGCACACATGTTGCAGATACTGCGATGCTATCATCTTCCATGATTTTCTTAGTTTCCTTAGTCATCTTCATCTCTTCGTATGTGTAATCATTGTCAGTGAAGACATCGATTTGTGGGAGAGCGTTGAAGGCGATAGGATAATGTTTCTTATCACCACCTGAAGGCAAAATTTCTGCGTGTAAATCACGTGGTTTCACTCCATCATTCAAGACTTCACGAAGTTCACGTTGTGTTTCAAGAATTGCTCCCATACCAGCACCTGAAACTGCTTGGTAAGTTGAAACAATGATACGATCCAAGCCCCATTTTTGGCGAACTGGCTCAAGCGCTACCATCATTTGGATTGTTGAACAGTTAGGGCAAGCAATGATACCGTTGTGGGCATCAAGTGCGTGAGCATTGACCTCTGGAACAACCAAAGGAACATCTGGATTTTGACGGAAGTAAGATGTATTATCAACTACTACCGCTCCAGCTTTAACTGCGTACGGTGCATACTTAGCTGATGTAGAACCACCTGCTGAAAAGAGAGCAATATCAACTCCTTCAAAAGCTGTTTCAGTCGTTTCTTCAATCGTAATATCTTGGTCTTTAAATTTCAAAGTCTTGCCCGCTGAACGTGCAGAAGCAAGTAAACGAATTTTATCGATTGGAAGTGTTGATTCTTCCAACATTTTTATCATCTGAGCACCGACAGCACCTGTCGCGCCGACTACAGCAACTGTATATCCCATAAATAACCTCTTTCGGAATTTTCTAAAAATTTCTATAATAGATGTATTATACTACTTTTTCCATGAATTGCAAAGCTTTTTCATCATTTTTTGGAAAATAAAAATCCCCAGTCGCTAGACCAGGGACTAAGAGGCATCTTCATGTGATGAGCAGGTTCACACAACTCATCAAGGTCCGCTCCTGCGTTATGACCTCCTTATGCTCAATAGTAGTCCGAAGACTACCTATCGACTCATCGCATCTACTATATTACTAGAGATACTTGGTTTTGTCAATAAAAAATTTTTGCAGGATGATTTTTATTATACAAAAATCAAAATTTTTCTCGCGAGCATAAGAAAAAACTCTTGCGTTCAAGAGTTTCCCTATAAATATCATGCTAATTGCCGGGATTGAACCGGCGACCTCATCCTTACCATGGATGCGCTCTGCCAACTGAGCTAAATCAGCTTACTTAAAAAGTATACTATAGTTAGAAAAACTTGTCAAGTTTTCTTAGAAATTTTCTATAAGGAAAAGCCAGGTAAGAGCTACCTAGCTTATCTAATTCTATTTGCTTAAATCGATTCGACGACCAATTTTACCGATAATAATCGCTCCAATAATCAATGAAGCAAATTCACCAACTCCTGTTGTAAACCAAGTAAGGAAAAATGGTAATTGCGCTACGATATTCAACTCGGCAGCGATAGTAAACATGGAAATGGAAAAGAGGATTGAAAAGAAGAAATGGTCTTTTCGAATCAATCCGTTAAAGAGGTAATCCTTGCTGTATTTTGCAAAAAGCCAAACACCTAAACTGAGGAATACCAAGGTTGATCCACCACCAACAAAGACATCTAGCAGTCCGAAGCTAAAGAAATTAGCAATCATACAACCGATGGTAACTCCGATGATGTACTTAGGATTGTAAAAAGCCATAAAGTTCATCATTTCTGAAATACGGAACTGATAAGCGCCATAGCTAATGGCATTTAGAGGCGGTGTGACAGTCAAAACGACGTAGATAGCAGCGACGATTGCAATATCTGCTACATCACGAACAGTTAATTTTTTCATCATTTCTCCTTTGGCGGGTTGTCCGCGTAAAATATGCTTGGTGAAAGAAGCTAAGCACCAAGGGTTGATTCATTCAACCTTACTAGTATAGCACAATAGCCTGCTTTATGCTATACTAAAAGCATGAAAAAACGCATTCAAAATCTCTTCATGAATGAGCTCTTAGCCTATCTCTTTTTTGGTATAGCGACGACTCTTGTTTCTATCCTATCTCGATTAGTCATTTATCAATTAACCCATAAAGAACTTCTCGCTACTGGACTAGCAAATATTATCGGTATCCTCTTTTCCTTTATCACAAATGATACAATCGTGTTTAAGCAAACAAGGAAGAATCGACTTATCCGTTTATTGAAATTTTCTCTTGCTCGCCTTTCTACTTTTCTGTTAGATTTTCTCTTTACTTTTCTGTTTGTGACTCAATTCCCTCATATCATAGGGCAATTTGTAAATGAAAATCTTGATAAGATAAATGCAATTGAAACGATCATTTCACAATTTTTGATAATTATTCTTAATTACATTCTTAGTAAGGTATTTATTTTTAAAAAATAAAAAAATTTAAGCATATAGCTTGCAAGCATTTCTTAATTAATATATAATAAAGATAAAAAATTTTGGAAAGGAATTATGAAAATGTTAAAAGATCTTAAAGCATTTTTGCTTCGTGGTAATGTCGTAGACCTTGCTGTCGGTGTGATCATTGCCTCTGCTTTTGGTGCAATCGTAACTTCATTCGTTAACGATATCATCACTCCACTTCTATTGAATCCAGCCTTGGAAGCTGCGAAAGTACAAAACATCGCTGAACTTGCATGGAATGGTGTTACATATGGTAAATTCTTGAGTGCTATTATCAACTTCCTTGTTGTAGGTACTGTTCTCTTCTTCGTTATTAAAGCTATGGAAAAAGCTCAAAGCCTTACTAAAAAAGAAGAAGCTGCTGAGGAAGCTCCAGCTGCTCCAACTGAATTGGAAGTACTTCAAGAAATCAAAGCGCTTCTTGAGAAAAAATAATCGATTAAAAGGATCTAGCACAAAGCTAAATCCTTTTTCTTTACTCTTTCGGCAACTTACCTGCTTTCTCTAGCATTTTCTTGATCAAATAAGGCATCTTAACATTTTCACGACCTTTCTTCTCAATCAGTTTTTTCACAAATTCTGGCATTTGTAAATCTTGAGATTCGGCCAAGATATTTTTAGTCTCATCTGAAGGAACTAATTCATCAAAGGTTTCTTCTTCTGGGAGAAATTCCTTAAATTCTTGATGTTCATTAGCTCTGACTGTATTGATCAAAGCATCAATCAAACGAGAATCTGTATTTGGCATTGGTGGACGATGGTAGGTCACACCCAATTCTTGACACAAGTCATAACATTCCACATCATTATCAAATAAGACTTCAATATGCTCGCTAATGAAGCTGATAGGAACAAAAATATAATGGTCTGGATGTTCTGTCTGTTCTCTGAGATACTCCAAAAC